>NZ_VLKR01000009.1 GCF_007830445.1 Sphingobacterium siyangense | reverse complement strand
CATCCATCAGATATACTTTACGCTTTAGCTGACCAAGATCTTTGCGAAAATGGGTGTCCTTTTACCAGTGGTACTGCGTAGGCCGTTACTAATATCACGAACCGAATCTGCTGAGGAAAAATGACAGAAAAGCATACTGACTAGATGCGTCCAGCTGTTGATCCCTTTCTGATGTTTGTCACTTTTGTGCTTTGAAACCAAATCTTTGAATAATTCGCGGTCGATAAGAGATAAAATCTGACTAAAAACATTTAAATTTATCATGGCGGTGGGTTATAATTTTGCAATTTAAATATAGCAACTTTGCTATATCCAAACACCGCCACTTTTTAAACGTTTAGGACGCAAGTGATGTAAAATATTACTTTTTTTAACCGTTTATGTCAATGCTGCTATAATATATGATTTTTCAGATTCCCTTTTTCCGCTTATGGTTACGACAACAATCTCTGTTCGGGAGAAATGGAAGCAATCAGCAAAAGCGGCGCTACATTCTTGGCTAAGATGAGTCGATGATGAAGTCGAGACATAAAAAAAATACCGAAGCAATATACACTTCGGTATTTTTCGTGAAAAAGAAAAATTACTATTTCAATCTTAGAGGGTTTTGCTATCGCGCAGCATTTTAATGATATTATGCGCTTCAAGCTGTTTGCTGAGCTGTGTATTGATTAAGCTATGAACATTTTGCGAAAGTTCTTCCGATCCTTCAGCCAAAGCTGTTTGATAAGTTGATTTGAAGGCATCTTCTCCCTGCTCACAGGTTTCGAGCAGGCTTCTTTCGTCATCTCCCGTAATATTCACTTTTATCCCCATCCAGGCGCGGAAAAGCTTGCCGCTCAGCATGGTGCTATCCGTCGCCTCTTTGCCTTCAAGCTCAACATAAGGTGTCAACTCGGCAATAAATTCTTCCGATTGTCCGATGAATTTTTGAAATGTTGGTATAAGTTTATCCAAGCCATGACTTGTCGCTAGATCAATAGCTTTTTTATAACCCTCGATGCGGTCGTTGTTGATCTTAATAATGTCATTGATGATCTCTGGATTGTTGATGTTGTTTTCCATAATATTTTTATTTGTTATCATTTTGTTTATTCGAAAAACAGCAGGTACCTGATGATCGTTTGCAGAATCCGAGATTCAGGTATTTAAATCGTGGCCCGTATTTATCCCGTTTTTTATTGTCCGGGAATAAATGGCCCCTAAAACTTTCTGCAATTTACCCTTGTTCTTAGAACCGAATACTGTCCGTTAGGCAGCGCAACGAAAACTATGCAACAAAATATTCATGTAGCCATTATCGGGGGTGGACCCAGTGGCCTGTTTATGTACAAGAGACTGGTCGAAAAGAATATAGCCGGTCTCAAAGTATCTATTTTCGAGTCCCGCAAGCAATTGGGGGCAGGGATGCCTTATAGCTACGAAGGTGCTACATCGGAGCATCTAACTAATGTCTCGGATCATGAAATTCCCGCACTGGTTTCGACGATTGAGGATTATGTTCAATCCTTATCGGAGACCACGCTCCGAAGCTATGGCATCGATGTTGACGATTTTAATCGCTACAAAGTGGTACCACGGCTGCTCCTTGGCCGCTATCTGTCGGAGCAGTTTATGCTATTGAAACGGATGGCGGATGGAAAGGGGATAGAAACACAGATTCATCTCGGCAGCCAGGTCAGTGATATCATTGATCTCGATAGCCAGATGCAGGTTAAAATCATGGTGGGCAGCACCGATACCTATATCGTAGACAAGGTTATCATCTGTACCGGACATAAATGGCCAACCAGGTATGAGGGCAATGTAGAACATTATTTTGAATCACCCTATCCGCCGTCAAAGCTCGCCTTAAAAACAGACCATGCAGTAGGCTTACGTGGCGCTTCGCTCACGGCAATCGATGCTATCCGTAAACTGGCACGCCACAATGGGTCTTTTGAGGCGCTGGAGACAGGTGAGTTAAGATATCAGATCGACCCGGGAAGTGAAAATTTTAAGTTATTGATGCATACCCGCAGTGGTCTTCTGCCTGCGATCCGATTCCATCAGGAAGAACCTTTCCTAGCCAACAAGCTCTTGATCTCCGAAGAGGAACTCATGCTTAACAGACTTGAAAATGAAGGTTTCGTGTCGTTGGATTTTCTGTTCGATCGTAATTTTAAAGCGCAGTTTAAAGAAAAGGATCCCGACTTTTATGCGATCGTGGAAAAGCTCAGCCTGGAAGACTTTGTAGAAGCAGTACTCAGTTTAAGGGAACAGAAAGATGCCTTCGAGGGATTTCGCCAAGAGCACGAACAAGCGCTGAAATCTATCAGAAGGCGTCAGTCTATCTATTGGAAAGAAGTGCTTTCTGCCTTGAGCTTTACCCTGAATTACCCGGCCAAATATATGTCTGCCGAAGATATGCTGCGTTTAAAAAAAGTACTGATGCCGTTGATTTCCATTGTCATCGCTTTTGTGCCGCAGAGTTCCAGTCGTGAGCTCCTCGCACTACACGATGCTGGTCGGCTGGAAGTGGTCAATGTTGGTACGGACAGTCGGGTTGAACCTGCGAGCGACCGCGGCGCTAACTATTTTTATACCGATGAATCTGGGATAGAAGTAAAAACCTATTATAAGACATTTGTGGACTGTGTAGGACAGCGCCCCTTGAACTTTGAAGAATTTCCTTTCAAGAGTTTAGTCGACAATGGCAATGTCAGTCCAGCTTACCTGCGATTTCGTTCAGTGGAACAGGCCAAAGAACAAATGCTGGCAGGCAACGACCATATGTTTGTAGCTCCGGATGGCGCCATTTTTTTGCAGGTACCCGGGGTAAAGATAGACGACAGCTTCCGGCTGGTAGATCACAGCGGCAACGCCAGTCAACGTCTTTTCATGATGGCTGTACCTTACATGGGCGGCTATAATCCGGATTATTCGGGCCTAGATTTTTGCGCCGCTACCTCGGCTATTATTGCCAGCAAGATTGCTGAAGGGGGATAAATACGTAAGTTTTTGTTAAAATACGGTAAGATGGTTGGGGCCGGGCGACACGGGATTTAATTTAAGCTCCCTATTGCTATATTTGGCGGCCATCTAAATCATCAGTTGGCATTGTCTTAACTCAATTGTTGAAAAGCATGCCTAAAACTATTTTAAGAAACCTGCAGGTAGGTTTTGGAATTTCACTGTTGATCCTGTTAGCGAGTTCAACGGCTTCTTATGTGAGTATCCGTAAGCAGATCCATAATAGTGCGATGGTCGATCACAGTCGCCGTGTCATGAGCCGTGTCAATAAAATTTTGCAGGATTTACAGAATGCAGAAACGGGCCAGCGCGGCTTCCTGCTGACGGGGATGGATAAGTTTCTCGATCCCTACAAAAATGGTCTTCAGTCTTTGCCTCAATCGCTGAGCCGCGCGCACGATCTTACGGCTGATAACCCAGCGCAGCAGCAGGTGATTGATACCCTGTCAACACTTGTTCAGTCTCGACTAAATCGATTAGAGAATTTGGTGAACATCAAAAAACGAGGTGGTATGATCTCTGTTGCCCAGCTTGAAGAAGGCAAAACCTATATGGACAGTTGCCGTTTGTTGATCAGCAAAATCATAGATAAAGAAGAATCGCTGCTCAATCGACGTTCAGATGAACTTACACGCTCTTCGGGATACACCTCCATATTTGTTTTATTGGCTGCGGCAGTTTCGTTGCTGATTACGCTGTTTTTTTACTTCCGCCTCAGGGCAGATTTCTTTAAGCGTGAGGAGTTGCAGAATGACCTGAAACGAAAAGATGAGGAGATCCAGCGCCGACTGAGTATTACTCAGCGTATAGCACGCGAGATTGCTGCCGGCAATTATGAAATGCAGATTCAGGATGCCGAACAGGACGATCTGGGCAGCTTGACAGGATCCCTCAACGAAATGGCTAGGTCGCTCAAAACATCTTTTGATGAACTCAGTGATAACAATTGGCATCAGGCCGGACTAACCCAGCTGAGCAACCTCTTGATGGGTAATAAACAGCAGGAAGAGCTCACAGCCGTTACGCTCGGCCATCTGACAAAATATGGCAACTGTGTCAATGGTGCCATTTACCTGATGGAACAGGATGAACTTGTCTTAAGGGGGTCCTATGGACTCGAAAATCCCGACCATAATCGCTTCGCTCCAGGAGAAGGCATGGTCGGTCAGGTCTTTAAAGACGAGAAAGAAAAGTTATTTGAAAACCTCGAAAATAGCAGCTATGTTATCAGTTTTGCCAACGGAAAGGTGCAGGTGAACAACCTTTTTATCTTGCCTATTTTTGAGGATAACCAATGTATCGGTGTGATGGAGCTGGGGGCATTACAGCCTTTTTCTTCCATACAGTTGACATTTTTTAGAGATGCAGTGCAAAAGGTAGGTACTACACTTGCGGCGGCGCAGGCCAGACTGGTGGTGCAGAATCTATTGGAAGAAACCCAGGCACAGACCGAAGAGCTGCAGGCACAGCATACCGAATTGGAATCCCTTAATTCGAGCCTCGAAATGCATACGCATAAATTGCAGGCATCGGAGGAGGAACTCCGTGTGCAGCAGGAAGAACTGGTGCAGTCTAACCGTGAATTGGAGGAACGCTCCAAACTGTTGGAAGATAAAAATGTTGAAATTGCCGAACGCAATCAGGAAATTCAGAAAAAGGCGGCAGAGCTTGAGCAAAGTACACGCTATAAGTCTGAGTTTTTGGCCAATATGTCGCATGAACTACGTACACCGCTCAATTCAATTCTGTTACTTTCCCGTTTGATGGCCGAAAATTCGGATGGTAACCTGAATGAAGAGCAGATGGAATCGGCAGCTGTGATCCAAAGTTCAGGAAAGAGCCTGCTGACCTTGATAGATGAGATTCTGGATCTTTCCAAAATAGAATCCGGAAAAATGGATCTGGATGTACAGCCTGTATATTTTGCCGATATACTGAATGGACTGACGGCTATGTTCGGACCAATCGCCGCGGATAAGCAGCTCGAATTAGAAATGAGCGCCGCGGAGGGTTTGCCGATGCAGCTCGAAACAGACAAGCAGCGCCTGGATCAGATTTTACGTAATCTATTGTCGAATGCCATCAAATTTACAGCTTCGGGTAAGGTTACCTTGCATATTGACCGCGAACAGTCGCAGAGAAACCGTATCGTATTTGAAGTACGCGATACTGGAATAGGAATACCAAAAGACAAACAGCATCTGATTTTTGAGGCTTTTCAACAAGCAGACGGTTCTACACGCCGCAAATTTGGGGGCACTGGACTAGGGCTCTCGATCAGTCGGGAACTGGCGCGCCTACTCGGTGGCGAAATCTTGCTGGATAGCGAAGAAAACAAAGGCAGTGTATTCCGCCTCATCCTTCCGGAGCAGATTTCGGGCAACATGCCATCCATATTTGCTACGGAATTGCAGCGACCAATGATCGGAGAAACAGACGTTGAAACGGTGGGGCACGCCGTAGTGGGGCAAGATTCACAAGTGGCAGTGCAGGCCGTGGAAAGGATGCCTGAGATTCCTATTCCAGCCGATATTCCGGATGATCGCGATAGCATCGTCGCAGGCGACCGTTTTATCTTGATTGTTGAAGATGATATTGAGTTCGCAAAGATCCTGCTCAAATATACGCGTCAGCAAAACTACAAAGGTATCGTGGTCGTCCGTGGTGATATCGCTACGGAGATGGTGGCACGTTATATGCCGTTGGCGGTCTTATTGGATATTCAGCTTCCACTTAAAGATGGCTGGCAGGTAATGGCTGAGATCAAGGAAAACCCCAAGACTCGACATATACCTGTGCATATTATGTCTTCTTTACAGGTTAAAAGAGAAAGCCTGCTTCAGGGCGCCATAGACTTTATCAATAAACCGATGGCATTGGAGCAGATGGGCGATATGTTCCGTAAAATAGAAGATGCCCTCACGCGGCATCCCAAAAAAGTATTGATCGTTGAAGAAAATCCCAAACATGCTGCGGCGCTGTCGCTCTTCCTCGAGAGTTCTGACATTGCCTCGGAGATCAAGAGCAATGTAGAAGATAGCATTGTGGCGCTGAGTTCAGACACTGCCGACTGTGTGATCCTTGATATGGGGGTTCCAGACCGTGTTGGCTACGAGACATTGGAAGCCGTAAAACGAAACCAAGGCCTTGAAAATTTGCCGATTATTGTATTTACCGGTAAGAACCTTTCGCAGGTAGAGGAAATGAAATTAAAACGGTATGCGGATTCTATCATTGTAAAAACGGCTAATTCCTATCAGCGTATATTGGACGAAGTTGGTCTATTTCTACATCTTGTAGAAGAAAATAACGGTCCTTCTATCAAATCGCCGGGTAGACTTGGCTTTTTGCAGGATGTTCTGCAGGGAAAAAAGGTACTTGTAGCGGATGACGACATCCGAAATATCTTCTCGCTCACCAAGGCGCTCGAAAAATATCAGATGACCGTGGTGCCGGCAACGGACGGAAAAGATGCGCTGAAACAGCTGGAAGATAATCCGGATGTGGCGGTGATCCTGATGGACATGATGATGCCCGAAATGGATGGTTACGAAACGATTGCTTCGATCCGAAAAGATCAGCGATACGAAAATATGCCCATTATTGCGGTTACAGCCAAATCAATGATGGGGGATAGGGAAAAATGTATTGCCGCGGGAGCGTCTGATTATATATCCAAACCGGTGGATATCGATCAGCTATTGTCTCTCTTGCGTGTATGGTTGTATGAATAATAACGCAATAAATAAGGAGCATGGATAAGAACAAAACCATATTGATCATCGACGATGATCAGAACAATATATTTGCGTTGAAATTGGCCCTGAAGTCAAGAGGTTTTCAAGCAATCGGCTGTCTGTCTGCAGAAGATGGACTTGTCCAGCTAAGATATCATATAGGCATAAGTCTTGTCCTCATGGATATGATGATGCCCGAGATAGACGGCTATGAAGCCACCAAGTTGATCCGTCAATCATGGAATGCAAGTGAATTGCCTATCATCGCCGTAACGGCACAAGCTATGACCGGTGATCGTGAAAAATGCCTGTCTGCAGGAGCAAATGGCTATATCTCGAAACCGATCGACATTGAACTGCTTGTGCAGATGATAAGAGAAATAGCGGGATGACCACAGGGAAAAAAATTGTCAGCCAAGAGCAGGTCATGATCCTGATGGAGGATGTGGAGCGTCTCTATGGTTACGACTTTACCCACTATACGAAAGCATCCTTGTCGCGGCGGATCAACCAGCTTTGCCTGCTGGATAATTTTACGAGTTTCGCCGAACTGCGTTATCGCGTTGTTCACGATCGGGAATATGTGCAGCGATTTGTTGAAAAGATGACCGTGAATGTGACCGAAATGTTTCGTGATCCAAGCTTTTTCGCAAATCTGCGTCATGAAATTCTTCCCAAATTGCGCACTTCGCCGTTTATCCGCATCTGGATAGCGGGCTGCGCAACAGGTGAGGAAGCGTACTCACTGGCAATTCTATTGCAAGAAGAGAATCTTTTGCACAAATCACTGATCTATGGCACCGATATCAACCCCTCGGTGCTCGAGCAGGCAAAGAAGGCCGTCATCCCGATGGCAAATCTAAAATCCTATGTCGAAAATTATCAGCTTTCGGGCGGTAAAGCTGATTTTTCAGCGTACTACAGCGCGAATTATAATTGGGTAAAACTCAATTCCACCTTGCGGGAACGTATTGTTTTTGCATCTCACAATCTGGTGAGTGATGCTTCTTTTAATGCTTTTCAGCTGATTCTATGCCGCAATGTGCTGATTTATTTTGATACGCAGCTTCAGGCCAGGGTATTGTCCCTTTTTGATGAAAGCCTCGAAACATTCGGATACCTCGCCTTGGGCAGTCAGGAGACACTGCGCTTTTCTGCGTTGGCACACCGCTATAATCAGGTGGGCAATGAAAAGATATGGCGAAAGGTGAAGTAGACTTGTAGGGGATTTTTACTTGAACTAAATTTAAAAAATAGCCTATTAAAAAAAATAAAGTATCTTAGTAGGATTGGAGGAAAAATGACTAAAATTCTTTTAGTTGATGACCATCGACTTGTGCGAAATGGGATACGCTTGATCATTGATACCCACGACAAGCTCTCGGTGGTAGGTGAGGTCGACAGTGCAGAGGATGCATTGATCTATCTTGAACAAAATGTATTGCCGGATCTGGTTTTAACGGACCTGAATATGCAGGGCATGGATGGTGTAAGTTTCATCCGGATGGCCAAAAAAATATATCCTGATCTTAGGTTTGCTGTGCTTTCCATGATTGAAGATCCGGTTGATGTAGCCGAAGCTTTCCGGAGTGGCGCAGACGGATATCTATCTAAAGGGGGGGATTATGATGAAATCTTATTTGGATTGTTACGTTTATCGCATGGGCATAAATATCTGATGACCAATTTCGGTTTACGGTTTATGGAATACTTTGATGCTGAGAATAGTGGGGCCGTAGATGTTACTTCACGGCTGTCGCAGTATGAAATCACAGAACGGGAATTTGCCGTACTGGAACTCATAGCGCAGGGATTTACGGCTGTAGAAATTGCGGATAAAATCTTTTTGAGCAAACGGACTGTCGAAGGACACCGTCAGAACCTGATGGACAAAACCAAAAGCAAAAATACGGCCGATCTGATCCGTTTTGCATTTCAGCAAAAACTGCTGAGCTAAATAGTGCTGTAAAAAAATAGCCTTTTGTTTTGAATCGGGCTTCCATCTAAATGAAAGCCCGATTTTTTTGCGTCTTATGATCACTTATGTTTCTCGCATGGATGCTGGTGTAGATATAGGCGAGGTTTTGGTAGGCCGTTGTGTGGATCTCTTCTACTTCAGCTTTTTCAATTTTACCGTTTTTGTTGATAGGGGTATTACATAGCGATTCAACGGATCTTTGTTTATTCCTTCCACCTCATAATGGCTTTCGGGATTTACATTGAGCAGGATATTTGTTCTGTTTTGTTTTGCTTCATTATTGAAGATCAGCGTGACGCTGTGGTCCTTTTGATCGTAATATAATTCAACAATTTCTCCGGCATCTGTGGTCAACCAAAGGTTTTCCTTTGCCAGGAAGACTCGTCCCTTGGAGGCTGTAGTGAGGGCAACCTTGACCTGCTGTTTTTCGGTTTTTAGATTACCGCTGAAAGCCAGCCAGCCAAATTCGGGATGTTCGACAATATAGGTCCCCGAATTGACGGCATAACCATAAAAGCCGGTTCCATAATCGCCCGAGATGCCATCATTGGCCAGAGTGGACGGGTAGGAGTGGAAAGCTCCCGGGCCAAAGCCGTCGGCTGTGACATTGGCTAAGGCACCCATCATGCCTGCATGTCCGATACGGAGCAGGTAGAAGTCGTCCGGATGGTCGCGGTAGGCGGTAAGGACAGGAATGGCATTGAGGGCCGAACCATAATGATGCAGCTGCCGCTCGATACGGGAAAGCTTGCCGCCATAGACAAAATCCCAGTAACGGCGTGCACTGCCATTGTATCCCCAGTGCGGCACAGTAGGCATGTAGGCAATGATGGCATTGAGTGTCACCTGCGCCTTTTCGTCGAAGCCGAAAAAGCGCGACCAGAGGAATACCTCTTCCTGACCGGTAGAATCCCATGGCATCTCGCTCCCGAATGGATAATTGAGGGTTTTCCAATGCTCTGCCCGCTTGCGCATGGCCGCTTCGAGCTTGTCTGCCCTAGCGGTTAATCCTTCTTTACGAAGATCATTGAGGATGATAAGGAAAATACTGCCTTCCATCTGACCGAACTGCGCGTAATAAGGCGCTTTTTCGATCATAGCGATACTGGTCTGGTAAGCTCGTTCGAGGTACTTGTCCCAGGTTTCCTCATTGACCAGATTGTTGTAGTTGCGGGCGAGCCTGTACATTACCCAGTGTGCTGCCGCAACATGTGGATAATTATAGGACCGTCCAATGTCATCGGCTTCCTTTTTGGGCCAGGCAGACCAGGTTTTCCAGTTGATATCCGAACGATAGGTACCGGCCGGCATCGAGTCTGGTTCATAATAAAAAAGGCTTTTCACAACCCCATATTTCTTGTCGCCTTCTTTATGCTGGATATGACCATAGAGGGTCTCGTTGACAAAACGTTTCAACTTGGCTATTTCCTGTTGATCGGGCTGCAGTACCTGTTTCATCAGGGCGGCAAGCCAGCTTGCTGCTCCGGCTTCATCGCTCAGGCCCGCAAACCAGGCGCTCTTATTTTGGGTGATGGGTTGCTGCTCTTCATAGTCATAGGATATGACAGATGGTGAGCGACCAAAGCGGTCTTTGTCATTTTCATACCACTGCTTGGTGGTGAGGAAATGACCTAGATCCTGTACAACTTCTTTTTCGGATTTGATTACTTTATAATGGATCGTCTGTGTAATGCCGTCCTCGTAGTTGATGGTAAGCCGTACACGTCCCCAACGGTTGCCTTTCACTTCGTATTCCGTCCAGTGCTGGGCTGTGCTTCTTTTTTTTGTCAGGCTCAGTGCACCTTCGGGAAAGACACTGACACTTTTGACCGCTTTGTTGTGCTTAACAAAAAGTTTGGCGGGATTGTCCATGGGGACAACATATCCGGGAAGTCCAACAGCAACGGGCCTATTGTTTTTCAATAACTCCGATTCAATCTGCCGGATACTTGGTGCGAGCACAAATTTTAAGGCAAAGGTCTTTGACTCGTGTGGCTTTAAGAGGGTAGAAGTCGGTGTATTCCATTGTTCTACGCCTTTCCAGTCGGTCTCGGCATAGGCCTTACTGTGGATCATCCATTCATGAAATCCCTCAAAGGTAATACTTCGGGGGGTAGGGTCTGAATTGAGCGGATTATAGGCTTCAAAACCAGCATTTTTGTAAGGTAATACCAGTAGACTCGGCCCATTGCCATGTAGGCGGTTGACCTGTAGATAACCTGCATCTTGGCCGATATAGGGATCGAAAAAAACATTCTGTGCATGGGCCTGATCGAGGTTTTTCCAATCCATGTTGTTGTTGAAGGGAAGTGGGATACCCAGCGCGCCGATTTCGATGGGATAATCGTTGGGATTTGAAATCTCAAAACTCAGGATCAGATCGCCCTGCTCTTCTTGCCAGTTGCGTACAACCTTCAACGGAATATTGTTGAGCGTAGGGCTGATGTCTGCGCTTGCAAGATGGTTTTTTGCCGAATTTATTGGGATGACATGCTTACGGTCTGCCGCCGACGAGTAGGAAGTCCAGGGAGTATCACCCTGACGACGCAAACTGATATTGATATCACCGATATGAAAAAACTTATTGCGGTCTCTTTTGTTCAGGAGTTCAACAGGTGTATAGTCAAAATCTTTTTCGCCACCGTTGGGGCGAAAAGAAGATAGCGTCTGCGATGCATTGAGGATAGCTACGTTGAGGTTTTTGAGGGTAAAACTTTTGGCCCCCTCTTCTACGCCCAAAGTGGCTTGCTGTGCTTTGACTGCTTTCCATACGGGGTGTTCGTCCTGTTGGCTATATACGCTGCTTGGCAACTGTGTGCATACGAGCGCAAATAGGATCCAATAGCTTTTTTTAAGATTCATTTTTGACATGTTATTGCTCATTTAATACGCCGAAGATCATTGTTCTTACAAAGATGAAGGATTGTACCCTCGATTTATGGGTAGATTTTAACCTTCAATAGCCCATTTTTAACCTATTAGCCCTCAAAATTTGTAATGCGATGATCGAAGTTATAAATTTAATGTTAAATAGACATTTATCGTAGATTTTATTTGTTGTAAAGTTAGTTGAATGGCGATATCGTTTTTTATGTACCAGTAAACTTTGTGTTATCATGAAACATCATTTTTCTTTCGCTATTTTGGTTGCACTGGTTATGTCGCTTACAGGGCTGGTGGCACAGCCGTTGAAACCCTACCAACAGCCTAATGTATTGAATCCACTGTTGCCTGGGTATTTTGCGGACCCGAGCATCAAGAAAATTGCAGATACGTATTATATCTATGCGACCACCGATGGTAATGGTTGGGGAGCAGGGCCATCACAGGTATGGACATCCAGGGATTTTAAGAACTGGACCATTCAACCCATGAACTGGCCCAATACACACTGGTACTGGGCTCCTGATATGACGCAGGGATACGACGGAAGATATTACCTCTATTATAGTCAGCCTGTAGAAATTTTTGGGGCAGTGGCCGACAGCCCCACAGGCCCCTGGGAACCTTTGGTAGCCGGTGGCAAATCGATGATCCCGAACTATATGGTTCCAGGTGTAATTACTCTGGACGGGCAAACCTTTCGGGATGATGATGGTCGCATCTATCTATTTTGGGGAACCTGGGGAATCTACCCCGATCATGGATGTGGGGTGGGGATACTCAACAGGGATATGAAAACGTTCGAAAAAACAGCATTGATTCCTAATACTGTGGCAAAGGACTTTTTTGAGGCGCCCTATATGTTTAAGCGTAAGGGCATCTATTACCTGATGTACTCCTCGGGGCATTGTGAAGATGGTACTTATCGTGTGCAATATGTTAAAAGTAAAATCGGTCCCATGGGACCTTTTGAATATCCATCGGCCAATCCGATATTGATTACAAACGAGGATGGTAGTATTCATGGTCCGGGACATCATAGTATTCTTGAACAGGATAATCGTTATTTCATCGTCTATCACAGGCATAATAACCCACATGCTGGGGGCGGCTTCCACCGTCAGGTTGCCATGGACGAGCTATTCTTTAGGCCTGACGGCGATATTGAGCCGGTGCGGCCCACACATGCTGGTGTGACAGATTTGCTTCCAACAGTTACAGGGCCAGTCGATTTGGCTTTTGGGAAAACGGTGCAGGCCTCTTCTTACTACAATGCAGATTTTAGGCCTGCATTCTTAGTCGACAACAACAATGGAACACTATGGCGGGCCAAAAATAATCAAGGACCGGCCTGGGTAGCTATTGACCTGGGTAAGATATCGGATATACAGACCATATCCATTCAGTTTGAATACCCGACTTATGCCTATCAATACCGACTCGAAACTTCTGTGGATGGTCTTGCCTGGAAAAGCTTTGTAGATCGCTCGAATAATGACCGTTGGGCAAGTCCTATTGTTGAACATGGCAAAGCTATGGCAAGATATGTTAGATTACATGTATTGAACACGCAAGTGAATGGACTTCCTCGTGGCGTTTGGAACATGAAAGTGTATGCACAAAAGCTTGCGCAACAGACGCTGTGGTCTGCAGCACAAACGATGCCCGTCAAGGAAATAACATTGGGTAATTTAATCCATATCGATGCGGCCAATTACCAGGAGGGGCAACAAGTAAAAGGTATTCAGAATAAAGGGCTACTCGGGGGGATGTTCAGTACAGAACATGCCTTGGCCGTTAAAAATTATCAGGGTAAAAAGGCATTTTTCTTTGATGGAGCTACCGCATTGCGCTCGACCTTCGCTGTGCCACAGTCATTGGCTGCAAATAGTTCCTATAGTATTGCGCTATGGGTTAATAATCCGGACATCGCCCGGTTTGAACAGTTGGTTGCCTGGTCGTCGGGGCAGCAGGATCTCAGTAAAGCGATTTTTGGTTATGGTACTGATCCCGGACGTGGGGCCATCACGCATGGCTCCTGGCCTGATTTGGGGTATGCATCGGTTCCAGGCGCAAATGTATGGCATCATATTGTATTTTCTTTTGACGGCTATCAGGAGTCTATTTATGTGGACGGAAAGCTGCAACGCAGGGAAAATAGGATGCTGTTTGTCAGGCCCGGGGATGTTTTTGTCCTGGGAGCTTCGGATGTGCTGGATCAGCATTTTTCGGGCTATGTATCCAGTTTGCAGGTATATAATACGAGCTTGGATGAGGAGGAAGTGGCCAGTTTGGCCAATGAAGTCCCGAAATCGGATTTCTTTGCGCTGCAAACTGACGATTTAAATCTCGGAAAGCTCAACACCTTGCGGAACCAAGGAACAGCAAAGGATACCTTAGTAACGCTTGACGATGCGGAGGTGGTGGTAGCGGGAAATAGATTGGCATTGAAAGGTAAGGCTTTTGAAAGTGCGGCGCTAACGGACATTCTTCGTCAGCAGCAGTATACGCTGGATTTTGACTGGTACGACGGCGCTGCCTGGCAGCATGCTGTGTTTGTGTATGATAAAGGAAAAAAGCGCTTTTATCGCAATGGGAAGGCTGAAAAGCGGGTGTTTTCTGACAAACTGCTGCGGGTAAATAAGACTAGCATTGAACTGGCTTATCCATTTCATTTCTTTCGCGCCTATTCTGGCACCTTAACATCGGATGAGGTAAGCGCGAAGTTCAGTCAGTGGAAGGCGGGCTTGGCCAATGGGCTGGATGGGTATGTTCCGCAGGTGCTTTCTCCGCCGCACCTGATCAATGCGGATCAGGTATTTGTACAGGTCGAAAAGCAAGCGGGAATGTGGTATCTCTTCCGTTCTGAGGGCGAAAGTTCAGGCTGGAAGCAACAGTCTTACCATCTCTTTAAATCATTCGAACCTGGAAAATCCATCGAAGTTCTGGCAAAGGATGCCTTTGGCCATGTCAGTAAGCCGGTAGTGGAAGGGGTTTCGGCGAAAAGGCCGCAATTGGTACAGCCAGCACACGATGAAAGCTATTCCGCCAAGGATCAGAAAATTCCTTTCTGGGATGGTTATCAATACAGTGAAAGAACCGACAGTACACAGACAGCGCTTTCCTACTTGAATGGAACCTGGAAAATCCAGTCCAAAAATACAAAATGGGGTGATGCAGACCTTCTGGCCCCCTTTGTTTATAAAGAGCTGGAGGGAGATTTTACGCTAGAGGTTAAGATAAGCGATGTGGCAGGCTTGGCCCGCAAAGCACGTACATCAAGTGAAGCCGGTATCATGATTCAACGCGTGGATAGTAAGGATGCCTACATCACCAATTGTATTTTGACGGGATGGAACCTGGGCAATCTTTCGCGGAGCATCGGCCCACAGATTTTTCAGGAAGAGAATACAGGAACCGGCCTAAATTTTTCGCCCTACCTTCAGGTTCAGAAGATCGGTAATTATTTCTTTTTGCGTTGCTCGGGAGATGGCATGGACTGGAAGGATCTTCCCGGAACACCGTTTCTACGCCCCGATCTGAACGGCAAAAGACTGCGCGTCGGACTTTATCAGATTGCCGGTAACAACCAGTTAGGTTATGGTGAATTTGAAAGACTTCGTATCTGGAAGTAAAAATGATATGTCCATAAAAAACGGTATTGAACATTGTTCAATACCGTTTTTTATCGAAAGTTTACTGAAGAAGGATCACTTGGAGTCATTTAGCGCTAAAGAGCTGATCAATGAGTCAGCATCTTTTTTTTCGATCTGTTTACTGTATGATGCGGTCAGCACTTTATAGCGGATATCCAACACTTTCTCCTGTAAATCATAATCTGTCGTCACTTCCAATACCTTGGTATATTGTCTTTTTTCGGCATCATATCCGAAAGAAAAAAGATCGAGTTCTTTTTTGATACTGCAGCCTTTAAAATAGATGTTTTTCCAGCGATGCCCTATATTGCCGCTCGGATTATACCAGATGATGCAGGAATCAAGGTTCCTTCTGCCCCAGCTAGCTGGAATGGGATGCAGCCCCAGCTTTTTGCGTTGCTCGTTGTAATTGACTCCATATTTTTCGGTAATACATGTTTTGCTGAAATACGACCGCATAGATGGGTAAATGGGCAAGAGTATCACAACGAAGGATAATACAATAAATAGGTTCCGAAAAAGGGTTTTGTTCATAAATGGTCTTTTGATGTTGCTAGGCTCGTATATTTTGCACCCGCATTGTATCTGTATACAATGGGTTCCTGTTTTCATTTTAAATATATTAAAAAAATATGGAGTGATCGACCTGTTGTGCGGATTTTCAAAAAAATATAGGGCCTTCTTTTTGTTTTCCAAAAAAGTAAATAGGTGGGGCAAAAACATTCTGAAAAGGTTATTGTTGTAAAAATTAAGGCATAACCTCAGGTAATGAAAATACTTCTTCTAACGATCAGATCTTTTCTCTTTTTGTCCATATTGCTGTTGACAGCCTGTTCGACCTTGATCAACAATGTTCAGGTACATACGTTGACAACAAACTACTGTGCGCCAAATGTGGCCTATACATCAATTCCAATACAGGAAATCGCTGCCTCGGATAGTATCCAGATAAGGAAAATTTTTTCTTACCATGATTTTGTGCTGATCAAATACCTCAATCTTGCAGAACCCATTATCCAGTATTTGGGGACTGCGAATAATGTTACGCTGAAATTGGCTGCAAGGCAAAAGATGACCGAAAGGTACATGCTGTTTGAGACAGAACTGAATGCCATTGCAGCGGAGTTGGACTGTAACGGTGAGCGTATCGATAAGCTCGCAGGATATATAGACGAACTGAATGCGAAAACGCAGACCCGTTTGACGGTGGCTTCTATACTTCTGGGAGCGGTGACAGCGGTTACTGCAACAACGGTCAAAAATGATGGCCTCAACAATGGGTTGAGCATCGCTGGCGGGGTCGGTACCGCCGTATTGGGATTTATGACACTGAACCCAAAAGGCAAAAAGGTCAAGATGCAGCTGCAACGTAATATGCTTGAAAGTATTTGGTATCAAAATAATAAGGCGCAGATCTACCCAAGCTCAGTTTGGGGAATTTTATCCGAGAAAAAATTTAGCAACGCTGAAAACTCGTCACTGATAGAAACAATGCGGCAGCGCTGGCTGCAATATGGTTTGGACGATGAACCGGATAGTCCCCTGCAGCAGCTTTATTTTAAGAATGGTGGAACTTTTGCAGCCGAGGAACTACATGATCTAGCCAATATGCACAATGAATTGCAGGCGACCATACGTTCTATTCAGCAGGATATGCGAAGTTTAATACTGGCCATTCATACACTGGAATGAGGGTAAGGGTTCAATTGGTTAATATTGTACTATTTTCGGCCGTTAAGCAAATTCTTTTTATCTAGGAATACGATTATTCCGTTATTCGTTTATACGGGAATCTCTTCCTCAATAGTGACAGATTGTGATTTTTTAATATTTTTGATGCCTTTCCTATGGAGCCATTCGGTAAAATGATCCGGGTCGTCCGGTATAAAATGGATCACCTTACCATTTTTGAGGAGTAAGGAAAATATACCGCAATTAGCGATGAATTTGATGATTTCATCGGAATGGTGTTTCAATAGCGAAAAATATTCCATTAAGTTTGGTTTTTCTTTAAAAAATAGGTCGGATAAACTATCCAAAATATGCGTTAAATGGCCAATTCAATCGATTGCATAAGTCAATTCAAAGATGTGAAATATTTTTAATATTTCTTCAAAAGATTATAAATTAATGTTGCTTTTTTTTGTTAAACTGTTTTCGCTTGGCTACTTAATCACCGCATTTCTATAGATCTCTCAAAATGATATCTCCAGTAGGTTTCCTGTTTTGATCTCAAGATAGGTTCTGGATCGATATCCAAAAGTAATGGCAATGGTCTTCGATAACAGCTTTTAAACATTTTTACCCTTCTTTTAAATATTCGTTGCAAAGCGATTTTGTTGAAAGCAATAGCTTTGCTTTGTAACCAATTGGCGAAAAGCCAGTTCATTTTAAATAAATGATCCAGTAAATGCAATAGTGAATTTTTAAGGGATGCCACCTGTTAAAGCGAGCTTATTATGTGACCAGATAGCACATAGCGGTGAGCAGATACAGTTAGCATATAAGTAATAAATAACCAAATTGTATAAATAAATAACCAAGTACTCGCCTCAAGGGGCAAAAAGACATTTATCTCAAATAAAGATTATGAACAGAAATTATGTGTCTTCTTTCTTTTGTTTTCCCAAAGAAAGGAATAGGAAAGTGAAATGGTTGTTAATGGCTTCCATTTTAATGGGCATTGGACGACTGTCTGCTCAGGAAAAAGTGATTCATGGAAAGATCATCAGTGATCAAGGAAAACCAATTATTGGGGCATCGATCAAAGTGAAGGATAAAACCCTCAGTACTTCAACAAACGAGAAAGGCGAATTTGTACTCAAACTCAATCCGGGAGAAGTCCTTATTGTATCCAATGTGGGTTATAATCAGGCAGAATATGTAATCGGTAATTCTTCGGAAATCAGTATTCCACTTGTTGCCGCAGAAATTGCCGTGGATGAAGTTGTGGTGGTAGGCTATGGTAAACAGAAGAAGGTCGATCTGACCTCTTCCATCGCTGTTGTGGACACCAAAGATCTGGTGAAAGTACCTGGTGGTACAATTGCTACGCTTCAGAGCGCCGTGCCTGGAGTGCAGGTAACCAATGGCGCTATCCGTATCCGTGGCGTTGGATCCATTAACGGAACCGATCCGCTCTATGTCGTGGATGGGATGATCGGCGGAGCTATGCCGGATGAAAATAATATTGCCAGCATTCAGGTTTTGAAAGATGCCGCATCAAGTGCCATCTATGGTTCCCGTGGGGCCAATGGCGTTATTTTGGTCACCACAAAACGGGGTAAAGCCGGAGAGGTGAAGCTCGATTATAATGCCTTCGCCGGCATCAAAAATATTTCCCATAATATACCTCTGCTGAACGGACAGCAACTGGCCGAATTGATTAATGAGGAAATGTACAATAAGGATCCTTCGCGCAAAGATTATCTGGCCGCGCTGTCTAAACCCTCCGACATCGGGCACGGGTATAATATGATGGACGAATTGCTGCAGACGGGCAATTATCAACGGCATAATCTCTCGGTTTCCGGCGGATCTCAAAACGCCAATTTTCGGCTTAGCGGTATCTATGCGACAGACAAATCCATTATTATTCAAGATAAAAATAAGTATTATGGCGCCCAATTTATCTCTGATTTTACCAAAGGAAAACTCAAGATAGGCGAAACCCTTTCCTTAGGTTACACCCGCCGCAACTGGAGCGACAAAAATATCATCGATGCGCAAAAGTGGTCCTCGACATTACCGCTCTACGATGCCAACAGCAGCACTGGTTTTGCCGGAGCTGGCAATGGAACGGATGTTCAGAGTGCATTGGCAAATGCATACCTCAATAAAAACGTCAATGACAACTTTTCGGTAAACGGCAATGCCTGGGCTACTTATGAGATTATAAAAGGCCTGGTTTACAAATTTAATATGGGGATCGACCTTAGCCGGGTGCGGAATGAGGGGTATATAGGTAACTACTCTGTCGGACAATATCAGAACCATAATCCGGATGAACTCAATATTTCCAGCAGTCAGAATAACCGCTGGTTATTTGAAAACACGCTGACTTATGAAAATAACTTTGGTAAGCATGCGATTTCGGCTTTGGCGGGAATCACTTCAGAAGAATCCCGGTATAATGCTGTCAATGCTGGGGCCCGTGGTTTGCCGAGTCCGGATGTTTTGATCCTTAATTCGGCATCCCTGGCGAGTTCCCGTCTTGTGGGGTCAGGTGTGGGACAGTCTGCCATGTATTCCATGCTGGGACGTGTCAACTATAATTATGATAACCGCTACTTGTTGACATTTAATATGCGACGGGATGGATCGGCCAACTTTAGCAATCAATACCGCTATGGAAACTTTCCTTCGGTATCAGCGGGATGGCGGATCAGTCAGGAATCTTTCATGAAAGCATTTCCTGCGATCAGCGAATTGAAGCTCCGAGCTAGTTACGGGCTTTTGGGTAATTCGGATATTGCACAATATCAGTATCAACGGACAGTTAGTTTCGACCATGTCTGGTATTACCTGAACAATGTGATGGTCACGGGGGCCCTGCCACAGACTCCCTCGAATCCGAATGTAAAATGGGAAAGTCAGTATTCAACTGATCTTGGTCTCGATCTGGAGCTTTTTGATCATAAATTGGCTTTGACAGTTGATTACTATAATAAAAAGACCGAGGACATGCTGATCAATGTACCCATTTCGTTTACCGCAGGCTATGGTAACAACTTTCCCGTGCTGAATGCCGGTAGCATACGGAATCGGGGCTGGGATATCCTGGCTTCCTACAAAGATCAGGTCGGTAATTTTGGCTATCGTATCGGCGCCAATATTTCTTTTGTGAAAAACCGCGTGCTGAGTCTGGGCAACAATAATGAAATTTTATGGGGAAGTATCTCTCCTGGGGGTGAAAACGTCACAAGAACAGCAGTTGGTCGTTCGGTAGGGGAATTTTGGGGCTACACCACCAACGGTTTATATACCAGTCAGGCACAATTGGATGCCGATAAAGCTTTTGCACCCCACGCAGCATTGGGCGATGTACGCTTCAATGACCGAAATGGCGACAAGGTCTTAAATGATCAGGATAAGGATTTTTTGGGAAGCCCAATACCTGATTTTAGTTACGGCTTCAATGCTGATGTAAACTACAACAGTTCGATTGGCACATTTGATCTGTCGATGATGTGGCAGGGAAGTAAAGGAAACGACATCTACAACAATAGCCGCTATTGGGGCGAGGGAATGTACCATTACTACAATAATTTTGCATCGACTCTGGATCGTTATCGTGCGGAGGAGCTTGTCTTCAAAAATCCGGTATCTGGTGAAACTACGGTCTATCCAAAAAATACAGATACTACTATTCCACGCGCTGTACTCGGCGATCCCAATCAAAATTTAAGGGCATCCAACAGGTTTGTGGAGGATGGCTCTTACCTCCGGCTTAAAGTACTCAACATTGGTTACAGTTTTTCAAGTCCTAGACTTGAACGTTGGAAGATCGACCGACTGCGGTTTTACGTAGGCGCAAAAAACCTACTGACCTTTACCAAGTATTCAGGTTATGATCCTGAAGTGGGGTCGGGCGATACACGCTCCAATCTAAGCCGTGGTATCGATGGGCAAACGCCTTGGGGGTTGAGCTTTCCAAATTCAAGAGAGTATTTTATGGGTATTCAATTTACATTCTAATCCCTTATTGACATCATGAATAGAAAATATATAAAACTCGCAGCTGCTGCATTGCTGATACAGTTTTCAAGCTGCAAACCGAATCTGGATCTCTCCAACCCGCAGGAATTGTCGACGGACACCTATTATAAAACAGCAGATCAATTGGAAAATTCGGTCATACCGGCCTACCAAGCGTTAATCGGCCGCACACAGGGTGGATATGCGCGCAGTTTGTATTTCGAGCTTTTGGCTCCTGGGGATGATTACAATCATACCTTCAAATGGGAACCCATGTATCAGGATACCTACAATACCCCTGCGAGCGATGGGATGGCCGCCCAGACCTGGAGAGATTTTTGGAACGGGGTGTTTGCGGCTAATTTAGCCATCGATCGGATTCAGAAGTTTGAAGGCGAAATAGATCAAAATAGAAAGAATAGACTCTTGGGGGAAGCGTATTTTTTGAGAGCACTGAACTATTTGCACCTGAGCATGTTGTTTGGCGAAACCATTCCGCTGATCAATAAACCTGTCGAGACCAACGAAGATTATTATCCGGGCAACGCAGCGGCGGGTGCCGTGTATGCGCTGATCGTGGATGATTTTAAGAAAGCATCGGAATTGTTGCCAACGCGGGCAGCACTCTATGCCGACAGTAAAATGATCGGTCGGGCAACCAAAGGTGCAGCACAGGCTTACCTGGCCAAAACTTATTTGTATAAACCCATCCTCGCAAAAGGACAGGCAGCGGATTTTGCCAATGCTGAGATCCAGTTGAAAAGCGTGATTGATAGCAAGGAGTATCAGTTGATGTCCTCTTACAGGGATAATTTTCTGGAAACAAAAGAGAATAATCAGGAGTCTGTTTTTGAGGTGCAACTCTACAATGGACCGGGCTGGCTGGGGGACGATATATCGAGTTCATGGCGGTGGCAGGAAATCGGAATGTTTGACGGAACGGGTGGTGCCTGGTGGAATCTGGCGCCCAATAAAATGGCACATGATGAATTTGAAGAAGGAGATCCCCGGAAATATATGACGCTTTGGTGCGAGAATGGTGCAAAGTTTACGCAGCTGGACGGTAAGGTCACGACCTATACGGACTGGATGAAAAACCTGGCGACCAATAAAGATTTCTTTGGTACCCGGAAATATTGTCCGGATGTTCAGATCGCTGACTTTGATAATGGTAACAATGATCGTATTTTTCGCTATAGCGATGTGCTGCTGCTTTATGCGGAATGTCTCAATGAACGTGGCGATATCGCCGGAGCGAAACAATACATCAACCTGGTGCGTAAGCGCGCCAATAATATCGTTCCGGATGAGCAGCCACACCTATGGTATCAAAAATCCAATGGAACAATTCCTGATGTAGATGGATTGATCGCTCAGGGATTAGTAAAAAACGGCGTTCCTTTAAATACGATCAAAAATATTATCGTGCATGAGCGATTTGTTGAATTTTTGGGTGAATATCAACGTTATTTTGACCTGTTACGGTGGGGGATGGCCAATCCAAGCTGGCTGGAACCTTTAAAAAAAGGCGGCTGGTCTACCAAAGCAATGTTCTATCCTTTTCCACAGTCGGAATTGGACAACAATAAAAATTTGAAAGGCAATGATATGAACAATTGATCTGGGAAAATAGATGTTTTTATTTATTCATAGTTAGTGTTAGGTGGAGGTGTCCTTTTTAGGGCACCTTTTTTTGGTTCAACTGATCAAAAAGAATCCTGTGTCGATATTGTACTAGTATTGATCGATTATGTAGTTTCTTTCCTGATCCAATACAGGTATTTTTGGTATTCAAGTAGATAAAAAATTATAAACCGGATGCCTTTGTCGTGCAATTTGTGTCGAGGCATTCTGATCGAAGATCATTGTATAATGGACAGAAGAACAGCAATTAAGTTTCTCGGTGCAACTATTCCGACGCTTTTCCTGAGTAAATTTAGCCTTTCCCAAGCTCATCTGGGGAAAGCTCCTTTTAATCCCGACTGGCGTTCATTAGAAAATTATCAGGTGCCTGAGTGGTTCAGGGATGCCAAATTTGGTATCTGGGCGCACTGGGGCCCGCAGTGTCAGCCCGAGCGCGGCGATTGGTATGCGCGGGGCATGTATCAGGAGGGATCCGATCAGTATAATTATCACGTTGAAAAATATGGACATCCTTCGGTGTTTGGTTTTAAAGATGTTATCCATCAGTGGAAAGCCGAAAATTGGAATCCGGAAGAGTTAATGGAACTGTATCAAAATGCCGGAGCCCAGTATTTTATGGCTTTGGCCAATCATCATGATAATCTAGACCTTTATCGCAGCAGCCACCATCAATGGAATAGTGTAAATGTTGGCCCCAGGAAAGATATTATAAAGGGTTGGGAAAGCGCTGCAAAAAAAAGAGGGCTGAAATTTGGTGTCAGCGTACACGCGGCACATGCCTGGACCTGGTATGAAACGGCACAGCGGAGTGATAAAGAAGGCAAGTTTGCCGGTATACCCTATGATGGGAAACTAACGAAAAAAGATGGCGCAGGAAAATGGTGGGCAGCATACGATCCGCAGGAGCTTTATGCACAGGATCATGCGCTTAGTTTGGATAGTAAGGATGATAACACCGTTCATCGGCAATGGCATTGGGATGTGAATTCAGGGGTAAGTGTGCCAACAAAGGCCTATTGCGAAAACTTTAAGGCCCGGACCCTGGAATTGATCAACAATTACAAACCCGATATCGTTTATTTTGACGATACGGTGCTGCCACTTTATCCAATAAGCAATGTTGGCTTGGAGATCGTAGCCGATTTTTATAATAAAAGCGTGCAGGCAAATAAAGGCAAGGTTAATGTGGTAATCAATGGGAAAATACTGAATGAACAACAACGAAAATGCCTGGTATGGGATATTGAACGTGGACAGAGCAATACCATTGAACCGCAGCCCTGGCAGACCTGTACCTGTATCGGGTCTTGGCATTATGATCGCCGGATTTATGAGAATAATCACTATAAATCGGCTAAAACCGTAATTCATATGCTGATTGATGTCGTCAGTAAAAACGGTAACTTATTGTTAAGTGTACCATTGCGCGGTGATGGTTCTATCGACGATAGGGCGAAGGAAGTGGTACAAGGCATAGGAAGCTGGATGGCCATACACAAAGAAGCCATTGTTGGAACGCGTCCTTGGCGCATTTTTGGTGAGGGGCCTGCACAGGAGGAAGCTCCTTCACTGCATGTGCAGGGCTTTAATGAAGGGAAGGGAAAAGCTTTTACCGGCGATGATGTGCGCTTCACGACAAAAGGAAATGTCATGTACGCTTTTATAATGGGAACGTTGACCAAAAAGCAGCTCCAATTAAAGTCATTGGGTAGTTTATCACCCAATTCGAGAAAGGTCAAGTCAGTCCGGATACTTGGATATGCCGATAACATCGTTTATACGCAGCTTGATGCCGCGCTGCAGGTGACTTTACCGGATGATTTTATCCAGAATAACATTGCTACGGTTTTGGAAATCGCTTAGACTCGTTCCTTCGCCGTAGTGTCATTGTTGGAAAAACTATGGATTTAAGTCACCTGCAAATGGCAATTTTAAAGCAATGGAAGTTTATTTTTTTTGAAGAATTTTAAGCATGCTTGCCGCATAATTTTTACCCAGCTGCCGGTATCCGGCAGGACTGAAGTGTAGTCCATCGCCGATACCCTGGCAACCCGCAGAAGAAATGATATGGGCAGTTGGGATAGTAGCGGGCAATGTTTGGATGATACTGTTCATACTTGCGCATTTACCCCCTGCTTCGGCCGATAGGAGTTCACCAGCAAGTAGGGGTACATCTTCGGCGTTCAGGTGCAAATCGTGCAAGAGGCTTTCATAGACTTTTTTTACTTTATTGGGCCATTCGCGATCGCCGGTATTGGATTCCCCCTGATGAAGTAAAATACCTTTGATAATACCTTTCTGCTGTGCCATCTTGGCCAGGACGACGAGCCTTTCATAAGGATTATTGTCATAAGCTGCAAGCATGGATTTCATCCATTCGGGTGCCTTTGCGACATAGCTTGCCGTGCTATCTTGATCAAATAATTGAATATGGCAACCACCTACCGAAACGTTGATGACTCCGATCTCGATATTTTTGGGAAGCTTTTCTACAAGCGTTCTGCCAAAATAATCTGCAGGTGTAAGGCCTGTGTGGCAACGCGTGAGTGGTGCCCGGGCAGGATACCACTTACCGTACTGCCGTCCCAATTCGGGGCAATCTACTGCCGCTAGCACATGAAACCGGCTGTTGGTGATGGTGTCCTGAGGTTCGAATTGTCCATGTCCCTCCATATTGGATTGTCCTAAACAAAGGTAGATATGGAAGTTCTTGTCTTGGGCAAAAGCTGTTGTTCCGGTAAAACAACATACCAAGAAGATCAGTAGCAGCATTTTAAATTGTGTTTGTCGCATCGTGAAGCTTTTTATGTTTTTAAAATTAACCTATTTCGCGGTAAGTATGGCTTACCGCGAATAGATAGTGTTTAGTTCATGGCAATAAATTTGAACTTAAATAATTGACAGGAGGTACCATAGTAATCCCAAAGCTGAAGATTGGAATTGCCGTCCATGGTACAGTTGGGTACATCCCAACCGCGTGTAGCATCTACCTTTGAGGTAATTTTGTAATAGCCATTGGCTACAGCAGTTACCTTCCAGGCCTGAGCATCATTGCTATAGTTCTGCCAAAGCCGGATGGCAGTTCCAAGCGCATTGCTATTACTCGTCAGATCAATGCAGCGATTGCTTGCACTTGCTTTTGAAACAAAGCGCCAGTATCCGTTACCGGCATCTATAGCGACCCAGCGCTGTGCATTTGCGCCATTTCTGGTCCACGGTCTGAGCACTGCACCGTTGGCATCTTCACCTGATTTTAAATCAAGTACCTTGTTGGCATCGGTCTGGAATTCGATTTCGTAAATGCCATTATTGACCAGACTAGTAACTGTACAGTTAGACATGGGGTAATTGGAGGCAGCATACTGCTGAAACCACTGTTTAGCGGGAGCAGCACAGGCTTCCCAATCATTGTTAAAAGCTGTCCCGGCGTTGGGATCCCCTTTGTGGAGCAGATCGTCGGGGGCGAGAAGGTTCCAGCTTACATTGCCGGACTGATCCACAATATATTTTAAATTTGCACCAAAACCGTTTCCGCCAGCGGTACCGGTTGATCCCGTACCAAATGTGCCATATCCCTGTGGAGCCCAGTCTGTCTCTGTAATGGCAATGGGTGCAATGTCTGCAATAGGTTTAACATTGGTATTCCAGGCATTTTGAAAAGCTTGATAGGTATTGACACCACCCCAATACCCAGGGTAGATATGTACTGCATAGCCAATGTTGCCACCCGTAATAGGATTATTGACATAGCCTTGATAATGGGACTGCCAGCCAGTTCCTGGTATCCAGCATACATTGTTGGCACCGTTATTACGGATGATATTGACCAAGGGCTGAAAGAAATTTTTCAACGCAGCAAAATGCTCGTTGCCGGTCGTCCCCCAGTTGCCATTTGTTCCCAGAATCTCAACGGGTTCGTTAGCCAATTCAAACATCACATTGTCAGCATTCTTTAGTGATGGGTGCTGCGATAGGAAAGTCCATACGGTCTTAAGATAAGTATGATAGGCATCATTGACTGCGATACGGTGTGGACATACGCCAGGAGGACGCAAGATCACATACATGCCCCGGTTACGGGCATGGTTGATTAAAGGAATAATGACCTGATCAGTATAGGTAACCAAGCGATTATAGTTAAATCTTGAGATGTCGTCTTCAGGAATAGGAGCGCCCGGATCATTGGTCCAATACGGATCGATGTGCAGACGGATATAATTGAGATACCAACCGTCGGCCGCGCTGCTGAGTTTGTCAATGACTGCTTTATTGTAATTGAGCGCACCCTGAACATTGTAATTATCCCAGGTGCAGTAACCGGAGTTGGCACCATACTGGCAGCCATTGAACCAAGGGCTGGGTGTAATGGCCACTCCATGCAGGACAATATTGTTGTCACAGGGATCTTTGAGGTACTTCCCGCCTACATGTAAGGTTGGTGTCGTTCGTGGCCAACCTGTAACGGCTTGGGCGGAAACATTGGATTTAAGACTTCTTTCGGATTCGCTGGTCAAGGTTTTTTCTTCCAGCCGCGAGCAGCTGGAAAGAAAAACTAAGAAAATGACCAGAAGTAACCACATTTTGTTTGTTCTCATAATTTAAATATAAAAGGGTGATTAATGATCTTATTTTTTAGCTAACAATGCCTCAGCAACCGCCTGATAGGCTGGCTTTCGAACGAATCCTTCGGTCCATAAACCGATGGGTTCCCCACGTCTCCAGAATGAATTCTCTTGGTCCGGACTGTCCAGTGGGCTCCATATGGTAATACCATATTGCTTATCCTTGGGAATGATCTCAAGATATTTTTGAACGACAAATTTGTACATGTCGGCCTGCTGCTGATACATTTCAGTCGTTGCATTGCTAGTCTTTATGCCATTTCCCAAACCAATATCGAGCTCAGACACTTTGATCAGCTTGCCGGTGGCGGCCAATAGGTTAAACATACTGACGATATTGTCTTTGCTTGTGTTGATGTCGATGTGCATCTGGGTACCGATTCCATCCACTTTGGCCCCTTTGCTTTCGACGTAGCTGACATAGGCGATCAGCCCTTTACATTTGTTGTCACTGCCTTCCAAGCCATAGTCATTGATGAATAGGAGATCATTGGCATTACCATATTTGCGGGCAAACTGGAAGGCTTTTACGGCATAATCTTTACCCAAGTAATCCTGCCAGTAGAATTCATCATCCGCCAGATCGGTTTTGCCCACTCCCGTCTTTAGGGCATATTGGTCGGGCCAGTCGGACATCGGTTCGTTGACTACGTCCCAAGCCTTGATGTAGCCTTTGGTTTTCTCAAGCATGCCGGCAATAAATGTCTCCAGTGCTTTCGCGAGAATGGCTTCTTTCTCGGCAGGGGTTTTCTCGATCGTGCTGCCCCCAGGGCTCCCATAACCTTCGCCATTGGCGGACTGCGCTCGGGAGGAATTGTTTCCCCAGCCAAACCAGCCATCAATATTGCTTTCAAAATCACTGTTGGCAATGAGGCTTGCCGAACTGCCTGTTTTTGTCAGCACAACCTTGTCGATGAAGATGGTACCATCGTATTGACCAAAATTGATGATAAAACGGTTACGCGCGGCAGTTGCGGTCACTTTGAGTTCGTATTCTTTGTAGCTTGTTGTTAATGCCAATGAACCCATATTGTCGCCCGTATAATTGGAGGTGCTCTGCAGATCGATACCAATGTTGCCCGCTTTGCTGCCCCGGGCTACAATCTTCAATACATATTCTTTCCCTATTTCCGTGGGGTTAATGTCTGTGGCTGTCTGTGCTTCCCAGGCATTGACAACAGTGGGATTGCTCATTTTTAATGCATGTCCCGCTAGAGCTGGTCCTCCAGAACCTGGTATTACCACAGGAGCGATTAACTTATTCAGGTAGGCGGCATTCTGTCCCGAATGCCAGCACAGCGTGTGGCCATACAGTGCCATGTTGTTTTCCTGCGCAGCTGTGATCAGCTGTTCTACACGAGATAGATTCAGGCTTCCGTCGGCTTGCACAATGGAACCATGCTTCATTTCATAGCCCATCACCATTTCTTCGAAATTGCGGTTAGCCAAGCGGTAGAGTACTCCTTTGTTAAAATAATCGTTCATATTGAGCGCAACACCCAGCTTAAGTCCGGGGTTGCCTTGCTTATCCAGATAACTTTTTAATGGATTGTAAGCATTGATATCTTCCTGCGTCAGTACTTTCTCCGGTTTATCGACGGCGTAATCCAGTGGCTGATATTTGGAACAGGAACTCCAGGCGGTGCCGAGCGAAAGTAGGATGACGATAGTTTTATTGATTTTTTTCATCGTTGTTCGTTATAGAATTGATACTACTTTTTGATGGGTGTAAATGTTTCCATTTTTACAGATCTGTCCCGCATCACGAGGGTATCCTTGCTGGTGACACTCATTTGTGTCATATCGATCGTGTAGGAAAGATAAAGTGCATCTCTGTCTGCATTGCCCCAGCTGTTTTTTTCGCCCCGTTTGACAAACTTACCGGTTCCTGTAGCGGAGATGCCAGCACTTGCCGAGCTAATGCTACAATTGTTGTCGTCGTCAAAAGTTAAGTTCAGATTGACATTGATATTGACATCATCAGCTCCTTTAAAAGAAAGAGGCAAGATCGATTTCTTTAGCGCTGCTGTCGTGACGCTTTTGACTTCGTCTTTTTCTACATAAGCCTGATGTCTGACGATATTTTTTGTCAAGCTGTTATTGGCACCTTTGCCGACAATTTGGTCGGTACCCCGACGCAGGTAATTGCCGTGCCAGGGATTGATATATTTGAGTGCATAAAAGGTAAAATCTTTTGGTGCGACATCCCAATCGGATACAATAGCCCTATTGGCAGCCTGTAGCGAAGTTTTACCGGAGAGGATGGAATCGGCGTTAACCACTTTTGTCATCCTTAGAGGAAGTACGTAATAGGTTTCCAAGGATTTTGGGTCGGCAAAAAATGCGTCAGTCAGCTGTACTTCAACACCACCTGTGAGACTACCACTTGGGATATTGATCTGATTGCTAGCAAGCTGATAGTAATTGTTGGGTAATGCGGTAACTGTCTGCCCGTTTGGATAGCTAAGGCCATTCGTAAGGCTGTTGTCGACAACAAAATCGATACGGATGTCTTTTCCATTGTTGTATACTCCTCCAGTGGTTGCCATGACTTTCACCTTATGCTGGTTGTCGAGACTGTTGTCAAAAATGTCTTCGCCTAGGGTTACCGTTCTGACTGGTGTCTGATAGGCGAAGTATACCGATTGAAATTCGAAATCTGGGAACTCCCAGTCGTTATTTTTGCAAGACGCCAGGCTTACCAAAGCCATGGCGTAAAGAAGATTGATCTTTTTCATTATGCGTGTATTAATGTTAATTCCATCCCGTATTCTGTACAAGATTGCTGTATTTGAGTACTTCACTGTACGGGATCGGACCGTAGTACATAAAGTTTTCATAAAGTCTATTCTCTACCGGAATCTCGGTATAGCTGTTGTTGCTTATACTGATTCCTTTTGCAGCAACGTTGATATCCAACTTCCAGCGACGCAGGTCCCAAAACCGAAACCCTTCAAAACAAAGTTCTAGTCTCCGCTCATTGCGGATCAGCTGCCGCATTTGCTCTTTGTTGTTTTTTACCTGTTCTAGGTAAGGATCGCCATTGTTGGCTCCTACACCCGCCCGTCTGCGAATAGCCTTGATGATGTCGTAGGCCGAGAAGGTAAAAGTACCCATGCCAGTAGGCCCCCAGGCCTCATTTGCGGCTTCGGCATAGGCCAGATACATTTCTGTCATCCGTATACGTGTATTGAAATGCATTTGTTGTGTAGAAGATGAAGGGTTGAGGTTTACATCTTGGCGCAGCAGCTTTTTCAGGTAATAGCCCGTCCGAGTAGATGTCTCGACCTTATTTAACCCATCGTTTGTTGGACTATTGGCAGCGGTATTGATAGCCGTGTTGCTTACGCCTGCCGTGGCACCATTGACAATAATGTAAGTCTTCAATCGGGGATCCCGCTTGTCGTACGGATTGGTTTTATTGTAAGCCGAATTGGCATCGTCAATGGGATAGCCATTTTCCATGGGAAAGGCATCGACCAGATTCTGTGTAGGATTGAGACGTCCTCTGCCAAACAATGTTGGCGGAAAATGGTCCTGTTCCATGCTGTTGCTATTTCCTTTGTCGGTGCGCCAAAGTATTTCGGCCGGATTGGATCCGGAGGTTAAGCCATCGACCACATCTTTATTGTACCAGGTGAATCCTTTCGGATCGATACCACTTGGTCCGCCTTTGGCCTGGATGACCTGCCCCGCATAGGTGGCGGCTTGCTCCCAGGTTGTTTTGCTGCCCTCGCTGTATGCCGGACTTGCCGCCATTAACGCTGCTCGGGCACGAATTGCCTGCGCGATGCGCTTGGTCATGCGGAGTTTGAAATAGGCTCCAAATACACGGTTGTAGTCGTCTTTATTGATTGTGCCTGCGTATTTGACCGGAACTTGACTGTCTGCACTGATGTCTTCATAATCCATAGGCAACAGGTCTTCTGCATTTTTGATGTCATCGTAAAGTTGCTGCATGCAGGCTTCGAACGGTGCACGACTGTGGTTAAAATCCGAATTGACATCTTCGGGAGTCAGCAGGATAGGCACACCAAGTATCTCACCGGTACTCGACTTTCCGGCATGGGATTGCAACAGGTGAAACATAAATAGTGCCCGGAGACCATAAGCTTCACCTTTCATGCGATCGTTAAACATCGTACTGACCTTGGGATCCAAGGCCCATTCTACTTTATCACTTAGGGATAAAAAATTGTTGAGGTACTGTATGGCTGCATAGCTATTGCGCCATTGGTCGAAAGGATTGTTGATGCTTGTCCATTGTCCGGTTGCTGTTTTAAGGTAAGTATTGCTTTTATCGTTGCTCACAGCATTGTCTGTGGCGACATCATCAAAGCTATAGCTATTAGCCGGAACCCGGTTGTATCCATTTAAAAGTAGCCCTTGTGCGTAAAGGGGGCGACTATTGGCTGTTTCAATTTCAAGATTATTTTCAAGAGCCGGCTCAAACATATCTTCACAGGAAGAAAATAGTAAGCTGCTTAGGATGGCTATGGTTAGTATTCTTTTCATCATTCTCGTCTTAGATAGTAAAGATTAAAATAGTGCCTTCAGTCCGATGTTGAAAAAACGCATTTGTGGTGCTTGTCCAATATTCAATTGCATCGTTTCCTTTTCTTTGGCAATGGTCAGTAGGTTGGATCCCGTGGCATAAATCCCCAGTTCGTGTATAAACTTAGCATTGAATAGACGCTTTGGGAAATCGTAAGACAGCTGCACTTTGGATAGGTTGATGCGATCGGTCTTGTAAAGCCAAAAGTCTGAGCTTCGAAAGTTGTTGTCACTGTTAAAGGTGGTAAGGCGCGGATAAGTTGCGGTCTCCTTGGTCGACTCTGTCCAGCGGTCACGTACGACCACTGAATATTTATCTTCCGCATCTACCCAAAAGTAAGAACTGTTTTTCATCGCTTTGGCTCCGAACTGTCCCGTTGCCGCGGCAAATAATGTGAAATTATTCCATTTGACTGTCAGGTTGCAACCTAATGTCAGTGGGGCACCGGCCCATCCGCCTTTGCCTAAGTATACTTCGTCGCGGGTATCGATGGTACCATCACCATTCTGATCTTTATACTTGATATCCCCAGGCTTGACTTCTCCAAATGTTGAAAAGGCAGCTTGGTCAATTTCACTTTGACTGTTATAAAAACCATCATGCTGTAAGCCCCAGATGGCGTCTAGTGGTTTTCCGGCTCTGTTTTGGTAAGCAAATTCATAGAGTTCGTCCCTTTTTACCGCCTTGGTCGTATAGTACATCCCGTTGAAACCCAGTGATACGAAGGTTTTGTTGATCTGTTTGTTCAGGTTGATGCCAAAGTCGACACCCCGGCGTTCGTCGTCGTTAAAATTGACATAGGGAAGGTCTGAATAAACCGGCCAGTAAGTCATAAAATACATTGGGTACTGTGTTGCCGCCTGTACCAACCCGCCGCTCATCCGATTAACAAAGTAGGACGTATTAAAGGTGATCAGGTTGTTGTAGAGCCCACCTTCGAGGTTGATATTAAATTCCTTGCGTTTCGGGAATTTCATGTTGGGGTTGTCACCCCTGCGTCTGTCAAAGGTATGGACGAGGTCACCGTCGCGCCAGCTATACCATGCTGCGTCGTTATAGGTATAATAGCCCTGATAGAGGTAATAGTCGCTAATATCCAGATCCGTGTTTAATATACCGGCCGACGCGGATAATCTTAACTCATTGACGACTTTGCTGTCGACCAAAAAATTTTCTTTAGATAGACGCCAGGCGAGCGCTAAAGTAGGAGATAGGGCTCTTCTATTCCCTTGTGGTAATTTGGCGGAATGACTGTAAGCACTGCTAAAGTCAACATAATATTTGCTTGAATAATTGTAGCCCAACTGCAGCCCTAGGTTGGCATTGCTGGTTTTGTGGTAGCTGCCAGAGGCAGCGATCTGGAACGCATTGGCCAATAGGATTGCCGATACATGGTGGTCATTACCGTAGGTACGGTTAAAGTTTAGGGACCCATTGAGACCGATGGTCTGCCGATAGGTACTGCCACTGATATTTTGGATGCCTGAAATACGGTCGTCACCATATTTTGTGAGGCTACTGATAAGGTCTTTTCCATCATAGTTGTTCCACGATGCCTGATAAACAGCATAATTGTTGTTATAGGATTGGTTATAATTTGACTGATAATCCACAGCCAGGTTGGTTTTGAAAACCAATCCTTCCAGGATATTTTTCAAGTCAAAATTCAAACCCGTATTAAATTGAAACTGCCGATTTAGATAGCGGTTTGTGCCGCCGGCATAAACGTTTGCAAAGGCATTGGTTTGATCCAGCTGACTTCCCCCAAGGAGATATTTGCCATCGATGAGAAAATTGCTGTTGTTGACATACACCATCGAGTTGACGTCACCTTCTTCGATCATATCAATAGGAATGAGTGGAGAGAAGCGATGTGGCCGCACGGTTGCCGCTGCACCCCAGTAGTCCGCATTTACCCCTTTGGAAATATAAAAACTGGCTGCCGCATCGACGTTCAGGGAGATCAGATCATTGACTTTCACATCGATGTTACCGCGCATATTGAATCTATTGGCGCCACCATTTTTTTTCGCCTGTCCAAAATTGAGGAGGGACCCTTCAGACCAAAATCCAAAGTTGGTATAATATTGTGCACGTTGATTTCCGCCTGAGATTTCGGCGGTGGCATCGTAGCGATTATAGTGATCTTTGATATAGTCCGATGAATAGTAATCCACGTTGGGATAACGATAAGGATTTGTTCCGGCTGCATGTTGGTAGATTGTTTCGGTACTATAGAGTGGTGATAATCCATCATTTTGTCGAGCTTCGTTATACAATGTCATATATTCTGCGGAGCCAAGATATTGTGGATAGCTCATAGCCGCATTGATACCGCTATTGGCTCTAATTTTTATCTGTTGACCTCCGGATTTTCCGCGTTTTGTCGTGATGCTAATAACGCCTTTGGCTGCTCGGCTACCATAAAGAGCGATGGCATTGGCGCCTTTCAATACACTGACCTGATCGATTTCTGTTGGCATAACGTTATTGGCATCACGCGGAAATCCGTCCACTAATACCAAATAACCACCCATACCCCAAATATTACCGTTGTATCCCGGAATAAAGGCATCTAGATTTTCCAGACTGTAGGTGTTGTAACTCTTGTCGAGCAATTGTGGAACATTGATGGATTGTACATTGCCCATGAGGTCCTTCTTCTGAACTTTTCGGAAAGCGACCTGTACAAGTGTCGTACTATCGGTGCCAATACTGTCCGGACCAACAAATGTCGAGCGCTCCGGAAAAATATTTTTATGTTGTCTAATGGTTGGATTAAGTGATTCTTTCGCCATTCCTTCAGCGGTAGCTATCCAACTTAATCCAAGACATAGTGCTATTCTTAATTTTTTGTACTTCATTTTTTGAATGATTAAATGAAAAACTTGTTACCAGCCTGGGTTCTGATAGAACTCGGGATACATGTTGACATCTCTGACCTTTAGGGGCAACCAGTAATGCTTGCTTGTAAACTTCCGTTCCAAAAGCACATTTTCTTTCATGTTTACGACGCGGTTTTGGGATGGATCTACGGTGTTGAAGGTTCCTGCCCGATCAAAAACAACCGATTTTTTTAAGGTGTAAGGTGATTCGGTCAACAGCAACCAGCGTCGCAGATCATTAAAACGATGACCTTCAAAAGCGAGCTCCACAGCTCGTTCCCGCCGTAATTCAGGCAACAATGCGTTCGCCGAACCTAGAAATTTGGCATCTACATGACCCACGCCAGCCCGATCTCGAACGATATTGATCGCATCAACTGCTGTTTTACCGTAATTGTCGGCTTTGCCTGTAGCTGAGTTGGAAGCCATCATGGCGGATTCGGCGTACATCAGATAGACATCAGATAAACGCATATAGGGCACGTAAATATGAAGATTGGATCCATAATTATAGGCTTGATCATATTTGTTGGCTGTTATAGGGACAAATTTACGTAACACGTAGCCTGTCTGGCTGCCAGACTGGATATCTCGATAGCTTCCATTACTGTAAAGGTTAGCGTATCGATTTTTTTCGTCCTGTGTATTTCCCTGGACGACTTTTGTTCCATCGAAAATGATGTCCTTATAAAAGCGTGGGTCGCGATCTTTCCAAGGGTATTCGGCATTGTAACCTGATTCTGCGTCAGACTGGGTAATGTCTTTGATCGGTAAACCGTTTTTCATGCCATAGTAGTCGACATAATTGGCTGTTGGAATAAACTTCAATGCATCTCCGTCGGAGACGACCAGCGGAATGTACTGTTTACTGGTACCATAATTCGATACCCATGCGTCAATGTAGGGCCCTCTAAATATAGCTTCTGTACTGCCGGGCATGGCCCAATTTTGGCCTGTTGTGTAAAAATTCAAGTGAATATTGGCCATAGGAACAAGGGCGTAATTTGTCTGTCCGCTTTCGACAAGTGAAAGTAGTTCACCAAAGGCCTGAGCTGCTTTTTTACAATAGTCAGTATGATAGGTTTTATTCCCGGTAGACTGAAAATTCATCAAAGGGCTTCCCGCCCAAAGATAATTTTTGCCAAGATAAGCAAGGGCCATGATTTTGTTGATGCGCAATTGATTTTTACCCAGGGTACGTTTTCCGGCAGTGGTATTGTCCCAGTCGATCGGCAATAGATTGGCCGCTTCTCTAAAATCGGCCGCAGCAAGATCCGCACAGGCATGGTAGCTCAATCTTGGCAACCGCAGCTTTTCGTCACTTGGAAGTACATAATTGATGTACGGCATCCCGCCAAAATATTCCATCAATCGGTGGTGAAACCAACCTCGGAAAAATAACAATTGCCCCTTGATCAGGTTCTTTTCTTCGGAGGTGGCTTCGGTTAATTTGTCGATATTCTCTAGTCCGAGACTGACTTTTCGCAGGCCAAACCAGGCCGCGCTCCATAAATCGCGGAAGGCACGGTTGGCAAATACATCCCCATTGATGGTGGTAAAATCACCCTGATCCATCCAGCCGGAGCCCCAGCCGTCGGATTCTCTTTGCCAACCCCAAAAATTACCATTGTCGATTTTGTGAACAAAATGATAATTGCCAGCCGTTGAGGTCATTTCATCTTCACCCCAGTTCCACGAGTTGGTCCAGTAGTTGTTGCTGAAGTTGACAACACAGCTGTATAACTCTTCTGTATAACCTTGAAAGTTAATAAAGTTTTTAAATGCTTCTTTGGAGGACACATTGGACTGTTCTTCTTTATCCAGGTATTTTTTACACGAGAGTAGGGATGTTGAAGACCAGATCACAGTAGATATAAAGATTACCTTGAAATACTTTTTCATAGTGGTAGGATTAAAATGTAATGTTTGCACCTAGATTAAACCGCTTTACCGTAGGGTAGGCGCCCTGTGATGCCCAGCCCGTACCGGCATAATTGGATTCACGGTCGTCTGGCATTTTGGACCAGAAAACTAAGTTGTTGCCATTTAGAAAAATGCGAAGGTTTTGAAGCCCAAGTCGTTTGATTACGCTGGATTCCCGATTAAAATTGTAGGCAATTTCGGCTGTTTTCAATCGAATGTAGGAACCATCAAACATATACCGGCTACCGGGTGTATAAGTACTCGACTGTGATAACCAGCGTGGTAGTGGTACGTCTGCATTGACATTGTCCTTTGACCAATAGGAACCTTCGTCATAAGCGAGGTTAAGTTGGCCCGAGAAGCTGTTGAAAACAACTTGCCGGGTGACATTATTTACGGCATACCACTGGGTCATGACACTGAAATTCTTCCAATCAAATCCAATGGTGTAATTATAAGTGTTCTGTGGTACCGAAGGAAAGGCGTAGGGAATATTATCCTTAGCATCGATAATACCATCCCCGTTATAATCCAGTATATGATAATTGCCGGGTAGTTTCGCTAGGTCATTGCTTTCGTGCGCGGTACTCGAATAAAGTTCGTCCCAAGTATTGTAATATCCGGAGCTAACATAAGAATAGGTTTGACTAACTTGTTTGTTATCCGGTTTCTGATATTCGGGCAGCAACTCGGGGGCATCGGCATTGATGACTTTATCCTTGGCATGGGTAAAATTGATATCAGCCCATATTCTCCAGTCGGTATTGAGCTGTCTGTTAAATTTCAGTTCTACTTCAAACCCTTTATTCTGTACCTTACCTAGGTTGGCTGTAGGTGCCTCCATCCCAAAGTAGGAAGGAATGGCTCGGTTGGCGCCGCTAATCAGAACATCTGTCCGCCGGTCTCTAAAAAAGTCGACTTTACCGGTTATCTGGCTATTGAACAGACCGAAGTCGAGGCCGATATTGAATTTGTTAACTTTTTCCCAGCGGATATTTGGATTGCCAAGCGCACTTTCCTTATACCAGATATAAGGACTGGTATTGCCGTCGGAGTAGGAGTAGCGGCCTTCAACCCCCATGCCAGCGGTGCCCCCATATGCCCATTGGGTTAGGTACAGAAATTGACGGCCGCCACTATCGTCGCCGATGTCACCATAGGACGCACGTAACTTGAGCATATTGAGAAACGAGATAGGCCTCATAAACTCTTCTTCAGTAACTAGCCAGCCTATCCCACCGGAATTGAAAAAGGCAAATCTATTGTCAGGACCGAATTTTTCTGATCCCGTATAGGCTCCATTGTACTCGAGCATATATTTATTTTTGTAGTTGTAGGTGGTGCGGAATACCCAGTCTTCGCGATAGGAGGGAATCATACTCCCTGTTCCGGTCTGATTGCGGTTGAATAACCCCATGGCAGTGATGTTGTGATTCTTAGCGATGGTCGTTGCGTAGTTTAACTGCAATTGATAAAATAATCTTCGATAGGTAGACCAGTCTCTAACCTGTCCGGCACCGGTTGTCCAGTTTATGCCCTCGACGAAGTCAAATCTATTTGTACCATCGAAAGCGATCTGATAGGTTGGCAATCCCGTATTGGGATCGATCCATTTACTTTGTGTACTGTTGTTGGCATCATTGATACCGCGGCCGCCCTCGACAAACGTGTTGTCCAGTGAGATTGTCCCACGAACGTTAAGCCCCTTCGTTAAAAACTTAAGATCTTGTTCGAGCGTAAAATCTGTTGTAATACGACTGGTGGTGATGTATTCGGTTCCGCTGAGTGCCAGCACACGGGCAGAGTTTATCCCGGCTTGTGTGTTTAAGGCATAGTAACCCCAGGTACCGTCTGAATAGCGTGGATAAATAACATCTGGAGCTACCGTATAGGCAGCGATCCAATAGGAATAATCGTTGCCGCCGCCCCATGGACTTTTTTTGACACCGCGAGACCCTGCCAGGTTGGTTGAAAATTTAGTTGTGGGAGTAAGCTGGAAGTCTAAATTGGACCGTACATTTAGACGGTTAAAACCGTAGCCAGCTTTATAACCGCGAGCATTTTCGAACTGGCGGAACATATCGCCTTCGTAAAGAAAGTCCGCATTGGCAAAATATTTGACAAAGGGTGTGCCACCAGCAATATTGACGCTGCTATTTTGTGAAAAAGCGTGGCTTTTAAATAATTCCTTTGCCCAGTCGGTATTCACGTAACGTTCGCGTTCCGTCTGGTCAGCGGGAAAACGGTATTTATTGATGACGTCTTGTGGAAGATAGTTGGCCCAACTGGAAGGAGAAATCCCTAACTCATATTCGATAACCTTGTTGCGTAGCATCAAAGCATCGTACGAATCCATTTTTCCCGGAAGTTGGGAAACCGTTTTTACAATGTTGTTGACGGTACCGCGTATCAGCATTTGCCCTTCTTTACCCCGCTTGGTGGTGATTAAAATAACGCCATTGGCCCCTCTAACACCATAGACAGCAGTTGCCGAGGCATCTTTGAGGACGGAAACAGTTTCGATGGAACTGATATCAACGGCAGATAGTGGCCTCTCTACGCCGTCCACCATGACTAAAGGATCGGTATTGTTCCAGGTGCTACGCCCCCGAATCACAATACGGGGATCTTCCTCGCCGGGCATACCTGTACTTGCAGTAGTAATCACTCCGGGGACGTTACCGGTCAATGCGGCGCCTACACTAGAAACACCACCTGCGCGCTCAAGGATTTTACCCGAAGTTTGCGCAATGGCGCCAACGACAGTTTCTTTTTTCTGACGACCATAACCGACGACAATGGTTTCCTCGATTTCGATAGACTTATCGCTTAGTTGTACTTCTACCGTGTTCTTATTGTGGATATCCACTTCGATTTGGCTATATCCTAGCTTGGAGATAGTCAACAAATTATTATCTGCAGGGACTTGGATCGTGAAAGCTCCATTGTCATCGGTAGCCGTGGCTAGCGAGGTGCCTTTTACCCTGATGGACGCACCGCTCACTTTTTTATGGTTACTATCGACGACAATGCCCCTTATCTGCCTTTTGGCCTGAGCATAGAGTGTTGTCTGTCCAACATAAAGCAGGAACAGCAGTAAAGTGAATGGCTTAGCTATACCCCATAGCTTTTTCCAATGCCTTACTCGTGTGATTGTACATGTAATCATCATCGCATTTGTGGATTGATAAATAGGTTTAAGAATTCTTGGTTAAATTTTCTCTAATTGGCTAGATACGTTTGTATCGGTGTTCCCTTAGTTCATTTTGATAAAAAATCTAAGGGACAGTCATGGATCATCAGGTACTGTCATATGCTGTATAATAATTGGTTAAATTTTTTATAACTATATAGCAACCGGTTGCATTGTTTGCATATAGTTTTCCCTATATTGGAAATGCCTTTCAAAGCAGTTTATAATTGTATACCAAAGCTAGCCATTGGAAAATTTGGTGGATAGCAAGAATGTTTAAATGAAGGATAAGAATGTCAAAAAATACCGCTTACATGGGTCAAATGATTGTAGAGACTAGTTTAGTAGGGATTAATTTGATAATTTAGTTGACAGTTCAATACAGATTTTTTTGTATTGAAGATTACATACCTAAATATATGATACGAACTTTAGTGGTATTCACCTGGATGATGCTGACGTTTTTTTCTTATGGACAAAGCCAGCCTGTAACTTTTCAACGCTATTCTTCAAAGGATGGACTTTCTTCCAATACAATCTATAGTATCTACCGCGATAGTTATGGTTTTCTTTGGCTAGGAACAGAAGATGGGCTTAATCGCTTCGACGGACGTCATTACAATGTCTACCGCTATGATGCCAACAAAGAGAATAGTTTAATGGCAAACCATATTTCGGCTTTATGTGAAGACATGAAGGGAAGAATATGGATCGGTACAAATGGAGGGGGATTAAGTTATTATGATCGGGAAGCTGACCGGATCAGGTCGTACAATCTTACCCCTGATGGTAAATGGCTCAGTACCGCTATTAATGCGATCGATAAGGATGCAAGTGGAAATATCTGGATCGCTTCCTATGGTGCTTTGTATATTTTGGACGTCAATGATCTACAAAAGAGAATGGATCCAACTTATCGACGTATTGTAGAAGCTTTTGCCGGTAAAGTAACGGGCAGTGTTTTTCGTGACCGTAAGAACAACATGTGGGTGTCATCAGAGAATGGCATATTCCGCATATCAGCAGACCTAAAGACCATAAAACGTTTTGAAGTTCTTTCGGAAAAGGAAGGATATGGAAATGGAATTGAAATTAGTTCCATTGTTGAAGATGATCAGGGCCGTATCTGGGTCGGATCTATGCTCGGCCTTAAATATTTGAATCCGGGCGATTCGCAGTTCAATAAATTCAGCGCAGGAGAAGGGAAAGGAGCTTTAAGCAGCCCCCGCATTTACACCTTATGTTACAATCAAAAGCAAGACTTATGGATCGGAACGGACAAGGGTCTTGATGTGCTTAATACCAAGGATTTAACAATTCGGACCTTTAAGCCGGATCCAAGTAATGTTCATAGTCTTTCTCATAAATCGATACGATCTATTTTTGTCGATAATAGCGGAATTTACTGGATAGGTACCTTTCAGGGAGGGCTAAATAAATTCGATACCAATTTAAGCCAATTTAGATTAAAAAGTTTAGATTTTTTGGAGGGTATGACCGGTGACCCAGCTATAGTAACTTCTTTCGCGGCTTATCAGAATAAGATTTTTTTGGGCGTTGATGGTGGTGGTATTTGGAAATATGATCGAACCACAGATAGACTGTCGTCTGTTGAACTTTCGGCCAACTTACCTAAAGATCTTACGGTGTTGACTTTGGAAAGAAAATTCGATCAGCTTTGGATCGGTACCTATCAGCAAGGGGTTATCTGCTATGATCTGCTTAATGGAAATCTAAAAAGATATACTGTTGGTAACAGGGAAGATAATTTGAATAATAACGATATTTTTTGTTTAAAAGTAGATTTTCGGGGGAATACCTGGGTTGGGACGAATGGCGGCGGCGTGAACATCATTCAAAAAGGAAGCGCTATCGTCAAAAAATACAAGCGGGAAGAGCACTCAAACGATGGAATAGAGCTACCTGGAAATTTTATACGTGCGCTAGCGGAGGATCAGGAACATAATATGTGGATAGGAACTTACGGCTCGGGCCTGGTGATGTATGATCCTTTAAAACAACAGACTACACTGTATGATAAAGTAAAAAATAAGCTCCCAAGCAATTATATATTAGCCGTGCATACGGATAAAAATGGAAATTTATGGGTTGGAACAAATGGCAATGGAGTAGGTTTGCTGCGAAAAGGGAAAACACTATTTGAGACACTTTCTGAGAAAGATGGATTAGTGAATGGTGCTATTCAGAGTATTATCGAGGACGATAAAGGGAGGATCTGGTTTTCAACAAACAAAGGATTGAGTTGTTATTCTCCGGTGCAAAATAAGTTCAAAAACTATTCTAATGCTGTGGGATTGCAAGAAGGTGCTTTTATGCTCGGTGCGTCATTAAAAACGGACGATGGAGAAATTTATTTTGGTGGGCAGAAAGGGTTTAACCATTTTTATCCGGCTCATTTAAAAACAAATGGCAATCCTGCGAAGGTCGCACTGACGGATTTAAAAATTGACAATGTGATCGTTCAGCCCACGGAGAAGGGGCCAATACAGCAGTCGCTGTTGACTGCCGATCGCATCAACCTGAAATATAAACAAAATTTTTCAATTTCTTTCGCTGCGCTAAATCTAACTGTACCTGAGGATAACCAATACGAGTACCGACTTGTCGGCTTTGACAAAAATTGGATTCGAAATGGAAAGGAAAATAGTGCCTATTATACAAATTTGGATCCGGGAGATTATGTTTTTGAGGTTCGCGCAAGCAACAACGACGGTATTTGGAACAAGGAAATCAAATCGATTGCGATACACGTTGCTCCACCGTTTTGGCGCACCATTTATGCTTATCTATTTTATGTGCTAGCAGTATTGGGCGGCCTGCTGTGGATCAGACATCGCGGGATTCAAAAGTTAAAACAAAAATTTGCGATTGAACAAGAGCGTATCCAGGCGAAGCAGCTCATTGAACAGCAAAAGAGAGATGCCGAGACAAAGCATCAAATAGATGCAATGAAAATCCGATTCTTAACAAATTTAAGTCATGAATTCCGAACCCCAATCTCTTTAATCACAGGGCCCGTGGATGCTTTGATTGCCAAAAATAAAGATAGCAAACTGGGCGATCAACTAAATTTGGTAAGCCGTAACGCGCGGCGGCTTTTAAATTTGGTCAACCAATTACTAGATTTTCGTAAAATGGAATACCATGAATTGAAAGTGCAGGATGAAGATGGTGAATTGGTATCTTTTGTACAGGAAGTATACCGTTCATTTCAGGATATGGCGCTGCAAAAAGGTATCGATTATTCTTTTTTTCCATGCCAGGAAAAATTGTATTGCCGTTTTGACCGAAATAAGGTTGAGCGCATTCTATTTAATTTAATCTATAACGCTTTTAAATTTACCAAAAAGGGTGGGGATATCGCTGTAAGTATATCCTCTATAAGCCTTGTCGACAAGAAACTGCATGTTTCCCTTGAAGTGCGCGATACTGGTATCGGAATTCCCGAGCAATTGCAACAATCGATATTTGAGAGTTTTTTTCAGCATGATACTGAGGGCAAGGTGGCAAGTCAGGGTTCAGGTATTGGACTGTCAATTGCCCAGTCATTTGTTCAGATGTACCATGGCGAGATTTCGGTTAGCAGTCAACCCGACAGCGGAAGTACCTTTAAATTTGATCTATGGCTGGATCAAGCTGAGTCGGTATATGAGGGAGGGGTTGAACCAGAAGTAGTTACGGAGATACAACCTGTGGAGCTTAGACAGTGCCCGCTTGTGTTGATTATTGAAGATGATGAAGATTTTAGATATTACCTCAGCGAGTCTTTAAAGGAGTATTATCAGATTATCGAGGCTACTAACGGAAAGGATGGCTGGCAAAAAGCACTTTTTCATCACCCTGACCTTGTGGTGAGCGATGTTCAGATGCCATATATGAATGGTATGGAATTTTCACAGAAGCTGGCGCAGGATAAACGGACAAAACATATTCCTGTTGTACTGCTGACGGCCTCACAGGTCGACAATGGTCTTGTTTGCGGGCTTGAATCGGGTGCGGTTGGATATCTGACCAAACCTTTTGATATGGATGTACTGGTAGCGAAGGTTAACAGTTTGCTTCAGCTGAATCAGGCGTTCAAGGAAGTCTATAGTAAACAGGTGTCTATTTTAGCGCCCGAAATGACGATCAGGTCCGAAAAAGATAAATTTTTACAAAAAGTACTCAATTATGTACACGATAATATCGATAATCCGCAGTTATCGGTCGAAGCGCTAAGTGCCCACACCTCAATGAGCCGAGCCTCCCTTTACAATAAGCTGCTGGAACTGACGGGCATGTCTCCCGTAGATTTTATACGCTCTGTGAAACTAGAAAAGGCGGCAGGTTTGCTGGAAAAAAGCGATAAGTCTATTTCTGAAATTGCTTATGAGACGGGATTTGCCAATCCAAACTATTTTACAAAAGTCTTTAAAGCAAAATATCAAATGACGCCAAGTGAATATATCCAATCGCATAAAAGTACATCCGTGCACTAAGCATAATATTGTTATTTAAAAGGTCGTTTTAGGTCAGTTTTTTAGGAGGGTAATCTGTTTTAAACATTTTTACCCTTCTTTTTTTTATTTGTTGCAATCCTATCTGGTTGAAAGCTATAGTTTTGTCTTATAACCAATCGCTGGAGATCTAGCGAATTCAAAACTAATCAACTAAAAAAATGAAATTTTTTATCGATACGGCAAGTCTCAGTGAGATTCGTATGGCTCAAAATTTAGGTGTCCTAGATGGTGTAACGACCAATCCTTCGCTGATGGCCAAAGAGGGTATTACAGGAACAGCTCCTGTACATGCGCACTACAAAGCTATCTGTGATATTGTAGACGGTGATGTAAGTGCTGAAGTGATTTCAACTGATTTTAACGCGATGATTGAGGAAGGTTTGCTCTTAGCGGCCTTAGACAATAAGATTGTTGTTAAGGTTCCAATGACTGAAGACGGCATTAAAGCAATTAAATATTTTAGTACAAAACAAATTAAAACCAATTGCACCCTGGTCTTTTCTGCCGGGCAGGCCCTCTTGGCCGCCAAAGCCGGAGCAACCTATGTATCTCCTTTTGTCGGTAGGCTCGATGATATATCCGTCGATGGACTGGCCCTGATTCGCGAAATTCGGACGATCTACGATAATTATGCTTTTGAAACCCAAATTCTTGCGGCTTCGGTACGTCATAGTGCGCATATACTAGGTTGTGCCAAGATTGGTGCGGATGTTATGACGGGACCTTTGCAGGCGATCTTCTCCCTCTTAAAACATCCGCTGACGGACAGTGGGCTCGCTCAATTTTTAGCTGATTATAAACGCGTTGCTGCACAAAGTAACAATTGAGATGGTCATGACAAAACATAGTATACATAATTTAGAAGCGATTGTTAAGCAAGTCCGAAGGGATATACTCCGCATGGTACATGGTTGCCAGTCGGGGCATCCGGGAGGATCGTTGGGTTGTACTGAATTGTTGGTCTCTTTGTACTTCGAGTTGATGCAGCGAAACGATCATTTTGACTTGAATGGTATGGGGGAAGATCTGTTTTTCCTTTCCAATGGTCATATCTCTCCGGTATTTTATAGTGTGTTGGCGCGAGCAGGTTATTTTCCAATCGATGAACTTGCCACCTTCAGAAAACTCAATTCAAGACTGCAGGGACATCCGACTACGCATGAAGGACTGCCAGGTATCCGTGTCGCTTCGGGATCCTTGGGGCAAGGTCTTTCTGTCGCTATTGGTGCTGCTCAAGCCAAAAAATTAAATCAAGATAACCGCATGGTTTATGTGCTTATGGGCGATGGCGAATTGCAGGAAGGGCAGGTATGGGAAGCGGCCATGTATGCAGCCCACAACGAAATGGACAATTTGATTGCTATTGTAGATTACAATGGTGCGCAGATTGATGGGGCTACCAATGATGTCCTTTCGCTGGGTGACCTACCCCGCAAATGGATGGCATTTGGCTGGAAGGTTATTGAGATTATGCGTGGTAATGATATTGGTTCTGTGATTTCAGGACTTCGAAAGGCGCAAGCTTCGACCGGAACTAAAATGCCTTTAATGGTGTTGCTCCATACGGAAATGGGTAATGGCGTCGATTTTATGATGGGCTCGCATAAATGGCATGGCATAGCGCCCAGCGATGAGCAACTAAGTTTGGCCTTAAACCAGAATGCAGAAACATTGGGAGATTATATTGCCTAATCGTAGGGTGATTTTGAAATAGATTAACATGAAAAAATATACATACACAGAATCGAAAGACACACGTTCTGGATTTGGAGCCGGTTTGCTGGAAGCGGGAAAGGAAGACGAAAATGTGGTTGCACTCTGTGCAGACCTGATCGGTTCCCTCAAAATGAACGATTTCATCAAGGCCTTTCCGGAGCGTTTCTTTCAGATCGGCATTGCCGAAGCAAATATGATGGGTATTGCGGCTGGACTTACCATTGGTGGAAAAATACCGTTTACAGGTACATTTGCCAATTTTTCAACGGGTCGGGTATATGATCAGATCCGACAGTCTATCGCCTATTCAGATAAAAATGTGAAAATCGCAGCTTCGCATGCCGGCCTTACATTGGGTGAAGATGGAGCGACCCATCAGATATTGGAAGATATTGGATTGATGAAAATGCTTCCGGGCATGACAGTTATTAACCCTTGCGATTATAATCAGACGAAGGCTGCAACCCTAGCTGCCGCCAAACACAAAGGGCCGGTCTATCTGCGGTTTGGACGACCTGTAGTACCGGTTTTCACGCCGGAAGATCAGGAATTTGTGATCGGTGAAGCCGTGATGCTCAACCCGGGTAATGCAGTGACCATTTTGGCAACAGGGCATCTCGTTTGGGAAGCTATACGTGCGGGGGAAGAATTGGAAACATTAGGTATTGATGCCGAAATCATTAATATCCATACCATCAAGCCCCTAGACGAGAAAGCGGTACTGACTTCTGTCGCTAAGACGGGCTGCGTTGTTACAGCCGAAGAACATAACCGTATCGGTGGACTCGGAGATAGTGTAGCGCAACTGTTGGCAAAACAATTGCCTACTCCGCAGGAATATGTGGCTGTAAACGACAGCTTCGGTGAATCGGGACCGCCAAGTGCGCTGATGGATAAATATGGCTTAAACGCCGATGCTATTGTAGCTGCGGTATTAAGAGTACTCAAAAGGAAAGTGGTGATTTAGTTGAAATTGGGCTGTTGTCCCGTCATGGGTGATAGCCTCGCTATCTATTTGCTATTAAACCAATTATAATATGAAAAAGATGATCTGCACCATGTTGTGCGTTTTTTCCGCCAGCCTAGTGGCCCAGGCGCAGCAGACTGCCCCACAGGGATTTGATGTTGAACGAAAATTGACATCAACTGGGAAAATAGATTCCCTTGTTTATCCTTCAAAAACTGTAGGAGTTAAGAGGAAAGCGCTGATATATACCCCGCCGGGATACAGTGCAGCAAAAAAATACCCCGTATTATATCTCTTGCACGGAATTGGCGGTGATGAACGGGAATGGTTCAGACATGGAAGTCCTCAGGTTATTTTCGATAACCTGTATGCAGAAGGAAAAATGGAACCTATGTTGGTGATTATGCCCAATGGCCGCGCCATGGAAGATGACCGTGCTGGTGGAAATGTGATGGCACCGGATCGGGTAGCTGCGTTTTCAACTTTTGAAAAAGATCTGCTCGATGACCTGATTCCATTTGTTGAAAAGCAGTTTCCCGTTATCAAGGATCGCGAGCACCGCGCGATTTTTGGATTGTCTATGGGCGGTGGACAGGCCCTGAATTTTGGACTTGGCCATATCGATACTTTTGCCTGGGTGGGGGGCTTTTCCTCCGCGCCCAATACCAAGATGCCACAGGAATTACTGCCTGTTCCGAAAGAAGCTAAAGATAAATTAAAACTGCTGTGGATCTCCTGTGGTGACCAGGATGGTTTGCTCAATATAAGTAAGCGCACACATGAGTACCTTTCGGAACATGGGGTGCCTCATATTTACTATCTGGAGTCGGGCGGGCATGATTTCAATGTATGGAGGAATGATCTCTATAATGTTTCGCAATTGCTATTTAAGGATAAGAAATAAGGGCCTTACTAATTTGATAATAGCAATAAACAATTCGACGGTTTGCCTTGGCCGTTCTTAAAATGAGTTTGTTAGTCCTGATGATTAATTCCGAAACTGCAAAAAATACTATCAAGAAAAATGATTGAAAAATTTATTTGGAAGTACATAAGCCTATTCATTGCGATCTTGTCACTGCATACTACATTGTTGTTTGCCCAAAACCGATCGGCATTGACCCTATGGTATGATCGGCCTGCAGACGAAAAGGTATGGGAACAAGCTTTACCGCTTGGAAATGGTCGGTTGGGCGCGATGGTTTATGGAATTCCATCTTGTGAGCGTATGCAGCTTAATGAGGAAACAATTTGGGCGGGAGGTCCTTATCGCAACGATAATAAGAAAGGCGGCGCGGCATTAAAAACTATTCAGAATTATATATTCGATGGGAAACCAGCTGAAGCCGATAAGCTTGCAAATGAAACCTTCTTCACTAAGACACATGGCATGCCCTATCAAACGGCAGGAAATATTCTGCTGCGATTCCCTGGGCATGAACGGTACCGGCACTATTATCGCGAACTGGATATTGAACGGGCAGTTGCGTTGTCGCGTTATACAGTAGATGGGGTAACATTTACTAGAGAAGTTTTCACTTCGTTTGCTGATGATGCCATTGTTATGAAAATAAAGTCGAGCAAGAAGGGGAAACTCAATTTCACATTAACTTATGAGAATGAGTCGAAGCATACTATTTACAAAAACGGTGATAAGCTTATTTTAGAAGGACGAGGATCCGATCACGAGGGTATTAAAGGGCAGGTTGTTTATCAGATTCATACGGGAGTAAAGCATACCGATGGACAGCTTGTTGTGAAAGAGGAATCGATTGATATAAAAGATGCAAGTTCCGTTTGTCTTTATATTTCAATTGCGAGTAATTTTCAAAATTATAAACAACTGGGAGCTGATCCCTATAAGCTGGCTGCAGAAAGATTGCAAAAGGCAATGGACAAAGACTATCAGCAGGCTTCACACCAGCATACCCTTGCTTACAGCAGACAGTTTAATCGATTCCAGCTGCATTTGGGGGATGCCAATAGCGAACAACAGTTGCCGCTGTCCGCGCGTATTGCAGACTTTGCCCGTACACAGGATCCGGCCTTAGTGACCTTGTTGGCTCAATTTGGGCGCTATTTGCTCATCTGCTCATCACAAGCGGGTGGCCAGCCTGCTAATCTACAAGGAATCTGGAACCGATCCATGCAACCAGCATGGGACAGTAAATATACAATCAATATAAATACCGAAATGAACTATTGGCCTGCAGAGGTCACCAACCTTTCCAGTACGCTTCAGCCGTTATTTTCCATGATCAAAGAACTCAGTGAACGTGGTGAAGAAACCGCGAAGACATTGTACCATGCCCGTGGCTGGGTGGCCCATCACAATACCGATATCTGGCGCGTGACGAGTCCGATTGATTTTGCGGCTGCCGGAATGTGGCCAAGTGGGGGGCTGTGGTTGTCCCAACATCTTTGGGAGCATTATCTTTTTACGGGAGATAAAGAGTTTTTGAGGCAACTTTACCCGGTTATGAAGGGAGCTTGCGACTTTCTTTTGTCTGCGCTTGTCGTGCATCGTGGTTATCCAGCTGAAAAATGGCTCGTCCTGAGTCCCTCAATTTCGCCCGAGCAAGGGCCACTTGCGGCAGGCGTGACCATGGATAATCAGCTATGCTACGACATGCTTACCCGTACCGCTTTGGCGGCGGAAGCGCTCGATATTGATACAATGTATAGGGATACATTGCTGGCAACGGCACGGCGGATTCCACCAATGCATATCGGTCGATTTAATCAGTTACAAGAATGGCTGGAAGATGTGGATGATCCTCAAAATCAACACCGGCATGTATCCCATTTATACGGATTGTTTCCAGGTAGTCAAATTTCACCGTTCCGTACGCCTAAATTGTTTGAGGCTGCGCGTAATTCATTGATATATCGAGGTGATTTTGCGACGGGATGGTCAATTGGATGGAAAATAAATTTATGGGCCCGTTTATTGGATGGAAACCATGCCTACGAAATTATAAAGAAAATGCTGAGCATTTCCGATGAAAACCATCCCGATGGACGTACCTATCCAAATCTTTTTACGGCACATCCTCCATTTCAGATTGACGGTAATTTTGGCTTAACAGCGGGTATTGCGGAGATGCTGGTCCAAAGCCACGATGGCGCTGTGCATCTGCTGCCAGCGATTCCCGATCAATGGAAAGAGGGTTGGGTAAAGGGTATCAAGGCGCGCGGTGGATTTGAAATTGAAATGCAATGGAAAAAAGGGAAGATAAAGGAGGTAATGGTCTTTTCACCTTTAGGCGGTAATTTGCGGCTACGGACAGCTTCGCCATTGAAAGGATCTGAACTTCAAATCGCAAAAGGCGATCAGACTAATACCCTTTTAGCTCCTGTAATAACACCAGTAAGTATTCAATCTGCAGATTCACAGCTGAAAGGAATTGAATTACCAAGCTATTATGAATACGATGTACAAACCTTGCCTGGAAAACATTATACTTTTAAGGCTTACTAAATTAATGCGACTAATAAATCCTGTCAATATGTTAAGAATGAAAATCGGCGCTTTTGTCTTCTCCTTAATGATCCCGTTTTTGGGAGCATTGGCGCAGCAAGCCCATAATCCAATCATCTTTGCTGACGTGCCCGATATGTCCATGATACGCGTCGGTGATACCTATTATATGAGCAGTACGACCATGCACATGAACCCCGGTGTCCCGATTATGAAGTCCAAAGACCTGGTCAATTGGACGTTGATTAATTATGCGTACGATCGTCTTGGCAATCAGGATGAACTCAATCTGTCAAACCATAAAAATGCGTATGGGCACGGCTCCTGGGCAAGCAGTTTGCGCTTTCATGAGGGGCGGTACTATGTCAGTACATTTTCGGCCAATACAGGAAAAACGCATGTCTACCACACAGCAGATATTGAACATGGCCCCTGGGTTTCGAAAGAATTTCAGCCGATGATGCACGATCATAGCTTATTCTTTGACGGAGGGAAAATATATATGATCTGGGGTGGGGGACGTATCTATATTGCTGAATTATTGCCTGATTTTTCAGGTGTTAAAGCCGGAACACAACGCGTATTGATAGACGATGCCTCTTTACCTTCCAAGCCTAAAGAAGGCAAAGCCGGTTTACCTGCTGAAGGATCCCAAATGTTTAAGATCAATGGTATGTATTATCTTTTTAATATTTCATGGCCAGCGGGAGGAATGCGCACGGTGATTGTACATCGGGCGAGCCAATTGGAAGGTCCGTATGAGGGGAAAGTGGTTTTGCAGGATCAGGGTGTGGCACAGGGAGGTCTGATTGATATGCCCAACGGAAAATGGTATGCTTATCTTTTTCAGGATTATGGTGCTGTAGGCCGAATTCCGTTTTTGGTTCCTGTCAAATGGGAAGATGGATGGCCAGTGCTTGGTATTGACGGAAAAGTCCCGGCCACATTGGATCTTCCCGCAAATAAAAGCTTAAGCCCCGGAATTGTTGACTCGGATGATTTTGACCGGAAAGCCGGACAAGCCGCCCTTCCCCTGGCATGGCAATGGAACCATAACCCAGTTGTTGATCTTTGGTCAGTGACCGAACGCAGTGGCTTTTTAAGACTGCGAACCGGCGACCTTACTGATGACTTTCTTTCAGCTAAAAATACATTGACGCAACGGACCATCGGCCCGAGCTGCAGCGCCGCTATTGCTGTAGAGGTTTCTAACATGAAAGATGGTGATTTTGCAGGATTATCGCTATTGCAGAAAGACTATGGTTTAGTAGGAGTCCGGATGGAAGGAAATACAAAATCGTTGGTAATGATTAATGCGATGACGGGGGCGCCACAAGAACTGGCGAAGATCAATCTCAAACAGCAGCGTATATTTCTTAAAGCAAACTGCGATTTTTCAAACAAAAAAGATACGGCCCAATTTTTTTATAGTACCGATGGACACCATTGGAAGATGATAGGTAACGTGCTAAAAATGAGTTACACCATCCCTCATTTTATGGGGTATCGGTTCGGACTTTTTAACTATGCGAGTAAAGAGGCTGGTGGTTACGTAGATTTTGATTACTTCCATTTAACCATAAATTAAGATGATATGAGGAAACAATTTTTTACGTTATTTCTGTTTGGATTCCAATTCCTGTTTTTGCCTTCAATAAATACGTTAAAAGCACAAAATCCGATCGTACAGACATCCTATACGGCGGATCCGGCACCATTAGTGTATAATAACCGTCTTTATCTTTATACCACGCAGGATGAAGAAGAATCCACCTGGTTTAATATGAACAATTGGCGGGTGTATTCAACCAATGACATGGTGAACTGGACCGACCATGGTGCGATTCTCTCTTATACAGATTTTGAATGGGCAAAAGGGGATGCTTGGGCGGCGCAATGTGTTGAAAAGAATGGTAAATTTTATCTATATGTGCCTGTTATTTCTAAACTCAACAATCGTGGTGCGATCGGTGTTGCAGTTGCTGATAGTCCGTTGGGACCTTTTCATGATCCCTTGGGAAAACCATTACTACAGAGTGAATGGGGCGATATCGATCCGACTGTGTTTATTGATGACGATGGTGAGGCACATATGTACTGGGGGAATCCTCAGCTGAAATATGTTAGGCTGAATGAAGATATGATCTCTTATGCGGGTGATATCGTTGAGGTTCCGATGACAGCAGCATCATTTGGAAAAAGAGCGGGAGATCCGAAACGACCTACAACCTACGAGGAAGGTCCCTGGTTGTACAAAAGAAACAGCTTGTATTATCTTTTTTGGCCGGGAGGCCCTTTACCTGAATTTATTGGGTATTCGACCAGCAAAAAAGCCGAAGGACCCTGGAAGTATGGTGGTGTAGTTATGTCAGCCGAAGGAAAAGCATTTACAAACCATCCTGGTGTTGTCGATTTTAAAGGGAAGACTTATTTCTTTTATCACAATGGAGCTTTACCCGGTGGGGGAGGTTTCACGCGCTCTGTTGCTGTGCAGGAATTAAACTTTAATCCAGACGGCAGTATCCCGCCGATGAAAATGACTGCAGGAATTACTCAGGGGCTAGCAAACGTAAACCCTTACGAACTTCATCAGGCCGAAATGATGGCTTGGTCCGAGCATGTTAAATCCTATCAGCGTGAAAAAGTAGGTGTTTTTATAAAGGCAAGGAAAGATGGAGCTTATACCTGTGTGAAAAATGTTGACTTTGGTGAGAAAGGTGCCCGCACTTTTTTTGCACGGGTGGGAACAACACATAACGGTGGAGTCAGCATGGAGGTTCGTTCGGGAGCGATCGACGGGGCTTTATTAGCTACCATACAAGTTCCTATGACAGGGGGCGATGACCGGTGGACTACAGTGGAGACCGTACTAGCCGATAAAGTGAAAGGAATACACGATTTATACTTTGTTTTTAACGGCAAGGCTCCGTCGAATATTCTGTTTTTCGATTGTTGGAAATTTGGAAGGTAATGTGGTAGAATATGTTTTTTAGAATAGAAAATGTCTTTTGGTTTTCATCTTTTTTTAGTCGTCTAACGCTGGTTACTGTTTGGCTTCTCGGACTACTACCATGTGCTGCCAGTGTACGCTTGCCAGCAGTCCTGGGGGACCAGATGGTTCTACAGCGGGATATCGATCTCAATATTTGGGGATGGGCAGCGAAAGGCGAAAAGATTACTCTTCGTTTTAGAGGTGCATACTATTATACAGAAGCAGGGCGGGATGGTAAGTGGTCTGTGCATATCCCGCCACAGCATTACGGTGGTCCTTATCTCATGGAGATCAATGACATTGTTATTCGCGATGTGTTAATTGGCGATGTCTGGCTCTGTTCGGGGCAGTCGAATATGGAGACACCGATTAAGCGGCTTGTGGAACGTTTTCCTGAAATAAATGAGTCGAATAATCATATGATCCGTTATTTCAAGGTGCCGACACAAAATAGTCTAGTGGATAGGCAGGAAGATATACCTTCTGGTGAACGATGGCATTCGGGAATCGCCTCTGATGTTATGAATTGGACGGCATTGGCCTATTTTTATGCTATGGAGTCCTATCGGCATAATGGTATTCCTGTCGGAATGATCGTATCTAGTCTCGGCGGATCAGGAATAGAGCGCTGGATTGATCAGAAATATCTGAAAAAGTTTCCTGAATTGTTGCTAGACCAACATGCTGTCGATAGCCTTCGGTTGGCCGAAAGAGATCTGGGAGCGGATTATTGGACGGAAGAAGAATATAACGATTCGGATTGGCCAACGGTGCTGGTGCCTGGATACTGGGAAAAAGCGCAGCGAACTACTAAAGGGGTACGTTATTACCGTAAGAATTTCACTGTTCCGGAAGCTAAAGAAGGGCGGCATGCTAAGTTGTATTTGGGGACTTTGATCGATAGCGATTCGGTGTATGTCAATGGTCATTTTGTAGGTTCTACTGCCTACCGTTACCCGCCACGGATTTACGATATTCCTGCAGGGATACTTCATGCAGGAAGAAATAATTTAACCGTGCGCCTGCGATCGGATGGAGGGGATGGCGGATTTACACCCGATAAATCCTATAAGATTAGATTGGACGATGTATGTATTGATCTTGCAGGCGAATGGCGTTGGCAAATTGCGATCGACCAGGAAGAAGTTGAAAAGTATAAAAGCCGCCTGCGGCATTTGGGGCAGGTTGGTTCGGGCCTGTATAACGGAATGATCTATCCATTGCGCGGCTATGGAATAAAAGGTGTTCTCTGGTATCAAGGGGAAGCAAATGCGGTTGATCCATCCTATTATCAAAGCTATCTTACTGGTTTGATCAGTAATTGGCGCGCGCAATTTGGTCAGCCTCAGCTTCCTTTTTTGATGGTGCAGCTGCCCAATTTTATGGCCAAAGATACGGTACCGGCGGAGTCTAACTGGGCAAGGATCAGGGAGGCTCAATTTGAGGTTAGCAAAGAGGTTCCTTTAACAGCGCTCGCCGTGACTTATGATCTTGGTGAGTGGAATGATATACATCCGCTAAATAAGAAGGATATGGCAAAGCGATTATTTCTATGCGCGCGTAAGATGTTGTATGGTGAACAGGTAGTCGCCTCCGGCCCACGGTTTAAACATATGCGGACCGATGGAAATCAAGTTGTCGTTTCATTCAACGAAATTGGAAAGGGACTGGCTATCCGTCATGGTAAAAAATTGCAACATTTTGCGATTGCAGGTTCAGACCGAAAATTTGTATGGGCGAATGCAATTATACGTGGGAATGAGGTTGTATTGAGTCATCCAAAGATCAGCAATCCACAGGCAGTCCGCTATGCATGGAGCAATAATCCCGAAGATGCAAATCTAGTCAATAAGGAAGGAATGCTAGCTGTGCCATTTCGTACCGATAATTGGTAGCATGAGTAGTTCGAAGCAAAAAAATCAATTGAAAAGTATAAAATATAATTCAGCAATTTAAGTAATTAATATAATCAATTTATGAAGGGACTAAATATTGTCTTAAAAAAACGGACAATGGTATTGTTATTATCCGTTACGGGAATTTTATCAACAACACGGGCGTTGGGGCAGCAGCAAAATATGGTGAAGGATCTCAGTAAGGGGTTTGTGCACCAGTCTATAGGTAATCCATACCTACCACTTTGGGAGCATCTCCCTGATGGTGAACCCCGTGTTTTTGAAGATCCTGACCAGCCAGGGAAATATCGCGCATATATCATTGGTTCCCATGATTTACGTTTTACGAGTTATTGTGGACCTGACATTCGGATGTGGTCAGCGCCGATTGAAAACTTAACGAGCTGGCGAGACGAGGGTGCTATTTTTAGCTATCCGATTGATGGAAAATGGGATGTGATGTATGCCCCAGATCTTGTAGAGGTCAAACGTAAAGATGGAAAAAAAGAATACTACTTGTTTCCGCACAGCAGAGGAGATAAACGTGAAGCAATGGTAGTCAAAGGCGATCGACCGAATGGCCCCTTTAAACCTATAAACCTCACGGAAGACGGCAAACGTACTTTGCCCGGAAGTATCTTAGGGTTTGACCCGGCTGTTTACATTGAATATGTGACGGATCCCAAAGATCCTGATTATGAAATTGGATTCCGGGCATACGGTTTTTGGGGGTTTCAACGCTCGATGGCGGCACAGTTAGATCAGAAAACGATGTATTCGCTACGACCAGGTACCGAAATTATTAATTATCTATTGCCAGCAAGTGCACGATATGGTGAATTGCGTGATCCAAAAGGTACCGCGTATCCTAATATTTTTGAGGGGGAGGATTTAGGAACTTTTAATTTTTTTGAAGCTTCATCAATTCGTAAAGTCGGCAACAAGTATGTTTCGGTATACAGCGGCTATTCGGGTCCTGAATATGGGGTAGGAAGCTCAAATTCAACCTTGCGGTATGCGGTGGCGGATTCACCATTGGGGCCCTGGAAGAGTGGTGGTGTTTTGGTCGATTCGCGTGCTCCAGTATTAAATAAAGACGGATCGGCTATCGAAACCAGCAATGCGGGGCATAATACCCATGGCAGTATCGAACTGATCAATGGACAATGGTACGTATTTTACCATAGACCGCCACGCGGATTTGGCTTTGCACGGCAGGCGGTAGTGGAACCTATCAAAGTTTCGTGGGATGAAAAAAGCGTAAAAGATGGTGGGATGGTTTCTATCCGTGCTTTTGACCCATTTCAAGAAAATTTAACCATCAAAGATAAGCAGGGAAAAGAATATAAAGGCGCAGAGGTGACATCGGAAGGATTCCATTTCTATGGATTAGACCCCTATCGGTATTACTCGGCTGGATATGCCTGTTATCTTTCAGATATCAGTTTACAACAGGATTCATGGGACGTATGGGATAACCATATGCCTGTGACAAATATGAAAAATGGAACTATCGCAGGTTTTAAATATTTTGGTTTTGGAGGCCTAAAACAGGATAAATTTGGATTAAAGGCGTTTGAGGGAACAAAAAAAGGAAATCGTACGACCTTCAATCTGTTTATTACACCAAAAACACAAGCTTCATTTAAAGTTAACGTGTGGCTGGATGGCCCTTGGGATAACGAAACCTGGAAAGGAAAGCGTATTGCTCAAATAACAGTTCCTGCAAATACCGCGACAACAGTAAAGCAATTTACGGTCGATGTTTCTAATTATGTCGATCACTTGGATGGCAAACATGCCTTGTTTCTGGTCGCTGAGGGTGAAGAGGGCAAGCCACTTTTTGATTTTATAGGATTGGGATTTAGTTCGAAAGACAAAAAAATTGAACGTCCGGTACCGCCTTCGGTTACGATTACAGTGAATGGAAAAAAACTAATGTTGCCTTCGATTCCTGTGCGATCTACCGATGAGAACGGCATCGTTGGTTACAACCATTATGAAGTTACTTTTCCAATGGAAACCAACGACAAGAAGATTCCTGTGGTGAAGGCTATGGCAAATAACCCTGAAGTTGAAATCAAAGTTAAACAAGGCAGCTCGGTGACTGGTTACGCACAGGTCGATTGTGTTTACAAAGGACAAACCAAAAGCTATCTTGTAAAGTATGTAAAGAATTGAACCGTTAGCCGGTAAGCGGTTTTACAAACATGTGGAAAAAGGCTGTCCAATGGAAATGGACAGCCTTTTTTAAACATTTTTATTGGAATATAAAACATTTGTATTGGTTCCCGGTAGAAAGCTACTTGTAGTTTTACCCTTGTAATCAACTAATCGAATAACCAATTATATGGATCAAAGTATAACAGAGGTAAAGCCTATTAAAGGTTTTTACAAACTTTCAATGAAACAACGGGTGGGGTTTGGCGCTGGTGATCTTGCACAGAATCTTATTTACCAGACTGTTTCGATGTACCTCCTGATTTTTTATACCAATGTTTATGGAATTTCTGCTGCTTCGGCAGGAGTCATGTTTCTCATTGTTCGAATTGTGGATGTGCTGTGGGATCCCATTGTAGGTGCATTTGTCGATAAGAGAAATCCCCGGATGGGAAAGTACAGATCCTATTTGGTGCTGGGAGGAATTCCATTGACAGGGTTTGCAATTCTGTGTTTTTGGAATGGCTTTTCGGGTTCTTTGGCCTACGCTTATATTACATATGTTGGCCTTTCAATGCTTTATACTTTAGTGAATGTTCCCTATGGTGCTTTAAATGCCTCCTTGACGAGGGATACGGACGAGGTGACAAAACTAACATCGACGCGCATGTTTATGGCGAACGTGGGCGGGCTGGCTGTTGGGTATGGTGTACCGCTGGTCGTACAATATCTCGCTCCGGATGGAAAGATAAACTCAAAAGATTCGGCCGAAGCCTGGTTTACAACGATGCTGATCTATGCTTTAGTCGGATTGGCCCTTCTGATTTTTTGTTTCTCACAAACAAAAGAACGGGTTATTATGGATGAAAAGGATACGGATAATGTACGCGTATCTGATCTATGGCGAGAATTTAAGCACAATCGGCCTTTGCGTATTTTGGCCTTTTTTTTCATTACAGCATTTGCGATGATGGCCATCGGTAATTCGGCAGGATCCTACTACATGATCTATAATGTACATGCTCCGGATATGCTGCCTTATTTTATGGCTCTGGGCTCCCTGCCTGCTTTTATTTTTATGCCATTGGTGCCGGCTATCAAACGTGCAATAGGAAAGAAGCAAATGTTTTATGTTTTTCTGAGTATCGCTATCCTTGGAATGCTCATGTTGTACATAATTTCATCCAACGAGACACTCAAGAATAATATTGGACTGGTATTGGCTGCTCAGTTTATTAAGTCAACGGGTGTAATCGTCGCTACGGGGTATATGTGGGCTCTTGTGCCTGAGGTCATATCTTATGGTGAATATAAAACCGGTAAGCGTATTTCGGGTATTGTCAATGCATTGACAGGTATTTTTTATAAGGCTGGAATGGCACTAGGAGGTGTAGTGCCGGGTTTGGTACTAGCCTATGTTGAATTTGATAAAGATAATGCCGTAAGACAATCTGCATTGGCTGAAAAGGGAATTCTATGGTTGGTGGCTGTTATTCCTGCCGTTCTTTTGGTTCTCGCGATGTATGTTATCTCCAAATACGAGCTGGATGATATAACGATCGACAAAATCAACCAAGATATAGAATCAAGACATACTTATTAATCAAAAATAAACCATGAAGATGTTAAAAACTATTGTTGTGGCGGTAGCAGCCTTACTATTTGGTCCTGCTGCTTCAGCCACTTTGCAGAACCTGAAGCGGGCTCCTGATTCATTGACCTTGAAAGATGCATTTGAGGGTAAATTTTTTATAGGAACAGCATTAAACCTTGATCAGATATGGGAGCGCGATCAGGCAGCGGTCGCGGTGGTCAAAACGCAGTTCAACTCCATAGTTGCCGAGAATTGTATGAAAAGTATGTTTTTGCAACCAAGGGAAGGTGAGTTCGATTTTAAAGATGCGGACCGCTTTGTCGCATTTGGAGAAAAAAATAAAATGCAAATTATCGGTCACACGCTGATTTGGCATTCGCAGACACCAGCTTGGTTTTTTGTCGATAAAAATGGGAAAGAAGTCACCCGAGAGGTACTTATCGAACGCATGCGGAAGCATATACAAACCGTTGTTTCCCGTTATAAAGGAAGGGTATTTGGTTGGGATGTGGTGAATGAGGCCATATTGGATAATGGAGAATGGCGTAAAAGCAAATTCTACCAGATCATCGGGCCGCAGTTCATTGAGTTGGCCTTCAAATTTGCGCATGAGGCAGATCCAAATGCAGAATTATATTATAACGATTATTCAACTGCTATCCCCGAAAAAAGAAAGGGTATTATGCGTATGGTGCAACAGGTAAAGGCTGCCGGTGGGCAGGTCACTGGAATTGGTATGCAGGAACATAATGCATTGGACAATCCATCGGTCGATGAAGTCGAAAAAACCATACTCGGATTTGCAGGCCTTGGTGCGAAGGTAATGGTGACGGAAATGGATATTTCGGTCCTACCGCATGTACGTCCCAATATGGGAGCGGAAATAGGGGAGCGTCATGCCTACAGTAAAGCGATGAATCCGTACGAAAAAGGACTTCCTGCAGCGAAAATGAATGAGTTGGGAGCGAGATATGTAGCTTTTTTTAATTTATATCTCAAACATCGGGATAAAATATCACGTGTGACATTGTGGGGTGTTGGCGATGGAGACTCATGGAAGAATGGCTGGCCTATTCCGGGACGGACAGACTATCCGTTGTTATTTGACCGGAATTATCAGCCCAAACCTTTTGTAAAGGATATTATTGCGTTGACTCAAAAAAAAAAGAAATAAGAAAAATGAACAAAAGTAAGTATTTATATCCCGGAGATTACATGGCTGATCCTTCAGCACATGTTTTTGAAAACAAAATTTATATTTATCCCTCTCACGATAGGGAAAGCGGCATCCCCGAAAATGATAACGGCGACCATTTTGATATGCAGGATTACCATGTATTTTCCCTAGAAGATATCAATGCGGAGGTTGTTGATCATGGAAAGGTATTGGATGTAAAAAACATTCCCTGGGCCGGTCGTCAGCTTTGGGATTCCGATGTAGCCGAGAAAGATGGGAAGTACTATATGTATTTCTCCATGAAAGACAAAAACGATATTTTTAGACTGGGTGTCGCTATGGCAGACCAACCCTATGGACCATTTGTGCCGCAGGATAATCCAATTAAGGGAAGCTACAGTATTGATCCATGTGCTTTTAAAGATACAGATGGTTCCTATTATTTATATTTTGGTGGTATATGGGGTGGACAGCTCCAATTTTATCGGAATAATAAGATTGTTTCGCCTAATGAATTGCCAAAATCTGATGAAACTGCATTGTCGCCTAAGGTTGTCAAGATGTCTGCTGGTATGCTGGAGTTTTCGGAACAGCCGCGGGATCTAGTTATTTTAGATAAAGAGGGCAAACCATTAAAGCATGGGGATACGGAAAAGCGATTTTTTGAAGCTTCCTGGATGCATAAATATCAAGGTAAGTATTATTTTTCCTATTCTACAGGCGACAGCCATTTGATTTGTTATGCCATCGGAGACAATCCTTATGGACCATTTACTTATCAAGGGGTGATCTTATCGCCTGTTGTTGGTTGGACCACACACCACAGCATCGTGGAATTCAAGGGCAAGTGGTACCTATTTTATCACGACTCGGTTCCATCTGGAGGAAAGACCTGGCTCAGAAGCATGAAAGTTATTGAGTTGACGTATGATGAGAATGGTCATATTAAGCCAATAGATGGATTGTCTTCTTAAAAGATGTATTAGTTTTTTTACGGATGAGGTATACTATGTATTTCCATTTCTTATTGTTGGCGTTGCTTTTTATTTTCCCCGCTACTTTAAGGTCGGAGGATGGTAGCCAATTGTGGCTGCGGTTTTCAAAACAGGTAAAACCTGTAGGCACCATCCAGGTTATCAAAGGAAAATCAACCGATGTAACCTTGGCACTGGCAAAACAGGAACTGGAATGTTACTGGAAGGGAGGGGATGTCATCTTAAAATTAGATCCTAGCCGAAAGGATTTAAAAGACGGCTATCAAATTAGCCAACACGAAAATCAGGTTTATATGATTGCAGGCCAATCTGTGGGTATATTATATGCTGTTTATCATTTATTACGTCTTCAGGAAACGGGAGCAGGGATACCCCGCTCGGGATTCGTTGAAATACCTGTCTATGATATCAGGGTTTTAAACCACTGGGATAATCTCGACGGGACAATAGAACGCGGCTATGCCGGGCATTCATTATGGAACTGGGAGGAGTTGCCGAATAAACTTTCACCCCGATATGAACAATATGGACGAGCCAATGCTTCAATAGGAATTAATGCGACGGTATTGAATAACGTGAATGCTTCGTCGGATCTCTTGAAGACGGATTATCTGAAAAAGGTTAAAGCATTGGCGGATGTCTTTCGTAAATATGGCATTAAAGTATATGTGTCAATCAATTTTTCCTCACCCCAAAATATAGGCGGTTTAACCAATTCAGATCCCTTAAATCAGGAAGTTAAGCGCTGGTGGAAATCCAAAGTCAAAGAAATTTATGCATTAGTTCCGGATTTCGGTGGATTTTTGGTTAAAGCAAATTCTGAAGGACAACCTGGACCGCAAGATTACGGAAGAACCCATGCGGATGGGGCTAATATGCTTGCCGATGCATTAAGTCCTTATGGTGGTACAGTGTTTTGGCGGGCTTTTGTCTATCATCCGACTAAAGATGACCGTGCCAAACAGGCTTATCAAGAGTTTGTTCCTCTTGATGGCCAGTTTCGGGACAATGTTATTCTTCAAGTAAAAAATGGGCCTATAGATTTTCAGCCCCGAGAGCCATTCAATCCACTGTTGGGTGCGATGCCAAATACAGCAAAGATGCTCGAATTTCAATTGACACAGGAATATCTAGGCTTTTCTAATCATTTGGTCTATTTGGCTCCTTTGTTTAAGGAAGTATTGGATAGTGATACCTATGCCAATGGGAAAGGGCAAACGGTGTCAAAATTGACCGACAGTAGGGGGCATTTGGGACGTAAAACTGCAATCGCTGCTGTCGCCAATATTGGTTTGGATACCAATTGGACGGGGCATCATTTTGCCCAAGCCAACTGGTATGCCTTTGGTCGTTTGGCTTGGAACAATAACCTGTCGTCGGTTCAGATAGCGGATGAGTGGATAAGAATGACTTTTACGGGAGTCCAGGAGTTTGTAGAACCTATAAAGAAGCTGATGCTTGAATCACGGGAGGCAGCAGTCGATTATATGATGCCTTTAGGCCTGCATCACCTTTTTGCTTTTGAGCATCATTACGGCCCAGAACCTTGGGGAGATATTCCGGGGGGACGTCCAGACTGGATGCCATGGTATTACCATAATGCGGATAGCGTGGGATTGGGCTTTGACCGAACGGTTAATGGAAGTCGTGCTGTAACACAATATAATCCACCATTGGACAAGATTTATGGGAATATATCCACCTGTCCGGAAAATCTTTTATTGTGGTTTCATCATGTTTCCTGGAATTATCGAATGAATAGCGGCAATACGCTTTGGACCGAATTATGTTTCCGTTATGACCACGGTGTCCAAAAAGTGAGGGAGTTTCAAAAAGTTTGGGATCGTATGGAAAAATATATTGATCGACCACGTTTTTTGGCTGTTCAAGCTAAACTGAGAATCCAAGCTAGAGATGCAGTTTGGTGGAAAGATGCTTGTCTACAGTACTTTCAGTGTTTTTCGCGTCAGCCGATTCCTTACGAGTTGGAGCGACCAATACATAATTTGGAGGAGTTAAAGAAAATTAAGCTGCCGATGGGGCATCATAATTAGCAAAAAAAGCAACGTCTTCAAGATCTTATTCATAATGGGTTGCTTTATCTGCTTATTCGACGTTTATAAATCGTAGGTGTTTCGCCCGTTATTTTTTTAAAGAGTCTGTTGAAATAAGATATATTTTCAAAGCCCAATTTAAAGCACAGCTGTTGGATATTGTCTTCATCGATTAACATCATCAACTGTGCTTTTTCTATTTTTTTTTGATTGATGTAATGTACCGGTGTGGCATTCATGTGTTTTTTGAAAAGTCGGATCAGATGATCTTTGGAGATAAAAATCAGATTGGCAAGTTGTTCGATTGAAATCGTATGATTGATATTTTCGTCTATGTAATCGAGTACACGCAGAAGTCGTTTTTCTACTTGCGGTATTTTGTTGGTCGCTTCTGCTAGAAATCGGCTCATCAACAAATGAATGATCGCTTGGTTTTCGGAGGCTCTGGCGAAAGGCGAAGCCGTCTGAAGTGCCATGTTTTTCATTAATTCTGATGAATTATCGTAGCCCTTTGGATCGTAAATTTTTAACTCACGACCTGGATTCGAGGCATAGAGATGCTGGATGACAGTCTCCAATAGCTGATCAGATTTGATCTCCTTTGGAAAAGTGTAACGATCAAAAATACTTGACCTAATTTCGGGATTTTCATAGATATGGATGTAATAGAGCGAGAGTTTAGCAGAACAGGCATAGCTATGATGGATATAGGCTGGTGTAAGATAGAGATGGCCGGGTCGAAGTTTAATGATTTCATCCTTTAAAATAATAGATGCCTCACCTTCACATACATAATGTATTCTTGCAAAGGGACTCTTAATATTTTGAAAGTTCCAATCTGCCAGATGTTCCGCATAGCCAATATTCAATAGTGTAAAATCGAGTTTATTCTTTTCGTTATTTATCATTATGCGAAGCGGAAAAATAGTTACATACTATATTAATCTCAGATACAATAATACTCGTTTTCTCTAAAAAAAATAGCACTTTTTACCTACAGTTGTCGATAATGTGTTTTTTTTGCGCAATCAACGCATCTCTGAGATCGTTTTATGTTTTTTTTTAGGATTATTCCGAGCGTTTTGTTTTTTGTGAAGGCTATGGTTTCATAACAGCTTTACTAGTAGCTGAACTTATCTGAGCAATATTTTTTTAGCATCAAGCAATTTGTCTGATCGTTAATAACCTTCCTTTATTTGGTACTTTTGAAAGAGAGGTTTTGTGATATATATGGGGATGGATCGATATCGTGTTAGTTTTTATCGCTAATGTAGTTCCTTTCTCCATTCTATATAATTATTTTTGACTATACGATAATAGTAAAGATTCCAAAACAGGAAATCTCATCAATTCCGATATGAGCTTTGGTACAATTCATAATCAACGCAATTGTTATTTAAATCTTGATGCCATTTATAAATGAAAGCAATAAAAATAGTGAAAGAGGGACGTGTGGAAATCATGGATATTCCGCAACCGACTGTTAAGGATGGACATGTCCTCGTAAAGGTAGACTATGTTGGATTCTGCGGTTCAGATCTGAATACCTTTCGGGGGTTGAATCCATTGGTCAATTTGCCGGTCATACCAGGGCATGAAATTGGGGCAACGGTCGTGGAATTGGGGACTAATGTGACAACTGATCTTAAGGTTGGTACAAAAGTTACCGTAAATCCGTATTCCAACTGTGGTGTTTGTACCGCATGTAAGAATAATAGGCCCAACGCTTGCCGTTACAACGAGACTATGGGTGTACAGCGCGATGGCGCCATGACCGAATATCTTGTCTTACCTGTTGAAAAGATCATCGCTGGGGGACAGCTTTCATCCAAAGAATTGGCTCTTGTGGAACCTATGAGTGTGGGCTTCCACGCCGTTGACCGAGCATCGGTAACAGACAGCGATATTGTATTGGTATTTGGATGTGGTATGATCGGAGTGGGGGCGATCATTCGGTCAGCATTACGGGGAGCTACAGTCATTGCTGTCGATGTGAGTACTGAAAAGCTCGAACTAGCGAAAAAACTAGGTGCAAAGTATACGATTAATAGCGCTACGGAAGATCTGCTTGCGAGGTTGGATGTGTTGACTCAGTCCATGGGAGCTGATGTTGTTATAGAAGCCGTTGGCCGAAAGGAAACATACCTGGCGGCCATTGCTGCCGCTGCATATACAGGCAGAGTGCTGTATATCGGGTATGCAAAGGAAGCGATTCCTTTTGATACACAGTTTTTTGTCAAAAAGGAACTGGATATCAGCGGGTCGCGCAATGCAACGGCAAAGGATTTTGCTGCGGTAATGAATTACTTGAAAATGAAAACCTGCCCGATCGAAGAACTGATAACGGCTATTTATCGGGCGGAGGATGCACAATTGGCCTTGGAATCATGGTTGAATGATCCCGGACGTGTTTTTAGGCTACTGATCGCGTTTTGACCGAAGCGGCTTTGGTTTTGTGAAAGATCGAATTGAGGGGAGGGTAACTATAAAATATCTTGCTGTTAAATGAAGGATGATGAAACAATATTAAAGCAATATATGTACATTTAGGTGTTCATAGTACAATTTAAATACCTAAAGGAAAAAAATAAACTTCAATGGCAATGCGCAGGAAATTTTTAGCATGTTTCTTCATCATATTGTTTTCACGGGGGCTGTTTGGTAATCCCCAAGATTCTGTTCAGCAGGGATTTGTAGACAAGACGGAACGATTTTTTAAAGAATCGGCTAAAAGGAGTGTCCGGGATTTGGTAATGGACCGTGCAGCCATCCGCCAAAATCGGGTATTGGAGGATATTAAGTTATTGGCGAGCCAATCGCGTTCCTTTCTGCGCAAAGGTTTCGATTCGTTGAACGTGGACCAGGAGCTGAAGGAGCTGATCGTCTTACATGATATTGCAAAAGATGGTGTCTTTGAAAACAAGGGTTCTGCGCAATCATCGCGCAACCTTACAGTGACCTTCAACATCTTGAACGCACTTTCCATAGAGGTAAGGAGTTTAAAACGCGATATGGACCGTTATCAGGATAGGCTCACAAATTATCAGTTGGATCTCGACTCGTTGAGCAATGACCCCGCACTTTTTGTCATCTTTAAGGATTATGAGCTTTAAAAAAGCCTATCAGGCTGGATCACTGGATGATGCCAAAGTTTTGCTTAAGGATGCTGTAGGCAAAGCAAAAGAAGCTTCTGCTTACAGTATAATTCCAGATTGCAATTGTGCGAATGCCAAAAATTACGCACTTAATGCGGTAATCTTTGGAAATAAGGCGTTAAAAACAGCTGATTTGGACAATCTAAAAAAGTGGGCCAAGAAAGCGATGGATATGTCACTGGATGAGATGACAGCCATACCCAATTGCAAATAATTTTGAGCATATTCAATAAACTTTAGACAGGCTTTGGAAATTTAGGAAATCTTTGCTGAGAGTGCAGCATCGCCGAAATGGATTTAAAAATAGCTAAGTTTATTTGGCGAATAAACAAAAATAAAATACTTAAAACTATTTTACTGAGCTATTGTTCATTAAACCAAAGGTATATAAGGTATACGTCTATTAGAGGATAGTTTTTTGTAAAGGCTAGGTCAATATTGATCTAGCCTTTTTTTTGAATGAGTTAAGAAAGAATCGAGGTAAGTGTAGTTTTTTTTAAGGTAAATTTTTTAATTAGCATGTGATTGTTTAGCTTTGGTATTCCATTAGTCATTATTGTTAATTTATTACCTAAAAATTGTGCAAAGCCAAACTATTATTACTCTACTTATTGTTGGAATAGTCATCAGTAAAACGCTGATAGGCGTACTGATCTACTTTTTAATCCGAAAAAATCGGTTGTTAAAGGTCGAGCAGCTCAAATTGACGACCGCAAACAGTATCCTCAGTGAACAGGCAATTCGTATTCACCATTATAATGAGGAATTAAAAATTGCCGAGAGTTTCAAGACTAAAGTTTTATCGATTGCCTCACATGATCTCAGAGCACCATTTGCATCGGTCGAAATTTTGTTGGCGATTGATGATATTTCTCTAGTTGATAAGGAGGAGCTTAAACTCATCTTTTTAAATCTAAAAGGACAGGTGGTCAGATCGCGTACGATGTTGGAAGAGGTCTTACTATGGACAGAGTCACAACTCCGGGATAAACTTGAAAATACCGAGAACTGTAATATTCGCGATCAAATTGATGCGGTATTGGGGATCTATGCGCTAGAAATCCAACGTTTCAATATACAGATCATAAATTCGGTGAATCCGGATTTTTGCGCGGATACACATAAAGGAATTCTCGCTTTTGTGCTAAGAAATGTGATTAGCAACGCCATTAAATATGGACGAGTCGGCGGTAGCATTGTGTTGCAACTGATAGATGATCCGAGCGATCGGTGGGAACTCATCGTCAGCAACGAAGGGGAAGAACTTACGTCGGAAGTCCTCCATAATCTAAATTTTGTCAATAGCTGGGATCGTAAAAAATCTGAGAGCAAAAATGGTGCAGGGTTGGGGATCTCCCTCTGTAAGGATTTGATCAAAAGGATTGATGGAAAAATGCAGTTCGAGAATCAGCATGGTACAGGTGTTTCTGTTCGGATCTCGTTTCCGCGGAAGGCTTATCAGGCTGTCTCTTAATAACAATCTATCTATTGTAAAAGCCCGATATAGATCGGGCTTTTTTTGATGAAAATTTAAATGACAAACTTAGTTTTTCATGAAAGATCGGTTGGTATGAAAGATCCGAAAACCAATTATTTTGCGACTTTTCCAAACGAAACACACATCAAGGGTGTTGAACAAATTTTACTTTTTGATAGCCTCTAGCATAAAAAGTCCTTCAGTCTCGAAAGGGAGTTCAAGAATACGATTTTGTGCATCCATATCGACTTCAATAGAACCAAATCCAACTGCTTCCAATAGTTCGACGTCTTTAGCAGGACGTGGATGTGCACTGATGTCCAATGCCGATTTGATGTCATTGATCTGATCGATAGCGCCCGATGGGCATTCATCATGCCTGTCGGTACTAAAGACCGTTTTCCCGAAATCGGCATCCAGGTTGATCAGTTTTCCACCCGGCTTAAGCACGCGTTCCATTTCACGGTAACATTGCTCAAGATCGGGGATGATCCATGTCATCAATCTCGTGAAAACGAGATCAAAGGTATTGGCTTCAAATTGTAAGACCTGTGCATCCATGACCCGATAGTCTACGCGAAGCTCTAGTTCTTGGCTGACGAGTTTTGCATATTCAATCATCTGTGGGGAGAGGTCAACGGCAGTAACCTCAAAACCCGCAAGGGTCATAATGTTGGCAAAATATCCCGTAGCAGTACCAACTTCAAGTACTTTATTGCCCGCAGTCTGGCTGCGGATGGACTTGAAAAACGCAAGCCAGCGTTCAGTTTCTGGTCGGGACCAGGCTTCATCCCGTTCCTTGCGCCAGGAAGTACTACGGTCATTCCAGTATGCTGTTATCCTATCAATCATCGCAATAATTTTAGTAGGGACAAATTTATCCATTTTATCAGCAACAATTGCTGGAATTTATGTCATATCTCCCATCAGCTTATTTTGGATTTTTATTCTGCTTGCCACAGCTGCAGACATAAATATCACTCAGCCAATGTACCAACGTAGTAATAAATAATAAGCAATACCTGTTGAATGTTGCACGATGACGCGGGTGATTTTGCTCAGGAAAACAAATTTTAGCTGTTTTTTGATTGTTTCAGTTCATCAATTGTCCGGTTGTATCGGTCATAAATGACTTTTTCAGATTCAAAATTTGGATTTGGTTTCCAATATTCTTCGATCTGAATTGTATTTTCCATTACGATGGTTTTTGAGCTTAGGAGAGTTCCTTTTTTATGAGATTCGCACATGTCAACTGGATGGATAGGAGAAAAGTATTTTTCTAACATTTTTGGTATTTCGGGAAAATTGATGCAATTCTCATCTATAACGACCTTTTTACTTTTTTTTATCAGGGGTAGGAGTGCTTTGGCTATCCATCCCGGTTTCTCTGACGCGATTTGAAATGCCGGTTGTGTCAGATAAAAGTTGAACTGCGCCTGGTCGTCGCTGTGGTAGTTGCTGTAGCTAATGGTCTCGATAATTTCCCAGGAGATAAATTGGGTTGTTTTTAGCAAGGGGATTTGATAGTATAGGCCTTTATGATCGGATGTTACACTTTCCTGTTGGGCAATCTGTCGTGTTATGGTTTTTTCGGATACTCGAAATCCAACGGTCATACCGTACAGGATAATACCTGGAAATAGTATGAAAAGTCCGGAAACGACATAAGCTCCCACAACTTTGCTGTTATGAACCATCATCAATATGATTAAAGCTATTCCGATGCAGATAAACAGCCCAAGTAATAATTTAATGACTAAAAGAGGGTTAAACTTCATTTGCTCAAAGCGCGTGATTTTTAGCTAAATGTACTAAAACTTCTTGATGTTTTAGAAAACGTTTGAGCGTTTTGAAAAGAGGCAGTTCGTTGCTGGTATGTCAATAATTAGTATATTTGCTGCACTAGCGATACATGAAAGCGAAACAATTGATATGGATTCTACTGCCGCTGATGCTCCTGCAGAGCTTCTCGTCGGTATGGCTATGGACTGTTTTTGAATTTAACAGAGATTATATCGCTAAGAATGAGTGTATAAATCGATTCAACGAAAAGGCACTTTCCTGTAGAGGACAATGTATCTTGATGAAGAAAATGCGTGAACATGAGGATAAGGAACAAAAGAACCTGGAATCTCGTATAATCGACGTTGTATTTATCAATAATCAGCAATGTTTTAACCTTGATATCGCTTTTTTTGAAGAAGCGGCTGCGGAGACCTTACTTCCAGCATATCAGGCAAACTATAGCTATAGACCAATTTTCACTATTTTTCACCCACCTTTGGTTTAAGTCATTTTGCTTTTTGTACGGGCTGTCGGCATGTTGACTGACGGCCGGTACTGTCTATTTTCAAAAGATTTAAATCAATACATATGAATTTATATTCCCGTGTCGGGACTGTCGGGGGCGTAATCTTACTGCTACTCGCGTTTTCAGTTGCTTTTTCAGCTTCATCCTGTACTGGCGATCATTCAAAAAAGAACGGTAAGAATGCTACGGATTTTATCCTGCCTAAGGAGTCCGATCTGGTCCGTATAGCGGATACTGTTTGGGATGTTACCAATTATACCGTATATGCGGATGCCAAACTCAACAATAAATATCATACCATTTATCTGCGTTTAAGAGATACCTCGGGAATTCCGATCAATGACAAATCCCTTGATTTTTATCCAGAAATGAGTATGGGACGTATGAAGCATGGTGGCCCCTTTGAGCATCCCGTCGCGCTCGGCGACGGCTGGTATAGAGGCCCAATGGTTTTTATTATGGCAGATATCCCGCAGATGGGAAAGGGTTGGCAATTACATACGATACGTAGTCACAATCGCATAAAAGATACACTTGCCATCAAGATTCCGGTTACTGCAGCAGCAACCATGCGAACAATGAGCTCAGGAACCAGAGACGATAGTCGCGTATTTATTTCCTGCCTATTGCCTGATAGCGTAAAGCAGGGAAAGCACCCGATCCGATTTTTAATGAATAAAATCGATGGTCATCATTTTCCGGTATTAGATCATTATGTCATTAAACTAAAGACCAATAGGTCTACTACGGAAACGGGGGCTTCGGAAAATTTTGCTGCTGAAAGTACAGGTAATGGTTACTATGAAGGCACTGTTAATTTTTCTATGCCTGGTCGTTGGGAAGTCATTGTCGAACTATGGAAAGCGGGCAAAAAATCAAATCAGGATGATATAAAATATCTAGTGCAGGTCATTTAATACAAACAGAATTTATTTTACCAATATACTTAAACAATAAAAGTGAAAAAGAAAATCAACGTAATTCTAGGCTGTTTCGGTTTTGTAGCTATACTGGCGTGTAGCGGAAATGAGGGTACAAAAGTCAAGAAAGAAGATCGTGCCGAGCAACCTTCCGTAGCTGAGCCTGCGGCCATGCTCGATTATAAAACAGCGGGATCCAAAGGTGTAGGAACCATTACGTCCTTTGAACACAAACCCTTTGATGCGCAGCTTGCAAATAGGGGTGTAGAACTATTTGTGTCGAAATGTGCAATGTGCCATAGTTTTGACCGCACATTAGTAGGGCCATCATTGGATGCTGTCATCAAACGTCGTACCCCGGAGTGGATTATGAACATGATGTTAGATCCGGCAACCATGCTGGAGAAAGATGCCGACGCAAAAGTACTTAGCAAGGAATATGGTTCACCAATGATTAGTTTGGGCTTGAAGCAAGAAGAGGCACGTGCCATTTTAGAATATTTGCGTGAACGTAATAGCACAACAAAATAGATCGGATCAATGAAGTTTCAGCGCTGTAGATGGTGGTTTTGTATGACAATGGCTTGGGCAATATGTGTGCAGGCAACCAATCTATTGTGGGCATTTATTGAATTTGAGTGCAATCGCACGTATATCGAGCAAAATCTCTGCGTCAATCGTTTTGAACCGGCAGTGAGCTGCAAAGGTTTCTGTTTCCTCAGCGAAAAGACGGTTGAACAAAAGGATGTGAACAATGTGCTTGCCAAAATGAAGGGGGTGGAAATATTGGTCTTTGTGCAGTATGTGAAGGAAATCTTGCTGTGCTATCCAATAGTACCTGCTGTGAAGACTGTCTATCCGAAAGACTTTGTCTCTGATACCTTCGGAGGTATACTACCTAAAATTTTTAGACCGCCTATCATTTGATTATTCTACAAATATTTTTTTACAGAATAATCATAAAGAAATGGTAATACGAAAAGAGAAACTAGATTTTCTAAAATTAGAAGATATTGATTCCACTTCGAAGGGAATCGTTATTATGCCTATAGCAGCTTTTTTACAAGCTAAAGCAAATCAAAATACGCTCCATCTAAGATCTTTTTATACCCTTTTGTTTATCAAGAGTGGTGAACTGTCTATGGTAGCGGATCAGAGCGTACAGATTATAGCTGCCCATGATATAATCAGCATAAATTCAAATTGTGTGTGTAGTTTTCAGGCAGGTTCGTCTGTAGAAGGATACAGTGTCTTATTTACAGAATCTTTTTTCATGGAAAGGCAGAACACTGCCGTAAGAAACTTCTTTCATTTTTTAAGGAGTAGATGTAAGCACGCTTTTGTGCTCTCGAAAGAAGATATGATCAGTTGTCTACATATAGTAAGTTTGATGGAAACTGCTTATAATTCAGTTAAATTGAGTGCTCACGGTGTATTGAGCCGCTATTTAATTATGTTGCTCCAGATTTTGGGACGGCAAATCGTGGTCGATCATGTAGTTGTAAAGCAGGATGATGACGATAAAATCCGAAGTTTCGAATCTTTGGTTGATAGTCATTATGCGCAGCAGCGTTATCCGTCATTTTATGCAGAGCAATTGAATATATCGATCAACTATCTTAATCGGATTTGTCGAAAAAAAAGATCGACGAGCTGCGGTACTATTATCCGTGGACGCATACTATTGGAGGCCGAGCGATTGCTTTATCATACTTTTAAAACGGTAAAAGAAATTGCCTTTGAACTTGGTTTTGAAAATGTACCATATTTCAGTACATTTTTTAAAGCAAATAAAGGAATGAGTCCTGAGGAGTTTAGGAAAAATTGTTAATGTAAATATCACTAAAAGCCTTTTTCATGTAGTTGAAAAAGGCTTTATGTTTATTTTTTCTTTTCTGATTTTTTCTTACCATCAACAGGTAAATCCAATATAGCCATTAATAATAGATAATAACCTTTTTCCAATCCTATTTTTTGTGCTTTTTGGTGTATAGTGTCCATATCTTTAGTCAATTATTGTTTAAATTCTATTTTGCTATTTGGGTAAACAGAATCAAATGCTGTACCCAAAAGCTTCCCTTGGCCAGTTAACCGTATTTTTAGGGTGTAAATAACGTAGCGCATTCACTTTGTGAAAAAAAAATACGGACTGCTCAAGTATTTAATGCAGTGAACGTATCGGACGTATCCGCAGTGAGATGTAAAAAGTACATGAACGTCATTGCTGTAAAACATTTTCAAGGCCAGTATTGTCATACTTCCAATTAATAATTAAAACAGGTATTTATGAAAAAGATAATTCCATTTGCGCTCATGTCGAGTTTATTGGTGCTCGTGTCGAGCTGTGCAGCAATTGAAGGTATATTTAAAGCTGGTGTATGGTCGGGCATCTTATTGGTTGTTGTCGTAGTCGCTATTGTCATTTGGTTGGTGAGCAAGCTGTTTGGCGGATCAAAATAATGATATGAAATAGGATTTTCACTAATTAGGGACTTATTGTTTTTCGACGAGATATTTCCAGTAACGTTTGGGAACATGTCTTAAGTGAAGCTTCAGGTTTTTGCGTGATTCAATAGAGGTATTCTTAAAATAAGTCTTCCAGAGATGCTGATAATCTTTTTCTTGAGGATCGAGATCCACTTCTAGCTGATATGGATCTTGAACCTCATGTGTATTGTTGTTGGATACCTCCAAGATATTTTTGCGATCATAATGGAAGCCATAGTTTCGCCGTATATCATAAATTAACCAGCACTGGTCGGCAAATCGGTTTTTAAAGAAGTCTACAACCAGGGGAATCACATTGAAATCGGGTTCAACGATGGCTGTGTAGAGATTATCGTTAGACTTGACAAATCGGATAAAAGCCTTCATGCGGTGTCGTTCGCGGCTGATCTTTTTGATCGTCTGATGGATACGGAGTACAGGTGGGTATCCATAATTGCGTATATCCAATTTTCCCCTTCGAAAAAGTTCGATGATCAACCGAAATCCATTGAGCCATTCAGATTGATTATCGGACAAAAAGTTATGATAAAAAATTTTTGTTTCTTGTGCTCCGAGTATCTTTTCCATTCCCACTAAAATGCGCATGGCTTTTTTTACATCAGTATGAACCTGTCGCTTCTCCGAAAAAATATTAATTTCCATAGACTTTTCTGTTGTGGGAATGCTATCAAATTCTTTCCGTTCAAAGGCTTCAAATACACAACAGAGGTATCCGGAATAACTTCCGTCAAAAATATAGTCCATTAGAAAAGTGTTAGCTGTGTATTGGAAGCCGTGACCAGTGTACGCGGGTTACTTTCAAGAATAGACTTTCTGATTTTTTCGGGATAATGGAAGCCTCCTGCTATGCATGTATCTTGGCAAACCATAAAATATTTGGCGCGATTATAGGCAATTCCTATTTTTCGAAGTTGATATTCCTTTAATTTTCCATATTTGCGCGACTGTACAATTTTGTTTGCGGATTGCCTGCCAATACCGGGGATTCGGATAATCCACTCATACGTAGCGCTGTTGATGTCGATGGGAAAGAATTGTGGGTTGCGTAGCGCCCAAGCAAGCTTAGGGTCTATTTCTAGATCGAGATGTTGATGCGTGCTGTTGAGTATTTCATGAAGCGAAAAACCATAAAACCGAAGTAGCCAATCCGTCTGATAAAGTCTGTTTTCACGTACAAGAGGTGGTGATGTCCCAATTTGGGGAAGGTTGGAATCGGTCGCGTTGATGGGAATATAACCCGAATAATAAACCCGTTTGAGATCGTAATCTTTATAGAATGTATTGGCGGCCTGCATAATCTGTAGGTCGCTCTCTGGAGTTGCTCCAATAACCAGCTGTGTACTTTGGCCTGCTGGTACAAACAAGGGTGTTTTCTTCTCTTTTTTTCGATCCTGCCGAAGGTTGAGGATTTCATTTTTAATAATCGCTAGAGGCTCGCGAACGGATTGATGATCCTTTTCGGGAGCAACTAGCTTGAGTCCCTCCTCAGTGGGAATTTCGAGGTTCACACTCATCCGGTCAACATATAGACCTGCTTCTTTTAATAACGATTCACTCGCACCCGGAATGGCCTTGAGATGGATATAACCATTAAACCGTTCTTCCGTCCGAAGTTTCTTGACGACCAACATTAAGCGTTCCATGGTATAGTCGGCAGATTTGAAAATACCCGAACTTAAAAAAAGACCCTCAATATAATTACGACGGTAGAAGTTCATGGTCAATTCGACAATTTCCTTTACCGAAAATGCTGCCCGTTGTACGTCATTGCTTCGTCGGCTCACACAAAATGAACAGTCGTAGATGCAATAATTGGTCATTAAAATTTTTAGCAGGGAGACGCAGCGACCATCTTCGGTGTAGGTATGACAAATGCCACTAGTCGATGAATCACCTATACCACCACTATTTTTTCGTTTACTTCCGCTTGAGCTGCAACTTACGTCATACTTAGCGGCATCAGCTAATATTTGCAATTTATCATCAAAACCAAACATGATTTATTTTCTACTATTTTGATGTAAAATTACTAATATTATTAGTGTTAAGGATGCGTAAAATTACTTGATTTGCCTTTTTTTATTCGTACTTTTCCCCTTTCACTACCCAAGATAGCCTGAATTTGCTGAAAAAATAAACGATTTTCTACAGGATACTGTTCCTTAATAAACGACATATTATGGCAGAGAATAATTTAAATAACAAAGAAGCTTTAGATAAGCTTAAAGCAATTGTAGATCAAATCGATGTGGGAACAGTCTGTTCATTCCCAGCTGAATCGGAGTACCCGCATGGGGTTCCAATGAGTAGACAAGAAGTAGACGAAGATGGAGATATTTGGTTTATTTGTTCTGCTGAGAGTGATACCTTTAAGAATATTGCACAGAACCCAAAAGCTTCCTTATTTTATGCGGACCCAAAACACTACACCTTTCTAAGTATAAATGGTAAAGCGAGTCTTTCGCGAGATCAGGAAAGGATAGATCGTTACTGGAACAAAATGATGGAAGGATGGTTTGAGAAAGGTAAGGAGGATCCCAATATCCGATTGTTGCGTATTACGCCTAAAGATGCTCATTATTGGGATTCAGACTCCAATATGATTGTCAACCTGTTTAAGATGCTAAAAGTTAGACTAACAGGTGAAACGGAAGATATAGGTAAAGAAGGAGATCTGAATATTTAAGTTTATTAACTGAAGAATTTACAGCAAATACAAGCTCCTCAGCGTTAAAATGAGGAGCTTTTTATCGTAATCAATAAACCGCTTACAGTCTTTACGCGTTTCCTTTAATTACACGCAGAAGCACTGCAATGATAGCGATAACCAAAAGAATATGAATTAGCCCTCCGCCAACAAATCCGCCAAAAAAACTGATTGCCCATATCAGGACCAAAATAACAGCGATAGTATATAATAGATTTCCCATAGTAATGATTATATGTGTTTATTGAATAACAATATTTATCCAGCGATGGTTTACTATTTTTTTTCTTTTTTCCACTTACGGATTCTCCCGACGGCATTTTGATAAGGCGAAGCGGTGTTAAATTGAATCATTCTGCCTAAGGTCCATTTTTCATACCAATTTACACCATAAAGCTGCATGTTTGTCTTTTGCTCAAGGAGTTCCATAATTGTTAAAACAGTTTGATCTAGTTTTGCGCACAAAGTCGTAAAATCGAGGTCGGCATAATCCTGGTAAAATTTTTGAGCAAGTTTGCCTAGCTCATTCCATTTAAAACCAGTCTCCGGAAAATCAACCTCTTTGTCATCTTCACTTTTTTTATTCCATTTGAGAACCAGCTCACCCCAGCCAATTAAATAGGAAATTAGGTTATTTATACTCATTACTGTTCCTTTAGCATGACCCTGGAGTATAAGAAGATTAGTTTGACCGATTGGAATATCGGAAAGTTCACAGACAAGCTTGCTGTAATTTGTACGTATAGCTTGAAGGAGTTCGTCTTTTGTGGTTGGTATAGCCATGGCATAATGTGAATCATGCATAAGATACAGATTATTATGTAAAATTGAATCGCTCGGGATGGAGTTGTAGAGCAGAACGCGTTCAGAAGCTCGCAATAGACAATGTTTGACAATGCCCTTTGTTTTAGTCTGATAGCTTTTTTGAATATATTACTGGAATTGAAAAAACTAAGCCTTTAAAAGTGTAAAAAATATGGTTTAAGTAGTTTTTTTTGATAAAATTTATTGTTTTATTGTGATCATGTTGTGTTTTATTCTGTTTATAGCGAATATTGTTGTAAGCATTTAAGTGGTGTTTTTCAAGGAAAAAATACTGTATGAAATGTGCTGCCGATGAAATAATAAACTGAAAAATTGATACAAACATGAAAAAGATTTTATTGTTAGTGACTGTGGTTATGTTCGCCGTTACGGACGCATTCGCTCAGATTCATAAACCTGTAAAATGGACTGTAGCCAGCAAAAAATTGAACAACAAGGAAGCTATGGTTTACGTGAAGGCTACCATTCAAGATGGTTGGCACATTTACTCTCAAAATGTAAAAGACGGAGGACCAATTCCAACATCCTTCAATTTTGGTAAAGCCGCAGATTATGCGTTAGTAGGTAAGACTGCTGAACCAAAACCAAAGATTAAACACGAAGAGGTTTTCAAAATGGATGTGGGATACTTCACAAATGAAGTGATCTTTCAGCAAAAGGTTTCGCTCAACAAAGGAACTGCAACAGTAAAAGGGACAGTGGAATGGCAAGCTTGTGACGCATCACAATGTCTTCCTCCAGATGAATATGCTTTTGCTGTAACGATCAAATAATGTCATAAATAACAGCAATTAACCATCTAAAGCGATTTTGCGCTTAGGATAATTGATAGAAAAAGGAAAAATTAAGAATAAAGGCTAGGTGTGATTACCTGGCCTTTTTGTTTAAAGGGCCTTTTGGTATAAAAAATAGACCCTTTGGTATAATATGTTAAATCTATTTTTTACGGAATTTTAGTTTTGCTTAAATGGATTACACAAATTTACTTCAGCAGGCAGACCTTTTTTTAGTGCAGAGTTATCGCGATAACCACAATCCACAGCTGTGTTTTCACACCATTGATAGGGTTCGTGATATTGTAGATGCAGTAACGACCATAAGTGAAAAATATATCCTGACGGCCGAAGATAAATTCGTCGTAAATTGTGCCGCTTATTTCCAGGATATTGGTTATCTATTTGAAGGGGTAAAAGGAACCCGGCAAAAGAGTATATCGTTAGCGCGTTGTTTTCTACAGGAGCATTTTGTTGTAGAGTCGGTAATAAAAAAAGTTGAAATGTGTATTCTCGCAACAAGGCCCTCGAAAAAACCGGAAAACCTGCTGGAGGAAATAGTTGTGGATGCAGTTTCTTTTCATTTAGGAAGTAAAAGTTTTGTTGACCTTAACCAAAGGATGTATCTGGAGGTAAATTATAGAAAGAATCAGGTGATTGATGAACGTATCTGGTGTGCACTGACCCTTGCCTTCTTGCGAACCCACACGTACTTTACGAAGGAAGCGCGCATATTGAAGGAAAGTATAAAGAAAAATAATATAGCCTATTTTGTGAAGTTGCAAATTACGGGAAAACAGTTATTGGTCTAATGTAATGGTGTGTTTTATGGTAAAAATGATAAAGATAGATCGATTAAAGTTGAAGCATTGTACACTAGTTTGTTTTTTGATCATGGGATTGTTCGGTTTCAAGACCGCATGTTACGGACAAATGGGATTTGGACTTCGGGGTGGTGGTAATATTTCGCGTGCAAGTGGGAATGCGTTTGGCGCCAATAGAATGGGATATCAATTGGGTGGAGATTTGATATTTGGGCTTAATAGCAAGATGGATATTCAAGTTGAACCTAGCTATAATTTAACCCGAATTCGTGTCAATGACAACACAGCCTCCCTTCCTGGAGGTTTGTCCAAAGGGACCCGTTCGCTGAAATATCTCAACACTCCGGTGTACCTTAAAGTTAATTTTACAAGAAAATTTTCCATCCTGGGCGGTCTAGACCTTAATATGCTGCTCAATGACGATGCTTATAAACTTAATGATGGAAAACCAGCGTTCAACAGTCGTACACGGATTGGTTACGCATTAGGGATAGACCTTGGCGCGCTGTATTTTAGATACCGACAGTTCAAAAAGAATAATAAAATCGTAGACAACTGGGATGCACATATTGACCAGTATCAACTGGGATTTAAAGTGCGTTTGTTTTAAGCGAATAGATCCACTGGTAGGTAACCTTTACAGACTTTCCTGTGCTGTAAGCTGAGCCGCTCTGATTTTGCTACATCAGGCGGCTTTAATTTTTTTATTGATTAACCATTTGTTGTTAAGATGTTTATTGCTGGATATCAAGGATATTTCAATATCTTGTGTAGACAAACCAATAGTTCCTTCCGCTAAATTCGGGACGGCAATAAATTATAAACGAATGGATAGAAGAAGTTTTTTTAAGAAAGCCAGTTTAGTTGGCCTGGGCGTATTGGTCAGCAAATTTCCTGTATGGTCAAATACCGTATTTGCCTGGGATAAACCTGTTCACAACATTCCGGAGGAAAAAGGTCTCAGCGGGCAATGGTTTGATTCGCTGTATGAAAAGGGTAAAAAAATTACTTATCGAAAAAGTAAAAATGAGCTTCGGTACATTGGAATGCCTGTGGGTGGTTTACATTCGGGTACGGTCTATATAGGAGGTGATGGTCGGCTATGGTTGTGGCAGATATTTAATACGGCTTATGATGGTGAGCGTGAGGGGATAGAGCCCAAAAATGTACAATGGAACAATGGAAAAGAATTGGTCACTGTGCGGCCGAGGGATGGATCTGCTTATATTGAGCCTGCTATAGCAGACAACCTGCGGACTATGGAACAGGGCTTTGCGATTTCGACCTTAGTCGATGGAAAGCAGGTTATCAAGGAGCTTAGGGAAAACCACTGGGATGAAGTTACATTTGAAGCAACATATCCAACATGTCGAATAACCTATAGCAGTATTGATTTTCCATTGGATGTGGTGTTGGTCGCCTATTCGCCATTTATTCCTTTAGATCAGGACAATTCTTCGTTGCCACTTACCACAATACATATCGAATTGCAGAACAAGGGCGGCGCGCCAGTCGATGTAACGGTTACGGGCTGGATGGAAAATGGCGTACATAAAGGACGGAAAGATTTTGATACTGTAAACAAACGCTCTTTCCTAGCGGAACATGCCGATACTCAAGTGTTGCTTTTTAGTTGCGATCAGGTTCCTACTCAAGCCATGGAAGCTGGCGACCATGGATCAATGGCTTTTACCTGTATTGATATCGAAGCGCAACCCACGACGAGGTTACAGGAATGGCCTGTAAAACCGCAGGAGGTAAAGGCGGATAGGGTGGATTCGACCGTCGATTTTTCGGATTTGCAAGTAGGTGCCTTTACGGTAAAACGGACAATAAAAGCGAAGGCGACAAGCCAAATTTCTTATGCAATATCTTGGTATTTTAACAATCCACACCCTAAACTGAAACTTCACCTCAAGGATGCGCAATCGGGTTATTGGTATGGTGCCAGGTTTAATAATGCGGCCGAAGTAATCAATTATTATTTGAACAATCGTGAAAAACTCGAGAGCGAAACCATGGCATGGCAGCAAACCTGGAATGATACAACACTGCCTTACTGGTTTATGGATCGCACTTTTGTCAATATAGGCACACTGGCCACAGCAAACACCATGCGTTTTGCTTCGGGAAGATTTTGGGGCTGGGAAGGAGTAGGGGCATGTGCCGGTACCTGTACGCACGTTTGGCAATATGGGCAGTCCATGGGCAGGATATTTCCGGATCTTGAACGTAATTTACGTGAAGTGACGGATTTAGGTGTTGGCTTTCAGTCTGATACCGGTGCCATCATCTTTCGTGCTGAATATGAAAAAAGACCAGCTATTGATGGGCAGGCTGGTGTTATTCTACGCTTCTATCGCGATCATCAGATGAGCAGCGATAGCGAATTCCTTAAGCGAAACTGGCCTAAACTTAAGAAGGCAGTTCAATTTGTTCTTGATCAGGATAAAAACAAGGATGGTATGACCGATACGCCAATGGAAAATACACTCGATGCGGTCTGGGAAGGTGAAATTGCCTGGATTGTCGGGTTATGTCTCGCAGCAATACAGGCTGCTGCATTGATGGCGAAGGAAGTAGGTGATAAAACCTTTCAAAAATCGTGTTTGGAATACGTTAGGAAGGGATCTGAAAATATGGATAGCAAACTCTTTAATGGAGAGTATTATATTCATCGTCCCGATATGCTGCAGGGGCGAAAGATGCTAGGCTCTTATAATACCTGTCATATTGACCAGGTGTATGGTCAGGCCTGGTGCAGACAAGTGGACATGCCGGGGGTCAATCGTCAGGAGAATGTTGTGTCTGCATTGAAAGCACTCTGGAAATATAACTTTACTATGGATGTTGGCCCCTATATAAAAACACATCTTGGCGGAAGGCCTTATGCCTTGGCTGGGGAGGGGGGCATGGTTATGAACACTAATCCAAAGAATGAAGACAAGGCTTATGGGGACAATACGACCTGGCAATTAGGTTATTTCCATGAATGCATGAGTGGCTTTGAACATCAGGTCGCAGCACATATGATGGCTGAAGGCATGGTTGACGAAAGTTTAACATTGACAAGGGTGATCCACGATCGCCATCATGCTGCCAAGAGAAATCCTTTTAATGAGATTGAATGCAGCGATCATTATGCACGTGCCATGGCAAGTTATGGAACCTTTATCAGCGCCTGCGGTTTTAGTTATCATGGGCCGAAAGGGCAGATTGGATTTGCCCCTAAGTTAGGAAAAGCAGATTTCAAGGCGCCTTTCACAACAGCAAAAGGATGGGGGACATATGCCCAGAAGCGAAAAACTAAAGGGGTATGTCAGTGTACACTGACCTTGAAATATGGTCAATTGATGCTCAATGAATTTCATCTAGGTGATGCGGATGACCTATCGCTCAATAAAAAACAACTCATTGTAAAGCAAAATGAAAGGTCGATTGAACTGGTTGAGTTGAAACGCACCGATGGGCGTCTGATCCTTAGTTTTAAGAAGCAAGTCATGCTAAAAAATGGAGATACACTAACAATACAATGGCTATGAAAAAATGGATAAATAATTTGCTTCTTTTCATGATGTTTGCTGTGATGGTCGCTTGTGAATCATCGCCACGTCATTTGGGTGATCCGCCGTTAAAACCAGACTGGAAGGATTTATTTTCGCAGCAATTACCTTTGTTAGGTCACCGCAATTGGATATTGATTGTTGATAAGGCCTATCCCGCTCCTGCAACCCAAAATATGCTGATTATTAATACGGGAAGAAAGATGCCTGAGGTATTGGATACCGCATTGCGACTACTCGATAAGCAAACACATATAAGACCTGTTTTTTACCAAGATAAGGAGCTTGGATACTTAGATGAAACCATCGCGCCAGGCTTAAAAGCATATCAGGAGAGTCTAAAGAAATTACTTCCGAACATAAAATTAACCCCGCTGATGCACGAAGAAGTATTTGCGAAAATGGATAAAGCAGCACAGCTTTTTGGTGTTGTCGTACTGAAGACCGAGTCAACTCTGCCTTACAGTTCCTTGTTTATAGAACTGGACTGCAAGTATTGGGATGCTGATCGTGAACGTATCTTAAGGCAACGTCTTGCTGATCAGGTGAAATGAAACTTATCTTAATCATTGATAAGTGTTAAGGGCATTTGGAAGACTTTTGGTTTAGTGCGTATAATAATAAAGCAACAGTGTTGCATTTAATTGTTATTGTTTTTACATTTGTGAAAACGAAATTACTATGAGCAGCATTTCCCAAAAAACTAAATTGCCTGTCACCGTTTTAAGTGGAATTTTAGGCGCAGGAAAAACAACACTATTGAATCATATTTTACACAATAAGGAGGGTAAGAAAGTGACCGTCATTGTGAATGATATGAGTGAAGTGAACATCGATGCACAGGCTGTTGAGCGCGAAAATGTACTTTCGCGAACGGAAGAAAAATTAGTAGAGATGAGCAATGGATGTATTTGTTGTACATTACGGGAGGATTTGATGGTGGAGGTGGAGCGACTAGCGAAAGAAAACCGCTTTGATTATCTTCTTATCGAAAGTACGGGTATTTCGGAGCCTATCCCTGTTGCCCAGACATTCAGTTATGTTGGTAATGATAATGCGATTGACCTGTCTACATTCAGTTATATTGACACCATGGTAACAGTTGTGGACTGTTTCAACTTTGCCAAAGATTTTGGAAGCGCCGACACCTTATTAGATCGGAAATTGACGGATGACGACTATGATAATAGGGCGATCGTAAATCTGTTGACTGATCAGATCGAGTTTGCGAATGTTATCATTCTGAATAAGGCCGATCTGGTATCTGAGGAAACTTTGGGTACCCTGGAGGCTGCAATTGGGCGGCTCAATCCAGGTGCAAAGCGTATCCGTACACAATTTGGACGCGTTGATCCCCGGGAAATTATGGGTACGTGCTCTTTTAATTTTGATGAAGCTTCATCGTCGGCCGGGTGGATCAGGGAACTTGAAAATGAACATACACCCGAAACAGCAGAGTACGGTATTTCATCTTTTGTCTTTCGATCACAACGGCCCTTCCATCCACAACGACTGCACCGTTACCTCAACGAGCGCTACCCGCACAATATCATACGAGCTAAAGGTCTCCTGTGGTTGGCCTCCCGCCCGCATTTGGCCATTAGCTTTAGTCAGGCAGGCGGTAGCGTAAGGTTGGAAAGTGCAGGCTCATGGTGGAGTAGTATGCCCGAAGAGCAGCGTTATCAGTATCCCAGTTATGCCGAAATCAGACCTGAACTTCTTAAACGTTGGCATCCCGAGTGGGAAGATCGAAAAAATGAATTGGTATTTATAGGTCAGGATCTGGATAAAGAAAAATATCTGGCGGAGCTGGAAGAATGCCTGTTGACCGAAGAAGAAGGTGATGACTGGCGTTTTACTTGGTGGAAAGACGAATTTCCTAAAAATATTTAAAACTATTTGCGATCTGCATCGGTTAAAAAAGTAAGTAATGTAGGTTAGATATTGTATTTTTCAAAGGCCAGGGGTTGATTTCCTGGCCTTTTTTATGCTGAATTGTCAGATCTTGCCAGGAAACTATACTGAACCTTTATCAACCCCAATATCTAAAAAAACAAACTTTTTTTGTGTTATGGTTGTGTTAAGATAGAGAGTTAGCTACGATTAAAAAGCAGGCGTATGGGTTTGTCAAAATATCGCGAAAAGCGTTCCGCAGGAAAAACACCGGAACCTTTTGGAGGTAGATCAAGCGGAAAGGAATTGCGGTTCGTCGTGCAGATGCATGATGCTTCGCATCTGCATTATGATTTCCGGCTTGAAATGAACGGGGTGCTCAAAAGTTGGGCGGTTCCCAAGGGGCCATCTATGGATCCATCTATTAAACGCTTGGCCATGATGGTTGAAGATCATCCTTATGATTACCGGAATTTTGAAGGTATCATACCAAAAGGACAGTATGGGGGTGGCTCAGTTATCGTGTGGGATGAAGGGCGATATGAAGCTTTAGCTCCTGAGAGCAATGATGTTGTAAAAATGGATAAGAATCTTCGACATCAGCTTTATAGCGGAAAGCTCAAATTCAGATTGTATGGAGAAAAATTGAAGGGAGAATTTGCTTTGGTAAAAGCATACGGAAGAGGAGGAAATGAATGGCTATTGATGAAGTTGGAAGATCAATATGCAACAAGCAAGGATGTCATAGCAAATGATAAATCCGTATTGTCGGGAAAGACGATAGCGGAAATGGAAAAATCGCCCGATAAAGTCTATGGACAGCCAGTTGTTAAAAAGAATAGCATATCAAAAAATAAAAGCAAAAAAAGTAGGAATGCTGCTGAAATAATCAGCAACCAGTTGGAAGAAGTGCCTAAAAAGAAAAAGGCTGAGACGCAGAAACAAGCGTATAATATCACCGACTTGCTAAAGAAATCACCGAAGCAGGTCTTTTATACTACGGTGCAGCCCATGCTGGCGACGCTGATCGACAAGCCTTTTGATGATCAAAACTGGGTATACGAGGTGAAATGGGACGGTTATCGTGCTTTGGCCTTTATGAAAAATGGCAAAATAGAACTAAAATCCAGAAATGACAAAAGCTTCAATGAAAAGTTTTATCCAGTATATGATACCCTGAAAAGCATCGCGATCAATGCCATACTCGATGGTGAGATCATTGTATTGGAAAAAAATGGAACGGCCAATTTTGCGGCCCTACAAAACTGGAGAAGTGAGGCGGATGGCGATTTGGTATATTATGTATTTGATATCCTTTGGTACGATGGAAAAGATCTAAAAGGTCTTTCGCTATTGGACAGAAAAGCGATTTTAAAGGAGGTAATGCCGCAAAACGATTTGATTTTATTGAGTGAACATTTCGATACATCGGGCGTTGGATTTTTGAATGAAGCCAAAAAACTCGGTATAGAGGGGATTATGGCCAAACGCAAGGAAAGCGTTTACCATATACATGAGCGTTCATCTGACTGGTTGAAAATCAAGGCTAATAGGCGTCAGGAGGTTGTTATTGGAGGTTTTACAAAGAACGAAGGCTCCAGCAAACTGTTTAGTAGCCTATTAGTAGGCTTATATGAAGATAAAAAGCTTATTTATACCGGAAAGGTCGGAACAGGATTCAGTGCAAAATTACAACAAGAGCTGATGGCGCAGTTCAAACCCTTGGTCACAAAAAATAGCCCGTTTGATGACGAACCCGATATCAACAAATCCTCACGATTTAGACCCCGCTCTCCTCATGCCGCTGTCACCTGGCTACATCCCAACCTGGTTTGCGAAGTGAGCTTTACAGAAATGACCGGTGACGGTGTCATGCGACATCCCTCATTTTTCGGCATGCGTAACGATAAAAATGCCAAAAAAGTGATTCTGGAAGAAGAGCAAGCCGTTAATGAGATTATCGGCGAACAATCAAAAGAGGGAGATGGGATGCGAAAAAATAGTAAGGAAGGCAGTTCGGATAAGAAAAACTATAAAACAATGCTAAACCCCAAAGACAAAACCCAGGTTCAGAAGGTAAATGGACATGAGTTAAAATTTACCAACCTCGATAAACTATTTTGGCCTGACGAAAAGATCACCAAGCGCGATTTAATTAATTACTATGAGCAGGCTGCACCGTTTATTTTACCATACCTTAAAGATCGACCACAAAGTATGAATCGATACCCAAATGGTATCAAAGAAGAAGGGTTCTATTTCAAGGATGTTACCGATACAGCACCGGAATGGGCAGAAACCTATCTTTACCAAAGTGAGGCCGATGGCCGTGATCGGCATTATCTGGTCGGAAAAGACGAGGCTACATTGTTATATATGGCTAATCTTGGCTGTATTGAAATGAATCCCTGGAGTAGTACCGTCGGAAAACCGGATAATCCGACCTTTTGTATCATTGATCTGGATCCGGATAAAAATACATTTGATCAGGTTATTGAAACCGCCCAGCTCACCAAACAACTTTTAGATGATATGGCGGTACCTTCGTATTGTAAAACAAGTGGTTCCACTGGACTTCACATATATATACCATTAGGAAATAAATATAATTACGATCAGTCCAAGGAGTTTGCGCATATTATTGTCACCCTGATTCATGCGGAGCTACCCGACTATACCAGCTTAGAGCGAACTGTTCGTGCTCGGAAAGGTAAAATGTATCTTGATTTTCTTCAAAATAGACCACATGCTACCATTGCTGCAGCATATTCAGTACGTCCCAAGCCTGGAGCGACAGTGTCCATGCCATTATATTGGGATGAAGTTAAAAAAGGGTTGAAAATTAGTGATTTCACCTTGTTTAATGCGATTGAAAGAATGCATGAGCTGGGTGATATCTTTAAACCTGTATTGGGGAAAGGGATCGATCTGAAAAAAGTAATTGATACACTTTCAAAAAAATAGTATTGATATAACCTGAATATAGAAACTCATTGACCGATCTATTCGGTGAAATATAAGTAACGAGATTGTCAGAATAATCATTAGTTATTTAGAATAGTTTTAAATAGATGACTTTGAATGTATATTTGGAATGCAGAAAAGGTATACCTTTTAACTGCATACTGATTTTATATTGAACGATTATTGTTAGCTATATGAATAAAGTAGAACTGTTTGAAAATGAGCGCGCAAGTGGCTATGACCAATTTGTTGAGAGCTGGATTCCCAATTACCATTATTTTTTAGATCAGTTGCCAAAGCTCCTCCGAGAAACTGAAAATAAGGATTTATTGGTGGTAGGATGTGGCACAGGAAATGAAATAGAACGTTTTGTTGACACAGCAGAATCTTGGACAATAACCGGGGTAGATCCGTCGCCTGAGTTGATTAGTCAGGCCCTGGAAAAATTTGAAGCGGATGAGAATGTTCATCTTGTCGAAGGTGTGGTAAGTGATTTGGACGAAGAGAAACAATATGGTGCTGCGACGCTTTTGCTTGTATTACACTTTTTAGAAGACAATGGCGAAAAATTGGTTCTGCTCCAAGATATTTCCAAGAGAATGATGTCGCAAGCACCCTTGTTATTATTAGATATTACGGGCAATAAGGAGCAGATTCAACAAAACTTGCAGTTGTTGAGGCTTCTTCTGCCCAAGGGGATAGATGAAATACAGGTCGCTCAAAGATTGCGAAGAATCGAGCATGAATTGTTGCATGTCTCGGAAGAACGATTAGCCGAGCTCTGTGAGGAAGCCGGATTTGAACCTCCTGTTCGATTCTTTCAATCATCGATTTATATGGGGTGGATAACCCGAAAAAAAGATATTATTTCCTTTTCTTAGCAAAGGGATTGAAGGAAAGCCCTGCATTAATATAAAACGAAGGATCAGGACTTGCTTCCCATACATAATCGCGCTGGGTTTTGTTTTTTTCAAATACGCGTGCACGAGGTATGGTTTTTAGTCCTGATTTAAGGGTAGCAATAAAAGATCGGCCCAGGTTATGTTCATAAGTCAGACCCGAATTGATCTCCATCTGACTGAAGGTATATACTTTTTCAGCGCCCTGAAAGTTATAGAGGTAGAAGATCGTACTATTTAAATCGGAACCTATTGAAACGCGGCCATTCCGCAAGACCTCTTTTCGAAGGTAGGCTCCTTTAGGTAAGATGACATCAAGTATCATCCCATTGGCAAATTGTTGCTTGTAGGCAAAGGTTGGGAAAACCGGAATAATTGCTGCCGGATCTATAAAGCCGATGAGGCCCACCGCCATTTGAATCTCCCGCGTAGCTTTTAGTACCACAGTAGCAGATAATATCCCATTAATGCGTTCTATTGCTTTTTCACTCCCATTGGCAGCAACCGTTGCGGTATAAAATGCTACTTTGCCCCATAAACGTGAATAACGGGTAAGATTAAGTGATTCGTAATGATAATGATATTGATGGGTTGACTGTATGGTGGATTGTGCGATGGGGTCTAGACGATTGGAGTTGATAGAAGTGAATTGATAGCCAATATTGGTACCCAAGTTCCAGGTTCTGCTCTTTAAAAAATTAATGTTGATACTACCTCCGGCTTGGTACATCGATTCTACTTTTGTTTTAGGTAAATCCTGACCTTGGAGTTTTGATGAATAACGGTATCCTGTATTGGATTCATAGGTCAAATTGAGAACCCGTGTTATGGGGAATTTGTCGGTAACAACAGCCCTCACTTTTTGCTGTACGCTATCTTTAGTCTGTGCGATTGAAGTGGATATACGAAACAATAGTACAAACACTAAAAGTATTTTTTGCATAAATGTATGATTAAAATCATTGTAAGGATAGCCGAAATTTGTAGGTGGAATTTTTTTTTAGACCAACAGGTGTTGTTTTTATACAAAAGTCCAATTTAGGGGAACAGTGAAAAGGAACGTTAAAAATCATCTCCCAGTTTTGGTATAAAAAAAACAGGTCTTCGTATAAGAGATCGGATTCTTGCCAAGAAAAGCTTTATTTTTGTTATTTAGGTTAAAATCATTCTAATGCATGCAAGACTTCAATAATAGCATTGTTTTAAGGTATTTTACAGAAAATAAATTCAGGCCACTGCGACACGTGGTTTTTCTGATCGGCTTACTGTTGCTCTTTGCAAATGCAAATTCGAGTTCTCATTTTCAAGGGAGTTACCGGTTTTATTTTTCTATTATCCTATGGTTTGTATTCGTCTGCATGTTTTACGCCAATATGTATGTACTGATCCCAAAGTTTTTCTTTAAGGCCAAATATGAGTTATATGTCTTAGCACTGATATTGCTGGTAACAGCCAGTTTGCTGGTAGTCATGTACATTGCAAATTACATCTATTCCATTCATATTCCCGCTATAAAAAAACCGGAGTCGGACTCTATGGGGCTAATCGCCGCATTATTTATCTGTATTCCGATTATTCTAACCACCACGACATTTAAGCTTTTTAAACGTTGGTTGGAAGACAATAAGCGTATTTCTGAACTGAAAAACCTGGCTTTGACCACAGAGCTTGTTTCCTTAAAAAATCAGATTCAGCCACATTTTTTATTCAACATGCTGAACAACGTTAAAGCTTTAATTCGAAAAGATCCGAATATGGCTACCGAGGTCATCATGAAGTTATCAGATTTTCTAAGATATCAGCTGTATGAAAATAACGATGATAAGACACTTCTGAAGTCCGAAATCAATTTTATAAGCAATTTCCTGAAATTGGAGGAAATACGCCGCGATAACCTAAAAACATGTATATCTTGCCCAATAGAATTGGAAAAAAAGGGTGTATTTCTACCGCCGCATCTATTTACGGCCTTTGTTGAAAACGCGATTAAACATAGTCTCAGCGCCGGTGATGCTGATACTTTCATCACAATCCATTTTTCTGAGACGGATTAGCAGCTTTGTTTTGAATGTGAAAATTCGAAAGATCCCGACAACTCATTTGTCCGAAGCAAATATAGCGGACTGGGATTGGCTAATGCCAAAAGACGACTGGATCTGCTGTATAGAAATGATTATGAACTTTCGGTGTCAACAACTGAGACATTATATAGCGTTAAACTTACTATTCCCTTATGAATTGCATTATTGTAGACGATGAACCCCTGGCTAGGGAGGAAATGAAAAATTTAATCGAAGAAATTTCGTCTATTCAGATAGTCGGTACATTTTCCAATGCGATATCGGCATTGGAATGTATTAAGACAAACCCGGTGGACTTGCTTTTTTTGGATATCGAGATGCCGACGGTCAATGGACTCGATTTTGCACAGTCTCTTCCAAATGACAAGCTGGTTATCCTGACGACTGCCTATGCGCAATATGCACTGAAAAGTTACGAATTGGATGCAATAGATTATCTGCTGAAACCGATTAATAAAGACCGCTTAGCCAAAGCGATCGATAAAGCAATGGCCTATAAAAAATTACTAGCGTTAAAAGAAAACCAAAGTACGGTTGAGAAGGCCAGTGAGGATGCACTTTTTATTAAATCGGATAGGAAATACTATAAAATTGCATTTACTGATATTCGCTTTATAGAAGCACTCAAAGATTATGTGGTTATCTATACCCGGAATAATAAACTGATTACTGCAATGAATTTGAAGACAATTCACCAGAAACTTCCGGTGAGCCTGTTTGCGCGTACCAGCAAATCCTATCTGATTAATTTATCGTTTATTGATTCTTTTGATAACCATACTGTTTACATCGATAAGTTTGAAATCCCGATTGGTGAGATTTATCGAGAATCTTTCTTTAAACAATATACCGGAGGGCTACTTTGATCGAATAGTTATCCTAGGCAACCACAAAGCGATCCAGAAAATCAACTTGGATACCATAACTACGTAGGAAATTTGTCAGATAGTCGACACAACACTCTTCTGTTTCGAACCGGAAAATAGCATCCTCATCATCAAGATCAACCGTGGCATCTTGTACTTGTGGAAGATGAGTTTTGACCAATTGCATCAAAAAATTTTTCTTGTCTTTGGTCTTCACAGAACTTTTAAAAATCAACACTTGCCTAACTTTCATCGCTACTAATTTATTTGCGTTCAAAATCATTTGATTCCCCAATCACCTGAGGTATCCTTACAAATTTATGTTCCTGGTGACACCGGGAAATCGATATTATACGAAAGCATTTAATTTTTATACAAAACAAGATTGAGCAGGCAGTGTACGCATGATGTACATCAAAAATAAATACCAGCGGCTATCAATTCTAAATTTCTACAGAAAGGGGAGGCATCTTTGTCAGGTGTTACAGTTAAGTAGCTTTTTAGTTTTTGAAATATGATTACAAATTTAGTTATCCTATTTTTAAGCACGATAGTCGCTTTTTGGATCAGCGCTATCTGTGGAGGAGGGGCAAGTCTTATCCTTATACCTCTCTTGAATTTTATGTTACCTTCATCGGTCATTCCTTTCTCGTTGACTATCGGTACATTTACAAGTTCAGTCTCAAGAATAGTCGTTTTTAAACGGCATATCAACTGGAAAATCTTTTTATGGTTTGTGCCGTTTTCCATTCCAGCTGTACTATTGGGGGGATATCTGATTAAATATATCGAACCCTCTTATTTGCAGTTGATTGTCGCGTTTTTCCTTATTGGAAATATCCCCCAATTATTTGGATCAAAAAATGCGGATTTGCCATCGGAAAATAAGTATTCGAAATCTTTTTTGGCAATTATTGGTTTTCTTTCCGGCTTTATTTCGGGAATAACAGGTGCGATTGGGTTGCTGTTTAATCGGTTCTATCTGAGAATGGGCCTTTCCAAAGAAGAGATTATAGCCACCCGTGCCGCAAATGAAGTGTTTTTACATCTCGTAAAGCTTATTATTTATATTATTTTAGGTCTGTATTCTAAGGCAGCCTTGGGACTGGGTTTGGCTATTGCCATAGCAACAATAGTCTCTTCAGTGACAGTCAAATTTATATTGCCCTATGTCAGTGATAAGCTCTTTAAAAAAATAGGTTATGGCGCTATGGTGGTTTCGGGAGCAGTATTGTTGGTCGGTAGTTCGCGTAAGATTGTCGATCAGGATAGTTTGCTGATTAGCTTGGCTCATTCGCCAAATAAAACCGAGCTTACTTTGAGCTGGAGAGAAACAAATCTTGTCTTGGAATATAGTAAAGCTCATGGTCTGGAATTCGAACGATCTATTCACTGGACTGGTCTGCCGCTTCAGCTCCGGCAAAAATACTTTACCCTCAGCAAAAACCATAGGAGTATCCATATCGAAAAGGTTATGCAGTTTAGAAAAGGAGCCAGCTATGAATTTTACGCCCATAAAGAAGGTGTATTGACACGATTAGATTAGTGTTTTTTACGAGCAACATGTTTATTTTTAACGCTAATCCTCCATTATAATTAATACTAATTCTTGGTTAAAATATATAATCCACCTATTTAGTAGTTTATTGAAAAATATTCCTATATTTGAGCCGTAGAAATATTTAGTAGGAAGGATATGGCATTGGAATATTTAGCACAACAGGCACACGAACAACATTTAGATCAGGCTTTTTCGCGTAAAGAACAAATGATGATGCGTGCGTTATGTAGGCTTAAAATGTCTGATCGTGTTTTATATATCGGTGCTCATCCGGACGACGAGAACAATAAATTGTTGACCTTTTTGGCTCAGCATCAGTTGGTCGATACGGCCTATCTTTCCGTGACGCGTGGTGAGGGTGGACAGAATTTTATAGGCACAGAAAAGGGACTGGATCTAGGTGTACTTCGGGTGCAGGAATCACTTGCAGCCCGTGCAATTGAGGGAACAAAACAGTTTTTTACACGTGCTAAGGATTTTGGATTTGCAAAATCTGTCGATGAAACGCTGGCACGATGGGATGAAAACGGTGTACTTGCCGATATGGTTTGGACCATCCGTTATTTTCGCCCTACTGTAATTGTAACACGTTTTTCACCGGGTGTCCCGGACTCACATGGACATCATCAGGCTTCAGCAATTCTAGCGGCAAAGGCTTTTGATCTGGCCGCTGATCCATCAGCTTATATAGAACAGCTCTCCGAATTGGAGCCTTGGAAGGCTCGGCAGCTGTTGTGGAATGTGTATCAGGACAGTGGTGTGAAGGATATCGGTGGAGAAGTAAGGCCTTTGCCAGCATATTTTTCGCTGGATATTCCAGTGAGACACGGCTCTTTGGACTTTCATTATGGTGAGATTGCTGCAGAAAGCCGTAATAGGCATCGTTCTCAGGCCATGGGAAGTCTTGTTCGGCATCAGCCTAGCACCGAATATTTTGAATTATTAAAAGGTACACCGATCAGTTCGGAGAGACAGCCCGCTATTTTTACGCAATATACTGCTCAAGATTCTTATTCACTCGTATTTAATCGCTTGGTGGACGACCTCATTGCAAAATGTGAGTCAGATACAGCAGAACTTGTCTTGGAGCTTGGAACGATTTTATTTTGGATGAGGATTGTTCCCGATGGTCATGTTATCCATGAAAAGCGAGCTGAGGTAGAGCGTCTTCTGCTCGACTTTGCTGGTGTTTCTTTGGAAGTACAGGCTATTGAGGAACTGTGGGTACCAGGGACCGAGGTTAACATGGTCCTGAATGCGCATATCCCATCGGAATCCAATCTACAGCTGACCACGGTGAAAGTTCCATTTATTCGTAACGGAGAGCAAAAAGACTTTACTTTGTCACCTTCGAAGACGATCCATTTAAATGGTCAGCTTCTGGATACGATTTTACCTACTTTTCCAACTTGGCTTAGTGCTGAGGGCGATGCACATAACTATGCGCCGGCGTCGCCTGCTGATGTTGTATTGACACAATTTGGGACTGAATTGTCTGTTCATTTGGAACTGCAGTTTGCTGGCTTACCGATTGCGGTTAAGCTACCTGTAAAACATGCTGCTGGTCCTGTTGCAGTTGCCCCTCCGGTGACAGCAACTTTTGAGTCGGATATCGTGGTGCTCTCTAATGCAACCAAACGTTCAATTGCTTTAGAGCTGCAATCTAATACCCCCGAAGCCTTAGCCATAAAGGTTAAGCTTACGCTACCGGATGGGCTCGATGTATTTCCGAAAGAAATTGAACTCAATATAGCGGGTAATGCAACCGAGAAGCTTAGCTTTGAGTTGAGTTCGCCTGCGCAGCAGGAATATATTCAAGAGATCGGCTTTGAGATTGAGACGGCTACAGGACGGTATCCGTTCACATCCAGAAGTATTGTTTATCCACATGTTAATCAAGTAACTTACTTTCCCAAGGGCATATTGCGGGTGCTAAATTTACCCGTGAATATTACGGCCCAGAAAGTTGCTTATATTTCGGGGATGAACGATGAACTTGCAGGGAGCTTACGCCAGCTTGTTGGTCATTTGGAGATTATTCCATTTGAGTCAATTGGGGGAATTGATCTCTCAGGCTTTGATGCAGTGGTTTTGGGAATACGAATATACAATAGCCACCCGCTAATTACGGGATTTCATCAGCTTTTTCGTGACTATGTTGAGCAGGGTGGTGTATTGATAGGGCAGTATAATACGCCGTATGATTTGCATTTGACGGAGGTTGGGGCTTATCCTTTAGCGGTTTCCCCGGAAAGAATTACAGATGCGGAAAGCCATATATCATTTTTGAACCCTTCCCATCGCATATTGAACTACCCTAATGTAATCGGACAGCATGATTTTCAAAATTGGGTACAGGACCGGGCACTTTTTTTACCTCAAAAATGGGCTTCGGGTTTTGAACCGATACTGCGTGGGCAAAATGGAGATAATCGTACGGAAGATGGGTTATTGCTGCTGCACAAAAAGGGAAAAGGTTATTATATCTATAACAGCCTGTCGCTCTTTCGACAACTGCCAGCAGGAGTAGCAGGGGCATATCGTCTTTTTGCGAATATGTTATCCCTAGCTTCGCGTTAGACCAGAATCTTGTCGGGTAAAAAAATCCCCAGTGCGTATTGACTGCACTGGGGATGGTATCACTGCTATTTTATGTCGATTTTTTCTAATCCTTTTTATGGAAAAAAGACGCTTTGGGAATATCGATCACTTTTGAATCATTGACATTGTATTGAAGTTTTAAAGTGAAACCTCCTCCAGCTTCAAGGAAATCTACAGCAATTGGGTGGTAGCCTGCTTCTAGCGCAATCTGTCCGCTTTTCATAATCGGCGCATGCTGTCCGTCATTATCAACGACAAGCTGATCATGTATCCGCAGGACACCACCATCATCACAAGTAAAATAGAAATTATAGATTCCTTTTTCTTTGACGTAGAGGTATCCTCTTATTTTTGCACCAAAAGAAGGCATTTTGATGGTATCGCTTAGCGCTACATTGCTTATCACTTCCTGACGCACTTCGGGACCCGAAATGGCCGAAGTATTGGTAAAAGTTCCATTGAAAAATGTCGCTGTAAGGCCCGGAACCACGGTGCTTTCATCAACTTTTATACCCTTTTTCCAAGTATCATTTTTAAAATCAACCTGATAGAGCTCACTTTTTGCACCCGAAGGCGAGATTGTCGCAAAACGAATAGGGCCTTCTTTTTTAACGACAAGAGAGCCGTTCAGCACTGCGCTTTGCTTTGTTGGAAGACTACCATCGGTGGTATAATGTATTGGATTTTGGGGAAGTTCATTCGAGACTTTTAGTGTAGATTGTCCGTCGACAATTACCTGTGTTTCGGCGAAACCGTTGAGGTCTGGCATACGATACCGTAAACCCATTTTGTTCCAGAGTCCAAAGTGTGCAATCACTCGATTTCTATAGCTATCATACAGGGATTTGTTGGTCCATACGCGTTCCGATAAAGCACTTAAACGTGGGAGGATCATAAACTCTAACCGCGCGGTTGAGGGGATCATTTCTGTCCAGATATTGGCTTGTGCACCTTGGATCAAATGTGCTTTTTGGCTGGATATATCCGAAGGGACCACGCTCATATTGTACACGGCATCTAGGCTGCTGCTATTTGGAAGGTAATCAAAATAAAGCGGATTTGTAGGTGTCATAACGACCCTGTGACCACGGTTAACAGCTTCCATAGGTGCGTTTTTTACCCAACCACGCCAGTACATGACCATCATGCTGGTATCGGAACTGCCGTCCAATATTTCATCCCAGCCGATACTCTGTTTATTTTTTGAACGGATAAAATTGTTCACTCTTTTGACGAAATAACCTTGCAGATCATGTAAGTTAGGTATTTGCTTTTCTTTCATAAAAGCCTGCGCAGCTGCTGATTTTGACCAGGAGTCTTTTTCTACCTCGTCGGCACCAATGTGAATATAGTGTGATGGGAATAGCTCAATGATTTCGCTTAGTACATTCTCAACAAAAGTATAACTGCTTTCTTTCCAGGGGCTGATCGGTACAGAAAATTGTTTTCCCCAGCCCGCGGACTGACTGTCCAATAGGAGTTCGGGATAGGCCTTTGTAGCTACCATCATATGCCCTGGCATATCTATTTCCGGAATGATTTCTATTTGTCGGCTGCCCGCATACGCTACAATGTCCCTGATATCCTGTTGTGTATAAAAACCGCCATATTCTTCCTTTCCGTTTGTTGTGCGGATCAATTCCTTGGGCAGATTAAAGTCGGGATTTTCCTTGGCTTTCACAAAGCAGGCAGAATCCTGATTGTTATACGTCCGCCAAGCCCCTTGTTCGGTTAGTTTGGGGTATTTTTTGATTTCTATGCGCCAACCTTGATCGTCTGTCAGGTGCAGGTGAAATTTGTTGAACTTGTAGGTTGCAAGTAGATCGATAAATTTATAAATATAATCTTTTGGAAAAAAATGACGGGCTACATCGAGTTCGACACCTCGCCATTGGAAAGCTGGCTCGTCTTTGACCGTTACATAGGGAAGAGCAAGCTTAGCTGTTGTTCCTGAGAGTAAATATAATTGCTGGATTGTCTGTAATCCATAAAATGCACCCTTTTCAGATGCGGCGATAATCTGGATACCTTTTTGATCTATTATCAATTCATATCCCTCATTTGAGAGCCCTTGATTTTTAATTAATTGCAACGTAGCGCTGGCTTTCGTTACGTTTTTTTTGTTCAGTTTCCCGAATAGGGAATGGTCGATCCATCCCGATAATGATTTAGAAGATAGGGCTGGATCAATATAGTAACCCAATTCTTGACCCTTTAGCTGAAAAAGGCCTGGCTTAGCCTCCAATTGCTGCGGAAATGGAATGAGTTGAGGAAGTGCATTTTTTTGTTGCGCAAAATTTAGTGTCGGCAGGTACAGGGCACAGGATAGGAGTAAGGTTGAGAAGATTTTATTCATGAACGTGTTTTTTGTGATTCACAAGTGTTATTAGATTTTGTTGCAATATACCAATATTTCAGGTATTGGTAGGTAATTTTAGTTGATCAATATTCCGTGAGATTATGCACGATATTCCTCTTGGCACTATTATAAATGTTTATTTGACATTTATATATTTATTCTTATCTTTAACTTGAAAATAACCTTTATTTGAATGGACCTATGTTGTGTTTATATCCTGAATATTTTCATTGTATAGTTGTTGTGGTGCTCAATAATTTTGCAAAAAGTTGCAAATGGATTGGGGCGAATGATAGTCGGCAAAGGATCCAATTCAAGAGAACAGGTTGGTGTTGTTAACTTATTTGGTGGTGGCGGAGCTATGAAAAATTTTCTCATTATTATTGTTTTTCTTTGGCAGTTGGCCTATGTTTATGGACAGCCCAACAATGCCCATTTTTTTTCCCTTCAAGATGGCTTAAGCAATCAGCAGGTACTGGATATCGTGCATGACGATGAAGGATTTATGTGGGTAGCCACAGAGCTAGGGCTGAACCGTTATGCGGGTAAGTCTTTTAAATCGTATTATGCCGCCGATAAGCAGGACGGTCAATCGATCAATAGCAATGAAATTAATACGTTGCTGTATGCAGACAGGAAAGTGTATATCGGAACAAGGTCCAATGGGCTGAATGTGCTTGACCTAGGCACAAATAGATTCAGTTATTATACACATGATGCAGCTAATCCAAAATCCATAGCCACGAATGATATTACGGATATGATTGAAGGCAAGGATGGGAAATTGTGGTTAGCGACCTACCATCAAGGGGTGCAGCATTTTGATCCGGTAACGGGAGAATTTAGTCATTTCAATAAAAAGAATTTTCCGGGTCTTCCCGAAAATAGCATTTGGTCTCTGGCCGAAGATCAAAAAAGAATGCTTTACATCGGGCATGTTAACGAAGGTTTAACAATAATGGATCCCATTAGCCATTCTTTGAAAAGACTAACTAATCACAATACCTCCGGACAATTACCAGATAATGAAATTAAAGTTTTGTTTTGTGATCAAGCCGGCAATATGTGGATAGGGACCCGAAAGGGGCTGGCTGTGTATCATCCAGCTTCCGGTAAACTACAGCAGATTTCTTTGGCAGGATTGGCAAAAAATGGAAATGAACCTTTTGTATATGCGATTAAGGAAATTGGCCATACGTTGTGGATAGGGGCCGAATCGTCGCAACTCTTTTTATTGCAGCCGAGCTATGGTTATGATAAGCGTATTGAAGCCGTACAGCATGTAGAGCGTTTTGATCTGGGGAAAGGCAATAATACGATGGTTCAGCATATTACTCCCGATCGGTTTGGAAACGTTTGGCTAGCGTTATATGGTGGTGGCTTGGGAGTTGTGAGTCATATAGCCCCCTTCTTTAGTTTCTTTCCATCAGACAATATGCTGCCGGATCGACTGGCAACAGTGAGCAATGTATTGGTGGGGGAAAATCGGACAATACGTTTGGCGACTGAAGGTTCAGGTCTGGTCGAAATGAATGCGGAAGGGCGTTTATTGAGACAGATTACCAAAAAGAATGGTGGGGCAGACGATTTCCTGCTAACAGCTTTTAAGGACCAGCATCAACATGTTTGGCTCGGATTACGTAAAGGTGGAATTGCCGTTCAATATGCTGGATCGTCCGTTTGGAAAACCATTGATTTAGGTGAGCCTGTGACGGAGGTACGCGCGATTTATGAGGACCATTTGGGACAGATCTGGTTTGCAGCACATCAAGGGGTATTTATATATGATGAAGGAAAGGGGCATGTCCAGAAGCTTTTGATCAACAAACCAATGCTTGGCGATTATGCGCCCCGAACGTTGATGGAAGATGGCCAACACAACATGTGGGTCGGAACTTATGGGCAAGGACTCTATGTTTACGATCCTCAGCATAAACTGCTTCGAAAAATGGACAAGGGTAATGGCTTGCAAAATAACACGATTAATCATTTGTTGCGGGATAGAAATAACAATATCTGGGTGGCTACAAATCAAGGACTGGCTGTACAGGAAGCGGGTAAGAAGATTGGTGATCTGTCTCTATTGATGCCTCCGGGAGGGAATGCATGGCTTTTTGTCAATGGACTCGCAGAAGATCAGACCGGAAATATTTGGTGTTCGACCAAATCGGGGATGTTACGCTATGTCCCGAAAGAAAGACGTTTTCTACAATATGACCAGTCTTTCGGTTTGCCTTTGGGAGGTTTTATCAATGCAAGTGTAGGAAAAGACAGTGAAGGTCGACTGTATTTTGGGATGCAGGAAGGAATGTGTTATTTCAACCCAGCCACAATCCCGTCCAATTTACCAACCTCGTCCCTAAGTATTAGCCGATTTATTGTTTTTCGATCCGGAGAGTCCGGTACGCAGGTCGATAAATATCCCTCGCCGACAAAGGCGATTGAACTCAATTATGATGAAAATAGCTTTCGTATCGAACTTGCTGTCATGGACTTTGCTCTAGACGGTTTGGTCGAGTTTGGCTATAAATTGCAAGGGCTTAATAATGACTGGATCTTTCTGGGAAACGAGACCAACCTCGATTTTCGTAATATACCCTACGGTGAACATGAGCTACTGATTCGTACCCGGATGAAAAATGGGCAATGGTCGCAGGACTACCAGCATCTATTGATCAACATTGCGCCACCTTTTTATCTCAGTTTATCCGCCAAGATCGTGTATCTGCTCCTTGTGCTGCTAATTGGATATATTATCATTTCTTTCTATTTCAAAAAAATGAAAGCTGAATCCGAACTAAAACTGAAAGAGCGGCAACATGTGCAGGACGAACAGTTACATGCAGAGCGCCTAAATTTCTATACGCATATAACACACGAGCTACGGACACCTTTGACGTTGATTCTAGGCCCCCTTGACGACCTGTCCCAAGAGCAGCAGCTTACTGAAAAACATCGCGAACTGGTTCAGACGGTACAGAAAAGCGCTAATAGACTCTTCACATTGGTCAACCAGTTGTTGGAATTTAGGAAGGTAGAATCGCAGTTTAAACCCTTTGTACCTGAAGCTGGGTCTTTGGGAGAAATGCTCGTAGATCTTGCCCATAAATATAAAACATTGAATCACAAACCTGGTCTTCGGGTGTTGTCTGAACTCCCTGTGAAGGATTCACGTACGCTATTTGATGCCGAAATCGTACAATTGATCGTCGATAATTTATTGTCGAATGCCTATAAATATACCGAGTCAGGTTATATTAAACTAAGCTTGCATTACGAAGAATCGGATTTGGACCATTGGGCGGTGTTGTCCGTAGAAGATACAGGAGTAGGTATTGACAAAGAAGATATCGGTAGGATTTTTGAAAAGTATTATCAGGTTGCGGGTACAGGTACTCAGGGTACGGGTATTGGTCTGGCCTTGGTGAAAGAACTTGTGGCGATCCATCATGGAAAGATTGATGTGAATAGTACATTTGGTCTTGGTACCACCTTTACAGTAAAATTGAAAACCGATCGATTACCTGTTGAGAATGGCGAGCTGCCTGTTTCTTCGCAACGTCCGCTAGTGCTATTGGTTGAGGATGATCTGGAACTTCGTGAATATCTGGGAAGTACCTTGCAAAGACAGTATGATGTAGTGCTCGCCGAAAATGGAACTGTAGGCTATCAAATGGCGATGGCTAGAGTGCCCGATTTGGTGATCAGTGATATTATGATGCCCGATATGGATGGTTTTCAGCTTGTACAGCAATTGAAACAGGAACGTAGCACAAGTCATATCCCACTGTTGCTATTGACAGCAAAAAACACCGATGCAGACCGACAACGGGGCTATGATCTGGGGATAGACTCCTACCTGATCAAACCAGTTACAGCAGCTTTACTTTTCAAACGTATTGACAATCTATTGAGCCGACAGAAACAGATCAATGAACTGATTTTGGAAAGTTTAAATACAAAATCATCTTTTTCAACTACCAATATAGAACTAGAACAAAAGCCTACGGAGGAACTCTGGCGTGAAAATGAATTTGTTCAGGATTTTATGCAGATCGTCGAACAGCATATGCAGGATGAGGTATTGGATGCTGCTACCCTCGCTGATCGCATGAATATGAGTCAGTCTACCCTTTATCGGAAATTGAAAGGCATCACAGGGAAAAATATCAATCAGCTCGTACGTAAGATACGTATCCATAAGGCGGCAGATCTACTTCGGACCGGGAAGTATAACGTGACTGAAGTGTCATTTATGGTCGGAATCAATAGTGCGATTTATTTTCGGCAATGTTTTAAAGAGGAGTTTGGCCAGCTACCTTCCGAATATCAACGATCCGACAATAAAGCTCGCGTAGTGTATTAAAACAATCCACATCAGATAAGTATGCCCCTACTATTTAAACATAGCTAGGGGCATAGTTTTTTCGTAGATCAGTTTGAAAAAAAACATAAAATATGCCTTAAATATATTTAAAAAACTGTTTTTGACTAAAAAATATATGTTTTTTGACGGATTTGTGTACGATAGAATGCTGCAAAATCGGCTAAGTTTGAGGTATTAATCCAATTATAAATCTAGGTAGGGGTGGCAACGATGCAAAAGAAATAACCAAAGTAGACCGTAGTTTACCATCATATTGTCTTGTCCGGCTAGATTGTATTATTTACTGTTTAATTCGTATTGAAATTTATGAAAAACTTAAAGATTGCTTCTTTTTACACCATGTTGAGCGTGATGCCAACATTGCTGTATGCGCAGGAGAAGGTTACGGGACAAGTTTTCAACAAAGCAAACGAGCCTATCGTTGGTGCGAGTGTACTCCTCCTGGAAGGGGGGAAGGGAACCTCAACAGACAAATCGGGGAAATTTGAGCTGAATGCTAACAAAGGAACGCTCGTCGTGTCATTTGTTGGGTATAAGACTCGTCGAGTTCCATTGGATGGAACAACAAATTTAAAAATCCAGCTCGAGGCAGATGAAAATGTATTGGAGGATGTCGTCGTTGTTGGTTATGGTAAACAGTCCAAACGTAATATTACAGGGGCGGTAAGCAATATTAAATCAGAGGATATTGTACGGTCGTCATCGACGACGACTGCTGGGGCTTTGGCAGGAAAGGTACAGGGGATCTCAGTGCGTGCCAAAGACGCGCGTCCCGGTCGTGGTGCAGCGATCGAAATCCGGAATATGGGCTCGCCTTTATATGTAATTGATGGTGTTGCTTATGGAGGTCAGGAAGGTACTGATTGGGTTGGTACACAGAATGGCTCCGGCGCAGATATCTTCAATTCGCTGAATCTAGAAGATATTGAGAGTATCTCTATTTTGAAAGATGCCGCCGCAGCAGTATATGGATTCCGTGCTTCCAGAGGTGTTGTATTGATTACCACCAAAAAAGGTGCAAAAGGAGAAAGTGCAAAAATCAATATTAATGGCTACCAAGGCTGGCAAAATTTGACACGTTTTCCGACCATGGCAAACGCTAAACAATACACACGTGGATTGGTTGAGGCCGCACAGAATGAAAACCGCGACCCGAGGACGGTATATACGCCCGAGGAGTTGGCGAAATGGCAGGCAGGGACAGAGCCCGGCTACCAAGGCTATGATTATTATGACATGGTGATCCGTAAGAATATTCCACAGCGATACATCAATGCCAATGTTACCGGTGGAAATGAAAAATCCAATTACTTCCTGTCATTGGGCCACCTCAATCAGGATGCAATGATCAAGGATTTCAATTATAAGCGAACCAATTTCCAGGCCAATATGGAAGCTGAGGTACTCAAAGGACTTACTGTCGGGACGCAGATTTCAGGAAGACATGAGGGCACACAGGATGTTGGCTTACCAGGTGGGGATGGATACTTCTCGTCTATTTTGGCTATTATGAAAAATAGGCCGACTGTAGGTCCCTACGCAAATGACAATCCGGAATATATCAATCATACCAATGATTTTCCCTATAACCCGGCTCTCTTTAGTCGCGATATTGCCGGCTATAAAGACAATAAATACCTTGCTGGAAATGTGAATCTCTTTGCGGCCTATAAGACAAATTTTGGTTTGTCGGCAAAAGGAACTGTTTCTTACAACTATACCAACAATAAATTTGAAGGCTTCCAATATACCTATGATGTATATCGGTACGAAAATAATGCCTATAAGCGTACTGGTGGAAGTGATGCTGGCTGGCGTTACGATACCACGAGGGAGATTGTTTCCCGCTTTGCACAGTTCCAGATCGATTATAACAAGCAGATCGGCGATCATACTTTCGCGGGAATGTTAGGCTATGAGCGTTCAGATTGGGACCGGACGTATAAGGCATTGGGCGCAAATCCTTCAAACAATTATATTCCGTTGTTAAGACTGTCGGAGCTCAATAGTTTGGCCGATGAATGGGCTTACGAGGCTCGGGCTGGATATATTGGCCGTATCAATTACAACTACAAGGGCAAGTATCTTCTGGAGGTACTGGGCCGTTATGATGGTTCCTTTAAATATTATGAAGGTAAACGCTGGGGATTGTTTCCAGGAGCATCGGTAGGTTGGCGTATTTCGGATGAAGGGTTCTTTAAACCCTTAAAATCTGTGGTGAGTGACCTTAAAATCCGTGGTTCGATCGGACAAACAGGACTTGAAGAGGGGGTGGGAATGCACGATTACCTTGCCGGGTATAATTGGGCGGCTGGAAGTGCTGTCTTAGACGGAGCTTATGTGCCCGGGGTACAGCCTAGAGGTTTACCAGTTCGCAACCTCTCCTGGGTTAAAAACACCAATTATAACATGGGTATCGATGCGACACTGCTGAAAAATAAGCTGACATTGACGGCCGATATCTTTAAAATTATCCGTACTGGATATCCTGGCAAACGATACGATGTCCTATTACCAGCAGAAATCGGTTATGATCTTCCCAATGAAAACCTCGGTAAGAACGGCTATTATGGAGCCGAAGGTATCATTACCTATACCGATAAGGTCGGTGAGCTTAACTATGTTGTCAGTGGGAATATGACTTTTTCACGTTATCGTGACCTAGAAACCTATAAGCCTCGTTTCAGTAATTCGTGGAATGAATACCGTAACTCGATTGAAGACCGCTGGGGTGGAGTATGGTGGGGATACCAAGTAGTTGGACGATTTCAGTCGGAAGAAGAGATCCGTAACCATCCGATCAATAATGATGGTCAGAACAATAGGACGCAACTTCCTGGTGATCTGATTTATAAAGATGTAAACGGCGATGGGGTTATCAATGATATGGATCAGCGTCCGATCGGTTATCCGACGGGTTGGGCACCGATGATGAGCTTCGGTGGTCGGATAGGACTTGACTGGAAAGGCATCAACTTAAATATTGATCTGGCCGGTGGTGCGGTGCAATCCTGGTTTCAGGATTATGAATTACGTAATGCTTTCCATGGTGGGGGTAATTCTCCAGCTTATCTACTTGAAGATAGATGGCATCGCAAAGACCCTTATGATCCAAACAGCGAATGGATTCCGGGACGCTACCCTGCGATTCGTAACGGCAACTCGGGTCCCAATAGTCGAAATAGTGATTTTTGGTTGACCAATGTACGTTACCTGCGTGTCCGCAACCTGGAGGTTGGATACAATCTGCCAAAAGCATGGATTCAAAAGATAAAGGCCGAAAAAATACGGTTCTATATCAATGCCTCAAACTTGATTTCTTTTGACAATGTCAAAGACTACCAGATTGATCCCGAGATCGAAGCGAGAGCAGCAGTAGTATATCCACAGCAAAGGGTATTTATGGTTGGATTTAATATGACTTTTTAACATGAAACTACGATTTAAACTTACATATATAGGAGTTGCTTTATTGACCTTGTCCTCGTTGAGCAGCTGCAATCACGACGATTGGTTTGACCGGGATTCAAAATCATTGATTACCGATGCACAGCTTTGGAATGACCCAAAACTGTTGACTTCACTCGTCGCCAATTATTACGATAGAATGCCAACGCTACATGGTGTTTTCAATACAGGAGGAATGACTGAATTGGATGATGCCATGTGGTCGGGACATCGCGATCAAAACTGGCGTAATGATTATCAGTTTGGTGACGATTACGGTCGCTATTGGGATTATGGATTGATTCGGGATCTGAATCTTTCCCTCGAAAATATCGATCAGTTCAGTACACAATTGTCTGATGCACAACGCAAGCAGTACAAAGCCGAAATACGCTTCATCCGCGCTTTCGTTTATTTTGAGCTCGTCAAACGCATGGGTGGGGTTCCGATCGTTACAACCCAGCTCATCTATGACTTTAGCGGTGATCCAACACCATTGCAGGTGGCACGTGCCAAGGAGTATGAAGTCTACGATTTTATTTACAAAGAATTGGAAGAGATCAAGGAAGATCTTACCGTCTATAATGCCAGTAAGACCAGAGCCAACAAGTATACAGCATTAGCTTTGGAAAGTCGGGCAATGCTTTATGCGGCGTCCATCGCGAAATATAATAATCTAATGGCCTCACCGATAACGACTGCCGGAGGAGAAGTGGGGATTCCCGCCAATATGGCGACGGGGTATTATACCAAGTCGCTAGCTGCTTCCAAGGAAATTATGAATGGCCCCTATGCACTTTATAATGAGAATGCCGATAAGGGTGCCAATTTTTATGATATGCTCAATAAGAAAACTGGTGCTGAAGTCATCTTTGCCAAGGATTTTGTAACGAGTTTAAAAGTTCACCGCTTTGCTTATGACAATATCGTCAGAAGTCTGACCGAAGACAATGAGTCATCATCGACGATTTCTCCTTCATTGAGTCTTGTAGAAAGTTTTGATTATCTAGACGGTAGCAAAGGCACACTACATGATAAAAACGGCGCAGGAAATTACGTAGCCTACCAAAATATCAACGATATTTTTGCGAATAAAGATGCTCGTTTGTTTGGGACTGTGATTTATCCGGGAACTTCCTTTCGGGGACGTGCTGTGAGTATTCAAGCTGGAGTGGCAACTTGGGGGACGAATGGAGCTTACCAGTTTACAGCAGCGCCACAACTGGGACAGAATTATGCGAGTGGTGGTTTGTGGACCGGCTTTGATGGACCGCTTTATGACGCACAGGACGTCAGCAACACTGGCTTCTATATCCGTAAATTTGTCAGTGATGCGCCGGCAGCCAGTACTCGCGGTACATCAGCTGCTAACTGGTGGCCGTGGTTTCGTCTTGGTGAAATTTATCTCAACGCGTCAGAAGCTGCATTTGAGCTGGGACAGACTGTGGACGCAAGAACTTACGTCAATAAATTACGCGAAAGAGCAGGATTTCCGGCCAATAGCGTTAGTAACCTAACGATGGATATTATCCGGAACGAACGTCGTGTGGAACTTGCTTTCGAAGATCATCGTTACTATGATCTTAAAAGATGGCGTATTGCACATTTGGTGTGGGACGGATCGGAAAATGATCCCAACGCTGTTGTATATGGACTATATGCTTATCGTGTCGTGCGTCCAGGGCATGCCGATGACGGTAAGTATATCTATGAACGGGTAAGACCTGCGCGTTTCAGAAAGGCACGCTTTTTCCGTATGGCCAATTATTATGCGTCCATTAGTCAGGATGTCATTAATAAAAATCCTAAAATAGTTAGAAATCCATTCCATTAATCTAGTTGTACGATGAAAATAAAATTTTTAAGCTTATTGGTAGCTTTTGCAAGCTTACTCGTTGTAGGTTGTAAATATGATAATTTTGAAGCCCCAAAATCAACGCTTTCGGGACGCGTTGTTTATGAAGGAAAGGCGATTGGCGTTCGGAATAATGGGCCTCAATTGGAATTATGGCAGGATGGGTATCCGCTTCGCTCAGCAATACCCGTATATTTTGATCAGGACGGCTCTTTTTCTGTTAGTCTTTTTGATGGCGAATACAAATTGGTGCGGAAAGGAGATTCACCATGGCTACAACAGGCAACCGATACGGTTTTGGTGCAAGTAAAGGGCAATACGACAATTGATGTGCCTGTAACACCCTATTTCACGGTGACAAACGAGTCTTTTCAAAAAAATAATAACAGTATTACTGCTAACTTTACGGTTAATAGAATAGTAGGTATGGCAAATTTGGAGTTTGTGCGACTTTACCTCGGTAAATCTGTTTTAACAGATCAGGTACAACGCGAGCTACGTGTGGATGCCAATTTGGCTAATGTTGCTTTTGGTCAACCGACAAGTATCGTTGGTGAATTGCCGGACAACCTGAAAAACCTCGATTATGTGTTTGCCCGAATAGGGGTGAAAGCTACGGTATCCGGAGAGTACTACTATACGGCAGTTCAAAAAATAGCTTTAAAATAGGTGCTGATGGCAAGTAAAATTGCCGGATTACGAAGCCACGGGATCATATTCCGTGGCTTTTTAAAGATGCAAAAAAAAATGGTCTAATGCTTATTTATTCTACTAAACCTTCATGAAAAAAAACAAAATTTCAATCTTAGTTACCTTATTTTTAATACATGCTACATGCGGTGTTTTTGCTCAGGCTTATCGCAACGGACCTACGGACAAAGATTTTGCAGGTTATTTATTTGCCTATTTCAAAGGTAATGCTGTCGCAGATGAAGCGGTTTGTTTTGCGATCAGCACAGATGGCTATACCTACAGAGCCTTAAATGAAAACCAGCCTATCCTGGATTCGAAGGCGATCAGCAAGACTGGTGGTGTACGGGATCCCCATATCCTCCGTGGCGAAGATGGGAAAACATTTTATATGGTGCTCACCGACATGACCTCCTCCAAAGGCTGGGATTCCAATCGGGGTTTGATCCTGCTAAAATCCGAAGACCTTGTGCATTGGTCTCATCAGGCAATCGATATCCAGCAGCGTTTCAAAGGTCAGGAAGCGTTGAAAAGAGTATGGGCACCACAAACTATATATGACCCTTCGGTCGGTAAATACATGGTGTACTGGTCCATGCAGCACGGAAATGGTCCGGATATCATCTACTATGCCTATGCTAATAAGGAGTTTACAGATTTTGAAAGCGAACCTAAAGTGCTGTTTCTTCCAAAAAATGGTAAATCCTGTATCGATGGCGATATTATTGCAAAGAATGGCTTGTTCTACCTTTTTTACAAAACTGAAGGACATGGAAATGGCATTAAGCTGGCGATAACCGATTCTCTGACTTCGGGAAAATGGATTGAACAGCCGGGTTATAAACAGCAAACCAATGATGCTGTGGAAGGATCCAGTGTCTTTAAACTCAATCAGTCCGATAAATATATCCTTATGTATGATGTCTATGGTAAAGGGAAATACCAATTCTGCACCTCCGAAGACCTTGATCGTTTTAAAGTAATCGACCATCAAATTGACATGGATTTCCATCCACGTCATGGGACCATTATTCCTATTTCAAGACAAGAGCTTTTGGACTTGACCTCCAAATGGGGGAAACCCAAAGATATAGAATTCGCATTCAGAAAGAATCCCGTTTTGGATGGCTTTTATGCCGATCCAGATGTACTCTATTCCAATAAAACAAAAAAATACTATATCTATCCAACGAGTGATGGTTTTGATGGCTGGGGGGGCTATTATTTCAAGACCTTTTCGTCTTCCGATCTCAATCAGTGGAAAGATGAAGGGGTGATTTTGGACCTGAAAAAAGATGTTGCCTGGGGACCTCGCAATGCATGGGCACCTACAATAACGGAAAAGAAAGTCAAGAACGATTATAAGTACTATTATTATTTTACAGCAGCGCAAAAGATCGGTGTTGCGGTGGCTGATTTACCTACCGGGCCTTTTAAGGACGCGGGAAAACCGCTGATCGATTTTAAGCCTGAGGGTGTCAATGGCGGGCAGGAGATTGATCCGGCGGTGTTTAACGATCCGAAATCGGGAAAAAGCTATCTGTATTGGGGAAATGGCTATCTGGCTGTTGCTGAACTCAACAAAGATATGGTTTCCATCAAAAAAAATACAGTAAAGGTACTCACTCCGGATAAGACATTCCGCGAAGGTGCCTATGTTGTCTACCGTAAAGGACGCTATTATTTCTTTTGGTCAGAAGATGATACCCGGAGTGAAAATTATCGGGTACGCTATGGAACTGCAACTTCCCCAGATGGACCGATCACAGTTCCGGCTAATAATTTAGTCTTACAAAAAGATCCTGCGAAAGGGATCTATGGCACTGGGCATAATTCGATTTTGCAGATTCCCGGTAAAGACGAATGGTATATTGTTTACCATCGATTCAATTATCCCAAAGGTATTGATATGGGCGACGCAGCAGGATTTAACCGGGAGGTATGCATGGATCGTTTGTATTTTGATGATCAGGGCCATGTGTTGCCTGTTGTTCCAACGCTTTAATCACTTGAACCAAATGCAAAAAGTAAAATGAAGAATCTCATAAAAAAACTATCCGTCTTAGCTGTTTCTATTGGTATGGGCATCAGTGGCCTATACGCACAGGCTGGATTTGGTGAAGCCGAAGCGATCAATTCAGACTGGCGTTTCCATTTGGGTGATATCGAGGGGCAGGTCAGCGCAGAAACGAAGCGTGGAGCCTGGCAGCAGGTCCGTTTGCCCCATGATTGGGGCGTAAAATACCCGCTCAGTCCAAGTTTAGCCAGCGCGACAGGCTATTTACCGGGTGGTATTGGCTGGTATCAAAAACAGCTCCTGATACCTATGGAAGATCAGGGCAAAAAAATATTTATCTATTTTGAGGGCGTATACAACCGAAGCGAGGTGTTTGTCAATGGCAAATCTGTTGGAAAACGCCCCAACGGCTATATATCCTTTTCTTATGATATCACGTCATATATTGAGTTTGGAAAAGAAAATACCATCGCTGTTAAGGTCGACCACAGTAAAAGTGCCGATTCAAGATGGTACACGGGATCGGGCATTTATCGTGACGTTTGGCTTGTAAAGGCCAATCCCTTGCATATCGATCAATGGGGAGTATATGCCTATCCCGAGCTAAAGCAAGGGAAAGGAATGTTAAATACCGAAGTGACCGTTGTCAATAGTACGTCCAACGGCAGTGCGGTTACCGTTGTGCAGGAGTTGATTGACGCCGCAGGGAAAGTTGTCGCTAATAAATCGGAGAAAGTGAAGGTTGATGCTGCTGCTAAAGCGACGATACAGCAGCAATTGACGGTTGCAAACCCTAAATTGTGGAGCTTGGATCAACCCAATCAATATACCTTGCGGACAAGCGTATTGCAAAATGGAAAGCAAATTGATCAGTCGGCAATCAAAACGGGCTTCCGAACTTTTACATTTGATCCAAACAAGGGTTTTGCTTTAAACGGCGAATGGATGAAAGTCAAAGGCGTGTGCCTACATCACGATGCCGGTGTGCTGGGTGCTGAAATGTATACCGAGGTATGGCGTCGGCGGCTGCAGACATTAAAATCTTTGGGTGTCAATGCCATTCGAACCAGTCATAATCCGCAAGCATCCTCGCTTTACACCTTATGTGACGAGTTGGGGCTGTTGGTTATGGATGAGGCATTTGATGAATGGGAATTTCCAAAACGGAAATGGCTGCAGGGCTGGAATGTCGGAACGCCCGGTTTTGAGGGATCGTATGACTTTTTTGAAAGCTGGGGAGAGCAAGATCTTGCAGATATGGTCAAACGGGATCGCAATCACCTCTCGATTTTCGCCTGGAGTATAGGGAATGAAGTGGATTATCCAAATGACCCTTATTCACATCCTGTCCTTAACGGCGAGAAGAAGGAGGGTGGTTTTACACAGGCTTCGTATGGCGGATACAAAAAGGATGCACCAGATGCGATGCGATTGGGTGATATAGCGAAACGCTTGGTTGCGGTTGTGAAAAAATATGATAAAAGCAGAGCTGTTACAGCAGGGCTTGCAGGTGTGGCTATGTCCAACGAAACGGCCTATCCGGGGGCACTCGACATTGCAGGGTACAATTATACCGAAAGTCGTTATCAACTGGATCATCAGCGCTATCCAGCACGCGTGATTTTCGGAAGTGAGAATCGGCACGATCTTCCGGCATGGCTTGCCGTACGCGACAACAAGCATATATTTGGCCAGTTCTTGTGGACGGGTATTGACTATCTCGGAGAGTCGGGGCGTTGGCCTTCACGTGGATTTTATTCGGGACTGCTGGATTTCGCAGGTTTTATTAAACCGAGGGGTTATTACCGCCAATCGCTGTGGTCCGATAAACCAATGGCTTATTTGGGAACCTATCCATTGAAGGGCGCAGCAACGACTACCGATGTTTGGTCTGCGTTGGAATCCGAGCAAGGACAACGGAAAAATGAAGCGCCCTCCATGGATGCCTGGCCAATTTGGAACTATCAGGAGGGACAGCAAATCAGGGTGGTCTGTTACACCAATAGCCCTCAGGCGCGATTGGAGCTCAATGGTAAGGTTGTTGGCGAAGAGAAAAATTACGATGAGAAGACAGGTATCATCTTTTGGGATATTCCCTATGCAGCTGGTAAACTAGAGGTTGTTGGTCTGGACACGAATAAAAAAGAAGTAGTTCGGCACACTATCGAATCCAGTGAACGTCCGGCGGCGATTCAGGCGACGGTGATAGGAGGGAAAGCGATTGAAGGCGGTGGCATTTTGCAGGTTGCCTTGCAAGTGGTGGATAACAAGGGACTTCCTGTGGTCCTTTCGGAAGATGAAATCACCTGTGATATTGCTGGACATGCGCGATTACTGGGTATGGAAGCGGGGAACAATGCAGATATGGGCGACTATACCGATAATAAACAGCGCGTTTATCATGGAAAAATGATCGTGTATGTTCAGGCTTTGGGCAAATCGGGCGATACAATTAATATACGATTTACCTCGCCTTGGTTGACAATGGCAAACGTAACCTATAGCATAAAATAATTAACTCACTTGTCTTTATTGAACTTCTGAACTAAAAAAGCACCGGAAAACTCCGGTGCTTTTTTTATGCCAAAATCTTATAGGATGTCCATTCCACTATTGGAAAAATTACGGTTTTATATATTGCTCACAAAAAATATAAATCGGCCAAAGCCAGTTTGTACTTTGCTGCTACCTATATAAAAATCAACAAGGTTATTTCCTTGAAAGGAAATAACCTTGTTGATTTTTAGCTAATTGTTTATTATATCTTGCTCAATAGAGTAAACAAAGCTTTAGCAGTTTCTTCCGAAGACCCAGGGTTTTGCCCGGTAATGAGATGACCATCTTTGACTACATAACTATGCCAATCTTCCCCTTTGCTGTACTGACCACCCAATTTTACGAGTTCATCTTCCACTAAAAAGGGAACAACATCCGTTAGTTGAACCGCTTCTTCCTCGCTATTTGAAAATCCGGTAACTTTTTTGCCTTTGACTAGTGGCTGACCATTACTATCCTTGACATAGCGAAATACAGCTGGGGCATGGCATACGGCAGCGACAGGTTTGTTGTGGGCCCAAAATGATTCGATCAATGCAATGGATGTCTTATCGTTGGTTAAATCCCACAAAGGTCCATGGCCCCCAGGATAGAAAACAGCATCATAATCCTGCTCATTGATATGATGCAAAGGAATGCTATTTGCCAATTTTACTTGAAGCTCCTTATCGGCATCAAAACGTTTGGTTGCTTCGGTTTGAAAATCCGGGAGTGCACTTTTAGGGTCTATCGGTGGCTGACCACCTTTAGGCGATGCAATTGTCACATCGATTCCTGAATCTTGCAGAACGTAGTAAGGTGCAGCAAATTCTTCTATCCAAAAACCTGTTTTTTCTCCTGTATCTCCCAATTGGTCATGTGATGTCAATACAACCAATACTTTTAATTTGTCTTTTTTCATATTAAATAACCAAGTCTGTTAAAAAATTATATGTTTAAAACGATAGTACAAAGTAGGGGATAAATTGCCAGAGCCCTATGTGATATACATCACAATTTAGCGAATGGTTTTGCTTTTGTGATATAGATCACATTATTTTGCTTGGTATAGCCTGCTCAGTGTTTCGCGGGAAACACCCAGATATGCTGCAATCAAATGTTTGGGAACGAGATTATAGAGTTCTGGATATTGCTGCATGAGTTCCTCGTAGCGGCTTCGGGCATCGTTGTTCAGCAGTGACATTATTCTTTTTTGTAGCCCAATATATCCTTTATTGGAACGCCATCTAAAAAAGGTTTCAACTTCGTGAATTTCCTTACATACTTTTTCACGGTCCTCGTTCGATAAGCAAAGAGTGTCTGCATCGCTGACACAATCTAAATTGACCGTAGCCGGGCCTTGATTATGCAATGCATTATAATCGGAAGCCCACCAGGTTTTTGTGGCGAACTGTAAGATATGCATCTTTTGTTCATCATTGGTGAAATAGGTCTTTAGACAGCCATTTAGCACAAAATACTCTTGTTCCACAAGGTCTCCTTGACGGATAATCATTTGTTTCTTTTTAAAGGAGATCGGTTTAAAAAAAGAAAAGAAGTAGTCGAATTGTTCGTCGTTTAACTGGACGGTCTTGTCGATATGTTGTCTCAGAATTTCACGTTCGGTCATAGCTAACAGTTACTTGATCGATTTAAAATTAAACAAAATCTCACAATGATAGCGAAGGCCTGCATCAAGTTCCCCTCAGATTCAAAATTAAGAAGGGAATAACACTACTTTTACAGGGGTATAACAGGGGGGTAATAGGGATATACCCCTGCTACCCCCCTGTTAACTCCCTGTAATCTCCCTGTAATATATTAAGATAATATCAATTAGATTTTAACTTTTGCCCAAACAAAAAAGGACCTTGAAATACTTTAGCCGCGCTGCTAAATTTCCATGTTTAACCGGTTTAGTGATTTAGAAAAAATGATTTTTTTTTGATTTTATTTTGTTTATACAAAGTTATTTTCTATTTTAGTGTTGCCCATTCAAGGGCACTTTTCATAAAATAGGTTAATAATATGGCTAAAACACCCGGAGTACCCCATGCTTTCGGGTGTTTTTTTTGTTTTTTACCCTTCCGTTGTTCCTTGGATATGTTTAACTAAATTTAAATGCTTAAGAACCTATATCTTGCCTGATTGGCTCATTGGTTAAATATTTCAGTTTTAATATTCTAGAATAATCGCTAGTAATCTCATGATTATGGAAATTTATTTCGCTGTATAACGATTCTGCTACAGTGTTGCTAATTATAATGACTTTGAGTAAGTTTAGGGAAAGAGCCACAGGAAATAAATTATGTCTATTGTTGACAAACAGACTTTAGCAGATTTAAATGTTACCAACAACAGGTATAAGGATATGATTGATTTTTTCGATTGTACAGTTACGGTAGGTGGGCGGGATATGTTGTATAGTTATTTTCTTAAACCTCTTTCCTCTAAATTGGAAATAGAAAGCAGACAGCATTTAATTCTTTTTATGCAAAAAGTTGAGATTTCGGATCTATTGGATAAGTATATGATGCAGGATCTTGAGCAATATTTGTCTCTGCCACAGGAACCCTATTCACCTTCTCGGACTACTTATTACTTGGAAATGGTGTCAACGAATTTTTTTTCTTTGGATTTTAAAAAACGCGAGATACTTGTAAAGCGATCTATTCACGAAATAGCAAAGATTACGGATGGTCTTGCTATTTTATTAGAATATGTAAAATCAGAAGGTCATACTTTAGCTATTCTCAAAGAGTATAGTAAACACATAGATTATGTTTTGGAAGATATCGATCGGGATGAATTTATACAGTTGCTGAATAACAAATTTTCTAAAGAGCTGATGATCAAATACGATTATCTTTTTAGAAATATAAAACGAAATGCAATACGTGAGATTTTCGATGTTTTGTATCATTTGGATGCCTTGTTCAGTGTAGCAAAAAGTATCAAAGGAAAGAATCTTGTATTTCCTCAGATTGAGGAAAAGACAGGGGGAGAGGATATGATCACCATACGTGGAGCTTATAATTTATTTATCGAAGATGCCATTAAAAATGATGTCGAAATCAATAAAGAAAATAACCTTTGGTATTTGACTGGAGCAAATATGACAGGAAAATCTACCTTGTTGAAGACAATTGGAAGCTGTGTTTATCTGGCACATCTTGGTTTTCCGGTTCCAGCAGATGCGATGAAAACAGTGCTTTTTGATGGAATATCGGCGACCATAAATTTAGGTGATAATATAAATGCAGGTGCAAGTCACTTTTTTAACGAAGTATTACGGGTTAAACATTTGGCGGAGTTACTGGCATCCGGTAAGCAAATGTTTATTCTCATGGATGAGCTATTCAAGGGGACAAACCATAGTGATGCTAGTGAAGCAACCCAGGAATTAGTTAACTGTTTGAAAGGATATAAGAACAGTGTATTCTTATTGTCCTCACATATTACAGAAATTTGCCCCATACTGTATAAAGATGGTATTGCGATGAAATATTTAGAGGTTCAGTTGGATGAACAGGAGGGGATTGTCTTTACGTACCGACTTTTGGATGGTGTTGCCGAAGAAAAGTTAGGCATGTGGTTATTGCGTAAAGAACGGGTATTTGAGATTTTAAGGAAATTTGATTTGGGAAGACAAAAAGAATGAGATTATTGTGATATTGATTATATTGTTCCAGTTTTATAGTCTTTGGCAAACTTTTGGTCGAACATAACCAATTGTCTGTATCTTATCGGATTCCGTAGACTTGACAAAGTAATCTAAACCATTTTTTATGATATCCCGTATTCAATTTAGTGTTGTTCTATTTTTTATCTATTTTAACTGCTACTCGCAATCTAAATATGTCAATCCGTTTATCGGTGCGGTTACCAGTGGTGAAAAAGCCGAAACGGGAGGACACGGATTCGGTAAAACTTTTCCAGGAGCAGCAACTCCATTTGGCTTAACACAGATTAGCCCCAACACGATTACCGGTGGAGATAATGGTTCTGGATATAACTACGAGCATACCTCCATCGAAGGATTTGCCTTTACACAAATGAGTGGTATAGGCTGGTACGGTGATCTAGGTAATTTTTTAGTCATGCCGACCACAGGAGAGCTGAAAACTTCGGCAGGCAGTGCCGAACATCCGGAAAAAGGCTACCGCTCTCGTTTTTCCAAAAAAGATGAGAAAGCAGGTGCCGGTTACTATGGCGTGGTGCTTTCAGATTATCATATAAAAGCTGAAATGACCGCTACACCGCATAGCGGTATGCTTCGGTTTACTTTTCCCAAACATAAAAAGTCGCGGATTCAGATCGACTTAGCGCGGCGAGTAGGTGGTACATCTACGGAACAATATGTGAAAGTGGTGGACAACCATACCATCCAAGGATGGATGAAGTGCGCGCCCGAAGGTGGAGGTTGGGGAAATGGTGATGGGAAGGCAAATTATACGGTCTATTTTTATGCCCAATTTAGTAAGCCTTTTACCGATAAAGGAGTATGGAGTTGTACCCTTCCAGAGGGGCAAAAACGGAAATTGGAAGATGTCACAAGTGCCAGTTATCAAGAGATGGTTTCCAAATCTGTCGTCACAAAAAATATCGGCATTATGGAAGGTAAACATTTGGGGTTTTATACCGAATTCCCTACACAAGTAAATGAGCAGGTCTTAATGAAAGCTGGAATTTCATTTGTCAGTATGGAGGGAGCCAAAAATAACCTTGAAACAGAAATCAAAGATTGGAACTTTAACAATGTATTGAAGCAAACGCAGAAACGATGGGATGATGCATTAGGGAAAATCGAGGTTCACGGTGGGACAGAAGACGAGAAAACTGTTTTTTACACAGCTTTGTATCATTCGATGATCGATCCGCGAGATTTCTCGGATGTAGATGGAAAATACGTTGGCGGTGACGGACATATTCACCAAACGAAAGATTTTACCAAGCGAACAGTATTTAGCGGCTGGGATGTTTTTCGAAGTCAGTTTCCTTTGCAAACGATTATTAATCCGACTATCGTAAATGATATGATCAATTCTTTGGTGACATTGGCCGAAGAAAGTAAACAGGATTATTTAGAACGTTGGGAATTTTTGAATGCGTATAGTGGCTGTATGATCGGAAACCCTGCCGTATCAGTTATTACGGACGCCTATATGAAAGGGATATCCAACTTTGATGTAGAAAAAGCTTATAAATATGCGCGACAGACTGTTGAAAAATTTGGAAATGGAGAAAAGGGAACTACAGGAGAAATTTCAACGACATTGGAATACGCTTATACAGAATGGTGCCTGTCTCAATTAGCAAAACGATTAAATAAAACGGCTGATGTGGATTTATATGCTCATCGTGCGCAAAGTTATAGAAATCTCTTTGATCCCACAGTCGGCTGGTTTCGACCGAAAGAACAGGATGGTACATGGAGTAAATGGCCAGAAACGGGCCGCTTAACCCAAAATTATGGCTGTGTTGAGAGCAACCCTTATCAGCAGGGATGGTTTGTCCCTCATGATGTGGATGGACTTGCAGGCCTTTTGGGTGGTAAGCAAAAAACCATCGCGGATCTCAATAGTTTTTTTGAACTCGCTCCGCAAGATATGATGTGGAATAATTATTATAACCATGCCAATGAACCGGTACACCATGCACCCTTTTTGTTTAATCGTTTAGGAGCGCCATGGCTCACGCAAAAATGGACGCGTGAAATTTGTTCACGTGCCTATCATAATTCAGTTTATGGTCTGATAGGTAATGAAGATGTGGGGCAAATGTCAGCATGGTATGTATTGGCGGCATCTGGATTACACCCTATTTGTCCGGGTGACACACGCTATGAGATTACAAGTCCTGTGTTTGATACGATCACCTTTAAACTTGATCCCAAATATTATCCTCGGACACAGTTTGTAATCAAAACAGAAAATAACTCGCCTGAAAATCGCTACATCCAAAAGGCTGAACTTAATGGCGTCTCTTATAATAACTGTTTTATAGATCACAATGAAATTATGCGAGGCGGAACCTTGGTGCTATTTATGGGTAAAGAACCGAATAAAGAATGGGGGGCTCAGTAAAATTGTTGAAAGCAAATAAAATCAAAGTCTCAAGCAAGTATCTGAAAGTCGCATCAGTAAATGTTTTGGCAAAAAAAAAGATGAATTACTTAAAAAAACAACTCTATATCCTGTGTCTATTGGGCGTGTTGGGCCAGGCAAAGCAGAGCTATAGTCAGCAGCTGCCGCTATTTAGCAAAGAAAGCAACAGCCTGTCTGGAGACTGGCTAATAGGAACTCCCCAGGCGAAAGCAGGACTTTTCAAGACGAAAGAAGGTCATTTGGTCTTTTCCAATGGTTTGGTCAGCCGTACATTTACGACTTTTCCAAATGTAGCCAGTATTGGTTTGGATGAATTGACTGGAAATACAGCATTTCTACGGTCGATTCGACCTGAAGCCAGCGTAACAATCGATGGGTTTACCTTTGATGTCGGCGGATTGGAAGGACAGAAAGTACATAATTATTTACTGAAAGAATGGATCCCGAGTTTAAAGGCAAACCCCATGGCTTTTAAATTCCATGACTATAAAATTGAAGATACAAAACCCCGTTTTGGTTGGAAAAAGAGACCAAACTGGATGCCTAAAGATATGCCTTGGCCTGTCCCGGGCAAAGAGCTGACATTTACCTATACATTGGATCAGCAGGCGATCGATGCGCTTGCCGCAAAGAATAAAAGTGACCAAAACAGGGCATTGCTGTTGGAAGATAAATTTCAGCATCTAGATTCCGGATGGAAGTTGATGGTTTCAAAATCACATGAGCGTAATTCCTTTGTCAATGAAGGAAAAGTGGGCGAAATTATGGCACTTGAAAATGCTGCTGTGTTCGCTGAAAGAACAGTTCCTCAAGAGGTAAAGGTACTCGTAGCCAAGATGAATAAAGGTACTGATCAATCCAACGATTGGGGATTGGGTTTTGGACTAAGCCTAACGAATAGTAATCCCAGACTTTATTGGAGAGCAAGCGAAGGCAAGGTTGTTTTTTTTGATGGCAAACGCGATAACGGAACTTTCGAAGTTGGTAAAGTAGATCAGCTATGGTTTAGATATGAAATAGCAGATAAAGAATTATTGGCACAAGCCTCTTTGGACGGACAGCAATGGCGTACTGTTGGTCATCTTCCACTAAAGTCGGGTGACAAGATACAACTGGTTCGTGTCGGAAAAATGGATCCAAACGGCGGGAATAAGGATGGTAAGGCTTCGACAAAGGAAGGGCGCTCCAAAATAGAAGGTTTTTGGGCATACGGTGATTTTCCATCCCAATTTGCAGGCGATCTATCCAGTAAACTTGCTTATATGAAAAACATTACGGTACAGGTTCATTATGATCTTTATGATGACATGCCGATCTTTAGTAAGTGGATTACCGTGCAGAATCAGTCGGACCGGGAAATTGTGGTTAATAGCTTTAAGAGTGAGCAATTGGCTGTATTTGAGCCCGAAAGTTCGGTAGATCATAGAAGCCGTTGGTTATACCCTAATATCACGGTGGAAACAGATTATACATTTGGCGGTATGAGCGATGAAATCGTTTATTCCTCGAGTCTGGAGTGGAAAAAAGACCCGCTATATACGACACAGGTCCACTACGACCGGGAGACACCCTGTCTGTTGGAAGTTGCACCTAAAATGGGACCTGAACAACAGGTTGCTGCCGGTGGAGAATTTGCAAGCTATCGGGTTTGGGAGCTGTTGAACGATAGCTGGGAACGCGAACGTAAGAGCCTTGGATATCGAAAAATGCTGCGCTCCATGGCGCCATGGGCAACTGAAAATCCAATATTGATGCATGTACGGAGTTCGGACAACGAGTCGGTAAAAAAGGCAATTGATCAAGCATCGGAAGTTGGTTTTGAAATGGTGATTATGACCTTTTGGTCTGGATTCAATGCCGAAGATGATTCTCCCGAAAATCTCAAGCGTATGAAGGAGCTTGCTGACTATGCGCATAGCAAAGGAATTGAACTTGGAGGCTATTCGCTCCTGGCTAGTCGGCATATTGATGCTAAAAATGACGTTGTGCTACCTGAAGGCATGCATCCTCGCTTTGGAAGTTCACCCTGTATTGAGAGTGAATGGGGCCAGGCTTACTTCAAAAAGCTGTATAACCTGTATGAAAGTTCGGGATTGGGCGTATTTGAGCACGATGGATCTTATCCTGGAGATTGGTGCTATTCCACCGATCACCCCGGGCATCATAATGAAAAAGACTCACAATGGAATCAGTTTAAACGGATCACTGATTTTTACAAATGGTGCCGTGAAAAGGGAATCTACCTGAATATTCCGGATATGTATTTCTTGAATGGCGGAAACAAAGTCGGGATGGGCTACCGTGAGGCGAACTGGTCGCTTCCGAGGGCACAACAGGAGATTGTGGAAAGACAGAATATCTTTGATGGTACCTGGGCAAAGGCGCCGTCTATGGGCTGGATGTTTGTTCCTTTGGTAGAATATCAAGGTGGAGGCAAAGAGGCAACGATCGAGCCTTTGAAGGATCACCTACCGCATTACGAGCAACGCTTGGCCAATCTATTTGGCGCAGGTGTACAGGCCTGTTATCGTGGGCCACAGCTTTATGACTCCCCAGAAACAAAAAATGTAGTGGCCAAATGGGTGAATTTTTACAAGAAACACCGCGAAGTTTTGGACAGTGATATTATCCATGTAAGACGTCCTGACGGGATGGATTATGATGCTATTTTGCACGTGAATCCGGCGGGGAAAGAAAAAGGATTACTAATGATCTATAATCCATTGGACGAAGCGATAAAACGAAAAATTAAGGTCAACTTATACTATACCGGACTGACAGGAAATGCACAAGTGGTTGAGCAAGATCAGAACAGCAGCATAATACCATTAAATGCAGCCTCGGAAGCGATCTTTGAGGTCAATATACCGGCAAAAAGTCAAACTTGGTTCGACATTAAGTAAGCCGCTCGGCAAACGTTTCGGATCAAGACTTCAATTTTTTAAAGAGTCTTCTCATCACAATGATGAGAAGACTCTTTTTTGGACTTGACTTACATGTTATTTTGTGTGCGACTTTATCTGATTGACAAGAGTTCACCACATGTGTCTTTTCCGATCAGGTTTGTCGTCGTTTATGCAATGGGATAAGCCATGCTATACGTTATTCAATATGGAGCAATTTTTTTTTGCGCTGTTGCGAAGAATGGCGCTTCCATTGGAGAGCCTTTTAAGAATAAGTCAGATAGGATCGCAAAAGAAGAAAACTCGTTTATTGTCAGTTTTGGACTTAATTAAAAAGGTTCTTTTTACTTAACGTCTTTTTTCTCCGGCCATTTTACAAACACGCCCGTTTCAAGTGTAAGTTCACCAGTTGCAGCATTATAACTATCCTTGGATAGGATAGGGATTTCACCGGCTACTTTACTTTGTTCGGGATTATGTGTACGGTTATGGTAAGTCGGCACTTTTTCAAGCTTGACCAATTTACCATTGATGCGTAGATTTTTTTGAACAACGGTTACTTTAGGCAATTTATCGTATCGGATGACATTCAACCCTTCGAGGTCCCGCTGTCTTTGGGCGAAATCAATAAAATACTTGTATTGCTCCAAGAACGATGTGATGTGTTTTTTCATCTGGATCTTTTTACCCGGGAAGGCTAGGGACCCTACATTGACCACTCTTTTAGTGCTTAAATCTTCGACATACATCGTGACCCAGGAATGTTCATAATCGCCCCAGCTGAAATAGGTTTCTTTGGGGTTAATAGTGTCTGGAACGGCTTTGTCTGCGATATAGCCTTCTTTTTTTAGTGTGATGCGATAAGAACCTTTGTGCCAGCCTACGGTATTGCGGACACTGATAAAATCACCCTCCGCATCTGAACTGGCATAATATCCTGTAGTTTTTAAAGCCTTTTTTGTTCGTTCAAACCAACGCGAAAAGATGCCATTAAATTTGATATCTTCTTCTTTACCAGTCTTAACACTGATACCGCCACCGGCAGATTGAATACCACAATATAAAGGCATATTGTTTAGGGATATATTAAAGGGTGAAATGTAAAATGAATAGTGGTCTGGGATGTCATCTTGTACAATAATATCAATGGAAATAGAATGGAAATCATTGACGGCTGAGTCCAATACATAATAGGAATTGGTATGCTGTTTTCATATTTTTTTTAAGCTCCTCTTTGGTTTGGGAAAAGGCTGTGCCACTGAATAAGGTAAGTGGTACGAGCACCGCCAAAATATTTTTTATCAATTTCATAAACAGTTTTAATTGTGTTCACCAATATACTTTTTTTTCTTTTAGCAGTAAAGGGCTGATTAACCGGTCGATTCAAATAGTACAACAGACGAATCGTAAATCATTTTTGGCGAATTGTAAACGGGGGGGAGAATCTCTGACCGAGCACTTTATATTTGGTTCCAAGAAATGCCAAGAACATAGATTGGAGTTTTTTTGAAGTAGGGAGTGAACAGATCTTAATCCGCTAATTCATTGTGCTGTAGGTTTATGTGTGCCATTTTAATTTTAATTGTCATAGTAGATAGTGCCTTATACTTAAGGTGAATGTTTTTCATAGGTAGTAAGCCGTAAAGGACTCCCCGTTCTTGCGGCTTTTTTGTGTCTATTGGCCAGTTATAAGAATCGCTGGCTAGCGTAGTCCTATAGTCAGTTTGCTAGGAGATCTTATATTTCTTGGCTGTTTTAGGCTAGGATAAAAAAAAAAGTCAAAATTTCTTTAGGACGTTTTGTCTTTCCCGTTGTCATCATTGTATAAATGGAGATTTTGGCCGTTAAAAATCCATTTACAATGCAACTACTATGAAATTTTAGCCTATTAATCATTTTTAGCATGGCACTGACTAATAAAATATTCCAACAAAGTGAGATTGAAAGTTTTGAATTCAATCACAAAGTTTTAAAAAACTGTTCATTTATCGATTGTACGATAAAAGGGAAAAGCTTCATGAACTCCATGTTTCGTGATTGTAAGTTCATTCGTTGTACCTTTATAGACTGTAACTTTCAGTCTGTTGTTTTTCAGGAATCTGGGCTTTGGATGGAAAGTACATTCGAAGCGAACGATTTTTCGAAAGCCATTATTGGAAATTTAAAAATTGAAAAGTCCTCCTTTCTTTACAATACATTTGACAAAACAACTTTCGATGGGACAAATTTGGTTCATGTGGTTTTTAAAGGAAAGATCAGTTCTTCATGGTTTTATGGAATTCCTTTTACAGAAGATTTATACTCTACCAATCTTTTTATTCTCAAAAAAGCCAAACCATTAAAAACTCCCTTGATAAATTTCGGTCATGCGGAATTGAAGGACGTTATATTTTCTCGAAGGCTAGATCTCTCCAGTACGGTTTTTCCAAACCAGGAACATCTTAAAATCATCAATAATCCAAGACGTTTTTTTGATAGTTTCCTCAAAAGGTCAAAAGAAGTATTCACGGATAATGAATCGTTAGTTTTCTGTCGGGACTTGGTAGATAATGTCTTGTATAAACCCGAAAATAGGGGTATGCCGATCATATTGGTTGATTTAAATCAATTTTATCCCTCATTGAATGAAAATAGAGATCGTCTTATTGTTGATCTCCTGAAAGCGGGATAATCATATCATTCTATATATAATTGTTAATGCAAAGCCGTTTGGAGTTCCCAGCTCTAGCGGCTTTTTCCCTGTATCCCTGCCGTTGCCATTGTTTGCTCTTGCCAGTGCCTTTGTTCACTCTTGTTCCTCGTAAACGCCTACCTGAGACCTAATGTTTATCTGGTTCACGAGGTAAACACTAGGCGATTCATAGGAATTTGATTGGTTAATTGCAAAAGCAGGGCCGAAGCAGTCCAGTCAAAAGGCAGTGCAAGGGCCATAACTAATGGCGGCGGTTAAAATGCAAGCTGCTGTATCATAGTTTTCTTATATTTTTGTATATATAAGAAAATTAGGTATATTTAATTAATTGTTTAAGATGAACGAATGAAAGATACGAAGTTATTAAAAGGCACTTTACAAACGATTATTCTAAAGCTATTGTCTGGAACGAAAAGAATGTATGGCTATGAAATGACTCAACAAGTAAAACTCTTAACCGGAGGAGAGTTTATTCTGACTGAGGGAGCGCTCTACCCTGCATTACATAAGCTAGAAGCGGAAGGACTCCTGGATACAGCAATAGAAGTAGTCGATGGAAGAGCAAGAAAATATTACTCCCTGACAGTGAAGGGAAAAAAAGCTCAGGTAAGTAAAATGAAAGATGCGTTGACCTTTGTGGAGAAGTTACAGGTTATCTTGAACACTAAACCAATTGTATCATGACAGAAAAGAAATTGACCAAAGCGGAATTAGGTATTCTGATGGATTTTATTCGTTCTAAAGGATATCGTTATGTTGATGTTCAACTTGAAATTCTGGATCACTTTGCTTGTAAGGTAGAGGAACTCATGTCTTCAGATGCCGGTATATATTTCAATCGAGCCATTGATCTCGCTTATGCCAGTTTTGGAGCGGCAGGTTTTGGAAACATTGCCGCTAGCTATGAATTGAATCTGCAACGTAAACAGATCAATAAATTTCCTGCTGATTTTTTACAATTCGTCAAGCATTGGCATAGTGCAATTTATATCGTGTACTTCACATTGTTCTATTATTTTGTGCCGCTCGATGCAGATGCTTTTTGGACCGGATTAAAATTAGGGATGATCGGTACACTCGTTTTTTATATTCCAGTATACTTATTGCGGCATCGGCCTAGAGGGAGCAAATACTGCGTTTATCGCAATTATCTTGGTTTAACGATACCGATTATGGTTTTGATCATCGGGTTGGTTTCTTCTGAATGGATCGTTAATTATATTCCTTTAGCTTTGTATCGTGTTGTTATTCTTATTTTTATGTATGTTGGATTAGGAATTTTGTATATATTTGAAAAGAATCTAAAGGCCATTGTCCGACGGGTAGATGAGATCGAAGTGCTGCACCAGAGCTGACGATTAATTTTTTAAATTATGAAATATCTTTTCCTGTTGTTACTAAGCATTTGTTTTTTGTCCAGCTGTGACAAAGAAGATATTGACTTTGACTCCACGGAGGTCGGTGGTGGAACAATGGCTAAAAGGTATCAATTTGAAGGGCGTTCCGTCGGGTTTTCGGTTAGCCAGATTTACGTGGATGGTACCACAAATAAAAACTTCTATTTGGGGACAGTTTGGGGATTAAAAGATACCACACCGCAACTAAAACTAACTTCCCTTCGTAACTATTATAAACCTTTCAAAAGCACAATTTCTTCTACACAACCCACTTTATCTCCCATTCATATTATTCCTGGATTTGATGCTGTGCGAGCTTTCGCGAAGAAAAGCAAGGGGGAACCGGCTGTTTTGAAGCAATCATCGGTAGGGGCATTTTTCGATTATAGGGCAATACGTTACCATCTTAATAATAGCCCTGACGTAGATAGTGTACTCAAATTGGTCCGTCACCATGATTCCACCACGATAAAAAGAGCTAATAGCCTGTTGTTGCGTCGAGAACATATTACATTTAGTCTCCATGCGGATCTGAAAGACTATGAACAGGCTTTTAATAGGGATGCACTTGGGAAGTTAAAAAATACAGGTTATAATCCCTACTATGTTTCCTCAGTCAACTATGGTACACACTCAATCATGATGGGAGAAAGTGATTTTCCACGAGGTGATCTTAAAAATGTATTGGAAAAATTGCTGTACAATCAATTTCTGACGAAAACCGACGAAACGGTATTAAAAGGGTCCGACGTATTGGTTTATCTGCGCGGTGGACGTCAAACAAGTTTTATTAGACGCGCGACAGGTCTGGATGAAATTAAAAAACTTGTCGTTGATTATAAAAATGAACTTGAACTGCAACAGAATAGCTTTGATTATCCCATTAGCTATAGTCTAGGAGGCCTTAATTCCCATGGGCACCTGAAATTCTGGTACTCTTATGATTTTCTCGTCCGTGAGGAAAAAGAGTAATTTTTATTTAAACATATAGATAATTAAAGGGTATTTTTTACATTTGGGCTATTGTCGCAAACGGCATAATAGTGCTGTTTTTTGTCTATCTATTTTAAACAGGGCATAACCATTAGCCTTTTTGCTTCAATACCATTATTAGCTAAAAACAATTATTAAAGAAGAACTATGGAAGAAACAATTAAGACATTGATCTACGTTCACGCATTTTTTGGTGGGATAGGATTGATTACCGGCCTGATAAGTGTGGCTGTAAAAAAGGGGGGAGCAGGGCACAAGAAAATGGGGATTATATTTTCCTATGCGATGGTGATTAGTTCTTTAATTTCGCTTGTTATTGCGAGGATGCCGGGCCACGAAAACACATTTTTATTTTTGATCGGTATCTTTACCATCTATCTCATTCTAGCAGGTAATCGCGCATTGACTTTACGCAGTAAAATTAAACAACAGGCCGATTGGAAAGACAAACTGATTTCCGCCACGATGCTACTTGTATCGGTCGGTATGTTATGTCTTGGTCTAATTGGATTGGTACAACAGATGGCAAATTCTGTTTTATATGTCTTTTTTGGTGGTTTTGGTGCATTTATGAGTATTCGGGATTTTCAGCTGTTTAAAAGTTTCAAAGAAAAGAAAAATGCCTGGCTGGTCAGTCACTTGGGCCGTATGGTAGGCGCATTGATCGCGTCGGTGACAGCATTTTTAGTTGCTGGGATTCAGCTTGGTTCAACGCTGGTTTGGATTATGCCAACTATTGTTGGCACCGTGTATATCATCTATTCCAATCGAGCATTGAACAAAAGTAAAGTACTTCGTACGGATTTGCATTAATCTAGCGAGTTCAAATCAAGCATTAAAAAGGCCTAAGTAAAAAACTTAGGCCTTTTTAATGCTTGATTTGATGCAGATGAATCGTTGTCAGGAGGCATTTTTTATGACTTTTTTTACGTTGATTTTTGATCCAATTCAATGCAATAGCACTTGGTTCACGCGATGCCGAAAGGCTTGTATTGTGATCTAATAAAGGAAATAAGCAATATTCGAAGGGCTTTCCCTGTGCTTTCAGTGCATTGATATGTTCAATCGATAAGCCTACAGGTATTTGGATATCTTTGGATCCAAAAAGCCAGAGTCCTGGAGTTGTTATCGTTTTAAGTGATGTCATCGGATCGGTATTTGTAAACTGATAGCGATCTGGATCATTCGCTACATGTTGTCGGGCATCGGCTTCCGTATGTTTATCCCAAAAATCTTTTTTTCCATTTGTAAAGAACTGGAAGCGGAGCTGCTCACGGGCAGGGATAACTGCTCCACTGTACAATACAAAAAAGTCGACCAAAGGATTTTGGTTAGTCGCTAAGGGAATGATCCATCCCGCTTGGCTGAATCCCAGTAGCCCTACAGGAATGTTCGTTTTCCCTAGTTGTTGATGGAATGCTTTTACTGCCGCTTGTGCATCTTTAGCGAGCAGGTGGAGGTTGGCAGAATCGATATTATTGGTACCGACCTCAGGGCCAGCATAGGTCCCCTCAGATTTTCCTACTCCGCGCTTGTCATAAGTAAATACGGCAATACCGTTTTGGGCTAAATATGAGGCAAAATCCATCATTCTTTTCTCTTGTCCAGAACCATGTATGAGGACAATGGCAGCATGGGCACGCCGAGGCTGAAGTATGGTTCCTGCCAGGTTAATACCCTCACTCTTAAATACAATATCTTTTGTAGACCAGTCTAAAGATTGCGCTTTTGTATGCTGTGCAAAAAGAACGCAATAAATGGCGATGAGAAAAGTTAGCGTACTAAATGTAATCCGCTGTAAGGGAGAATAGTTCGTCAAGGAATAGTCTAATGGATAAGTTTTAGGCATAATTAATTCGGTGTTAAATTTACTTTTGTCTAAAGTAATGGGTTTAATTCTAAAAAGTGTGCGTTTTTCGGTAGACTGTGGATTTGAATCGGTAAATCGTACTATTTTCGTTGTAAATGGCGGACTAAAATTCTCTCGAATCCTCTGCTTGGCATTTCGCAGATACACTATGTCCATTCCTGAAAAAAGTTTACAAAAGGTCTAATACAGCTCTTACTTTACGGTTGGTCTTATACGGCTCTTGCTTCACAGTTGGTTTTATACAGGGGGCTATATTTTGTGGGTAGAAACTAGCGATCAAATTTACTTTTGATCCGTTTTATAATCGTTATTTCTACGGAACTTATTCGGTCTTTATTCGCTTTCATCCGAATGAAGTCCGAATGAGGTCCCTATAAAGTCCGTATTAGCTCCCTGAAAATTAAGAAAGTTTGTGGGAAATAAAATAGCGATGGAATAAGATTCGTTAACAGTGTTTTAAGTTTTTCTTTCGTGTTGTATAACGTAATATATCCTTTATCAAAAGTTAACATCTGAAAATTATTTTTGAGCTGAATGAAGCGATTGTTCCTTTGGTAGTTTTCCTTAAGGAAAACTCAGCAAGTAAGAAAAACTCAGCAAGGACAACCATAAATCTTATGAAAGAATAATATGCAAATTTTCTGCAACATGATTCCTCTCTTAGGGGAAACCGATCTTAGTACTGGACTTCTTATTGTTTTTGCCCTTTGTTTATTTGCCGTTGTGGCCTTTGAATTTGTCAATGGCTTTCATGATACCGCGAATGCTGTTGCAACGGTAATTTATACCAAAGCACTTAAACCAATTGTAGCCATTCCTTGGTCTGGCTTTTGGAATTTTCTAGGTGTTTTTGCAGGTGGGATCGCAGTTGCTATGGGAATACTTAAATTGGTGCCTCTCGATACCTTAATGGCACTACCTGTTTCGGTAGGCGCTTGCCTGGTCCTTGCTGTATTATTAGCGGCTATTATCTGGAATTTGGGGACCTGGTATTTTGGTATTCCATGTTCGAGTTCACATACTTTGATTGGTGCTCTTATCGGGGCTGGTATAGGCTTCACCTGGTATTATGGTGGCAGTGGTGTCAATTGGCATAAGGCCGAGGAAATTGGTCTTTCTTTGATTCTCTCACCTTTGATTGGTTTTGGTTTAGCAGTGTTATTGATGCTCTTTTTAAAGCATGTCGTCCGTTATAAAGCACTTTTTCACATCCCACAGGGAGAAGATGACAGACCTCCCTTGTTAGTACGCGGTATTCTTATACTGACCTGTACATTGGTCAGTTTTTTTCACGGTAGCAACGATGGACAAAAAGGTGTAGGACTGTTTATGTTGATCTTAATTGCATTTCTGCCTGCTCGTTTTTCAATCAACCATTCCGTACCAGATGCGGCTGTCATTAAAACGCTCGATCAAACGGAAATCGTGTTACAGAGAATTGCTTCCAGTAATGTCGCTCAGGGAACGATGTTTGTGCAAGTCAATCAGGAGATTGAGCAAGTCAAGTTGCATTTGATGGATAAAAGTGTAACGGATAAAGCCGGTACTTTTAAATTCAGAAAAGAGGTTGAAGGTTTAGTTAAATCCATTGCTACATTAGAGAGCAGTAAACAGATCGATATCAATCCTGAAAATCGATTGGAGCTTAATCGTAAGTTGGGCGAATTGAAACATCTTACGGACTTTGCACCGATCTGGGTGATCTTAACTATTTCAATCGCCTTAGGTCTTGGGACAATGATCGGTTGGAAACGTATTGTAGTAACGATTGGTGAAAAAATAGGAAATGAACATTTAAGTTATGCTCAAGGAGCCTCAAGCGAGATTGTTGCTGCTTCGACAATTGGTATCAGTACCGTATTGGGTTTGCCGGTTAGTACAACGCATGTGCTTTCAAGTGGTATTGCCGGTTCAATGGTCGCTTCTGGAGGAAAGAGCAATCTGAATAAAGGGACACTCAAAAGTATCGGTCTTGCCTGGGTACTTACCTTACCCGTGTCAATTGGCTTGGCATTATTACTATTTGTATTCTTCCATCTTTTTATTTAGTTGATTGTTATCTGAATGTTTTTGTCATCCATTGCATTTGTACACATGGCTATTGACAGGTAAATATTAAAAACTTAAAAAATGAAACAAATTCTTGTTGCCTCCGATTTTTCAATCAATGCAAGTCATGCTTTGCGTTACGCCTTGTCTTTGGCTTCTCGTTTGAATATGGAAGTTGCTGTTGTACATGCCATACACCCGACAGAAGGGATCAACAACAGTACTTATAACGCGATCTTTATAGAAGATTATTACGCTAGAAAACGTGCTGCTTTGCAAGAATGGACTGATCAGGTGGTCCAGGAAAATAAATACAATGACCTCAAAGTGCGAACCGTTGTTGAAGTAGGTTATCTGCGTAATGTAGTCACAAAGTATGTTGAATATACGGATGTTTCTTTTTTGGTGATGGGAATTACCGGGGCGACAGGCATTAAAGAAATTGTCGGTAGTAATGCGAGTATGGCTGTGACAAAATTGCGTATTCCGACCTTGATTGTACCTCCTGAAAGTAATCTGTCGGTTATTCCAGTCATTACATTGGCAACGGATTATAAAACAACAAAATTGTCTGTTCGTGATGTCAAAGCGCTCAATCGTATTTTAAAACTTTCAGACCCCAAGAAGTTGGAAATTCTACACGTCTCAGAAAGGGATTTGGACGAAAAGCTGGTGCGTAATGGCGAGAAAAAAATGCGTCAGTTGCTTCCTAACGTAGATATCAACTTTAATTATGTGGATGAGGATGATACACGGCCATCACATGCGATCATTGACTTTGTTGAAAACAATCAGACCGATATTCTGTGTTTGGTCAAACGCAACCATAATATGATTTACCGTTTATTTGCAAGTAGTACGGTGAATGAAGTTTTGAACCGATCAGTTAAAGCGATTTTGGTTTTGCATGAATAATCTGAATGGAAACTTTTTTTACGCTATATATCAGGCCGTTTTGGATTTTCCAAGCGGCTTTTTTCTTGACTTTACCAATGCTGCAGAACGTGTTAGCGCGGAAAATTCGAGTTGTCTGATCCATTGTTTAAGTCCCAATTTTCGGAATCGCTAAATTGAACAAACGGTTGCGTTTTGATCAGAGTTGCCAATGCTGATAATTCTCGTTATTATCGTAAGGTTATAGTCTGTTCGTAAGCAGATTGACTATCGTTTGTTCGTTTATAAAATAAGAAAATTGTGAAAAAATATCTATTTCTTGCAGGTATTCAGGTAATGTCAGCGTTAGGGCTATCGGCTCAAACGACAAGTTCAAATGTACCATTACAGCTATTGGGTACCCGGAGTTGGATCCGTGTAGACATGAAGGATAATCAACCGAGCATATCCGGAGCGAAAGTCTTTTGGGCAAAAACGAATAAGAAACCGCAGACAGCCAATGCGATATTGGCAGAAGGTGTCAAACGTTATTATATTCAGCAGGTAGAGCCTGAAACGACCTATTATATCTGGGTAGAATCTGCTACAGGAAAATCCTTGGCAAATGGAAAAGTGTATACGAGCAAGAGATGGCAGCTGGATAATACTGAACTCGATGAAGAGCGAAAGAATCCAAGTTCAAGAGCAGTTCCTGTTGGTATGGAAGTTTATTGGCAGGATGAATTTAACGATCAATTACTTAATCGGAATAAATGGACGACCAACTATTTTTCATCCTTGAATTATCTGAATGCAAAATCCAAGGATGAAATGTTGCATGATCGTTTGCCACAACCCGCTTATACTTTAAATGGATCAGCGATCAATCTGTATGTCAATGATACTATTCCCAAACGGATTTTTACAGCGGGTGGCAACCAGAAGATTTCATCCATCCAAACCTACGATTGGAAGTCCAATGAAAATTTATTGGACAACAGCAAAGGTGGGTACTTTGAAGTTAAGGTAAGACGTAACCGACAGGGGAATCCCAAGGGAACAAATACAGCTTTTTGGTTTGATTCACCTGGACCAGATATTCGTTATTATCTTCAAGAAGGATCCGAAGTCGACGGAATTAAAGGCATTCGCCCCAAGGGACAGCTTTTTGAAATCGACGTTTTCGAATATATTACGGCTCAGTTTGTGATACATGGACATGTTGATCAAAAAGGGGTATTTCAACGTAACCTTGCTACACATATTGCAGAGGGGTATGAACATGTCGGACAATGGGTAACACATGGGGTATTGTGGACACCCACAAGTATTAAACATTATATCAATGGAGATCTGATCAAAGAATATACGAATAAAAATCAGATTTATTCACCCAACCACTTTTTGAACGTATTTCTTGGAGCCTATGGATCTGAAGGCGGAGTCAATATGGAGGTCGATTATATTCGGGCGTATAACTGGCCTTTAAAAGATGGTAATGAATTGCCTAATCCAGATTTTGAGGGTAAGTCTGGCCTTGCACCTTGGGAAGGAGCAGCGGTCATCGAAGAAGGGCGCGGCGAAAAGGGGAGTAAAGCGGTGGTACTTGCGCCGGGTCAAAAAATAGAGCAATATGTTTATTTGGATCCCCAACAAGACTTCAAACTTGTCTATTGGAGTAAAGGAGACAAAGTGCAGGTGGAAGTCGATGATGTCACTGTCGTAACAGGAAAGTTGTCGAATTTAAAGACGTTAATACCTGATTTAGAAAAGAAAGGTGGAAAGCAGGAGCTTGATTTTGTTACTGGCAAGGAGATTAATCCGAATAAAAAAATTGTTCGGATCGGATTTACCAATGTAGGAAAAGGAAATGCATTTTTGGATAATATCACGTTGAAAAAAAGATCGTTATAATGCGGTTTTCTTAATAAATATTGGCTCCATGTATATCACGTAGGAGCCATTTTTATGTTTTTTTATGTGGTAAATGTTTCTTTTGATATGCTGAAGGTGACATATTTGTCTGTTTTTTGAAGAAATGAGAGAAAGTAGCGGAGTCCTCAAAACCCAATTCAATCAGGGTAGTCTTGATTGGATTGGGCCCCAAACTCAGCAGGTGCATAGCTTCCTTTAATAAACGATTATGAATCAGTTTGAGGGGGCTAGTCTCCATGTATTGCTGTGTTTGCATCCAAAGACTTTTTGCAGTTATATTCAGTAAATTTGCGTAATAAGCGACATGGTGTTCTTGTTTATAATGAAGTTCTACTAATTCAAGAAAACGATTCAGGATGGCTGGATAAGCGTATGGTGCTAAATTATCGATGTGGTTGATTAAGGAGTGGTTAATCTCTAGTAAGCTAGTTGCCAAACGTGATAAAATGAGTGATAATGGTGGCTGATAGCGATAGAGTTCATTACGGATCTTATCGAATTCATAGCGGAGCGTTTCAAATTCATATGGCGTGACCTGAAGTATCGGATAATCTTTAAGGAGTTTTATGTTGATTGAAAGCGCATGACATAATTTTTCAAAATTTTGCCAGGGAATTCTAAAATGATAAACAGCGGTTTCTTTGAAAAAATAGAAAGAACTTGACTGACCGGGGAACATTAGATGAATTTGATAACCCATTATATTATGTTGCCCCTGATCAATCTCACGGCGACCTCCGCTCGAATGTATTAAGATAAGGGTCACCACTTCTTTGCTTTTGAGCATATGGTAGGTGTGTACCCTGATATTCCGCATGCGATATAAAAAACCGAGATGCTCTACCTCGTCGTCGCATGTTGTTATGTTTGCAGCATTAAACATAGTTATTTTGGTCTGGGGAGGTGTTAAGTGTACGATTTGTTTTATTGAGTTTTTACGATTCTTATTTAACGATTATAGGGATATTCCTGTACCCAATGAAACTTGCGCTGTATTAATTCGAACGCTTGCACGTCTTGTTTAATAAGTTTAATGTGCGCTGTATGGTCATCAAAGGTTTTTGTCAGAAGAATATTTCCGTCAGAGTTGATCTGATAATCAAATTGATAATTGTTTAGGGTAATTTTCTTACCGGGGGCATCAATAACAACGCTCTCCCTTTGTGGGGTATAGTCTGTGTTACGTATTAAGACCTTGTTGTTATCAATTTCGAAAACAATAAGTCGCCAATCTTCAGGGATTGATTTACCTTGTGTTCCCGCTTGTTCAATACGGTAGATTCCATAGAGTGGTGACTTCGTTAGGTACTCAGCTATCATTTTTTTTGTACTTAATATGCCCATGCCCTGTTGCACCATAAAGAGCAGTAACACCACCAATTTGGCGATAAACAAGCTTTTTCTTTTCCAGCTTTTGTTGAATAGGGGTTGTTGGAAAGGGAGTAACTGTACAGGTTTTCCTGAAATAAAAATTGCGAACAATGCTTTTAAGTAGGGAAGCAGTAGAAATATGGAAAGTAGCAGGAGTGCTGTAGAGACCATTTTAACGGGGACGTCATAAAAATAGTTGACGGCCATAATATTGATACTGGTCGCAACCGTAATTAGTGCACCAGCAACCACCGTTTTTCTGAAAAGCAATAAGCCCGATAATATTTCTACTGAACCAATAAGTATATTGTAGCCTTGAGAGTAACCAATATAGGTCCATGCCAGCCCCATAGGAGAATACTCGCTCAATGGCTGTAGAAGTTGTGTTAACCTCGGCGGTTGCATTTGCATATAGAAGACTTTGTACAGTCCATAGTTAATAAGCATAAAAGCAACATAATAGCGAATTGCTGTGGTTAACCAATAGAAAAGGATTGTATAGCTGGCTCTTCTTCGATCCAATATGGACCATAAAGCCGCCCCAACTAATGCCAGCAGGAATAGGATCAATAAGGATATCCAGGCATAGGAGGTATCTCCACTTCCGTTGATGAAGATGCTGTGGTCGTAAGAATAGCCCAATATATTTTCTGCAAACCAGGGAGTCAACCTTTGCATGAAATGAGTAAGAGGGATGCTGATATATCCATATAACGGATAAGTACCGTTATTAAAAACAAGAATAAAGGACAAAATGAAAATAAAGGAATATCGAAAACCTAATTTTCTAAAGGCAGGCCACCGTTCTGGAGCGTTTTCGTTAAGAATATGCATAATTAAAGTTTACTGTATTTAAGTTAATATTTTTTGGTAAAATAGATCGATTATTTATTGAAATAAATAATCGATTAAATAGTAAATAATCATTACGATGTATTTGAACAGAAGTTTTTATCTTGCTCTTAAAAAATAAGAATCATGGACAAGATCAAAGAATATTTTGAATCGCTCGTTGTCATGAATGATACGGACTGGGAAGTATTTTCCGCTAAGCTTGTTAAGATGGAGTTTCCAAAAAAATCACTGATTTTGGAAATCGGAAAAACTGAACAGTATTTATCTTTTATTGAAAAAGGAATTGTACGTTTCAATATCCCAAAACTGGACTATGATTTTACTTTTGGATTTGCTTTCGAAAACTCTTTTGTAAGTGGGTACGATTCCTTCTTGACGCAGCAGCCTTCATCGTATCATCTCGAGGCAATAACAGATTGTATTTTATGGCGGATATCGTTTGAGGATCTCCATGCGGTATATCAAACAACAACGGTTGGGAACCTAATTGGTCGGAAAGCGGTTGAGGACATTTTTCTAAAAAAAATGAAACGGGAACTGACGCTACTTGAAGATTCGGCAAAAACCAGGTATATCAATTTGATGCGTGAGCAACCTGAACTGATTCGCAACATTCCCTTAAAATATCTGGCTTCTTATATTGGTATTAGATCGCAATCGTTAAGCCGGATCAGGAAAGAAATTTATTAACAAATGTTCATTGATAACAAAAGGAAGGGCACCTATTTTTGTTATAAAAAAGATGAAACCATTTTTTGTTTTAATTGTCGTTTGCATTATTTCCAATCTCATCCTATTGCTGCTGAAGGGGGAGATGGATATTCTTTTAGCGGGTAAAGTTGGATTGGCAGTGATGCTGTTGTTCACTGCATTGGGACACCTACTTTATACCAAAGGAATGATGTTGATGCTATCCGACTTCGTTCCATTTAAAAAAGAAATGATCTATGGAACCGGTTTAATGGAATTCATGGCTGCAATTGGGCTATTTGTCCCGCAGGTGAGCCGCATAACGGGAATCCTTTTAATTGTCTTCTTTCTACTGGTATTACCTACAAATATTCGGGCAAACTTAAGGCGTATCAATTACGAGACGGCTACTTTTGATGACGCCGGTCCAAACTATTTGTGGTTTCGTATTCCGTTTCAAATCTTGCTGATCGCCTGGACCTATTATTTTGTGGTGCGTTAAAGTAGTTTTCTTAACTAAAGCATAGCAATAAATTAACATAGTGTTGTTTAGTTTTATTTAACATTTTTTTATTTTTGCTAAACTTTTAGATTGAATAGAATGAAAGAAGCCATCAAGATGGTCGTATTTGATATGGCAGGTACGACAGTGAACGAAAATAATATTGTTTATAAGACACTTAGAAATGCAATAAATACGGTAGGGGGATACGAACTGACATTAACAGAGGTATTGGCCCATGCTGCAGGTAAGGAGAAGCTACAGGCAATTAAGACTGTACTCAAAAATAGTTTGGATGTTGATGATGATGAATTGGCTCAACGGATGTTTACTTTGTTTTTGAAAGACTTGGAACATGCTTATGAAGTCGAGGAAATTTACCCTAATGCGAATGCGGAAGAACTATTTGCAATCTTGAAAGAGCGGGATATCTTGCGTGTGCTCAATACGGGCTATGATCGTAAGACAGCCGAATCACTTTTGAAGAAGCTTAATTGGAAAGTTGGCAAAGATGTAGATGCTTTAATTACTGCTTCTGATGTACCTCGAAACAGACCTTATCCAGATATGATTGATCTGGCCATGCAAAAATTTGAAATTACCGATTCGAGTGTGGTGATGAAAATTGGAGATTCCATCATCGATATACAGGAGGGGCAACAAGCGGGTTGTGCTTTGAGTATTGGTATAACAACAGGTGCACATGATGCGGCTCAACTCAGATCGGCAAATCCAGATTATGTGATTAATGATCTACTGGAGATTGTTGAAATACTTGAAAAGAAGAATATATCCAATACAGTCGTCTAGTCTTTGACGCAGTTTAATAAAAAAGCGGGTATTTCCTACAAGAAATACCCGCTTTTGATTGTGATATGATCCACATGTTATTGCATTTGTATGCCTTCCATTGAATTCTGGTTTTTGTTTTTCTTAAACATATTCATATCCATTTTTCCAAAACGGTAAGAAAGGTTCAATTTGATCAACTGTGGATTTGACAGTCGATAATAGGTTTGAGAGAATCCTTCACCCGATGAAACAATGGTATTGCCACGTGTTCTGAAAATATCGTTGATGGCCAATGTTGCTGAGGCAGCCTGATTTTTCAAGAAGCTTTTCTTGATGGCAAAGTCGATACCATAGAATGGTTTGATATAGCCTTGTGAAGAGCTTTGCGCCTGGTTCATTGGTGGACCGAATGTTTGACCCTGTGTCACTGGCATATTTGTTTTGCCTTGATATTCAAAGGCTAGCTGTAGATTCCAGTTTTTCTGTAGGTTGAATGTATTGTTCAGTTTTCCAAATACTGTCCACATACCTTCCGAAGGCGTTTTCTCATCCACCTCAATTTTGGAATTGTAGAAGTTGAGGTCTGCAGTCAGATCCCACCATTTTTTGAGATTATTGGTATAAGTAAATTCTGCCCCATAATTCTTGCTGGAATTGGCATTGATATAGGTATTAATGAAATCCATTTTGTTCGTTACCGGATTGAGTTCCTGTGTCAGGTAACGTGTAATTAGATTGTTTGTGCGTTTATAGTATACTGTTGCCAAAAATGTACCTTTTCCATGTGTACGGCTGTAGGAAAGTTCGCCGGATGTTGTGAATTCAGGAACAAGGTCAGGGTTACCGCGTGTAATATTCAAGCTATCCGTGTAATCAACAAATGGGATGAGTTGAAAGAAGTTTGGACGGTTGACACGACGGGTTACGCTCATCTGTATTTGGTCTTTTTCGGTTAGCTTTTTGCTCAAGAACAAAGAAGGAAATAAGCTCAGGGGATACTTGTTGTGGAACTTTTCGTTTGTATTCAAAAGTTCACCGTCGTACGTTGAACTTTCTGCGCGCAGCCCAATTTTATAGGATACCCAGTCCTTGAGGTTTCCTCCAAGTGAGGCATAGGCTGCGTAGACGCTGTTTTTATTGTTATAGTTAGCTGATGCTGCGGTTATATTCTCAAAATCATCTTCGCCTACTGCTTTTAAGGAATTATTGTTGAGATTTTTGAGTTTATTGATCTGTGCACGCACACCAGTTTCGAGTTTCATGCCATTTTTGAATGGTTTGACATAATCTGCCTGCACAGTCATGAACTTATTATCACCGGAACCGATGTTCTTTTGAATCTGAGTTCCGCTGATTTCGCTGCTTGCATTGCGGTAATTGGTGGTGTATAAACCATTGGATGTGTTGCTGCCGCCGAAATAATTGAAATCCACAGACAATTCCTCGCCTTCAGTTTTGAATTTTTGAACAAGACCTGCCTGCAACCCCCGTGGTTTAAAGCTTCTTTCAGACTCGGAAATCCGATCGCTGCGTGATTCGCTATTGCCAGAGGTGGTTAAGATCGACGAGTTCTCATTCGGCTTAAATTTACCCTGAACCAATACGCCGGCTACAGATAGCGTTGTTTTGGGACTTAAGTCGTAATCTACGCCGAGCCGGCCAAAAGTAATCATACCTTTTGTTTTGCCTTCAATATCTTGATCTACTGTTGATTCTATGCCATTAATTGTACTTGTACGGTGGCTGTCGCCCTCGGTGTTGGTCCGCATGCGCATATTCATTCCCGTCAGTGAGATATTGAATTTATTTCGACGCAGATTTAAACTACCCATAAAGTTGGTTCCACCAAAGCGGTCTCCACCTAAGGTGACCATACCATTGTATCCAGCTTTCTTATTTTTCTTCAGGATAATGTTGAGGATACCGGCCATACTTCCGGAAGCGTCGTATTTGGCAGATGGATTTGTGATAATTTCGATTTTATCGATCACATCGGCAGGAATCTGGTCGGGGGTGAGCGTTGTAGGTTTTCCATCGACAAAAATTGTAGGGGCTGCATTTCTCAGTTTTACGTTTCCGTCGATATCTACTTGTACAGAAGGCATATTGCGGAGTACATCGATCGCAGTACCGCCAGCTGCAACGATATTCTTCTCTACATTGAAGACTTTTTTGTCGATGTCCATTTCGAGTAGTGCCTTGCGGCCAGTCACGGTAACTTCATCGAGTTTACGGTTGTCATCGTCCAATTTGATCGCACCTAGATCTTTGTTTGTTGTTTTGCTATCGCTATAGTCTACAGCAAGATCTATCGGCGCATAGCCTACAGAACTAATTTTTAGTTTCCATTTTTCTTTTGGTGAAATGGCTGCGAAATTGAACTTTCCATTTTCTGAAGAGCTGGTACTTTTTACCAGGATTTCCCTTTCTTTACCTGTAGCTTGATCCTTGATAACCTTCAATAAATTCACGGAAGCTTGTGAGATAGGTTTCCCGTTGTTGTCCACAATTTGGCCCGAGAGCTGACTTTCGGACATGGCGAAAGCAGGACGACCACCTGCAGGGGCTTGAGCGTGTACGGAAGCAACCGCAGTTGCCATTAGCGCTATTGCTATAAATCTTTTCATTTTTTCTTTGCTATTCTACCGGCTACGCGGATTAGGCTGTTCGATAGTACACAAATTTGAAAAGGATTTTTTAGCTATGCAATCATCTGTAGACCGAAGCGGCCAATGTGTAGACGAACGGATAATTGCATCGATTCAATTTGTGGCGGTAGCATTAGATAAATTGTTCAATATTTTTGATATATTTTTTACCGATAGGAAGGGCGGTTTCAGGTAGGGTGAGTTTGCTTTGGGCGACCTGCTCAATACGATTTTTATTGACAATAAAAGAATTATGTATGCGTAGGAAGTCTATTGTAGGTAATATTTTTTCCATTCCACGGAGGTTGCTGCGCGTAAGAAGGGGCGATTCACGGTCCACCAGGTATATTTTTACATAGTCCTTCAAGCCTTCGATGTAGCTGATTTCATGGAGAAAAATTTTCGTCTTTTTATATTCTACATTAACGATAATATGATCCTGTTCGGGGAGCTGTTTTGCACGGAGCAGCATACCCTCTTCCACTTTTCGGACTGCAGCTGCGAGTCGTTCTTTTGAGATCGGCTTAAGCAGATAATCAATAGCATTTAGCTCGAAACCTTCAACAGCATATTGGTGATAGGCCGTGGTGAAGATAACCAAGGGTCGGGGAGCGAGCTCGCGAATAAACTGCGTGCCCAATTGATCGGGCATTTCAATATCCAGAAAAATCAGATCGATAGCGTGATTTTTTAAATATTCTTCCGCTTCGGCCGTCGCATTAAATTTATGGACGACTTCGATTTGCTCAAAATTCAATAAGTCGTCTTCTAAAATATTGAGTGCGAAGGGTTCATCATCTATGAGTATACATTTAATCTTCATCGGTCATCAGTTTGAGGGTGACTTCGAAATCTCCAACATCGGTTTTTCTGATGCTGAGGTCATGTCGATTGGGATACAATAATTGTAATCGTCTGCGTACATTGGTCAGTCCTATACCTTCGTTTGGACGCGGTTCTGTATGTTGTAAGATTCTATTACGGGATATAAAGATAATGCCACCCGGAGTTTCCTGAAATTGAAACTGTATCTGTGGAGCTGTTTTGCTATCTACGCCATATTTGAATGCATTCTCCACAAAATGTATGAAGAGTAATGGGGGGATCATTCTATTTTTGACCTTGTCTTCGATATCAAGTGTTACATTTCCTTGGATAGGAAGACGAAGGGTCTGTAAGGCAATAAAATTGCGCATATGGTCAATCTCTTTAAAAAGTTCGACTTTGGGGCCGTCTACTTCGTAAAGTATATAGCGTAGCATTTCGGATAACTTAACAATAGTGTCTTCGGAATCTGGTGATTGTTTACGAATGAGCCAACGGATATTGTTCAGTGTATTGAATAGGAAATGCGGGCTGATCTGTAGCTTTAACATTGTTAGTTCTGCCGTTGTTTTTTCAAGCGCAATCTGTTTGTTGAGCTCCTTTTGTCGCGCTTGCTCATCGTAAAGGAAGATCATTGAAGACGTGATCATACAAAGGGAGTAAATAATGCCTGGGCCGATGACCAACCGTACAAAAAGAATATTTTCCTTCGTCAGATGAGCAAGCTCTCCATCTGGATTAAAATAAACTATGCTGTAGTTCAGTGCTACGTAGGTGGCAAACCCAAGTGCCATTAATAGTACAAAGATCTTTCTGCGACCGAAAAAATAGGTGGGCGCAACAACGTAGCAATGCAAGTAAAAATGAGTAGCCAGGAATACAATATTTACTAAATGCGATAACGCCGAATAGGCTTTGAAATCAGCGATCTTATCCGGCTGGTAGAGATACGTTATAAAGGGCAACAGCAGTAATATGGTCCAGATGACAATATGTAAATAGAATTTTCTGAAGAATCTGCCAATCATGTTATGTCTAATTAATCCCTTTGCTTTTGGATAAGACCAAACTTAGATAAATTGCTTTTTATATGCAATATAAATACGTTTCTATGCAAAAAGAATTATGCATCGAAGCCTGCTTTCCTAAGGTTATCATGACCTGTTGCTAATCGATTTGGTGTTAGAAACATGACCTGCTGTTAAATGATATAGTGTTAAAAAGAGGTTTGCGAAAGAAGACGAAAGCGGGAAATACGCTGGACTGTTGGAAATAGTTTTGTATTTTGCAGGTATAAACTTTGTAACGTGACATTCAATCCAAACCGATATCAGAATATGCCCTACAGACGCTGTGGGAAGAGTGGTATTCTCTTGCCAGCCATATCATTGGGGCTTTGGCAAAATTTTGGCGAAACCGATATTCAAGCTGTATTCCGGAAAACCTTGCTGACCGCTTTTGATCGTGGAATCACCCATTTTGACCTTGCCAATAATTATGGTCCTCCTCCGGGAAGTGCCGAAGAGAACTTTGGACAGCTATTGCGTACCGATTTTGTGGGCTATCGTGATGAACTTTTAATTTCCACTAAAGCGGGTTATACCATGTGGCCGGGGCCGTATGGTGATTGGGGAAGCCGTAAATATTTGATGGCCAGTTTACATCAGAGCTTAAAACGGATGAGTCTCGATTATGTGGATATATTTTACCATCATCGACCTGATCCGAATACACCGTTGGAAGAGACAATGGCAGCATTGCGAGATATTGTTCATCAAGGAAAGGCCTGCTATGTAGGCTTGTCCAATTATCCTCCTGATCTTGCTCAGAAAGCAGCTGCGTTATTGCGTGCTATGGGGACACCATGCCTTATTCATCAGCCTAAGTATTCGATGCTGGTGCGGACACCTGAGGAGGGACTTTTGGATGTGCTGCAGGCAGAAGGAATCGGAGCGATCGCTTTTTCTCCTTTGGCACAGGGACTGCTGACCAACAAATATCTCGGCGGCATTCCGGCGGATTCACGTGCTTCGAAAGAACATTTTTTGAAAAGTGAAATGATCACTCCAGAATTAATGGAGAAGATCGACCGGTTGAATAATCTTGCGGTACAAAGAGGGCAAACATTGGCACAAATGGCAATTGCATGGTTGTTGAAAGATGAACGCGTAAGCTCGGTTTTAGTAGGGGCGAGAAATAGTGAGCAGCTGGTTGATTCCCTCAAGGCCCTGGACAGGTTGGACTTTACGACGGATGAATTGACGCATATCGATACTATTCTGAAGCATAATTAATCACCTAATTGATCATATCATGTTTGCCTTTGAAGCACAATTGGAAATTATTGGTATCAATCCTTTTGTTTTTGTTCCTACGGATATTCTTGAAAACCTATTTAAGGATGCAGGAATAAACAAGGGATATATTCCTGTGAAAGGAAAAGTGAATGAAAAGGATTATGTTCAGACGTTGCTGCGGTTTAAGGAGGAGTGGAGACTGTACATTAACACGGCTATATTGTCGAATTCGCCGAAACGAATCGGTGAGACCTTAGCCGTAACAATCGCTTTTGATCCGGAAGACCGCACTATTTTGCCTCACCCCGAACTCGAAGCAGCATTTGCACTAAATAAGGAAGCTCTGCAGGTATTCGATGGATTGTCTCCATCAAAGCAAAAGGAAATTATCCGCTATATTTCTTCCTTAAAAACTGCGGATAGTCGAAGAAAAAACATCGAAAGGGCAATCGGTTTTCTTTTGGGTAAAAACCGATTTGTGGGACGTGAAAAGCCCTAAGAAATCAGACCAGTACTTCGATGTATGTACTGTAATGCTGGCCAGATATCGGGATTATTGGTCAGAGTCTTAGCAATAATTTGAATATACTTATGGATAATCCTAAAATTGTATGGGGTATCATCGGCTGTGGTGATGTCACAGAAAAAAAAAGCGGACCAGCGTTTAATCGCATAAATAATAGTCAGCTAATGGCCGTAATGCGAAGAGATGCGACGAAAGCTGCTGATTATGCTAGTCGACATCAAGTACCCTTGTGGTATTCAGACGCGGACGATTTGCTCGATAATATCGATCTCAATGCGATTTATGTAGCAACGCCACCGTCATCTCATCTCGCGTATGCAGTATCTGCCCTGCGTAGAGGGAAATCTGTTTATGTTGAAAAGCCCGTTACGTTAAATGCGATAGAAGCAGAAAAATTATTGCAGGAAGTAAAAGAAAGAGACGGGAAGTTGGTAGTTGCACATTATAGGCGGCAATTGCCTTTGTTTCTGAAGGTTAAGGAGCTTGTTGGAAATGGTGAAATTGGTGAGTTAAGGACGGTAAAATTGCGTTTATGGCAGAGTAGAATGCCCGACCTAGTGACCAAAGGTGGCGGAGATTGGCGTACTGATCCTGCTGTTTCGGGAGGAGGTTATTTCTTTGATTTAGCCCCACATCAATTGGATTTGATGCTCTATTTTTTTGGAATGCCGGTTTCATACGATGGTTTTAGCTTGATTCAGGATAAAGAAAGTGCTGTAGCTGATCAGACCACAGGAACCATTTTGTTTGAAAATCAGCTTGTCTTCAATGGAAGTTGGTGTTTTAATGTTGCCAAAGAAAACCAGGTAGATAAGGTGGAAATTGTAGGAAGCCTTGGGCATATTACTTTTTCTATTTTTGGAAATTCAGTTGTTGTCAAAACAAGAGATGGAGAGAAGGAATTTATATTTGATCATCCTGAAAATATTCAATTGCCGATGATTTCGCGTACGGTAGATTATTTCCGCGGTATCGGGCCAAATCCATCTCCGATTGAGGAAGCCTTGGTTCTGATGAAGATTATCGATAACTTTTCGACAATAAGACCATAGTGTTCTCGTCGTTCTTATCCTAAGCAGCATGATACCATGTACGATCTGTTGGGTCTACCAGCAGTGTTTTATTTTGCGCATTGCTTTGCTGTGAGTGACAGTACACCCATAAGGAGTACTGTCAACTGATTGAATTTGTTCATCGCTGAATGTTAAATTTTTGCTAAAGCAAGATTGATAAATGATAGATCTTCGGTGGTAAGCGTGATATCGATGGCTTGCGCATTTGCTATGGCCTGTTCTGCATTTCGAGCACCTGCCAAAACCACAGTGATCGCAGGCTGTAGACTGGTCCAGCGTAATACCAATTGAGAAAGTGTTACACCTTTGTTAGTGGCAATTGGACTGATGGTATCCAAGAAAGTCTTTACCTTGGCCAGATCAAATTGTTGGAAATAACCATTGCGGTGGTCGTTTTCTTTTAATTTACCTGTATTAAAATATTTACCGGTTAATAAACCTCGTTCCATAGGGCTATATACAATGATACCTAGATCATTTTCCTTTGCATAAGGAACAAGGTCCTTTTCGATACCTCGGTTTAGCATACTGTAACCAACTTGATTACTTGCAATGTTGAGGTTCTTCCGTGCTTCTGAAACTTGATCGACACTATAATTGCTGACGCCGGCGGCACGGATCTTACCTTGTTGTAAAAGAAGATCCAAGGCTTCCATCGTTTCCGAAATCGGGGTCGTGCTATCTGGCCAGTGAATCTGAAGTAGATCGATGTAGTCCGTACGTAAGCGTTTTAGGCTATTCTCTACTTCATGAATTACACTGGTTTTTGACGAATATTTATAAACTGGAATAGTTTTACCAGCTTCTTCTGCATCAAAGAAAAATTCACCTTTTCCTTGGTTACTGCCGTCCCATACCAAACCAAATTTGGTCAATAGCTGTATTTTGGTCCGATCATAACCCTGTATTGCCGCACCGATCATTTCTTCACTTAAACCAAATCCATAAAAAGGGGCTGTATCCAATGTAGTGACACCATTGTCGATCGATGCTTTTACAGAATCAATAGAATCTTTCTTTTCATTTCCGCCCCACATGTTGCCGCCAATGGCGAAAGCTCCATAAGTAATTGCCGATAATTCTAAATCTGTTTTTCCTAATTTTCTGTATTCCATTTTTTTTATTTTTTATATTTCTTGTTAAAATTATTTATTACGCTAATGCACTTTTTTATCAAATAAATCTGTTCGAAATGGCGCTTATTATTATTTGAATGATTGATAGCACAAAGTTATAATCCTGATTTTTATTATTAAAATAATTTAAATTGTGTTATTCTATTATTTTTATAATATATTATTAAGTGTTTTTTTAAGGAAAGAACGAAGGGATTCCTGTTAAGTTTTTCTTGTGCAATCCTGCCCAAACTAGTAAATTTATATAAGGCAGTTGGTCTTGTGAGCAATCACATTTTTATTGGGATAGCTGTTCGGTAAAAGAATAACAATGCAAAAAGTAGAACAATTTAAACCTGATGTGATTATTATTGGATCGGGTTTAGCAGGACTTACGACAGCAATGGAAGTCACCAATGCTGGTAAGAAAGTGCTTCTTGTAGATCAGGAAACGGAAGAAAATCTAGGGGGACAGGCCTATTGGTCCTTCGGGGGACTTTTTCTTATCAATTCGCCACAACAACGTCGCATGGGGATTAAGGATTCTTATGAACTAGCCCGACAGGATTGGATGGGGACTGCCGGGTTTGACCGCGAGGAGGATTATTGGCCACGACAATGGGCTGAGGCCTACTTGAAATTTGCAACAGAAGAAAAGTCTGCCTACATCGCTAAGCTTGGTATAAAGCTGATGTTTATGGTCGGTTGGGCGGAGCGCGGTGATGGTTCGGCCTCGGGGCATGGTAATTCCGTTCCTAGATTTCATGTCAGTTGGGGGACCGGAACCGGAGTTGTGAAACCTTTTGTGGATAAAGCTTATGCTGCGCAGGAAAAAGGTCTTCTGCAGTTTCGCTTTCGACATCGCGTAACAAAATTGCTAACGCAAGATGGTGCGGTAATTGGAATTGGAGGTGATATATTGGCAGACGATCACCAAGCAAGGGGTGTTGCAACCAACAGAACTATTCTTGCAGCGTTTGAATATTATGCAGATCAGGTCGTTATTGCTTCTGGAGGGATCGGCGCAAATCATCAATTGGTACGCGAAAACTGGCCTGAACGATTAGGGAAAGCACCGGCACAAATGATTTCAGGTGTTCCCGCCTATGTCGATGGAAAAATGATCGGAATTGCGGAAGAGGTTGGGGCTCATATGATAAACCGCGATCGCATGTGGCATTATACGGAAGGGATTGAAAATTGGAATCCAATATGGCCTAACCACGGCATCCGTATCTTGCCTGGGCCCTCTTCGCTGTGGTTTGATGCCCGCGGTACCAGACTTCCTGCGCCTTATTTGCCTGGATTTGATACCTTGGGTACACTCAAGCATCTGCAAGAGACAGGCTTTTCTTATTCCTGGTTTATTCTGACGCAGAAGATAATCAAAAAAGAGTTTGCTCTTTCGGGTTCAGAACAGAATCCAGATATTACCAACAAGGATTATAGGTTATTTTTGAAACGCATTTTTGGGAAAAATGCTCCCGGGCCCGTTGAGGCCTTTAAGGAAAAAGGATCTGATTTTATTGTTTCGGACAATCTAAAGGATCTGGTAGCTCGTATGAATCGTTTGACAGGGGAGGATTTATTGGACTATGAAGCAATTAAATCGCAAATTGAAGCGCGTGACCGGGAAGTAGATAATAAGTTCTCAAAAGACACGCAAGTGAATTATATCCGGAATACACGGAATTACCGTGGTGATAAATTAGGCCGAGTGGCAGCCCTTCATAAAATCCTGGCGCAAGAAAATGGACCGCTCATTGCGGTACGTCTCCATGTACTGACCCGGAAAACCTTAGGCGGTCTTAAAACGAATCTCCAAGCACAAGTACTAACAAAGGATGACGAGGTGATAAAGGGCTTGTATGCTGTGGGTGAGGTGGCGGGATTTGGTGGTGGCGGGATGCACGGCTATCGGGCACTGGAAGGCACGTTTTTGGGAGGATGTATTTTCTCCGGCATGAAAGCCGGACAACATATTGCGAGTCTGACAAAGATACCATCTGTCTTAGAAATGTGATGAAAATTAATTTTTTTCTTCATGTTAAAATAGAGGTTCCATAGGCAATCAATGCGATGTTTGCCTATGGAATAAGGAATTATTAGGCTTTTTTTCTGATAGAGCGCATCGTTTGGAGAAGAACAGAAACGAGTACAAGAGCGAGTCCAACATAGAAGGAAGCATTGACTTGTTTGCCTTCGTTGAAGAATAAAAAAGCAATGATAATCGAATAGATGGGCTCGAGATTGAAACTCAAATTGACCGTAAATGCAGATAACTTCTTGAGTGATTCAGCAAAAAGAACATAAAGGCCAACTGTACAAAATAAAGCCAGCAAGATTAAATAGACCCCATCAGAAAAGCTCGGTATAAAACGTTCGGTAGGAAATAGATAATAGAAAATGGGCAGTCCAAATCCCAATACAATGGTGCCACTAAGCATCTGATAAAAATTGAGCAATTTACTATCATATTGTTTGACTAATTGCTCGTTGTAAATGGTATATAGAGCCGCAAAAATAGTTGAAATTACACCCAAAATAATCCCAAGTTGATAAGAGCTATCAAAATGAAAGATTAAACTGATTCCGATCAATGTCAGCATACTTAACATGAGCTGCACTGCGCTAAATCTTTTCTTGTTGATGATTGGCTCTAATACAGCGGTAAAGAAACTGGTCAGACAATAGCAAACAACGCCAATGGAAATGTTGGAAAACTTGATGCTACCATAAAAAAATATCCAGTGGATAGTGATTAGTACGCCGACTTTCGCAATTTTAAACGCATCTTTAGTGGATTTTAAACGCTCAATTTTGAATAATTTGAGAACGATGAATAAGATGATTGTTGAAAGTAAGACCCGAAACCAGACGAGTGGTATTTGATTGAGCGTAATGAGCTTGCCGAAAACACCGGTGAAGCCTGCGAGCAGTACTGCGGTATGAAGTACTAAATATGATTTTTTCATAAGAGAAATGTCTTTCCCATAAAGGGAAATTTAAAAGCTAAATAAATAGTTAATCCTTATATCATCCGAATTTGCTCCTGATCGGAAGCCATTATTCGTTTGACATTGCGCTATATTATTTTGCTGGAGGAGAAAGACAAGTTCTTCGGTCCATGGTTTTATGCTTGTTTTTAACAAATATAGAAATTATCTACGGTATTCAAAGTCCTTTATTTCAGCCATTTTGTTTGGATTAATATTCTTCATCCTAAAGACTAAATGTTATATTAGTAATCTCACTAGGGGGGATCCCAAGATAATCGTCTTCCTAGTAATGAATACACAATATCAATATAAACCAAACTAAACAATGAAGAGAAAAGAATTTATCCGAAATACGAGCCTATTGGCTGCATCAGCACTTTTTGCACAGACGAAAGTATTCGGTTTTCAAGCTGATACGGTTCGTGTAGGGCTGATCGGTACAAACGGAATGGGTTGGTCCAATCTGAACGCCATCTTGAAGGTATCAGGAGTGCAGTGTACGGCATTATGTGATGTCGATGAAAATGTTTTGGGGAATCGAGCTGAGGAACTAAAGAAACGCAATATCAATGTGAAGACTTACATCGATTATAAAGACCTCCTAAAAGCAAATGACGTTGATGTTGTTATTGTCGCTACCCCCGATCATTGGCATTGTATGCAAATGGTTGATGCTGTTGCGGCCGGAAAAGATGTGTATGTCGAAAAACCGATTGGAAACTCCATTCGGGAATGTGAAATTATGGTTGCAGCTGCTAAAAAGCATAAGCGCGTTGTACAGGTTGGGCAGTGGCAACGAAGCCAACAACATTTCAGAGATGCGATGGATTTTGTTCATAGCGGAAAATTGGGGAAAATACGTCTTGTTAAGGCTTGGGCTTACCAAGGTTGGATGAAGAGCATCCCGGTTCAGGCAGACGCTCCTGTTCCTGCGGGAGTACATTATGATAAATGGTTGGGGCCAGCACCAAAACGTGCATTTAATCCCAATCGTTTTCACTTCAATTTTAGATGGTATTGGGATTATGCGGGTGGCTTGATGACCGATTGGGGGGTACATATGTTGGATTATGCGCTAATTGGAATGAAAGTATCAGATCCTGTTTCTGTTATGGCTGCTGGAGGTAAATTTGCTTATCCTGACGATGCCGCTGAAACACCCGATAGTTTAACAACGGTATACGAGTTTGATGGATTTAATGTTCAATGGGAGCAGGCAACAGGTATAGATTTGGGTCCTTACCAGAAGACTCACGGAGTTGCTTTCATTGGCAATAATGGTACCTTGGTGGTCAATCGTGAGGGTTGGGAGGTTATCCCGGAGAAAGGGCGAATGGATGCTGTCTCTTTTCAACGTTCACAAGATAATGGGTTGGACAAGCATATGGTTAATTTTGTTGAAGCAGTTAGAAAGAAATCCGTGGAGGGTTTACATGCTCCGATAGAAGCCGGGGCACATATTGCGATATTCTCACAAATGGGAAATATTGCTTATCGGGCCAAAAAGAAATTGTTCTGGGACAAACAAAAGCGCAGTTTCAATGATAAGGATGCCGACCAGTACCTGGCGAAAGTTTATCATAATGGTTATAACCTGCCCAAAGTCTAAGATGTTAAAAATAGGTATTAAAAAGATATTGTTTTGTCTAGTACTGGCGGGGTTGGTTGTGAACCAGGTTTCAGCGCAACAGATGGAACACATGTGGGATGGTGAAGGGGGAAATAAAGCGATCGCCCAAAATAGAGGGAAACTGTTCCGTGAAGGCAAATATGCGATGTTTATCCATTGGGGAATCTATTCGCAGCTGGCAAATACCTGGAAGGGAAAAACGTTTTATGGCATAGGGGAGTGGCTCATGAACAAGAGCATGGCCAATATCCCTGTTGCGGACTATATGGCTGCTGCGGGTTCTTTCCATCCAGATCATTTTGATGCTAAAGCTATTGTGCAGCTTGCAAAAGATGCCGGAATGCGTTACATCGTGATCACAAGTAAACATCACGATGGATTTTCAATGTTTCATTCTAAGGTGAATTCTTTTAATATTGTTGAGGCGACTGACTTTAAGCGTGATCCAATGATTGAGCTCGCAAAAGCCTGTAAAGAGGGGGGAATTGGTTTTGGGTTCTATTATTCGCAAAATCAGGATTGGACTTATCCTGGCGGAAATGGAGGCCCCAAGGTGAATGCAGCTGGTCAGCCGAAAACATTTGATGATTATTTTTGGGAAAAATGTTATCCTGAGGTGGATCAGATTACGACACAATATGGACCGATAGAATTGGTCTGGTTCGATACTCCTGGGGGAATGGACAAGAAATATGCACAAAAGCTTGTTGAATTGGTTCATAAAAATCAACCCGGAGCATTTGTGTCAGGGCGAGTTGGGCATGGGCTCGGGGATTATTCTACTTTAGGAGATATGGAAGTACCGCGGCAGAATGTTCCAGGGCTTTGGGAAGCAGTGGATGTAACCAACGATTCTTGGGGTTATGCTTGGTACGACAATAATTGGAAGAGTGCTCGCGAGATCCTATTGCGTACATTGTCGACGGTTGGTCGAGGTGGGACTTATATGTTAAATGTCGGCCCCAAGCCCGACGGGACTATTCCAGAGCCCGCGAGCTTAGCGTTGCGCGGTGCGGGTGCCTGGATCCGAAAATATCCAGAGACCGTTTATGGTGCACAGGCGTCACCTAGGGGGCATGCCTTACCCTGGGGAGATGCTACTGTGCAGGGACGTAAAATTTCATTGTTGGTCTATCATTGGCCGACCAATGGAAAGTTGTTTGTTCCGGGCCTAACAAAAGGGATAAAGTCGATTAGCCTTTTAACTTCCAACGGCAAAAAGTCCTTGAATTACACGTTCGATGGAAAATGGTTAAAAATCAATACGCCAGGTGTAGCCCCCGATCCATTGGTTTCTGTCATTGAGGTCGTTATGCGGGAAATGCCCGTTATTGATAAAATGTTGGGAGTTGATCCGGCCATGGAGACAATTGTGCCTGTTGATTTTGCTGAAGTTGAAGGATGTAATAAAACTGGAAAATCCTGGATGGAAAAATTCGGTGAATGGAAGCATGTGGTTCAAGTAGGGCAATAGACTGATGAAAGTAAACTAACGTATGCTATAGACATTGTTAAGCCAGGCTATTATCAAATTGATCTCAATTATACGGGGCAGGGGAGAGTGGTGTGGAAAATCGAAAACTCGGCTGGGGAGATCGTGCAGAATCAGCAAGCGGCCTCTTCTGTGTATAATTGGTACCCTTGGGGATGGATGAAATTTAAGGCTCCGGGACGTTACAAAATTACTGTTTCTTTAGTGGAGGGCGATGGTGATAAACTCAGTCTTACTGCACTTCGATTTAAATCTGTAGAATAGAGCTCAAAAGTCTATTCTACAGATTCTTCAATAATCACCTTTCTGTGCTCTCGGCCCCAGTTAATCATTTCTTGGATGATATTACCAAATGTCCGGCAATAGGCAGTCGGTAGGTATTCAATTAGCACAGGGCTGTCCGGATTGACTTTTCTGTTAACAAGCTTGTTGAGTTCCATATCTTTCAATTCTTTGGACAGCATACGTGTAGTGATACCAGTGATACTTCGTTCAATTTCTCGAAACCGTTTATTACCGTTGCATAGTGAATTGATAATAGGAATACGCCATTTTCCGCCTATAAAATACAGGGTGTCTTGTAATGCTCTTAGTTCTTCTACTTGATTTCTTTCCATGGTAATTTTGGTATACTCTATTATACTGGTATCAAATGTATATCAAATACCCAATATATTTGTCAAAAAAATAGAACAATGGAAAATTTAGAAAACAAAGTCGTCTTAGTTACGGGAGGGAATAGTGGAATTGGTTTCGCAACAGCAAAGGAGTTTAGTAAAAATGGAGCACAAGTTATTATTACAGGAAGAAGAAAGCAAGCTATTGATCAAGCTGCTGAGCGGATAGGAGCAACAGCTTACGTGGCGGATCAGGCTATACTGCAAGATATTGAAAAACTTGCTCAGGAAATAAAAGATCGGTTTGGATATATTGATGTCCTATTTATAAACGCCGGTATTACAGGTGAAGGAGGTTTTATTGATGAAGCATCAGAAGCGAATTTTGATGCAGTAATGGATATCAATTTAAAAGGTTCATATTTTACATTGAGCAGATTTATCCCTCTACTTCGCGATGGTGCGTCTGTCGTTATTCTTTCTTCTAATGTAGCTACCTTAAATATGCCAGCGAGTTCGATTTACCAAGCGAGTAAAGCGGCCGTTAATTCCTTCGCCAAAACAGCGGCAATGGAGCTTGCAAACCGTAAAATTCGTGTAAACACGGTGAGTCCGGGTCCGACTAGGACAGATGTGCTTAACAAGAATTATGACAAGCAGACTGTCGAAAATATTTGGAATAAGTTGGCAGCAGAATCTCCACTCAAAAAGATAGGTACAGCCGAAGACGTCGCTAAAATGGTTGTTTATTTGAGTGGTGATCATGCATCTTACATCACTGGTGCTGATTTTGTTTTGGACGGTGGAATGGGGATCAATCATTCTTAACCACCTGCATAGCGCATAAAGAGGACTTTAGGTGAAGAACTTATCCTTCGTAGATATTCAATTATTATCATACGAAGGATAATCAATAGTTCAGATTCTTTGTCTGATCTCGCTTATTATATTGGGGCGGATTGCATGCTAATTTTACAGCATTAAATAGTTTCAGCTATTCTTGCAGCAGCGTCTGTATTTTTTCAATAGAATCCTCATTCTCCAAAAACTCAATATAAGGTAACAATGGTTCAATATCCTTTTTGTCCATTGTTTCTATGTCTTCAAATAAAGCATTTACAAAATCAGTGCAAAAAGATTTGCCAAAGCTGTAAGTGTTTATTCTCGCCAGATCCTCACAATTGATTTCGGTGGCATTCAGATTAAATACAAGCTCAGGAATTTCGTAGTCGCCTTCCGCCGGATAGCCAATATACCTAAACATGCTTTCCTTCCATACGCGAAATAGAATTTGATGTGAGACATGTTTCCCAAAGTATTCGAACACCTTGGAAAGTATATCGTAAGCGGTTTCTTTCTCAAAAACACCAGTAATGCTTTTGTCGATCAATTCGGCATAGGAAATGAAAATTGAGCTATCAAAATGAACATCAAAATTAGCGGTCAGCATGGCCACAATATGTTCTCTGGGCTGGGTTCTTAAAAGTTGTCTTGCTGTTAATGAGGTTAAGTTATGCTTTTGTTCTCGACCGTGGCTGTCGGGGAGGAGTACGGTGTGTTCTTTGTCGAGGAGCGAGATGACGAATTTCCAATCTTCGGGCCTTTTGAGAATCCTGCAGTTCTGGGCGAGATAACCGCTCCTTTTAGGGTCGGGTTTCTTATCGCCAACAATAACTTCTCCAGGTTGAATAATATGTTCTGGAGGAACTTTAAACCTGCGTATATGCACAAAGAGTTCTTCTCCGGAAGGTAACGCAAGAGTACCAAATCCTTTGTTATTGTCGAACCATTTGACTGCGCCGATAAACATGGCTGGGGTTGAGTTTTGTTTCAATAGTATAAAGGTAATGAATAAATGCCTTTATTAGGTATTGAAAATGAAATATTTGCAATTATTTGTGCTATATCACTTATTTTTCTCGTATTTACCTACTTATTTGGTTGGGGAAAAGATTTTCGGAAGGCCAAAGGCGACATATTTGTCTTCGCTTTGAATAACTTGTTAAAAGATTGGGGATGGCCAAAGCCCAAGTCGTAAGCAACTTCGCTTACGGATAGGTTTGTGATGGATAATTTTTCTTTTGCTTTGTCAATTATTTTATCATGGATGAAATGCTGGGTATTTTCACCAGTCTGCAAACGGAGCATATCGCTTAAATAGCTAGCTGAAATGTGTAGGCGATCAGCAAGATACTGTACCGTTGGGATGCCTTGTTTGGTAGAAATATTGTTAGCGAAATATGCTTCCAATATTTCCTCAAGTTTGGCTATTAAGTTTGTATTAATCGCTTTTCGTGTGATAAACTGTCTTTTATAAAATCGGTTGGCATAATTTAAAAGTAATTCAATGTGGGAAATAATCACATCTTGACTAAAGTCATCGATTCGGCTAGTTAATTCTTCATCGATGTGTCGGAAGATGGAAATAATTCGGTCTTTTTCTTTTTCGGATAAATGTAGGGCTTCATTTGTGGTATAAGAAAAAAAACCGTACTGTTTTATTTTTTTTGCTAGCGGATATCCCCAAAAGAAATCGGGATGTATCAAAAGGGTATATTGTGAGCATACTTCGCCTTCATTTGCGCCATGGTTTCCTATAATTTGATTTGGAGCGGCAAACAGAAGTCCACCTTCGTCAAAGTCATAGTAACCTTGTCCATAGATGAGTTTTCCTTTAATGCTCGGTTTGTAGGATATTTTGTAGAAATTCAATACATGCGGTTGAGGAATATTGTTGAGCATAATCTGATGAGTGCTGCCATTCACCATGCTAACCAAGGGGTGGACCGGTGTTGGAAGGCCAAAAGCACGGTGAATATCCGATAGGGATTCCATCTTTGGAAGAGCTTTTTGTTCTTTTTTCATTTTTGAATTTACATAATTCTCGTTTACAATAGTCGATAATGTAAACGAGAATGAATTATTGACATAGGGATTACTTGGAAGCGCCTTGAGCTTGGGCTGAAACAGTATCCCATTCTTTCCATGTGGCAATCCTTTCGGCATACACACTACTTACCCAAGATAGGTTCCCATTTCCTAGATTAAACCGCAAGGGAGGATTTTCTGTGTCAACAATACTGAAGATTGCAGCTGGGGTCGCATTCGGATCACCTTTCTCCATTTTTCCTAAATCAGTAAAAAATTGGGCTTTAAAATCCTGGTAGGGATCTAATGTTTCAGCAAATTGTAGAGATTCCTGACTTCCAAATTCGGTGGCATAGGCTCCGGGTTCTATGATGGTTACTCTGATGCCAAACGCTTTGACCTCAAGTGCTAAGCTTTCGTGTATTGCTTCAAATGCCCATTTTGAGGAACAATAGTATCCGATTACAGGCAGTGTAACGTGGCCTAGGCTACTTGATGTACCTAAGATGTGGCCATATCCTTGCTGACGTAATAATGGTAAAACAGCTTGAATGACAGCGACCGGTCCAAGGATATTTGTTTCGTATTGTTTTCGAATATCGTTCATGCTAGCTTCCTCAATAGTTCCAACCAGAGAGTAACCTGCATTGTTAAGGACAATGTCTAACTGGCCAAAGTGATCATATGCCTGTTGTACAACAGTTTTTACTTTTTTTGTATCGGTAACGTCCAATTCCAGTGTCAATACGTTGTCTCCATATTTCTCATTGAGATAGGCGATGGAAGAGAGTCGTCGTGCGGTAGCAATTACTTTGTCGCCTCGCTGGAGCGCTGCCTCTGTCCAGATTTTCCCGAATCCGCGCGAACTGCCCGTGATAAACCATATTTTACTTTGCGTATTTTGTGTCATATTTCTTTGTATTTGTAATACAAACTTCCATAAAGAGCGTCTAATAAAAATCGCCAAATTGAGGGAATATGTAGCCGAAAGGAGTTTTGTGAAATTTATTTAAACGAATAATTTTATGGAATTATTTTTTGTCTCTTAGTCGTAATTTTGAATTAACTTAGTATGTTAAAATCTGTTTTATAAGATAGATTTTCATTAAACGTAAAGTTCCGTATGCAGCGTGTAATTGCTAAATCCATTCTTAACAAAACAAAACAGAGAGATCCTTGGTTTCTTGATGACTATACTGTAAATCCCTATAGCGGATGCTCTTTTAACTGTCTATATTGTTATATCAGGGGTAGTAAATATGGGGTAAATATGGCTGAAAAGCTAAGTGTCAAACAGAACGCGATTGATTTGTTGGATCGTGCTTTAGCGCTCCGTGCCCGTAAAAAACAATATGGAATAATTGTACTGTCGTCTGCAACGGATCCTTATCTGCAATTTGAACAGACGGAGTTACTGACGCGGCAATTGTTGGAAATTATATTACATTATCGTTTCCCAGTGCATATTATCACCAAATCGGATCTCGTCAGTAGAGATTTTGATTTGGTGAAGCAGATTGATGCTGAAGCAATACTTCCATTTGATCTGCAAGGTAAATTAACACATCGTGCTTTTATTACCTTTTCATTTTCGACAATCGATACCGAAATTGCCAGAATATTTGAACCGGGTGCACCATCGCCTGAGCTTCGTTTGAGTACATTGAGTCAGGCGCGAATGATGGGATTGTGTAGTGGCGTAAGTTTAATGCCTTTGTTACCATTTATTTCAGATACAGGAGCTCATCTTGATCAGATGTTTTCGACTTTTCGATCCGTTGATGCAAATTATATTTTTCCAGCAACCTTGGCGTTATATGGTTCTGACCCTGGTGATAATCGGACTTTGGTTATGCGCGCGGTTGAAAAACACTATCCACAGTTCGTGGAAAAATACCAACGATTGTTTGGTCCGGACGGTAAGCTTCCCAACTATTATCGACAGGCATTTGCGGAAAAGGTAAAGGGATTATGTGTACAATATGGGCTGCGAGACCGGCTGCCGGCTGGCGATTCCTTATAATTTCTTGAGTATTTCAGTCAATTGATCAACACCAAAGTTGGATTTAAGAACCTTTGTTTCGAAATACCGTAGTTGTAGAAATAGAAGCAAGAATTTTCTATTAGAGTTAAAGGCCTGATATTTATGGAATCTATTGGGTGGATAGCTAGGGATACCGACTATACTTTTCTTGTTCTAGCTCTTAACAAATACAGATATTTTCGGTATTCCGGCAGTCTGAATTTTAACCTTTAATTGTATGTTTTGGTCCTAGCTGAAACCGATGGAAAACGAATTTTTTGTATAAATGACTTTTATGACGAAGTTTTAAATTAAAACTAAGGAAATAATTAGCCTAATTGTTCGTGTGTTTTATGGATTAAATATAGGTGTGTCTTGTTTTGTTTTTATGTTGTTTTGTTTCAAATATGTTACATTTTATTTCGTATTGTATTTTTTAAAATATTATTTGTCTGTTTTTGTGTAATTGTTTGGTTTTAAGCTATTTAATTAGTTTAATGAAATTAATTGGCGCTTTGTTTTGCTAAAAAATTAAAAAAGACATTCTGTTTCGTGTTAAAATTATATTATCTTAATACTGATTTAACCAATTGTCGTTTAATTGTTTAGTAATGCTTTATTAATAATTTACAAATATTAAATAACCTTTCTTTGTAACCGAAGAAAAACAAAACCAAATTAAGGAAAACGAAACACGTATTACTTCCTGTAATGATTGGGATGTCTTTCGGCGCGTGGGCCAAGAGCAAACCTGTCTTTCTGACATCTATTCCAGATGTTGAAATTTCTGCCAAATTTCAGGGGCCTATCCGAGGCATTGTAAAAACAGCAACCGGTGAACCTATCTTAGGTGCATCAATTTTTAATTTAACTACTGGTAAAACTACACAGACTGACCAGCATGGCGATTTTGTCATTGAAGGGAAAATCGGGCATACACTGAGCTTGTCGATGATCGGTTTTGAAACACAGCAAGTAAAAGTAGAGGCAACAACTTTAACGATTCAGCTGGTTTCTACAGATCAATCGCTTGATGAAGTAATTGTTGTCGGGTATGGTAAGCAAAAAAAGGTAAACTTAACGGGTGCTGTTACACAGATTGATGCGAAGATACTTGAAAACCGTCCAGTTGCCAATGCTACTCAGGCTTTGCAGGGAGCAATACCAAATTTGAATATTACATTTACCAATGGTAGGCCAGGAGGGGAAGGGAATGTTAATATCCGGGGCTTTGCTTCGATAAACTCAGCTAATGCACAACCTCTTATTCTCATTGATGGTGTCCCAGGTAATATCAATACTATCAATCCGCGTGATATTGAATCGATATCCGTTTTAAAAGATGCTTCTGCTGCAGCGATTTATGGAGCTCGAGGGGCATTCGGTGTTATGCTAGTAACAACCAAAAAAGGAAAGGCCGGAAAAATGAACATTAATTATAGTAATAATTTTGGTTGGTCTGGACTGACTGTGCGGACAGATTTTATGACGAGCGGATATGATGCCGCGAAACTAAATGATGAAGCTTTTATTCGTGCCACTGGTAATAGTTATACGGGATATACAGAAGATGACTATGCTGAACTATTGAAACGAAAAACAGATCCGAGCCTGCCTTCCGTAGTGATTCAGAATAGAAATGGAAAAGATCAATATGTATATTATGGCAATACAGATTGGTGGAATGAGATGTATCGAAAAACACAGGCATCGATGGAACATTCGTTGAATTTCTCTGGTGGTAGTGAAAAAATTGATTATTATGTGTCGGGGCGTCTTTATGAAAAAGGTGGGCTAATGAAAATTAACCAAGATAAATTCGATGCATATAATGTTCGATCGCGCATAAATGCGCAGGTGACCCCTTGGTTGAAAGTAAGTGCAAATACCCAGCTCAATTATCAGAATTATACCTATCCGGGATGGGCGACAAGTCCAGATAATAACAATAATTTTATTTCGACAACGGTACATGCTTTACCATCTTATGTGCCAATGAATCCAGATGGTACAGCAACATATAGGACCGAGTTGAACAATTATAATATTGGTGATGGTATTTACGCAGATTTGTTGCATGGAAAGTCAAAAGGAGGCGAGGATAAATATGAGTTTATCAATATGTTTGAGACGGTATTTCAATTGGCGCCAAACTTGACCTTAACGGGGAATTACACCTTTACCTATAACCCTATACACAATTGGAATAGGAGAACTGTAGCGCCTTGGTCTGTTTTCCCGGGAGTGATCAATTACCTAGGGAATGATACGTTTACCGAAACGATTATCAATCGACCTAAACACTCACTCAACCTTTTTGCAAATTATAACAAGCAGTTAGGGGACCATCAGTTGGCGGCTACGGTGGGTTTTAACCAGGAGACTACCGGATACAAACGAATTGGTGGAACACATAATAACCTATTGTCAGAGGATCTGAATGACTTTGCTCTTGGGACTGGTCAGATGCAACTACTCGGAAATGCAAATACATGGGCACTACGAGGATACTTTGGAAGGCTGAATTACAACTATAAAGGGAAATATCTTTTGGAAGTTAATGGTCGCTATGATGGAACTTCTAAATTTCCGTCCAATCAGCGGTATGGATTTTTCCCGTCTTTTTCGGGTGGATGGCGGATCTCTGAGGAGTCTTTTATGGCAAATCTGAAACCTGTTTTGAATGAAGCTAAATTTAGAGTTTCTTATGGGGCATTGGGTAATGCGCAAGAGGCTGCTGAGTATGGTTATATCCAATTGTTGAATGCAGGGTTGTCCAATTACATAACCAATGGTACAAAAACACAATACCTGAGTGCTCCGACACCAATTTCAGCTGATTTAACCTGGGAGAGGACGAATACGTTAAATTTTGGAACAGATCTTGAATTTTTTAGAAATCGTTTGAGTGTTTCTGCTGACTATTTTATTCGAAATACGTTGGATATGTTGATCCCAGGTAAGACATTGCCAGCGGTTTTTGGTTCCGGTTCACCTCGGACCAATGCAGGCGACTTACAGAATAAGGGCTGGGAGCTTTCTGTGGCCTGGCGGGATCAACTGGAGCTGGATGGAAAACCTTTTGGCTATAATGTTGGATTGGGACTATCGGATTCCAAAGCGAAGATTACGCGTTTTGACAATAAGGAAATGTTGCTGAGTAACTATTACGTTGGCCAGACTTTGGGCGAAATTTGGGGTTATAGGACCGATGGATTTTTTCAGTCTCAGGCGGAAATTGACAATTGGAAAGTTAATCAGGATTATGTGGACAAACAACGGTTGGCTGCACCGGGAGACTGGTCTAAGCTTCATCCTGGAGATTTGAAATTTGTTGACATTGGTGGAAAGGATGGAGTTCCGGATGGAAAGGTTGATGCTGGAGACAATACATTGATGAACCCTGGGGATCAAGTTATCATCGGGAATAACAGACCCCGTTATACATTTGGTTTTAATTTGGGGGCAAATTGGCAAGGATTCGATATCTCGGCTTTCTTTCAGGGGATAGGTCGACAACATTGGTGGCCTGGAGCAAATGCAGATAAGTTTTGGGGGCCATACTCAAGACCCTATTATTCTTTTGTACCGAAGGATTTTGAACAAGATATTTGGACGCCTGAAAATGCAAATGCCTATTATCCACTGCTACGAGGTTATATTGCCTTAAATGATCGTGGATCTTTGAACGTCAAATCGGATCGTTACTTACAGGATTTAGCTTATATAAGACTAAAAAATCTAACCGTAGGATATACGGTTCCTCAGGCCTGGCTGAAGCGCGTGAAATTGGCCAATGCACGGGTTTATGTGTCAGGTGAAAATATTTGGACGGCGACTAAGCTCCGTTCCAAATATATCGATCCCGAACAGTCGGCTCAAGAGGTCAACGGAAGATCATATCCAATCTCTAAAACATTTTCATTTGGTCTAGATTTAACATTTTAATAGTATGAAAAAGATAGTATATATATATGCATTGTTGAGCTGCGGCATGATGGCTTGTAGCAAAGATTATTTGGAGCGTTTGCCTGAGTCGTCGGTTACTCCTGAGGCTTCCTTTAAAACTGAAAAGGATTTGGCACTATTTACAAAGTCATTTTACGATGCCGCACTGCCTTCGGCCGAAGGTATTTATAACGAATCGGTCGATAATATCGTTAAGACAACATTGGATGATGAATTGACCGGAAAAAGACAGGTTCCGATAAGTGGCGGTGGATGGACTTGGGCAAATCTTCGTAATATCAATTACTTTTTGGCAAATTGCTTTAATACAGTTTCAGAAACAACTGCTGCGCCTTATGCTGCCGAAGCGCGTTTTTTTAGGGCATATTTTTATTTCGATAAACTGAAACGTTTTGGAGATGTGCCTTGGTATGACAAGGTCATTGACCAAAATGACGAAGAACAACTTAAGAAGGCAAGGGATCCTAGAACTTTGGTTGTATCAAATATTCTCGCTGATCTGGACTATGCGATTGCTAATCTATCAGCTACCAAAAGTGATGAAAAAGTGACTAAATGGACTGCATTGGCCTTAAAATCCCGAGTCGCACTTTTTGAAGGAACATTTGTAAATATCACACAGAATTTAATCTAACTGATGCAAACGGTTTGTTAGAGAAGGCAGCCGATGCAGCCAGTAAGCTTATGGAGGGAGCGCAATACAGTGTATACAATGCCGCGGGAACAGACTCTTATGGTGCGTTGTTTTATAGTGTTAATAGTTTGCCGCAAGAGGTTATTTTAGCGCGGAAATTCTCGGATGCTTTGCAAATTTGGCACAATGTAAATTATTATACGATCACGGCTTCCTATGGGAAACCTGGATTGGATAAAAATTTGGTGGATTCTTATCTGATGAAAGATGGAACGAGGTTTACCGATAAATCGAATTACCAAACAATGATGTTTAAAGAAGAGGTTCTAAATCGTGATCCACGCCTAAGCCAGACGATACGTACACCAGGCTATAAGCGTATAGGAGGTGCTGCTGTTGTTGCACCGAACTTTGGGAATTCGGTAACGGGATATCAATTGATCAAATTTGTAGGTGATGTAAAGTATGATAATTACAATCGTTCTGAAAATGATATGCCTATTTTTAGGTATGCCGAGGTTTTATTGAATTATGCTGAAGCGAAAGCAGAGTTAGGTACATTGAGCCAGGCTGATTTGGACAAATCAATTAAGTTGTTACGCGATCGTGTAGGTATGCCAAATCTAAATCTGCAAGCGGCTAAATCAAACCCAGATGCATTTTTAGCTAAAGATTATCCGAATGTAGTTGGTGATATGAAGGGGGTACTATTGGAAATAAGAAGAGAACGACGTGTGGAATTGGTTATGGAGTCTTTCCGTTGGGATGATATCTTAAGATGGAAAAGCGGGCAGTTGGTCACAAGGCAATTTAAAGGGATGTATTTTCCAGGTACAGGTAAGTTTGATCTAGATAATGATGGTAAAGATGACGTTTGGATTTATGAAGGTGACAAGCCTAGTGCTTCAGGCATTCAGTTATTGAAATTAGGGTCGGAAATCTTATTGGAAAATGGAAATAAAGGAAATGTGATTATTAACGCACATATCAAAAAAGTTTTCGATGAAAAGAAAGACTATTTATATCCAATACCTGTTCAAGAACGACAGTTAAATCCTAACCTCATCCAAAATCCAAACTGGGGAGAATAATACCCCTTAGAAAATACGATCAGTGGTCGAGCCCTTCGCCTGCTGATCGTATTTTTTTAACATAACGACGTTTTTTTTAACTATCTGTATTTTAGTTGTATATGGTGGGGAAAAGACGTTTAATTTATTTTTCGTACCTTTGTACTGTCAAAAGACAGAATGGCGTGAGTTTATTCCGCTATGGCTTTGTGCCTTTGGCACAGCCTAGGTTGTTCGTTATACTTGTTGAAGTATATTTTGGAGATGCTTTTTGAATGGAGCATTTCGTCTTTAAAAGATTAGTTTCTTTTTCATCATTGCTCTTACCGAACCGAGAGTAAAGTATGTTAGTTAATAAGTTGATTGAACTGTAAGAGTAAGATTTCGATCAAACGAACTCAACTGTAGGGATATTTTTATTTGTAAGAAAATAGCGTAGGCGTATGGCCTTAGTGGATCACTCATGCCCTTATGGTTTATTTATGTTTAAAAAAATTAAAAAATGGATAAAACTAGTAAGGTAAAAGTAAAAGTTGAAGACTTGGTACTTGTTTTCGGAAAACAGAAGAAGCAAGCTTTGAAATTACTAAATGAGGGTTTCTCCAAAAAAGAAATCTTGGCAAAGACAGATTGCACGATCGGAATCAACAAAGCTAATTTTGAAATCTTCGAGGGTGAATTCTTTGTTATAATGGGACTATCAGGGAGTGGGAAATCTACGCTGCTCCGTTGTCTTAATCGATTGAACGAACCTACATCGGGAAAGGTATTTGTCAATGGAGAGGATATTACAGGGAAAAATAATAAAGATCTTCTTGAAGTCCGTAGGACAGAAATGAGTATGGTCTTTCAAAAGTTTGGTCTGTTGCCACATCATACCGTATTAAGCAATGCCGCTTTTGGTTTAGAACTAAGAGGGGAAGAACGGGAAAAACGGGAATCTAAAGCTCAGAAAGCGCTGGATGTAGTAGGACTGAGTGGATTTGAGCAACAGTTACCGTCTCAGTTATCTGGTGGTATGCAACAGCGGGTTGGACTGGCTCGGGCACTTGCCAATGATCCCGAAGTATTGCTGATGGATGAGGCATTTTCAGCACTAGATCCCCTGATTAAAACCGAAATGCAAGATCAGCTATTGGAGTTGCAGGATAATTTACAAAAGACGATCGTTTTTATTACCCATGATCTCGATGAAGCAATCAAATTGGGCGATCGTATTGCTATTATGAAGGATGGTGTCATCGAACAGATCGGTACCGCGGAAGATATCTTGACAAATCCAGCAAGTGACTATGTTAAAGCCTTCGTTGAAAAAGTGGATCGCAAGTCTATCATTTCGGCAGGTTCCCTGATGTTTGAGAAACCTACTGTTGTACGTTTCAAAAAAGATGGCCCTGAGGGGGCTCTACGGAAAATGCGGTCGACAGGAATTGAAATTCTCCCTGTAGTTGATGCTCATGAGACTTTTCTTGGTTTTGTTCACATGAATGAAGTCATTCAATCTGCAAAGCGTAGGGAACCTACCGTAGAATCCATTATACATACTACCGTTCCAACAGTATCAAAAGAGGTGACCGTTGAAGAAATGTTGCCCCTGATATCGGAGATCCGGTCGCCAATCGCTGTGGTGAATGAACATAATCGTTTGTTGGGGATCGTAACACAGACATCGTTGATTATCGAAGCGACAAAGTATAATGAAGAAGAAATTATTGAATTAAAAGAGAAAGCAAATAATCAGTAGAAATGAATAAAGTAATCGATATAGGACAATACATCGCTGTAGCTGTAAATTGGCTGACAGATCATTTAGAACCATTTTTTAACTTGATAAAAAATACGGGGAATGCATCCATTATTGGACTGGAATGGGTGCTAACAACGATACCTTTTTTTATTATCATCGCATTATTTACAGGTTTAGCCTGGTGGAAATCTGGGAAAGGGGTTGCATTGACAACGTTGGTGGGATTAACATTGATCTATCTGATGGGATTTTGGATTGCAACGATGGAGACTTTGGCCCTGGTGTTGGTCGCTACACTAACAGCATTGGTTATATCAGTTCCTTTGGGTGTGTGGGCCGCGAAGAATAAACTAGCAGCGAAAATCATTCGGCCCTTACTTGATTTAATGCAGACGATGCCTGCCTTTGTTTACTTGATTCCAGCGGTGTTATTTTTTAGTATCGGTAAAGTCCCGGGAGCTTTTGCTACCATTATTTTCGCTATGCCACCTGCCGTCCGTTTGACGACTTTAGGGATTGATGCGGTTCCAAAAGATATCGTTGAAGCTGCACGTTCATTTGGCGCGACCAATAGTCAGATCTTATTTAAAGTAGAACTGCCCTTGGCTACAAAAACAATCTTAGCAGGGATCAATCAGACCATATTACTGTCTTTATCTATGGTTGTTATTGCCGGAATGATTGCTGCTGGTGGCTTGGGAGAAAAAGTGCTTGAGGGTATTAATAACTTGGATATTGGTCTTGGTTTTGAAAGTGGTTTGTCCGTTGTGATTCTCGCTATTATTTTGGATCGAATCACGCAGGGCTTTGTAAAAAAGAAAGCATAGTATGAGGAAAATAAAAAGTATGGTATTGTGTCTGATGGTGTTGTTGCTTGCGTCATGCAGCACAGGTCGGAATAAAAATATTATTCATATCGGTATGGTCGATGGCTGGGCCGAAGGGGTCGCAATGACAGAGGTCGCAAAAGTTATTATGGAAGAAAAGGGATATCATGTTGTTGTCCAGCGGGCTACGCCAGATATGATCTTAGCCTCCATGAACAATGGCGATACAGATCTATATATGGATGTCTGGCTGCCATTGACCCATGGAAGTAAAGTGGCTAAATTCCCCAATATTGAAGAGCTTGGAACGAGTTATAACCATGCGCGAAATGGACTTGTTGTACCGGATTACGTAACAATTGATGGAATTGAAGAGTTGAAAAAACATGAAAAAGAGTTTGATAAACGGATCATTGGAATAGAAAAAGGGGCTGGAATAACACGTGCCGTGGATCAGGTGATCAAAGATTATAGCCTCGATTATAAGCATGTGAACTCATCTACCGTAGCTATGATCACGGAATTGCAAAATGCAATCAAAGCAAAACGTTGGATTGTGGTAGCTGGCTGGCAGCCGCATTGGATGTTTGCTAAAATGAAATTGAAGTTTTTGGATGACCCCAAAAAGACATTGGGTGATGCCGAGCAAATTAAAATTTTTGCACGGGGAAACTTTAACATTGAGCAGCCTGAGCTAGCCCGATTTTTCTCCAAAGTCTACTTCGATGAATCAACAATGGCTGATTTGTTGTCAAAAATGCAGGGAAGCCAGGACAAAGCATTTACGGCAAAAGAATGGGTCAAGAAACATAACGATCTCGTAAAGGGCTGGTTATTGTAAACTGAGGTGATTAAATAGTTATGCTCCCCCAGTACGCTACCCGGCATAGCATAAGGAGGGCATTGTCATTACGACAATGCCCTTAAAAATTTACGGGCCAGTTGAATTTGTTGTTGTTGTATGCTGGATAAAGGATATCTGCTATCATCAATCCATGTGTCGAGCCCCTTTGGAAATTCCCAGGCGAAATCTAAGACTTTCGCTTTTTCTGCGGCTAAAATAATGTCATGTTTCGTTGCATTTGGATTGGCAATCTTGATGTTATTATAAATGCTATCCTGGATGAGTGGAAAGTTGTCTGCCATATCCTGATTTCTATTTGTATCCATAGTGAATTATTTTTCAAATAATTAAGAATGATTCTAAATAATTTTATACTTTAGTCAAAGATAGCAGGCATTCTATTGTTATGGGGTCTGCATAAAGGAGTAAAATGTCCGTCGAAGGGAATATTTCTGTTAAGGTATATTGCCTAATGTGCGTAAGACTATTTGAATCCTAAAAGGAATTAAAAATGGCACTAAGATTATATGATATTGATTCACCCAATTTATTATTGGAGCGGACTTACCCAAGTACCTACTTTTCTGTCGACACTGGAATTTATGAATCTGTAACACATTTAGATACTACATTTGGAAAAGGTTTTTATAAGGAGGTTTTCTTCGATGGTATTCATATTGGTTACGGTCATGCACAGTTATTTAAACGGATGCGGTTTCGTTTTGAAAGTGATTTTGAAACAGTTGAAATGCACTTTGCCTTAAAAGGCAATAGTCAGGCGAGTGGCGAAATGATGCCCTTAGGTGTAAATTTTGAGACATACCAGCATAATATTATTTACGGAAATTCAATGTGTGGTCAAATGGAGTGGGGGAATCAGGAGTTTCAGTTATGTGAAATAAACTTATCGCCCGAATTTTTTAAAAGATTCCTGCCCGAAGATTATAAATTCTTTGCAGATTTTCGGAATGCTATTGACCGTGGTAAATCGGGATTGCTGACCAATATGCATAGACGGATTACCCACGATATGTATGAAATTATCGACGATATAATCAATTGTCAACGAAAGGGAATTTTTAAGAAAATTTTCCTGGAAGCAAAGATTATGGAGCTCTTGCTTCTTCAATTGGAACAGTTTCAGGAAGAGGATTTTGTAGCAGTTTCGTTAAAAAAAGCCGATATCGATAAGATATATGCCGTTCGTGAGTTTCTACTAAAAAATATGGATACCAATAGTACACTAGTCAATCTCGCGCATCTGGTGGGTACCAATGAATTCACATTGAAAAAAGGTTTTAAGGAGCTATTTGGTACGACTGTTTTTGGTTTTTGGCATGACGCAAAAATGGAACATGCCAAGAAACTGATTTTAGATGAAGATCGAACAATCGGTGAAGTTTCTGATTTGGTTGGTTACAAAAATCAACGCCATTTTTCGGACGCCTTTAAACGTAAATTTGGAATCCCACCGAGTAAGCTAAAAAATACCTTGTAATGTGGAATAGTTTTTTTTACACTTTACGGACCTTTTATTCCTTCTTACGGAAGTTTTAATAGCGCATGAATCGGGTTTGATAAAAGTCGAATAACTACCTTTGTTTAGAAAGATTCTTAATAATGGTCTTTTGATCAAATATGTACGTAATTAGAAAATCATGGGAAAAACTGAAATGAAAGTAATACAGCTCGCCCTGACTGTAAGTAGAAAAGAATACCTGACGCCACATTATATTCGTGTTTATTTGACTGGTGATGGTGTAGATCAAATCGCTAATACGACCGTCGGAGTCAATAACAAGATCTTGATTCCGCCAAAGCATGTAGATCGCATTTATTTTCCAGAATTTGATTATGAACGAGGGCAGTGGAAGCCGATGGATGAGGCGATTAGGCCAACAGTTCGAACTTATACACATCGCGGTATCAACCTTGATAGAAATGAGGTATGGATTGATTTTGTTGCCCATGGTGATGAGGGGCCAGCTTCAGCTTGGGCTATGGCTGCAAAACCTGGCGATGTGCTTGGGATTCTAATGAAAGCAGGTAAGACCTCTCTATATGAAGTTGCAGCTAACTATCTCCTTGTTGGGGATGCAACTGCAATTCCTGTTCTGGGGGCAATCTTAGAAGATTTGCCACCTTTGGCAAAGGGAATCTGTATGATTGAAGTACATGGTAGCGAAGATATACAGCAATTGAAGACTAAGGCTGCTATTGATTTTATTTGGTTACATAATGATACGCCACAGGAAGGTAGCCTTTTGGCGGATTTGGTGAAGATCAGATCCTTGCCTGTAGCGGATAAATTTGCTTATGTAGCTGCTGAATTTTCGACAGTTAAGGAGATTCGCAATTATTTGCGTAAGGATCTCGGTTGGGGAAGAGAGGAGCTTTATGCTTATTCGTATTGGAAAGCCGGAGTTGCTGAAGATAAATCTGCTACAGATCGCCGTAGTGAGAGTGAAGAAATCCAGGCCTAACGTTTACGATAGGTTATGGAGAAACAGAAACAACTGATCTTAAACGGTAAGTTAAGTAGAGTGATGTGGCAGATGTCGTGGCCTGCCGTGATTGCAATGGTCCTGTATGGTCTGAACAATTTTCTGGATGGTATTTTTGTTGGTCATCTGATTAACAATACAGCGTTGGCAGCTGTCGGTGTAACCTATCCTTTAGCCCAATTTGCACAAGGTTTTGGTACTCTGATCGGAACAGGTATGGGGGCGGCAATTAGTATTTGGATAGGTGGGGATCAACAGGAGAAATTACATAGGTCATTTGGTACGGTGCATTTTTTGACTATTATTTTCTCTCTTATAATTACGCTCCCTTGCTATGCATTTGCCGACAAATTGGTCTACATGATGGGTGGTAGAGGTGATATATTGGCTCTTGGGGTGGATTACTTTCGAACAACCATATTGGGTAGTTTTTTCTGGATTTATGGTTTGGCCCTCAACATGATTATTCGTGCAGAGGGTCTTATGAAAACTGCGGCCTGGATGATTGCAATTGGATTGCTTGTTGATGTCTTACTTAAACCGGTTTTTATAGAACACTTTGGTTGGGGTGTATCAGGGGCAGCTTGGGCAACCAATATATCGATGATCATCTACACATTTTTAGGTGTATGGTATTACGCCGGGGGAAAGGCTTCGTTCAAAACAAAGTTTTGGTCTTTATCTTGGGATTTATCGATTTTAAAAGAAACGCTTTCATTAGGAATGCCCGGGTTTATTATGATGGTCATGATTGTAATCCAGAATATTGTTGTCTTCAACGCATTGGCCAATTACGGAAATGATATGGATATTACGTTTTTTACGGCGGTCAATCGGCTTTATATTTTATTAAATACCCCACTATGGGGGCTTATGCGGGCTTTGCAGCCTGTAACGGGGATGAACTATGGTGCTGGGCAGTATACGAGAAGTATCAATTCGTACCGTTTATTTGCCATTACTGGGCTGCTGATTCTGCTTCCGTTCTGGTTGCTGGTGATGCTTCATCCCGTTGCTGTGATATCGATACTGATACCAGAAGCGATTTTTTCAATACAGCAGCTAATGGATTTCAGAATTTACATGAGTGTTTTATTGGTTCTTCCATTTATTTTTATGGCGATGGTGTGGTTTCCTTCCATTGATCATGCCAAGCCTGCGACTTTTATCAGTGTATTGCGACAGGTTGTATTTTATATTCCTATCTTAATTATTGCGCCAAAATATTTTGGTGTACACAGCATTTACGTAGCGAGCGCGGCGATAGATTGGATTATTTTCATTATAGTCATCTATGCGGTTCGACGAAGCACGCGGAAGCTCAATATGCAAGTTGATGTATAAGACATTGCAGCGCGAACGATGTTAATGTTAAGTTAAGCAATCTTTAAGATTGCATTGTTAATATACTACTCATCTTCTAGTAATATAGGTTTCATTTTTTTGGGCAAAATTCAAAATAATGAAACCTATTAAACTACCTCAATTTAGGAAAACAGCTCAGGTGACCTTAGCTATTGCATTGCTGAATGCGGCACATGTCGATAGCGTATGGGCAAACTTTGCGAATGAAACTACCAAGCTCGAAATTGCCGATCAAGCTATTATTAAAGGGATTGTTAAGGATCAGGACGGCAAACCTATTGACGGCGGCACGATCATCAATGAAACCAGCAAACAGAGTACGCGTACAGAGTTTAATGGTAAATTCAATCTGAAAGGTCAGGTTGGCGACCAAATCCGTGTTTCTTCTTTAGGATATAAAACAGCTACAATAACTGCTACAGATGGGGATCTTGTGGTGGTTTTGGAAAAGGATGATTCAAAGTTGGATGAGGTTGTTGTCACGGCAATTGGTATCAAGCAACAAAAGAAGCAAATTGGTTACGCTACTCAAGAAGTTAAATTAGACGTACTTAAAGAGTCTAAAACAATGAATATTGGTACAGCGCTAACGGGACAAGTATCTGGTCTTATCGTTAATAATCCAACGGGGATTTTTCAGGCACCATCTTTTCAATTGCGTGGTAAGAGCCCACTTATTGTCGTAGATGGTATTCCTGTAGAATCTGATTTTTACGACATGTCCAGTCAAAACATAGAGAATATCAATGTACTGAAAGGAACAGCCGCTTCATCTTTATATGGATCACGCGGTAAAAATGGCGCGATCTTAATTACAACCAAAAGTGCAAAAAGCGATAGGCTGGAGTTTTCGGTTGGAACCAGTAATATGTTTTCTGCTGGATTTACAGTTTTTCCTGAATCGCAGAAGGAGTTCGGAAGTGGATCCAACGGTAAATATGAGTTTTGGGATGGTGCTGATGGGGGGATTTCAGATGGAGATATGACATGGGGACCCAAATTGAACTCCGGAATAAAGGTGGCACAATGGAACAGTCCGATTCGTGATAAGCAAACTGGTGAAGTGATTCCTTGGTGGGGTGATGTGAGTGGAACCAAGTATAATGATAAGTCACGTTATGAAAGAGTGCCGATTGATTGGGGCGCACATAACAATTTAGAGGATTTCCTTGGAACTGGACTGATTACCGAGAATAATGCGACATTATCGTATCGTTCGGAAAAGGTAAGCATATTTGGAACAGGAAAATATGCCTATCAAAAAGGTCAGGTGCCCAATACAAAGCTTTCTACAGGTGGATTAAATTTGAATACCTCTTACCGTTTTACTCCTGAGGTACAATTAGATCTTAACTTATCCTATAACAAAGTGAAATCTCCAAATTATCCAAGGTATGGATATGGACCTAAAAATCATATGTATACGATTTTGTTGTGGATGGGAAATGATGTAAATGGACAGGAATTAAAGGATCACCTCTATATTCCGGGACAGGAAGGCTATCGTCAAGCAAACTATAACTATGCTTGGTACAACAACCCTTATTTTGCAGCTAATGAGTTGAACCAAGTATACGATCAGGATATTTTGGCCGGGCAGACTGCTTTAACTTGGCGTATTTCACCTGAATTTACCATCAAAGGTCGTGCTGCAGCAAGACAAAAAAATCTATTCCAGGACATGCAGAGTCCTAAGTCTTATATGAATTATGGCGATTCACGGAATGGGGATTATAAAAACTGGGATAGCAAGCAGCTCAATTTTGATGCGGACGTCTTAGCAACCTATATTAAGCAGTTGTCTGATAATTTCGGTGTAACCGTTAATGCGGGATCTTCCACTTTCAAAAGAGATTATCGTGAGCTTTATCAAACTACTGATGGTTTAGTTGTACCATTTGTCTACAACTTAGGCAATACCCAAGGTCCAGTTAAGGCAACAAATACAACAACTGAGAAAATAATCCGAAGTGCTTATGCGTCGGTAAACTTAAATGTGTTTAAGTCGACCTATCTGAATTTTTCAGGAAGAAATGACTGGTCATCCACATTATCAAAGGCAAATCAGTCATTCTTTTATCCATCGGTTTCACTAAGTAGTGTTATCTCCGATTATTTTAAACTGCCAGCGCAAATTGACTTTGTTAAATTGTACAGTTCCTGGGCATCAGTATCTTCTGATCTGGATCCTTATAGCATTGCTGCGACTTATAAAAAAGATGTTACCTATGGTTCGACGCCATCAGTAACCTATCCTGTAGGTATTATTAATCCTGATATCCTTCCGCAGCAGTCCATTTCCTTAGAAATTGGTGCTTCTATGGCTTTCTTTAAAAATAGGCTTTCGGCTGATGTAACGTACTATAATGTTGTTGATAAAAATCAGATCATCGATTTGAGTATTTCCCAAGCATCCGCTTTTACTTCGCGTAAAGTAAATGGAAATAAATACCGTACAAAAGGATTGGAGATTTCTTTGACAGGGAATATAATTAAAAATGAACAATTTTCGTGGACGTCTACTGTTAACTGGTCTCGTGCAATTCAGCGTTTGGAAGAAATTTACAATAACCAAGCGAAATACGGTAATCTTAAAAAAGGCGATCGTGCAGACAGCTATTATGGTACTGTCTGGGAAAAATCGGCTGATGGTAAGGTTATCTTGAATCCGAATACGGGTATGCCGACCAAAAATCCATTTCCACAGTATTTAGGTTACTTTCAACCGGACTGGCAATTTGGTTTTGCAAACCAGTTCAAATTTAAGGGATTTCAGGTAAATCTTGATTTCGACGGATCTATTGGCGGCGTGATGAATTCGACAACCATAGAAAAAATGTGGTGGGGTGGAAAGCATCCTTCTTCGGTCTTATATCGTCAGGAACAATATGATGCAGGGAAACCAGTTTTTGTACCAGATGGGGTGATCGTAACAGGGGGTGAGCTTACCCGCGACGTGAACGGTAATATTACTTCAGATACCCGAACGTATACAAGTAATACAAAAGCTGTTGATTGGCAGGCTTGGAGTCAAAATTATCCTTACCAGGCCAGAGTTACAGAGTCTGAGAGTAAACTGTTTGCCAATGTGTTTGATCGATCATTTGTAAAACTGCGTAGACTTTCGGTAGGTTATGATGTCAATAAGGTGTTTAAATTAAAACAGCTTACGGCCTTAAATGCATCACTATTTGGCTATAATTTGGCTATGTGGAAGAAAGTACCTTATATCGATCCTGATTTTGGTGTTGGGAACGATGGAAACTTACAAGATCCTTCCACGCGATATATTGGTTTTTCTCTAGATTTTAAGTTTTAATAACGTAGTACGATGAAATTATTTAATAAACATATATTTCTTGGATTATTTTCTCTTTCAATCATGACTTCTTGTCAGAAATTGACTGAAGTAAATGTTAATCCAAATGAAGCGACAACAACCCACCCGCAAGCTTTATTGACGAAGGTAGAATGGGATGCTTTTCGGACCTGGCATGGTACCTCACCACTATATGCCTTGAAAATGATTGTGCAAACAGATGGTGAAAATGCGAATCAAATTTATAATTGGCAAAGGGGAAGCTTTGAGCAATATGGTAATCTTCGCAATATTACCAAGATGACGGAAGAAGCTGAACGTATTGGCGCTGAAAGTTATTTGGCATTAGCAAAATTTTTCCGTGCGTATTATTTTTATAATCTTACCTTAACGTTTGGTGATGTCCCTTATTCAGAAGCAGCAAAGGGTGAAAATTCGGCAATTTTTGCGCCGAAATACGATACACAGAAAGACGTTTTGGTGGGTGTATTGAAGGAGCTCGAGGAAGCAAGTATTATTCTGAAGAAGAACAATAACACCATAAATGGGGATATTATTTATGGTGGAAATAGTGGCAATTGGAACAAGTTAGTCAATTCATTTCGCCTAAAAGTATTATTGACGCTTTCGAAGAAAACGACTGATCTTCCATTTAATGCAGCAACAGAATTTTCAAAAATATTTACCAATGAGTCTAGAATCACTGATGTTAGTGGTGCTGAAGATGGGCAACTCATCTTTTTGAATCAAGAGGGTAATCGCTATCCTGAATTTAACTCTAGCGGTTATGGATCGGGAATGTATATGGATTCCACTTTTATCCAACGATTGCAGGACCTGAAAGATCCGCGGTTATTTGTCGTCGCTACACAAACAAGACTGGGTAAAGAAGCGGGTAAAGCGATTAATGACTTTACGGCTTATGAAGGCGGAGATCCGATTGTTCCTTATGCACAGGTGAATGCAAAAGCCGTATTAGGTAAATTATCGAAAGTCCACGAACGATTTTATCAAGATCCCACAGCTGAGCCATTGGTCTTATTGGGCTGTTCGGAGATGCAGTTTATTTTGGCTGAAGCCATTTTGAAAGGTTGGATAACGGGCGATCTCAATGCAACGTATACCAAAGGAGTACAGGCATCGTTCAAATTTTATGAAAAGTATGCGAAAAATTTGGGAACTTATACAAATGAAGCACAAGCGGCCAAATATCTTGAACAAAATTCGGTAAGTCTTGACGGAGCTAGCTCCAATGAGCAAAAGCTCGAACGTATCTTGATGCAGAAATACCTGCGCTCATTTCATCAGGGGGGATACTCGGCTTATTTTGATCATTTGCGCACGGGATATCCGAGTTTCCGTAAATCGGCGAATGTGAAAACAGCCTATCGCTGGATGTATCCTCAAGATGAGTACAATAATAATACGGCGAATGTATCTGATGCGATCAAATTACAATTTGGCGGAAATGACAATATTAATTTACAGACTTGGTGGTTAAAATAATGGATTCAAGGAGGGTATTTTTAAAAAAAGCAGCCATGCTGGCAGGGAGTACAGTCGCCATAAACTGGCTGCCTGAATCAATACAAAAAGCCTTGGCGATTGAAGCTCCAAAAGGATCAACTTTTTTGGATGCCGAACATGTTGTCTTTTTGATGCAGGAAAACAGATCGTTTGACCACTGTTTTGGAACTTTGAAGGGTGTACGTGGCTTTAACGATCCCCGCGCGATGAAATTGCCGAATGGCCTACCTGTATGGATACAAGGAAATAAGGAAGGTGCATATTTTGCACCTTTCCATTTAGATATCGTCAATAGTAAATCGACTTGGATGGGGTCGCTTCCGCATGGTTGGCGTGATATGGTTGCTGCTCGTCATGACGGGAAAATGGATAATTGGTTGGAAGCAAAGAGCTCTGGCAATTCAGAATATAAGGCTATGCCTTTAACAATGGGTTATTATAACCGTGCGGATATTCCTTTTTATTATGCTTTTGCAGATGCATTTACAATTTGTGACCAGCATTTTTGTTCTTCACTGACGGGAACGAGCGCTAATCGATCGTATTTTTGGACTGGTACAGTGCGCGAAGAACCCCGTAATCCCGAATCTGTTGCGCATGTAGACAATGGTCAGATCAACTACAAGGATGTCAAATGGAAAACCTATCCTGAACGACTGCAAAAAGCAGGGGTCTCGTGGAAAGTTTATCAAAATGAACTAAGTTTACCAGTAGGCTTTAAAGGAGAAGAGGAAGATTGGTTGGCCAATTTTACAGATAACAACCTGGAGTTTCACCAACAATATGGTGTAAGATATCATTTGGCACATTATCAGTGGATGAAAGAACGGGTAAAAGAGCTGCATAAATTTTTGGAAACAAATCCAAAAGAAGAATTGCTGCACAAAGCCAAAGCGGAATTGGAGGATTTGAAAAGGGATGTCATTCATTATACGCCCGAGAATTTTGAAAAGCTATCCCAGTTCGAAAAAGATATCCATCACAATGCATTTGTGACTAATCTAGCTGATCCCAACTTTCACAAACTTGATAAATTAAGTTATAAAGAAGGTGGAAAGCGGCAGGAAGTTGAGGTGCCAGCCGGAGATGTTTTTTATCAGTTTAGAAAAGATGTTGAAGATCGCCAATTACCTACAGTGTCGTGGTTAGTGGCACCTTGTCGTTTTTCGGATCATCCGGGCTCACCTTGGTATGGGGCATGGTACGTATCCGAAGTCCTCGATATATTGACCAAAGACCCTGAGGTTTGGAAAAAGACAATTTTCATCTTAACTTATGACGAAAATGATGGATATTTTGACCATATCGCTCCTTTTGTTCCGCCATTGAGCACGAACAAAGATCAGGGTGCCGTGTCAGAAATCGACACTTCGGATGAATATGTTACGCTAGAACAGGAGCGAAAAAGGAAAAATAGTAATCATGTAAGTTTTGAAAGTCCTATTGGTTTGGGCTATCGCGTACCAATGGTGATAGCTTCACCCTGGTCTAAGGGTGGTTGGGTCAATTCCGAAGTTTTTGACCACACCTCCTGTCTTCAATTTTTAGAACATTTTTTGGAGAAGAAAACGGGTAAGGTGATACGGGAAGAAAACATCAGTCAATGGCGAAGAATGGTCTGTGGCGACTTAACAACGTCTTTTCGTCCTGTAGATAACATTTCCAAAACAAGGCTTAATCCGGTAGACAGAGACGGGTATGTTGAACGTATATTCTCCGCCAGGAATAAAAAGCTCCCAACAGATTTTGTGAAAATCGACAGCCAAAAACTGGAGGAAATCAAATCGACAGGTCAGTATCATGCAGCTATGCAGATGCAAGAGCAGGGATGGAAGGATGCTTGTGCTTTACCTTATGAATTGCAGCTAAAAGTACAGCATACACCAACGATGCTTTCCATCAGCTCAACCTTGGAAAGAAGGCTCAATACAGCTAAAGCGGGAGCGGGTCTGCCTTATCATGTTATTTCCTATGTGGCGTATGATGGCCATGCGGCGGGTAAAGTTTGGAATTTTACGGTACGGGAAGGGGATCAATTAGCGTATGAATGGGAACTCGATAAAATTGTAGGAGAGTACATATCATTTGCATTGCATGGCCCTAATGGTTTCTATCGTGCGATTGAAGGCGCAAAGTCGCATATTCCAGCTATTGATGTGTATACGAAAGTAGTTGCTGGAAAGCCTATTCTTTGTGTACAATCAGAGTCGCTAAATTGGGATTTATTTCTTAAAGACTGTTCCTATGATCTTTTCCATGCGAAAGCAATGCGCAAGGATGATCCTGCTTTGGTTGAAATCGATTGCAGCAAGAGTGAAGGTTGGTATGATATCGAAATAACGTGTTCAGAAGATCATGCGGTCAAATTCCGCTATGCTGGACATATAGAGACTGGTAAATCAAGTAAGACAGACCCGTTAATGGGTAAAGTAGAATTATAGCTGAACCAATTAAATACTAGGACGAAAGCGCTGTTTCACGATCGATGAACACAGCGCTTTCTCTTTTGCAAAATAGAGCAAGATTCTTTTTGTGTGGATTCGGGCAAAAATGGGATTTGTGTCTCTTGTGTCAAAACGTTATTTTTATGGTTTGGATCGTAGTTCATTACAGAGAGCTACACATCATGACGAATATGGAGGAGCAAAAAATTATTTTGGTTGAAGATGAACAGGATGTTGCTGATTTGATCGTACAAGGCTTAGGCGAGGATGGCTATAGGGTCATTCATCTGGGGCGTTCGGAAGGTCTGGAACAGCTTTTGGCGAAGCAAGATGTCTCTCTTGTGCTATTGGACATTCTTTTGCCGGGAACCAATGGCCTGGATATTTGTAAGCAGATCAGACAGTGGGGGTATACCGATTTACCTGTTATGATGCTGACTGCACTTGGTACTCCAGAAAATGTGGTGCTCGGACTCGATAATGGTGCCGATGACTATCTTTCCAAGCCCTTTAAGCTCATTGAATTGAAGGCTCGGATACGTTCATTGATCCGCAGGCAACAGTCTATCGTACAGGCAACACAACGTGAGTTACAGCCCTCGAAAGACACATTTAGTTATGGTTTTCTGAGTATCGATGATTATAAAAAAATAGCCTACTGTGAGGGGCAGGAACTCAATCTGACAAGTACAGAGTATCGTTTACTCTTGTTGTTTATTCAGAGCCCCAAAAAGGTATTTGAGAGAACGGAGCTTTTGGACAAAATATGGGGGATAAATTTCGATATTGGATCAAATGTCGTCGATGTTTATGTGAATTATTTGAGAAAAAAGATTGAAAAAATAACGAGCAAAAAAGCGATCCACACGGTTATTGGTATGGGATATGTTCTAAAAATAGAAGACTGAATATTTAAAAATGCACAATTACAATCGAAAGCTTATTTATCTCATTGCAATTCTGGTCATTTATGTGAGTTGTTTTGTTGGCTTTATTTTTTATTCCGTTACAAATTTTGCTTTTACAGATTTTTATAAACGGCTCGATCTGCGGCGAAATATTGCTGCTGAAAAATTTCTGAATAGTAAATCCGCCTCCCAGGCTGATCAGTGGAGCCTTGATTTTATAGAAAATCTCAATAATCAGCATGAATTTTTGGTGGAATTTGATAGCAATGGTGCTATTTTAAGAAGCCAAGGATTTCATCAAGAACTTTGGGATAAAATCAATAAAAAAGGAAGCTCAAATTTCAAGTCGGGTAATCAATTCTATTCAACTAAATATTTTTCGCAAAATGGTCGAAAGTATATTGTGGGCGCTTCCGCTGAAAATTACTTTTATACACACCATTTGGCCTACCTTCGTAATCTGCTTATTATAAGTCTGATTTTGGGGATTCTCTTTATATTCGTTGTTTCGGTTTTTATGAAACGTTCGTTCTTAAAGCCAATACTAACCATGATGAAAGAGGTGCAAGAGATTGGTTCGGAAAATCTTTATAAACGATTGGATGAGGATAAATACAAAGGTGAGCTTCATGGCCTGGCACTCACATTTAACCGGATGTTGACGCGCTTGGAAACTTCTTTCGAAACACAAAAGAACTTTATCAGCAATGCATCACATGAGCTAAATACACCATTGACATCCATCATAGGACAGGCAGATCTTGCTTTATCCAAAGAACGAACAACAGCGGAGTACCAACGAACATTATTTAAGATCATTGAGTCGGCAGAGCATTTGGAAAAGAAAACAAAAGCACTTTTACTGTTGGCGCGTACAGGTTTTGTTAATAATGCGACCGCATTTAGCCCCGTTCGTATTGATCAGATCGTGATGGACGCCGAGCTGACTGTTAAGGCCATCAATGATAAATTTAAGATTATCACAGATTTCAGTCTATTACCAGATGATAGTATGCGACTTAAGGTGAATGGAAATGCAATTTTGTTACAGCTTGCGCTATCCAATATTATCAGCAACGCGTGTAAGTATTCATCCGATAGAACCGCTTATATTGCTTTAGGGGCATTGGACAATAAAGTCTTTATTCTAATAAAAGACAAAGGTATCGGAATACCCTCCCGCGAATTGGATCATATCTACGATCCTTATTTTAGAGCGTCCAATACGAGTGGCATTGACGGTTATGGTATTGGACTTCCTTTGGCCAGAAATATTATTAAGTTGCATGGTGGTACATTGAAGGTCAATTCTGTTGTGAGTGAAGGCACCACTGTAGAAATTGAACTACCCACTTACCTTCGATTTTAATGTGGTTTTAATTTCAACTGCATTTCTAATCTCATTTTAATACTGTTGCTCGCTTTCTAATGGAAAGCTAATTTTAGATTCATTCCGTTGCCATATGTGCGTTTTAACTTTGTTAAAAAAAGGCATGGCTAAAACAACGCGTATATTAATACCTAGTGATTTTACAGTTGACTCACTCCATTTTGTGCGTCAAAGTATTGAAGAGTCAATGGCTGATTCTATCGATATTATTCTTGTGTATGGCAATAAAAGCAGCACTTCTGCGAGTGAATTACTCGGAATTGGATTGGAAGATCAACTGGAAACACTTCAATCTGAATCTTTTTTAAAAGCCTGTAGCGGAATCTATCAACGCTATAAAAACCGTAAGCTCAGTATTTTTGCGGATATTTTGGGTACCGATAACAGTCATTATTTGCAGCATTACCTCAAAGGGCAGTCTGTGAATGAGGTCATAATACCACGCGATTATACCTATAAAAAGAAAACACGCAATTTTTTTAATGTCGCTATTGCACTCCGTAAAGTCGAGAGTCAAATTCCCTCTACAATTTCATTTAAGGAACAACCAAGTATTAGAAACAGAGAGATCGGACTAATTGAATGATCGATCGGAGTTTTTACTGTTGTTTTTAGCTGAAATTCATCATTTATAACTTATCTTCTATCTATTTTTTATGGGGCATATACAAGGCGGACCATCACCTTTGCAACGGTTGGCTAGCTTATTACATACTGAACGGAAAACGATCAATTATATATTTATTTATGCCATCGTCATCGGTATTTTTAGTTTGACTATTCCAATAGGGATAACAGCTATCTTTAATTTTTTAAGCAATGGAGCGATGTATAGCTCTACCTATATCTTAATTGCTTTTGTGTTATTTGGCGTGATTGTGGGCGGGGTATTATTGATCGGACAATTGACCTTAGTCGAGTATTTAGAGCAGAAAATCTTTCTAAAATCGGCGGTTGAATTTTCTTATCGCCTGCCGAGAATTAAACCTAAAGAGTTACTTGGAAAAAATCTTGTGGAGTTGGTCAACCGATTTTTTGATGTTATCATTATCCAAAAGGGAATTATCAAACTTTTGATCGATATCATCGCTGCAGTGGTGACAATTTTCTTTAGCGTGGTCTTATTATCATTTTATCATCCTGCATTTCTGGCCTTTGGCCTTATTGTCATTTTTTCTGTTATTACGATACTTGTTTTATACTATAAAAGAGGGTTGAAAACAAGTATTGAAGAGTCTGAATACAAATATGAGACGGTAGCCTATTTGGAAGCTGTTGCCGGACAAATTGACCATTATCGTGCTGATGAGACGAAAATGAACGAAGTGACAAAAACAACAGATTATATTGTCAGTAAGTATTTAGGGGCGAGGAACGATCATTTTAAGGTTTTAAAGCGTTTTTTTATTGGTTCTGTCCTACTTCGCACCCTGTTGTTTGGAGCGATGCTCTTGCTTGGATCTTATTTTGTTGTTGAGCGGCAAATGACTTTTGGTCAATTTGTTGCTGCTGAAGTTGTCATCGTTCAAATTGGTTATGCCATTGAAAAACTGATGACAAATTTGAATACTATTTTTGATATGCTTACTGGAGTTGTCAAATTGGCGGCTGTAACGGATCTTGCGTTGGAGGAGGACGCTGCGGTTTATGTTGATTAATAAGGATCGTTCGAGTCAGAAAACGCTCTCATGGAGAGATCTTTCCCATGATGCGGTTGATAAGTTATTGAAAGAGCGGGGATCCCTAGTCTTGGGGCGAATTCTTGTGTTTTCTGGGATTGTTTTTGTACTAGCACTTTTTCTCCCATGGAGGCAGACAATTCCTGGAGTAGGAACGGTTACTGCTTTACGTCCACAAGATAGACCACAGACTATCCAAAATCAGATTGGTGGCCGCATTGAATATTGGGCCGTTACTGAGGGGCAGGAAGTGAAGAAAGGTGATACGATTTTAGTGCTTTCGGAGACTTCTCAATCTTATTTTGATCCCATGTTACCATTGCGGTTAGAAGAGCAATTGAATGCCAAACAAAGCGGAGAAAATGCTGCTAATCAAAAAATGAAAGCCACTGAAGCACAGATTGAAGCATTGAAAAATGGGCTTGATTTTCAGCTTGCGTCAGCTAAAAATAAGGTGATCCAAGCTCAAAATCTGGTAAAAATAGATAGTGCAGAATTGGTCGCTGTCATGAGTTTTTTTGAGACCAGTGAAAAGCGGCTCAAACGGTACGAAGAGGGCTATCGTGACGGCTTATTTTCGTTAACAGATATCGAAACAAGGCGTTTAAATCTGCAAAATGATCGAGCTAAAGTAGTAAGTGCAGATAACAAGTTGTCGAATTCAAGACAATCATTAACAAATGCCAGTATCGAATTAAACAACATCCGCGCAAAGTATAATGAATCATTGGCGAAAGCGCAGTCCGATTTAAGTTCGGCTTTTTCCTCCAAAGCCTCAGTACAAGGGGATATCGCCAAACTGAGAAATGAGATATCCAATATTGATGTACGACGGGGGTTATATGTCGTGAGGGCTCCACAAGATGGTTTTATTGTAAAAACCTTTAAGGCAGGAATTGGTGAAAATATGAAGGAGGGTGAGTCCGTTGCGACATTACAGCCTAAAAAACCACAGCTTGCCGTAGAACTTTATGTAAACGCAATGGATGTCCCACTGATTGAGCCGGAAAGTGATGTAAGGCTACAATTTGATGGCTGGCCATCGATCCAATTTTCCGGATGGCCGTCTGTCGCGGTCGGTACCTTTGCTGGAAAAGTTTCAGTCATCGATAAAGTGAGTAGTACGAATGGCCGATTTAGGATTTTGATACGTGCAACAGTTCCTGTTCCGGAAGGAGATGAACCCTGGCCTGTTCAGTTAAATCAGGGCTCAGGTGCTTATGGAAGGGTTATTTTAAATAAAGTCCCATTATGGTATGAGATATGGCGACAGTTGAATGGCTTTCCGCCGAGTTTGGAAAGAGAACCAAAAGAAAGTGAGAAAAAGTAATTGTTATATGAATAAATTGAATTTTATTTTTATCGTGTTGTGCTTTTTTTTCTCTCCTCATCTTTCGGCTCAGGAAAAGGAGTATGGAGCAAGGAATACTTTTACCGTGGATGACATGGAAGAGCTTTTAATGGCCAATCATCCAATCGTTAAACAAGTGAATCTGCTGAGTGAAACTGCAAAAGCCCAGGTAACACAGGCTTTAGGGAAGTTTGATCCGACGTTAAATTCCAGTTTTAAAAATAAGCATTTTGGCAATACGGATTATTATAATCAGTGGAATAGTGAGCTAAAAATTCCTCTTTGGTTAGCTGGCGCAGATCTGAAAATTGCTTATGATCGAAATGTTGGTGATTATACAAACCCGCAATCCCGAACAAATAATGCAGGGCTTTCCGCAATCGGTTTAAGTATTCCATTGGGGCAAGGTTTAATCGTCGATAGCAGAAGAAATACGCTGCAGCAGGCAAAGGCTATGATCAGCTACCTCGAAGGCGAAAAGATAAAACAAATAAATGCCATTTGGTTTCAGGCACTTTCAGATTATTGGAATTGGTATTTTGCCTATCAGCAGTATCAGCTTTTATTGGAGGGTGTAAAATTGGCTGATCAACGGTTTAAAGCAATCAGTGAGCAGACGACGCTGGGAGATAAACCTGTAATTGATTCCATCGAAGCTTCGGTCGTTGTAAAAGAACGGCGGATAGAACTTTCAAAGTATGAAGTTGAACTTAAAAACGCGAAAATTGTATTGTCCAATCATCTGTGGAATGATCAACAATTTCCAGTAGAACTTCCCGATCATGCCATACCGCATAAGCTCGAAGATCCTGTTATTTTGCCAGATAATAGTGTGATCGAGGCGCTACTTGATTCGGCAAAAATTGCTCATCCCGAAATGATAAAGTTGGCGAGTAAAAATCAACAACTTCTATTTGAGGAACGTTATCGAAAAGAAATGCTTAAACCTAAATTCAATGTGTCAGGCACGCTCATTTCTAGCCGTCACGGTTTTAATGACTTTGTACCGCCGCAGTATGATTTTAATTGGCAGAATTATAAAGTAGGTTTTGAATTTGCATTTCCACTTTTTATTCGCGCCGAACGTGGGAAGCTCAAAGAGGTCCGGATTAAGCAAGATCAGCTACGATTTGAACAAGCTGTGACCGAGAGAAATATTTACAATGAAGTCGTTAAAAAATATAATGATTTAAATGCTTACAGTAAACAGATTGAACTTCAATCGATCAATATAAGTAATCAGGAACTGCTTCTTAGGGGGGAATTAAATAAGTTTGAACTGGGTGAATCAACCTTGTTTGTTGTTAATAGTAGGGAAAACAAGCTGATCGAAATGCGGATCAAGCAAGAGAAGCTGGTTACGGACTACAGAAAGGCACTAGCGGAATTATATTACAAAGCCGGAACTAAATTTTAATCCCATTTTAATCTGCATCTTTTTTTTAATCTCATTTTAATATCGGTCTTAAAATTCTAATAGAAAGTTAATTCCAGATTCATTCGGTTGCCATGATGACCTATTAATTTTGTATAAAAATAATTGGATATGGCAAAGGCAATGCGTGTATTGATTCCAAGTGATTTTACGATTGATTCACTTTTTTTTGTGATTCATAGTATAGAGCAATCGAAAGCCGAAGAACTTGATATCATTCTTGTCTATGGTAATAAGAGCAGTACATCGATCAGCGAACTATTGGGAATCACATTGGATGACCAACTCAGTAATCTTCAATCGGAGGACTTTTTGAAGGCCTGCCAGATGATCAGTCATCGTTATGAAAATCGTAAGCTAAATATCTATACAGATATCATCGGCTCTGACAATCTCAATTATTTACAACATTATTTGCGCGGAGCTCGGATTGATGAAGTCAAAGTTCCCACAGATTATGAATTTGAAAGAAGAACACGGCATTTTTTCGACGTCGGACAGGCTTTGCTTCACTTGAGTAAAAGTAAACAGAAGAATGTCTCGATTGTCGCAAGACCTGGGACAAACAGAACAGGAGGAAATGTCTTGGCGGATTTATTTTTTAACAAGAAATGGGATGTTAACTATTAAGAGAAAAATATTAGCAAGGTTCAACTTCGTCTTGTTGTCCTTTTTGCTTTTAGGAGCTAGTTCAATGGTTATGTTTTATGAAAACCCCGAGCGGCTTTTAGAAGGAGAGTGGGAAGAGCAAGGTTGGTACTTTGAGAAAGTGGAGAAGTCTCCAACGTTCAAAAAACAGGCGGTTATCCATGAGGGAATAAAAGATGCTGCAATCGCTCACCTTCCACCCTTGCAGGATGGATTATGGCATTTTGAAAAAATGGGTGACAAAAATTTTATTGCCCATCATGAGGACAAACAATACAATTGGTTTTTGAAGGGACGAGGCCATATCCTTGAGCTTCGGAAAAATGATGAGCTTATAGAGAGCTTTGTCATACAAAAATTGAATAAAAACCAATTGATACTGCATCTTAACTTGGATATGCAGACGAAAGGAATCGCACGAATTGTGCTGAAAAAAGGAGGAAAGGAAAAATATGCTGAGAAAATATAGCAATCATAGAACGATTCAAGATAATATCAAATTAGGGGGAATAACTGCATTCTCTGCGGGAATGGTCAATGTCGCATCTGTCATTGTCTTTTTCTCGTTTACATCCAATGTAACAGGTTATTATGCGGTTTTTGCGCAAGAGATTGCGAAAGGAAATTGGTATCAAGGTGCAGTAGTGCTATTTTGGATTTTACTTTTTCTAGTCGGGAGTATGCTTTCGAATCTTATCATCATTCATGGTAAAGGACGTTTTAGCTCCTATCTGACACATTCCATTCCTTTGGCATTGGAAATACTGAGTATATTATTTGTCGGGATATATCTTGATGTATTTTATGAAGATTCTTTGAAAGAAACAGAGATACTTGTCGGTGCATTGCTGTTTGCAATGGGATTGCAAAATGGTTTAACAGCGAGCATATCGAATTCTGTTGTGAAAACGACACACTTGACAGGGCTAACGACAGATTTAGCAATATTGATTTCGATGTTCACTAAGGAGTCGAACCGAAGCAATAAGACATTGGTCGACAAATTCCATTTACTGCTGAGTATCGTGGGAGCCTATGTCATGGGAGGGCTTGTGAGCGGTATTTCATTCACCTATTTATCGAATAAGACATTTTACGTGGTTTGTTTTGTTCTTTTAATCATTGGTTTGTACGACCATTACAAATTGTATCTATTGAAAAAGCAATTTGTGAATCGTCATCGTCAGCCAGTGGCAGCTTAGTTGACCGAGAAAGTTCTTGGTTAACTAAGCTAAAGGGCAAATATTTTTTAATCGCATTTCAAAAAATGCGATTTTTTTTGTCTGAAAAATGCTTATCTTCAACCTCGGTTATCACGCTCTACCAATGCGCATGAAAGACTACTTAATCAATTTAAAACCACGTCATGATCAAATTCTTTTCCATCCGGCCTTTTTGGGCACTCTCTCTAATTTCTCTGTCAGTATCACCGCTCTGTGTAAAACAGGTTTGTGCGCAAGAATTGCACAGCCAAAGATCAGTACATGATCAACATAAAAACCAACAGAATCTTTTACGGGCGATCCAATTGATTGATCGGTCAATGGAAGTCTATTTTTCTGGTGAAGATTTCAAAATGCATCGTTTTTATAATCCATTTACGCAGGTTCGATCCGAAGAAAAAGCGAGTGTATGGATGTACTCTGCTTCCATAGAAGCTGTAAATGCTGTGTTGAGCGGCTTGAAAAAGCAACAAAAGGCAGGTAATACCGAGCTTTACGGAAAGTATTATTCCCGCTATGTGGATTTATTGGCTAAGCTTCATGCAAATGCAGCTTATTATTTAGGGACATTTACGCTAACATCTTTTACACAACATAAAGAATGGACGGTGTATGCTGTCGATCGCGTCCGAGAAAAAGGAAAAGCAAATGTAACGGGAGTACTGAATGTCTATGATGATCAGATGTGGCTAGTACGGGAATTATTGGAAGCTTATCATTTGACTGGGCAAGAACGCTATTTGCAAGAAGCTGAATACCTTACTGCTTATGTTCTTGATGGTTGGGACTGTACTTTGGATGAGAAAGGGAAAGAGCATGGTGGAATCCCATGGGGCCCAGGATATGTAACTAAGCATGCCTGTAGTAATGCACCGATTATTAGTCCGCTTGTTGCATTGTATGAAATCTATAAAAAGAAAGGAGATCAAATCGTTGCGCATTCCATTGATCCGAAAGATAAACTAACTCGTATTTCTAAAAAAGAGAAGAAGAGCGATTTTTATCTCCGTTATGCTAAAAGGATTTATGACTGGCAAAAGGCATATCTTCTTAATGAAAAAGGTGTTTATGCGGATATGATGGGTGATTGTTTTCCAGATTGTTCGATAGCTTATGAAACGGTCAACGGTGTACAATATCGAAAAAATACCGAGCTCAGAAAAGCGGTCGGCACGGCATTTTCCTATAACAGTGGAACGATGATTTCTGGAGCCGCCGACTTATATCGTGTTACGAAAGCAAAAAGATATTTAGAAGATGGCAAGAAACTGGCCGATGCGACTTTTACTTATTTTGGAAAGTTAGGGCAGCAGATTCCTGAGCACTATACCTATGCGACAGATGGTTTTAATAATTGGTTTAACGGCGTGTTGTTAAGAGGATATACCGCTATATTTCCCAATTATAGCAAGGCTGGACTGTATGCAAAATCTTTTCAGGATAACTTGGATTACGGCTATACCCACTTCTTGAAAGATGGATTTCTGCCGAATGACTTGCTCGGAGGCTGGGCAAATGATAAAAGTAAGAATGATTTGGAAGGAATGTTTATGTTCACTTATGCAGCACAGTATGCAACACTTGCCCAAGTTGAATCAACAAAATAGGTGCACGCTTGGACGGACACCTATTTTTATTCAGATATGATTATTTGCTGGGTTAAGATTTAGATAAAGCAGTTTGAGCGTCCTGAAATTCGGTAGGACTTTGGCCAAACTGCTTTTGGAAATTACGTGAGAAATGAGTAGCGGAACTGTAGCCCAATAAATTAGAAATTTCGTAAACTTTATATTGTTTTTGAATAAGCAGTTCTGCTGCTTTTCTGAGCCGAGTTAAATTAATCAGTTCATTGGGTGATAGGCTGGATACCACATTGATTTTGCGATAGAGTGTAGGTCTGCTCATGCAGAGAATATCGGCCATTCTATCGACATTAAACTGGGGATCATCGAGATGTTGCATAATGATTTCTTCAATCTTCAGCAAGAACTCTTGTTCACTTTGATTTTGCCCGATCTGTTGGATTTGTGACATCGGATTTTTAATAAAAAACTCCTTGACCTTAACTCTATTCTTTAATAAACTGGCTATTTGTGCTCTTAAAAAAGCGGGCGAAAAAGGTTTTTCAATGTAAGCGTCGGCACCAAATTCTAAACCCTGAATTTTTGATTCAATACTATTTTTTGCTGTCAAAAGTATAACTGGAATATGTGCATAAGCGATATCTTCCTTAATTTTTTGACAGAGCTCAAAACCATCCATTTCTGGCATCATTACATCACTTACGATCAGATCGAAATATTCAGAGGCTAATAAATCTAGGGCTTCTCTTCCATTAGAACTCGTTGTTATCTGATAATCTTCATTGAGATCATCCGCAATAAATTCAAGCAGTTCGGTATGATCATCTACTAATAATAAATTGGATTTGGCATTCATAATTATGGGTTTGTATTGTGATTCAAAGGTAACGTCAAGCTAAATACGTTCAATTGGAGGTCGTTTGTACTATATAACAAGGTACCTTGGTGTTTTAAGGTTAGGGATCTTGTCAATGCCAAGCCTAGACCACTTCCGGGAACATTCTTATTTTGCTTTAAACGATTGAATGGTTCAAAAATTCTTTCCCTTTCTTCTGAAGGAATTAAAGCTCCGTCGTTTTTCACGGTCAATATAAAGATATTTTTCTGTTTATCCATATTCAAATTCACTTCAATATAGGATGAAGAATATTTAAGGGCATTATTCAATAAGTTGTAACAAATCTTGTCGAATGCGTCGATATCGACCTGACCTATAATATCCGGCATAATGTGTGACACAATCTGCTTTCCCTGTGCCTGGAGTGTGACCGTAAAATTGTTGATGATTTCCTGAACCGTTTGGCTTATGTTTTCTGACTCAAAGTGTAATTTGAATCCTTCCGTTTCAACCTGTCTAAAATCCAGTAATTGGTTACTAAGCGCAATCAACTTCTCCGTATTGTTCTGCATGGTCAATAATAGCTTGTCTGTTACAGGATTGTGATCTACCTTATCCATAAGCTTCTCTAAGGGGGCTTTGATCAATGTCAACGGTGTGCGTATTTCATGGGCAACATCGGTGTAAAAATTGATTTTTGAACGGTAGAGTTCTTGCTCACGTAGATTTTGTACGGTTAGAAGGTGTTGTCGATTGCGTTGCTTGATCTTTTCATTGAAATGATGAATCACAAATACAATGAGCCCCATAAGGATTAGTGCGTAGCAAACAAAAGCTGGTATACTTGCCCAAATAGGAGGAAGAATCGTGATTTTAAGACTAGCAAAGGTGGGTATTGTGTTACCATTTGGATCCTCCGCTTTTACGGTAAAAACGTAATTACCGGGAGCTAACTTGGTGAAATAAGCGCGTTGATTGCTTGTAATGTCTATCCAATTGTCGTCAAGACCATCCATTTTATAACTATAGTGAATAGAATGGGGGGCTTGGTAGTGTAATGCCGCAAAATCAAGACTGAAGGATGATTCGTCGTGTTTTAGTTTGATATTTTTTGTGAATAAGATTGATTTGGATAAAATACTTGCATCGGTATATTGATTGATCGCTCTATTGTTGATGTAAAAATTAGTGATATAAATCGGTATTTGATTCTTATAGTTAATTTGGTTTAGTTTTTCCGGATTGAAACGTATAAGGCCATTGATGGTACCGAAATAGAAGTTCCCATTGTCGTCATCAAAAGATGAATTGTAATTGAACTGAATCGTCGGTAGGCCTGACTCCAAGTTGAAGATCCGTTTTCTGCCATTGGGCAGATGATAGCGTACCAGCCCTTTAGAGGTACTTACCCAGAGATTCTGTTGTTTGTCTTCTAAAAATGCGAGCGTTACGTTACTGGGCATTCCTTCTTCCAGGCCAATGTTTTCAAAACTGTCCTGATTTAATTTCTTCTTAGCCATTCCACCTTCAGTGGCGATCCAAATTTGATTTTTTGAATCCTCAAATAGACTATTGACCCTATTGTTAGGCAAAGAATTGGGGTCATTCTGATGATGTGTATAATGTTTGAAATAACGTGTGGTCGGATTATAGCAAAATAGCCCATCGCGCCATGTACCTACCCAGATATTTCCCTCTTTATCTTCCAAAATAGTCGTGTAAAACATGTATTCGGGGACATTATCAATGAGGTGAAAAGACTTTTTTTCAAAGTTAAACCGGTATAAGCCACGAGTTGATGCAGCTATAATGTCTCCTTTTCGAGTTTTATAGAGATAAAATAGAAAATTGCTTTGTAGATCAGAAGGGGTTGCATTGTTATTGCGATCGATGTGATAAATGACTTTTTGAAGCTTTGGCGAAAATATGTCCAGGCCATTGACGAAGGTGCCGATCAGTAGTTTATCACCAATAGGAAGAACGCCATGGATATTATTGTTTGCCAGATTCCCCTGCTTATCGGAAAAGTTTTGGATATTACCCGACTTAGGGTCCAGTTTAGATAGTCCTCCATTTTCGGTGCCTATCCATATATTCTGATCGATATCTTTTTTGATAATGCGTACAACAGAGCCTTTTAGGCCCCCGGGGCGATCTTGTGGGAGGAATTTTTCGATGATACTATTGTTCTTATGATAATAGTTGATCCCACCAAAATAGGTTCCCAGCCAAATACCCTCATCCTTATCCTGTAGGATGTTATAAATGGCATTGTCAGATATACCCCAAGGGTTTTCTTGTTCTTTCTGAATGTTGATGTAACGTCGGCTAGCAATTTGATAAATGAAGAGGCCAGATTCTGTTGCAAACCAATATTCATGATCATTTGGCTGTATAATATCTCTGACATAGAGAAATTGATGCAGTTGATCTGGTCCAAGGATAGACTTAAGGGATTTATCTTGAAAGCGATAGCAATAAACACCAGTTTTTGAAGTACCAATCAATAAGTCTCCGTCGCGGTTTTCCATTATTTTCTCAATACTAAACCAATCCTTAGCACCATATTTTGCTTGAAAGTCAAGCATGAGTACGGGTTTTCCGGAAGGACCTATTTGGAAGATTTTGCCTTCAGGAGTTCCAAAAAATACCGCTCCATTTTTTGTGCAGCTGATGGACGTAATGTAGAGATCTGATTTTGTAAATTGTTGAATTGCATGACTAACTAAATCATGGCAATAGAGCATTCCATTTGATATAAACCAGATCCTTTTGCGTTGATCGGTAATAATAACAGGGACGTCCGCATTTTCAAATTGTTTACTCAGCAGTCTAAATTGTTCATCGACGGGGTTGTAACAATAGATTCCCTGATCTGTACCAATCCAAATTCTCTTTCGAAAATCTTCTTTCAATGAAATGATATTATTGCCCCCCAGACTATTTTTTCCAGATTTTGATGCATCAAAATGTTTGAAATTATTACCATCAAAACGATTTAACCCATCTTTTGTACCGAACCAAAGAAAGCCCTGACTATCTTGCATACTACAAATGACAGCATTGTTAGACAATCCTTCATTGATTTGATAATGATTGAAATAATAAGGCTGTGCATGGAGCAACGCGGGGAGCAACAGAAAAAATAGAAGACGTAAAGGCTTTAGGTTGATCATGATCATTTGGTTATTGATACAAAATAGTGCTAAAATGAAACAATTTAATCTTAAAATTTCTGAAAAAATTAAGACTTTAGCTTATATATTGTAAGCGTTAAAATTATAAAAAATCTAGAAAAGGACGTATGTTCTATCTAAACAAAGATTATAAACCATTTAAAATATTACGAATGAGAGGAAAATTGACCTTGCTTGGTCTTTCTGCAATGCTGGCATTTTGTGTGTCTTGTCAGCAATCGACTGGTTCCAAAACTTCAAAAGCAGATTCTTTATCGGCCTACATGGATAACGCACAGTTCAGCGGAACTATTGATCAAAAACAGGCTTATCTATATGAACTGAGCAATAAAAATGGCGTACAAGCTTATTTTACCAATTTTGGTGCACGTTTAGTGGGATTATGGGTGCCTGACAATAAGGGGGAGTTATGCGATGTTGTTTTGGGTTTTTCTAAAGCGGCTGATTATAATAATCCCAAAGAACCATTTTTTGGTACTATTGTAGGGCCTTTTGGTAATCGGATTGCTAAGGGAAAATTTAAGTTGGATGATAAAACCTATACATTGGCGGTAAATAACGGTCCTAATACACTGCATGGAGGTTTTAAAGGTGTGCATTTTGCCAATTGGACATTAAAATCGTCAGATAAATCGTCTCTTACTTTTGCTTACACCTTACCTGATGGACACGAGGGTTTTCCAGGAAACATCCAGATGGAAGTGACTTATACGCTTAACGATAATAATGAATTGATGATTGCCTATCGTGCTACTTCCGATAAAAAGACGGTGATCAATTTGACCAACCATGCTTACTTTAATTTAAATGGTGAGGGAAGCGGTACAATTCTGGATCATCAGCTTCAATTGTTTGCGAATGAATACACACCAGTGGATAGTACACTAATACCAACAGGGCAATTAGCACCGGTAAAGGGAACAGCTTTTGATTTTACAACCTTGAAACCAATAGGAAAAGATATTAATGCCAATGATCAGCAACTGAGCTTTGGAAAGGGCTATGATCACAACTTTGTCTTAAGCAAGGAGAAAGATGGCGATTGGTACAAAGCAGCCCATGTGATTGGAGATAAATCGGGTATTGTTATGGATATTCTGACTGCAGAACCTGGAATACAATTTTATAGCGGTAATTTTATGAATGAACAAGTGCAATTGAAGAACGGGAAAAAAGACTCCTTTCGTACCGCCTTTTGCCTCGAACCGCAGCATTTTCCGGATGCCCCAAATCAGCTCAATTTTCCAACAACCGTCCTAAACCCCGGGCAAGTTTATCAAACGAAATCCCTGTATCGTTTTTCGGTAAAATAATACATATTTAATCACATGTGTCCTAAATAAATTTTAGGATTGGATTTCTGTGGTACAGGCATAGCTTTTTTCATCATTTCGATATTGACCCCTATTTTTCAATCTGCGAAGATCTTTAGCTGTCCCTTTTTTCCTTTTATAGGCGGCCTGAAAAAGGGATCATCTATCCATTGCCAGATGTTTATTTTCACGAAGATATTCATTCTGATGAATGCGACCAGATTGGACAGGTTCCAGTCATATTTGGCCTTTTTTTGCAAGTATTTTAACAGTAATATGCCAATGAGTGAAGTCCAGATCTGGATCATCACTGCATTTTCAGAAGTCCCTATGAATGTCGATA
>NZ_VLKR01000008.1 GCF_007830445.1 Sphingobacterium siyangense | reverse complement strand
TATATCGGTGGTATTGAATACAGCAAAGCTAGCGGAGCAAATCCTGTGATCGAGCGTATCGCTACAGAAGATGGTTTTCTGTTGAACAGTTCGGGAACTTACAGTTACTATTACAACCTGACAGATCACCTGGGCAATGTGCGGGTGGTACTGAAGAAGGATGGTACGCCAACTGTGCCGGTAGCTACGGTGATGCAGAAGCAGGATTACTATCCATTCGGTAAGACGAAATCTATTGCAACGAGTATCAATAATAAGTATCTTTATAATGGCAAGGAGATGCAGACTGACCTAAATGGTGGTACCCATACCTTGGGAGGTTCTTATGTACTGGAAGGACAGTTGGATTACGGGGCAAGATTCTACGATGCGGAGATAGGCAGATGGAATGTGGTGGATCCGATAACAGATATAGATTGGCAATTTTTTAAAAAGGATCTATTCGCTGGGGATTTAGATGATGATGAATTTGATGATGACCAAGGGTTTAATATATCTTATAATTCCAGCCAATACTCATATGTTATGAATAATCCTATTTCATATGTTGACTTGTACGGCTTTGATACTCTTAATACAAATAATATTAAAAATGTTGATTTGCCACCAGTTGATGTCTATAAAAATATGAGGAATGAAAATTTTTACGTTTTAGATCAGAGATCGGAAACACCTTCTCAAAGGATAAATCCATTAGGGCCAGCCTTAATTGGTCTTACAACTGAAATTCCTAAACCTTGGTTAGGACTACCTAAAGTTGGAGAGAGCGGGACAAATTTATTATCTTATACATTGGGCAAGACTGTGAAAAAACAACTAGCCAAAAGAGTCCTTACAGGATTTAGTAAATCTGGAAGACCTATATATTCAAGGGTGTTGGGAAGAATAATAGGAAGATGGGGTACTAAATTTTTGGGACCAGTAGGTTATGCAATAACGATTTATGATATTGTAACTCCTGTTCCTGTGAGTGATAGGTATGAAAAAGTATTGATGCCTAGAGATAATACGTCAACGCGAAGATAATATTATGAATAATAAATGGATTAAGTTTTTGGAACGACATTTGGGCAAACATGAAATAGATGGTTTGTCGGATGATATGGAGATTGAAGATGATTTGGGCATTTCTGGAGAGGATGGTTACGAATTTTTTGAAGACTTCTGCCAGACCTTTAATATTGACACTAAAGGTAATTCTGCAGCCGAATTTTTTCATCCAGAATCCTTTTTAAATTTTTTTAAATTTTGGCAAAAGGACGTTGGTGAGAAGAAAAAACTTACAATAGGAATGCTTAAGAAAATAATTGAGCAAGGATCCTTTTAATTATTGCTTTATAAACGAAGCCCAGCCTATCTACTGAAATGAGAGGCCGGGCTTTGTTGTTTATTGCGCATAAGCTTTTCTAGCCTTGTAGTCTCTTATATGTGCATCAAGCACAAGAAATACCTGTTTTTGGTCGTCCTCGGGCATAACGGATATCTCCATGATCCTGCCGAGCGTGGCCGAATCTAGCAGCGTATCGGTCTTTCCTGAGAGATAGTCCAGCGACACATCGAGCACATCTGCCAGTTTAGAGGCCACTTCCACAGAGGGGGTAACCTCGTCCCTTTCGTACCGGCCGATGATATCACCGGAAGTTCCCACTTTCTTGCCCAGCTAGTTGGTAATTAAAAGTCTTTTACCTTCTATTGTGGTAAAGTATTTTTGATCATTGGATTTCCGTTTTCCTTGTTTGGTCATTTGTATCCAATTTGCCTGAATACAAATCTCCAAGCATTCGTTGAAATGCTTTGTATAAGTTTTTAATAATAAAGCGTCTCTTAATACAGTTTTTTTTATCGGATGGTTGAAGCAAACAGTAAGCATTTGATGAATTCTAACTAAATGATGAGCGTCTAATTCTTTCTCAGAATATTTTTTCACTTGTATTCTTACTTGTAGTTCCTGTGCTTCTGAGAAACTTATTGAGACCTGTTCTTTCTGGGAATTATGACTTATAGAGAAGAATTTTAAAATCTGATTGTGGGATTTGCCTAATCCTCTCAAGAGAGTGTATAACCTCTTAACAGTTAAATTTTCTTGACCTCTTTCATATTTGCCTATAGTGCTCACATCAATGTCAAGGATGTTTGCAAAAGGTAAAACACTATTAAACCCCTGATTTTCCCTTTCTTGTTTTAGATATCGTCCTAAAGCTTCAAGGAATTTTTCAAATTCCTTTTCAAGACTTTTTTCGTATTCGCTTTCCATATGTAAATAAAAGATTTGCAAATACTTTATTTAAGGAGTTATATTTCCTTTTTTGTTTTTATTATTCTGTTATTTTTAATATATTTGTTGTGATAATCATATCTTGTATATAAGATACAGTATAAGTGTAATTAACGAGTCTCGTTTCTCAAGTCTCACAATAAAATCAAACACGAGAGCGGTAGATTACACCCATGTGCCTTTATTTTGCTATATTCGCAATAAATAAAGGCGTGGGTGCTATCGTTTGATGCGGAGTTTGAAGGAGTGAGACCCAGAGAATAAAGCTAGATAGTGGCCCACGCTTTTATCATTAATTAGAGACTCACTTTTATAGTTTTTAAATCAGTGAGTAATGAATCAAAAAAAACAAAACTTCAAAAATCTGAAAGCTCCCGCCGAGTAGCTCTGCTGGACTAGCCAATTTAACTTGGCCCATTAGCCATGGACAACGTGACGTCAATTATATAACCTTGTGAAATACCATCCAAACGTTAGTCTGGCTCTCCAATTTATCAATTTATTATTTACGTGACCTGAGCTAGGCTTGGGGAAGGTAACATCCGATTATGTTCGGATAGGGAAGTTATTGTGCTGAGGTCACCCCCATTAAACACCTAAAAAATGACTGTTTTTTTTAGGGCGGGAGAGCTCTTGCCCAATTTTAAGACACCGTATTATAGTATCCTACTATCTATTCTATGTTTTTCTATGTTTAGTTTATCAGCCCAGACGCCCCGCAAGGACAGCGGGGCTAACGGGCCAATGGACTTGGTTCTACAGGGGACCGTCATATCCGATGCTGATGGCAAACCACTGCAAGGGGTATCGGTACACATCGAAGCGGAAAATAGTCGTGTTTCGTCCAAAAAGGATGGCTCCTTTAGCCTGCCCGTACAGCACCGAAAGGGTAAAGTGAAATTTACCTATCTAGGGTATAAGGCTCTGGAAACCGAATATGTCGACGGGGTATTATTGACCATTAAAATGATGCCACTGGCAAATCAGCTGGAAGAGGTGGAAGTGGTCTCTACAGGCTACCAAAAGATTCCCAAAGAACGGGCGACTGGGAGTTTTGTGCAGCTCGATAACGCAATACTCAATCGGACCGTTAGCACCAATATACTTGATCGATTGGATGGGATCACAAATGGTCTCGTATTCAACAAAAATCCGGAAAGTAGTTCGCCCATAACAATACGGGGCAATAGTACCATCTATGGTAATCAGGTCCCTTTGATCGTCCTGGACAATTTTCCGTATGAAGGTTCCTTGGAAAGTATCAATCCGAATGATATTGAGGCGATCACCGTATTAAAGGATGCCGCCGCAGCTTCAATATGGGGAGTGCGTGCGGGCAATGGAGTGATTGTTATCAATACTAAAAAAGGAACCAGTCAAAAAACGCAGGTAAATCTCGTTTCCAATCTGACTCTATCACAAAAACCGGATCTCTTTTATAGGCCACAGCTATCGTCTTCTGATTATATTGCACTGGAAACTTCTTTATTTGATAAGGGGTATTTCTGGAATGTCACAGATGGTTACTCGCCTATATCGCCTATAGTCGCCATGTTGCAACAGCGAAAAGAGGGGCTGATCTCGGCAGCAGATTCGGCTTCATTGGTCGACCGGCTGAGCGGTTATGACGGCCGGCAGGATATTGCAGATCACGTATATCGATCGGCAGTAAATCAGCAGTATGCGGTTTCCGTACGTGGAGGGGGAACTGCATATCGTTATTATCTTTCGGGTGGATATGACGGGAATAGGGGGAGCATAGTCAACCAATTGGACCAGCGCTATTCATTGACGGCCAAAAATTCATTTGACCTGTGGAAAGACCGTCTGGTTATTTCTTCGGATATTTTCTTTACAGAGAGTAACAACAGGGCTATTAATTCGCCTTATCTCACGCCACGATACCCTTACGAGCGTATGTATGATGAGAGCGGCAGTCCATTGGCTACAGTGAAAGACTTGCGTGCCAGTTTTGTGGATGGAATCGATAGGGACAAGCTGTTGGATTGGTCATACTATCCGGCCAATGAATTGGACGCCGACCGTGTGATCAGCGGAATTGACTATCGGTTAAACCATCGGCTTGAGGTAAAAATTATGACAGGCTTAAAATTCTCTGCGGATTACCTGTTTCAAAAAGGAACACAAAATAATACACGGCACTATCTATCAGAATCGTATTATACACGTCATCTGATCAATTCATTTACCCAGATCGATAAAAGTACAGGACAGGTAATCCGCCCCATTCCCTTGGGTGATATCTTAGATGAAGACAACAGTGCCTTTACCAATAAAGCGGGGCGGGTGCAGTTAAATTTTGATAGAAAGTTTGGTCAACATGATATCCACGCGCTGGCAGGTTATGAAATCAGGGACTATAACACGGTATCATCGAGCGATAGACGATATGGATATGATCCTGAAACCGGTATATCGGGCAACAATGCCATGGATTTTGCTACAGAATTTCCCCAGTCTTATGGTTACGGAAGCAGCCGTATTGCAGCGCGCGTAAGTAATCGGGGAGCCGTCGACCACAACCGTTCTGTTTATTTTAATGGTTCTTACGGCTATGACAGCCGTTATACGCTTTCGGTAAGTGCCAGACGGGATGAGTCCAATCTGTTTGGGGTCAAAACAAACCAGAAAGGAGTACCGCTCTGGTCTATTGGTGGCCTATGGCGGCTCTCGAATGAAAACTTTTATCATTTTGACCCAATTCCCATACTCCGTCTAAGGGCTTCCTATGGTTACAATGGTAATCTGGACAAATCCGTATCGGCTTACCTCACGACATTGGCGGGAACGGGTATCAACAGCTTTGGTAACCGATATTTGAAAATCTCAAATCCACCTAATCCTTCCTTGCGCTGGGAAAAAGTGGGGATCTGGAATATGGCACTTGATTTTGAGACTGCAGCAAAACGTTTGACAGGTTCTGTGGAATACTATCGCAAAGGAAGTACGGATCTGATCGCCAACAGCCCATTGGCTCCGCAGACCGGTGTGCTCTCCATCAAGGGGAATGCAGCTGATATGCTGACTAGGGGCTGGGACATAACAGTCAATAGCCGTAATCTGATCGGAGAATTAAAATGGGAAACCACGACGTTGCTTAGCTGGGTGAAAGATCGGATCACAAATTATAAGGCAAAGCAAAGTAACAACTTCGATATTGTGACCGGTAATTACATCAATCCATTGGAAGGCTATCCGCTCTATGCGCTATTCAGTTTTCCATACCTCGGACTGGATGGAGCTGGAAACCCGGTTGGCCAACTGGATGGAGCGGAAAGCCAAAATTATAGCGCGATGATGAGTAGTTCAAATACGGACAACCTGACCTATTCAGGTGTAGCTACACCGACATTTTTCGGAAGCCTGATGAATACTTTTCATTATAAAGACTTTGACTTTAGCTTCAATATCGTTTTTAAAGCTGGTCATAAGTATAGACGAGAGTCGCTAAATTATTCGGAGTTATTGACCAATTATAGGCAACCTGATTATGGTAAACGTTGGCAGCAGCCCGGTGACGAGCTGTGGACGAATGTACCTGCTATGACGTACCCCTTCGACAGCAATCGGGAGAGTCTTTACAGGTATGGAGCAGCATTGATCGAAGATGCCAGTGCGGTCCGACTGAAAGACATACGTTTGACTTACCGGAGATCTATCAACAGGATTGGAATCCGTGAACTCCAGCTTTTTGTCTATGCCAACAATATCGGATTGCTCTGGAAAGCCAATAAGCAGGGCCAGGATCCCGACTCCCCGCTAATGCCCGTACCCCGAAGCTATAGTTTTGGACTAAATGCAAGTTTTTAAGACAATGACTATAAATTTAAAGATGAATCACATGAAATATTACCTGTTGTTTTTCATAGTAATATGTGTTGTTGGTTGTAAGGATAGTTTCCTTGAAGTAAAGCCCTCAACAGATATTGTATCGCCCAAAACATTGGACGATTTTCAGCAGATGCTGGATTATTCGGCTATCAACTTTACCTCGGGCTTACCATTATTGTCGGCCGATGAATATGAGATACCAAACGAAAAGGATTGGCAAGGACTCACGGTGACAGAACGAAATGCTTATAGCTGGGCTTCGGATTTATTTGAAGGCCAGGAAGGGGTAGAAGACTGGTCGTATCCCTATCAGTCTATCTTCTATGCAAACAATGTGATCAATGGCTTAGCAGCATTAGCTAAAAACGCAGGAAATCAGAAGGAATATGACGATATTCTTGGACAGGCATACTTTGTCCGCGCTTTTGCTTTTTTTGATCTTGTGAAAAATTTTGCGGTACCCTATGCCAAGAAAACTGCCGATACTGATTTAGGTGTTCCATTGAAATTGAACCCTAATAGCGATGAAATTGTCGCACGTGCATCACTGCAAGATACCTATGATCAGATAGCAGCAGATCTAGGGCTGGCAATTGGTTTATTGAAGCCTGGTCTTACAGCCAATCGTAATCGGGCAAATAAGCCCGCTGCGTATGCACTTGGGGCACGGATCGCATTAAGCATGGGCGACTACGATTTAGCGGGACGGTTTTCCGACAGCTGCCTGATATTATACGATAGACTGATCGACTACAATACCGTGGGCACTAGTTCGAGTACGCCCTTTGCCCGCGACAATGACGAAGTATTACTGAGTTCGACAATTGGCAAAAACTACGCGGTCAGCTTATATGCGGGCATTAAGAATACGACGATCGCACAAGAGCTTTTGGATCTCTACACTGACAATGACTTGCGAAAAGTCCTATTTTTTCAAAAGGACGACAAAACAGGACTGACAAAGATGAAAAGAGGATATGCTGGGCCCAATCGCTCCGCTTTTTCTGGTCTTGCTGTGGATGAGGTTTACCTGATTAAGGCTGAATGTGCCGCACGAAAGGAAGATTTTGCTGACTGTGCATATTTCTTAGACAAATTAGGACTGAAAAGATATAAGACGGGTACTTACCGGCCGATACAATTGACTTCTAAAGATGCAGCACTCCAAGCCGTTTTCTCTGAAAGACGAAGGGAACTGATATGGCGCGCAGGTCTTCGCTGGGATGACATCCGACGACTAAATAGGGACGGGGCTTCTATTGTGTTAAAAAGAAATATAGGTACTGACCGATACCAATTGGAACCGAATTCGCCACGATATACTTTTCCAATTCCGGCAGGGGAGGTGACCTTGTCCAATATCAAACAAAATAATAGATAATAAACGATGAAATACACTATTAAAATATGCGCATTGCTTTTTGGGGCGATGCTTCAATTTTTTACATTGTCAGCGGTTGCGGTACCGCTAAAGGATTCGGTACATATCAAAGGACGCCTTCTGCAGGAATTTCCCGCTGGTTCGATTGTTAAATTTCAGGTTGTCCAGAACTATGCGAGTCCATTATGGACTGGTTTTTCTAAAAACTATGAAGCGTTAATCGATAGTACGGGATCATTTGAAATTAGCTTTTTACCGAAGGATGATATTTTTTATTGCAAATATCTGATCCAGAATAGTAAAAAAAATCCAGTACAATTTTCGAATGTGCAAGGTGCCAATCCTGTATTTCTGATGCAGTCGGGGGATGATTTTTCGATGGAGATCGGTATGGAGAATATTTCATTTAAAGGAAAAGGCGCCGCCAAAATGAACTGTCAATATTTGCTGAATATTAATCCCATCTATCCTAGATATGTTTCAAAAGCAATTATGGATCTCACGGGTACAAAACAGTATGAGAAAGAGCTGGATTATTGGCAGGAGGCCGTTGAGGATAACCTGCGTATTAATCTGGGGATAATCGAAGCCTATAGCTCACAACTGACTGATTCAGTGAAAAGAATACTTCGATACGATTACACAGGTAGGGCCTACAAGGCAATTTATGGAAGGTTCCAAAAGGCAAGTAGTTTTGGTTACGATTTTGATTTCTATAAACGTAAGCTACAGGCGGTAAAGCTGAGAATTCCTGATACAAATGATGATTTAGCAGCTTTTTCTTGGGGATACATGGATTACCTGTACGAAAAAGAAAAAACAAAAGCGATGTTTGCCTATGGTGAAGGGGCGGTTAAGTACGATTATTCTTATGCGGTGTTATTTGATCAGATAATGAAAAGAAGTGCAGGAATGATTCGGGATAATCTACTTGTAACAAGCTTTTTGAATTCTCTAAATCGGCAGAAGGATTCACCGCTTTTTGAGCGGGAAATAAAAAAGGCAATAGACCACAAAAAAGTTAAAATTGTATTTGATGATTGGCTAAGGCGGAATGGGAACCGTAGTCCCGCGTTCGCATTTGCCCTTCCCGATACATTGGATGTGATGCATAAACTAGCCGACTATAAGGGAAAGGTTCTTATCGTGGATTTCTGGTTCAATGGCTGTTTTGGCTGTGCAGGTCTCAATAAATCGATCAGTCCTGTGATCCAAAAATATAAAGACAATCCAAAAGTTCAGTTTTTGAGCATTAGCGTCGGGGCTTCGCGAAAGGGTTGGATTGACGGTATTCGTACGGGAATGTATACCCACCCCGAGCAGGTAATGCTCTCCACGCATGGGAGGAGTACCTTTGATACAGAGATCGTCAAATTTTATAATTACAACAGCTTCCCGAGGTTGTTACTTATTGATAAACAAGGTAAAAATGTCATGTCCAATGCGCCGAATCCGCGTTTGGATGGAGGAGCTGGTTTGATTGCGAAAATCGAAGAGTTGCTTTAAAAAAGGAATGGGCACCATATAGTTCGCCCATCCCTTTTTTCTCCTTAAATCATCATACTCGCTTTATTGATAAAAGGCAGGTGACGAATCAGGATGCGATTGCACCCCATTCGCCGGAGTAGCCTGCGAATACTCTAGCGTAGCTGGTAAAGATGGATTTTCGGATTGAATCACACAGTCATGTGTATCCGTGTCTTTACACTCGCTTTTCGGATCTGGCGGAGTTGCAATTTCTTGGTACTTGCCAGTTGTCTGGTCATTGACCCAGTAACGCATCGTTGCCTTTCCTGTTGTTGTTGCATGAAGCATTGCCGCTTGATCGGCTGCTTTTTTTGCTGCATTTTGCGCTTGCGCATATTGAGCCATTCCAGCTCCAGCTGCAAGTGTTGCTACTCCAAGTAGCACTTTCCCATAATTTCTAATTGTTCCCATGGGGTTAAATTTTAAATGTTTATAATTTTGTTCTTTTGAGGGCATAGATTCCCGCAATCAGCCAGATGATATTAAAGACGATATGCGTTTTCCAGCCCATCGATTCGATGACACCACCACAATGACAAAGCTTTTTCTCCACAAACTGAACCATCAGACTGAGGTATATGGTAAATATAGCCATCAATGAGGTGGAAGTCCACAGAGCAAAGCGCTTGATTTGATAAACAGGTACTATCAGCAGAATAGCCAGTACAATCTCCAAGGAGGGGATGCCATAACCGATCAATTTCGCATAGGGCCCCAGATGGGGGATCTTGCCATTGCCCCTGATAAAGGCGGTCATGTTATTGAACTTGGCCCAGCCGGTGTACATATACAGAAAGGCATAGCTATAAATGATCAGATCTGGTAGGCGACGATAGATCCAGCGTGCACCCGAGCGGATTGAACTACCGCGTTTTGTGGAGCTTGCAGGTCGACCCTGTTGATACACTGTGCTATTGATCCGCTTTTCCATAAGCTTGTTTTTTGTTTGTGATGTTGCTTCTTTTTGTTTGCTGCGGAGCCCACCTGCCGAGGGCCGATGGGATTTCCTGTTTTGATCTTGCTGCTTACCGACATTGCGGGAAGAGAGTCAATCGATACCTGTTCCAATTTTTGATACGTTCCATTTTTTCTTCTTTCGTTTAATTCAAAGGTAGGATGGTATTTTTGGCCAAAGTCTGTCACAGCTTGATAGTAAATTCAGTTTTTTGTTCTCCTTTTTAGGTATAATCTCTTGGCCCGGTGGACCGAACTCTCCGAAATAAGCAAAAGATCAGACTGCTCCCTGATATTCAGGACGCTATACAGCTGGGGTAGATAGTCCGCAAAATAAAAATAACGTTCTGTCACATTGGGGATCGAGCCCATCACACGAAGATGATCCAGCTGGTGTTTCTGCTTGTTGATCAGGAGATTGACCAAAGTGTCGATGGCTGTCTCATTTTGTCGGTAGGGTATTATCGCTTTATAAGGGATCTTAAGCAAAAGGCCCGATCTTAAACAGCTGATATCGCCCAATGCCGGGCTTTTGCTATAAAAATGGATGGTTGTGAAAATTCCCATATGTGGCAAGGCGACGTTCATGATATTATACCGATTTCGATGAGGACAATAACGCTGTTTGACAAGCAGACCTGCCAGAACAATATAAATGGCCGATTGCCGATCTTCGGCAGCGACCAAGGTTTCGCCTTTTACCATAGGTCGAACCTGCCCATTTTTTAAGAGCCAGTTTATATGAAAATCCCCAAGTTCAGGATGGAACTTCTTCCAATAACCTTGAAATTTCAACAGCATTTCTTTCGCAGAATAGTAAGTGCCCATCAATCAAATCTTTGGTATAAAAATGCTATTTCACGTAATTTCTGTACAGCCTTGCTATTAATACCAGCATATAGACTGATTTCGTTGTCGCTAAGAAAGTCGACGTAGGGACCATATTCCTCCAAAAAAAGATGAATTCGATCTTCCGAATTGGAGTGGGTCTTTAAAAATTCGGAAAGATAGTGTTTTGAACGGTAGCACAGTTCATGCTCTTCGAGCCACAACTTCAACTTCTGTGGATGATTGAGAATATAATGCAAATAGGACGGTTCTAACGACAGCAGCCAGCTTGGCATCAGGGCCCTGGTTCTAAAATGGTATGCCGACTGATTGTAAAGCCATATCGTATCGGGCATCAGGAGTTGAACAAGAGAACAGGGCTCTCGCTTGCGTGACGAACGGTCGTATTCTTTAAGAAGCCCATGAATCAATATAAACAACTGTGGCGCGGGCTGTTCTATACGCTGTCCGGGAGAGAGGTAATGTATCTGGAGTGCATTAGCAAGTTTCTCCTCATCGTGGAGCCTAGTAATCCCTGTATCTTTTAGGAGATAAATAAAATGGGATAACAAATGTTGTTTAATAACGGACAGATCATTCATATTAGGATTATACATTGGCTCAGTTATGTAAGTATAAAGTACTCATTACTAAATTACAGAATGACCTGTTTCGTTAAAAGGTATTTGTTTTTCCTGTGATTAATTGATTTGGTATGAAAAATACCAGCGAGCGATGATTATGGCTATCCTTGGAGGAATGTTTACCAAATAGCCGAATACCATATTAAAAATATGATTTCTTTAGGGTTTAACTTTGTTCTTTTGGTTTATAAACTTATTTTAGTGTTATACTAACCTGAAGTGTTTTAAATCATGAATTATGCAACTGGACGTTAATATTCAACGAATACTGTTTAATCTTATCGAAGAAAGAACCGAAAATCCTAATGAGCTGAGCAAGGAATTGGAGCAGCTGCTCTGCATTGAAAACAGGTCCTTAAGGAATCGGCAACGTGGGGACACCTACCTTACGCTGCCGGAGTTTTATCGTCTTGCACGGCATTATAAAATCTCATTGGACGATATCGCAATACGGTTGGAAAACCATTCAAGTGACCATACAGGTCTGGAGGTAAAACTAACTGATGTGTCTTATCTGCCCCTGTTGAGCGGAGAGTTTATGGAACTCAAGCATTACATCGAAAATTTGAGGTATGAATTTGAAAAACTCCAAAATCAAGGTGATCATGCATGGTTGAAAATGACCTGTGCGGAAGTGCCGCTAGTACATCTGATGGCATTTGAGGAACTCGCCTATTTTAAAATCTACACCTATTATTATCATATTGTGAAACTAGATATCACATTTGAGGAATTTTTGAAGAAAATACAACCTCTAAATCTGAGCGAACATTTTAAAGCGATTTCTGAGGCCTATGGTAGTATCTCCAGCGAAGAAATTTGGGATGGATTTACCTTTGAAAAACTATTACGATTACTAGCTGAAAGTGTTTTCTTTGGCAAGTTTGAAAAACAGAAAACCTTGGATCTTTTGCTCGGCCAGATCGACAGCCTTGTCGATTATATTAAAACAATGGTCTCCAAAGGTGAAAAAATGCATGGGGGGACTGTAGAATTGTATTATTTCGAGTCTGTGATGCGGGAAAGCTTTGTGCTTACTGGTTCAGATGACATTCCAGCTGAAGCCATGCTGAAAATATTTATGATTCAATCGGTCGGTATCAAAGATCCTGATTTCTCAACTTATCTTGATCTTACTTTTCAGGCCTTACGAGGAAGGTCTAATCCGGCCAATAAATGCTCAGAACTGGTAAAAACCAAGTTGATGAAAAAGCTGTCCAAGCAGGTTGAGGACTACAGAGCGAAGGTCATGAAGATGTAAAGGAACAACCGCAGCGGTATATAGGCTGGTCGGATTGGAAAAGCTGATAAAACCATGTAACTAAATTATAAATCCGAGCAATTTTTGACTAGATCGATAAGATATGGGAGGCGATTGCTCCAAAATTCCAAAATGATGAGTGAAAAATTACCTTGTGTTAATTGCTTTGCTTTGTCGGCGAAACCCGAGAAATGCCAGACGCCCTGTCTGCTGAATGCCTGCCGGCTGATTGTTGATCAGATTGTTCAGTCCGTGGAACAGGTGACCGCATTGATCCAGCGTAAATTGCCCGATCCTCCAATACAGCTTGTACATAGCAAAGAAGTCTGCAGCTATGTCGGCATCGTTGCAAAAACACTCTACCGCTGCGAGAAACAAGGGATGATCCTTGCTTATAAAAAGGATCATACGGGCAAGTATTTTTTACACGCTGATATGGTGCTATTTAAGAAAAAATACCATAATCTATCCGATTTTTAACCTTTCATTTTCTTTCTTCTTTCGTTTTTATATTTTTCTTTTATTTCATTTTATGGCAAGGGTCCTGCTTGCTGTATTTGTCCATCTCTTTTTACCATCCTTCCTCGTTCCTTGTTCAGCTTTCGTTCGGACCATTTTCGGTATAGACATACTCTTTCCCTACTCATAGCCTACGTTTTTCCTACCGATTAGAAGGCGGAGAGTAGGGGAAGTGTGGGCGGACTGTAGGCAAAAGCCGAAAGAGAGGCGAACCAGTTACAGATCAAAATCGAAGGCGACAACAGTAAGTCTTGGCTTTTTCTGATTACAGAGGATTATCTTCTATGGACAGCAAATGGACATTTATCTGAGCTGTTCAGACAGATCCACATAGGGGGGCGGACAGTGATCGGACTAGTCTTTTTCAGCCCTTGAAAATGCGTTTTTTCTGTTTTATGTTTGTTGATGTAAAGCGAGGTATACCGGTATCAGTCAAGTTTTTACATGTTTTTTAACTTTTAAAATTTACAACATGGGTACAATTAGAAAAGGCGTCAATGGTGGATTCAGCGGTAAAGCTGGATCGGTAATAGGCGCACATTGGAAGAGCATCGATTATATCAGGGGGCTTTCCAAAAAGAGCAACAAACCGGCTAGTGAAGCACAGCTGATCCAACAAGCACGCTTCTACACGATTGCCAAATTTATTATGCCGATAGCACCATTTGTAGAGGTCGGTTTTTCGCAGGTCAATAGTGAACGGATGACGGGGGTAAATGCGGCAATACAGGCAAATATGAAAGCTGCTATTGCTGGTGCTTATCCAAATTTTGCATTGGATTACGCTAAGATAAAAATTTCTTCAGGAAGTCTGCAGCCCGGCGGTAACGTCTATGCATCGGTTAATTCCGGGATACTCACAATGGGCTGGTCGGACCAGGCAATACAGATGCAGAAAGGGAGCTTGGACGATGTCGTGCATATTCTGCTGTATCTGCCTTCGCTGGATGAGTTTTTGACCGCTCCGAAACCTCCTGTGCGTGGGGACGCTACGATCGATATTGAGCTGCCCGATTACTTTTTGGGTGAAAAGGGGCATCTCTGGCTGTTTTTTACAGATCGAAAAAACGAGAGGATCAGTCGTACAACCTATTTGGGGGAGTATGATCTTATCTAGTGATTAAATGATGTGGCCGGTGTGGGGGACCGGCCATATTATGCGGATTATGTAATGGATTTTTTTAAGGAATGAAAATTAAAACAGTGTAAAATGAAATTATTATCAAAACAAAAGGAAAGAAAAATGCTTGTTGTCAATGGAACGGAAACCGTTCGTATGAAGTTTGCCCGCGCGCGGAAATTTATCAATCCTGTAAACGATATCATACAGATGGGTTATACTGCACGAAAGCGTAATGTGAGAAAGACTTCAATTGGTCGGGCGATGTCTGCGCTATTGCGGAATGCCATGAAAGGTATATACCCCGATATTGAGGTAGATCCCGCAAAAGCACAGTTGAGTGCGGGTGTTAAACTGCCGTTGGGGGTAGATTCCGTCGACCGCCAACAAAAGCAAATTACCATTGTCTGGAACAGTGCTACAAATGTTTTACATCAAGATAGGACGGATGATGGTATCATTCTCTGTGCCTATGCGGTCGAAGAGGAACTCGCTGCCATCAATGATGAAGTAGCGTTACGGCAAGATGGTACATTGACCATGCAGTTACCCGATGGCATGGAAAAGCTGCCGATCCATCTTTATCTCATCGTACATGACCGAGAAAAAGCGAATTTCTCAAATAGTCAATACTTGGGGCTGTTTATATAGTCCATGATCTAAAAGTTTACTTATAAATCAAATTTTAACAAATGAAATTAGTACAAATACAAAAGCGCTGGTTTATCGAGGATATAACCTGGGCATTCACAAAAAAGCAGGAGATGGGTATCCTATCGGCCTGCCTCCTGATCTGTTTCATAGGCACTGGCCTTTTATTGCAGGCCATAGATGCCACTGCCGGTATCTTGGACGTCGGCATCCTTTCCGTATTGTTCTTTGCAGTCTTAGCAGCATTTCTGCTCATCTATTGCTGTTTCTGGCTGCAGGAGTTTTTATGGAAACCTTTTAAATATTTTCGAGAGGACTTTAATTATTACTTTAATCAATTGACATCATGGCAACAGTGCATTATCTATTTTTTGGTATTTTTTCTATGGCTCTCCTTTTTGCTGGCCGTTTTAGCGATTATACTTTAATCAGGCGGGAATTCACAAAAGATCGCTATGAATTGGCCTCTGGACATGGCAAGCCTGAAAAGTTTACTGCGCAGCAGAAAGTTCGGTCGGCTATTGTTGACATTGCAGTCGCTGAGATCGGCGTCAGTGAAATGACAGGCAATAATGATGGCAGGCGTGTGGAAGAATACTTGGCCTATACAGGGTTAGGTAAAGGCTACGCCTGGTGTGCGGCCTTTGTATCTTGGAGTTTTAGTCGGGCGGGATTATCATTTCCGCGCAATGCCTGGAGCCCCGCTCTATTTCCAATGGCCCGACGCTATACCAAGCTGCAGATACGAAGAGGAGAAGTGCGGCCAGCAGATTTATTTGCCCTATATAACCAAAAGCTCGGACGAATCGATCACGTAGGAATCGTGCGAAACAGTGACGATAAATACATTCTGACGGTCGAAGGGAATGTCGAAAATAGGGTGCTTTCCAAACGGCGGGCATTGGTGACCATTTATGCGTTTGCTAACTGGTTGGACTGAAAGGAGGGAAGATGTTAAAACTATTGAATTATCTATCGAGTTTATTGGCAGGCATATGTATACTAGGCTCCTGCACTATTTTTAAGCATCGGACGGAAGAAAATCAGTATACATCGGCTAAACATCATAAGGAGAAGGAGGTAGATTTTAGTTACCGTAAAAATGATAGTCTTTCGCGGCTCTGGTATTTCTGGACAGACAGTGCTTTACGCTTTCATCCGGATAGTGGTTTCATGACCAGGTCGGGCGGACTGATCGTCAGGGAATCAATGACAAGTACAGTAGGGGAAAATAGGTCGGCTCATACGGTCCGTAAAGATGATATAGTGTCTGGTTCAGAAAGAAAAACAAAGATGACACGGCTCGCACCGTTAGGATGGGTATTAGCAATTGGTTTCGTTCTGGTCTTGGTAATACTTTTTATATGCCGTAGGAAAATAAGAACTTTTTGAGGCTTCATTCAGACACTGCTCACCGCTACGTTGGGCACGTTGGGCAGCTTCGCAACGAGAAGATGGTCCAAAAGAAGATAATAGCTATAAAAGCACCTTCGGGTGCTTTTTAAGTAAATTTTCAAAAAATGATGGCGCTTGCATAACAACCATTGAGCCTTAGCGCCGGCTTTGCGCATTTAGCCTGCTGTTAATTGCACTAATCTTAATATTTTAATTTACCTTTGTGCTGAAATCTAATGTATTTAAAATATTGGCATGCTGCCAACAAGATGAAAAGCATGTCGCAAACAAGATTAAATGAATTACAACGAAATTAAAACGACCATCGATATGGGTAATGGCACCCAGATCGAATTGTCTACAGGAAAATTGGCAAAACAGGCTGATGGGGCTGTAGTATTAAAACAAGGTGATACGATGTTGCTTGCAACAGTTGTTTCAGCTAAAGAAGCGAAATCTGGCGTTGATTTTTTACCCCTTTCTGTAGATTATCAAGAAAAATATGCGGCAACTGGCCGTATTCCAGGTGGTTTCTTACGTCGTGAGGCTAGATTGTCAGATTATGAGGTATTGATCTCACGTTTGGTAGATCGTGCATTACGTCCTTTGTTCCCTGAAAATTATCACGCAGATACACAAGTTGCAATCAGCTTGATTTCGGCAGATAAAGATATTATGCCTGATGCTTTAGCGGGCTTGGCTGCTTCTGCAGCTATTGCTGTTTCTGATATTCCTTTCAATGGACCAATTTCTGAAGTTCGTGTTGCGAAAATTGACGGTCAGTTGGTCATCAACCCAAAATTGTCTGAGCTTGAAAATGCAACTTTAGAGTTTATTGTTGCTGGTTCTGCACAGGATATCGGTATGGTTGAAGGTGAAGCGAAAGAGATTTCTGAAGCTGAAATGGTAGAAGCAATTGCTTTTGCTCATGAAGCTATCAAAAAACAAGTTGCTGCTCAAGTAGAGCTGGCTAACTTAGTTGGTAAAACTGTGAAGCGTGAGTATAACCATGAGCCTGAAAACCTTGAATTGAGAGATGCTATTTTTGCAGCTACTTACGATAAGGTTTATGCTATTGCAAAATCTGCTTCTGCGAAACATGACCGTTCTGAGAACTTCGCAAAAATCGCGGAAGAGTACAGAGCAACAATGCCAGAGGAATTGGATGATGATACCGCATTCTTATTTAAAAAATATTTCCACGATGTTCAGTATGATGCTGTCCGTAACCTGGTTTTGGATGAAGGTATGCGTTTAGATGGCCGTGATGTACGTACTGTACGTCCGATCTGGTCTGAAGTGGATTACTTGCCTGCTGCACACGGTTCGGCTGTATTTACACGTGGTGAAACACAATCATTGACATCGGTTACTTTAGGTGCTAAAGACGATGAGCAAATGATCGATGGTGCTTTTATCAACGGTTATAACAAATTTATTCTTCACTACAACTTCCCTGCATTCTCTACAGGTGAGGTAAGACCTAATAGAGGTCCTGGCCGTCGTGAAGTTGGTCACGGTAACTTGGCTATGCGTTCATTGAAACAGGTACTTCCTGCAGACAGTGAAAATCCATATACGATCCGTGTTGTTTCTGATATCCTGGAATCAAATGGATCTTCTTCAATGGCTACGGTATGTGCTGGTACATTAGCACTTTTGGATGCCGGTGTGAAATTGAAAGCGCCAGTTTCAGGTATTGCCATGGGATTGATTTCTGACGAGAAAACAGGTAAATATGCGATCTTATCGGATATCTTAGGTGATGAAGATCATTTAGGTGATATGGACTTTAAAGTAACTGGTACAGAAAAAGGTATCGTTGCTTGTCAAATGGACTTAAAAATCAATGGTTTGAAATGGGAAGTGTTGACGCAAGCTTTGGATCAAGCAAAAGAAGCGCGTTTACACATCTTAGGTGAAATGAAGAAAACAATTTCTGCTCCACGTGAAGATTACAAACCACATGCACCTCGTATCGTTCAATTGTTGATCGATAAAGAATTTATTGGCGCTGTAATCGGACCAGGTGGTAAAATTATCCAAGAGATGCAACGTGAGACCGGTGCTACAATTTCGATCGAAGAAGTTGATAACAAGGGTGTTGTTCAAGTATTCGCAGATAATAAAGCGGCTATTGATGATGCAGTAGGTCGTATTAAAGCAATCGCTTCTAAACCAGAGATTGGTGAAACTTACGAAGGTAAAGTGAAATCAATTATGCCATTCGGTGCTTTCGTTGAAATCATGCCTGGTAAAGATGGTTTATTGCACATCTCTGAAATCGACTGGAAACGTCTTGAAACAATGGACGGTATCTTCAAAGAAGGTGATAAAGTAACGGTTAAATTGTTGGATATCGACAAACAAGGTAAAATGAAGCTTTCGCGTAAAGCGTTATTGCCTCGTCCTCCGAAAGAAGACAAACCAAAGCAGGATAAACCTGCCGGTGAAGCTCCTGTAGCTGGTGCTGGACAAGAATAGGTTTATTCCTTTCAAATGATATGAAAAGCTCGCTTTAAGCGGGCTTTTTTTATGGAAAATAAGGCTTACCTGCATCTTTATCCTATGAAAAGTATACTTCGTTTGTTTCTGTTTAAACCTGGTCAGATTTTGGTGTTTGTCCTCATGCATGTGACCGTGTATGGTCAGCGGTCTTATGGGGATAAATTCCAGGAGCTATCTGCCACTGTGCAGCATTATGCAACTAAAAATAATATGATCTTGGCCAAGGGGCGTTATGAGTTTTATAAACTGGATCGTGCCATTTTATGGTCCTATAAACAGGATTTATTTTGGCCTCTTAATAGGTTAATCTTAAAGGATAAAGCTATCAGAGATTCAATGACAGACGAGCTTTACATTAATTTTGATCGGGAATATAATCGCTTTGTGATGGATGTGTATGAAAGCCCTTATAAATATAACGAGGCGAGACCATTTGAAGCACTTTCCGTGCAAGGCTCATTCAGAGGTGGGATGGCACCGCTTGTGGAGCGTTTGTCCAAGTTTTTATTGGATTATCAAGGACGCTGGGGCCTCAATTTGTCTTCTTTTACCTTATATATGGATCGTGAGCTTAGTGCTGTGCCCTTAGCATACGATGGCGAGCCAGAAGTAGTGAAATTGCTTAAGGAATTTTTTGAGGAGGCCAAGATTCCCCATAAACCTGGTATTTACTATGGGAATCCAATGTATTGTTCGTATCGATTTGACTGGATGGCTAATAAAAATAAAGAGATTACGCTCGATTGCGCGGTATATAAAGACTATTTTAATATACTGTTTAGTGAAACGAAGTTATATGCGCTGGGAGGGACTTGGAATAGCATGGATGGACAAATGTCTTTTTTTTATGATCGAAAAAATAGCTGGAAACAGTTTGCTGCCCGACGGGACGTCAAACGCATTTTGGATTTTTTAAATGAGGAGGCTGCTGTTAATCTATTCAAGCTGCACTATGCTAGTAAAAGATTTAGCGGCGATTATTGGCTTGATGTCGTTATGCTGAAATAGGGAGGAGTTAAGCTAATATGTAAATCAGAAAACAAATCAGGCTGTCAATTCGACAGCCTGATTTGTTCTTTTATAACATGATAACACCTTTTATCTTCGCTACTTCTTTGTAGAAGTAGATCACCTGATCGGCGTCTTTTACGTTCAAGTTTACCGTAATTGAAGTATACTTACCTGTTTTGGAATCCTTGAAATCAAACTGAGCACCTGTGTCATCAAATACGCGCTGGATCTGATTGAAGTGGTCCTGATCTTTTGGTAAGATAAATTTATACGTGTAGTCCTTTGGAAATGTTTCTAAGTCTTCTAAGCGCTCTTTAAAAGTTTCATAGAAGTCTTTTGGATTATCACCTCCATCGGGGATATCTTGTATATTGATGTTTTTGTAATCTGCCATGTTTTGTTTCTCCTTAAATATGTTATTAAGGTATTAACAAATATTAATCCAGTAATGTTTTACTGACAATATTTCAGTTAATTATTGTCAATGCTTGAAGGCCAATCGGCTTTGTTTTTACCAAAGTTTTTGTTTGGCGTAGCACTCATCTCGATTTCCATCTGTCCACCTTCTAAAAGCTGTGCATGTGTAATGAACGACTTAGCATAAGGTTTACCATTCAATTTGATCGATTTAATGTATTGATTTGCTTTACCTTGATTTTTAACATCGATTGCTAACGTTTTGCCATTTGGTAAATTGATGTTCGCATGTTGCATCATCGGTGATCCGAAGACATAAACACCACTCATTGCATTCAGTGGATAAAAGCCCATTGCTGAGAACACATACCAGGCACTCATTTGTCCGACGTCATCATTGCCACATAGACCAGCTGGACTGTTTGTGTAAAACTCCGTCATCGCCTTACGGGCTAGAGCTGCACCTTTCCAAGGTTGTCCAGCATAAGCATATAAGTAAGGGATATGATGGTTTGGCTCGTTCCCTTGCGCATATTGGCCTATTAGTCCTGAAATATCTGGAGAGGCTTCACCACCAAGATCCGATGACATGGTCGTAAAATAATCCAGTTTTTTCAAAAATTTCTCCTCGCCACCGAAAAGATTGATCAGACCTTTGACATCTTGAGGTACTAACCAGGTATATTGCCATGCATTTCCTTCGCAATAATCATTCTCACGGTGTTTGGCCATCAATGGGTCGAAAGGTCTGCGGAACTCGCCATTGGCTTTTTTACCGACGAAATGACCTACTTCTTTGTCAAAATACTGCTCGTACAGTTTGTAGCGTTTTTTGAAATAGGCAGCGTCTTCTGTTTTACCTAGCTTTTCAGCAATTTTATACGCACCAAAGTCGGCAATCGCATACTCTAATGCCCATGCTACAGACTCATTCGGCATGCTGTCGATCGGAATGTAAGTCAGTTCACGTGCATATTTCAGGCCATGATCGTTGCCCATGGCTGTTGTCTTAACAGCCTCCCAGACCAATGGATAATCTTTCTCGTCAATGATCCCTTTTAAGAAGGCATCGGCAATGACTGGAATCGCAGGTAATCCAACCATTGTATTGGTTTCATTACCTTGTAAGTGCCACATGGGCAATTTACCTTGTTGTTGGTAGATCGCCAACATTGTCTTGATAAAATCCTGGTTGATTTTACGGTCCTCCAAGATCGTCATCAAAGGATGAAGGCCACGGTAAGTATCCCAAAGCGAAAATACCGTATGGTTGACAAAATCCTGTTTCTCGTATACTTGTTTGTCAGTTCCTAAATAATCGCCATTGGCATCGTTGAAGATGGTAGGAGCGAAGTAGGTATGGTATAATGCGGTATAAAAGATTGTCTTCGTATCTTTGTCGGCTTCAAATTGAATCTTATTTAAGGTTTTGTTCCAACGTTGATCCGCTTCTTGCTTAACTTTTTCAAAATTCCAGTTTGGAATTTCTGCATTGATATTGTTCAGGGCATTGGTCGAGCTTACGGGAGAAATACCGACTTTAAGTTCGATGGTTTTGTTTTTAACAGCATCAAAGAATAAAGCCGCTTTGATTGCCTGTCCTTTAAATGTTGTTTGGCCTAATTTTTCTTCTTTACCGTCGAAAAATCTTACTTTTTGTATCGGCTGGGAAGTTCTGATCGCAAAATACAATTTTTGGTCAGTTGCCCATCCTGTTGAAAAGCGATAACCAACAAAGGTCGAGTCGTTAACCTGTTTGATGTAGGTGTCTGTCGGTTTATCCCAATTGATATGGTAACCTAAGTCGACCAAAATATGTGCATTGTCTGTTTTTTCATAACGATATTGATGATAGCCAACACGTTCGGTTGCCGTCAAGTTGGCCTGTACCTGATAGTCATCTAAATAAGCGCTATAGAATCCGGGTTTGGCAACCTCATTTTCCTTTTTGAAGGAAGAGCCATAACCTGTATTCATTTTATTGAATTCCGCTGGCGTTAATTGTAATTTTCCGTTGGCTGGAACGATCATGAGGTCGTTGAGGTCACCGATACCTGTTCCGCTCAGGTGCGTATGGGTAAAACCCAAAATTTCCTGGCTTTTGTAATTGTATCCACTGCACCAGTCCCATCCGTTGAACTTGTCCCAAATCTGTGGAATTTGGGTAGGCCCTAATTGGACAGCACCTAAAGGTACATTTGCACCAACAAAGACGTGACCATGATCCGCTGACCCAATAAAGGGGTTGACATATTGTGTAAGATTTTGCTGGGCTTGCGCAAAAAATGGCAAAATTAGTGTGCCCAACACTGTTTTGAGTAGTTTATTTCCTGTCATAGGTTTTGTTCGGGTATTTGAAAACTGCTTAAAATTAGTAAATAAAACCTTTTAGCGCAATTTTATTATTATTTTAGTAAATTGTCGTTAAATTTTTTACTTTAGTAATCTTCGTAATAAAAAACTTAACAAACCTACTACTACTACATGAAGAAACGTATTCTGATCAGTGATATCGCAAAGGCGTTGGGGATTTCTGTAACTACTGTGTCCTTTATTTTGAATGATAAGGCAAAAGAAAAGCGTATTAGTGAGGCTTTGACTAAGCGGGTTCTGGACTATGTCAAAAAGGTTGGCTATAAGCCCAACGAATTGGCAAAAAGTCTCCGCACAGGGAAGACGAAGATTCTAGGTTTGATTATCGAAGATATTTCCAATCCTTTTTTTGGGAATATAGCACGTCTGATCGAAAGTAAGGTCTATGAGCAGGGCTACCGTATTATTTATTGTAGCACCAACAATGATGTAGAAAAGGCGAAGGAGTTAATCCAGATGTTTTACGATCGGCAGGTAGATGGTTTTATTATTACACCTTCCGATGGTTTGGAAGATACCGTAAAGCAGTTGCAGCAGAATAATATTCCGGTTGTGCTATTCGACCGTTATTTTCCGGGGCTTGAAACAGACTATGTTGGTGCGGACAATTTTCAGGGGGCCTTTGATGCCAGTAACCATTTGTGTCAACAAGGCTATAGACGTATCGGATTTGTATCGCTCTATTCGGATCAGACCCAAATGAAGGAGCGTTCAGATGGCTATATGAAGGCTATGGATAATAATAAGCAACAAAGTTTTATTCAAAAGATTCAGATGGATGCTTCGGATGAAGAAGCAATGGAACTATTGCGGGAGTTTATCTGTGAAAACAGACTGGATGCCGTTTTGTTCTCTACGAACTATCTGGCGATTTCGGGTTTGAAGGCTTCCAAAAAATTTAATTTTACGATGCCGGCGGTGATCGCTTTCGATGACCATACGGTTTTTAAGCTGGTCGAACCTGCTATTACGGTTGTTTCGCAGCCGATCAAGGATATTGCGGAAAATCTGATCAATATTTTGTTGCTTCGTCTTCAGGGTAAAATAAAAGCAACACGTAGAATGGTGTTGCCTTGTGAACTGAAAGTTCGTGAGTCGACTAAAGTGAAAGTTACTTCGTAGTATCGGCCACAAATTTCATTGAAATAGAATTAACGCAGTGACGCGTGTTTTTTGTCGTAAAGCCTTCTCCGAGGAACACATGGCCTAAATGCGCGCCACATCTACTACACAGGATTTCAGTGCGGCGACCATCGGCATCGGTGATCCTTGTAATTGCCCCGGGAATTTCATCATCAAAACTTGGCCAGCCACATCCAGATTCAAATTTTGACTCCGAACGGTATAGTGGGCTGTCACAACGGCGGCAGATATAAGTTCCTTTGAGCTTATTGTCTAAAAGTTCACCGGTAAAAGGGCGTTCAGTTCCCTTATGTATAATAATGTATTCCTCTTCTTTACTTAAGGGGTTGAATTCTTTGTTTGTGTCCATTGTTGTTGTGTGTTTAGTCTTGAAGCTGGCTTTACTAGGAACTACGCAATAAGAATGAGCTATTCCTTCTATATAAAGATATTATTCAGATTCTTTTATTGTTAGTTTGCGACTTGACCCTGAACATCTCCATTCATTTTGAAAAAGTTCTCCATTCATCTTGATAAAGTTACGGAAATTAAGTCGAAAAAAAACCTTTTGTGTCTTCTGCGATCTGTTATTTTGAATATTTTAAATTGTCATGGAATTGTCTTATATTTGGGTAGCTATTCAAATGAAAAGTTGTAGTGATGGAACCACTTTAATAGCGTAATGTTGTTTTTATCCTTGTTTAAACGCATTTGTTTAGAATGATTATAAATTGATATTAAAGGTCACAAAATTGTCAGCGATTTGTTAATAAATCATACTTTTGTGGCATTGTTAGGGGGGTAGTGGCTCCTTTAACCATGGGAGTTAATTTTTTACATTCACAAATAAATAGTATAAAGTGCTAAATATGAGAACTATCTCATCCGTTTTGGGAAGCCTTGCGAGGGTGGTGTCAACGAGTTTGATGCTATTATTTGCCGTTACGACGTTGCATGCGCAAGATGTCAAGGAAGGTGAAAAAATCTTCAAATCTAAGTGTACATCCTGTCACGCCATTGACAGAAAAGTGGTTGGTCCTGCTTTAAAGGGGATTCCAGAGACGAAAGACGAAGCTTGGTTAATCAAGTGGATCAAGAACTCTCAGGCTTTAATTGCGTCTGGCGATGCTGATGCAGTTAAAATCTTCGAAGAGAACAACAAGCTTGTGATGACTTCTTTTACTGATTTATCTGACGATCAGATCAAGTCGGTATTAGCGTATATCACAGATGCTTCTAAGGAGAAACCGAAAACTGAAACTCCTGGTGGTGCCGGAGCTAAAGATGATAACGCATCTATGTTCATGATTTTGGGCTTGATCGCAGTTGTTGTTTTGGCTGTAGTGGTTATCGTGGTGTTGAATCGTGTGGTCCGTACCTTAGAAAATGTAATTGCTAAAAACCAAGAAGCTATTGCTGCGCAACAAGAGCCAGAAGATAGCCAACGTTTTGTGAAGTTTGCGAAAGCATTCGTTAAAAACAAGAAGTTGGTTGGCTTTACAGTCTTGATGTTAGTTGCATTATTAGCTGTAGGCGGTTGGAAAACAATGTGGAACGTTGGTGTTCACCAAGGCTATCAGCCGGTTCAGCCAATTAAGTTCTCGCACCAAATCCACGCTGGTGTTAACAAAATTGAGTGTCAATACTGTCACGGTGGAGCATTTAAATCTAAAAATGCGTCTATTCCATCGGCCAACGTATGTATGAACTGTCACAATACAATCACTGCTTCAGAGCATTATGATGGTGAGATTTCTCCGGAAATTGCTAAAATCTATCGTGCATTGGATTGGAATCCTGATACGCGTACTTACGGTAACAATCCGAAACCAATTCAATGGGTTCGTATTCACAACTTACCTGACTTTGCTTACTTCAACCACTCACAACACGTTGTGGTAGCTGGTGTTGAGTGTCAAACTTGTCACGGTCCAATCCAAAATATGGAAGAAGTATACCAATACTCTCCATTGACGATGAAATGGTGTGTTGATTGTCACAAAAAGACAGATATCAAATCGGATAACAAATACTATGAAGATTTGATTAAAGCACACGAAAGAATTAAGAAAGGTGAGAAAATGACTGCAGCCATGATCGGTGGTCTTGAGTGTGGTAAGTGTCACTATTAATAATTATTTGAAATACGCAATCTTATATACAGCTTAAATGGATAGCAATAAAAAATATTGGAAAGGTTTGGAAGAGTTAAATCAAACTCCTGCTTTCGTTGAAGGAAGCAAGGGTGAGTTTGCCGAATCTATTCCTGTAGAAGATGTATTAAACGAAGCAGGCTTGAGTACTAAAACTCCTCGCCGTGACTTCTTGAAAGCATTAGGATTTGGTTTGGGTGCTGTTTCTTTAGCGGCTTGTAACCGTACTCCTGTGCATAAGGCAGTTCCTTATTTGATTAAACCTGAAGAGGTAACTCCAGGTATCCCTAACTATTATGCTTCGACGTTCAACGGTCAAAGCATCTTGGTTAAAACTCGTGAAGGTCGTCCGATCAATGTTGAGCCTAACCCGAATGCAATTGGTTTGAACCAAGGTTTGGATTCAACGACTGCTGCTTCTGTATTGGATTTATATGATGAGTCCAAATTGAAACAGGCGCAATTGAAAGGTCAAGATGTTGAGTGGTCTAAATTGGATGGGGAAGTTGTTAAAGCTTTAAATGCAGCAGCATCTTCTGGTAAACAAATTACGATCGTTTCTAACACCGTAAACAGCCCTTCAACGTTGGCGGCCATCGCTGCTTTCGCAACGAAATTCCCAACAGTTAACCATGTACAATACGATGCTGTTTCTTACAGCGGTATTATCGAGGCGAATAAAGCTTCATTTGGTAAAGCTGTTGTCCCTTCATACAATTTTGAAAAGGCAAATGTGATTGTTTCCGTTGCAGCTGATTTCTTAGGAACTTGGTTAGCAGGTGAGGAGCAGACACAACAATATGCTAAAAACCGTGATTATAAATCGTTGAAAAACGGCAAAATGTCACGTCACGTGCAATTTGAGTCTGGTCTTTCCATGACGGGTACAAATGCGGATGCACGTATCGCAATCAAACCTTCAGAAGAAGGTGCTACATTGGTTGCTTTATATAATGCAATCACTGGTCAGTCTTTGGCTGGTGCTACTGCAAACAAAAAAGCTCAAAAAGGTGTCGCTCTAGCAGCGAAAGAATTGGTGAACAGCAAAGGCGCAGCAGTTGTTGTTGCTGGATCTAACGATGTCAATGTACAGGTATTGGTTAATGCAATCAACGTTGCATTAGGTGCTTACGGTACAATCATCGATTTGGATAACTATTCTAAACAATACCAAGGTTCGGATTCTTCGTTCCAAGCTTTCTTAGCAGCAGCGAAATCAGGTCAAGTTGGTGTTGCGTTCTTCTTGAATAGCAACCCGGTGTATGACTACTTCAAAGCAGATGATGTAAAAGCAGCGTTGAAACAAATTCCTTTCACCTTATCATTTTCGCAACGTGCGGATGAAACAGCTTCTGAATTGACCGCGATTGCTCCAGCAAGTACGTTCTTGGAATCTTGGGGTGATGCGAATCCAAAAGAAGGTTTGTTCTCTATCATTCAACCAACAATCAATCCGGTTTTCAAAACACGTCAAGTTGAACAAAGCTTGTTGACTTGGGCAGGAAATGATACCGATATGTACAACTTCGTTAAGAACTTGTGGTCTACACAAATCTTAGCGGGTTCTACGAAAAACTGGGATGCTGTATTGCAAACTGGTTTTGAATATAAAGGTGCTAAAGCGGCAACAGCTCCTGCATTTACAGGAAATGCAGCAGCAGCGGCTTCTGCAATTGAAGCATCAAGCAAAGCAATTACCGGTGAGTTTGAGTTGAAACTTTATGAGCCTTCGGCACTTCGTGACGGTCGCTACGCGAACAACGCTTATTTACAAGAGTTGCCTGACCCGGTTTCTAAAGTAACGTGGGACAACTACGCTGCTCTCAACCCGAAAGATGCTGAGAAATTAGGTTTGGGTGAAGATGGTAAAGTAACTGTAAAAGCAAATGGTGTTGAATTGGAATTGCCAGTTGTACAACAACCAGGTCAAGCACAAGGAACAGTTTCAGTTGCTGTAGGTTATGGCCGTACAAAAGTTGGTAAAGCAGGTAATGAAGTTGGTAAAAACGCATTCCCTTTTGCTTCTATCATCAATGGTACAGTACAAGGTGTTGCTAAAGCAACTGTAGCGAAAGCGTCTGGTACTTACCAATTGGCACAAACACAAACACACCACACGATCGAAGGTCGTAACGTTATTCGTGAAACGACATTTGCGAAATATCTGAAAGATCCTAACTCTGAGGCAGGACGCTTTACAGATAATCACAAAACATACGATTTGTGGAACAAATATGAGCAACCTGGTCACAAATGGGTGATGGCGATCGACTTGAACGCATGTACTGGTTGTGGTGCTTGTATCGTTGCTTGTAACGTTGAAAATAATATTCCTGTTGTAGGTCGTGATGAGGTTCGCCGTCGTCGTGAAATGCACTGGTTACGCATTGACCGTTACTATACAATCGAAGGAAAAGATCAAGATCTTACAAAAGAGAAAGAAATTGCAAGAGCTTCGGCTGATTTAGATTTCGAAGATATCACTGTTGTTCACCAACCGATGTTGTGTCAACACTGTGGTCACGCACCTTGTGAAACGGTTTGTCCAGTATTGGCAACAGTACACTCTTCAGAAGGTTTGAACCATATGGCATATAACCGTTGTTTTGGTACACGTTACTGTGCGAACAACTGTCCTTTCAAAGTTCGTCGTTTCAACTGGTTTGCATACTGGAATGATTCACGTTTTGACAACTACCTGAACAATGAGTTCACACAATTGGTATTGAATCCAGATGTTGTTACTCGTTCACGTGGGGTAATGGAGAAATGTTCAATGTGTATCCAACGTATCCAATCAGGTAAATTGCAAGCTAAGATTGAAAATCGCAAAGTTAAAGATGGCGATATCCAAATGGCTTGTCAACAAGCATGTTCTGCAAATGCAATTATCTTTGGTGATGCAAATGATCCAGAATCAGAAGTGTCTAAAGCATTACGCAACGAGCGTGTTTATTACGTACTTGAGGAAATCAATGTTCAACCGGGTATCGGTTATATGACAAAAGTTAGAAACACTTTTGAGGCGTAATCTTGTACAATATTTGAAATAAAAATACTATGTCATCGCATAACGAATCAATATTAAGAGAACCATTAATGACCGGTAAGGACATTACGTATGCAAAAATTACGGATGATATCTTACTACCGGTTGAAAATAAACCGAATAAAGCATGGTGGATTGGTTTTACCGTTGCTGTATTAGGTGCTTTATTATGGGTAGTTAGCGTTAGTTATACCTTTTGGACAGGTATCGGCGCTTGGGGTCTGAATAAAACTGTAGGCTGGGCTTGGGATATCACCGACTTCGTATGGTGGGTAGGTATCGGTCACGCGGGTACGTTGATTTCAGCTGTATTATTAATCTTCCGCCAGAACTGGCGTAATTCAATCAACCGTTCTGCAGAGGCGATGACGATCTTTGCGGTAATCTGTGCGGCTACATACGTTGTAGCTCACATGGGTCGTCCTTGGTTGGCTTATTGGATTTTCCCACTTCCAAATCAATTTGGATCACTTTGGGTAAACTTCAACTCTCCTTTGGTATGGGATGCGTTTGCGATCTCGACTTACTTTACAGTATCCTTGGTATTCTGGTACTGTGGTTTGTTGCCGGATATCGCGACAATTCGTGACCGTGCTACTGGATTAAAACAAAAAATCTATTCTGTATTATCATTCGGATGGAATGGTTCAGTGAAGACTTGGCAACGTTTTGAAATCGTGTCATTGATCTTGGCAGGTATTTCTACTCCGCTGGTACTTTCTGTACACACGATCGTATCCATGGACTTTGCAACTTCGGTTATCCCTGGATGGCATACAACGATCTTCCCTCCATATTTCGTGGCGGGTGCGATCTTCTCTGGTTTCGCGATGGTACAGACTTTATTGTTGATCTTACGTAAAGTAATGAACTTTGAGAACTATATCACGATGTTCCACATTGAATCGATGAATATCATCATCATGACAACTGGTTCTATTGTGGGGGTGGCTTATTTAACTGAGTTGTTTATCGCAATGTACTCTCGTTCAGAATACGAAATGTATGCTTTCGAGAACCGTATGTTGGGTCCATACGCGTGGGCTTACTGGTCAATGATGACTTGTAACGTAATTTCTCCACAGTTATTCTGGTTCAAAAAAATCCGTACAAGTATTCCTATCTCATGGATCTTATCGATTGTGGTAAACATCGGTATGTGGTTTGAGCGTTTTGTAATTATCGTGACTTCATTGCACCGTGATTACTTGCCTTCATCTTGGGCAATGTTCTACCCAACTTGGACAGACGTAGGTATCTTTGTAGGTTCAATCGGATTATTCTTTACATTATTCTTGTTGTTCTTACGTTTCTTACCAGGTATCGCTATCGCCGAAGTGAAATTGTTGTTGAAATCATCTTCATTACAACATAAAACTAAATTGGCTCAAGAAGGCGCATTCCCTGAGGAACAAGTGAAGTACTTCCAAGAGTCATTAGAGAAATATGATTCAGTGACAGAAGAAGAGATTAAAGAATTATCAGTTAGAAAATAATCAGCAATGAGCAATACAAAATATATATTAGGTAGTTTTGCGGATCCCGATGAAATGATGCATGGGATCGACAAATTGCAAGCAAACAATATAAGTATTTACGACTGCTTTACTCCGATGCCTATTCACGGCATCGAAGCAAAGCTGGGTGTGAAACCTTCTCGCTTGCCTATCGCAGCATTTTGCTTTGGAGCATTAGGAACGACATTAGGTTTTAGTTTGTTGTATTATACAATGGCTTATGATTGGCCGATGAATATCGGTGGTAAACCATCTTTTGGTATGCCAAACTTTGTTCCAGTTACATTTGAGGTTACGATCTTATTGTGTGCATTGGGTATGGTTGCCACGTTTTTCTTCCGTAACCACTTATTTCCGGGACGTGCACCTCGTGTAATGGACTTGAGAGCAACAGATGATCGTTTCATCCTTGCAGTAGATGCCAAAGAAAATACAGATCACGCTTTGATCGATAGCTTATTGAAAGAAGCTGGAGCTGTTGAAGTTAAGTACAATGATAGAAAATATGTTAGCTATGAATAAGAAGAATTTACTTGGAACGCTATGCGCAGCTGTGGCATTGACAGCACTTGTTTCTTCTTGTGGTGACAAAACAACTCGTAGTACAGGTTTAGAGTTTTCTCGTAACATGTACGATCCGCTTGCTTTCAATCCGGATCAACCTAATGCGAATTTTGCTGATGGAAAAACAGCACAAACACCTCCTAAAGGTACAGATCCAATTGGTTTCACTCGTTTTGAATACGCCAATACATTAGAGGATTATGAACGTGCAGGAAGAGAAGTAAAAAGTCCTTTGGTCGTAAATGCCGAAAATCTTGAAAAAGGTAAAGCTTTGTTCACCACTTACTGCTCGATATGTCATGGAGTAGAAGGTAAAGGTGATGGTCCTATCACGAAAGACCGTAGCGTGACTGATTCAAGAGGTACTCGTCAATTAGAGAACTTTCCTCCGCCACCATCTTATCAAAGAACAGATGCAGCGAGCTCTTCACGGGGTGGTTTGATGGCTGACTTGACTGATGGTAAAATTTACCATACAATTTATTACGGACACAACTCCATGGGATCACATGCATCTCAATTGTCTCCAGAGGAGAGATGGAAAGTTGTTATGTATGTTCACGAATTACAAAAGAAATAATCTAACATCAGATATATAAATGGGAACTCACAGTCATCATCACGATTATAATTTCAACGAGCGATACGAGTTTGCTGGCAAGGCTAAATTGTACAGTATTATCGCTGTTGTACTAGGCGTAGCTGCTGTAGCTTTCGGGTTGCTTTCGGGCGATCACGTTACTGTAGAGCGTACTTATGCCAACTTGTTATTGATGGGTTATTACTTTACATGTGTATGCGCAGCTGGAACATTCTTTGTTGCCTTGCAATATGTAACACAATCTGCATGGTCTGCAGGTTTGGTACGTATACCTCAGGCTATGGCGAGTGTTTTACCAATTGCATCATTAGTTTTATTAGTTATTGTAGGTTTAGGTTTAACCACACATAACTTATATCACCACTGGAATGCAGATGGTATCACTGATCCGCATAGTACAAATTTTGACCCTATTATCGCAGGTAAATCTGCTTATTTAAATGTTCCATTCTTCTTGATCCGTCAGGTCGTGTTTATGGGTACATATAGCATTTTTGCCGTTATTTTTGCGAAACTTTCTTATAAAGAAGATTTAGAAGGTGGATTGACTTCTTATAAAAAGTCATTCAAATTGTCGGCAATCTTCTTAGTTATCTTCGGTTTTACTACACCTATCTGGTCTTTCGATACAGTAATGTCTTTAGAGGCACACTGGTTTTCGACAATGTTCGGTTGGTATAACTTTGCAGCAATGTGGGTAAGTGGTATTTCATGTATCACGATCATCGTTGTTGTATTGAAGAAAGCTGGTTATATGAACTGGGTAAACGAAAATCATTTACACGATTTGGGTAAATTGATGTTCGGTTTCTCTATCTTCTGGACTTATGTTTGGTTTGCACAATTCATGTTGATTTGGTATTCAAACATCCCAGAGGAAACAGTTTATTTCTACAAACGTTGGGAACCTGAATACAAACCTTGGTTTTGGTTGAGTATTATCATTAACTTTGTGGCACCATTGTTACTATTAGTGGATCGCGATGCGAAACGGAAACAAAACGTGATGTTGTTCGTAGCGATTCTATTATTGGCTGGTCACTGGCTAGATTATTATATCATGATCATGCCTGGTACTGTTGCTGAACATAGAGGATTTGGTATCATTGAAATCGGAACTGCACTTGGTTTCTTAGGTTTGTTCATCTTCTTAGTGATGAGTAAATTGAGTAAACAAGCATTGGTGCCTAAAAATCATCCTTTCTTGGATGAGAGTTTGCATCATCAGATATAGTTTCACTTTTAAAGGAAGGTTACGTAAAAACGTTATAAAAGAAATGAGCTTTAAATTAAATAATAGATTCAAATCCATCTCGGGTTTTGTGCTTGCACTAGGATTGCTTTTTGCGACTCCTATCCTAGCAAGTCAACAAGATACAGTAGCATCTGATTCTGCTAAAGCGGCGACTACAGCAGTGGCTGCCCCTGCAGCAACGGATTCGGTTGCAAAAGATACAACAGCGGCAGCAGGTACTGCTGCTGTTGCATCTGCTAGTTCTTCTACAGAAGCTAGTGCTGCTGCTCCTGCTGTTGAAGAAGTGAAGCAAATAGACCCTCAGGTTTATAAAAACTTCACATATTATGTCTTGTTATTCTTGGTTATATGTACAGTTGTTGCCGTTATCGGTAAAGTACTTTCGATCTATGAATTGACAAGAAAGATGAACGGTAAATACAATCCGTTTGCGAATAACACGTTTCAATCGGCATTGTTATTCATTTTCTTGGTTGTATTCCTTTACGGTGTATATTGGTCATATGTACACTGGGGAGCCGCTTATTGGAGATCTGCAGTAACTGAGCACGGTGAGCGTATTGATACAATGTTTATCATTACGACTGCAATTACAACATTTGTATTGGTTATCACACACATCTTGTTGATGACTTTTACATTTTTGTATCGCATGCGTGCAAAACGTCAGGCTTATTATTATCCTCATAACAATGCAATTGAGAAATTGTGGACAATTGTTCCCGCTGTTGTTTTGACAGTTTTGGTATTGTTCGGTTTCTTTACATGGAGATCAATCACAAATATTCCTGAGGATCTACAAAAGTCAGCATTACAAGTTGAGGTATTAGGCGAGCAATTCCAATGGAATGTCCGTTATGCTGGTTCAGATGGGATTATTGGTAAACGTAATTATAAAATGACGACACCAACCAACCCGTACGGTATTGACTTTAATGATAAAAATTCTTGGGATGATATTCAAGGATCTGAAATTTGGTTGCCTGTAAATAAACCAGTTCGTTTCCATATCGTTTCAAAAGATATTATTCACTCTTTCTATATTCCTGATTTCCGTGTTCAGATCAATGCGGTACCGGGAATGACCAATTACTTCCAGTTCACACCTACTGTTACAACAGAAGAGATGCGTGATCGTTTGGGTGATTATAACTATGACTTCGTGATGTTGTGTAACAAGATCTGTGGATCTGGTCACTACAACATGCAAAAGAAAGTGGTTGTCGTAACTGAAGAGAAATATAAAGAGTGGTTAGCTAAACAAAACAAATATTTTACTGAGGATTTGCAAAAAGAGTTCAGCGGTAAAACAGCTAACGTGAAAAAGGATAGCGTACAAGTTACAGCATCTTTGAACTAATTAAGAATTTTTGAATATAAAATCGAATATGTCAAGTACAGTAATATCGCATAGCGCTGAACATCACGATTCGCACGGCCATCATCACGAGGAGTCGTTCATCAGAAAGTATATCTTCTCGGGTGACCACAAGATGATTGCTAAGCAATTCTTGATCACTGGTATCATCATGGCAGTTTTTGCGATGCTTTTATCAGTATTATTCCGTATCCAATTAGCATGGCCGGATAAAGAGTTCCCTATATTAGAAGTATTCTTGGGTAAATGGGCTGAAGGCGGTCGTATAAAACCGGAGTTTTTCCTTTCCTTGGTAACCATTCACGGTACCGTTATGGTATTCTTCGTGTTAACGGCTGGTCTATCAGGTACTTTTAGTAACTTATTGATTCCATATCAAATCGGAGCACGCGATATGGCATCTCCTTTTATGAACATGTTATCTTACTGGTTGTTCTTTGTAGCATCAGTGATTATGGTTGCATCGTTCTTCGTAGAAAGTGGACCTGCTTCTGCTGGTTGGACAATCTATCCCCCACTATCGGCTGTTCCTACTGCAATCGCAGGATCTGCAACTGGTATGACTTTGTGGTTGGTGAGTATGGTTCTATTTGTAGCTTCACAGTTGATCGGTGGTATTAACTATGTAAGTACAATTTTGAACATGCGTACAAAAGGAATGGACTTATGGAAAATGCCTTTGACAATCTGGGCGTTCTTCTTAACTGCTATCGTGGGTATGTTGTCATTCCCAGTATTGGTTTCGGCGGTTGTTCTTCTGATTTTTGACCGTGCTGCTGGTACGTCATTCTATTTGTCGGATCTTGTTGTTCAAGGACAAATTTTACCGAACGAAGGTGGTTCACCAATTTTGTTCCAACACTTGTTCTGGTTCTTAGGTCACCCTGAGGTATATATCGTTGTTATGCCTGCTTTAGGTTTAACTTCTGAGGTTATTGCGACCAACTCACGTAAACCAATCTTTGGTTACCATGCAATGGTTTATTCATTGATCGGTATCACCGTATTATCGTTTATCGTATGGGGTCACCACATGTTTGTAACAGGTATGAACCCGTTCTTGGGTGGTGTATTTATGATTACAACATTGATTATCGCGGTTCCTTCTGCTGTAAAAGCGTTTAACTATCTTGCAACGTTGTGGAAAGGTAATATCCGTTTCACTCCAGCGATGATGTTTGCTATCGGTTTGGTATCGTTCTTTATCTCTGGTGGTTTGACAGGATTGTTCCTAGGTAATGCAGCGTTAGATATCAACTTACACGATACGTATTTTGTTGTTGCCCACTTCCACTTGGTAATGGGATCGGCGTCAATCTTCGGTATGCTTTGTGGTGTTTACCACTGGTATCCTAAGATGTTCGGTCGTATGATGAACACAAAATTGGGTTATTTACACTTCTGGTTGACTTTCATTGGTGCTTACATGGTATTCTTCCCAATGCACTTTATGGGTATCGATGGTGTGCCTCGCCGTTACTATGCATTTACAGAGTTTGCTTTCATGGCGAAATGGGTTTCTGTCAACAAATTGGTAACATGGGCTGCAATCATCGCTGCTTTAGGTCAGGTAGCTTTCTTGTGGAACTTCTTTACATCGATTTTCTTCGGTAAAAAAGCCCCACAAAACCCTTGGCAGTCAAACACATTGGAATGGACTACTCCAGTAGAGCATATCCATGGTAACTGGCCAGGAGAAATTCCAACTGTACACCGTTGGCCTTACGATTACAGTAAGCCAGGTCATGGTGAGGATTTTATTCCTCAAAGTGTTCCTTTCTCTGAAACAATGAGCTCTAATTTGCCTCATGATTTCGAAGGAGACGAGGAAGCTGAGCGTATCCAGGCAGAATGGAATGCTCAAAATGGTAGAAAAGACTAATAAAATCTTATAAAATAGAGTAGGAATTCCTACTCTATTTTATGGAAGTTTGTATTTTAAGAGGTAGGGGTAGTATTATGTTTCCAGCAGCTGAGAAGCGATTTATAAAGACCAATTTTATAACGATCATTGTGTTGTTTTTGGTCATTATTGCTGGAGGAGTTGTTCGGAGTACAGGGTCAGGAATGGGATGCCCAGATTGGCCAAGATGTTTTAACCGTATTATTCCTCCAACAGATATCTCCCAATTACCTCAAGGATATGAACAGCATTATATTGAAGGAAGAGCAAAGAAGAACGAACGTTTCGCGAAAATTGTAGAATTTTTCGGCGATAAGGAAATGGCTTACAAGCTCCGTACCGATAAGAGTATTTTGCAGCATGAAGAGTTTAATGTTGCGAAAACTTGGACGGAATATATCAATCGGTTGGTAGGCGTTGTTTCCGGATTCTGTTTGTTATTTACAGCTATTTATTCTTTCACCTATTTAAAATCAAAAAGCTCGATCGTTGTTTGGTCAGTGATTAATCTTTTTGTTGTCGTACTTCAGGCTTGGCTGGGATCGATCGTTGTATCGACAAATCTGATGCCCTGGATTATTACGGTACATATGCTCTTAGCCATTGTAATTGTTTGTATTAGTATTTATACATATTTCAAAGCAGTTACTTTGCGAAACAAGACCTTACTGGTCAATCGTTCTTTGGGTATATTAAAAGGGCTTGCTATTGCTTCAATTTTATTGATGCTAACACAGGTAATTGTCGGAACGGGAGTTCGAGAGGAGGTTGATTTATTAACCGGTTCAACGATAGCCCGGACTGATTTTATAACAACTATTGGCCAACAGTTTGAGTTACATCGCTGGTTGGCATATTGTTCTTTGATTTTAGTTATTGTATTATTCTTTTTGGTCCGCACGAGTTTTAATACGGGTTCTAAGCAATATAAATTTGCTTTAATCGCATTGATTCTAGTGGGTATCCAAATGCTATCAGGAATTATCTTAGCTCGATTTGCAATACCTGCATTTGCACAGACAACGCATTTGGTGGTAGCTACGCTCTTATTTGGGGCACAGTTCTACCTGTTGTTATTGTTAAACAAGCAAAGGCACTAATCTTGGAATTCGGGATGTTTATGTTTAAAAGTACGTGTTTAATTACACTGATAGTAGGAGGTCTCTTTTAGTTATGAAAGAATTTATTTCAGATTTCAAAAAGCTTGTTAAGTTGAGACTTACATTGACGGTCGTATTTTCCGCGTCAATTGCTTTTCTGATAGGATCAAAACAACAGGGTGATATATTCTGGTTCAATTGGTTATTGTTGACTATAGGTGGTTTTCTGGTGACAGGTTCTGCCAACGGTTTTAATGAGATCATTGAAAAGGATTTGGATAAACTGATGAAACGTACGGAGGACAGACCGTTGCCATCAGGCCGCATGACAACAGGACAGGCTTTGGTATTGAGTGTCTTTATGGGCATCTTAGGAACCTTGGTGCTTGTTCGTTTAAATTTTGTCGCTGGTCTGCTGTCGGTTTTCTGTATCCTTCTTTACGCCTTTATCTATACACCATTAAAAAGAAAATCACCAATAGCAGTGTTTGTCGGCGCGTTTCCGGGTGCATTTCCGCCATTAATTGGATATTATGCAGCCTTTTCGCAAGACGATTTAGCCTACTATAGTGGACATAACGAAGCGGCAATTATTATTATTCCCTTTGTGTTGTTTGCTATTCAGTTTTTATGGCAGTTTCCGCATTTCTGGGCAATTGCCTGGGTTGTGGATGATGACTATAAATTAGCGGGCTTTCGCTTATTGCCGACGACAAAACGTGATAAGATATCTGCGTTTATGGTATTCATTTCAGGTTTGTTTATGATACCTGCAGGTTTTATACCTTATCATTTTGGCTTTGGTGGAATTTGGTTTACGATTGTATCCGTGGTCGGTGGAATAATGTTTGGTTATTACGGTTATTTGCTGTTTAAGAATTGTGATATTCCTTCAGCGAAGAAAGTGATGTTTACCTCATTTATTTATTTACCTGTGACACAACTCGTATTATTGCTTAACTTTATTCCGTTGAAATAATGTTAGATATACAAGCACAAACTGACGAGAAGTTAGTACAGAGAAAAGCCCAAAAGTTCAACCTATGGTTGGGTATGTTGGGTATGTTCATGATGTTTGCGGCGTTATCCAGTGGTTTCATTGTATATACAGCGAGCGGCGTGGACAAAGGGATTAAGACCCTATTGCCAAATGCACTTTTATATAGTACCTTGGTGATTGTGGTTAGTAGTCTAACGATGTTTTTAGCACATAAAGCGGCTAAAAATGGCGAGTCTTCCAAACAGCGGTTGTTTTTGATAGCAACTTTTATTTTGGGAGTTGTATTTTTTGCCTTGCAAGTTCATGCTTGGAATGTATTGATCGATAGGGGTGTTTATTTTGTGAATAACAATGCATCGCAATCTTTTATTTACGTTTTTATCTGGATGCACTTGGCGCATATTATTGCGGGGTTGATCGTTTTGATTGGCGCGATTATAGGAATTAACAAACTTCCTAAAGACGGCAATCTTTTCCGCATGGATCTTGCCAGTATTTTTTGGCATTTTCTCGATCTTTTATGGATTTATATATATGTTTTCTTACTTTTGAATCAATAATAGTAAACAATGAGTACAACAGTATCGCAATTGGATAAGGTAAAAACTGGTCCATGGAATGGTGGGAAATCACCTTGGAACTTAGAGTATGGAAAAATCATGATGTGGTTTTTCTTGGTAGGGGATGCCTTCACATTTTCTGCATTTTTGGTTTATTACGGCGCACAACGCTTTTCTCATCCAACATGGCCTGATCCTGATAAGATCTTCCAATCTATCCCAGGAATTGCAGAACATGGTCAACCGTTGGTATTTGTCGGTTTAATGACCTTTATTTTGATTATGTCATCTGTAACTATGGTTTTGGCCGTGGAAGCTGGTCACCGTAACCAAAAGAATGAAGTTGTTAAATGGATGCTTTGGACTATTTTGGGAGGTATCTGTTTCGTAGGTTGTCAGGCTATCGAGTGGACTCACTTACACCACATGGGTTTCTGGTTTGGTAAAAATCCAGCAACAGGTTTGGAAGGTGATGCCATCAAAACAGCATTAATGCCATATTTCACACATGACATTTCTTACACTTCGGCCTTGCAATTTGCTAACTTGTTCTTTACAATTACTGGTTTTCACGGTTTCCACGTTACTGTGGGTATTATTTTGAATATCATCATTCTATGTATGACATTAAATAATACATTCGAAAACCGTGGTTCTTATCTTATGATCGAGAAAGTAGGTTTATATTGGCACTTTGTGGATTTAGTGTGGGTATTCGTATTTACGTTCTTCTACTTAATCTAATTCCGAAATAATAAATTTAGATAGCTATGTCACAATATCAAGATAATATCGCTCATGGCGAGCACGCTCACGAAGGTGGGATGGATAAGAAGGCCATCTGGAGAGTATTTGGTGTACTTTTAGCCCTTACTTGTCTAGAGTTTTTAATTGCATTGGGCTTCGTGCACCATTGGCAAATTTTAGCTAAAGGTGCGTTAGTAAATACTATTTATATCGTGCTTACTTTAGTTAAAGCTTATTATATCGTTGCATTCTTTATGCACTTGAAATTCGAGAAGTCGAGTTTCATTGTTACCGTTGCAATTGTGTTTATTTTTATTATTTATTTTATTGTTTTGATGCTTGTTGAAGGAGGGTATTTAGCATCTGCTTTTCAAGAACATCAATTGTTTCCAAATAAATAGATAAAGTGAATGGATAATAATACTGGACAAAAGAAAGGTATTAAAACTATATTGATCCTGGCAGTAATTCTTTTATTGCCAGGATTTTTATATTTTGTACTAAATAAAAGCGGTTCTAATAGCTACGCCTCTTTGCCAATTTTTGGAAAGAAAGTGGTTCCGGGAACTACCCATCGTAAATGGGGACGTGATATTCCCGATACTATCTATCATACTGTACCCCCGGTTGATTTTGTGAATTTCGATGGCAAGAAAGTGCATCTATTGGATAATGATACAACACTTTCTGTCGTCCATCTGATGTACTCTAGAGATGCTTCATTATCGCGGACGATGATTAAGCGTTTGGATCAAATCGCTAATCGATTTATTCAGAATAAGAAGGTCCGCTTGTATTCAATTACGGTTGATACGGCATACGATACACCAGAAGTGTTAGCCAAATACGCAAAAGTTTACAAACCTTGGACCAAATCTTGGTTTTTTGTGACAGATCCTTCTGTTGATATCTTTAAATTTGCCCAGGAAAGTTTATTGCAGGATGCACTTGTCAATAAGGAGGGCAGCAAACCATTTATTATTGGGTCTAATTATCTTTTACTTGATACAAAAGGACGGATAAGAGGTATTTATGACATTAATGTCAAAACGGATGTTGACCGCCTTGAGGATGAAATCAAATTATTATTGGTCGAGGAAGTCCGAAACCATCCAGCTACAATAGAACAAAAGAGGTAATTATATCATGGAAGAGAGTCTTAACAAGGAAAAAAAGTATAGTAAATGGATTTGGTTGCTATCGATTGTGATACCGATAGTGGTTGCTATCCTTTTTACGGTGAATTTACAAAAGCTGGGTTATGATGTAAAACCGCTAACATTTTTGCCTCCTATCTACGCGGCTATCAATGGGATTACGGCTGTATTACTATTTTGGGCTGTGGCTGCGATAAAAAAGGGTAATAAGGCTTTACACGAGCGTTTGATCAAATGGTGTATTGCTTGTTCCTTAGCTTTTCTAGCGATGTATGTCGCTTATCACATGACTTCAATCGAAACAAAATATGGTGGCGAGGGAATTTTGAGACCGATCTATTTCTTTATCCTGATCACGCATATCTTGCTTTCCATTATCATCATCCCTTTTGTACTCTTTACATTTGTTAGAGGCATATCGGGTTCTTATGAGCGTCATAAAAAGCTTGCCCGTATTACTTATCCCATGTGGCTTTATGTAGCTGTTACCGGCGTGATCGTTTACTTAATGATCTCTCCGTATTATATTGGTTAGTGGTAAGAGTTGAGGGTCAAGGTATTGTGATGAAATACAATGGCACGCCGGATTCGAGTTGTTTAATCTGGTTTAAAATTGAAATAGAAACGGATATAATGGAACAGTTATTTCATGTGTCCGGGAGTGTAAACAGTATAGGATTAATCAGCCAATTCATATCGGCTAAATGGATCTGTAAAAAAATCATTGCATATGAAGCGTATCTGGATTTATCAGGCCGATCGCCTGTTAACGGCGACAGAGGGACAGGAGATTGTTACTGACCTGGAAGCTTTTGCTGAACAATGGAAAGTGCATGGGAAACCACTTTCTGCTTCCGCAGAATTGCGGGATAATCTTTTTATCATCCTTAAGGTGGACGAGGAAGTAGCGGCTGCATCAGGTTGTTCTATTGATAGTTCGGTTCGGTTTTTAAAAGGAGTTGAATCGAAGTATGGTATTCAACTATTTGATCGCATGCAATTTGCATATAAAGGGGATCAGGGAATAGGCGTGGTTAACCGTGACGGATTTGAGAAGTTACTGGCAGAAGGTACCATCAACGATAATACCTTAGTATTTGATAATACCATTACCCATGAGCACCAAATGGAAGACGCTTGGGTAATACCCTTCCATCAGAGCTGGCATAAACGACTTTTTAGATAGGTTGTAAAACGAGTTATATAAGAAAGGCCATAATTACATATGGCCTTTTTTTTGATCTATAGATCTGTATTGCTTTTCTTCTGGTCGATCCGCCGAATAGCGATGGTTTCGCTTATTCAGGAATAGTATAATGATGCATATATTTTGCTATCGCATTTGCACGTCTATTGACATAAGCAGAAGGGTTACGCGCATCCCATTCTCTTGGGTTTGGCAATATGGCTATAATCAATGCGGCTTGTTTTTTGGAAAGATTGCTGCCTGTTTTGCTAAAGTAATACGAAGCTGCCGCATCCGCACCATAAACTCCCTGTCCCATTTCAATCACATTAAGATAAACTTCGAGGATGCGTTTCTTGCTCCAGAATGTTTCGATAAGAATGGTAAAGTAGGTCTCGAAGCCTTTTCTTAACCAGGAGCGCCCTGGCCATAAAAAGACATTTTTGGCTACCTGCTGACTGATTGTACTTCCGCCGCGTAATTTCTTTCCCTGTGCATTTTTTTTAATGGCATTCTGAATTCCTTGCATGTCGAATCCCCAGTGTGTCATAAAGTGAGCGTCTTCTCCGGCAATGGCCGCTAACTTTAGGTTGTCCGAAAGTTCATCGTAATCCAGCCAGTTTTTTTCCAGTTTAAATCCCTTGCCCTGTTCTTTTAGCTCAAACCCACGTTGAATCATCAACCAAGTGATGGGAGGATTAATAAACCGCAGGCTAATGACCCAAAAGAGTGAAATGCCAATAAAATAGAGTACTACCCGTGTCACAATGCGCAGGATAGGAGATTTTATGGACTTCAATGGGTTGAAGGATTTTTTTTTGAAGGTATTTTGTTGTTTGCTGGACGTATTTTGTTTACCAGATCTTTTGATGGCCATGACTAATTTTTTTCGGATACAAACTTAGCTTATATTCTTGTTTAATGGAAATGATTTTGTCGAGAAGTTGAGTGTATCGTTTGCCAAAGCGACGATATTATCCTATTTTTACGCTTCATAAAAATTGATTTTAAAAGTTGGCAAAAGAAAAGAAAGTGACCCCATTGATGCAACAGTACAATGCGATCAAGATTAAGTATCCTGGAGCGTTGTTGTTGTTCCGTGTTGGCGATTTTTACGAGACATTTGGTGAGGATGCGATCAAAGCTGCCCAGATTTTGGGCATCGTTTTGACAAAGCGTGGCAATGGCTCGGAATCGGAAACTGCATTGGCTGGTTTTCCCCATCATTCATTGGAAACCTATCTTCCGAAACTGGTGCGTGCTGGCCAACGGGTGGCGATCTGTGATCAGCTGGAGGATCCGAAGACGACAAAAACAATTGTTAAGCGCGGTGTGACCGAGCTAGTGACACCTGGAGTCTCCTACAGTGACAATATTGTTCAACAGAAATCGAATAATTATTTAGCATCAATTTTTATCGAAAAGGAGCGGATCGGTATTTCTTTCTTAGATATTTCAACAGGTGAATTTCTGGTTGCTCAAGGTAGTGTGGCCTATATAGATAAATTGCTTCAAGGTTTTAAACCGAGAGAAATTATTCTTTCAAAAAAACAGAGCAAGGAGTTTACAGAGCAGTTTGGATCACAATATTACACCTATTTTCTTGACGAGTGGCCTTATACGGGTGATTATGCCACTGAAACGCTATTGAAGCATTTTGAAGTCTCCTCGATGAAAGGATTTGGTGTGGACCGCATGACTGCAGGAGTTGTTGCTGCTGGTGTAGCATTGCATTACCTCAATGAAACCGAGCATCGTAATCTGCAACACATTTCTATGCTTTCCCGTATTGAAGAGGACCGTTTTATGTGGCTGGATCGTTTTACGATTCGCAATTTGGAATTAATCGGATCGTTGAATGAAAATGCGGTAACGCTATCCGATGTATTGGATCATACATCCAGTCCAATGGGAGCGCGTCTGCTCAAGCGCTGGATCGTGATGCCGCTCAAAGACAAAAAGAGTATTCAGGAGCGATTGAATGTGGTCGATTTCTTTTTCACTAACCGTGATTTGCGGGATGAGCTGATTGGTCAGATCAAGCAGGTGGGAGATCTGGAACGTTTAATTTCCAAGATCGGACTGCAAAAAGCGAATCCGCGGGAAATTGTGCAATTGAAGCGCGCATTATATGCTATTGAGAAATTGAAGGAACTTACGGATCGTAAAGATGCTGATGCTCTTTGGACAATCTCAGATCAGTTAGATGCTTGTGCTGTTATACGTGAAAAAATCGAGCAACAGGTTCAGGCGGAGCCTCCTGCCGCAATCAATAAGGGGAGTGTAATCGCGGAAGGGGTGGACCCTGAATTGGATCGATTGCGCAAGATCGCTTTTGGTGGCAAGGATTATCTGCTTGAGATCCAAAAAAGGGAAGCGGAACTCACAGGGATTCCTTCTTTAAAAATAGCGTTCAATAATGTTTTCGGTTATTATCTGGAGGTCACAAATACGCACAAAGATAAGGTTCCGACGACGTGGATCCGTAAACAGACACTGGTGAATGCTGAACGTTACATTACGGAGGAACTTAAAGAATATGAAGAACAGATTCTCGGTGCTGAGGAGAAGATACAAGCGCTTGAGAATAGATTATATGCTGAGCTATTGGTTGCCATTGCTGAATACATCAAACCTATTCAACTCAACGCCCAGCTCATAGCCAAGTTGGATGTACTGCTTAACTTTGCTGTTGTAGCGGAGAAAAACTATTATGTAAAACCCGAAGTCAGCGAGAGCAAGATTTTGGATATTAAAGGTGGAAGACACCCTGTCATTGAAAGAAACCTGCCGATAGGTGAGGATTATATTACCAATGATACTTTTTTAGATCCAAAAACACAGCAGATTATTATTATTACGGGCCCTAACATGGCGGGTAAATCTGCATTGCTCCGTCAGACTGGATTGATCGTGTTAATGGCGCAAATTGGTTGTTTTGTGCCAGCAAAAGAGGCTAAGATTGGCCTGGTTGACAAAATTTTCACCCGTGTAGGTGCTTCGGACAATCTTTCTTCGGGTGAATCTACGTTTATGGTGGAGATGAATGAAACCGCGAGCATCATGAATAATCTATCGGACCGCAGTCTTATTCTTTTGGATGAAATCGGTCGTGGTACAAGTACTTATGACGGTATTTCTATTGCCTGGGCTATTGCCGAGTTTTTACATAATCATCCTGCTGCTAAGGCCAAAACCTTGTTTGCCACGCATTACCATGAATTAAACGAGCTGACTACTTCGCTGGATCGTATAAAAAACTATAATGTAACGGTGAAGGAGGTTAATAACAAAGTTATTTTCTTGCGTAAACTTGTTCCAGGAGGCTCAGAGCATAGTTTCGGAATCCATGTGGCAAAGCTCGCTGGAATGCCGCAAAAGTTGCTTAGTCGGGCCAATCAAATTTTGAAAAGGCTGGAGCAGGAGCGCACAGGTGGTGAGCAGATTAAAGATAGCATGCGCAAAATCCAGAAACAGGCCTACCAATTGCAGATGTTTTCTATTGATGATCCTGTCTTGAATAAGATCAGGGATATGCTGAATAATCTGGATGTTAATTCGCTTACTCCGGTTGAAGCATTAATGAAATTGGATGAGATACAACGCCTTTTAAAGAATTAAATCTTCCTTTTGGCTTGGGAAATTGATCTCAAGCGGAATTTTTTTCGATTTATATACGCCAGATGATGTTTTTTAAGATAGACATCATCTGGCGTATTTTTTTCTGAAAGTGTCTGGTCTTATTGGCCAGAAAGAACCTTCAGCTCGCTTTCATTGCTGTTGGTGTCTGCGAAGTCATCAGGTTTTTGAGGGCTATTTGCCTAAAACCTGAAGAATAGCTCCAAGCTTCCATAATTTGCCTGTATCGGGATCAATACCTTGCTGCTTGCATCATAAGGCGTGTAATGATAGCCGAGTTCGAAACCAATGTACTTTTGGTTTTTCATGCGAAATAGGGATGCGAGACCAAGTCCTAAGTGCACATTATTGATGGTTACCATACGATCGGTGTATCCGCCATCATAATAATAACCATCCGGATCATAATAACCGGAGGAATAAGCACTTTCTGTGATGCCGGTATCTGTAATATCTATGCCAAGGATACCTTTTGGAATCAGTATAAATTTGTCGTTGTCAAAAACTTTGTAACCTACAGCACCGCCCATAAATGCGGTCGCTGAAGAATTGACCGAAACATTGGAGCCCTCGTAATTGTAATCAATATTGCGGTCGTTTGAGTTGATGCGCACCTTGAAGCCACCTTCGAAAATAAATTTTCTTTCCAGCGAGCTCATCAGCATAAATCCAAAGTTTATGTTGGTTCCGAAAATTTTGTTGGCTCCGCCAAGTGGGGTGACTACGCCGATTGAAGGAACATAGCCCAGTTTGGCTTTCTGTCTATCTCTGTACACTTTGGGGACTGGAAACCGCTGTTGATTATCTTGTTCGTTAGCTTGTTGGTCTTGTACGGCATTGGCAACTTCAGTATCTGAAAAAAGCTCTAAAATAGTTTTTTCCTGATCGGTTAACGTATAACTATCGGAAGCAAGCAGGGCTTTGGCTCTTACTTTTATCATGCCCTCCAGGGGATGTCTTAATGGCACGAAATTGTATTTTTCCTTATGCTGTTCGTATTGTGTTGTAAAATCGTCCTGGTCTGCCGCATCCAGTCTTTGTAGAAAATTTTTATCGAATTGATTGTCTATATAATTTTTGATCTCTGTTGTGGTATTCTTTTTTTCAATGATGTATATAAGAATACGTAAACGCTGTACAAACTCGTTGGTACCACAGCTAGCTTGTATACTATTGAGTAAAGGATCAATTTTGTCAAAGTCATTGTTGTTCAATGTTTTTGTCAATAAGGGAAGTATTTCAGTTGTATGCCGGTCACAATTCTCTTGTGCATGCAATAGTTTTGTAGGAAGCACACCGATGATGATCAATATCATAAAAGCAAGCTGACGGATATTCATGGCTTATATAGATTTGTTGCTGACTAAATTAGCAAATAAATTGCAGGATACACTGGTTTGTTTGTACCAAAGGTTCTAAAAGTTTTATCTTTGATGTATGGCGTCGATATTTCGGTTTAAACAGTTTGAGGTTGATCAGTCTGACTGTGCAATGAAAATTAACACAGATGGTGTACTGCTGGCTTCCTTGCTGGAAGTAGAACCTGTGGACCGGATACTGGACGTAGGTACAGGTACGGGAGTCATTGCATTGATGTTGGCTCAACGGCTCGTAGACAGTAGGGTAGAGGCTGTCGAAATTGACCCTTTGGCTGCTGCGATGGCTGACAGAAACTTCCGTAATTCCATTTTCCAGGAACGTTTAGTGCTGCATGCTTCCTCCTTTCAACAAATGGATGTACAAGGGCATTACGATCTGATCGTATCAAATCCACCCTTTTATACAGATTCCTTACATAACCCGGATGAACGCAAGAAGCTGGCGCGACATACCGATCTGGATTTTTTTGCTGAACTGCTGGATTTCGCCGCTTTACGTTTATCGGATCGGGGAAAATTAGTGTTGATCGTTCCAACGGCATTAGCGGAAACGTTGACTAAAATTTCGGCGGAAAGGGGATTATACTGTTCCAGTGAAGTACAAATAAGCTCCTTTGAAGGGGAGTCGGCCATTCGGAAAATCGTTACATTTGAACGCTTACGCGTCGAACTGCTCGCTCAACGTACGTTTGTTATTTATGCCGCCAAGGGTATTTATTCAGAAGCTTATCGAAATGCCTTGGCACCTTATTTTTTAGCTTTTTAAGTGATGACAAAGATCGGATTACTCTCGGATACACATTCTTTTTTAGATGAAGCTGTATTTACTCATTTTGCAGCCTGCGACGAGATATGGCATGTGGGCGATTTTGGTGATCCTGATGTTGCGGATCGGTTAGCCGCTTTTAAGCCACTGCGCGGAGTATACGGAAACATTGATGGTCAGGAAATTCGTTTACAATTTCCAGAAGATTTGAGGTTTAGGTGTGAGGAAGTGGACGTATTTATGACACATATTGGTGGTTATCCGGGGAAATATGCTGCACGCATAAAAGGGGAATTGATGAAAAATCCACCTAAATTATTTATTACTGGACATTCACATATCTTAAAGGTTATCTTCGACCCCAAGATCCATTGTCTCCATCTTAACCCTGGGGCGGCAGGTAAGCAGGGCTGGCACAAAGTAAGGACATTAATGCGGTTTGAGATCAATAAAGATAAAATTGAGAACCTGGAGGTTATTGAACTCAAAGACCGTTAAGTCACCTAGATTCTTCTTTAGTCTTTTTTATGAATAGACAGCCGGACGATACTTTGGGTAATGGCAAAGAGATCGTGCGGTACATTCGGCTCTAATGTCACTAACATGCCTTTCGTTAGACTGATTTTGCTTCCGTTAACGCCAAAATCAATATTGCCTTCGACAATTTCCACAATAATTGATGCAGCTGTTGTATGCTCCTTTAGATATTGCCCTTCTGCAAAAGCCAAGCGATATTCTTTGCTGCCATTTGTTTCTAGCAGGAGGTCCATTTTGGGTTTTTTGTCCTGAAATGTGACGTTTTGAAAAATAGATGCTGTCTGCATGGTCGTTGTACTATTATCTGTTGTTGCTGATATATTGTTGATAAAGGTCCTGTAAATAGGTCTGTAAGATCAGGGCGTGGGTATGCAAGGTGTCATGGGCGGCATATAATAACGTAATGATTTCTTGTTGCTTGTTGTGGTCAAGAAATTCCTTGCAATAGTTGTTATGCTTTAGTTCTGTTCGATATTTTTCCGAGAAGTCATCCCACAAAGCTGGATTGTGGTGATACCAGATCCGAAGTTCTTTTGAAGGGGCAAGATTCTTATTCCATTCAGACAAATGAGCCTTTTCCTTTGTTATTCCGCGAGGCCAAAGTCTATCGATGAGTACACGATACCCATCACTAGGGGAAGCTGCATCATATATTCTTTTTAGCACAATTTTCATGGCTATATATTATAAAATAACACTATTACTGATGTAAAATAAATATATGATTTTCAGCTGTAAAATGTGTCAGCTCGTTATCTTATTTCTTCTATAAATCGAAAGAATTTCCCTCTCGGATAGACGGGAAGAAGTTGGTGAAAACGATGGAAAGTTTCCTATTGCGGGAGTTTTAAAAGACGTTTCTCAGGTACTATAGTGAATCACGAACTTCAAGAAGAAAGTTCTTCAAGCGCTCCAATGAATCTACAACACGTTGATTTTCTTTTGCCTCAGATTTGTTGTCACGCAGGTAATCACGTGCACCCTGTAGGGTATAACCTTTATCTTTAACCAAATTGAAGATGATCTTTAAATTGGCAATATCTTCTTGCGTAAATAAGCGATTGCCTTTTTTATTTTTCTTAGGTTGTAGAATGTCAAATTCACGCTCATAAAAACGTATTTGGGACGCATTTACATCAAACATTTCTGTAACTTCTCCCATTGTATAATACAATTTATTTATTTCACGCTCTTTGTACGGCATATCTTCACGATTAATCTATAGCAAACTTAATAAAAATTCCAATTCAAAAAGAAATTTTTGCGATCTCTTATCTGATTAGGGACTGACCGAGAGGGATATCGTACAATTCATGAGAAGCCAATAATAATTGTGTATAAAGGGAAATTTTTCTAAGTTTGACTAGTTTGAAAACGGTCTAAACATCATATATGATTATAGTTAGCAAATTTTGGACGAATTTCTTCTCTTTTGGAAAAGCCAATGCAATTACTATTTATCCTTTTATCTTTCTGAAAAATACCTTTTTTAAACAGCAGGACGACTTGATTCGTCATGAGCGTATACATTTGCGACAGGCGCTTGAATTAGGTATTCTCTTTTTCTATGTATGGTATCTCATAGAATTTGTCGTTCATTTTATTCAATTTAGAGATTTTGATAAAGCCTACCGGCGTATTTCTTTTGAGCGGGAAGCGTATGACAGGGAGGGCGAAACAGATTATTTGTCCAAAAGAAAAATATGGGCTTTTTGGCGATATCTTTAAAAAGATGGCCTATTCAACCCTGCCATAAAAGCCTCATAAGGTCATAGGCACAACAATTATGAGCTGAATTGAAGATGCTTTCTAGCCGATAAAATAGACACTTTCAAAAAAGAAAGCGGTGCCAAGAATATTCTTGGCACCGCTTTCTTTTTTATTTTGAGGATGATTATCCCACTAATTTAAGATAAGTAGCTACTTTGTTTTTTAACTGTCTACGGTCGACAATGAAATCCAAAAATCCATGCTCAAGAACAAATTCTGAAGTCTGGAATCCTTTTGGAAGATCCTTTTTGATTGTTTCTTTAATGACACGTGGTCCTGCAAATCCGATTAATGCTCCCGGTTCTGCGATATTTACATCACCTAACATCGCGTAAGATGCTGTAACTCCTCCTGTCGTAGGGTCAGTCAATAAACAAACGTAAGGAAGTCCTGCCTTTGCCAATAACGCTAATTTAGCCGAAGTTTTAGCCATTTGCATCAATGAAAATGCGGCTTCCATCATACGTGCACCTCCTGATTTGGAGATTAGCATAAATGGAATTTTATGCTCAATACAGTAATCTATCGAACGCGCGATTTTTTCACCAACGACAGATCCCATTGATCCGCCGATGAAACTAAAGTCCATACAAGCAATAACGATGTCTTGACCATTCATTTTTCCATGGCCAGAACGTAAAGCATCTTTCAGGCCTGTTTTGGCTTGACTTTCCTTTAAACGTTCAGGGTATGGCTTTGAATCGAAAAATTCTAATGGATCACCAGAATTTAGATTAGGAAATAGTTCTGTAAATTCGTTATTGTCAAATAAAATTGAAAAATATTCTTTGGAGCCAATTCTTAAGTGGTGCCCACAATATTGACAAACATAGTCGTTTTCTACTTGTTCAAGATGCAACAATGGTTTTTTACATGTGGGACATTTGTTCCACATACCATCAGGTGCTTCTTTTTTATTAGCGGTAGCTGTGCTAATACCAGCTTTTTCTCTTTTAAACCAACTCATACGATAGTTCTTATTCGATTACAAACTTATATAAATTTGCTTTTATATACAATTATAATTGTGTTGAATGTACATGCCAAGCGATTAAAACTCCTTGTGTAACAGGGCTTCTATAAATAGGGGAAATGCGGGTAACAATTGGGATATATAAGGTATTTAGCTGATTATTAGGTTAGAATTGAATTTTGGACCGGAGGATTAGTCAAAAAAAATGGGCATAAAAAAAGGGTAAGCTACTCCTATCGCACCGCTCAACCAAATACCCTTGCTTTGTTCCCAACCTGGGGGAGTCAATGGGAGCTGGTCGTAGAAGACTTACCCGCCACAAAAGTAGAAAAAAAAACAGTTTTAGGAAAGAAAAAATGCTATTTTATCTTATGCTGCTGATTATCATTGCAATAAATTGTATTTAGTAGCTGCTCTTAGCTTTATTTTATGGTGGAAAATAGCTGGTATCTGTGTAAATCCGCTAACAATGGCGTAAAATAAGTGCTTGGCGAAGTCCACTGGCTGTAATTGTTCTTTTGGAAACGTCGGAAGTAGTATAATCTGGCGTATATGAGATCGACTTTGAATAGGCTTATATAGTCTAATTTCCCTTATTCAAAGTCGATCTCATTTTTTGGACTACATTTTTTCTTGATTGTATTCGCCCAATAGGGAATAATAGCCAAATAAGCCGAGTCCAATGGAGATTATGGGAGTTAAGATGCACAGGATAATGATTCCGAAAACGAGATCTTCCTGATGTCCCGTTGAAATCTTTGGCAGGGCCAGTTCAAAAATGGAGAAATAAGCGGTAAACAATGCTAAAACGATCCAAAGTATGCCGAGGAATTTTTTGAGATTATTCATGTGTTGCGGGAGTTGATTTGTTGTTGATATAAATACTACCAATGATAAAACATACAATGGCAATGATAATAGGGTACCACAAACCTGCAAGATAGAATTGCGGGGTATTGGATGCTTCAGCATTTGTTGTTAAGTATGTCGATACCGCAGGAAGGAGGCCGCCGAATATTCCATTTCCAACATGATAGGGTAAGGACATGGATGTGTACCGGATCTTTACAGGGAATAGTTCAACAAGAAATGCCGCGATGGGCCCGTACACCATTGTAATATAAATCACTTGTATAAAGATCAGCAGGACGAGCAGCATATAGTTCTTGCCTGCAAGATGGACTGTGGTTTTGGTCATTGGCTGTCCTTTGAGTTTTCCTGACTGATGTATCATGCTGGCTCTAGTAACTTCGGTCTGGTCCTCATATTGAGTCTTGATGATCGAAATGACTTCTGTTGATTGCGGTCCAAGGGGGACCTCCGTTGTTTCGTTCACCTTGACTTTCTGTTCTGCATTAGAAAGTTGGTACATGGATTCGTAAATCGGGCGGTAAGTCAATACGGCAAGTAACATCCCACCGAGCATGATCCATTTTCGTCCAATTTTGTCACTAAGCCACCCAAATACGACAAAAAATGGAGTTCCCAACAGTAGTGCGATGCCGAGGATTGTATCGGCCTGGTCAGATTGAAGGTGCATGACCGTTTTCATGAAACTCATCGAGTAAAACTGTCCCGTGTACCAAACAACGCCCTGTCCCATGGCTGCACCAAAAAGTGCGAGCAGTACAAATTTGAGGTTGTATCGGTTGCCAAAGCTTTCTTTTAGCGGATTTGTACTTGTTTTTCCTTCCGCTTTGGCCTTGCTAAATTCGGGTGATTCCTTCATCTTCTTACGAATAAGATAGGAAACATATACCATGACTAAAGATAGGAGGAAAGGAACCCGCCATCCCCAAGAATCAAATTGTGATTCGCTGAGAAAGCCTTTGGTCAGGAGGATGACAACGAGTGATATGAAAAGGCCAAAGGTAGCTGTTGTTTGTATCCATGATGTCCAATAACCCCGCTGGCCCAATGGGGCATGTTCGGCGACGTAAGTTGCTGCACCTCCATATTCTCCTCCTAGAGCAAGACCTTGCAAGAGACGAAGGATCAACACCAGCAGCGGTGCCCAAAACCCAATACTCTCATAGCTGGGGATACAACCTATGAGAAATGTTGCTCCACCCATGAGCATTAAAGTAACCATAAACGTATATTTTCGACCGATAATATCGCCTAGTCGGCCAAAAAATAGGGCGCCAAATGGTCGGACAACAAAACCTGCGGCAAATGTGGCTAGGGTTGAAAGAAAAGCCGCTGTTGGATTTTCTGCCGGAAAGAATTTGGTGGAAATTACAATGGATAGGCTGCCAAAAATGAAAAAGTCATACCATTCGATAAGTGTTCCCATGGAGGAAGCTCCGATGACTTTCCAAATACTTTTTGTATTGTTTTCGTTCATTAATTCTTGATTTTTTGTTGAGTATGATTCTGAATTTTTATTGCGATCCAAGCGGCATTTTAGTACTGCTGCATGATAGGAAATGAGCTAATTTTTTTGAATTTCCGTGTGTCCGGCAGTTTTATACCGTTTTCCGGGTAAGGCGTGAATGAGTGACTGCATTTCAAGTTCCAATAGGATTAAGGCCAATTTACTTTGTGGCCATTTTGTGAGGTCAATCATCTGGTCTATCTCTAATTGTCCTTTTTGCTGAATGAGTGTAAAAAGGAGTTGTTGGTCTTTTGTCAGTGTCAAAGGAAGGCTAAGCTGCTGGTCAACAGCTTTTATGCTGACTTCCCAATTCATGAGATATTCGAGATCCTGAAGTCCTCTAATCATATGAGCACGGTTGGTTTTGATGAGGTAGTTGGTGCCTTCAGAGCTTTTTTCATAAACGGCTCCTGGAAAGGCGCATACATCGCGGTTGTAGCTGTTGGCAATTTCGGCAGTAATCAATGCGCCTCCTTTAATTGCAGCTTCTACGACAATGGTGACATCTGCCATACCGGCTATGATGCGATTGCGCATAGGAAAATTACTGCGCTCAGGTAATGTGTTGGATGTAAATTCTGTCAATAAACCGCCTTGGTCTAGCATTTTTGTGGCAAGTTCGCGATGGGATGCGGGGTAAATTCGATCGAGACCATGCCCTAATACAGCAACGGTTGGAATATTATTTTTTAGTGCGTTGCGATGTGCTAATGCGTCAATACCATAAGCAAGACCACTAACGATTAAGGTGTCTTTGGTACAATTCATGGCTTCTAGCAAATCTTCGCATATTTTCTGGCCATAATAGGTCGCATGTCTAGTGCCGACGATACTAATAACTTTTGCACTGTTGAGTGGTTGGTTCCCTTTATAATAGACAACAAGCGGAGCGTCTTCACATTGTCGTAGCCTATCGGGGTAATTTTGGTCTTCCAGCCATAACGCTTGTATCTGATGTTTTTCGATAAAAGCGAGTTCTTTTTCACAGGCGGGCATATAGCTTTTATTGTATATTGCTTCGGCGATTGACTCACGTATCCCAAGAATTTGCATCAAATCTTTTTTTGAGTATGCAAATATGTCCGCTAAATCGTGACCTTGGTCAATGATGTGACGCGCTGTTCTAGGGCCAATCCCCTTGATTTTCGTCAAAGCTATGGGATAAATTAATTTCATAATTGGGTTTATCTAAATATATGAAAAATATAACGAGCTGTTGTACTTTTTGTTAGAATTGCTCAGGCTTGTTGTATTTTTAGTAGAATGACGAAGTTCTTAATCGGAGGAGATCATGTGCCTGCTGGAAAATTTGCGGATTGCTCTAGAATGAATGCAATTTTCCTGAGCTTATTTGAGATCGAGTGGGATGAAATATTGGTCAATTTTGGAAAGAAAGAAGAGGAATTGGTAACTTTGAGCGATTAATGATATTTTAACTATGGAAATGAAAGAACCTTTTGATATCGAATTGGGGGATATAGTTTATTCTGTTTTCCCTGAGGAAGAAGATACGTATGTTATTTTTAAGGATGGTGTGGAATACGTAAAGATTATTAAAGACAATGATACAAACTGGTTGAAACTTAATCCAGAAACGGAGCTTCCTATGTTCGGTATGGATGAAGAAATCAATCTAATTGGCTTAGAAATTAAAAAAGAATTGGGTCTTTAGTCTCTTAAGTTAAAGATAGTTAAATACTTTTTAATTTTATTTATAGTTGGTTATTTTGGTTTATCAATTATAAATATGGTACGTATCGGATTTCTATCTTTATTGTTTTTCTGTGTCTACTTTTCGTTTTATCGGCAGGGAGTTTTTGCCTATTCCGGGAGACCTCATCTTCTGGATACCATTGGGAAAAAAGGAAGTCCAAAAGATACGTTACGTTTGGATACTGTTTCGATCAAACGCAAATCAGCGGGGGATAAATGGGAAGAAAAAAAGGAGGAGTATAAGTCGATCTTTTTCTGGGGTGATACGAAAAATATGGTGACCTTGCCTCATCAGGGCGGAATTGCTGTCAATCTGAACAAGCTTTACAATAAATTCAGTCGAAAGGGACGAAATTCGAGAAAACTTCAACGTCAGTTTGAAAAAGAATACCAACAGGATCTGATTCGCGAGGAATGGTATCCGCTGACACAGGAATACAGCAAGTTGTCGGGAGATTCGTTGCGCAAATTTAGGATATACTATGAGCCTTCCTTAAAATGGCTTCGTGAGAATGATCGCTATGAGAAGATCGCTTATATCCATAAGTGTTTAACGAACTACCTCGATTCTGTAGACATTATCCATAGGCGACTTCAGTTTCCTATGGGTAATGCCAAACTTTAATTACATAGGTACGTATACCAGATATTTTGTATCAAAGAAATCTTCTTTAAAGTAATCTGAAAGTGGGTGTAATTCTGCTTTGAGCTTAGATTCTTTGATCTCTTCGGTGAGATCTCCGCCTTTTAAGTAAAGAATTCCATTAGGGATCCCGTTTTTATCTTTTCTTGCGAATTTATTCTGTATCCAAGGCGTAAATTCTCCAAGTCTTGTCACCGCACGTGATATGACAAAATCATATTTGTCGTCGAGTTGTTCTGCGCGGATATGATCTGCTTCAACATTCTGGAGACCGAGTCCAGCTGCAACTTCACGTACGACCTTAATTTTTTTGCCGATAGAATCGACCAAATGGAATTTGACTTCAGGAAACATAATGGCCATTGGGATACCTGGAAAGCCTCCTCCGGTTCCCACATCCAAAATTTGTGTTCCTGGCGTGAGCTCTTGGACAAATTTAGCGATACCTAGCGAATGTAACACATGGTGCAGGTAGAGGCTATCAATGTCTTTACGTGAAATAACATTGATTTGGCTATTCCAAAATGTATAGAGGTCGGCAAGTTTTGCAAACTGTTCTTTTTGAATATCCGTTAATTTTGGAAAATAGTTATAGATGATATCAACTGTTGGATTCAAAGCTTCGTATTTTAAAAGTGAATTATTTCCAGCTTATTTTTTTCTTTTTTCTGCTGAAGATGCCATTGATGCAAATATAGAAATAGTAGATGAAGTCTACCAAAGGCAGCCACCAAATCAGTTCCTTTACTTCTAGTTTTTTATAGATGTTGGCAAATATTATCCATTGGGCAATCAGCCTTAGAAGGTAGGCTGTAACGGGAACATACCAGTACATTGGAAAGGCAATCGCTGTTGCGATAAGTGCTACGTAAAAAAAGACTGCCGATACCAGCTGAGTGCCCAGCATGCGCTGATGTCGCTTTTTGTAAATGGTAGAGGCGCCTGAGTGTCTTGCTTTTTGCTTGTAATAGCTCCTCCAAGTCGCTTTGGGTTCCGAATAGACAATGGATTCGGCTGCCAGTGCAATGTTAACATTGGTCGGATTTGCATTTTGGTTAACAAAAAGATCATCATCGCCGGATTTAATATGCATATGTGCTGCAAATCCTTTGTTACGAAAGAAAAGGTCTTTTTTGTAAGCCATGTTACGCCCTACTCCCATATAGGCATCACCCTTTAGTGCATAGGAGAAATAACTCATGGCAGTATGGCTAGTTTCAAATCGAATCAATAGATTTAGCAAGCTTTTTTTCTTAAAATAAGGAGAATAGCCTAGTACAATTTCTGTTTCCGGTCTGAAAGCTGCGGCAATTTCTTTGAGCCATTGATCGGATTGTGGCGCACAATCCGCATCGGTAAACACCAGTGTCTGGTGCTTTGATGCTTTGATACCCATACTGACGGCAAACTTTTTACCATGTTTCAAGCGAATATGCTCTTTGATATCCACAATCTTTAAATTGGGATATTTTGCTTCGAAATCATGCAATATCCAAGGCGTATTGTCTGTTGAGAAATCATTGACAACAATTACTTCAAAATTGGGATAGTCTTGATTCAGTATACTCGGAAGGAATTCAGGAATATTATCCTGTTCATTGTGTGCACAAATAATAACGGATAGCGGTGGGAATTCGGTTCCTTCTTGTACAGGTTCAATTTGATAACGACTCAATTTGCTATATACAAATAAGATGTAGTACAATTGTATCAATAAGAAAAGACCCAATACTCCAAAAGCAATATATGGAAGATTGGCCAAAAATACGTGAAGGTCAAGCATAGCTCACAAAGATAAGTGCTTTCCGCAACTTTTTTATAGGGGAAAAATGATAATTTATTTTTGAAACATCCTGTTTGCAAATCTTTTTATAGTATTTTTGCAACGTATTCTAGGGATGAATCCGAGCTTGGGTGGAAATTAGGAAAGCTATAATGACTTTTTAAGTTGCAACTAGTTGAAAATGAGTTTTTAATTTTTTACTCCAAATGCCGATATCGCCATTTCCATGGCAAATCATTCTTTAAAATAGAAATAGTCTCAGAGGAAAAATATTAATGAAATTTACGCTACAAGCACAAGATAAGTTGTCAAAAGCACGTGCAGGTGTTGTCGAAACTGCACACGGTCCCATTCAAACGCCTATTTTTATGCCTGTTGGTACGGCAGGTACAGTGAAAGCAATTCATCAACATGAATTGAAGAACGATATTGAAGCGCAGATTATTCTGGGTAATACGTACCACCTCTATTTACGTCCGGGGCTGAATGTGTTGAATAAAGCCGGCGGATTGCATAAATTCAATGGTTGGGATCGACCTATTTTAACAGATTCTGGTGGTTATCAAGTGTATTCGTTGACCGAAGTACGTAAGATCAAAGAAGAAGGGGTTACCTTTCGTTCCCATATCGATGGATCAAAACATCTATTTACACCAGAAAATGTAATGGATACGCAGCGTATTATCGGTGCAGACATCATTATGGCATTTGATGAGTGTACGCCTTATCCATGTGATTATGGGTATGCACGTCGTTCTTTGGATATGACCCATCGTTGGCTGAAACGCTGTGTGGATCGTTTTGATAGCACTGATCCGCTTTATGGGTATGATCAGACTTTGTTTCCAATTGTTCAAGGATCTGTTTACAAAGATTTAAGAATTAAATCCGCAGAGACTATTGCTTCGTTTAACCGTGAAGGAAATGCGATCGGTGGATTATCGGTTGGCGAACCTGCGGAAGAAATGTATGCTATGACCGAAGTTGTCTGTGATATCTTACCGCATGACAAACCACGTTATCTTATGGGCGTAGGAACACCGGTAAATATTCTTGAAAATATTGCCTTAGGGGTGGATATGTTCGATTGCGTTATGCCAACCCGTAATGCTAGAAATGGTATGCTTTTCACACAAAATGGTATTATCAATATCAAAAATGAAAAGTGGAAAGATGATTTTTCACCAATAGAAGCGGAGAGTGATCTGCATGCTGATCAATTTTATTCGAAAGCCTATCTAAGGCATTTGATTAAATCACAAGAAATTCTTGGAGCACAAATTGCTTCTTTACATAATTTACATTTTTACCTTTGGTTGGTTAATCAGGCTAGGGAGCGAATCATTGATGGAACTTTCTACGATTGGAAAAACAAAATGGTGAAAATATTGGATCAACGTTTGTAGAACTAAATAGCGCAAGTTAAAAAAATGCTGTCGTTAATCGATCGTTACATTATCAAAAAGTATTTAAGTACTTTTTTATTCACTATGGCGATATTTACTGTTGTCATGGTGGTTTTTGACGTGTCCGAACGATTGGATGATTTTTTAAAATATCATGCACCCCTCGATAAGATTATTTTTGAGTATTATGCGGGGTTTATTCCCTTTTACTTAAATTTTCTTTGTCCGCTGATCAACTTTATTGCGGTTATTTTCTTTACCTCCAAGATGGCGGACCAAACTGAAATTGTCCCGATTCTAAGCGCCGGGTATAGCTTTAACCGTTTGCTTCGTCCCTACATGATGGCTGCAACCCTGATATTTGCTATTTCTTTGGTATTCAACATTTTTATTATTCCGAATACCAATAAGATGAAGGTTGATTTTGAAAATATCTACGTAAAGCCACCCAAGGATAACTCGAGGGTTTCTACTCACATGCAATTGGACAAAAACAGCTATGTTTATATAGACAATTTTGATAATACAACCAAAACAGGATACGGCTTTGTACTTGAAATTTTCAAAGGGGATACCCTCAAGGAAAAAATGATGGCTGACCGTATTACCTGGGACTCGGTGGCAACAAAATGGAAGATCGAAGGATATACCAATCGTATTATCAATGGACTGCATGAACGCATGGACAAAGGAGCCGTTAAAGACACGACTTTGGATATGAAACCTTCGGATTTTGAGGTACGTGACAATATGTTTACCGCCATGGATACACGCGAATTAAATATTCGTATCCATAAGGAGGAGATCAGAGGAACAGGAGTCATGAACGATTTATTGCTTGAGAAATACAAGCGTTATGTGTATCCATTTTCAGCTTTTGTACTGACCTTGATGGGTGTGGCACTGTCCTCTAAGAAAGTGCGTGGGGGGATAGGATTGAGTCTTGGGATTGGTATCGCGTTAAGTTTTACATATATCGTCTTTATACAGTTTGCAACGATGTTTTCTTTGAAAGGGGGACTGCCACCGTTGATAGCCGTATTAATTCCGAATGTTACCTTCTTTTTGGTAGCACTATACCTGGCGATAAAAGCGCCAAAGTAATTTTTTGTTCAGTTTTCAATAACTTCAGTGAGCCTGCCTTATAAAGGGAAATAATAGGTATTGCTCATCATTTCTATACAAATGTATTCTAGAGAATATGGCTAAAATTCAATTAAATCGGAATATTCTAATTCTGCATTTAACAATACTTATTTGGGGATTTACCGGGATTTTGGGTAGTCTGATTTCCGTATCTGCCCTTCATTTAGTGTGGTATCGTGTTGCAATAGCGTCTATCGCGCTGTTGATCTATTTCTTGGTAACCAAACAATCGATTGTAGTTTCGCGGAAACAGTTTCTCCAGTTTTTTATGGTGGGGGCCGTTGTTGGGCTGCATTGGGTATTATTTTTTTATTCGATCAAAGTATCGACCGTATCGGTGACATTGGTTACGCTATCCTCGGTGACTTTATTTACGGCAATATTGGAGCCTATTGTGAATAAAAAGCGCATTGCACTGTTGGATATTGTAGTTGGTTTGGTAATTATCATCGGTATTTATACGATCTTTTCTTTTGAAACACATTACCTCGTTGGTCTATTGGCGGGGCTTGGTTGTGCGTTTTGCGCGAGTATATTTTCTATCGCCAATGCGCGTATGGTTAAAAAATCGAGCCCAACCCTGATTACGTTCTATGAGATGATGGGGGCATGCTTTTGGATCAGCATATTGATGTTGTTTACAGGAGATTTCAATGCTGAAATGAGACTGGGGCGGCAAGATTTAATTTATCTGCTGTTGTTAGGTGTGGTTTGTACGGCGGTGGCTTATGTTATGGGCGTTGCTGTTATGAAGGAATTATCTGCTTTTACTGTTGCGCTGACAACCAATCTGGAGCCTGTATATGGTATTCTGTTAGCGATGTTGATATTTGGGCAAAAGGAGACCATGAGCGGCGGGTTTTATCTTGGAGCCTGTATCGTTTTAGGAGCAGTATTTACTTACCCTTATGTAAAAACCAAATTAGAGAATAGACAAAAGGATCTGGTTATTCGTAAATTGCATTAATTGAGACAGTGAAGTCAATTTATTGACTTCACTGTCTCTGGTAATCTACTGGAATGAAAATTCGCCAATACCAATATTGCGCTCCTTATTGCGGTCAAGGTAGATCGTAATGATTTTTCGTTCTTGCTTTCCACTGCTATAGTAGGTATAAATTTCAGCCATCACAGCCGCTGGACCTGCTAGCGTCAGGGAACCATCGTTAAAGAAATCAACTTCAATTTTATATTTTCCTTTTAGTGCTTTTTTCAATAAAAATTGTTCAGGGCCATAGCCGCCAGTAAAGTCATTGCTGAGTCGACCCCCAATCGCTGTGGCTGGATTACTATAAAAGCATTTTTCTTGATTTGGATCAGTTACCCAAAGGTCTATATCGGTGTTTTGTGAATTCCAATTGATGACAACACGAATGTCGACGGGCAGATCCGCAATCAATTTTTTGTTCACGGTAACTGTGGAGCTTGCAGCTTTGTTTGCTTTAATGATATTATTGATTTCCATAACCAATGTTTCTTCAATACCGTCATCGCGGTCGGCTGCTTCCGGGGAGTAGCTCTGGGTCAAAATCCCATATAATTGTTCTAGTGCTTCCTTGAACATACCTTTGTCTTGTAAGACAAGGGCATAATCGCGGTGGCTTTGTGGATCCATTGGACGCCATTTTAAAACCTTAGCTGTAATGAATAGTGCATTGTCGTAATCGCCCCATTCCCGTAACTTATAAGAGATGGTTTTGTAGAGATCTGCATTTTCAATTTGTAAGTCTGCGAGTGCACTTAAAATGAGTAGCGCTTTGTCTCGATCTCCTCTTTTGAAAAAGAAGTTTGCGACATCAAAATAAAAAGTTGGCGTTCCCATATACTGATCCCGAAGTTGGAGATAGCTTTTGTAAGGATCTTTGGATTGAATAAGGTCCTGTAAATAGGCTTGGTCTTCTTTAATTTCGGGGATGCTGATTTTTCCACGTATGTTGTTAGTGCTGCTTGGCGTTTGTAGGCCAGCTACACGTCCTTCTAAGGATTGAACAACAGCGAATTCCTGAAGAACGTCCTCAGATGCGGCCGCCCTCGCCAGTTCGCTGGTTGCTGTATGGCCAGTGCTTGAATTGCCAGTTGCCGAGATGCTTTTCGCTGAGGTTCGGTCAGATGAACGCGATTCTAAGGCTAGCGTGGGAGCTGCAGGACTAGCTGAGCGACGCGACGGAATGGGTGTAACAGGAGCAACACCGGTAGCCATCTCTTCAGCAACGGCAGGTTCTGGAATGCGAATTAATCTTTTACGCTTTGGATATTTCTTTTTTTGCTGAAAATCGGTATTCCACCAGGACTGAAGCTGTTTGGTAATGTCTTGAGCCTGATCCAACAAGTCTGCTACACGTTCTTCCTTTGCGATACGTTCTTCTTTTATGAGCCGATTAAATTCGGAAAGCAATTCGGCAGGTGGAGTTATTGCATAACGTATGTAATCTTCTACAGTTTCCAGTACAATTAAGCTGGTATTTCGGGTAACAATACCGAACTGTTTACCAAGGGTTTCAATTTCTTCACGATTGTCTTCGTATTGAAGATCCAGCGCTTCAATTTTCTTTTGTGCCCAGATCTGCTGTAGGTCAATTTCACCATGGTCAGGGTGCAGCGCTATACTAATCTCTTGTGGTGCTTGTTGCCCATCTCCTACAAGTACGGTGAGCTGCTTCAATCCTGGGTGTTTCCCTAAGCCCGCGATAGAAAAATTGGCTTGTATTGGGGTACCTTTTTGAGGATAAACTTCTTCAAAATCATTTTTTTCTTTTATCCCCAGATAGATAAGGTTTATCGTATTTAGATTATGATAAGCTTCAGTTATTGAGGTATTGACTAAATTGATCATCTTTCCAATATGTTTTTGGGCAATTTGTTTTAGGACACCATAGTCGGACCCGCTGGATGAAGTAATGCAATAGACTGGATTGTCAAGGCTCATTTTACTTTGACCAAATGTAGAAAGGCCGTCGCTAAACAGCAGGTAATTGCTGGCCTTTATTACACCGGCCTTTATTTGGCTATAATCTGTACCGCCATCGTAATTAATTCCTTTGATGTAGTTTTTGAGATCATTCCAATTACCTTGACTTACCTGAAACGTATGCCCTTTTACAAAGCGGATGTCCAATAAGCCCAGATCAACAGTCATATTGGGGTTTTCTTTAAAAAAGAAATCTAATAGCGCGAGTTCCTTTTCTATATCTCTATTTTTACTGCTGAGCGAACGGTCCCATATAATTCCAATGCTGTGCCCCCATTTCTTTTGAGCAGGTTTTATGGAGTTGACGCTTGCATTGGCAAGAAAATAAAATGTATTGTCATTATTTGCCTGAAATAGACCTGATGTTTCCCTGTTGTCTGTCGGCAGTTGAATGACTAAATTTCGCTGGGATTTAAACTGTTGTTTATGTAAAGAAGCTGTGTAATTGCTGTTATGTTGTGAGAATGCCAACGAACCATCTGGTTTCTCTGTGAAATTTGGCTTATGTGTGTCTTGAAAGACATGGATATCCAAGGTGAAGTTTTCAATGGGGGATGTATAGTTTAAGGGTAGATGGTAGTAACGAGCCTGATCGGATGCTGTTGTCAGATTTTCCGAATAGCTAATCTGAACGGTGCGTTTCCCATTCGCTGGTAATGGGTAAATCCGAGTTCGGAAATTATTGCCTTCGACTTTTTCCAATAGACCCGGATCGACCCGGCGTGTTTCTATACTTTCAAATACTTCGGTACCTTTATTTTTATCGACTGGAACTGCCTGGCGTAATTTGCCGTTGATATCTAAGGCGTAACCGCTCACGGAAACGCCTTCCGGCATAGGGAATGTCAGTTCGCCCTCGAGATCGCGATTGGTCTTATTGTCGAAGACCATTGTCATCGTCGTTTTGGCCATATTTCCGAAGATCGCAACATCTACTTTTAGGTCTGCCAACATCACCTTGTTTTGCTGGCTATCGTCATTTTTAATTCTTAAGCTGGGTATTTCGCGTGTAGTTTTGATCTGAGATTTCGTATCCACATTGGAAAATGCCAAAATTATGAACAGGGCAACTATGATCTTTTTCATCTTTCTATGTTTAGTAGGTGAGGTCCGTGAATACATCGATGGTTCGCGGTACAATTAGTTGTTATTTTTCTAGTGATGCAGGAAAATTCAAAATTCCATAACCGAGGGTATTTAATTTTTATAGGATGTTTTTTACGATAGATGCAGTTTATTTAAACTTATGTTAATGATTGGCTAATATCTGGCAATTATGTTTGCATCAGTATTCGGACAGCCAGCCAAGTATAGATTGTTTAGACTAACCTTACTGTTTTATCGGATATGCAAGGCAACAGGAATAGAATTTGGCTATTGGAATGAACCTGAATAGCAGTAAACATTATTTGAAAAATTTGTACAGATGAAAAAAATATACAGTGTACTGGGGATAGCCCTATTGTGTGCTTCATGTAGTAAAGATGATGTGTCGCAGATTACTGACCCGACAGAACTGACCTATCCGCAAAAGGCAATAGCAACAGACCCAAAAGTATTAAGTGATATTAATGATGTAAAAGTGTATAATGGAGGCTATGGGTCTTCGATGGTCCAAGATCCTACTGATAAATCTATATTTTATCTTTTAACTGATAGGGGACCAAATATTGATGGGACAGAAAGCGATAGTAAAGTATTTGCTACTCCGGCATTTGCACCGCAGATCGGTAAATTCAGATTAAAGGAAAATACGCTAACATTGGAATCTGTTATCGAATTGAAAAATAAAGATGGTGTGAAATTGAATGGTCTGCCAAATCCTGAAGGGAAGGGTGGTTCTGGAGAAAAAGCATTGGGGGTTGATGGTAAAGATCTAGGGAAAAGCGAGGATGGAATCGATTCAGAGGGACTAGCGAGAGCGGCGGATGGTTCTTGGTGGGTCAGTGACGAATACGGACCACATATCGTTCATTTTGACGCTTCGGGAAAAGAAATCGAACGGATTAATCCTTGGTCTACGGGTAAAAAGTTGCCTTTAGTATTTGCCAAACGTCGTCCTAATCGCGGAATGGAAGGATTGACGCTTACGCCTGACGGTAAAACACTGGTCGGAATCATGCAATTTCCGCTGTATAATCCATCTAAAGATGCGATTAAAAATTCGTTGGCAATCCGTATTGTTACGCTCGATATTGCGAGCGGTGCCACGAAACAATATGTCTATATGATGGAGCGTACCGATTTGCAGGCTGTAAGTGAAATTGCTGCCGTGAGCAATTCAACATTTATTGTCTTGGAACGTGATGGGGAATACGCGACAGAAGCAACTCGCTCTACTGTATTTAAGAAAATTTATAAAATAGATCTTTCTGGCGCAACAGATATCTCGGATGCGAATAATACCGCAACTGGGAAATTATTTGACGGTAAAACTGTCGAGGAACTCAAAGACGCAGCTACATTGGCAAAGTATAATATTAAACCAGTCAATAAGACATTGGTTGCTGATTTAATGACTGACATCAAGGAATTGTATCCGCATGATAAAGCAGAGGGCTTGGCTGTCATTAATCCATTCATGATCGCGGTATGTAATGATGATGATTTTGGGGTAACCGGAAAAGGTTTCTATGAGTCGAAAATATTGCCTTACATAAAGACTGTAGATAAAAACAGCATTTATTTTGTTAAACTTAAGGACCCACTGAAATAGGGACGAATGACTGATCATAAAAAGGTCCGTTGAATTCTCAACGGACCTTTTTATGATTTTATACTGTTCACGCTTTTGCTCTTATCGCTAAAGATTATACGGTGGCTTGGTGTACCACTTGTATGAACTCTCTGTTGAGCGCGGCCTACTTTTAAGCATTTATTGTGGTCAGGAAGTCTTTGCTTTCAAGCTCTGAATAACCCATTAGGTATTCATCGACTTTTCGAGCACATTCGCGTCCTTCGGAGATGGCCCAAACAACAAGCGATTGGCCTTTACGGCAGTCTCCGGCTGTAAAGATATTATCAATTGTCGTTTGGTATTCTTTGTCATTTGCGAGGATATTTCCTTTTTCATCTACACGAACACCTAACTGTTCTAAGAGCGTATGTTCAGTATGTTGATAACCAATAGCCAGTAATACGAGGTCTGCCGGTATTTCACGGATCTCGGATTCTCCTAAGCGGGTTCTTTTTCCAAATTCATCAACTTCGTATTGAACTTCCTTGATTTTTACTCCCTTAATATGACCATTTTCGTCTTGGACAAATTCCTGGGTTTCTGTAGCCCAAAGTCTTTCACAGCCTTCTTCTTGGGAAGAGGAGGTTCCGAATGTGAGCTTGTCCATCGGCCAAGGATTGTTCTTTAGGCGATGTTTAGATGGTGTAGGTTTGCGGGCAATCTGTGTAATACTTTTTGCACGATGACGATTGGATGTACCAATACAGTCTGATCCGGTATCACCGTCACCGATGACAACAACATGTTTGTCTGTTGCCAAGATGCGGTCTTGTTCGATAGCGATTCCGCTTACTTCTTTATTCTGTTGGGTCAAAAAGTCCATGGCAAAATGTATGCCTTTAGCTTCATGCCCCGGTAATTGCATGTGCCAAGGAACGGTTGAACCAGTGGCCAATATAACTGCATCATAAGCTTTTAATTCATAAAAGCTGATATCTTTGCCAACTTCTGTGTTAACCTTGAATTCTATTCCCGATTCTTTCATGAGATTGACACGGCGATCGATCACCGATTTTTCTAATTTAAAATCCGGAATACCGTAACGGAGTAAACCTCCAACCTGGTCATCACGTTCGAAGACGATAACATCGTGCCCAGCCTTATTGAGCTGAGCGGCAGCCGCTAGTCCTGCTGGACCAGAGCCCACGACAGCGACGCGTTTGCCTGTTTTTAAATAGCTTTTATGTGCTTTGACATAACCCTTTTTAAAAGCAATCTCAATAATATGTTTTTCGATCTCCTCAATAGTGATCGGAGTACTATGTATGCCAAGTACACAGGCTGATTCGCATGGTGCCGGACATATTCTACCTGTAAATTCAGGGAAGTTATTGGTGGAGGACAAAATCTGATAGGCCTCTTCCCATTTTCCATCGTATACGGCATCGTTAAATTCAGGGATGACATTGCCCAGTGGGCAACCTGAATGGCAAAATGGAATGCCGCAATCCATGCAGCGAGCAGCTTGCTTATTGAGCTCATTCTCTGAATATCCTTTATTGAATTCCTTAAAGTGCTTTACGCGACCTTCCACAGCTTCTTTTGTCGGAAGCACGCGCTCAAATTCTTTAAAACCTGTAATTTTTCCCATGATCTGTGCTTCCTATATTATGCTTCAACTAATTTTTGACGAATGACATTTTTGTATTCTCTAGGGAATACCTTAATGAATTTATTTTTTTCTCTTGACCAGTTTTGCAGGATGAAATCTGCTCTGCGGCTATTGGTAAGCAAAATATGACGTTTCAGCAAAGCGATAATTGCGGTTTCGTCTTCACTTTCCAATGGGTCCAGATCGACCATTTCCTGATTGCAGTTTTCGCGGAAATCCTCGTTAATGTCGTAGATCCATGCGATACCACCGCTCATTCCGGCAGCAAAGTTACGACCCGTTGCCCCTAAGATCAGCGCACGGCCCCCAGTCATATACTCACAGCCATGGTCACCAACACCCTCAACGACAGCTGTTGCACCTGAGTTACGTACGGCGAAGCGTTCGCCGGCCTGTCCGTTCACGAATAGATGTCCAGAGGTTGCTCCAAATAGTGCAACGTTGCCGATAATGATATTATCTTCCGGTACGAGAGCACTTTCTGCAACTGGATAGATTGCTAGCTGAGCTCCTGATAGCCCTTTTCCAACATAATCATTGGCTTCACCTTGTAATTCAAATGAAAGACCCTTTGTTGAAAATGCACCGAAACTTTGTCCGGCGGAACCTTCAAATTTGAAATTGATGGTATTATCAGGCAGGCCTTCAGAACCGTAGAGTTTTGAAATTTCATTGGACAACATTGTTCCGATCGTACGGTCTGTATTTTTGACCTTAAAGGTGCCAAATACAGGAGTTTTGCTGTCTAAAGCCAATTTTGATTGTTTTAGGAGGCCCCAATCCAAAATCATGGCCATACCGTGATCCTGCTCTTCGGTATTGTATAACGATTGTCCAGGCTCGTTGCGTTCCACATGTAGAATGTCTGTGAAATCAATTTTCTTAGCTTTCCAATGGTTTATATTCTCGCGTTTTTTCAAGAATTGAGCTCTTCCCACCATTTCGTTGATGGTACGGAAGCCTAGATAAGCCATAGTTTCCCGGACTTCCTCCGCGAGGAAGGTAAATAAGTTGACAATATCTTCTGGTTTTCCAGAGAATAATTTACGCAGTTCTGGATCTTGAGTTGCAACACCTACAGGACACGTATTCAGGTGGCATTTACGCATCATGATACAGCCGCCGGCAACCAATGCTGCTGTAGATACGCCCCATTCCTCAGCGCCCAATAGTGTAGCGATGATGATGTCGCGACCTGTTTTTACCTGGCCGTCCGCTTGTAACACGACACGACTGCGCAATTTGTTTTTAACAAGTGTCTGATGCGCTTCTGCAAGGCCTAATTCCCAAGGTAGTCCAGCGTGCTTGATTGAACTGATTGGAGATGCACCTGTACCACCATCAAAACCTGCAATAAGAATGACGTCGGCATGGGCTTTTGCAACTCCGGCAGCAATGGTACCAACACCTGCTTTAGAGACCAATTTTACGTTGATTCTTGCTTGACGGTTAGCATTCTTTAGGTCAAAGATCAGCTGCGCTAAATCTTCGATGGAGTAAATATCGTGGTGGGGGGGGGGTGAAATCAGACCGACACCCGGTGTAGAGTGTCTGGTTTTTGCAATCCAGGCATCCACTTTGGGACCAGGTAATTGACCTCCTTCTCCCGGTTTGGCACCTTGGGCCATTTTGATCTGTAGTTCGTCCGCTTGTGTCAGATAATTGGACGTGACACCAAAACGAGCCGAGGCAACCTGTTTAATAGCCGAGCGCATAGAATCTCCATTTGGAAGCGGTTGATAACGCAATTCATCTTCTCCACCTTCACCAGTGTTCGATTTTGCACCGATGCGGTTCATGGCGATGGCAAGGGTACTATGCGCTTCGTGGGAAATTGATCCAAAGGACATCGCTCCGGTTGCGAAACGTTTTAGAATTTCACTAGCAGGTTCTACTTGCTCCAATGGAATAGAATTGCGATGTTTTGCAAAGTCCAACAATCCACGAAGGGTAAACATATGTTCCTTCTGCTCGTTGATTTTCTGTGCGTATTTTTTATAGGTTGCGTAGTCTCCGGTGCGACAGGCCTGTTGCAATAGGTGAATCGTGTCGGGATTCCAAAGGTGGCCTTCACCGCGGCGTTTCCATTGGTAAATACCGCCTTCTGGCAATAAATTTTGCGGTGTACGGCTTTTTTCAAATCCACGCCAGTGTTTTGAGAGGGCTTCTTTGGCAAGATCATCTAATGTCATGCCACCGATACGTGAGACTGCTCCGCAGAAAAATTTATCAACGACAGATTTGTCGATGCCGAGTACCTCGAAAATCTGCGCTCCGTGGTAGGATTGCAATGTGGAGATCCCCATTTTGGAGAAAATTTTCAACAAACCATTGTTGACGGCCTTGACGTAGTTTTTGGATAATTCTGGCCAAGTGAGCTCTGTATCTAAGGTATTTTGTTCCTTCATCGTACGGATGCTCGCCAATGCCATATACGGGTTGATCGCAGTGGCACCGAAAGCTAATAGGCAGGCAAAATGGTGCACTTCCCAAGCATCACCGGCTTCGACCACTAGACCTACAGCGCCACGGTTACCTGTTTTGATCAAGTGGTGATGGACTGCTGAAACAGCAAGTAACGATGGTATTGCTGCATGTTTGGAATCGATCGCACGATCTGAAAGAATTAAGACTTCAAAACCATCACGTACGGCATCATCCGCATAGCGGCACAAGCGTTCCAGACCTGCTTCCAATGATCCAGGCTTACCATCTGAGCGGAAATAAGACTGAATGGTTTTTGCTTGGAACAATCCTGTGTCGATCGAACGCAATTTCTCCAGTTCTTTGGAGGTCAGGATCGGATGCGGTAAAGTCACACAGTGACAGAATTTCTTGTCTTCGATCAGGATATTGCCTGCATTACCGATGAATGTTGCTAAACTCATGACCAAGCGTTCGCGAATCGGATCGATTGGAGGGTTAGTTACTTGGGCAAAAAATTGTTTAAAATAACTTGAAATATGCTGTGGTTGATCGGAAAGAATGGCCAGCGGAACATCGGACCCCATTGAGCCTGTCGGTTCGTACCCTGTCAATGCCATTGGAGTCAGGATGGTTTCCAGATCCTCGCGGGAGAAACCAAATGTCTTTTGATATTTGAAAACGGAATCTTTGGAAAGATAGGTGTAGGTTACACGAGGCTCTTCCAGTTCTTCCAGTTTGATTTTGTAATTGTCCAACCAATCGCTGTAGGGCTGCTGGTTGATCAGCTGATCTTTTACTTCGTTATCGGTAAGGATACGGCCCTGTTCCATATCGACAAGAAAAATCTTGCCTGCTTGTTGGCGGCCTTTTTTGATGATGGTAGACTCCTCGATCGGAAGTGCTCCCGCTTCAGAAGCAACAACGACGCGGTCGTCTGAGGTTACGGCATAACGTAGTGGACGTAAACCGTTGCGGTCTAGTGTAGCACCAATATGCTTACCATCGGTGAAGCAGAGGGCTGCAGGACCATCCCAAGGCTCCATCAACGTCGCATGGTATTCGTAGAAAGCACGTTTTAAAGGATCCATTTGTGTATTGCCATCCCAAGCTTCAGGTACCAACATCAACATGACGTGGGTGAGGCTACGACCGCTGTGTAAAAGAAGTTCCGCTACATTGTCGAGGCAGGCCGAATCGGACTGACCACGGTCAACGATTGGAAGTAAGATTTCCATCTCTTCTTCCGTAAAATAGGGCGATGATAAAGCGCGCATACCTGCATAAAACCAATTCAGGTTACCTGTCAACGTATTGATCTCGCCATTGTGTGCCAGCATACGGAATGGTTGAGCAAGCGACCATGAAGGGAAGGTGTTGGTGGAAAAGCGCGAGTGAACTAAGCCAAAAGCAGATACCACACGAGGATCGCGTAAATCAAGATAATAAGTTCCGACCTGGTATGTTGTTAATTGACCTTTGTAAATAATTGTTTTGCAAGAAAGCGATGCAAAGTAAAGCGGGAGAGGATATTCTTGTTGTTGTTTAACTTTTTGAATGATCAGGCGACGTAGTACAAAAAGTTTGCGTTCAAATTCTTCAGTGTTTGAAACGCCGTCCGGTCTGCTGACAAAAAATTGGACAATTTCAGGTTCTGCACTGAGCGCTGTTGGTCCAATACCTTCACGATTGACTGGTACTGGACGGTAGCCAAGGAATTTCATACCCCTTTCTGTTGCCGCTTCCTCAATCAAATCCCGACATATTTTGTTCATGTCTTCTTCTTTAGGAAGAAAGACCATACCTGTGCCATAATAACCTGGCTCTTCCAGTTGTATACCCAAGTTGATACATTCTTCCCATAAAAATTCATGTGGAAGCTGGATCATGATACCTGCTCCGTCACCGCTTTCTGGGTCACAGCCACAAGCACCGCGGTGTTCCATGTTTTCCAACATGGTCAATGCATCCTTTACTTGTGCGTGTGATTTATTTCCTTTGATATGGGCGACAAAGCCTACCCCACAGGCGTCATGCTCAAAATTAGGGTCGTAGAGGCCCTCCGTTTTCGGTCTTTGTTGAATCATCTTTCCTTTTCAAATATTATACATTGCTAATATAGGAATAAAAAACGTAAATATTGTAAATATTCTAATGAAAATGTGTTTAATTTGATTTTATCATTTCTTTTGAAGTGTTTTGTTGCTGATATTGTATTTGGTATTCGTGGCTGTTAATACAGTTTGATGCGTAGCTGAATAATGCAACATTTGGCAATATTTTTTTGTGCGATATGGAAAAAGCATCCCAAGATTGCGAGAATATATATAAATTAGGCAAAGTATTGCATATCCTTTTATGCTGTATCGACATGGCTTAACTAAAGAGAATGAGATGAAAATAACTGAAATTGAAATTTATCGACTAAGCATTCCTATGGAACCTTTTGTCATTGCGACAGGGACAATGGACTATGCGCAAAATACTTTTATACGTATATATACCGATGCCAATATATATGGTGTGGGCGAATGTTCTGCCTTTCCGATGATCGTTGGAGAAACACAAGATACTTGCTTAGTTCTGGCTAGAGATTTTGCAAAGATCTGGAAGGGGCGCGATCCTTTGGCCATAGAAGAGCGTTTGGCTGAATTGGATTTGTATATTGCCGGTAACAAAACGATCAAATCGGCTTTTGATATGGCCTTGTATGACTTGGCCGCCAAACATGCTGGTCTACCGCTTTATCAGTTTCTAAAGGGAACGAAACGAGAAATTACGACAGATATCACTTTAGGAATTGCGTCTCCGGAAGAGATGGCGCTGAAGGCAAAGCGTTTACAGGACGAAGGTGCGGTCATGTTTAAAGTTAAACTGGGGAAGGAGCCAAAAACGGATATTGCGCGTATTCGTGAAATACGTAAGGCTGTTGGATTCGAAATGCCTATTCGCGTGGATGCAAATCAAGGCTGGTCTTATGCGGGGGCAATAGAAGCTTTGCAGGGGCTAGAACCTTTTAAGATACAATTTTGTGAGCAACCAATGCGTACCTGGGATGACGAATATTTACCGCAATTGCGCACAGAAACTATTGTTCCCGTGATGGCGGATGAATCTGTTTATTCTCACCATGACGCAGAGCGTCTCTGTAAAGCTGATGCTTGCGATTATATCAATATTAAATTTTCCAAATCAGGAGGTATTCAAGAGGCCTTAAAAATTAATCATATTGCTGCGGAATACGGCATTACTTGTATGATCGGAGGAATGCTGGAATCTCGCTTGGCTTTGGCTGCTAAGGTACATTTCGCGTATGCTGCCCCAAATGTCAAGTTTTTTGATCTGGACACATGTATGGTTGGCCATCTGGAGGATCCTGTTATCGGTGGTATTCAATATGACGGATACAAAATACATATCTCAGACCAAATTGGAATCGGGGCAGATATAGACCAAACTTTTTTAGATCAATGCGAGAAATGGATCATTTAAATTGGAAAAAAAATTATGAATAGTATGAACTGGGGAATAGGGACACAAGAGATTATTGTCCTGATTATTATCATTATCTTTTTGGTAGCGGCCTATTTGTTTTTCTCTAAGTTATTGAAAAAGTAGGTTTTAATTTCTTTTTTTTGATTGAATATCTTCTGTAAACTTATTTTTAAGTTTTATAACTTATTTTTCAGTTGTAAAACTGAAAAATAAGTTATAGCTTTATGTTAGCATAAACAACGTATCAAATTATGGAAGAATTAACAAAAAAAGAAGAGGAAGTCATGCAGGTGATCTGGAAGCTCAAAGAGGTCTTTGTCAAAGATATTATTGAGTATCTGGATCCAAGTGGTTCCATACCCTATAATACAATCTCCTCGATTGTAAGAATATTGGAAAAGAAAGAGTATGTAGGTTATAGAGCCTTCGGAAAGACTTATCAATATTATCCTTTGATTTCGAAGATGCAATACCGAAAGTTATCATTCTCAAGAGTGCTCGATCATTATTTTGATGATTCGGTTGAAAACTTACTGTCTTTTATGGTAAAAGAAAAGAAGCTTTCGGCGAAGGATATTCAGAAAATAGAACAACTCATCAAAAAACACGAAGATCATGAATAGCTTACTTTATTATTTATTTGAAGTTAACTGCAGTCTGGTAATCGGGGCAGTTCTTTATTTTCTGGTATTCAGACAGCTTTCATTTTTTCAATGGAACCGTTATTTTATCCTGGGTTTATGTTTGTTGAGTCTGCTTCTGCCATTTGGAACTGTACGTTTGGGCGAACTATTTCTTTCGCCGACAAGTCCAGTGCTCGCTTTTGAACAATCGAACACAGTTGCTCATTCGATAGGAGCTTCGGGTGATCTCGTATCTGAAACAGAAATGGTCGATTCTTTCTGGCATTCCTTTTCGATTGGATATGGCATTGCTTATGGTTATCTGCTTGTATCTTTTGTTTTGTTATGCCGATTTGCGTTACGCTATATCCGCTTAGGCCGTCGTATTGGACAGCTGAGTCAGTATAAATTTGAAGGATTTACGATGGTTGCTCCCTTTGGACATTATGCAAATTGTTCAGTTCAGCATGTAATTGTTATGGAAGAAGATCAGCTTGATACACCAGATGGAAAATTGATTTTTGAACATGAGAGCCAGCATATTGTTTTTAAACATCGCCGGGATAAATTGTTTATAGAAATTTTTCGTTGCCTTTTTTGGCTAAATCCATTTGTTTATTGGATGCGTAGACAGTTGTATTTGGTGCATGAATATCAGGTTGACGAGGTATTGGCCAATCGATATGGTAACACCCGCTATGCCCGTTTTCTACTGACTTTAACACAACAGCCCTGTCCTGCTGGATTGCAGAGCAGTTTATTTAACAATAGGCATGAGCTGGTTGAACGGGTTCAGGCCATGATGGCAAAACCTTCCTCTAAAAAGAAAAGATGGCAATACGTGCTGACCGTTCCTTTATTAGGCCTTTTACTGCTATTTTACTCTTTTATTAATCCACCAATGCATTCCTGGTCTATCTTTTATTTTGGAAAAGAAAGAACTACGAAGACAATTGTCCTGGATCCGGGGCACGGCGGGAAGGATTCTGGTGCAACGGCATATTCTGGATTGATGGAAAAATCATTGACCTGGGAAACCTGTTTACTTTTGAAACAAGAATTGGAAAATAAAGGCTATAAAGTGATATTATCGCGTGGAGGTGATGAATTTAAATTGTTGAAGGAGCGTTCCAATTTTGAAGGGGATTTATTGCTTTCCATTCATTTTGATCGTGTAGAAACAAGAGAAGAGCTTCCTATTCGTATTCTGTACCAATCGGGGGTCACCAACGATATATTGGAACAGCATAATCAGAGGTTTGCATTTAGCCTAGATCAGAATCTAATCCAAAATGGATTATCGGTGAATAGGCCTCAGATCAGTACAAAACATGTTGTTTTACGTAGTGCTAAAATACCGGCACTTCTTCTTGAGCTGGATAACATCAATGCCATTGATAAAAATGTGAAACCTGATTTTGTTCAGAAATTAGCCAATGCGATAGATCAAAGCTTCGAATACTAAGCTTCGATCGAAGGAGAAGCGTCACGTTTATAATCGCAGCCTAGGAATACCATTTTTTTTACATTTGTTAAAAAAATGTGGTCTATACGCGTTTTGAATCTCTATTGGGACGAAAATAGATTATATTCAGTACCTTTGCGATACTTATTATTTTATAAAAGTTAGAAAATATCATGAGTACTCAAAAAGGACCTATTTCTCAATTTATTGAGCATAATTACCGTCACTTTAACGCAGCTGCATTAGTAGATGCTGCAAAAGGTTACGAGGAACATCTATTGGATGGTGGAAAAATGTTGATCTCTTTGGGAGGTGCAATGTCTACCGCTGAATTGGGTGTTTCTTTGGCAGAAATGATCCGTCAAGATAAAGTACACTTTATTTCTTGTACTGGTGCTAATTTGGAAGAGGATGTGATGAACCTTGTGGCACACTCACACTACAAAAGAATCCCGAATTATAGAGATTTGACAGCTGAGCAAGAAAGAGAGCTATTGGATAATCACTATAATCGTGTTACAGATACTTGTATTCCGGAAGAGGAAGCTTTCCGTCGTTTGCAGAAACATCTTGAAGATGTTTGGCATGCTGCTGAGGCTAAAGGTGAGCGTTACTTACCACATGAGTTTCTTTATCAGGTTGTTAACTCTGGTGTGTTGGAGCAATATTATGAAATCGACCCAAAAGATTCTTGGATTGTTGCTGCTGCGGAGAAAAATTTACCAATTGTATGTCCAGGATGGGAAGATTCAACGACAGGTAATATCTTCGCTTCCAATGTGATCAAAGGTAAATTGAAAGCGAGTACTGTTAAATCTGGTATTGAGTACATGATTTACTTGACAGAGTGGTACCGTAACAACTCAGCAGGTAAAGGTGTTGGATTTTTCCAAATCGCAGGTGGTATTTCTGGTGACTTCCCAATCTGTGTAGTTCCGATGATGTATCAAGATCTTGAATGGGAAGAAGTACCTTTCTGGGCTTATTTCTGTCAAATTTCAGATTCAACAACTTCGTACGGTTCTTACTCTGGTGCTGTTCCAAACGAGAAAATCACTTGGGGGAAATTAGATATTGATACACCTAAATTTATCGTAGAATCTGATGCGACGATCGTTGCGCCATTAATCTTCTCGTATATCTTAGGTCATTAATCTTTTTGACATACAGAAAGGAGCGATTCTTCGCTCCTTTTTCTTCTTTATCTTTACTGTCTAATATTTCTTTTTCCGATGAGCAATCTTACAACAGATAACCCCGTTGCACTTCAGACCTTAATGGATGAAACAATCTTTGGTAATGGTTTTGATTTTCAAGCCGATCTGTCTACACATCCTTTACAGGAGGAGAATAGTGCTCATGCGCAAGCAGCTGTTGTACAAGCATCATCGGAAATGAAGGATACCTCGTATGTGGCGGTGGGCTTAGGTGCAGAGAAAGCCGCTGTAGCTATTGAGTCCGGCAGGGACGGCGATACTGTTAATCATCTGGAGGTATTGGGTGGTGAATTTATATATCAAGGAAATAAGGATCAGGGAATACTCTTTATTTTGCGTTACGAGCAATACCCCTATTTTTCTCCAGCCGCATTGGGCGCTTTTGAAAAAACAATTGGTGCTTTGAAATTGACGAAAGAGACCGTTGCGGTACTCAATTTGGCAAATCCCCATAACCCGAATGATTTTAAGCGTATTATGCAGTTTTTCCAACCGACTAAGATTATATTGTTGGGTGTGGAACCCGCGTCTTTGAAACTTCCATTTATTGAACATAATTCCTACATGAAAGGCCGTATTGCGACGGTTTTTAATACGTTCAGTTTTGAAGAGATGTTTGTTGATGTGAATAAAAAGAAGCTGTTCTGGAATGAATTTAAAACTTTTATCGTATCATAATTTGTAAATGGGATTAACTTCCAACTTTTGCGACGGTTCTTCAATCTTTCTGCAGGTTAAGCCGAATAGGTAACATGTAAGCAACACGAACGGATTCGCCTTTATATACCCTTGGGATCCATTTCTTCGATTTTTTGATGACAGCTATTCCTGCATCTCCAGTGCCAAATCCGAGGTCCTGAAAGATCCTAAAATCAGATAAACTACCATCCTTTTCAATAAAAAAGCCAATAAGTATTGTGCCACTTGCACCAGCTTTTAAAGCTTTTGATGGACAATTATAATTATTTGAGATAAATTGCATTAACTTCCCTATTCCTTCAGAATAGGTCGGGTCAATATTATAATTCGTAGAATCGTAACGTGATATAGTTCCATCGTTTTTGGTCATTTCGCCATATAACAGATTATCATCTTTATAGTATTCTTTGAATGTATGTGGGATAATATCAGTACTCTTTCCTTGCCATTCACCTTCACGCTTGTTATTAACTAAAGGGCCTTCTTCAAAATCATTTTTAAATCCGGTTTTAAAATGTATAATCCCATTCCCATTTTCAATTTTTCTTATTCCCAAAGAATCAAAATAGGCTAGATATTGTGTGGTACTATTATATTGCCAAGTTATGTTATTGGTTCCATTATTAAGTGTTATTAAGTGGATTTTTCCAGATGGATAATAATAGTAAGCCGTATCGATCAAATATCCTTTAGCATTAAATGTTTCTTTGCTTTTAGGCATGCCATCTGGGTAGTAGGTCTCTTTATGCCCGATATAATTATAGGGTACCTTACCGGACAACGATATTCCGCTTGTTTTGACTTTATCATTACTCACAAATTTTTCCAAAACAATATATTGCTGTTTACCATCTTTAAATTCGGGAGTAACTTTTCTTGAATAATAGGCTTTGTTCATATCTGTTGTATGATTTCCGGTTTCGTCCAAATAATATTGGGCGTTGGCCTTGCTAATTCCAAACAGCAATAAACATAATAATTGTAATAAGACTCTTTTCATAAATAAGATATTTAATCTCCAGAAGTTATTTTAAAACTAAGCAAATCAAACGGGGGCAAGCCGTAGCTCACGCCCGCATGTAACATGTACTATTTAATCTTCTTTGCGATTAATTTTCCTAGCGATTTACCTGTCTTGGCATAACCTTCTGCCATTCTATCGTTGTTGTTTGCGACACCACCATAAGCACTTCCAGGAGCTTTTTCACTATCTATTTCCAGCAATACATGCGATGGATTTTCTGTTTCAACAAATTTAAGAACTGTACTCACTTTGGCAGCCTGTGCCATTACGCCAGCATACCATCCTGGGTAAATCCATATGGATTGCACAATAAGTGTATATTTCGCATTTGGATTTTTGCTGCTTTCGATATTCACATTTCTGTTCAGTAAAGAGATGAATTTATTCTGAAAATCATTTGCTTTTGATTGTTCCCAATCGGATTTCCAGATTTCTCCTTCCATTTTTCCTTTGCTGTCGGAAATCTCCTTTACCCTTCTTTTGACATATTCTTCCTCTGAGATTTTCTCATTGTAAAACGTTAATGGGGTATAATCAAATTGAACATTTAGCTCTTTCTGATCTTGTAAAAAATTAAAATTTCCGGATAGAACTTTTAAGCTTTGTGCGATAGAAACCGCAGGGATAGCCATCAATACAAGTAGCATTAATTTAATTGCAACATTTAAACTTTTCATTTTTGTTAGTGGGTTAATAATGCGTAAATATAAATTAAAAATTCTTTTCTTACCAAATGTGTATTACGAAGTAATTTGAAGCTGGATCTGAATACGTGTTGTAATTCTTTATTAAGGATTGGGGTTTTTCGGGAGGGAGGTATAAATAGCATAGTTTCGTAAGTATTTCTTACTTTTGGATTTTACTTTATTTTCAAGAAGATGCTAGAACTAGTGTTTGCAACCAATAATGCCCATAAACTAGAAGAGGTCCAAGCGATCGTTGGGGATGCTTTTGTCATTAAAAGTTTAAACGATATTGACTGTCAGGATGATATTCCAGAAACAGGTATAACATTTGAGGAAAATGCACAGCAGAAAACAGACTATTTGGTTAATAAATATGGCCTTTATTGCTTTGGTGATGATTCGGGATTGGAGATAGACGCATTAAATGGTGAACCGGGAGTTTATTCAGCACGTTATTCCGGATCGAGGGATATGGAAAAGAATATTGATCTTGTCCTGAAAAATTTAGGCGATAACCCCAATCGTACAGCGAGATTCAAAACAGTTATTTCATTATATTTGAATGAGCAGCAGCACTTTTTTGAAGGAAGTATCGAGGGGAAAATTACTGAAGAACGCAAGGGTATTGATGGTTTTGGTTATGATCCCATTTTTATTCCGAATGGCTATGATAAAACTTTTGCGGAGATGACTGCCCTGGAAAAAAACAGCATAAGCCATCGCGCGATTGCTGTCGGTAAACTTGCTGAATACCTAAAAACAAAATAGGTTATATTAAGGAACTCATTTGAGTTGTAAAATAGAAATTTCCATTTATCTGAGGTAGGGAATGAGCACATCTGATAGGATCAGCAGATAACTTAAATACAAAAAAGCAGCGCAAAACAATTTGTTTTGCGCTGCTTTTTTGTGCGACTCAGTATTGGCCGGTTATTTAGCTTTTACTTTTGTCTGTGTACTATCTTGTGCAGGTATTATCGCCGATTTACTAGTTGTTGAGTCGGACTTTGCAGCTACTTTGTCAGTTGCGGTCTTAACACTTGTTTTTGTAACGTTAGCTTTATCCGTTATTTCAGATGGCTTAGCTGTTTTGGTGACAGCGCTTGATTTATTGTTTGTAGCGTCCACCTCTTTTTCTTTCTCGAGCGTTTCGTTAGCACCAGCTTTCTTGGCGGCACCCTTTTGAGGGGTAGTTGTTTTATCGCCTTTTTTAATAGACTTCATTGTTCCAGATTCTTCACCTTCTGGTGCCGCCGGAACCGTAAATGACGCTTTTGAAAGATCCCTTTTTCGATTTAATAAATCATCTTTTGATTTAGGTCGATCTTCGGGGCGCCAGGTGAAATTCGGAAGAAACTCCTTGTCGGCCGTGACTTCAGCAATAGGATATACTTTGCCATCGACTTTCCGAATAGATACATATTCCTTCAGCTTATTATCTTCCATCAAGATCTTGAAACGACTGCTTCGATCATGGACAAGCTCAGTGGTTATATTGGTCTTTTCATCAATATTGTAGAATATATTTTCAGCGTTGCCATCAACAAACAGACGTTCCATACGGTTATTGGTAAAAAAGCTGGTAATCTTCCGACCTTTAATCTGATTGAATTTCAATGAGTCACTTGTTGCGTTAACCATGAAAGCGTTACCGACGAGTAGCGAATTGTCCAATTTTTGATTCTTTACCTGTAAGAATATGGTATCTCCGGATATTTGTGAGTTTTCGGCCCACATCATTGGTTTTCCCATCAGTCTGAACATGGAATCTTGCATACCATAATACATAGAATCTGCTACGGCTTGCAAGTCCGATTTAAATAATCGGGCATTATAGTATGCCTTTATAATCCGTGTTTTGGCCGTATCCTGGGCGAGAGAATCCCGTTTACCCTGTTGGGCATTTTTTAAAGCTGCTCCCATCAGTTTATCGGATTCACCGCCTTTCGGGATGATCGCTTTTTTACGCAATACACTATCAGCCTTGAGATTTTTTTCAATTTCTATCTTGTTTTGGTCACCGACAATAGCTGGTGTTTTCTTTGCTGCAATCGGTTTCTTATTTGTAAGTGTATCTTGTACTTTTTTAATGCTCTTTTCAAGAACCGGTTTGCCGCTGTCTTTTTTAGGCAAACTGTCGATTCCCTTGTGAAGGTCATCTTTTATGTTTTCTAATGTACCTGTGGAATCAACTGTTGTTGAGCTGGAATCCTGGTCACCATAATCGACCTCATTATCATCCTCAATAGCCCCACCTTCACGATTCAATTTAAAATCTTTTGCAATATAATCCCGGCGAAATATCATCTGTGAGAAGAGCGTGTCGGCTGTCATAAAAACAGAATCTACCTGTGAATCAGCCTTAAGTGGTTTATTATTGCCGCTTTTGATATTTTTACCTGGATGTTCCTTTTCTTCTAGAGCAACTTGCGATGTAGTTTTATTTGATCTGAGGTCATCTTTGTGTTGTTCTTTTTCAATCTTCTTCAATTCTTTCGCTTCATTTTTTAGCTCTTTCTCCGATTTTTGTTGGACAGGAGACAAAGAAGATACAGAATCTTTTTGTGTTGAATCTTTTTTGACAACCGAAATGATCAGGGGTTTGTCTGTCATCGTAATGGATTCGTTTCTCCCGTTGTACAAACCAAATCCACCATAGGCGTAAAATTTGTCTAAGGTATCAACAAAGACCACATTTTTTACGGCTTTACCGATTCCCACTTGTCTATCGTAGAATAGGCTGTCTCCCTTAAGAAACTTTGTCCCTTCTGTGTAGAGGTTGTTTTTAGAGAAATAAGCCTGGCCCGTTGCCATATGGTATCGGCCTTTTTCAGTATACAGGTTTTCCCCTTTATTTCCCTTGATATTGGTAGGCCCATAGAAATCAGTAATGCGAGTATTACCATTATATTTCATGGAGTCCGTGTAGACTTTTACATTGGTTGATCGGACCACAACTTTTTGATTGAAATAAGATTCCCCTGTATTTTCGAAATAAGTAGCTCGCTGGCTTGTAATTGTATCGCTTCCTGATAGAATACGCCCACCACTGTAATAATTACCGATTTTACTTCGCATATTATAGACAAGGTGATCGGTTGTCAGTATAGAGCCACTGGTGCTGACCATTCGTACAGCGCCCGTAAGTGTAGCGAGCTGCATGGCCGCTTCATAGTGTAATTTATTGGAAAATATCTGCGTGCCGTCGGGTTGAGTAATGATTACATTTCCAAAGGCTTCAAAAAATTGTCTACCAATGTTGTCTTTGTGTAAATAGCCACTATCTGATGATAGCGTTGAGCCTACATGTTCATAGACTGGGCGGTAAAAGAGGATATTGCCGTCTTTTCCAGTAATAATATGGGATGATGAAAGAAGCTTTAGTTCATCCTGTTTCTGTGCTTGGACCGACAAGCCAGTTAAAATAAATACAATAAGTGTATAAATGTATTGTTTCACAAGGGCAAAAATATGGATTTTAATTGCTACTTCACTGGATTTCACAAATTTTAAGACTTGAATTTATCATTCGGACAAAATATACCGTAACTTTGTTATATGAATGTGCTGGAAAGACTAATGGGCTATATTGAAAAGGAGCATTTGTTGATGCCTCATGATAAAATATTGCTTACGGTGAGTGGGGGGAAGGACTCGATGTTAATGGCACATTTATTTGCAAAAGCAGGGTATACAATTGCTATTGCACATTGCAATTTTCAATTAAGGGGGGCGGAATCTGAAGGGGATGAAGCTCTAGTCAGAAAATTTGCAGCGGAAAATAATGTGCCAATATACGTGAAGCACTTTGATACACAAGCTTACGCAAAGGACCATCAGATTTCGATTCAAATGGCGGCACGGGAACTTCGTTATGCTTGGTTTGAGAAATTGCGACATGAGCTGCAGTTCGACCGAATTGCAGTAGCTCAGCATCTGAACGATCATATCGAAACGGTACTCCTGAACCTTTCACGTGGAACCGGTCTCCAAGGCCTCCAGGGTATTTTCCCTATCAGAGAGCGCATCATCCGACCACTACTTTTTCTGAAGGCTAGCGAAATTGAACATTTCGTGAATATGTATGGGATTGCTTATCGAGACGATCAATCCAACTTTTCAACAAAATATGCACGTAATAAAATAAGGATTGATATCATCCCACATTTTAAAAAACTTCAGCCAGATTTTGAGATGGTCTTCGAGCAGAATATCAATCATTTTAAGGAATCTTACCAGCTGTTGCAGCAATTTGTGGAGCCCATTCGGAGAAAGCTGTTTTACCCTATTGACGAAGGATGGGGAGTTCGGAAGGAAGATCTGGAACCCTATATAGATAATCTGCCTTTGCTCTATGAGTTGTTTTCGGCTTTTAATTTCTCAAAGCCGGTACTAAGTGATCTTCAACAAGCTTGGTCAAGAGAGTCTGGACGTATTTTTCAATCCGATGCCTACCATATGCTCCTGGATAGAAATGAACTTTTTATTCGTGAAAAGGAATTTATTTCACCCGATGAGGCTTTAATCACTTCCGAAACTTCAACTGTGGAGTGGAAACACTATTGTTTTCATGCCAATGTTTCTGCGGATCTAGCTATTGTCAAAGCGAGTGAGGTTGCAAAGCTGGATTATGATGTATTAGTTTTCCCGCTCACGATTCGATCATGGAAAGTTGGCGATAGCTTCTATCCTTTAGGTATGGAAGGGCGCAAGAAGTTGAGTGATTTTTTTATCAATAAGAAGATCAGCTTATTTGAAAAGGAAAATATCCCGATCGTGGTGAATGGAAATGGAGATATCCTTTGGGTAGCCAATTATCGCATGGACAATCGTTATAAAATTACCGCCAATACAAAAAAAGTCCTTACTTTAGTTTGCAGAACTGATTAGCAAGAAAAATTGTTGCTGCTAAAAATGATGGAAGGATCCTGAATGATACAAAATCTATAGCAGCAAAAATGATACTAATGAGGAGTTCAAATAGTAAGAGACAATGGTGCGAAGTCTCCAAATTAATAGCTAAATCTTAAGTAAATGAAAGAAGGTGTACTCTATTCGGAAAATCAATATTTAGGTCGTGACCGTGTTTGGATCAGCGTGCGTTTAGTGCTCGTACTTTTTTGTTTTACGGCATTTTATTTGAATTTAGACCATTTGATATCGAGCCAATTGTTCTTTATTGTAGGAGTAGGGATTATCATCACATCTATTGTCATGATGTATATGGTATTATTTCGTACGGAAGTATTTCAAGACCATATACTTATTAGTGGACTATGGTCTACTCGAGTCGTCAAAATCGATCTTGCCTCCATTACAAAAATAGAAAAGGCGCCTTATAGTACATTCTTTTTCAATAATCCTGTTTATAATCTGCACACTAAAGGAAAGATTAAATTCTTCGCTGGAGGCAAAAATGCTGTTTTTTTAACAGATAAAGATGGTCTTACCTACGTGTTGGGTACACAGCGCCAGGAAGAGCTCTATCGAATTATTATGGAAACAAAAGCGCGATTAGGAAAGTCTTAAAATTTGTTAATAAATTCTTATCTGACATTTTAAAGACAACAGTTTATCGAGTTATTGGTTAAATTTGATAAAATAGCAACGAATTAACTATGGCATTTTTAAAATTTATACTTATTACATTCGCTGTTTACTTTGTAGTAAGATTCTTATTTAGATTATTTTTACCATTTGCAATGCGTAAAGCAGCTGAAAAGTTGATGAAAAAAGCGCAGCAGCAGGGTGGAGCATACGGTAGCCAAGGATCAGGTGGTACCTTTTATTATGAATTTAATGGTCAAGGGCAACAGGAAAGTAAAAGGTCTCAGCCCGAAGGTAAGGTACATGTCGATTACATTCCACCGAAAGAAAGCCCTGAACGCAAAGGGACTGAAACTGCTGGTGAGTTTGTGGATTTTGAGGAAATAAAATAATTTTTAGCAATCCAAATAGCGTATCTTTGTGCTATGTGGCTGAAGCAACTTTCTGTTCTAAATTTCAAGAATTACTCGGAATCATCTTTGGAATTTCTCCCCGAGGTAAATGCGTTTACAGGGAATAATGGTGTTGGTAAAACCAATCTTTTGGATGCGATTCACTATTTATCACTCTGTAAAAGTTATTTCAATCCAATTGATTCGCAGCATATCAAATCAGGAAATGATTGGTTTATGGTACAGGGTGAATTTGATAAAGAATCCATTAGTGATTTCATTTCTTGTAGCCTAAAAAAAAATCAGAAAAAACAATTTAAAAAAAATAAGAAGGATTACCCGCGACTGGCTGATCATATCGGCTTATTTCCTTTGGTCATGGTATCCCCAAACGATAGCATCATCGTTACAGATGGGAGTGAAGAGCGTAGAAAGTTTGTGGATAATGTGATTTCCCAAACAGATAATAAATATTTAGATACCCTGATTATTTATAATAAGTTTTTAGCCCAACGTAACAGTCTCCTTAAACAAGCACGTCAAACCAGTGTATTGGATCTTGGCCTAATCGAAATTCTCAATTTTCAACTTGAAGAAGTTGGAAATATTATTTTTCAAAAAAGAAGGTCTTTTATGGAGGAGTTTCAGCCGGAGTTTGACCGACACTATCAGTTCCTCACCGAGGATGCAGAGTCTGTTCAATTACAATATGAATCGCCTTTAATGACAGATTCTTTTCTAAATATTTTGGAGAAGAATTTGGAACGTGACCGTATGCTGGAACGCACAACGCAAGGAATACATAAAGATGATCTGATCTTTACCATTCACGGTGGAATGGCTTTAAAGAAGTTTGGTTCTCAGGGCCAACAAAAATCTTTTCTAATTGCCCTGAAGCTTGCACAATATTCTTATCTCCAGCAGAAAAAGGGTTTTAAGCCCCTACTTCTTTTGGATGACATCTTTGATAAACTTGATGATCGCCGTACACATAAATTGATGCAAATGGTTTCAGAAGATGATTTTGGACAGATTTTCCTGACAGATACGGATTCCGTGAGAATTCAGCGAATCTTTGACGAAATCAGCCGACCTGTTCGTATATTTGATATTGAAGGAGGACAAGTCAATGTATAAGAAGCAAACTAAAAAAAGCCTGGAATTCATTCGATCAAGCGACGATATGACAATTAAGGAGGGGGTTGAGCGTCTTCTTGAGGCTTATAAACTACGAAGAAAATTTGATGAAACTTCGATCGCATCTGTTTGGCCTCAATTGATTGGTAAAGCTATCGCTAATCGCACACAGCAGCTATATGTTCGTGATAAAAAACTGTTCGTACGTGTGGAGTCTGCTGTGATTAAGAATGAATTGGCGCTTATGCGAAGACAAATTCTAGGAAGGGTAAATGAATATGTAGGTCACGTCATTATTGAAGAAGTCGTGATTTTATAAAACCTCCTTTCATGTTAGATCAACTCTTTCGAGATTTTTTTCCTATTTCTGAGGCTAGTGCCTTAAAACTTTTCTCAAACTTCGAGCGTATTGAATTAAAACGAGGTGAATATCTGATCAAGGCGGGCGATTACTCTTCCAATCTGTTTGTGATAGAATCCGGATTAATCCGTCAATATGCTTGGTCAAAAAAAGGAGAGTTTACGCAATGGATAGGTACAAGGAATCATTTTGTGACAGATCTTGCTTCTTTCATGTTTGACAGGGCTTCCATATGGAATTTCCAATGCATTAGCGATTGTACGGTATACCGTTTGTCAAAGTCCGATTACCAGCGAATGGAATCCGAAATTGTGGAATGGAATAAATTTGAGAAGGCTTTTTTGGCAAAATGCTTTTGTACCATGGAGCAGCGAATCTCGGATTTTATTTGTCTAACAGCGGAAGAAAGGTATGTCCAATACTTTGAACAACATAAATTATTATTCCAACAAGTTCCCCTTCAATATATCGCCTCCGTGTTGGGTATGAGCCCAGAAACCTTGAGTCGTATTCGAACAAAAATAAGTTCTTGATAAAAGTCAAGAGCGAGCTGCCTGTCTTTTTCTAGTTTTGTCTTGTAGCTGTTAACGAACAACTTGCTTAATCGAACACGTAACCAAAATTTTATGTATTTATACGGTTCATAATAAGCTTGGAATAGTTTGTTTGTAGCTGTAATAATTGAAATTAAGATGAAACTAGAATAGCATCACATACGTTTTATCGTTATTTGAAGACAGCTGAAGAAGCTTGAGCTATTTTGTCGTTTCAGCGATAAAAAGTACAAAATGAAAAAGATTGAAACGAGTATTCTCATTGATGCAACAGCAGAAGAGGTTTGGCAGGTATTAAGTGAATTTAAGGCTTATTCCCAATGGAGCCCAACAATCAAACAGTTTGAAAAGCAACCGGTAGTCGGAAAACGCTGCAAAGTCCTTTTAGAACAACCAAACGGATTCAAGATCAAAATGAATCCAAAATTCCTGTCTATTGAACAGAATAGCGAGCTGCGCTGGAAAGGAGATTTATTCTTTCCAGGTATTTTTGATGGCGAGCATTATTTTAGGTTAGAGCAAGTGGGCGCTACGCAAGTTAGATTTGTCCAAGGTGAATTGTTTTCTGGATTGTTGGTTCCTTTTCTGGGAAAACTACTGATAGAAACAAAGCGCGGATTTGAACTTTTCAATATAGCGATAAAAAGACGGGTAGCGTATCGTTCTTAACTTTCCACAGGGATCTGTTAGTATAGTTTATTTATAAACACGATATTTAACAAATTTGTCGATGAATGTTATCTTATGCACATTTTTATGTGTATAACCCCTTAGTTTTGCACATTTTGTTGTTTTTTTGAATCCTTTTGGTTTGCGTTATTAACAATTAAGTGTTGATAAAGGAGTACTTATGCACATTTTATGTTAATGTATATAGGTCGGCAGGCTACTTATTAACATTTCTTGTGTTAATAAGTAGCCTGTTTTGTTGATAAGTATGTTGATGGGGGTAGTTTATACACAAATTACCAACAATGCTGTTGTTGGGAATTTTGCAAATAGTTAATAAGGGGAGTATCTATTGAAAGTTGATTTTATAGGAATTGCTCCAAATCACCTTTTCCTTCACGAATAACATCAAAAGTTCCTTCTGTAAGATCGACCACGGTAGATGCGACATTATCGCCATAACCGCCATCAATAACAGCATCAACTAGATCTTCGTATTTTTCATGAATTAATTCGGGATCAGTAGAATATTCAATAATTTCATCTTCATCGTGAATGGAGGTTGTCACAATAGGGTTGCCTAATTGTTTGACAATTTCACGAACAATATTATTGTCTGGCACACGTATACCCACAGTCTTCTTTTTGGAACTTAGTAGCTTAGGGACTTTAGTTGTTGCGTTAAAAATAAAGGTAAAAGGTCCAGGCAAGGCTTTTTTTAATACACGGAATACGGAGGTATCGAAGGATTTTGTGTATTGCGAAATATCTGTTAAATCATAGCATATAAATGATAGATTGGCCTTTTCTGGTTTTAGACCTCTAATTTCACATACTCGTTCTATGGCTTTTTGTTGCGTGATATCACAGCCGATACCATATACGGTATCAGTAGGGTAGATGATTACACCTCCACGCCGTAGAATATCAACGGCCTGTTCTATTGCCTTAGGGTTAGGATTGTCGTTATATATCTTAATAAGCATTTTCTATTTTTGTTAAGTACCTGAATTAGGTTTAATCTTAGCCGCTGTTGTAGGATGTCAATAGGGCAATGGTTATTATCTGCATTCAGATACGCTATATCTAAAAGAACAACAGCCAAAATATTTTGTTTTGGCTGTTGTTCTTTATATTAAAATTCTGCGTTTTTCGGCGTACGTGGGAATGGAATGACGTCGCGAATATTGGTCATTCCTGTCGTGAATAAAACGAGGCGTTCAAAACCTACGCCAAATCCTGAATGCGGTACCGATCCAAAACGGCGTGTATCCAAGAACCACTCCATTTCTTCTGCAGGAATACCAACTTCAGCCATGCGATCGAGTAAGCGATCAAGATTTTCTTCACGCTGCGAACCACCGACCATTTCACCAATACCTGGGAAAAGAATATCCATGGCACGTACGGTGTTTCTTCCTTGCGCATCCGGCTCATTTTGCTTCATATAGAAGGACTTGATTTCGCGCGGATAGTCTGTTAAGATAACAGGTTTCTTGAAGTGTTTTTCAACCAAGTAGCGTTCGTGTTCCGATTGTAAATCAGCACCCCAATCATCAATTAAATATTTGAATTGTTTCTTTTGGTTTGGTTTGCTACGCTTTAATATTTCAACGGCATCGGTATAGGTAACGCGTTCAAAATCGTTTGTTAATACGAAGTTTAATTTCTCAACAAGATTTAATTCTGAACGTTCTGCAGCAGGCTTAGATTTCTCTTCTTCCAACAAACGATTGGTTAAGAACTCAATTTCTTCTGGACAGGTTTCCAAAGCATATTTAATCACATATTTCAGCAAAGCTTCGGCCAAGTCCATATTGTCCTCTAATTCATAGAAAGCCATTTCAGGTTCGATCATCCAAAATTCGGCTAAGTGACGTGTTGTATTTGAGTTTTCCGCTCTAAATGTCGGACCGAACGTATAGATGTTTCCAAATGCCATGGCACCAAGCTCACCTTCCAATTGGCCCGATACAGTAAGGTTCGTCGGTTTTCCAAAGAAGTCTTCTTTGAAATCGATATCTCCATTTTCTTTGCGTGGCGGGTTTTTTAAATCCAGGGTTGTAACCTGAAACATTTCTCCAGCACCTTCCGCATCCGAACCTGTGATGATTGGTGTATGCATGTAGACAAAGTCGTTTTCCTGAAAAAACTTGTGTACCGCAAATGCTAAAGCATTACGCACTTTGAATACCGCATTGAATGTTCCGGTACGGAAACGCAAATGTGCAATTTCACGTAAAAATTCTAAGCTATGCTTTTTGGGTTGTAATGGATATTTTTCGGGGTCAGAGTCGCCAATAATACTAACTTCAGTAGCTTTAACCTCAACTTTTTGCCCTTTACCCAGTGATTCTATCAATTGACCTTTTACGCGAACTGCGGCTCCAGTGGTGATACGTTTTAAGATATCTTCAGGTGTATTTTCAAAATCGACAACTGCTTGAATATTATTGATTGACGAACCGTCATTGATTGCTATAAACTGATTGTTGCGGAAAGTTCTTACCCAACCTTTAACAACGACCTCTTTGCCAAATTCTGTGGCATTCAATAGTTCCTTTATTCTTGTGTGTTCCATCTTAATTTTTGGAGATTGACTTGTAAAAGATGCTTTGTTAAAAAAGCAATACAAAAATAAGCTATTCTGTTGGTTTATTGGTTATAAATGTTGATTTAATTCACTTAAAGATGGTTCGTTAACCTGCACAAGGAAAATATATGTTGAAATAAAGACAGGTGAAAACTCCAAGATTGGGAAATGGCACACAGCTCGTTTTGCTACGGAATATAGGTTTGCTAAGAGAACTTTTTGTCTGTGTGGCGAACGATAGGAAGAGTAGAAACAAAAAACGCGGACTATAACTAGTCCGCGTTTTTTGTTATGATGATTAAAGGAATTAACCTTTCAATACTTTCGTTACCAATTCAGCAGCTTCTTTCAATAAGATTGCAGAATAAACTTGTAAACCGGACTCATCAATTAATTTTTTCGCTTCTTCAGCATTCGTACCTTGAAGGCGAACGATGATTGGAACAGGGATGTTACCGATTTCGCTGTAAGCATCAATTACACCTTGAGCAACACGGTCACAACGAACAATACCACCGAAGATATTAATTAAGATCGCTTTTACGTTAGGGTCTTTTAAAATGATATTGAAACCAGCTTTTACAGTTTCAGCATTTGCAGTACCACCTACGTCCAAGAAATTTGCAGGTTCACCACCAGCTAATTTGATGATATCCATTGTAGCCATTGCTAAACCAGCACCATTTACCATACAACCTACGTTACCATCTAATTTAACGTAGTTTAGGTTTGATTCACCAGCTTCAACTTCCGTTGGATCTTCCTCAGTTACGTCACGCATAGCAGCGTAATCTGGGTGACGGTACAAAGCGTTCTCATCAAGATTTACTTTCGCATCAACTGCTAAGATCTTGTCGTCTGAAGTTTTTAATACCGGATTGATCTCAAACATAGAAGAGTCTGTAGAATCGTATGCTTTGTAAAGAGCGGCAACAAATTTCACCATTTCTTTGTGTGCAGCACCAGAAAGACCAAGATTAAAAGCAATTTTACGTGCTTGGAATCCTTGTAAGCCTACTTTTGGATCGATTTCTTCTTTGAAAATCAAGTGTGGTGTTTTTTCTGCAACTTCTTCGATGTCCATACCACCTTCTGTAGAGTACATAACGATGTTACGTCCCTTAGCACGGTCTAATAATACAGACATGTAGAATTCTTTTGTTTCGCTCTCGCCAGGATAATAAACGTCTTGAGCTACCAAAACTTTGTTTACTTTTTTACCTTCAGGTCCAGTTTGAGGCGTTACCAATTGCATGCCAATGATGTCAGTTGCTCTTTGTTTGACTTCATCTAAGTTCTTAGCTAACTTGACACCACCACCTTTACCACGGCCACCAGCGTGAATTTGAGCTTTAACAACAACCCAATCAGAATTGTAGTCTTCTTTCATTTTTTTGGCCGCTTCCACAGCTTGCTCTGGAGTATCTGCTACGATACCTTCCTGTACGCGCACACCAAAGCTCTTTAGTATTTGCTTTCCTTGATATTCGTGAATGTTCATTTGCAAAAATATTTGGCGTAAAAATATAATTTTTTGGGGGATAAGACAAGGGATAAGTTGCTCTTTTATCTATTTTTTGACATTTAGACAAAATAAAATGGCTGGAATAGAGAAATAACAGCTTATTTATTCAAACTCGTGGTATCGTAAATTTATTTATCTTTGTCCTATGATGTTACATGCCAAAGGAATTCACAAAGCTTATGGGTCATTACCAATTTTGAAAGGTGTTGATATCGCTGTTGAAAAAGGGGAAATCGTCAGTATTGTTGGTGCTTCAGGAGCTGGTAAAAGTACACTGTTGCACATCATTGGTACCTTGGATAAGCCTGATCAGGGAGCGGTTTTCATCAATGGTGTTGATGTTCAAAAATTGAATGCTAAAAAGCTCAGTGCTTTCCGAAATGAACATATTGGTTTTGTTTTTCAATTTCACCATTTGCTGCCTGAATTTACAGCCTTGGAAAACGTGTGTATTCCAGCTTTTATTCAAGGAAAGGGGAGGTCCGAGGCGGAAGCTAAAGCAAGAGAATTGCTTGAACTATTAGGGGTTTCTCATCGTATTGATCACAAGCCTGCTGAAATGTCTGGCGGAGAACAACAACGTGTTTCTGTGGCTCGTGCTCTGATCAATGATCCTTCCATTATTTTGGCAGATGAACCTTCGGGTAATCTTGACTCAGAGAATGCAGCAGCTTTGCATCAGTTGTTTTTTGATCTTAGACATAAATTTCAGCAGACATTTATTATCGTTACCCATAATGAGGAACTTGCCCGAATTTCGGACCGAACGATACATATGCGCGATGGGTTAGTCGTGTAACAGTAATCCGGATTATAACTATATTTTTAATGAAGAAAATACTCATAACTTTCGGGACTAGACCTTTGGCGATGCGTATCGCTAAAAGACTTGGGGCTGATTTCGAAATATTATATGCAAGTTCAGAAGACATTCCCGAATTGCTTTTAGCGTCAGGGAAATATGCCAAAATTCCAAAAGGTCTTCTTCCTACTTTTGCACATGAGATACTCAAATTAAGTTTAGACCAACAGGTTGATTATGTGCTGCCTTTAGGTGGTTTTGAGCTGGAACCATTGGCTGCAGCCAAAGTTTTATTTGAGGAATATCAGATTTCAGTTCTTGTCCCCGATAAAGATCTGCTTGAAACTATTCCTGTTATGGAAAATCCGCCAGCTGATTTGCCTTATAGACTTCTGTCAAAGGGCAACGATTTATTGGACTCAGCGACTTTCGAAAGATCACTGGATGGATTGTTTGTTGCTTCGGATTCCGGGGAGGATTTAGCATTAATCTGTGTATCCAAATAGAATCTTATTTTTGTGGTTAGTGTCATTAAGGTTTTAACCCTGTTGACACAGCCCTTAATTTTAAGCTTTTACATATCATGATGTTCCCAGAAGAAAAAAAGGTATATGTTTTTGAATTAGATGATGTTGTTTTTCCTAAAAAGGATTACTTACTTCAAGTATATTATCTTTTTGCTAATTTTATAGAATTTACAGAGACTGTTCCGGCTCAAGCAGATTTGGTTCAATTTATGAAAAATCACCTCGAGCATCAAGGTGAGAATTTATTGTTCGAACATGCGCAGCAAACCTTTGGATTTGATCAAAAATATAAGGAGAATTTTGAGCGGCTTCATGTCAATGCAATTTTGCCACTACGGTTACATTTGTTTGATCATATTAATACGCTGTTTAGGCAGTTAAAAGCCGCAGATAAACATGTTTGTATTTTGACGAAAGGAAATCCGCTAGAACAACTCAATAAAGTCAAATTTGTGGATTGGGGTGAATATGGGGATGCTGTAAAAGTTTACTTTAAGGATGAACTTGTTTTTAGGGGAATTGATCCATTGGAGTTCCTCGCAAATGAGTTTACGGTGGACACGACCGCAATTCAATTTGTAGACTAAGTTTACAGTCAGTATCTTTGTTGAATCTACCAACAATAATTGTTATTAAAGTCGTCGTCGATATTGTTGAGAAAAAATTATGATTAGGGATATAAAAGCCCTATTTTTATATAAAGCCCTTGGATTTATGAATAAAGTGAACAAGCCTGCCACGATTAAAGAAATTGCCAAGAAGCTGAAAATCAGTCCTTCGACAGTTTCTAGAGCATTGAATGATCATCCTAGTATTGGATTGGTGACAACAATGCGCGTAAAAAAAATGGCCGAAGAATTGAATTATGAACCCAATCAAACGGCTATATTCTTCAAGCAGCGTAAAACATTTACGATTGCTGTTATCTTACCGAGTTTGTCTGAACCGTTTTTTTCTTTCGCCATTAGTGAAATTGAAAATGTTGCATCAGAACACCGATATACTGTGCTGATGGGACAATCACTGGATGACCCCGAGCGTGAAGAACAGATCTTAAAAACATTTAAAAACCATCGTGTCGATGGGATTTTGATGTCTATAGGTAAAAAGACGACCAATTTAGAATTCATTGAGAAATTGGAAGCGTCTGGTATCCCGATTGTCTTCTTTGACTGTGTGCCTAGTTTACCCAATATCAATAAAGTACAAAGCGATCTTTCTACGGGTATGAACGAAGCTGTGGATGCTTTCGTAGCGCGTGGACATAAAATTATTGCCCTTGTAAATGGGCCGAAAACCTTGCCGGCTAGTGAAGATCGAAAAGTAGCTTATCTATCCGCCATGAAAAGGAATGGTATGGATATTCTAGAAAAGAATATCATCGAAACAGACCTGAGTACGGAAGGAAATGAAAAGGCTATGGATAGTATATTTGCGATGTCTGAGCGACCTTCTGCAATTATATCTTTTAATGACTTTGTTACACTTGATTTGATGAAAGCGGCCAGACAGAAGGGGCTTGTCTTAAATCAAGATATTTTCTTTATTAGTTATGCCAACTATCCGTTATGGCAATATATGGAAAATCCGCCAATGGGACGCATAGAGCAATTTCCGGGAATGCAAGCGCGTAAAGCCGCTGAAATTTTATTTGAACGCATTGACAACACCGAAATTATCGATCAACAGATCGTCTTTAAGTCGCGATTGGTTATGTAATCGCTATTAACCATTCGATCATAAAACTAAAAAGGGGAAAATCTAACGATTTTCCCCTTTTTAGTTTTAGTTGTTTTAATACTACAAGTGGATCACTTCACCGTAAGCATCAGCACAAGCTTCCATAATCGCTTCACTCATTGTTGGGTGAGGATGGATCGTTTTAATCATTTCATGACCTGTTGTTTCCAGTTTGCGGGCAACAACAACTTCTGCAATCATTTCTGTAACATTGGCTCCGATAAGGTGTGCGCCTAGGAACTCACCATATTTAGCATCAAAGATAACTTTAACAAAGCCATCTTTCGCACCAGCAGCTGAAGCTTTTCCTGAAGCTGAGAATGGGAATTTACCAACTTTAATTTCATAGCCGGCTTCTTTTGCCGCTTTTTCGGTATAACCTACAGAAGCAATTTCTGGGGAACAATATGTACAGCCAGGGATATTATTGTAGTCAATAGGCTCAACATGTAGACCTTTGATTTTTTCAACACAAGTGATCCCTTCTGCTGAGGCAACGTGAGCCAAGGCTTGGCCTTTAACAATGTCACCGATCGCATATACACCTTCGATGTTTGTTTTGTAGAAATCATCTACAACAACACGGCCGCGATCAGTTTTTACACCAACCTCTTCCAAGCCGATATTTTCGATATTTGGAGCGATACCAACAGCCGATAATACAATCTCTGCTTCGATAACTTCAATACCTTTTTCTGTTTTGATAGAAACTTTGCTCAACTCACCTGTTGTGTCAACGGATTGAACTTCAGATTTCGTTAAGATGGTGATACCTTGTTTCTTTAAGCTTTTCTCTAATTGTTTTGAAATTTCTTCATCTTCAACAGGAACGATTCTATCCATAAATTCTACGATAGTTACTTTTGTTCCGATTGCATTATAGAAATAAGCAAACTCAACACCGATAGCACCTGAGCCAACAACAACTAAAGATTTTGGTTGTTTAGGAAGTGTCATTGCTTGACGGTAGCCGATGATTTTTTTACCATCTTGAGGTAAATTAGGCAATTCACGTGAACGTGCACCAGTCGCTAGGATGGTATGTTTTGCCGAATATTCTTTAGTAGAACCGTCTGCTCCTTTCACATCGATTTTACCACCTTTTTTAATTTTTGCAGTTCCATTGATGACGTCGATTTTATTCTTTTTCATCAAGAACTGAATACCTTTACTCATTCCTTCAGCAACCCCGCGACTTCTTTTGACAATAGCGTCAAAATCAGCCTCACCACCTTGAACATTGATGCCGTAATCAGCGGCATGGTTTAAATATTCAAATACCTGAGCACTTTTCAATAATGCTTTTGTAGGGATACAGCCCCAGTTTAGACAGATTCCGCCTAATGATTCGCGTTCAATAATCGCTGTTTTGAACCCTAACTGAGCGGCTCTAATGGCAGCAACATACCCGCCTGGACCACTACCGATTACAATGATGTCGTAATTCATATAAATAAATATTCTGTAGTTGAGTGTTATAGCTTCAAATGACAAAATCTGTGAAGCATATATTCATTCAAAAGTACGCATTTTTTCTGATGAATATGAACTATTTATTGTAAAATTGGCGGTTTCTGATAAAACACTGTCGCTGTTTCTAGCTGAATGTCACATCCTGGTCAAAGGGGGAAAAATAATAGTTAAAGCGTTTTTAGAGTCTTATTTTTGAAGTTCACAATACACAGTTTATCATTATGTTAAGAATATTCAGACAGATCGCCCTGTGGGAAGCAATCTCCACCATTTGCTTGTTTTTTATTGCCATGCCGTTGAAATATTTCGCGGGAATCCCCGAAGCAGTCAAAATAGCTGGTTCCATTCATGGCTTCTTTGTCGTTATCTTCGTCGTTATGCTGATCATGTCAACTGTAGAATACAAGTGGCCTATATTAAAGGCGGTGAAATATTTCTTGGCTTCTTTGATCCCTATTTTTGGCTTTTGGGTGGAATTGGATCTTAAAAAAGAAATTGAAGGAAAGAGACAGAAATCATAGTTTGTTTAAAAAATACAAATGCATGAATTTTTGCAAAGGGTTAGGTAGGGGGGAGATACCAAATTAATAAAGACAGGGGAGATGTTTAATCATCTCTACCTGTCTTTTCAATCCCCATATACGCATAGGTAATGCTATCTTTTCCATGAGGAGCTGGATTACCATCGTCATCCAAGTTTACAAAGACCAATTTATCGATCGATAGAATTGTTTTCCTGGATATTTTATTGCGTACCTCGCAGCGCATCGTTAAAGATGTTGTTCCAAAATTGATCGCTTCAATACCCAGTTCGAGAATATCGCCTTGCTTGGCTGAGCTTACAAAGTTTATTTCTGAAATAAATTTCGTAACCACTTTGGGATTTCCTAATTGAACGATAGCATAGATGACTGCTTCTTCATCAATCCATCGCAGTAGTGTTCCTCCAAATAATGTTCCATTGGGATTTAGGTCTTCGGGTTTGACCCATTTTCTTGTATAAAAATTCATCGTGTATAGGTATTTATGACAAAGGGGAAAAGTTTCCTTTTCCCCTTGAGTATCCGATATTTATCGCCTAAGCGTGTATTGCTCTGTTTGCTGTAGCTGCTAGCGCCGCCTCTTTGATTGCTTCAGTATAGGTTGGGTGTGCATGGCAAATACGTGCGATATCCTCTGCAGATGCACGGTATTCCATAGCTACGGTTGCCTCACCAATCATATCTGCTGCACGAGGACCAATCATATGTACACCTAATACTTCGTCAGTTGTCGCGTCTGCCAGTACTTTTACAAAACCATCCGTGTCACCAGATGCTTTTGCACGACCAGAAGCTTTGAAAGAGAATGATCCAGCTTTGTATTTTACACCTGCCTCTTTAAGTTGCTCTTCAGTCTTTCCAACAGAAGCAACTTCAGGCCAAGTATAAACAACACCTGGAATCAAATTATAATCAATATGTGGTTTTTGACCTGCAATATATTCTGCAACATATACACCTTCGTCCTCAGCTTTGTGTGCCAACATTGCTCCAGTGATCACATCACCAATTGCAAATACACCTTGTACAGCTGTTTCCAGATGGGCATTAACAGGGATTTTCTTACCTCTTTCTTCTACTGTGATGCCGATATTTTCTAATCCTAAGCCTTCAGAATATGCGGTACGACCAACGGCTACGATACAATAGTCGCCTTCTAAAGTGACTTCTTGTCCTTTTGGATCTTCAGCAGTTACTTTTACAACTTTACCTTTCGCGGAAGCTCCAGTTACTTTATGACCTAAATAGAACTCCATGCCCAATGATTTTTTCAAAACACGTTGTAGTTCTTTTCCTAAGCCACCATCCATTGTACCGATGATAGATTTTGCAAATTCAACAACAGAAACTTTTGAACCCAAACGAGCATAAACTGAACCTAGTTCCAAACCTATAACACCACCACCAATGACAATAAGGTGTTTTGGAATCTCTTTTAGGTTAAGTGCTTCGGTTGAGGTAATGATTCTTTTTTTATCAACAGGTAGGAAAGGCAATGAAGTCGGTTTCGATCCCGTTGCGATAATTACATTTTTACCAGTGATCTGCTCTGTAGAACCATCTGCTTTCGTTATTTTGATGGTGTTTTTGTCCACAAATGAACCCACACCCTGAAAACTGTCAATTTTATTCTTCTTAAATAAGAAGGTAATACCAGCAGTATTTTGGGCAATGACATCGTCTTTACGAGCAATCATCTTTGCCATGTCTACTTTCAGATCTTTCAAGCTGATGCCAAATGCATCAAAATTGTGCGCAGCATTGTGGTAATGCTCCGAAGAATCTAAAAGCGCTTTTGAAGGAATACATCCAACGTTAAGACAAGTACCACCAAATGTGCTATATTTTTCAATAACAGCTGTTTTTAATCCTAATTGGGCACAACGGATAGCTCCTACATATCCGCCTGGACCACTTCCGATTACAATTACGTCGTATTGCATTGATTACGTTTTATTTTTTTGTACCACAAATTTAATGATTATTAATGGGATAGGAAATCAAAACTTACGATTTGTGACCAAAGATCCTTACTTTACATTTTTTTGATAAAAGAATGGAAATTATGCACCTCGGGGAACAATGAATCGGTGCTAGTGGGGGGATAAAATTGAAAAAAGGATATTCATATTTTGAATATCCTTTTTTACTTATTCGTTATTCTGCAACAATTTTTCCTTGCATGACACCATAGTGACCAGGGAAGCTACAAATAAACGTATAAACTCCTTTTTCAAGTGTAAAAGTGATTTTATCAGTTTCCCCAGGTCCCAATAATTTTGTGTGGGAAACAATTGAAGATAAAGCTGATTTTGGAATATATTCGTCTGCCGCAGCTGCAGCAGCCTCAGCACCAAAAGTTGGAAGGTCAACACCTGGTTTTAGGATAACTACGTTATGTCCCATGGACTCTTTTGGCATAGTACCTGCATTTTTGAAAGATAATTCTACTGGCTCACCCGCTTTTACACGGAATAGATCCTTATTATATTTCATTTGATCGTTACCTTCTAAAGATAAGCTGTTGGAAATAGCCACGTTTTCAATTCCAGGCACTGTTTCTGTTGCTTGGCTTTCTGTTGAAGTTGTCGCTTCTGTACTAGTTGATTTTTCAGACTTGTCACTGTTTCCACCACAAGATGCAATTGATAAAGCAACTGCAACTGCTGGTATCATAAAAAGTTTTTTCATTTGAATGATTGTTTGTTTATCTTTTATTTATTGTAGGCATTTCCGCAGCCTTTAGCGGTTTAGTGATGAAGTTATGACGAACGTAATTCCTTTCTGGATACACGTTCATGAGAAATAACATCAAAACATCTTGATTATGTTCTAAAATTAATGATTTCATTGATAAATTGAAACTATCATTTCAATTTTGACAATAAAGTATCAATTGTTTTATATAATTTGATAGGATCGAATGGCTTTCCGACAACTTCATTGGCTCCGGCATCGAGCGCTTCCTGTTGTTCGGCTTGGAGCACAGAGGCTGAAATGGAAATAATCGGCATGTTTGCGATTGTCGGATTCGTGTTTCGACGTATTTCCTTGATCGCTTCAAAACCACTCATGAGCGGCATATGGGCATCCATAAACACCAAATCAATTTTTTTCTTATTGATTTCCTCTAATGCAATGAGGCCATTGGTTGCCAAAGTGATTTCGCAATTCCAGCTCTTCAGGATATTTGCCAGCATAAAACTGTTTAATTCATTGTCTTCAGCAATCAGGATCATCGGAAAGTTGAACTTGGGCAATTCCGTATAGAGTATCTGCGTTTCTTTTTCTACGGGTTTGTCTTTGATTTTGTCGAAAGTACATTCAAAGGAAAATATACTTCCTTTACCATATTCACTCGATGCAAAAACCCGACCGTTGAGCAGCGCAGCAATACGTTTTACAATTGCGAGGCCCAATCCTGTACCGCCAAATTTTTTGGTGATACTATCTTCTCCCTGTTCAAACGCAATAAATATTTTTTCCAGGGCGTCTTCTACAATGCCGATTCCTGTGTCTATAACCTGAAACCGTAAACAGATGCTATGGTTATCCTCTGTTAGAAGCTGAATTTTTAATACAACAGAACCTTCCGAGGTGAATTTGAAACTATTGGAGATAAAGTTGGTCAATATTTGTTTCAACCGTAGTGGATCTGTCAGAAAATAACTTGTGATCCGATCGTCTACATCAATTGAAAAATTCAACCCTTTGTAGTTGGCTTTATCAATAAAGAGGTTGTTTAGATCATCTGTAATATCGTGCACTGATGTCGACTCCATGTTAAGTTTCATCATACCTGAGTCGACTTTCGATAGGTCTAATATGTCGTTGATAATAGTCAACAGATTTTGAGAGGCAGAGTCCAGTTTATTGATCCAGTTTTCTTGCTCTAAAGTGAGCTGGGAGTTCTTTAACATCTGTGTAATGCCCATAATACCATTAATAGGCGTACGAATCTCATGGCTCATATTGGCTAAAAAGGTTTCTTTCGACTTTCTGGCAAGATCTGCCTCTTCTTTAGCTTTGAGAATGGCCTGTTTTGATTCTTCTAAGGCAATGTTTTTCTCTTTAATTTCCTGCTGTATCAGTAATTGCTGAACAAAAGATTTTACTTTTGCGATGGTCGCTTCCGGGTTCAGTGGTTTATATAGATAATCCACAGCTCCGCTATTAAGTCCCTGAATGAGGTATTTGTCTTCTTTTGAAATCGCTGTTACCATAATGGGGATAATATGGTTTGTTTTCGGATTCTTCTTTAGGAAGGAAACAAATTCAAAACCATTGATTTCTGGCATCTGTACGTCAACGAGCGCTAAGTCAATATCCTCTTTCCAACAGATTTTTAAAGCCTCGTTGGGATCCGTGCTCGTCACTATATTTATATTTTCGATATCCTCCAGCAGTGCTGTAAGACTGATAATATTTTCAATTTTATCATCGACAATCAATATATTTATCTTCTTCATTATAGCAAATCTAAATACAATTTTAAGTCAATTGCTTGATGTAATCTTTTATTTCTTGAATGCTCAAAATGCGTTCCTGTGCATCGAGTTGAATAGCTGCTTCGGGCATGATGGGAACTTCAGCCGTCGTAGGGTCTTGTACAAAAGTCGTCCCGCCGTATCGTTTTATCATTAATAATCCCTGTGCACCGTCCTGATTCGCTCCAGAGAATAAGATAGCGGTACAATTTTCTTTATATATTTCGGCTACAGATTCGAAAGTTACATCAATTGATGGTCTTGAGTATTGAACAGGTTCCGAGATATCCAAAGAAAAGCTATAGTCTGGTTCAACTAAAAGATGATAGCCAGCAGGGGCAAAATAAATAGTCCCATCTTCTATCGGTTCCTTATCATCTGCAGTTTTTATTTTTTGAACAAGCGCTTTGGAAAGCGTGTCCTCAATACTAGAAGCATATTTAGGGTTTCTGTGTACAATGACAATAACGGGTATGCGGATTGGTCGTTCCAATGACTTTAATATATTTAGAATGACACTAAACCCACCGGCAGACCCCGCTAGCAAAAGAATTTTCCTTTCCATCACCTACTAACCAATTTTTTGGTAAATATTCTGTTTTTTGTTTACGACCTTAAATTTAGCAGCGTCTTTATAGTTGATTAAAGATTCTTTCGCTCCCAAACATAAGAAGCCCAGATGGCATAGTGAATGATAGAATAAATCCAGGACTTTATTTTGCAGTTCAGTATCAAAATAGATCAATACATTACGGCAGGTAATCAGTTGAAATTCATTAAAAACGCCATCGGACACCAAGCTATGCATGGAAAAAAGGACATTTTTTTTCAGACTATTATTAATGGTAGCTGCGTTGTACATCGCTGTATAATAATCCGACAGTGAGTTTTTTGGTTCTGTTTTAATAAAATTTTCCGAGTATTCTTTAACTTTCGCGAGCGAATAGATACCGCGTTTTGCCTTTTCTAACACTTTGCCGTTAATGTCGGTACCATAAATAAATGCACGTTGGTAAAGATTTGCTTCTTCTAACAATATGGCCAGCGAATAAACTTCTTCGCCAGTAGAACAGCCTGCGCTCCAGAGTTTTATATGTGGATAAGTAGCGAGATAGGGAAATACATCCGTTTTTACAGCTTTATAAAAATCAGGATCCCTAAACATTTCAGTTACATTGACTGTAATTTCCTGTAGGAAATAGGTGCTGAATCCGGGCTGATTAATCAAATTGGACTTTAGCTCCTGTAGATTGAGCTTGTTAAGTTCCATTATTCTAGTCACACGTCTTTTTAAGGAAGCTCTTGTATAGCCGGACACATCATAGCCGTGGAGATTTTTGACTATATCAATAACTTCTTCCAACTCTTCAAAACTTATCATTGCTACTATTTTATCGGTTAACTCAGCCATACGCGCATCAGAGATATTAATTTGTCAACATCAACCGGTTTACTAATATAATCGTTTGCTCCAACAGCAATTGTTTTTTCTCTATCCCCTTTCATTGCTTTCGCTGTCACAGCAATAATAGGAAGGTTTGCAAATTTCTTGTTTGCCCTTATTTTTTCAATAGCCTCATAACCATCCATAACGGGCATCATGATATCCATTAAAACAAGGTCAATCTGTTTATTCCGTTCAAGAATATCTAAAGCTTCCTGACCATTGTTGGCAATTTCAATGTTCATATCATAGCTTTCAAATGCAGTGCTCAGGGCGAAAATATTCCGCATATCGTCATCTGCGAGTAATACTGTTTTGGAAGCTAAATTGTTTTCCGCAATTACAGAGGCTCCTGAGTGATTGAACATCGTGTATTCGTGCTTATCACTGCGAATTTTATTTAGGAATAAATTAACTTCATCAATCAGGCGATTATTTGATTTAGCCGATTTAAGGACCATCGCCTGGCTATGATGCAAAATTTCGGAAGTCTGCTCTGTAGTGAGTTCCATTGCCGTATTGATGATAATGGGTAAATCCTTAAATTGATTGTTCGATTTGATTTCATTCAGGAGTTCAATGCCTGATTTGTCAGGGAGATTCAGGTCCATAATGATGCAGTCAAACAATTTCTCTTGATCTAATAGATCGAGGGCTTGTTTTGCATTGAAGGCCTGAAATATCTGAATATGCTGTTCTTCTAAAGATTGTTTGATAAAATCGCTTTGGATTTCCTGATCTTCCACCAGCAGAATTTTTTTCAATGGATGACTAGTCGATGCTTTTATTTTTAAGAATGTTTCAGCCAAAGATTCTTCTGACACAGGTTTAGCCATAAATCCGATGGCTCCGGCAGAAATAGGTTCATCATGTAAAAATGTTCCTGCCGACATCATGTGCACGGGGATCTCCTTGGTGCTGTCAATTTTTTTGAGGTTACGAAGAACTTCCCAACCATCCATTTTAGGCAACATGATATCTAAGATAATTGCGGCAGGTCGTAAATTCTGTGCCTTTTGTAAACCATCTTGCCCATCATAGCTGATGTATACATCGTAGCCATTTTGTTCGGCGTAGTCTTTTAGAATATCTGCAAAAATAAAATCATCCTCAATAATCAGCAGTTTATTGTGTTTTCCATCGTTGTCGATCGACTTCGTTTTTTCGACTATAGGATTTTCCTTTGGAATTTGTGGCGGCGGATTACTTTCTTTTTCGATCGATGTTACTTTCGGGACTGAAATTTGAATCTCCTGTTCTAGCGGGATACTGAAGGTAAAGATACTACCTTCACCAACCTTACTGGATAAGTTTATTTTCCCTTTTAATAAGCTAGCAATTTCGCGGCATATCGATAAGCCTAAACCAGTTCCACCATATTTACGACTCGTTGAGCCATCTTCCTGTTTAAAAGCATCAAAGATTAGCTCTTGTTTTTCAGGAGCAATGCCAATACCGCTATCTTTAACCGTAAAAAGAAGATTTTCTGCTTCAGCTTCTATCGCTAAAGAAACTTCGCCTTTTTCACCTGTAAATTTGAACGCATTCGATAATAAATTCTTTAGGACTTGTTGTATACGATGTTCATCACCAATGAATTCCTGCGGTGCATTTACATTGACATCGAGTAAGAAGTGAATATTTTTCGAAGCTGCGGTATCACTGAAAAAATCTTTAATATAATTGACAAGGTAGTTTGTGTTGATACGTTCCTTTTGGACGTCAACTTTGCCAGATTCAATTTTTGCCAGATCCAACAATTCGTTAATTAAATGTAGGAGATCTGAACCGGCACTGTGAATAACAGAAGCATACTTTATTTGGTCCTCACTGAGGTTTTTCTTTTTGTTATCCTGAAGTAATTTGGCAAGAATGAGTATACTATTAAGTGGTGTCCGCAATTCATGGCTCATATTGGCCATAAATTCAGATTTATATTTGCTAGATAGCTCTACTTCCTCTATTTTCTGGGCTATGGCCTGACGGGCTTTTTCCAGATCTTCATTTTGGGCAAAGAGTAATTTGGCCTTCTCGTCAAGCTCATTATTGGTTTGGATAAGTTCTTCCTGCTGTACTCTAAGCTCTTCCTCAGAAGCCTCCAACAAATGGGTCTTATGGATTAACTCCTCATTTGTTGTTCTCAATTCTTCCTGTTGCGTCTCTAATTCCTCGGTTTGTTGTTGAAGTTCCTCATAAAGATCGGCAAGCTTCCCATGAGTTTGGGCTACTTTGATGATAACGGCAATGTTATCTTTTGCTTTATCCAGGAAGTTAAATCGTAGTTGCTCGTCTTTCTCATTGGTAATGGGGCAACAAATTTCCATGATACCGACACAATGGTTTTCATAAGAGAAGGGTACAATATAGATCTCGGCTTCTAAACGATCGGATAACGAGGTTTCTAAGATAAGATGCTTGTGGTCGACGTCTTTTATTTTAACGACTTCATGATTGTTTGCGACTTCGCCCAAAATACCATCGTTTTCCTTAAACGTTCGTTTGATATACTGTGTGGAAGAAATACCAATTTTGTGGCAAAGCTGATACTCCTGATAGTTATCATCGAAAATGTAAATCGTCCCACCTAATGCTTTTGTCGTGGAAGCAATAGCATGTAGGCTTATTTCGGCAATTTTCTTGTCTGTATAGTCACCGCGTAATTGTTCGTCAATGCCATTAATCGCATTCAAAATCCAGTTATCACCATTGGTCTGTTCTTGCAATAGTTGGAGACTTTTATTGGATTCTTGTTGACTTTTCACTGTAGACCTCAGAAATCTAGAGATCGAGGAAATTTTAGCGAGAATATAGAAGAAGCCACTTAAGCCAATGGCGATGAAAAGGTAAGTAATGTACTGGGCCAGTTGCAGTTCATTTCTAGATTTTTCTAAGAGTCTTGCCCGTTGGTCTAATAGATCTCTCGACATGAGATCGATCTGATTTAATATCGAGGCCTTTCGCTCGTGAATATTATGGGATATGGATTGAGTTTCCTCTGTGTGATCGATATCCTGCTCAAAGTCGTAAAATGCAACGATATCTTTTCGGATGTTTTCAGTGCTGTTTGGCTGAACATGATAGAAATCATCTTTCAAACTTAAAGATCGCAACAGTTCGTCCATTTTTTTAAATTCCATTTTATAAGGAATAAATAGTGAAGCGTCTTTCTTATTCAGGTAATCAAGTTTGATGTCATTTACTTCGTCTACACTTGATTTGATTTCATTAATAATATTGAATCTATTTTCGGCAACACGAACAATACTTCGCTCGTTATTTAAATTATGATGCAGCGATATGAAAAAATATAGGGCTGAAAGGAAGATAAGCGAAAAAGAAATTATCACTCCTATGGTAATTTGCTTTCTATAATTTTTTCGATTCATGTTAGAATGAGTTTATCGTTTACTTTTCTGTAGGTATTGTGTTTCGATGGTACCTGGGGAAAAAGATATATGTAAAATAACAAAAAAACTTGCTATTCCTAAAATAATCAAAAGTCAGCATAGAAGCAAACCTATAAACAGTCATGGGGCATCCCAAAATAATCGATTACCGCGCAATAGCGATTTTTTGTTACGTAAGCGTAGCTCATACCATTTTTTGTCTTTTAATTCTGAGTTGCAGCAAGTAGGGATCAAGTAGTGATCAAATTAGGCATTTTAACAGTGTTTGTTCAGTGCTCGTTCAGTGATTGTTCAGTGCTTGTTCAGTGATCACTCAGTATAAACTGAATAAGCAGTGACTGATCACTGTCTAAAAATTGATTGAAAATTGTTTTTAGCTATATGTTGGTAGGGAGATGGTTCGGTCAAGTCTATTAAATAGAAGAAGAAAAAATGCTTATAAAAACAAAACCCTGATGATGGGCACCAGGGTTCGTTACTAACCAATTATAAACCTAAATTATGAAAAGACTCTTTAAGGGCTTCTAAACTAAATTAGTTGCCGTGTTGTGCCGTGAAAACTAAAAATGATTGTTTTTTAAAATCTTATGCAAGCTTCAAGTAAATAACTCTTCTGACTGCTTGCTGTTAGTGTTTCATAGCGAGATAACCTTTAATTATCTTCTACAAAGATACGGTAAATATACAGTAGCATCCAAATATTTTTGAGAATAAGTTGCTAATACAACTATGTTGTGACACACAAATGATATTCCGGCTTAACTGAATAATTATCTGACAGCCCTGTCAATTAGATCAGTATCGCTACGCGAATTATTACTCGAAATGCCTTACTTTTACAAAAATAAATTTTTATGGTATTGACCGAATTTAAATCGATAAGAGCATTTGTATTGGATGTAGATGGTGTATTGACTGATGGTACTGTACAAGTTAATGAAGAAGGGCATCAGTTACGTACATTTAATATAAAAGATGGCTATGCTATGCAGTTGGCGATCAAGAAAGGCTATCCTATTTTTATTATCACAGGAGGAGGTTCGAAAGGGGTCGAGCAGCGGATGAAAGGTTTGGGAATCAAAGAAGTGTATTCAAAAGTTACTGACAAACTGTCTAAAATGAAAGAACTTGCTTATGATTACAAGCTTGAATTAAATCAGTTGATGTACATCGGTGACGATATCCCTGATTTTAGCTGCATGAAGTCTGTTGGCGTAGCTGTTTCTCCGGCAGATGCAGTAGAAGAGATCAAGAAAATTTCACATTATGTGTCTGGTTTTTGTGGCGGAAAGGGAGTTGTGCGTGAATTGATCGAAAAGGTCATGAAAGTACAAGGCAAATGGTATGAGGATGAAACAGTAAAAAGTATATAAGGATGTTGAAAAATCTAAAAAATAGAACAATTATATTAGGGTCTCAATCTCCACGGAGAAAACAGCTGTTAGCAGGACTTGGGCTGACATTTGAAGTCGACGTTCGGGAAACGGAGGAATACGTGGATCCGAATTTATCCGCTGCAGAGGTCGTTCGCCAAATCGCTATTTGTAAAGCGGAGGCATTTGGGGATAAAGACGATTGTTTGGTTATCTGTGCTGATACTATTGTCGTATCGGATAAGGGCGAAATTTTAGGTAAACCCAAAGATGAACAGGAAGCCAGAGCAACGCTAACAAACTTGTCTGGTAAGAAACATTTGGTGTTGACTGCCGTAGCGATCTCATGGGAGAGTAAGATTAGCACTTTCGTCGAAACGACAACTGTTTATTTTTACGAATTAGATGCGGATGAAATCGATCATTATGTTACTAAATTTTCACCATTAGATAAAGCGGGTTCTTATGGAATACAGGAATGGATCGGCTTAATCGCTGTAAAAAAAATGGAGGGAGAATATAATAATGTGGTGGGATTGCCAACGGCAAAGCTTTATCAAGAATTGAAAAAGTTAATGTAAAAAAGCGGCAAAAGCCGCTTTTTTATTATTCATTGATTTTTTAGCTGAGCTATTATTTGATGAAATAACGAACTCCAGTGTAGAACATGCGTCCTGTTAATGGTCCCCAAAGCATTGAAGTGTCAAAATAGTTTCCAAAGGGTTGATCCGCTGCAAGTATTGGCATATTTTGGAAATAATTAGACAGATTTTCTCCGCCCACATATACAGTGAAGTTTTTCTCTTTCCCAAAAGTTTTGCTAATCTGCGCATTCATGGTCGCATAAGCTTTTGATGCAGTAGGCATTTGATATTCAACAGGGTTCTCTGCTGTTGACGGAATGCGTTTTTGTCCAACTACATTCAACGTATAGTCTACACTCCAGCCAGAATGGTGATTATAAGCTAGGTTGACAAAACCACGGTGTTTGGCCAATAGTGGTTTGGTCTTTCTGCCACTTTCAAAATCAGTTTGGACATCAAGTAAGCGATAGGCCAATCTCGTTTCAAAATGTGGTGCTGGCATAAAGCGAAATTCTGTTTGTAAGCTATTGGAGAAAGACTTCCCATTCAAATTGTAAAAATTGATCTCTCGGGGATTTTCGTAATCGACCACGACCTGGTTAGAGAAGCTGTTGTGGAAAAATTCAACGGATGCCGAAGCCTCACGTCCAAAGATCCGCATACTTTGGTCTATTGCTATTCCGCTATTCCAGGAGACTTCAGGTTGTAGGCCATAAGCTTTATCGTATATATTAGGCGATTGGATAACCAATTTTCTACTACTTGCCAAGACGGCCGTATTCTCTGCGAATATATTTGCTGTACGTTGACCTCTTCCTGAGCTAGCTCGAACCGTTGTTCCCGCAATCGGTGCATAACGTAAATGGATGCGTGGTGTTGTAAACCAACCGTACAGGGAATTGTAGTCTTGGCGGAGACCGATAATGGCATCAAATTTTTCTGATGGACTATAGGTATATTCTGCAAATGCTCCCGAAACCACTTCTTTCCTTTTGAAGTTTTGATCTTTTAAATACCACTCATTGTAATTGTCATAATTAATCGAGGCACCAACGCGATACTTGTGAGCGACAGTGCCGATAATATCTTGAAATAAGAGGTTAGCATATCCATTTTGTTGGTCCGAATTGTAGTTATTGAGCCCAAAATAGCTTTTTTGATTGTAATTTGACCCTGCAAGCTGGAGACCTATGCTGCGGTGCTTATTTTCGGGGAACACGTAACCAATTTTAGCGAAACCTTCTACACGTTCAATATCAAACCCTAAACCATAGCGATTCGTTGTACCCTTATCTGTCTTTTCGTTAAAATCAATCTGCCCGCCTGTACGGTCGTCATTGAGATATTTTACCCCAAATTGTACCATAAGTCCTTTTCCATTTTCATAGAACCAACGGTTGACCCCAGAGAATAGATTGCCAACGGGTATATCTCTAAATCCGTTGTGGCTAAAGTTCATGGATTTATTGTACATGAAATTGTCGTGCAACAGAACTGCGGTGGACCAATGCTGACCAATTTTTTGTGAAAGATTTAAGTTGACATCTGTGCGTCCCATGTTGTTAGCATAGGCATTAAAAAACAATCTTTCTGAATTTTGAGGTTTTTTCAATTCGACGTTTATCTGTCCGGCCATGTTTTCGAAACCGTTGGCTACGGAACCGATACCTTTCGCGATTTGAATTGATTCAATCCATGTTCCTGCAATAGAATTTAAACCTAAAGGAGAAGCGAGCCCACGAGGTCCGGGTAAATTTTCAACGGTTAATTGGGTATAAATACCACTAAGGCCCAGCATTTGAATCTGTTTGCTGCCTGTTACAGCATCAGCACTGACGACATCGACGGAGGCATTGGTTTCAAAGCTCTCGCTTAAGTCACAGCACGCCGCTTTGAATAACTCCTTTCCTGTAAGAACTTCCAGTCGTGCAGGTGTCATACGGTCGATGTAATTTGAGCGTCGTGTTCCTTTTACCTCGACTTCCATCAACACATTTCCTTTTGCTGTAATCATGATGACTTCATGAAGATCTTTGATGGTGATGGTGTCAGGTTTCATCCCAACATAACTTACAACCAATTTGTTGAATCCTTCTTTATGGTCCAATTTAAAAACACCATTTTCGTTTGTCCTTGTGTTTTTGGTTGGAAGGTTGGCCCAGTGTAAATTGGCACCAATAATGGGTTTAAGATCCCCCTTTTCATTTTCTTCAACGACAACACCGGTAACTGTATGTGGATGGTCATGGTTATCGGTTGTTACAGTTTTCTTTTCGGGTATTTTGCCATTTTCCAATCGCGGATACATACAACATTCATGGAGTTTAGCGTAGGATTCATCAGTGGCAACCAAGTTGTCTACATCATGACCAACTTGAGCAATATTTTTCTTGATTGTCTCCAGTTGAACTTTTTGGGGGTTATATTTGATTTGCAATAAGTTGTCTCCTGCATTCCAAACGGCCGTTTCTACGCCATGCATTTTTGCGGCAGTTTCAATACGTTTTTTACACATGGCACAGTTCCCAGCCACTGTAAGAGTCCTCGTACTGTCGGTCTGTGCCTGTACAAATGCCAGAAAAAATAAGGATAGAATGGTTGTCGTATATATTTTTTTGAAAATTTGATTCATCATTTTAATTAAGAGTATTCGCTTCAACTAGCATTTAATTTTTACCTTCATGATACCACGCAACCACATTCAAGGGGTACGGATTTATTTTTTCAGTTCTACTATTTTTGCTGAATGATTTAAAATCCACTGTTTTTTGTTCCGTGACAAGCTACGGAAAGATCAATGTTGGGAATGACAGTCTGCCGTTCTCACGAAATATAAAAACTATACTGGACTTCGGTCAATTCAAGAAAATGAACTGCGTTCGGTGAAAAGAGGTGATATTAAATTCTAAAATTTTGATTGAGAATAAAAACAGGTGGGTTCTGTCTATTATCGCTCGCAAAATCGGTATACTTTAATTTAGAAAAATCGTCCTCCTCCCCAGAGAAATGATAATAATTAAGTATCCAATGAAGCGTAACTATTGCGGGAGAAAAAGTGTTAAAATCAAGATTTTGTGTTACTCGGCTGAAGTGATCGACCTTTTGTGCTTCGATCTTAACATCTTTACAGCTTCCTGTTTCATGACAGTGGTTCTGCTGTTTTTTTGCAGACTTGGCACAAAGAGGGCAGGCCATAGTATGGCTTTCCGATAACGATACACTTTTTGTTTCCCCTTGGCAAAAATGAAGATGCAGTGAGGCACCACTTGCTGCGAGCAAATAGAAAAATAAGCCGATAAATAGTGCAATTTTCTTCATCGAAGCAAAAATAAAGAAAATATGTAATTTTTTTTTGTAATATTTTGGATAAATGTTATAACTTGTAGTAACAAATGAAAAACCAAAAATTACCAGAGTTATGTATTTATTATTTATCAATCCGGTCAGCTCGTATTTGTTAGCTATCTTTTTGATTGTTGGGGCAATTCTATTGTACAAGGGATTCTATCATCTGGTTCGTCGTATACAGGAATAGTACAGTGTGTTCGATCTTTTTTCGGAACACTTTATCGGATAACAGCGTATGTAATTTAATTCCTGAAATTTACCTATTCCAGGAAGATGTTATAAGAATGGGAACATTTTTTAAATGCTCCCTTTCGTTTTGTTTATCGGCTTAATAGAGGATCACTTTTTCCCGCATTTCCAATCTCTACACGACCCGCATATTGTTCCTCAAAGTTTAGAAAACCGGCGCAGGTGAGGCGGAAATCATACCAAAAGTTTTGCTTAGCCAAATCAAAATGTATCCTAATGGATTGCCCACCTTTAAGTTGCAGACTCCTTTTTTCTTTTCCATAGCTGATATCCTCGAAAACAAGTTGCTGGGTTGTTTTCCCCTTGTTTGTACATGAAAAAGACAAACGCCCAGTAAACGCGGATTCATTTTTACTTTTTTCATAGGTACAGCGGACCTTTAACTCTGGGTTGTTTGTGTCACCTTTAAACGCTCGATAAAATCCATTTGGGCCATAGATTTCGAGGTGGTACATTTTTTTATCGAAGGCGTCTAGCGACCATTGGTCCGTTACACGATCTCCAGGAGAAACAGCATAATTTCTTGAGGTTCCAACTTCTCCTTTGTAGCTAGCAGCATGGTAGACGGTAAAAGGTGAGCCCGCAGCATGTTTGCCAAAAATTTTATTTGAAGCTTCAAATGTGACCAAGTAATCCCCTTTGGATTGGTATTCGCCATGCACATAAAGTTCATAGGGAAGGATACATGAATCCCGGAGCCCTTTTTCTTGTTTTGGGAAGTAGGGAGAACTGCTGGGGTCTTGCTCTATTTGTTTGATCTCCATTGCGCTGAGCGCTTTGAAGCCCATGGGAAGGCCTTTGAACTTGGCTTGGTGAATCTCTTGGATAAAAGGTTCCCGTTCTAGTACAATCGGTTTGTTAATGTTTTCGCCATGATAGGGCCTAAATGCCGAAGTTAAATCTCCACATACTGTACGCCGCCAACTGCTGATGTTGGTTTCTTTTATATCTTTCTTGATTTTGTGGTTAATAAACTTCTCTAGGAATTGTAAACTGGAGGTATGGTCAAACACTTGCGAATTGACCCAACCACCTCTGGTCCATGGAGAAGCAATGATCATCGGTACACGATAGCCAAGACCGATATTGCTTTCTCTTCCGCTTTCAGGATAATATTGCTCATCGCGGCGTACATATTCTAACCCAGGGTTGATTCCCGCTGATACTTTTCCGCTTTCTGTATCATCCGGATTTGGAGCTGTAAAGGGGGCAAAGTGGTCAAAATACCCGTCGTTCTCGTCATATGTAAGTATAAAGATTGTTTTTTTCCAAACTTCTGGATTTTGGGTAAGAATGTCCATGATTTCGCTAACATACCATGCGCCAAACCAAGGAGAATCAGGATGGTCAGAAAAAAGCTGCGGTGGAGCCAGCCATGATACGGTTGGAAGTTTACCTTCCTCGACATCTTTTCGGAATTGATACAGAACATCCCCTTTAGGGATCTGTAACTCGCGCTGTTGTCCCCCTTCTTGATAATGCATTGTTTCCAATTCCATGTAATCGGGCTGTGCACTGTTGTTAACAAAAGCACGGCGATGAATATCTTTTGTCCGCTCATCGAACTTTTCAAAGTTCTCGGCAGTATATAGCTGTAATTCTTCTAGCGTATGTTTGAGATTTTTCTTTAAATTTTCAAGCGCTTCGCCAGCTGTTGTTTCGCTAATTTTGCGTTCGAGATCTTCTTGTTTTAATGTCAGGAGCTGACGATAGCGCGGATGATATTTGACTTGATATTGGGGGAAGTATTCCATCGGATTACAACCAAAATTGGCGAGCCAGCTATTTGCTTCGCCACTATAACCAGCGCTGCTCGAAGAAATTTCATTTTGATAGATTTTCCAGTCTACGCCTAATTCCGAAAGGCGTTCGGGGAAAGTTGTCCATGTTGCTTTCCCGCTAAACTCGGAGTCTCCATTCCAAACCAAGGCTTTTCCTGTAAGATTTTCCCGGATATTGGCTGTCCAGAAATAAAGCCTATTCGGATTCGTGCCGGTGATGCTCGAACAAAAGTGTTGGTCGCAGATTGTGAAAGAGTCCGCGAGAGAATAGTAAAATGGAATATCTTCGCGACTATAATGTCCCATAGTCAACGGTAGATTCGAAAATTCTTTAAATCCGGAATGTTTTACATCCAACCATTTGTTCATCTTGCCTTTATTGCGAGCATCTGTTTGGTCGGTCCAGTTGTGCGGGAGACAACCCATCCAGGTGACTTTTGAATCTTTGATATCCAATCGGAAAGGAGCAAATGTTTCGCCGGATTTTTGCGTCTGAAACCAAACTTTATTCCGATTGGGTTGACGGATAGCTCTAGGATCATTGAAGCCTCTTACACCACGCAGTGTTCCAAAGGCATGATCAAATGAACGGTTTTCCTGCATTAATAAAACAACGTGCTCGGCATCATAAAATGTGCTGCCCAATGCTGGATTTATAGCCATCGCTTTCGCAATAGCGGATGGAATAACATGGGAGATAGAAGCTCCCCCAGCAAGCATAGCCGCTTTCTTTAAAAAATCTCTTCGCGTATCCATGGTTATAACAGTATTGATTTGATTGGCTGCCTATTGCTTGGTTGATCAAGGCAACAAAGTTATTCTCTTCGAAAAATCACATTTTCGAAAACTGCCTTAAAAATAAGAGTTCGATCCAAGAAAAAAGACTTTAGACCGAACTCTTATTAAAAAATTAACGCTTTGCTAATTTCTAGCCTACATATTAAGCTTTGATAGACGCAATAAATGCTGGAATCTGTGTAAGATAATCCGGTTCTTTTAGCCGTTTGACAAATGCTGTACCTATAATGGCACCGGCCGTATGCTTACTTGCTTTTTGAAAGGTAGGTTTATCGGAGATACCGAAACCAACGATCAATGGGTTTTTTAATTGAAGATCATGTATCCGCTTGAAGTAAGCAGCTGTATCGTCTCCAACATCAAGTGTTTTACCTGTCGTTGCATTGGAAGAAAGTAAATAAATAAAGCTCCTGGAAAGGCTGTCTATTTTTCTGATTCGTTCTTCAGAAGTCTGCGGTGTTACAATGAATATATTTGCAATCCCATTTTTCTCGAACGTCTCTTTGTAAAGTTCTTCGTATTCATCCATGGGTAGGTCAGGTATAATGACACCGTTTACACCTGCATTTTTACATTCTTCACAGAATCTTTCAACACCAAATTGGAGCACAGGATTAAAGTAGCCCATCAAAAATACGGGAATGCTAACATGTTTACGGAGGTCAATCAATTGATCGAACAACTTTTTTACGGTCATGCCGTTTGCCAAAGAGACTTCTGAACTGTGCTGAATGACAGGCCCGTCTGCCACTGGGTCGGAATAAGGAAAACCGATTTCCAAAAAGTCCGCGCCAGCTTCTTCCAATTTCTTGGCAATACTTATTGTGCTGTCCAATGTTGGATATCCAGCTGTAAAATATATCGATAAAAGGGGAGTACCTTCTTTTTTTTCAATTGTATTCATGCCTTAAAAATCAAAGTATTTCATATAATTATCTAGATCCTTGTCACCACGTCCAGAAAGACAGACAACGACAGTCTCATCACCTTTAAAAGGTATTTTTTCCAAATAAGCCAGGGCATGAGAACTCTCAATAGCCGGTATGATACCTTCTAGTCGGGTAAGCTCAAGACCTGCCTGCATCGCTTCGTCGTCAGTCACACTTACATAGTTACCTCTGCCGGATTTGAATAACCAAGCGTGTTGAGGGCCAATACCGGGGTAATCGAGTCCTGCCGATATGGAGTAAGGTTCTATGACCTGGCCATCCGCTGTTTGCATCAGTATAGATCGGCTTCCATGTAAAACGCCCTCTTTTCCTAGTGCTGTTGTCGCAGCGGATTCGCCTGAATCAACACCATGGCCAGCTGCCTCTACGGCATACAATTGAACCGATTCTTCATCGAGGTAATGATAGAACATACCTGCCGCATTGGAGCCTCCACCGACACAAGCCAATACGATATCTGGATTTTCTCTTCCTGTTTTTGCTAATAGTTGTTTTTTCGTTTCTTCAGAAATAATAGACTGAAAGCGAGCAACCATATCGGGATAAGGGTGTGGTCCCACAACAGACCCAATGATATAATGGGTGTCGACAGGATTGTTGATCCAATCTCGCAAAGCTTCATTGGTCGCATCCTTTAGCGTTTTGGAGCCCGATGTTGCGGGAATAACTTCGGCCCCCATCATTTTCATCCGTGCTACATTTGGAGCTTGACGTTGAATATCAACTTCTCCCATGTACACTGCACATTGTATACCTTTCAGCGCACAAACGGTAGCTGTGGCAACGCCATGCTGTCCTGCGCCTGTCTCGGCAATGATGCGCTTTTTACCCAAGCGTTCCGCTAATAGAATTTGGCCAATAGTATTGTTGATTTTATGCGCTCCGGTATGGTTAAGGTCCTCCCGTTTTAAGTAAATCGTAGTTCCATATTTTTCAGAAAGACGCTTGGCATGATATAATGGAGAAGGACGTCCGACATAATCGCTGAGCAGTTGGTTAAATTCCTCCTGAAAGCTCTCTTCTTCGATAATTTTGAGATATTCTTCACGTAGCTCTTTCACATTGGGATAGAGCATCTCAGGGATATAGGCTCCTCCAAAGGGACCATAATATCCTTTTTCATTGACTTGATATATACTCATTTTTTAATAGTATTTATACTGTGGCTTAATAGCTCAATATCTTTTAAGCCGGGTTCTACTTCAAATTTTGAATTTAAATCCAGTGCATATAGCCGTGGATCATTTCTTTCTAGCGCTGTTTTGATATTTTCGGGATCTAAACCGCCGCTGAGAAAATAGGGGGTAGTAAGTTTGTATTGGTCCAATAGGGACCAGTCAAATTGTACTCCTGTACCACCATAGGAACTACTTTTTGTATCAAATAAAAAGTAGTCTACAATTTTAGCGTAAGGATCCAGCTGTATCCAGTCAAAGTTTTTATCTACTCCGAAGGCTTTCACGATGCTAACTGCTGATTTTTCTTTCAATTCAAGACAGTATTCCGCAGATTCATTTCCATGCAGTTGAATTGCATTTAGTTGGAATTCAGTTATTTTATCTAGAATTTCTGAAAGGCTGGCATTGACGAAAACTCCGACCTTACTTAGGCTGTCAAGGTCCTTAATGTATGAGGAGGAGCTTTGACCAACATAACGTTTGGATTGATCATAAAATATGAATCCCATATAATCGATGCCCAAGGAGGCTACAGCGGTTATATTGTCGGGATATTTCATGCCACAAACTTTTACTTTGATCGCCATTTTATTTTTTGATTAGTTTTTGGAAACTGCGCAAAGCTTTACCTCCCATCAATGAACTTTCAGCTTCATAAAAACAGTCACCAAAAGATTTTTTGGGATTAAAGGTCTTAATCGCAAATGCGGCATTCGTCAAAACAACATTGTTCTGCACATCTGTACCCTGATTGTTCAATATAGATAAGAATGTCTGGGCGGCATCTGCTATCGTTTCACCTCCCGTCAACTCCTGAGCTGAGACTGGGGTAAAACCAAGTTCTTCCATGTTGTAGTAATTCTCTCCTTGGTTGTTGATTACCTTAAAATCACCGGTCATGGATATCTCATCATAACCGTCCAAAGCATGAATAATGGAATATTGTTTGTTGGTATTTTGGTATAGATAACCATACAGTCGTGCTAATTCCAAACTAAATACACCAACAGACTGAAATCTAGGATTGGAAGGATTTGTCAATGGACCCAGCATGTTAAAGAAAGTCTTAACACCCAATGCACGACGTATCGGGGCAACGGTTTTCATGGCAGGGTGAAACAATGGCGCATGTAGGAAACAGATATTGGCTTCATCAAGTTGGCGTTGTAGCTCAGCCTTGTCGTTGCTGAACTGATAGCCTAAATATTCCATGACATTGGATGAACCACAGCTCGAAGATACCCCGATATTACCGTGTTTTGCGACATGGTAACCAGCCCCAGCAGTGATAAAAGATGCTATTGTCGAGATATTGAAGGTATTTTTACCATCCCCACCTGTACCGCAAAGGTCAATTAAATCATAACCGTTAAAATCCAGCTTGAGGCATAAATCATACATCGCATCTCTAAACCCTCCAAGCTCTTCAACGCGAATACTGCGCATACCATAAGCCGTCATAAATGCCGCAATTTGGTGACTGTCATACTTGCCCATGGCAATGTTGGTTAGGATCTCGTAGGCTTCTTGCCGAGAAAATGTCTTGTATTCAAATAAATGCGCTAAAATTTCTTTCATGGTAATTTAAATAAAAAAAGGGCTTACCTTATTTAGGCAAGCCCATCATATCTTGACGTATTAATCAAATAATGCAATAGGAGTTTGCCACAACGTTATTCGTTGTGCCACCACCAAGCTTTATTTGATACAGTTGTTATCATTGTTATTTTTATTAATACAAATATGGTTGATAGAATTATAAAATGCAAGTGTTTTTATTGAAAAATTTTTAAGAAAGCATCTTTGGCTTAATATTGCTCACAAATATACTTTAAAATAAAACCTGATAAGCGTGCATTTGTGTAAGACTAAGCGTGATATTTAAGGATTCTAACAGCAGGCGTCTGATAAAATAGGGGCAATGAAAACTAATAGAATACAAAATGAGCTTTATTGTTCCCTTTGGAAACTAATGTAAAAGAGGCAATTTTGCTATCACGGATGACTGCTGCAAATACAAAACGCTTGAGGTATTTGACAAAGTAGACTTGTTGCGGGTCAATACCTTCGAGATCGATATCACTTGTTTCTTTTCTTCCTGTTTGAGCAAAGCTAAGATATTCCAGTTGGTTGATATCCTTGCTCTGTACATTTATCCTGATTTCATCGATGCTTGCCAATAGGTATTCCTGTAGATCTTCGTCCAGTTTTTTTGATGTTATTAGATCTTGGCTTAAAATAATATCAGTCGCTAAATTAGGATCATTCAAGCGCTGGACAAACTTTTTTAAAACAACAACCTGTTCATTGGAAGTTTGTTGTTCCTGAGCAAATAGGCTTTGGCTGACAATACAGCCAATAAACATGAACAACAATAGCTTTAATTTTATCTTCATACTTGTAAGACTTGTCTTCATCAAAATAGATTAAAACTATGGAATAAAAACCTTCGGGAGGTTATGGATATCGTACTGAGTTGTCTCCGAAGAGAGGGCGATGTCTTTAATAAAAAACGCCTTTTGAATAAAGGCGTTTTTTATTTTTTAGTATTCATCTTCATTGAAGAAGAAATCGTCTTTTGTTGGATAGTCGGGCCAAATTTCTTCGATATTTTCATATGGCTCACCATCGTCCTCAAGAGATTGTAAGTTTTCAATCACCTCAACAGGTGCACCCGAACGAATAGCGTAATCGATTAATTCATCTTTTGTTGCTGGCCATGGTGCATCTTCTAGATGCGAAGCTAATTCTAATGTCCAATACATATAAAAACAATTTAAGTTCTCTATTTTCGCAAAACTATGATTTAATTTAACTTAAGCAAGTAAATCACGTGTTATTTTTGCTGTATTAATATAAGTTGTTGGTTTTTAGCGTTATAATATTTTTAGATATTCTCAAAGTCACTTCCCTTTTCGTTTAACGCATCAAGTCTTGGTGACACTGATTTGATTTCTGGGTTTGGATAATCATTTTCGATCAAGCCATCTCGCATGCGTACAATACGGTGTGCATGTAATGCGATATCCTCTTCATGTGTGACTAGAATAATGGTATTACCCTTGGAGTGAATTTCCTCCAGTAGGCCCATAATTTCAATGGACGTTTTGGTGTCAAGGTTTCCTGTTGGCTCATCGGCAAGTATAATGGAAGGATCGTTGATCAATGCTCTTGCAACAGCAACACGTTGTCGTTGTCCACCCGATAGTTCATTAGGTCTATGATCCATACGATGCCCTAAGCCGACACTTTCCAATGCTGCAGTAGCTTTTTCCTCACGTCTAACTTTATTATAGCCCGCGTAAATTAGGGGAAGCGCAACATTTTCAAGTGCTGTATTCTTTGGTAACAGGTTAAAAGTTTGAAAGACGAAACCAATTTCTTTGTTTCTTACTTCGGCGAGTTCATCGTCAGTCATGTCACTCACATTAATCCCATTGAGGATGTATTCTCCTCGGCTTGGCGTATCCAAGCAACCGAGAATGTTCATTAACGTGGATTTGCCTGATCCTGAAGGCCCCATTAAGGCCACAAATTCTCCTTTATGGATGTTGAGTGTAACGGAGCTTAAGGCATGAATTGTTTCCGCACCAATTTGGTATTCTCTAGCAATATCCTTGATTTCGATTAAGATCTTTCCTGACATATTTTTTGGAGGTTCTCTAGGTTATGAAAATACGATTTATTCTTCATAATCCAATAGGAATGCATTTTGTCGTATACAACTTTTTCTAGTTCCGATGCATTATCATCGTTAAAATCTTTAGTTTCTATCGGGTTGAATACATGGATTTTAACTATTCCTGGGCGAGATCCCCTTTTCGAGCCGTCATCGAAAAAGATATCCCAGGCATTTTCTATGATAATGGGCACTGTGGGAACGTCATTTTGAATAGCGATTCGAAAGGCTCCGGATTTAAATGCGTGAATCTGCGGGGGGAAACCATCATCGATTTTTCCTTCTGGAAAGATAACGACACTTCTACCATTTCGGACGAGTTCATTGGCACGTTGGAAGGCCTTGAAAGAAGAAACTTTACTTCTTCTTGTGACCGGGATATCTATTGTTTTGAAAAAAATACGTGTAACCGGATTTTTAAGCAATGAAGCTTTTCCGATAAATGAAAAAGGAGCTGGGCACAAATAGGTGAGGGCTGTTATATCCAAGACCGAAGTATGATTGGGACACAATACCATGGAACGGTTCCAATCTATTTTTGATTCATAGCTCACCTTAAAAAATACACCAGCTAGGGCCGAACCACCAACTGATACCCAGCGTCGCATACGGGCGATTCTAGCATAGTTTTTTTCGGGACGTCGTGCTAAAAAATAGATATAAGGGAAAAACAGAAGAAAAACAAGTAGAACGCTGATAAAATACCAATACCGATGGAGTTTTTTGAGCAATAGGATCATACAAGTCAACTAATTTTGACCTAAAGTAAAGAAAGAAAATGGATAATTAATTATCCATTTTCTTTTTTAGTCTACTGTGAAACCATATTTCTTGTAAATATTCTTGGCTGTTGGCGAGTCCATGAATTTTAAAAAGTCATCTGCAGCCTGCGCATGCGGCGCGTTTTTCAGCTTTGCAGCGACGTAAGTTGCAGTTGTATTTTGCACATCAGGAATGGTGATCCCTTCAACTGGATGGCCAATTAGTTTTTGGTAAACGACTTCAGAAGCCCAAACGGGAGCCGCATCGGCCTGTCCATACAATATACGCATGGGGCTCTCCCTATGGTGGATCTTGGTCAGATAAGTGCTGCCATCTTTGACCTTATCTTCCATGATTTTCTTGACGAGTTGTTCGCCCCCGGCTTTTCTATAGGATGCTTTGATCTGCTCCCCAATTCCTTCCCATTGGGGATTAGGCATGCTGATACGAACTTTGTCATTCCCCAGATCATTCAATGTTCTGATATTAGCGGGATTTCCTTTTGGAATCATCAAACAGATATTGTTGTAGCAATAAACCTGTGTATGGCTGAAGTAATCTGCCATCTCGTTGATCGCTCGTTTGCTCGCTGTGTAAATATCGGGCTTATGGGTAATGCGTAGATTCCCTATCGTGATTGATCCGCCTTTAATCTGTTTAGCTAAAATGCCCGGCGGCAGGGTTTCAACAAAAATACGTTCGTATTGTGGGTATTCTTTTTTGAATGATGCAAGTAGATCATCGACAACCATAAATTGATTGCCAGCGAAAAAGACAGTAAGCTGCGGATTCTCGATATCACCATATAAATCTGGAATATTGTCTATCCCGGGTACCGTAAAATTTAGAGCCGATTCTGGTGGATTATTCCAGGGGGGATCAAAACGATGTTCTTGTGCCTTAATTTCCTGGGCTCCCAATAATGCTATTGTTAGACCAAGCAGTAGAAAATTTTTCATTATACTTATGGTTTAACGATAACCCAACCTTCATTTGCTCTTAAGATTAATTCACCATTTCCGCTAGGAACATAGCCTATAAAATCAAATAGTTCTTCTTTGGCAATATGTTTCTCTTCCAACGTATTCAGGCACTGCGCTACGATAACGCCTTTCTCGACGAGGTCTTTCAAAGGTTTCTCATATTGGCTGTTCTTTTTTAGGTAAGCTTCGGTACCACCGGAAAATGCAACCAACTCAATCTGTAAGTGTCCTTTTAACCGTGGGTCTTTCAAGACATTGTTAATATTACGGATTGCTTTTTCAATTGTTTTTGGATCATTGCTGTCCAGCTGATAAATGGCTTTATACGCTTTTTTCTTAGCAACGGCACCGCTATATTGATGGTTATTGAGCAACAATTTATTGTCCTGTGCTTTCGCTTGAATAGTCATTATCGCTACTAAAATGCAAGCGATTGTAAATTGTTTTTTCATATTTATTATTGATTTAATGGGGTATTTATGTTTAAAAATTAAAAGGTCCGAGTTTATGTTGTTCTGTACTAACGTTATCGGCATAAGGTGGATAGGGGCTATCTTTGGGTTTTTTGCTTAGATTAGGATAGTCCAATTGCTTGTTTGTTTTTTGAGGTCTATCGAAAGAATTGATATATGCTGCGACATCATAGGCCTCGTCGTCTTTCAATTGAGGTGCATCATAAGTTGCGCCTAAAGGCATATTAGCTTTGATAAAACGAGCCGCGGTAAGCAATCGTGCCATTCCAGCACCATCATTGTAGCTGTCTTTTCCCCATAAGGGTGGATATTGATATCCTTTTCCCGCTGTTTGTGGTAGCCCCTGACCATCCTTTCCATGGCAACTTGTACATTTATTCTCAAAAACCAATTGACCATGTTTCAAGTCCGCGGCACGATTGGGAATATCCATTTTTATAAATCCTTGGCCTGCCAACCGACCTTTATTAACTGTATTTATGCTGATGTTTTTAATATAGGTGATAATGGCTCTCATTTCCTTGCTATTTTCAGGAATGGCTCGGCCGTTCATGCTTCTCTCAAAGCAACCGTTGATGCGCTCTTCAAGTGATTCAACCTTATTTTCTCGTCCAATATAGGTTGGAAAGACATTGGTGAGCCCGACATAAGGGGCAGCAAAAGCCTTTGTGCCTCCATTGAGATGGCAGCTACTGCAGGCAAGCTTGTTTCCGATTTTGACCTCCCCATCATAGAAATAATCGTATGTATTTTTGATTAGCTTTTCACCATAACTGGCCATTTTACCTTCGGGATTATCTTTGAATGAGATTTCCTTAAATTGGGAAACGTGCGTAATAAGCGAGTCGTTGCGCATTTCAAGAGAATCTGTTTGCTTTTTGTTTTCCTCATGTTTTAGTGGAAATACACATAAGGTCGTACATGTAATAACCAATGCTACAATGATCCAGCTGAGTGCCTTTAAATAATCTGTTAGTTTTTTATATTCCATTACGCTAATTCATTTGTACAAATCTAGCCGCCTCAAATCTGGAATTAAAACGAAGTTTGTTTATGAGATATAACATTTGGTTATAACTTGAAGTTTTGCCGCAAACAGAATTGCAGAAACTGGTTGGGCGTACCGGCAAGGCCTCCATATAAATGGGTAAAATAGAAATAACGTTCTATTGTCAATTGTGGAATATCAACAATGGTCAATAGATTATTTAACACTTCTTTTTGCACTGTATAAATAGATAAAAAAGCAAAGCTGTTGCGACGAGCAAGGTAGCCTTTGATACTCTCTGTTGAAGGCAAGATCATTTCTATCTGTACTTCGGATAGATTAATGCTTTTATCTTTTAGTGCATTCTCAATAATTGTTCGTGTACCTGAGCCCTGCTCGCGTAGTACCAAAGGTAAGCGCGTGATATCGGATAATATTGGATTTTTTAATTGAGCTAATAGTGGGTTTTGGCTATTTGTGACCAGAACTAGCTCATCCTTCATAAAAGGAATGTATTTCAGCGCCCGGTTGTCGGTAGACCCCTCCGTGATACCTAAATCCAATGTTTTGTCGATAAGCTGCTCCTCAATACTGCGGCTATTGGATTGAAAAGACTGGATACGGTTGTTGGGATATTGGGATAGAAAATCGGCAAGCAGAGCAGGTAAAACATATTGGGAGATGGTTGTGCTGGCTCCTAAGACCAGCTTTCCTTTTCGCCCTTCCTGCAACTCCTGTATTTCTTGGCCCGCCTGATTATACAGATTGATAATCTGTTGGGCATATTTATAGAGAATTTGACCTGAATCGGTTAAATTAAGATTGTTGCCCTTTCTTTCGAAGAGTGGTACGCCAAGTTTCTTCTCTAGTTCTTGGATGTTTTTGCTTACGGCTGGTTGTGAGATGAAAAGGGCCGAAGCCGTTTTGGTGAAATTAAGGTGCTGAGCCGCAGTGTAAAATACAATTAAACGAAAATCAAAATCCATAAAACGATAAAGGGTTATTTCTAAAATTTAAAAATAACCCTTTATCTAATGAAAAACTAAATTATTTGCTTAGTTCCGCGTAATATTTATGAAATAAAGGAATTGTTGATATTCCCATAAGGTAATTCTCAATACCATACTTTTCATTGGGAGAGTGTAGGTTGTCACTATCTAGTCCGAAGCCTAAGAGTACAGTCTTTAAACCCAATACTTCTTCAAAAAGAGCGACGATTGGGATCGAACCACCACCACGCGTTGGGATAGGTTTAACACCAAAGGTGTCATGCAGGGCTTTTTCTGCCGCTTTGTAAGCAACACTGTCGGTCGGTGTGACGACAGGTTCACCACCATGATGAGGTTTAACTTCTACTTTCACATAATCTGGTGCAATAGATTCAAAATGTTTTTTGAAAAGCTCCGTAATACGGTGAGAGTTTTGGTTTGGTACAAGACGCATTGAAATTTTTGCATTCGCTTTTGAAGGCAATACTGTTTTGGCGCCTTCACCGATATAACCACCCCAAATACCATTTACTTCTAAGGTTGGGCGAATACCGGTGCGTTCTAATGTTGTGAAACCTTTTTCTCCCCAGATATTTTGGATACCCAGGTCAGTTTTGTATTCTTCAATGTCAAAAGGTGCTTCATTTAATGCTTTACGTTCTTCAGCCGTCAATTCGACAACATCATCATAAAATCCAGGGATAGCGATATGATTATTTTCGTCATGTAATGATGCAATCAGTTTTGCTAATATCGTCGCAGGATTGGCTACTGCTCCACCATATACGCCGGAGTGTAAATCTCTATTAGGCCCCGTAACTTCAACTTCAACATAAGAAAGTCCACGTAAGCCAGTTTCTAACGATGGTTGAGCCATGCTGATCATCGATGTATCGGAAATAACAATAACATCAGCTTTCAGTCTTTCTGTATTTTCTTTAACAAATGTGCCCAAATTGACTGAGCCCACTTCCTCTTCACCCTCAATCATAAATTTGATGTTGCATGCTAATGCATCATTTTTAATCATGTATTCGAAGGCTTTTACATGCATATAAAACTGACCTTTATCATCGGCAGAACCACGTGCATAGATTTTGCCATCACGAACCGTCGGTTCGAAAGGAGGGGTATCCCACAACTCGTATGGATCAGCAGGTTGTACGTCGTAATGACCATATGTCAACACTGTAGGAAGTGCCGGATCGATAATTTTTTCTCCATAAACGATTGGATTACCAGCGGTAGGACAAACTTCTACATTGTCGGCTCCGGCTTCACGCAATTTCTGAGCAACAAATTCAGCAGTTTTTTCAACATCTCCTTTAAATTTAGGATCGGCACTTACTGATGGTAAACGCAATAAATCAAACAACTCATCCAAAAAACGTTGCTTGTTTGCTTCTACATATTCTTTAATGTTTTGCATATTGTTTGTGTTTGAAACAAATTTACACAAATCGAGACATTTAACTCAATTTGTTGTAACCTTTTCGGGGATGGTTGCGACTAATGTAAAAACTAATTCAAATAATTATGGAAAAGCAATCAGTAGGAGCCATTTTAGGAATCGGACTATTTACATGTATCACCTTGTGTGTTTATTTTATTATGCGGTATCGGAGCGTGGCTGTACAGATTCCGGGTGAAAATAAGAAAAGAGAGTCACTAGATTGGCAAAAGCCCGGGATTTTGGTACTTGGTATAGGAATAGGATTATTCATTGTGGGAATTTTGGACAACTACATGAATACTGATTTGCCAGATTCACTTGCGGTCGCAATTTTGATTATTTCTGCGGGTGTTGCAATGATAATTGCTAACCGATTGGATAAAAAACGCGATATTTAACCCGCCAATGGATGAAATCTATATTCGAAAAGTTCTATCAGGCGATGTGGAATCCTATCGTTATTTTATAAAAACGTATAAAGATATGGCATTTTCTGTCGCTCTTTCTATTGTAAAGGAAGAGCATTTGGCAGAAGATGCCGTTCAGGATGCATTTATAAAATGCTATCAATCGCTGTCTTCCTTTAAAGGGAAATCGAAATTTAGTACCTGGTTTTACCGAATTGTTGTGCATGTTGCTTTTAATGCCATTCGTCATAAGAAACTGGAGTTGGTCAATTTTGATCTATCCCACCATGACATGTCGCATGAAGATTCCGTATTGGATGAAATAATCGACCACGAAAGAAAAGAAATGATCAACGATGCACTCACTATTCTGCCCGCTCGCGAGTCTGTTGCATTACGGTTGTTCTATCTCGAAGAACAGTCGATGGATGAAATTAAAGAGATTATGGGCTGGACATTAGCGAATACCAAAGTGATCTTGCACCGGGCCCGTAAAAATATGCAGATCATTTTAAGTCAGTTAATTAAAAAAGCGGAGTATTATGGATAAGGAACAGGAAAAATTCAAGAAAGTTATGCAAATGAGTAAAATAGAAATGCCATTTGATGATTTTGAACAACGTATCATGAACGGTATTGCTGCGCTCGAGAAAGATAAAGAGAAAGCCCTGTCAAATAAAAAGTATGCGATTACATTTTTTCTTCTTGGGACTGTTTGTGGCATGATGTTCAATAATTATCTGATGGCCAAAATTCAAGTTGCAGACATTGCCCCGGATCTTAAAAATTATAGCACGATTGGTGGCCAGTTATCTTTTGCTGTTTTGATATGCTTTTTCTGTCTTCAGTTGTGGCGTTTGATCAATATGCAAAAGAAGAGGCATTATCAGGTATAGTGAAGATCTTTTGTATGAATACATCGGATCTGAGCTGCTGTAAAAAGGACCTCTTATTTTGCTCGAATGGGGAACTATGAACCAAAATCCAATTTTTAAGAAATAAAATTAAATTTACTGTAACAAAACATTGGTTTTATCTACTAATGTTATATTGATATTAATTTACTATCCAACAATTTTATGAAAAGAGTTTTACAAATTCTCTTATTTTTCATTTTTGCTATTCCTGGTTTGGCTTTGGGCCAATCCAAGATTGCTGGAAAAATAAGTGATGTAAAGGACCAACTAAAGTTATCAGACGCAACAGTTATGCTGTTGACCGCTAAAGATTCCATATTAACAGGCTTTACGAGATCTGACGAAAATGGTCTTTTTTCCTTAGCCAAGCCCGATACAGGAGCTTACGTGCTGATTGTGAGTTATCCCAAGTATGGCGATTTTTATACGGAGATTCAATCTGGAGTGGATTACTCCAAATTGGCTATTGGCCTAACCAATACAGCCACATTATTACAAGAAGTCATCGTTACTGGACGCATCCCAATCACAATTAAAGGTGATACCACAGAATATGATGCCGGTAGTTTTAAAGTTGAGAAGAATGCCAAGGTTGAAGATCTGTTGAAAGCTTTGCCTGGCATCACGGTTGATGCATCTGGAAAGATTACTGCACAAGGTAAAACAGTCAAAAAAGTATTGGTAGATGGTGAAGAATTTTTCGGTGATGATCCGACACTGGTGACACGAAATATCCGATCGGATATGGTGGATAAAGTTCAGGTATACGAGAAAAAATCCGAGCAGGCAGAGCGAACAGGAGTGGATGACGGTCAGCGTGAGCAAACGATCAATGTAAAGCTAAAAGAAGGCTCTAAAAATGGCATGTTCGGAAAAGCGCTTCTTGGCGGTGGAACCGACGACTATTATATGGGGCAATTGATGTTGAACAAGTTTAAGGGATCGCAGAAAATATCAGTTTATGGGCTTTTCGGTAATAATGGTACTACGAGCATGAACTGGCAGGATGCACAAAAGTATGGTGGTGATTCAGGTGTTTCCTATGGTGATGACGGATCAATGAGCTGGTCTAATTTTACGGATCCTTTTTCTGGACAAGGGGTTATTGGTGTACCTAAGGCTATAAATTCGGGCGTTAACTTCTCGGATAAATTTGATAAGGATAAACATACAGTCAACATTAACTATAAATATGGAAGATTGAGCAGCGATGGAAATGATGAAACGATTACGACCGGTTTGATCAATAACAAATCGGTGAAGAATGTAGATTCTGAAAATGACCAGCATCGTGCGAATCTGAAATATGACCTGAAATTAGATTCGTTAAATCTCTTAACCATACGAGGCGGGGCATCAAGAAAGAATCTTTGGTCAGATAACAAGCGTGAAGCTTATCAGTTTGGCCAAAATGCAGATACAACTATTGCTGAGAATACTCGAGAATTGGTGAAAAATAATATCAACGAGCTCAATTTTAGCACTTATTTTACGCACAAATTCAAGAAAAAAGGACGTTCTTTTACATTCGATGGTCAATGGAAAAGAAATGAGATGAAAGGTACTGGACATTTAAATTCCGACCTGAGAAATTATAGCTTAAAAACGGATTCAACTACAGATCAAAGTAAGGTGCGTAACAATACAAGTGACGTGCTAAGCGCTTCAATTTCCTATACCGAACCTTTATCCAAAATTTGGAATCTTGTTGTGGGAACAGGAATTGAGCAAAGTAATAGTAGTTCCATCGTGGAGTCTTTCAATATTGATGGAGCCGGAAATTATACTCAATTGGATCGTCGTTTCAGTAATAACTACGATTTTGATAGAAGCAGCAATAGGTACAAATTGGCTGTAGTTCATACAACTGAAAAATTTAAGTTCACTGTGGCTAATAATTTCAATAATGACAAATTGAAACAGTTCAATAACTATACAAGCGAGGGGATTACAAGAAGTTACTTTACGTATAATCCAAATGTAAGTGCAGGTTATTCCTTTACAAAAACTAAGGGGTTATGGATGAACTATACCGGTAAAAATCAATTACCTTCTTTAAGCCAGATCCAACCGATCTTGGATAACTCAGACCAGATTAATCGCTATTTGGGAAATGAAAACTTAAAACCATCATTTAGAAACTCATTAAATCTGAATTATAATTCGTTCCGTGTGTTGACCGGAAACTATGTTTATGTCGGTGGTAATATCTCTACCGAAAAGAACCCGATTACGCAGAATATTGATACCCTAAAAGGGATTAATACATATACTTGGAATAATGTTGATGGTAAGACAAATACTTCCTTGAACGTATGGTCTGGAGTTTATTTCAAGCTGAGCAAAAAACTTGGCCTGTCCAACTCGCCACAGTTTTATGTGAATATGAGTGATAATTATAATATGTTCAATCACCAATTGAATAAAGTCAATACGACGAACTTTAATTTTACGTATAATTTCAAGAGAGATACCAAGACAGGTTTAAATTTTGACCTGAACTTTAGTCCGCAATATCGTTTGATGAAATCAAGTTTGGAACGCAATACCAACAGTAATGGTTTTGTTTTCGCTTCCAACGGAAGTGTGGAGTATTTTTTCAACAAAACATTTAAGGTTTATACCAATTATACCTACTCCTACGAGGCGGCCACCAAAGCTTTTGATGAGAAGTTTGAGCAGTTTTTGTTGCATCCAGGTGTAAGCAAGAAATTCCTGAAAAATGAATCGTTGGTGTTGGATTTTATGATCAACGATGTTCTTAACCAGAACAAGGGCTTTAGTCGTTCGGCATCGACTTCTGTCTTTACGCAACGTCGATATGATACGATACGCAGATATTATATGCTTAAACTATCATGGGATTTTACAAAAATGTTTTTATAAAATATTAAGCGAAATACAATGTTAAAATATATCTTTTTTCTCTTCTTCTGTTGTTCAGCCTTAGGTCTTAAAGCACAGTATACATTGTTTGGTCGATCGGGAACTATTTCCTACGATAAGACGATGTATATGAAGAATATCGTAAGTAAAAAATTCATCGCTAAGGCCGATGATAACTCAAAACAGTTTTTTGAGCGTATAATACCGAGATTACCAGAAAGTGCCGTGTTAAAGAAGTCAATGAAATTCAATACCACGGAGACGTTGTTCGAATCGGTAAAAGACGAGAGCCTGGATGCAGAGATTAAGCAGTATATTATGATGCTTGCGCTAGACTTTGATGCAGCAACACTTTCAAATATGTCCAACCGATCCTTTTTGAGATACAACGATATCGTAGGTGAAAAAATCATCGTTCAGGATTCCATGAAACGCATCAAATGGAAAATCACAGATGAATACCGCGATATCGCTGGCTACAATTGCAGGAGAGCCAATGGTATTACACCAGACTCCATTTATGTCATTGGATACTACTGCAATGAAATCCCTATCAGTGGCGGCCCCGAATCCATCAATGGTCTTCCGGGAATGATTTTAGGCTTGGTTGTACCTAGTCAGCACGTCTCCTATTTTGCAACAAAAGTTGAACTCAGCAACACAGTTGTGATGGACAAAAAGAAATTTGAGAATACGAAGGTAAAACGAATGACAAGAAAAGCCATGACAGATCAGATTACAGGTGTGCTGTCTCAACATATGAATAAAGAAACTGTTCAATTTATTATGGAACTTGGCAATTTATAAAAATCACAGCATGCTGTTCACATAATATGTTGTGTATTTCTAACTGTTTAGATAAAAAAGCTCTTCTTTTGAAGAGCTTTTTTTATGATTTTTAATTTGTATTATGTTGTTAATCAATGGTCTGTTTTATTTTTTTAATATCTTTTTATTACTTGTATTTTTTTTGAGATAAACTTAAATTAACTGAAACAAAATATTAGTTTTGTGCACGAATTTTATTATTTATATAATTATATACTATCCAAACCATATTATGAAAAGAGTGGGGCAACTACTTTTACTTATTTTATTCTGTTTCTGCGGAATAGTTCATGCTCAATCCCGTATTGAAGGAAAAATCACTGATGTAAAAGATCAGCTTAAGCTGCATAATGCAACAATTATGTTGTTAACAGCTAAAGATTCCATTTTGACCAATTTTGCCCGTTCGGATGAAAATGGTAAGTTCTCTCTTGAGCGGCCTGATACTGGACAATATTTTATCATTGTAACCTATCCGAAATACGGTGAATATTACGCGGAGATCCTGCCAGGGCAGCATTACAGTAACATGTCTATTGGAATGACCAGCAGCGCAACCTTGCTGGAGGAAGTCATTGTTATGGGACGGGTGCCCATTAGTATCAAGGGGGATACAACGGAATATGATGCTGGAAGTTTTAAAGTGGAAAAAAACGCTAAAGTTGAAGATTTGTTGAAAGTCCTACCTGGGATTACCGTCGATGCCTCTGGAAAAATTACTGCCCAAGGAAAAACAGTGAAGAAAATGCTTGTTGACGGGGAGGAGTTCTTTGGTGACGATCCTATTTTAGTAAGCCGGAATATTCGTTCTGATATGGTTGATAAAATTCAGGTCTATGAAAAGAAGTCTGATAAGGCTGAGAAAACAGGGATTGATGATGGTGAACGTACACAGACAATCAACGTGAAGTTAAAAGAGGAGGCTAGACGTGGAATATTCGGCAAAGTGGATGTTGGTGGAGGTAGTGATAAATTCTACGCTGGACAGGGCTTTTTGAACTATTTTAATCAATCGTTTAAAGCTTCGGCTTATTTGATTGCAAGTAATACAGGCAAGAGTGGGCTCAGTTATGAGGAAGTATCAAACATGGGGGGAGACTACGATAGAGGCGATAATTTTAATGGTGAAGGTATTCCTAAGTCCTTGAATACGGGATTTCTATATTCAGATAAAACCGCTAACAAAAAACATGCTTGGCGGATCGACTATAAGCATATCCGATCCGATGTTGATTTGGATCGCAGCTTGTTCACACGCAATGCGGCACGCGACACGATATTGACTAGCAACAGCAGCACGTTGGCGTCAAATGAAAACAGAAAGCATAATATTGGTTTGAAATATGAATTTAAGGTCGATTCCATGTCGGATTTAACGGTTTGGGCAGGTGCAAACAAAAGGCATGATAATAGTTCTTCAGAGACACAATCAACTACTGTTAATCAATTTGATCAAAAGATCAACGATAACATGCGAAAGTTTAAGAACGATTCTAGGTCAGAACAGTATAATGCCTCAGCACTCTATGTAAGACGTTTTAAAAAGAAAGGCCGTTCGTTATCATTCAACTATTTTACATCGGGCAATAAACAGGATGGTGAGCAAGATTTGTTTTCTAAACTTAGATTTTACAAAGAAGGGAATGCTGAAAGAGATTCGACTCTCGACCAGAAGAAATTTGTTAAAAATAGCTCTTTTTCCACTGGGGGTGAATTTGCTTATTCCGAACCGCTTTCAAAAAAGATTATCCTTTCTTTCGAATATGGATTGAATCTCAACAGAAATAACAACGCAGTTAGGTCTTTCGATAAAAATCAGAATACCGGTACTTTTGATAGACTAGATAGTTTGTATAGCAATGATTTCTTATATAAAACGATAAAAAACACCTATAATTTCGCAATTAATTACAAGCCCCTAGAAAAGCTAGTGGTCAATGTCTCGAATAAGTTCGAAAATAGTAATCTGTCGCAATTAAACCGTATGGAGAATTCGAGACTTTCACGATCATTTTTTGTATATAATCCGGTGGTTGATGTTAATTATGAAATACAAAAAAATAAATCGATCAATTTGGAATATCAGGGTACCAATGGTTTGCCCTCTTTAAATCAGATCCAGCCACTGCGGTCAAATTTGGATCCGCTGAATGAATATTTAGGTAATGAAAATTTGAAACCATCTTACACCAATAATTTGAACCTAAGCTTTAGAACCTATTCTGTATTGGAAGATAAGTTTATAGGTGTCTTTTTAAGTGCATCACGTACAAACAATGCATTGGTGCAAAATACAACGATTGATTCACTGGGTAAGACGACATTTGTTTGGGGAAATTTGAATCATAATAGCAACAATCAAATTAGCATCAGGCCAATGTATTACGGCAAATTATGGAAAAAAATTCAATTGAGACATGGTGGCGGTCCATCGGTATCTTTCAGCAACAATTATAACTATGTCAATACTGTTTTGGCGAATGCCAAAGTGCAGCGTTATGGGTTCAATTATAGTCTACAGCGATCGACAACGAAAGGCTTGGACTTTGGTATTGAATTGTCTCCAGGCTATCTTATTCAAGATAATTCCATTGGCGCAATGGAAGATAGTAAGGGATTTACGTTTTCATCTGAAGGAAACCTAAAGTACTTTCTGCCAGCGAAATTTATTGTTCGGGCAGATTTTAGCTATAATTATCAGGCTCCTACGGCGGTGTACAGTAAAAAATTTGAACGATTTGTGCTGAGCCCTGCATTATCAAAAAAATTCCGAAAAGATGAAAAGTTGGAATTGACTTTTATGGTTAATGACCTCCTCAAACAGAATGTGGGTTTTGACAGAAGTCAAAACGGGACACTACTGACCGAACGCCGATACAACACAATCAGTAGATATTATATGGTTAAGCTGACTTGGGAAATAAATAAAATGCTCGTAAAATCGAAATAAAATGAAAGATATCAAAAATTTACTCGTCCTATTGCTGTTCCTTTTCTGGGGAGCCACAGCTTTTGGACAATATGCTTATTTTCCTACGCAAGGAACAATTACCTATGACAAAACCGTGTTTCTTAAAAACCTGCTCAAACGCTATGCAACCTATGCAAAAGACGAGGATACACGTAGCTCTATCAAAGAAATGATCGGGCAGATTCCCGAAAATCAGGTGTTGAAAAAGAAACTGACATTTTCCAATGATGAGGTCCTCTATGAGCATATTGCTGAAGAGTATTCGGATGTTGTTAGCGGGCTGATGCGGTCTGGAATTTTTGAGTCAGGGATAAGTGGCTACCAAAATTTGAAAAGTAAAGCATTTAATTCTGTCTTTGAGTTAGGCGGGGAACGGGTTGTCTTGGCAGATTCGACATTAAAGATCAAATGGAAAATCACGAATGAATACCGTGAAATCGCAGGTTACCCCTGCCGTAGGGCCAATGGACTTGTATTGGATTCCATCTATGCCGTTGCTTTTTATACGGATCAAATCCCTGTTTCGGGAGGTCCTTCGGCCTTTAATGGACTACCGGGGATGATCCTTGGTTTGGCGGTTCCAGAGCTGCATTACAATATGTTTGCAACGAAGGTTGAGTTGGGAGCCGTAAACCCTTCATCGGCAACCTTGTTAAAGAAGAAAGATAAACCCTTGACCAGGCAGCAGGTTTATGATAAACTGAAGGCCTCTTTCGGTGATTACCTGGGTATTAAGATTTACAATTTGGTGATGGCCTGTACATTTCTGTAAAAGCCAACAAAAAAGGCCTTTCATTTGAAGGCCTTTTTTATGTTTAACTTCGAAAAAACTATTTTCCGTCGTTTTTCTTAGCAGTAACTTCGTTACGAAGTTCTTGTGCTAAGGTTTTGATTTCTTGTAATCCTTTACGTACACGTGTACCAGCTGCAGAATTACCATTGTTGAAGAACTTGTCTGCATCAGCTTCGATAGAAGCTACTAACTCTTTTAATTTTACGTAGTTTTCCATTTTTTTATAATTATAATTTTAGTTTTTATGGTTTTTCCTAAACACTCCTTAAATATACAAAAACGAATCAAATAGAAAATAAATTTCGTTTTTTTTTATCGAAAAAGCTTAAAAAAAACTATTCAACAATCTTAAGTTCGTCAATAATGTTGGTTGCTCCTGCAAATTTATCGATGATAAATAATACATAACGGATATCAACTGAAATTGTACGTTGTAGCTTGTGGTCGAAGATCACGTCACCAGCCATAGCTTCAATATTACCATCAAAAGCTAGGCCAATTAATTCGCCGTTGCCATTTATTACTGGTGAACCTGAGTTTCCGCCTGTTATGTCGTTGTCACTTAGGAAGTTCACTGGTAAATATCCTTTCTTGTCGGCATAACGACCATAGTCCTTATTATTGTACAAATCCATCAAACGTTGTGGTAAATCAAACTCTTCGTCGCCCTTTTTGTACTTCGCAATAGTGCCTTTTAACGTCGTGTAAAAGTTTTTGTCAGCGTCATTACGGGGATCTTGTGGTAGGCCCTTGATCGAACCGTAAGTTAAACGTAACGTACTGTTCGCATCTGGATAGAATTTACCTTTTGGATTCGAAGCCAATACCCCAGCGACATATTTACGATAAGCACCTTCAAATTTGTCGTCTTGTGTTTTCCAGCTAGGATCTACTTGACGGTATCTGTTAAGTAAGGCTGAAGAAAGTTTATACAATGGGTCATTGGCTAAAATTTCAGCGTTAGGGGTCTCCAGGTAATTGTTCAGACGTTCAGCAGAAGCGAAGATGCTGTTCTTCACAGATTCTTTGACATAAGCCGTAAAGTCACCATTATTTTTTGCAGCCAATTCTGCAATATATGGTGCAATATTTCCTGCTTTTTTAGCATAAAGATTCAATTCGTCAATCAATACTTGCTCTTCAAGCGGCATGTACATTTTTTCATAACCTGCATCGATGGCAGATTTTAAACGAGGAAGAATAGCATTTCTTCTTGCTTCATCTCCAGCAGTATATACTTCTAAACCTGATCCAATTGTGTTCGGTAAAGCTGCAATTGCACTAGAACGCAACATGCCCATTAAATAGTTGTCATGTCTAGCTTTCTCGTTTGTCGAAGCATAAAATTCGTTGATTGTTTTGATGACATCACCGTATTCTGCTTTGTTTGCAGCTTTATTTGCCCATTTGTCAAATTTAGCTTCGTCTTTTGCTTTAGATTCTGCAGTTTTATGTAATGTCAAAGCATCAATCATTCCTTGACGGTTTTTCCAGTAATTAGCTACCTGAGAGTATTTTGAAGCGTAGTTCAATTTTACAGCTTGGTCTTGATCCATGAATTTTTTCATGGCATCCATACCTGTTTTAGAAGCTTCTACCCAAGCTGGATAAGCGAATTTAACATTCTGATTGATTCCTCCAGCGGGCATCCAACGATTGGTACGACCTGGATAGCCTAAGATCATCGCGAAATCTCCTTCTTGAACACCTTTTAAGCTGACAGGTAGGAAATGTTTAGGTTTCAAAGGCACATTATCTTGTGCATACTCTGCTGGATTACCATTTTTATCGGCGTAAACGCGGAAAATTGAGAAATCTCCGGTATGACGTGGCCATTCCCAGTTATCCGTATCACCGCCAAATTTTCCAATGCTATTTGGGGGTGTTCCTACCAAACGGACATCATTGTAATCTTGGTATACAAAATAATAATACTCGTTGCCTTGGTAGAATGATTTTACTTCAACCACATATTTACCATTTTCGCTATTCTCTTTTTGAATTTTGGCAATTTCAGCAGCAATGATTTTTTTTCGTTCATCTTCAGCCATTTTGTTGTTGACCAAACCTAAGATTCGTTTTGAAACATCATCCATGCGCACAAAAAAGCGAACCGACAAAGATTTAGGCTTTAACTCTTCATTTTTGGATTTGGCCCAGAAACCATTTGTTAAATGATCATTTTCTGGTGTAGAAAGTTCAGCAATAGCACCATATCCACAGTGATGGTTGGTGAATACCAAGCCTTGATCAGAAACGATCTCAGCAGTACAGCCACCATTGAATTGTACGATTGCATCTTTTAAGCTAGAGTGGTTAATGCTGTAGATTTCTTCGGCACTTAAGCGAAGCCCTTTTTTCTGCATATCTGACTCATTCAGACGCTTTAGATACATTAAAAACCACATTCCCTCATCGGCAAATGCAGCAAAGCTTGTTGTGATGAACAACAAACACATCCATAATTTTTTCATATCAACCTGATAAAAAGTTTGTTTATACCCTACAAAAATGCTTTAATTCTCTTAAAAACCAAAATATTAGACTTTATAATATGCTTTTTACCAATTTTTATGTCAATTGAAAGTAAATGTGTACCGTATTGGTGGTCAAGGAAAGTCAAATGGACTCTTTTCCTTATCTTTGCAAGATGCAGCAATCATTTGAAAATTTTAAATTCAATAAACAGATCTTAAATGCGATAGCGGAGGCGGGGTATCAACAACCGACAGAGATCCAAGAAAAGGCAATTACTCCAATATTGGCCGGGCAGGATGTGATGGGAATCGCTCAGACGGGAACTGGAAAAACAGCGGCATTCGTTTTGCCGATGCTGATGAAGCTAAAATATGCTCAGGGAAATGATGCGCGTGCGTTGATTTTGACACCAACGAGAGAATTGGCCATGCAGATCGAAGAAAATATTAAGTTGTTTTCTACTTATCTTGATTTGCGTTCAGTGGTACTTTATGGTGGATTAGGACCAAAAACTCAGATAGAAGCACTCGAAAAAGGAGTGGATATTATCGTGGCAACTCCAGGTCGATTTTTAGACTTGTACCTCGAAGGGCACATTGTTGTCAAATCACTCAAATTTTTGGTCTTGGATGAGGCCGATAAGATGATGGATATGGGTTTTATTAGTAAGATCCATCGTGTACTTGAAATTGTGCCACGCAAACGTCAGAACTTATTGTTCTCAGCAACAATGAGTGAGCTTGTTCGCAAAATTGCAGGTGATTTCTTAGCGTTTCCGACCATTATTGAGGTGTCCGAACAAGCTACACCAGCCAAGACGGTAAGTCAGGCGCTATATGTCGTTCCTAACCAAAAGACAAAATTGAATTTACTTCAACATCTCTTGAAAGATGATGAAGCGTTTAGTCGACTGATTGTTTTCTGTAAAACAAAGCAGGTAGCAGATAATGTCTTCCACTTTTTGGAACGTAAATACGGTAAAGATGAGGTTCGTGTTATTCATGCCAATAAAGGTCAGAATACACGTATCAACTCCATCAATGCGTTTAAGGAAGGGAATATTCGTATTTTGGTCGCAACGGATGTGGCGGCGCGAGGGCTTGACGTTTCTAATGTAAGCCATGTGATCAACTTTGAAGTACCTATTGTTATAGAAGATTATGTGCATCGTATTGGACGTACCGGGCGAGCTTTCAATGAGGGGGATGCTATCACGTTCTGTAATGATGCTGAGAAATATTATGTTCGCAAAATCGAAAAATTGATCAAGCAAAGTATTCCTGTCTACGCACTACCAGAGGATGTTTTTATAGAGAAAACACCCTTTCATGAAAAACAGGATATTGCACGAGAGATTGATAATCAAAAGCGGAAAGATGATCCAGATTTCCAAGGTGCTTTTCACGAGAAAAAATACGTTATCAAACAGAAAGAAGTGCGGGAGGCACAACGAGCTTCCGGATTTAAACCAAAAGCAAAAAGTAAAAGTAAGTCTGCAGGCGGAAAATCGGGAGGAACAAATCGTAATTTTAAAAAACGTTAATTTATTGTGCGCTTTACACCACTAAATATCGCTAGTGCATGCCTTGTTGCCTGGTTTGTTATGGAAAACCCCAATGACGAAAAGGCCTTATTTACTTGGGGCGCATTTATCCTATTGTTGTTGATATTGACCGTCATTGATATTGTATTTAGGGTCTTTGTAAAGCCAAATAAAAAAATGTGGTTATTACAATTGGCATTTTTGGTAGTCGTTTGTGTCACCAGTTTAATTGTCAAAGTAACCTTTGGGTAAGAAGTAAAATTAAAAATAAAGACGAGTTAGGTTGTGAATCGATGGCAAATATAGTTCCTGTTTCAAAAAACATAGCTCAATATAAATAGCTCAATAATATTAAAATGAAAAAAGCTGAAATAAAATTACAGGTAGAGTTAGATGAAAACAACGTGCCTGAAAATATCATGTGGTCTTCTACAGATGGAAATAATGCGGAGGAATTACCTGCAAAAGCGATGTTTTTAGCCCTATGGGATTCACATTATAAAAATTCAATGCGTATTGATCTTTGGACTAAAGATATGCCCTACGATGAGATGAAACGTTTTTTCTATGAAACGCTGCAAACATTGGGCGACTCTTTTATCCGTTCTTCAGGCGGTGATCCGATGGCGGAAAAAGTTATTGGCGACTTGCGTGATTACTGTGCGCATTTTGCAGATAAAATGGAAGTTTTAATGCCACAACAATAGTTTTTAACGCTTAACAGAAATTTGACCATGCAATACTTCTTAGTAAAATCTGAACCATTTAAATATAGCTGGGAACAATTTAATAAAGATGGCCGTACATTTTGGGATGGCGTTCGTAATTATCAAGCTAGGAATAATATCAAAGCTATGAAAGAAGGGGATCTGGTTCTGTTCTACCATAGCAATGAAGGAAAAGAAGTTGTGGGGGTGGCCAAAGTCGTCAAGGAATTTTATCAAGATCCGACAACAGATGATGAGCGTTGGGTCGTGGTGGATCTGGCACCTGTAGAGACGCTGAAGAAATCCGTTACGTTGGAAACCATTAAGGCTGATGAGCAGTTGCAGGATATCGCCTTGGTCAGACAAGGACGTTTGTCTGTAATGCCTTTGAAGCCAGAAGAATTTGATCGGATTTTAGCGCTTGGCAACGCGTAAGCTAGCGCAAATAAATCGACCCAGTGTATGGGGATATAAAAAAAGGGAAAACGATCGTTTTCCCTTTTTGATTATTTACAAGGTATGTAAGTCATGAACATCAAGCATTAGTTCTTTTGGCTAAAAAGACTGACCAGCGCTTTTAATTTTTTTGCATTTTCAGGCTTTAATTTCCCCGCGAGAATAAGGCGCAGTTCTCTTCGTTGTAATGCATCTTCGTAAGCTTTGTGTTCTATATCTGTTTCCGGAATTAATACAGGCACAGCTTTAGGATTGTTATCCGCATCAACAGCAACAAAGGTATAATAAGCTTCGTTGGTTTTTACACGGGTGCCTTCCGGTAAATTAGACGCGAAAATTTCCATGCGTACTTCCAAAGAACTATTAAACGCACGCGTTACCTGAGCTTGTATCGTGACGACCTCACCAAGTTTAATGGAGCGCTTAAAAGATACATTGTCGACTGATACTGTTACGACGACATTGCTACAGTGTTTTTGAGCAGCAATAGCCGAACAGATATCCATCCAATACAATAAACGGCCACCCATCAAATTCCCAAAAGTATTTGTGTCGTTGGGTAATACCAATTCGTTCATCTCAGTGTATGACTCTCGCGCAAATTTCTCTATCATATCATTATTTGTCATTATCGTCCAAACGTTTTGAATTGATTATCTATGATTGCCAAAGAATCCATAAATGACGTCGGCACATAACCCAATTCAGCGTTAGATCTAGTCAGATCAAAGCCTGTCTGCCGTGGCCTGTTCTCCGCCTGTCCAATGCTGGCAGCACTGATCTCTGAAATCAGTCCTTTGTCTAGTTGCCAGTAGTCTGCAATTTTGTAGACTGCCTCATTGATCGACATTAATTCTGCTCCTGAAATATGAAATATTCCCTGCGCTTTTCTGTCAATAGCGAGTTGGCAAGCATAAGCTAAATCATCCACAAAGGTAGGCATTCTCCATTGGTCATTGACTACTTTTATGGGTTCATTTTGCGACAACTTACTTTTAGCCCATAATACTAGATTCGAACGATTGGGGTCAGCATTGATCCCATATACTAATATCGTGCGAAGGATAGCATAATTACAGTTGGATTGTACAAGCACTTGTTCGGAAGCATATTTACTCTTCCCATATTCACTTTGTGGATTGGGGAGATCTGTTTCATCATAAGGCGCATTTTTTTTGCCATCAAATACAAAGTCCGTGGATAAGTGGATCAGTTGTGTCTGATGTGCAGTACAATAGGAAGCCAGATCGGCTACGAGATCGACGTTAAGCAATTGACATGCTGCTTGATCTGCTTCACAAGCTTCCACACTGGTCATAGCTGCTGTATGTACAATTGCATCAAAAGTTTGTGCAGATAAAAAATCTGTCAGTTTTTCCCGATCCGATAGGTCTACCTGAAAGAAAGCATAATTCACTTGATTCGGGTTACGATTTGGACCCTTTGAAATGGCGACAACATCATATTGGTCATTTTTAGCAAGTAAATCAACGACTTTTTGGCCAAGGAATCCATTGGACCCTGTCACTAGAATTTTTTTCATCAACAATAATTAAATGATATCCAAGCACCTGTTTATAAAGACTCGTTTGCAGGGTCTTAAGTGCGCTGTTTAGTTTATTCGTGTATGTCTACAAACTAATTTACTAATCTCTGTTATAGTATTTGAGCATATAAAAAGCTAGATTATCACATGCTGTTAGACACAAATCCGCCTTTTTTGTTTTAGTTGGTCCATATAAAATCCATTTTACTGGATTGTTTCATGATATTTTCAACTACTGTTTTTTCTAGATCCAAAATGGATTTTAAAGCGTTATAATCGATTTTATCGGCATCATCGGTCGGCATATGATAGTCTGGGTGTCCACCAGTATGGAAAAACAACACCGGTATATTCTTTTTGTAGAATGAAGTTTGGTCAGATCCGCCGTTGCCATCCTTGCTAAGATTAAATTTTATAGGTGCCTGAACATCTTTGAATATAGCTGGCCATTGACTACTTGTTCCATAGCCGATTACAGCAAGGCCATTGCTGGGATTATAACGGCCGATCATATCCATATTGAGCATGGCTGTGATTTTCTCCAATGGTAGGGTAGGGTGTTCCGTAAAATATTTGGAACCAACTAATCCCAATTCTTCCGCTCCGAAAGCAATAAACAACAAGTTGTAGGGTTCTTTTTCATTGTTGCTGCTAAAGTAACGTGCGAGCTCCAATAAACCAGCAGTACCAGAGGCATTATCGTCGGCTCCATTGTGGATTTTGCCTACTCCTAAGGAGTCTTTTGAACTTCCTTGACGACCTGTTCCCAAGTGATCGTAATGTGCGCCTATAACAACTGTTAAGTCTGCACCATTGTCAATAAATCCAATGATATTATCTGCATTGCGAATGCTGTCTGCAACTTTTACTTTCCAGACTTTGGCTTTGAAGGATTGGCGGTACCCTTTTTCACCTTTAGGCTCAAGTTTGTATTTTTTGAATTCCTTTTCAATATAATCTGCAGCTTGAAATACTTCCTTACTGCCCGTTCCCCGTCCCTGCATTTTGTCGTCAGCGAGGTAATAGATATGTTTCTTTAAGTTGGAAACTTCGATCTGTTGTGCCTGTGCTATTTGGATTCCTAGTAGGCCGCAAAATGTCAGAAGTAGGCTAATGTTTTTCATGCTAATAGTAGAGTTTAGATAGTTGTATTGGGTTATATGTACAAAAAAATAAAAGCCTTGGGATTAACAAGGCTTTTAGGGATATTTCGTTAATCTTCAACGATTTCACTGTGGATGCTGGATTTCTCTTCTTTTTCTGTTTTGAAATACCGTTTTTGAAATAACAGGATCAAAACCACCCCAACAGAAATTGCCGAGTCGGCAATGTTGAATACAGGTCGGAAGAAGAGGAACTCTTCACCGCCCCAAAAGGGCACCCAAGAAGGGAAGTTGCCTTGAATTAATGGGAAATAAAGCATATCGACCACTTTTCCGTGCAGGAAGGAAGAATAACCACCACCTGCTGGGAATAAACTTGCTTTATCATACCAGGTACTTTCACTAAAGATGACACCGTAAAAAGCAGAATCGATGATATTTCCTAAGGCACCGGCAAGAATTAGGGCAACATTCAAGATGAAACCACGGTTATACTTATTTTTGATCATGTAATGCAGGCCGTATCCAATACCAGCTACGGCTAAAATACGAAATACCGTCAAAAATAATTTTCCATAATCACCGCCAAATTCCATACCATAGGCCATTCCATTGTTTTCAATAAAATGAATCTGGAAAAATTTGCCCAATACATGGTGGCTTTGTCCAATTGTCATTGTGAGCTTAACCCATATTTTTGACAATTGATCTATTAAAAGTATCGCTACGATGAGCGCGATCGGTTTCGTATAACCCTTCATTGTGTTATAAAAATGGTCTTTGCCTAAGCAAAGACCATATATTTAATGCCTAAAATTAATATTGTTTGTTTTTCGCTTCGATGCTCAACGTTGTATGTGGAACAGCTTTCAAACGTTCTTTTTGAATCAGTTTTCCGGTCTCTCTACAGATACCATACGTTTTGTTCTCGATGCGCACCAACGCTGCTTCTAGGTTGTCGATAAATTTCTTTTGACGAGCAGCCAATTGATTTGTTTGCTCTTTTTCTAAAGTAGCTGAACCGTCTTCCAATGTCTTGTACGTTCCAGCAGTATCGTCGGTACCATTAGCATTACTGTTATTAAGCGTTGCGGTCAACGAGGAAAGCTCTTCTTTTGCTATTCTAAGCTTGTCCAAGATAATATCTTTGAATTCTTGTAATTCTGAATCGCTATAGCGTGTTTTCTCGTTGTTGTTTGCCATAATTTAATTTTTTTGGATTAATGCCTTAAGTTCTTTGCCATCGATCTCGATGGTCTCTCCTTCAGTTAGTGAATCTTCAAATACCAATGAATCGGCCAGAATTTCGGTGCAAATATACGATAAATTTTCGTTGGCAGCATTGACCACTTCTGAAGCAGCTGTTAACTTTACGTTAATTCTATCAGTGACTTCTAATCCTTTATCCTTCCTTAGATTTTGTAGGCGGTTGATCAATTCTCTTGACAAACCTTCTTTTTTCAATTCTTCGGTGATATGTACATCTAATGCTACGGTCAATTTACCTAGATTCGCTACTTGCCATCCTTCAACGTCTTCTGCTATAATTTCTACATCGCTCAGTAAAATCGTATATGGCGTGCCTGCTAGGGCCAATTCGCCTGTTGATTCCAACGTGCTGATTTGATCTATAGTCAACGATTGGATAGACGAAGAAACTAACTTCATATCCTTACCAACTTTCGCGCCAAGAGCTTTGAAATTTGGTTTTATTTTTTTCTTAATAATACCAGTGGTATCTGTAATGAACTCGATATCTTTGATATTGGTCTCAGAAAGTATCAGATCTTTTACTTTCTCTACCTTTTCTTGGAAAGCACTATCAAGTACCGGAACCAAAATTTTGTTTAATGGTTGACGTACATTGATGGAAGTTTTCTTCCGTAAAGAAAGTGTCAGCGATGAGATATCCTGCGCTAAAGCCATGCGTTCTTCCAGATCTTTATCGACTAGACTTTCATTATAAACCGGGAAATTCGCCAGGTGAACAGATTCAACTTGTTCCTTGTTAGTGGCTGAATTCAAATCCAGGAATAATCTATCCGAGAAGAAAGGTGATATTGGGGACATCAATTTCGCAATCGTATCAAGACATGTATAAAGTGTTTGATAGGCCGAAATTTTATCTTCTGTATAATCTCCTTTCCAGAAACGACGACGGCAAAGACGGACATACCAGTTGCTGAGATGTTCATCAACAAAGTTTTGAATAGCGCGCGCGGCCTTTGTAGGCTCGTAATCCGCTAAGTATTCGTCTACCTCCTTGGTCAACGAATTTAACAAGGAGATAATCCAACGGTCAATTTCAGGACGTTTTTCCAAAGCGATATCTGGTTCTGAATACGAGAACTTATCGATATTGGCATACAATGCAAAAAAAGCGTAGGTATTATATAAAGTACCAAAGAATTTACGGCGGACTTCATCCAATCCTTCCATATTGAATTTAAGGTTGTCCCATGGTGCGGCATTGCTGATCATGTACCAGCGTGTTGCATCGGCACTGTATTGATCGATCGTCGAGAATGGATCAACACCATTGCCTAGGCGTTTGGACATCTTATTTCCATTTTTATCCAACACCAAGCCATTGGAAACCACGTTTTTGAAGGAAACCGATTTGTACATCATTGTAGAAATCGCATGTAAGGTGAAAAACCAACCCCGTGTTTGATCAACTCCTTCAGCGATAAAGTCTGCAGGGTATGCATGATCAAATCCAGCTTTAAAAGGAAACTCTTCGCCTTTGGCTAGTTTTTCGTGATCCAATCCCCATTGTGCATAAGGCATTGCGCCTGAATCAAACCATACGTCTATCAGATCAGGTTCGCGGAATAACTTTTGTCCGGCATCAGAAACAAGAACGATATCGTCAACATATGGACGGTGAAGATCCAGTTGCTCGGTGTCGAATTTATCCAAGTAAGCTTTATTTTTCGCTTTTTCATCGTCAGATAAAACGTCTGAGGTCAAAGAAGCTTCCAATAAGGATTTTAATTCAGGTAAGGAGCCGATACAAACTTCTTCATTTTCGTCTTCTGAACGCCAGATAGGAAGTGGAGTTCCCCAGTAACGCGAACGCGAAAGGTTCCAGTCCACCAAGTTTTCTAACCAGTTTCCAAAGCGGCCGGTACCGGTTGCTTCAGGTTTCCAGTTGATGGTTTTATTTAATGCAACCAAATCTTCCTTCACTGCTGTCGTGCGGATAAACCAGCTATCTAATGGATAGTATAGAACAGGTTTGTCTGTACGCCAACAATGTGGATAGGTATGCTCATATTTTTTGACATCGAAAGCTTTGTTGTCCTCTTTTAGTTTGATAGAGATCAACACGTCTGTGGGTTTGAAGTCTTCTTTTGAACGTTCCTCTGTGCTGTAATATTCCTCTTTGACAAATCTTCCGGCAAAATCTGTGATTTCACTTACAAAACGTCCGGTACGGTCAACAGTAGGTACCTCTTTTCCATTTTCATCTTTCACCAAGATGCCCGGTACACCATGTTCTTTTGCTACACGAAAGTCATCCGCACCATAAGTAGGAGCAGCGTGAACGATACCGGTACCGTCTTCAGTCGTAACAAAGTCGCCTGGAATAACGCGGAAAGCATTTTCTTGTAAGTCCTCGTTGGTGATATAAGGCAACAATTGCTCGTAGCGCAAGCCAACAAGTTCTTCGCCTACAAATTCTGCTGCAAGCTCCCAAGGAATTACTTTGTCGCCCAATTTATAGTCTTGGAAGGATGCATTTTCTCCTTCCGCTTTAAAATGTTTGCTGATCAAATCTTTCGCTAACACGACAGATACAGGAGCACCGGTATATTTATTGAAAGTTCGGATCTTAACATAATTTATTTTCTTGCCTACAACCAAAGCTGTGTTGGACGGTAAAGTCCATGGCGTGGTCGTCCAGGCAATGAATGCTACATCCTCCGCATCGTCGTCAACTAATTTTTCTATAGCTGGGTGAAGCTGACTTTTGATCAGTCTAAATTCTGCAACGATGGTGGTATCTTTAACATCTTTATAGGTGCCGGGCTGGTTAAGTTCATGCGAACTCAATCCCGTACCTGCTGCCGGAGAGTAAGGTTGTATCGTATACCCCTTGTACAAAAGACCTTTTTTGTAAAGTTCTTTTAATAAATACCATAAGGTTTCGATGTATTCATTCTTGTAAGTAATATAAGGATGCTCAAGGTCAACCCAATAGCCCATTTTGGTGGTTAGGTCATTCCATACATCGGTATATTTCATTACCTCCTTGCGACAAGCGTCATTATATTGTTCTACAGTAATCTTTTTGCCGATATCCTCTTTTGTGATTCCAAGAGCTTTTTCGACAGCAAGTTCAATGGGCAGACCATGGGTATCCCAGCCGCCTTTTCGTTTCACTTGGTAACCTTTCAAAGTCTTGTAACGACAGAAAATATCCTTAATCGTACGTGCCATCACGTGGTGAATTCCAGGCATTCCATTTGCAGAAGGCGGACCTTCAAAAAATGTATAGGTCTTGCTTTCAGGACGATTATTGATACTTTTTTCGAATATTTTTTCCTGTTCCCAACGGGTCAAAATCTCTTTACCTATCTCGGGTAAATTTAACTGCTTATATTCTTTGTACATCAGACTGTTGTATGCTTCTTTTCTAAAGGTCGCTAATTTAGTGATTTATGATGGAAAATGAAAGAGGGCTTTGTTGTGCTTATATCATTAAATCGAGGTTGAACTTTTTGAAATCTCCCCCTTGATCAACTGGCGAAAATGATGGAAGCATCTGCTACGACAAAGGGACTACCCATGGCAGTCCCTTTGTTATTTCATTCTTGCTGAAATTCAGTTATGCTGAAAAACTGCTTCCGCATCCGCAGGTACTTGTTGCATTGGGATTGTTGAATGTGAAGCCCCTTGCATCGAGTCCCGATTTGAAGTCGATTTCCATACCGGCAAGATATAGGCCATGTGCTTTGTTCATAAAGATGCGAATTCCTTGAATTTCGTATTCGTTATCGCCGTCCTTTTTCTGGTCAAAGCCCAAGATATAACTCATACCGGAACAACCGCCGCCTTCAACACCGACACGTAAACCAAAATCATCAGAGATTTCTTGTTGATCCTTTAATTTATTTAGTTCCTTGATTGCCCCTTCTGTTAAGGAAACAGGAGCAACTGCTGTATGTTCTGTACTCATTGTAATAGTGTTTTAGCCAATCCAATACAAAAATACATTTTTTTAATGGCAAAATGCTTGACCGGAATTTTTTGACATTTTCGAAACATTCAATTCTTCGTACGCTTATTCTGTCCGATAGCACCATAAAATGATCTTGACCTAATTAGGTAATTCGCATAAATAAGGCTGTTTTTCTAAGAATATTTAATAAAATAGGACTTTTTGTCGATATTCTTTATGGAATATGCTATCTTTGAGGCATTAAAATAAACTACAAAATTTACTTTACAACATTTAAAAACAATGGAAAGAGATCAAGCCATTTTTAATTTAATAGCTGATGAGCTTAAACGCCAAGAAGAAGGTATTGAATTAATTGCTTCAGAAAACTTTGTTTCAAAACAAGTGATGGAAGCTGCTGGTTCAGTGTTGACAAATAAATATGCAGAAGGCCTCCCAGGAAAACGTTACTATGGAGGTTGTGAAGTTGTGGATGAGATTGAAACCATCGCAATTGATCGTGCAAAACAATTATTTGGCGCAGAATGGGTAAATGTTCAGCCTCACTCTGGTGCTCAAGCGAATGCGGCTGTTTTTTTGGCGACAATCAAACCTGGTGACAAAATTTTAGGTCTTGATTTATCTCACGGTGGTCACTTGACACACGGTTCACCAGCGAACTTATCTGGTAAGATCTATCAACCATTATTTTATGGTGTAAAAGAAGATACAGGTCTAATTGACTACGAGCAATTGGAAGAAACAGCGCTTCGTGAAAAACCAAAGATGATCATCTGTGGTGCTTCGGCTTATTCTCGTGATTGGGATTATGCGCGCATTCGTAAAGTTGCAGACGAAATAGGTGCTATCGTAATGGCTGATATTTCTCACCCTGCAGGTTTAATCGCTCGTGGTTTATTGAATGATCCACTTCCACATTGCCATATCGTTACGACAACGACACACAAAACGCTTCGTGGCCCACGTGGTGGTATGATTATGGTCGGTAAAGATTTTGAAAATCCATGGGGCATCAAAACACCTAAAGGTGAAATCCGTACAATCACGCAATTATTGGATTTAGCTGTATTCCCAGGTACACAAGGTGGTCCTTTGGAGCATACAATCGCAGCGAAAGCAATAGCTTACGGTGAGGCTTTATCCGATGAGTATATGGAATATATCGTTCAGGTAAAGAAAAATGCAGCTGCATTGGCACAATTCTTTGTGGAAAGAGATTACAAGATCATCTCTGGTGGTACAGACAATCACTTGATGTTGGTGGATCTTCGCAACAAAGATATTTCTGGTAAAGAAGCTGAAGCTGTATTAGGTAAAGCCGGTATTACAACAAATAAAAATATGGTTCCTTTTGATACACGTTCTCCTTTTGTGACTTCAGGTGTACGTTTTGGTACTGCTGCAATTACAACACGTGGTATTAAAGAGAATGAAATTATACAAATTGGCGAGTTGATCGATGAGGCATTGAAAAATGCATCTAACGATGCTCAACTGGATTTGATCCATGGCAAATTAAGAGCAATGATGGCTGAGTTCCCATTGTATAAATAAGAAATTCCCCTAGGAATAAAAAAAAGCGGAATCACCGATGCGGTGGTTCCGCTTTTTTTTATTCCTACAGCTATTCTCAGCATAACATGTATGGTATAAGCCCGTACCAATTTAACTTATCACGGGAATTATATAATAACCTGAACCGTATTTTATACGGTTCAAATAGGGATTCATCCGAATGAGGTCCCTATTAGGTCCCTATTAACTCCCTATAAAGTTCGGATTGAATAATGCCTCATTGGCGTGTTGTCCTTCTCATGTACAACTGCTGGTTCTAGCTTGTTTCGGAGGGAATGGGAGTATTGCCTTAAGAGCTCGGTTTGGAAATGTGAGGTAGATAACTTATTTTTAAATGTTAAAAAACCTTAAAATAAATTGTAATAATTTGATTACTCATTTATTTTGCGGTAATTTGGTTTTAGATTAATTGATTGTTTTACAATAAGAAAGGATAGTTTATACGGCAAACATTTACATTTTAACACAGAACTGATAATTTATTTGCGAACTGCTAAAAAAGTAAGTGACGTATGAGACTTCTAAAAGGTAAAAGCGATCAAGAGTTGATCCAAATGTATGTCGGTGGCCAAGAGTCCGGTCTAGAGGCATTGTTGAATCGATATAAATCGAAAATATATACTTCTATATATATGAAAGTAAAAGATGAATATCTTGCTGAAGATATTTTCCAGGAGACTTTCATTAAAATCATCAACACATTAAAATCCGGTAAATATAATGAAGAGGGTAAGTTTTTACCTTGGGCTATTCGTATAGCACACAATATGATTGTTGACTTTTTTAGAAAAGCAAAACGTGCTCCAAATATTGTGAATGCTGATGGCTTTGATATTTTTGAGGTGCTCGAATTTAGTGATGAAAGCGCAGAGTCAAAAATGCTCAAACAGCAGGTTGATGTTGATCTTAAGAAAATGATCCAAAAACTTCCGGACGATCAAAAAGAGGTGCTCATTATGCGACATTTTTGTGATATGAGTTTTAAAGATATTGCAGAAATAACCGAAGTAAGTATCAATACTGCTTTGGGAAGGATGCGCTACGCATTGAGTAATTTACGTAAGATGATTGAAGGTACCGATCTTACCCTGCAAATGGGCTATTTATAATAAAGGGGGCATTACAAGACGCCCCTTTTTATTTACATTCTAATTGGGATCAAAGGGAAGTTTAGCTGCTTTTGTATTTTCCCACCGTTTGTTTGTCATTAAGGCAATGCTACAATCCTTTGCGCATCATGCCTTCAAAAGCCATTTCCTTCAATAATCTGCTCCTGATTGAACTTAAAATAACTGCTCGCCTTCAGAAATGACCGATGAGTATACGTATTGAATTCTTGTTAATCAGTGTAAGTGTTTCGTTGGACCGAAGCTGAAAGCGGAGTTATTTGTCCAAATGATGTGGCAATTATGTCATGTGGAGATCAGAAGAACCTGTTCTTTTTGTCAGGTCAAAGACTTTTTTTATCTTAGAAATTTATGCATATACCTTTTTTCAACGATTGGAATAAGGTTTGATAGTCATATTATAACTATAAAACGATTGAATAGCTATGTACTTGATTTTATTTATTGGAATAATGGTGGTAAGCCTAATTGTCCAAACAAGATTCAAAAACAAATTTAAGAAATACTCCGAAATGCCTTTGAGCAACGGGATGTCTGGAGCTGAGATTGCGCAAAAAATGTTAAATGATAACGGTATATATGATGTAAAGGTATTGTCTATCCCAGATCGTTTGGGAGATCACTATAATCCGTCGGATAAAACCGTTAATTTAAGCCCTGAAGTTTACAGTGGTCGCAGTGTTGCAGCTGCAGCGGTAGCGGCACACGAATGTGGTCACGCTGTACAGCACGCCAAAGCCTATAAATGGTTGGGTTTCCGTTCGGCAATGGTACCGATGGTCAATGCGGCTTCCAAAATGACTTCATGGGTATTGATGTTGGGCGTTATGCTGTTTGCTTTTTCTAAAGGTGGTAATCCATGGCTTTTAGCTGTTGGAGTTGGGGCGCTGGCTATTACAACCTTATTTTCTTTTATCACCTTGCCTGTCGAGTTTGATGCGTCGAACCGCGCGCTGGAATGGTTAAACCATGCTGGTGTAACCTATAATGGTGAAGAGCATGACGGTGCAAAAGATGCTTTGAAATGGGCGGCGATGACATATGTTGTAGCAGCGTTAAGTGCGTTGGTGACACTTTTATATTATGCATCGATTTTATTCGGTGGCCGTAGAAGTGATTAAATACGGGTATTGTAACTTTACCCTACAAAAATGCGATTATTTTTTATAGTCGCATTTTTTATGGTGTGTTAATGAGGTTACTATAGACAATTTTTTTAACTTTGCTGTTTATATAGAATAAGATTCAGATTTTATGTTTTCAAATCTTCAAGATAAGTTAGATAGGGCCTTTAAAGTATTAAAAGGACAAGGTAGTATTACCGAGATCAACGTTGCAGAAACGATGAAAGAAATTCGCAAAGCGTTGTTGGATGCCGATGTGAATTATAAAACTGCCAAAACTTTTACCGACGATGTTAAACAAAAAGCTTTAGGCGAAAATGTACTGACAAGTATTTCCCCGGGCCAATTGTTGACGAAGATCATGAATGATGAGTTGACAGCTTTGATGGGCGGATCTGTTACAGAGCTTGAGACTGGAAAAAATCCAACAGTCATTTTAATTGCGGGTTTGAATGGTGCTGGTAAAACAACGTTCTCAGGTAAGTTGGCCTTGTACCTTAAAGATAAAAAGAATAAAAAACCATTATTGGTGGCTGGTGACGTTTACCGTCCTGCAGCGATCGATCAATTGGAAGTGCTCGCGGAACAAGTGGGCGTACCAGTGTATGTGAATCGTGAATCTAACGATCCTATTGCGATTGCCAAAGCCGGTGTGGAAGAAGCAAAACGTAATGGAAATAACGTCGTAATCATCGATACAGCTGGTCGTTTGGCGATCGATGAGCCTTTAATGGTAGAGATTACTGCAGTTAAAGAAGCGACAAAACCAGACGAAATCCTATTTGTTGTGGATTCAATGACTGGTCAAGATGCCGTGAATACGGCTAAAACGTTCAACGACCGTCTGGACTTTACAGGTGTAGTATTGACTAAGTTGGATGGTGATACACGTGGTGGTGCTGCATTGTCGATTAAATCTGTCGTTAATAAACCCATTAAGTTTATTGGTACAGGTGAAAAGATGGATGCATTGGATGTATTCCACCCTGATCGTATGGCATCCCGTATTTTGGGTATGGGTGACGTCGTATCCTTAGTGGAACGTGCGCAGCAACAGTTTGATGAGAAGCAAGCTGCAGAGCTCCAAAAGAAAATCCGTAAGAATAAATTCGATTTCAACGATTTTAAATCCCAGATTCAACAAATCAAGAAAATGGGTAATATGAAAGACCTCATGGGAATGATCCCTGGTGTTGGTAAAGCAATGAAAGATATTGAAGTAGATGACAATGCTTTCAAACCCATTGAAGCGATTATCGATTCCATGACACCTTTTGAACGCGAAAATCCAGATGTCATTGATCAAAAACGTCGTTTACGTATTGCGAAAGGATCAGGTACTGATATTAATGAAGTGAATAAGTTATTGAAACAATTTGGTGATATGCGTAAAGTCATGAAGCAGATGTCTAATCCAGCGATGGCAGCTAAAATGATGCGTAATATGCCCAAAATGCCAGGAAAAATGTAATTTTTAGAGAATAGTTACATCATAAGAAGGGCATCGTTTTATACGATGCCCTATTTTTTTTTCTGAAAGTGTCTAATCTTATTGGCCAGAAAGAATCTTCATTCCGCTTTCATTGCTGTTGGAGTCTGCGAAGTCATGAAGGCTTTGATCATTGTGTTGCCTTTTTGATTAATTTTTTCGTTTCTACTATGCGCTGTACAAGATGAATCTAGGTTACTTGCGGACAGGATACTGCTGGTTGATTCCGTAAAATTCGAACTGTTTTTAAAGAAATAATTCGTAATTTCAAGTTCCTCACCCGAGTGAACGAAATATTTGTTAAATTTGTAATTATTATGGATGACCCCGCGCAATTATCGGAATACGGCAAAATCCTTATCATTCTTCTGATAGGGGCGCTGTTAGTCTGTGCGACCATTTTTCTTGCACGTTTAATCTCTCCGAAAAAGAATAATCCCATCAAATCTGGTACCTACGAATGTGGAGAGGATCCCATTGGTTCTTCTTGGGTTCAGTTTAATCCACGGTTTTATGTGATCGCCCTCGTATTTTTACTTTTTGATGTGGAGCTTATTTTTATTTTTCCATGGGCCACTGTATTTGGACAGTCTGAATATATTGCGGCAGATGGAAGGTGGGGATGGTTTACCATGATTGAAATGGCTATGTTCATTGGTATTTTAATTCTAGGATTGGTTTTTGTCTGGAAAAAGGGCGATTTAGAATGGGTTAAACCAAATGTGTCCTTACCTAAAGTTCCTGTACCTATCCCGGATAGCGCCTATGCAAGCCTGAATAGTAAGACTTATCAGGTGCGTGATTATGCACTGGTTGTAGATGAAACTGTCGCGCACAAAACAACGATAGATGAACAGGTGTCGACACCGAAACCAGCCTTTAAACCTCGATTTAAAAAAACTGAGTAAGCATGAGTTTAGATAGTCAATTGCAGAATAATGGTGTTATTGTTGCCAAATTAGATGATTTGCTGAATTGGGCAAGATTATCTTCAATGTGGCCTATGAGCTTTGGTATTGCTTGCTGTGCCATTGAAATGATGGGGGCAATGGCTTCAACTTACGATTTAGATCGGATGGGCGTATTTCCAAGGCCTTCTCCAAGGCAATCCGACGTGATCATTATTGCTGGAACGGTTACCTTTAAGATGGCCGATCGTATCAAGAAACTATATGAACAGATGCCAGATCCTAAATATGTTATTTCGATGGGCTCTTGTTCCAACTGTGGTGGTCCATATTGGCAGCATGGTTATCATGTGGTCAAGGGGGTGGATCGCATTATCCCTGTGGATGTTTATGTCCAGGGATGTCCACCACGTCCCGAGGCGCTAATTGGTGCTTTTATTGAATTGCAAAAAAAGATAGACAAAGAAAGCTTGTTAGGTGAGCAATTGTTCAGCGGAAAAGCTTAAAAGATAAATTTTATAAGATTTTAAATCAATTATGGCAAAAGATTTTTATGGTGAATTGCAATTGGGTATTCTTGGCGGTGGTCAACTGGGAAGAATGCTCATCCAGGAAGCCATTAATTACAATGTAAATGTTCATGTATTGGACCCGGATAAGAATGCTCCTTGTCGCAAGTTGTGCAATAAATTTGAATGTGGTTCATTGGGCGATTTTGAAACGGTCTATAATTTCGGTAAGGATCTGGACATGATCACGATCGAGATCGAGAAGGTGAATGTAGATGCTTTGGAGAAACTGGAAGGAGAGGGAGTAATTGTATATCCACAATCACGTATCATTCGTCTGATTCAAGATAAAGGTCTACAAAAGCAATTTTTTAAACAAAACGATATACCAACTTCGGCGTTTCAATTGATATCCAATAAGGATAATTTAGTAAATGCCTCATTAAGCTTACCCTATATCCAGAAATTACGTAAGGATGGATATGATGGAAAAGGGGTAAAGAAGATTGTCACCCAGCAGGATATACAAGATGCGTTCGAAGAACCTAGCTTAATTGAAGAATGGGTAGATTTTGAAAAGGAAATTGCGGTCATTGTTGCCCGGAATGATAAGGGGGAGGTGTCTACATTTCCAATGGTGGAAATGGAATTTAATCCTCAGGCTAACTTGGTGGAATTTTTGATTGCGCCGTCTTTGTATGGTGTAGAGATTCAACAACGCGCAGAGGCTATAGCAAAAAAGATTGCCGATGATTTGCAGATCGTGGGTATATTGGCTGTAGAGATGTTCCTAACGAAAAATGGTGATATTTTGGTCAACGAATTGGCTCCGCGCCCTCATAATAGTGGTCACCAGACAATAGAGGGTAATTATGTGTCGCAATTTGCACAGCATTTAAGGGCTATATTCAATCTACCGTTAGGTGATACCAGATGCAGAACGAATGCCGTTATGATTAACCTGTTAGGTGAACCTGGCTATGAAGGATTGGCCAAATATGAGGGAGTAGAAGAGGTGTTGGCAATGGAAGGCGTATATATCCATTTATATGGAAAGAAATATACGAAGCCATTCCGCAAGATGGGCCATGTTTGTATCATCAATGATGATCGGGAGAAAGCGATCTCCAATGCAAGAAAAGTACAAGAAATATTAAAAGTTAAAGCTTAAACAATACTATGTCAGTCAATAATAAGGCCCAGGTAGGCATTATCATGGGAAGCAAATCAGACCTTCCTGTTATGCAGGATGCTATAGATGTGCTCAAAGCCCTTGGGGTGGAATTTGAGGTAACGATCGTCTCAGCACATCGTACACCGCAACGTATGTTTGATTATGCGAAAAATGCAGCTTTTCGTGGTTTGAAAGTTATTATTGCTGGAGCGGGTGGTGCGGCGCATTTGCCAGGAATGGTTGCTTCTATTACACATTTACCTGTGATAGGCGTGCCTGTAAAATCATCAAATTCCATTGATGGATGGGACTCGGTACTTTCTATTCTTCAGATGCCAAATGGTATTCCTGTAGCAACTGTCGCTTTAAATGCGGCGAAGAATGCAGGTATATTGGCGGCTCAGATTCTTGGTACACATGATGAAACAATCAGCAAGAATATCATCGAATTTAAAGAAGAGTTGGCGAGAAAAGTAATCGAGACAGCAGTGGAGGTAGAAGATACCGAATTTTAAGCTGACAATCTGACAAAATAAAAAAGGGAGCATTGCTCCCTTTTTTATTTTGTCAGATTTGCCTGTACATAATCGTAGCTTTTTTTGAGACTTTCCATCTTATTTGGCATATAGATATTGTCTTGCTCAACAAAAGCATATTTAAGTCCGGCTTTATTCCTTTCTTTGACGATTTCAGGGAAGTTGATGCTTCCGGTCCCCACTTCGGTATACTTGATATCATTGAAGATTTGCTCAATCGGCAATTTCCCATCTTTGGGCCATTCAATAGGATTGGATTTTGTTTTATCCATATCTTTGACATGCCAAAGTTTAAAACGGTTGGGGAATTTTTCAAACAAAGCTATCGGGTTTTTACCCGCTTTTTCTGCCCAGAAAAGGTCTAATTCAAAATCAACCAAATCAGGCTCAGTGAATGCTAACATCACCTCTTCACCCGTCGTATTATTGCCTAGATCCCTAAATTCCCAGAAATGGTTGTGATAAGCAACTTTTAGACCTAATTTTTTAGCCTGTTCACCAGCCTTATTCAATTGCTCTGCAGCATAGAGATAATCGTCTTTTTTCAATGCATTCAGATCAAACATCGGTGTTACAGGAGCAATCACATATTCTTGACCAAGTTCTTTTGCTGCATCAAAATAAACCGCAAGGTCTTCTTTGTCGGTATGAGCTTTACTGAGGTATTTGGACATATCGTAATGGCCTGAATGTGTTTTTAGACCGTTATCATCCAATATTTTCTTCAACTCTTTGTAGGGCAATTTCCAGAACTGTTTGGCTGTAGCATCTATTCCATAGAGCTCAACATGTTTATACCCAATTTTGGCAATTTGTTCCAAAGATCCTTTCGGATCTTTATCCATTAAATCGCGGATGGAATAAAGCTGTACGCCTATATTCTGTAATGGATTGTCGCTGATTGCACCGGCTTTATTTTGACAAGATATAAAGTTGGGCACCAGATAAGCTGCCGAAAGACCTATTCCAGCTTGCTTTAAAAATTGACGGCGAGAATTGTTCATCATATAATTGATTACTTGTTAGTGTACAATGTACAATTATTTGTTCAGAAATCAATGGTGTAACAAGGAATATTTTTGAAGAGTATGTTGATTTTATAAACTATAAAATCTTCGGAGAGCCAAGGTATTGTAGGTCGGTAAGAGTCCGTTTTAAGGGGGGAGTGGGGAGGTCTTCATACCAATAAAAAAGGTCTGAATATTTTTCAGACCTTTTTTCTATTCAAGTAGGAAAACTTAAACAGTCATGATATCTTTTTCTTTCAGTTCAGCCAATTTATCAACTTTTACAATGAATGCATCTGTTAACTTTTGAACTTCACCTTCGGCAGTTTTGATTTCATCTTCTGAAGCACCGTCATTTTTTAATTTTTTGATGGACTCGTTAACATCCTTACGAATATTACGAACACCAATACGGCCTTTTTCAGTTTCTTCTTTTACTTTCTTAACCAAATCACGTCTTCTTTCTTCTGTCAAAGGAGGAATATTCAGACGAATAACGATACCGTCATTTTGTGGGTTGATTCCTAGGTTAGCGTCTGTGATAGCTTTTTCAATTGCGTTGATGAGCGATTTTTCCCAAGGTTGGATAACAATAGTCCGTGCATCAGTTGTATTAATGTTAGCCACTTGTGAAAGTGGAGTGGCGCTGCCATAATAGTCTACTGAAATTCCATCTAACATGGATGGAGAAGCTTTACCCGCACGAATTTTAGTTAATTCGGATTCGGTGTGAGCAACTGCTTTGGACATCTTGTCTTTACAATCGTCCAATTCAATTGAAATTAGTTCGTTCATATAAGATTACGTTTTTTACAGATTTAAATTATTTAACCACAGTTCCGACATGTTCACCATTGGCAAGTTTTAATAAATTGCCTGGTTTGTTCATATCAAATACGATGATCGGTAATTTGTTTTCTTGACAAAGGGTAAAGGCTGTCATATCCATGACATTTAATCCTTTCTCATAAACCTCTGTGAATGATATTTCTTCAAATTTTGTTGCACTAGGATCTTTTTCTGGATCTGCAGTGTAGATACCATCCACGCGGGTTCCTTTCAATACAGCATCGGCATTGATTTCGATTGCACGCAAAGATGCAGCGGTATCCGTTGTGAAATATGGGTTTCCTGTACCAGCTCCGAAAATAACAATACGGCCTTTTTCCAAGTGGCGAACGGCTCTTCTACGAATGAATGGTTCGCAGATTTGCTCCATTTTGATCGCAGTAAGCAAACGTGTCTTTTTCCCAACTTTCTCAAGCGCATCTTGAAGAGCCATGCTGTTGATGACTGTGGCAAGCATGCCCATATAGTCTGCTTGAACACGGTCCATACCTGATTTTTCAGCGCTTAGACCACGGTATATATTACCGCCACCGATAACAATTGCAATTTCTAAACCTTGATCGTGAATTTCTTTGATATCATTAGCGTATTGTGATACACGGTTAATATCGATACCATAGCTTTGGTCACCCATTAAGGATTCACCGCTAAGTTTTAATAAGATACGTTTGTATTTCATAATTGTTTTTTTGGAAATTTTCCAAAGGTCAAAGATAAAATATTTTTTTCATCCCTTAAGCCTTAAAGTGATATTTATTGTGCTTTTATTGTTTGATTAATGACTTCTTGGTAATACTGCTCATACAAAGGCATAATATTAGACAATTGGAATTTTTTTGCATGATTTAATGCCGCTTCCTTAAATTTTTCTAAGCGTTCTCCATCTTCCAAGATATAAATCGCGTTTTTCGCCATATCTTCAACATCACCAACAGCACTGAGAAATCCAGTTACACCATTTTCATTCAGCTCGGGTAAACCTCCGGTATTGGAAGAGATGACTGGAACTTGACAAGCCATGGCTTCTAAAGCCGCAAGACCGAAACTTTCCGAACTTGAAGGCATCAGAAAAAGATCTGATACAGATAATATTTCTTCCACTGCGTCCTGTTTCCCCAAGAAACGGACGTCTTTGCATACATCAAGTTCTCTGGATAACTCCTCCGCATTTCGACGCTCAGGACCGTCACCTACCATTAATAACTTGGAAGGGATGACATCATGGACTTTCTTAAAAATACGAATGACATCTTCTGTATTTTTGACTTTTCTAAAGTTGGAAGTATGGACCAATATGCGTTCATTGCCCGGTGCAATGGCTTTTTTGAAATGTGTCCGATCTTTATTGCTGAACCTGTCCAGATCAATAAAGTTTGGAATCACTTTGATATCGCGCGTAATATCAAAATATTGGAGCGTTTGATCTTTCAGATTCTGTGATACCGCAGTTACGCCATCGGATTGATTGATGGAGAATGTAACAACAGGACTAAAACTCTTGTCTTTACCAACCAGTGTAATATCTGTACCATGTAAGGTCGTTACTACAGGAATATTAATGCCATATGTAGTGAGTAAGATCTGTTTTGCCATAAATGCCGCCGATGCATGTGGAATGGCATAGTGGACGTGAATCAAATCCAACTTTTCAAAACGAACAACATCAACCAGTTTGCTGGCTAATGCAGATTCATAGGGTAGAAAGTCAAAAAGTGGATACTGCGAAACAGCTACCTCATGGTAGTATAGGTTTTCAGAGAAGAAATCCAGACGTGCGGGTTGTCGGTAGGTGATAAAATGGATCTCATGTCCATTAGCGGCCAAAGCCTTTCCTAGTTCGGTTGCAACAACACCACTTCCACCAAAGGTGGGATAACAAACAATTCCTATTTTCATTTGCGTAATTATGTCTGAGCGTATATTTTTAACGGCATTCCGTTATACGCGCTGTTTAATTTGTGTTTAAAGGTTCCAAGGAACCTAATGTTAGTATTCTGCGTGTTGTCGTCCAAGACATGTGATGTCTATCACATATAAACTATTTTTATTCATAAGGCATCGACGAAGTTATTTACCTTAACAATTGTCTTTTTAAATTATTTCATGCTAACATGAAAAATTGATAACGCTTATTCCTGAATTTTGTGTTGCAAATTTCGTCTATTTATGCGTAAAATAACAAAAACCAATTGCCATAGTTTTGTGAATTTTTTGATTGGTTAAAAAGCACTATCTTTAAATAGACATTAAATCGGTATATGGATAACTTTATAAGTGATATTTCAGGACAGCAATTTCCTTCGGAGCAACGCATTTTGGGGGCTTCAATCCGACAACCTATTTTTAAGCTGATAAAAAAGGAATATCCAAGTTTTAGTAAGGACAAGTATATCGCCGCAAGCGAGTTGACACGATTTAAGGAAACTTATATCTCCGAATTTCTGAAAGATGAGTCGGGGCAATTAAGTCAATTGGATCAGCAGGTAATCAATAGCTTTAAGGAAAATAAAGTAATCAGCGCAAGTCTGGACGGAGATGATAAGGAGTCAGTCAGCGTAGGAGATCGGGTTGCAGATAAAGTGGCTGAGTTTGGTGGAAGCTGGACCTTTATTATTTCCTTTATCTTATTTTTGATTGTTTGGATTGCAGCCAATATCTTTTGGTTAAATAATAAAGGCTTTGACCCGTATCCCTTTATTTTACTTAACTTGATTTTGTCCTGTGTGGCGGCCTTGCAGGCTCCGGTTATTATGATGAGTCAAAACAGACAGGAAGATAAGGATCGTGAACGCGCAAGAAATGACTATATGGTCAACTTGAAGGCTGAACTCGAAATCAGGGAATTACATGAAAAAATAGATCATCTCATTATCCGCAAAGAACAAGAACTTGTCGAAGTACAACGGGATCAAGTGGAAAAATTGAGCTTTCTATTAAAAAAGATGGAAAAAATAGAAGAAGCATTTAAAAATAAATGAATTTAGAAGGAGTAATAGGAGAACTTACGTTTAGGTTTTCCAGGTCGGGTGGAGCAGGTGGACAACATGTAAACAAGGTGTCATCGAAAGTATTGCTGCAGTGGGATGTTGCGCTATCGACAGCTGTTTCTGCTGAGGAAAAAGCAATGGTGTTCACCGCATTGGCAAATCGTATAAATAAAGAAGGAATACTGCAATTGGAATGCGATATCGACCGGTCGCAGGTCCGCAATAAAGAAATCGCAATCGATCGCTTTAAGCGTATATTGACGGCCGCACTTGTGCCAGCAAAACCTCGTAAGAAAACCAAAACTCCGTATTCGAGTGTTCTCAAAAGGCTGGATCGAAAGAAACAACAATCTCAATTGAAAGCTTCAAGGAAAAAGAATTTCGATGAATAAATATGACAATATTCCGTATTGACAAAAAATAATAAGTTGATTATCAGTCTATTGGTTTTTAAACTAATTTATTAGTTGTTAAACTATGTTTTTAGTTATAACTTGTCTATTGATTTATTATTCAGGTATTTAATTTATTCTTGAGGAGTTATGGAGGATTTTAAAGAGTTAACGAAAGCTGAAGAGCAGATTATGCAAGAGCTCTGGGAGATGGGCCGTGGCTTTGTCAAAGAGATTATTGATCGACTTTCGGAACCGAAACCTGCTTACAATACGGTCTCGACCATCGTTCGTATTCTTGAAACGAAGGGCTTTGTAACGCATGAATCCTTTGGTAAAAGTCATCAATATTTACCAAAGATTTCAAAAGAGGAATATAAGAAAGGTATTACAGGTAAGTTATTAACCAATTATTTTGATAATTCGCCCAAAAGTATGCTCTCTTATTTTCTGGAAGAGAACAGGTTGGACATCAAAGAACTTGATGACATCTTGTCCATCATCGAACGTAATAAATAACAACCAATACTCTTTTATAAACTTTTGATTATGATTTACTTATTGATTGTCAATATTTCATTGATTATCAGTTTTGTGCTCTACAAACTGATTTTTAGAAAACTTACTTTTTTTCAATGGAATCGGATCTATCTGATTGGAATGGTTGCATTTTCTTTACTAGCTCCCGTGGGTATTTTTATTGAATTGCCCAAGACAGAGATGATTTCCAATCATATTCCACAGGTCGATTTAGGAACATATATGGATGTCGAAATCGGGAGTCCGATCGAAGAAAAACCTCTTTTTCTATTGGATATTCTTACCAAGATCTATTGGATAGGAGTGGCCGTCGCCTTTTTTTTCCTGGCGGTGCGTATCAGGCAACTTGTTCGGGTAATGCGCTCTTCTCCCGAATACCTGAGTTTTTCTTTTTTTAATAGGATTGTGATTGGAAAATCGATTAAAAACAAGGAGAATATTGCATGGCATGAGCAGGTCCATACTGCCCAGGGGCATTCCTACGATTTGGTGTTGATTGAGCTGCTGAAAATTTTTAATTGGTTCAATCCTGTTGTGTATTTCTTTCAAAAGGAAATAAGGTTTCAACACGAGTATATTGTAGATGAAATATGCTCGACCGATAAAGTGGCTTATGCAGAAATGCTGGTTGCTCATGCATTACGTACAGATCAATTGGCTTTTTCACATGAGTTTTCCAATCATTCTTTTTTAAAGCAGCGCATCACGATGTTATTTAAAGTTAAATCTGTACAAAGACAACGCTTGTTATATGTGATTGTGTTGCCCATGCTATTGGTGGTAGCGGGGTCTACGTTGGTCTTTAATACGAGTAGGGCCAAGGATATGGTAGCGGATGTTGAAGAAAGCGTCAATAGGTTAACTGTGATTGATGACCAGGCATTATCGAACCAACCTGAGGAGTTAAAAAACGAACAGGTAAATGAAGACAGGAAGATATACAAAGACCCGGAGGTATTGGCTATTCCAGTTGGAGGAATGAAAAAGTATGTCGTGGGATTGGCCAGTAGAATCCATGTGAGTGATGAAGCAATCAAGAATAATGTGATCGGGGTAATTGTCATCACAGCCATCGTGGAGAAAAACGGTGAGTTGAGCCATATAAAGGCTAAGAATGATTTGGGCTATGGCCTGGCATCAGCTGTGGAAAATGCTGTAAAAGCAAGTGGGAAATGGAAACCTGCAATCGTCAATGGGAAAGTCGTTCGATCGCTGCTTTCCTTGCCCGTTACCGTTGGCGGAAAAACAACTTATTATTGGGAGGAAACCGACACATTGGGCAGAAAGGTCCGGATGTCATCTCATTCATTCCCGGGCGCTGAATCTGGTGAAGAGACGGAAAAACAACTCAAGGAAGTAAAATCGATAAGGACGGAAAATGAGAGCGACCGCTGGAATCTTTCATTGGATTTTCAGTCCGACTTAGTAACTTTTGATAAAGTTGAGGTGCAACCAACACCTGTTGGGGGAATGCGATCTTTTATGATCTGGGTAGGCGATAATTTTGTTTTTCCTGAAGCAGCAATTAAACGGGAGGTTAATGGCATTGTTGAAGTGGTTTTTATTGTCGAAAAGGATGGTAGTTTATCCCATGTTGATGTAAAAAAAGATCTTGGTTATGGAACCAAAGAGGCGGCATTGGAGCTCCTAAAAGGTGCGAAAAAATGGAAACCGGGATTAGTCAACGGTAGACCGGTACGCGTGGCTTACACATTGCCGATTCGTTTAAATTTAAAGAAGTAAAGATTAGATCATAAATATGCAGAGCAGATTCATTCAAATTTTCTATTTTATTGTGGTTTTGGCCATGCTTTCTTCCTGTAAGTCCTATAAAGTGGTTCCCAACGGTTTTGCTGTACAAGGAGATGAGTATTTTGTTAATATTAACAAAGAGCTCACCGTATTCCTCGGAGATGATATTATGGAGGATAAAAATTGGCAAGGTAAGACTAATCCAATTAATGCAAAGCAGGTTGACAATCGATTTCGTCGTGTATTGCGCCATTTACGCTATTCAGATACCGCGTATCAGGTTTTGTTTTCTGGACATCTGGAAGGAAAATATCAGTATGACATGCTTGCTGTAGTCAACAACTCGCCAAATGTAAAAGGGAAAAAAAATCACCTACTTGATTTAAGTTCTTTTCAACGGGAGCAAAATAAGGAGGGGCGATATTTTTATACGACTACAACTTTTAAAGGGCAAAAACTGCTTCATTTTGTAATACCTTTTAATGGGCGCCTTTGGCAAGAGAAAATGGTGTCGCTGATCTTTCTCTTCCCTGAGGATTTTACCGATATCGCGTGGGCGAAGGATGTGGTCATGTCTAATGTTGCTATGTATCGCGATCGTTATAAATTTACCCCGAGCCGCACAGAGATTTTATGCCCCGATGATGGTAGTAGCCGTTCGCATTTGGATTATAAAATCCCTGAAGAAAAGGTGAATAAAACAGGCTATATGTTAATGAAAGCTTATGGCGAAGTTGACGGAGAACGAAAGCTGGTTGTTTACCGCGTGATGAAGCCCGGAGATTTTTATGGGTCCTTTGTGACCTGTAAAGGGGATTATGAAATTCTGTATACCACATTGCAAGACAAAATTGTTTGGCAGACTAAGGTGAATACAGAGCGGGATGTCGAATTCTAAAGAATAAATTGAAAGCCTTGGATCAATAATCCAGGGCTTTCAATTTATTCTTTAAATGCAAAATTTCATTTTGGAGCTGCTCAACTTTTTCCAATAGATGGCTAGCAACCTGAATTCCTGCAGGATTTACTTCAAGGTCATAATAGAGATTTGAAAAACGCTCCAATTTTTGGAGCTCCTCTTCATCGATATATTGTTCTTCTTGTTGAATGACAATATGTATGAGTCCGTATTCCTCCATGCTTTGCAGAAAGGTTGTTTCAACCTTTCTGGACTGGCAGAAGTCGATGACTTTAATGAGTGTCGTTTCCATAAGATTATTGTTTTAAATCCTTCAACTGTTGGAACAATGCCTTTTCTTCGGCAGACAGATTATTGGGCATTTGGATATTCAATGTGACATAAAGGTCGCCAAATTCACCTTCTTTGCGGTATAAGGGGAATCCTTTTCCTTTAAGTCGCATTTTTGCGCCATTTTGACTTTCGGCTTTAATCTTCAGTTTAACCTTTCCGCCGAACGTATCTAAGGTCACTTCGCCGCCTAGAATAGCTGTATAAAGGTCTACATCAAGTGTAGTGTATAAGTCATTCCCCTGACGTTTAAAACGGGCATCTGGTGTGATGTTAATTGTGATATAGAGATCTCCCTTCGGCCCCCCGTTGATGCCCTCACTGCCATATCCTTTCAGTTTGATTTTTTGACCATCCTCCACTCCAGCATGAATCGTGATGCGGATACTTTTTCCATTGATATTGAAGGTCTGTTGATGTGTCGTGTAAGCTTCTTGTAAGGTTAAGCTGAGTTCGGCATTAAAGTCCTGTCCACGAAATGTACTTTGGCGGCCTCCCCCGCGTCTGCTGCCAAACATCTGTTCGAAGAAATCCGAGAATTGCCCATCATCAAAGTTTCCGGTGTACTCGTGGGAGCCGCCGCTACCAAATGGATTTCCCCCAGCTCCGAATGGATTTCCTCCGGCGGATTGGGACTGACGGTATTGTTGCTGCGCTTTTTCATACTCCTCTCCATGTTGCCAGTGTTCACCGTATTGGTCATATTTTTTGCGCTTTTCGGGATCGGATAATACTTCATTTGCCTCATTAATCTCCTGAAATCGTTGTTTTGCCTCATTGTCATTGGGGTTGACATCAGGATGGTATTTACGGGCTAGTTTTCGATATGCTTTTTTGATCTCATCAGCTGAAGCTGTTTTATCAATGCTAAGCACTTTATAGTAATCTACAAAAGCCATAAATTATACTTGTTTTGTATTAAAGGTAACAAAAATTGTGGATAAAAGGTTTATGCTAAAGGTCATTTTAATACATAAAAAAAGCAAGTAAATGATTGTTTACTTGCTTTTTTATACAGTATAAAGTAATCCTTTTTACAGGCGATAATTTGACCCTACTCTTTATTATTGTCAACCACCAGGCGATTTTCCCGATTGGCTATTTGCCATGCGGTGTAAAATGCGAGCTTTTCACGTTTAACCATCAATGGAAAGTCGATCTTGTCATAGGTATCTGCAGGTGTGTGGTAGTCCGGATGCAAGCCCGAAAAGTAAAATACAGATGGGATACCTTTCTTGGCAAAGTTATAATGATCGGAGCGATAGTAGAGGCGCATAGGATCCTTTGGATCGTCATACATATAGTCAATCTCCAGTTTCGTATGTTTTTCATTCTCATTTTTATTGATCTGATATAACTCCGAGCTCAATTTATCTGAACCGATCGCATGGATATAATCGTGATTACCTTTGAGATGTTTGTCGTCAACACGGCCGATCATATCAATATTAATGCAGGCAACGGTGTTTTTCAATGGAAATATGGGATTTTCTGTATAGAATTTGGAACCCAGTAAACCTTTTTCTTCTGCCGCATAGGTGATGAACAAAATACTGCGCCGTGGGCCATTTCCGGTTGATTTAGCTTTAGAAAAAGCACGTGCCAACTCAAGGACAGCTGTTGTGCCCGAGGCATTGTCATCGGCCCCAAAGAAGATATTTCCTTTGGAATCCATTCCATCGTGGTCATAGTGGCCCCCGATCACAACGATTTCGTCTTTTTTATCTGTTCCTTCCAGGTAGCCAAGAATATTAGGATCGGCTAAAGTTGCCGCATTGGTGCCAAACTCAGCTTTAAAATTTGTTGAAATAGCAAAGGAATTCGGTTGTCCCGTACGATTAATTTTTGCAACCACAGTAGCAAGATTGGTTCTTGCTAGGTTTAGAATATAATTTGCTGCATGGTCTGTAATATTGACCACGGGGATCATGGGCGACTTTTCAGGCGCAGGTTGATCCACCGCTAAATTATAACGGCCCTCAATAGCACGGTCTCCTGCATCCTCCAAAAGTTGAGACAGCTGACTATTGATGGCTAGTACCATTTTGGGACTGTGTTTAAGGATCTCCTTGACTTTTTTATTTCGGGTTGTTGCCCAGTCCGAAGCAGCCTTTTTGCTGGTAATCCATGAATTCCCTTTCTCATCTGTTGGCTCATTCTCATTGATCAACATAACGATCTTATTGTGGAGATCCATGCCTGAGATATCCGAATACTTGGGATCATCTATGCCATAGCCAATAAACACAATTTCATTGCTTTCGAAGAACTTGTTCTCATTGTTGCCAATGACAAAAATGTCCTTACCATGTTGGAAGGGTCTATCGTTAATACTAAATTGCTTTACCTTAAAGCTGTTGCGAATTAGCTGCAGGGGTTGGAAATAGGATCCATTGACAGGCGCACTAAGTCCATATTTTTTAAATTCATTGGCAATATATTCTGCTGCCAGGCGCCCACCTTTTTGGCCGGTCCCTCGGCCTTCAAAATCGACAGAAGCTAAAGTGCGCAGATGCTTCTGCGTCGACTCTACTGTGATTTCATCTGCATATTTACTGTTTACGTCCTGTGCTTTTGCACAGCTCATTAGGGAGCATGCGATCCAAAGCAGGTTGTATATTTTTTTCATTGTTTATTTTTTACTAGTGCGACTTTCAACGCTTTATTTTGTAATGCTAATTAACCGGATTAAGCGAGCATCATCTGCTTAATCTTATAACAGGTGTCAGTATCTGCACAATATATAAAAAAAAGCGGATGAAAAGTGTAGTTTACCTTTCATCCGCTTCTTAAAAAATGTTAATTTATTAACAGCTACAAGCTATTTTGTTTACACGGTTAGCGTGACGTCCACCCTCGAATTCCGTGTTCATAAATGTGTTGACGATCTTTTTAGCAAGGTCAAGGTCGATAAAACGTGCTGGGATACATACCACGTTCGCATCATTATGCTGACGGGCTAAAGCCGAAATTTCCTCCAACCAACAGATAGCAGCACGAATATTTTGGTGTTTATTAGCTGTGATAGCAACACCATTTGCACTTCCACAAATCAAGACTCCGGCATCAGCTTCTTTATTTTCTACTGCTGATGCAACTGGGTGTGCGAAATCTGGATAATCAACTGAATCTGGAGAGTTTGTTCCAAAGTCTGTTACTTCATAACCCAGTTCATTCAAAAAGCTTACCAAAGCTGTTTTGTATTCAAAACCAGCATGGTCACTTCCAATCGCAATTTTCTTTACGCTGCTCATTTTTATTGTTATTTTATTTTTCTTGTGCTAATTTTTTTCTTTTGACATCCGCAGAAACCATAATACTGATCTCATATAATAAGAACATTGGTGCTGCAACGGTCAACATGGTGATCACATCTGCAGAAGGTGTAATGATAGCGGCTATCACTAAAATAATTACAGTTGCATAACGACGGCTGGCCCGCATAAATTCAGGGGTCATAATGCCTATTTTCGAGAGAATAAATACCAGTATCGGCAGTAGGAAAACAATTCCACAGCCCAATGTTAATGTTGCTATCGTGGAAAGGTAATTATCAATGGTAATCTGGTTCACGATTTCATCACTTAGGGATACATTTGCCAGAAAGTTTATGGATAATGGCACAACGATATAGTATCCGAAGAGCGCTCCTAAAATAAACAATAAAGAGGAGTAAAAGACAAACCCTCGTGCAGAGCGTCTTTCCACATCGGTCAATGCTGGTTTTACAAATAACCAGATTTCAAAAAGAAGGTAAGGAAAGCCCATCATCAAAGCCATCAATAAACAGGAGTTTATCTGAAGCATAAATTGACCTGCTAGTTCGGTATTGATGATATTAAAAGGAATTTTCTTGACACAGAAGTCCGCTAAATTGAAAGCATCTGCAGCTTTACACATCATGCGATAGGTCCAAAAATTTAGATTCTTTGGCCCCATGATGATATCGTTGAATACGAAATCGTAGAATGTAAAGGCAATACCTGCAAAGATACAGATCGCAATTGCTGAACGGACCAAATGCCATCTCAAAACCTCAAGGTGGTCAAAAAAAGACATTTCTGCTTCTATATTCTTCCCTTTATCTTTAATAGCTTGTATTAGATCTTTCGAATTAGGTGTACTCATAAAAATTGTTTGGAAACAAAAATACCATTCTTATTGTAAAGAATGGTATTTTTTATGTATGTAAAGATAATTTTATTTAATCTTCTGCTGGATATTCCGTTAGGTCGAAAGTTTCCATAAACTTTGTCGTGAAATTGCCGGCTCTAAAGTTAGGGTCGCGCATCAATCTCAAATGTAAAGGAATGGTTGTTTTGATCCCTTCAATGACGAATTCGCTTAACGCACGTTCCATGGTACAAATTGCTTCCTCACGTGTTTGTGCAACAGTGATCAATTTAGCAATCATAGAATCATAGTTCGGCGGAATTGAATAACCAGAGTAAACGTGTGTATCTACACGTACACCATGTCCACCTGGTGAGTGGAAGTTGGTGATTTTACCTGGTGAAGGGCGGAAATTGTTAAAAGGGTCCTCAGCATTGATACGACATTCAATTGCATGCATTCCTGGTTCATAGTTTTTACCAGAGATCGGAATTCCTGCGGCCACTTTTATCTGTTCTTTGATCAAGTCAAAGTTGATTACCTCTTCCGTTACAGGGTGTTCTACTTGGATACGAGTGTTCATTTCCATAAAGTAGAAGTTGCGGTGTTTGTCAACCAAGAATTCGATTGTACCAGCACCTTCATAGTTTACAGCTTTAGCACCTTTGACAGCAGCCTCTCCCATTTCAGCTCTCAATTCGGGAGTCATAAAAGGTGATGGAGATTCTTCGATCAATTTTTGGTGACGACGTTGTATCGAACAGTCACGTTCAGATAGGTGACATACTGTACCGAACTGATCGCCCACAATTTGGAATTCGATGTGACGCGGTTCTTCTACATATTTTTCAAGGTAGATGCCATCGTTACCGAAAGCCGCAGCAGATTCAACACGTGCAGAATCCCAAGCTGGTTCGAACTCTTCATCTTTCCAAATGATACGCATACCACGACCACCACCACCGGCAGTTGCTTTGATGATTACTGGGTAGCCGATTTCATTCGCTAATATAATACCTTCTTTTACGTTTGAGATCAAACCATCCGATCCTGGAACGGTTGGAACACCAGCTTTTTTCATGGTATCCTTAGCACGGGATTTATCACCCATTTTTTCGATCTGTTCTGCAGTAGCACCAATAAATTTGATGCCATATTCTGCACAGATTGCTGAAAAGCGTGCGTTTTCCGATAAGAAACCGTATCCTGGATGAATCGCATCTGCATTTGTCAATTCAGCTGCAGAAATAATATTTGGAATGTTTAAGTAAGAGTCTCTACTCGGTGGAGGACCAATACAAACTGCTTCATCCGCAAATCTTACGTGTAAGCTGTCTCTATCAGCAGTCGAATATACTGCAACACTTTTAATACCCATTTCACGACAGGTACGGATAATGCGCAGGGCAATCTCGCCTCTATTTGCAATTAATATTTTTTTGAACATTGTCTTGAATTATGAAGTTTGCAAAAAATGTAGCCCTTTGGAGGCTACATGTATTCATTTACGTAATTGTAAATTACTTAGGCTCAACTAAGAATAATGGTTGGTCGAACTCAACAGGTTGAGCGTCTTCTACCAAAATCTTAACGATTTTACCTGAAACTTCAGATTCAATTTCGTTGAATAATTTCATAGCTTCAACGATACATAATACAGAACCGGTATTGATATCATCACCGATATTAACGAAAGATGGTTTACCTGGTCCAGCCGAACGGTAGAATGTACCGATCATTGGTGATTTGATTGTTATCAAGTTTGCGTCAGCGTTTACCGCTGGTGCTGCAGGGCTAGCCACAGGAGCTGGCGCCGCTGCTTGTGCAACTTGAGGAGCAGCAATTGGAGCAACAGCAGGAACAGTAGCTGTCACGTACGTAGGCTCTTGATTTGTCTTTATTGTAATTTTAAAATCTTGCTCTTCAATTGAGACTTCATTCACACCTGATTTTGAAACGAATTTAATCAAGTCCTGAATTTGTTTGATATCCATACCCATAGTATTCTAGGTTTTGTTTGTTTCTAAAAAATTCTAACTGTCAAAAGTAATAAATTATACCATAAAATGGACAATTAATACGCCCATTTTAAATAGATGGATCCCCAAGTGAAACCACCGCCGAAAGCTGCAAGGATAAGATTATCTCCTTTTTTCAATTGAGATTCCCATTCCCATAGGCATAAAGGAATAGTACCACTGGTGGTATTTCCATATTTTTGAATGTTCACCATCACTTTTTCTTCCGGAAGACCCACACGTTCTGCAGTTGCATCAATAATACGTTTGTTGGCCTGATGAGGTACCAACCAAGCAATATCTTCTGACTTTAAGTTATTTTTGACCATAACTTCATGTGCTACATCAGCCATATTGGTTACTGCAAATTTAAACACCGTACGACCTTCTTGGTAAGCATAATGTAATCCTGCATCTACAGTTGCATGCGACGCCGGATTCAGTGAACCTCCACCTTTGATATTCAAAAACTGTCCTCCAGAACCATCGGTTTTTAAAATAGCATCCTGTATACCCATTCCTTCTTCATTTGGCTCCAACAATACACAACCACAGCCATCACCAAATAGGATACAGGTATTACGGTCTTGATAATTTATTACTGAAGACATTTTATCTGCACCGATAACAAGGACTTTTTTATGTGTACCAGCAGTGATAAATTGTGTTCCTGTATTCAGACCGAACAAGAAACCTGAACAAGCAGCCTGAAGATCAAATCCCCATGCATTTGTAGCTCCGATTTTATCGGCCAGAATATTTGCAGTCGCAGGGAACAGCATATCTGGTGTGCTTGTGCAAAAGATAATAAGGTCAATATCTGTAGCAGCTATACCTCTTTTTTTCAATAAACCTTGAACTGCAGGTACAGCAAGATCTGAAGTAGCAAGCCCTTCACCTTTTAAGATGCGACGCTCTTTGATTCCCGTTCTGGAAACAATCCATTCGTCGTTGGTGTCGACCATTGTTTCCAATTCTTTGTTAGTAAGGATATAATCCGGAACGTAACCATTTACAGCCGTGATTGCGGCGTGAATCTTTGACATAAATATTCTAATTGAAAATAGATCTGATGCTGTCAATGAACTTAGACTCGATCATATCTCTTGAAAATAAAACCATATTTTTAATGGCCTCAGGTGTCGAAATACCATGGCCAATAATGACAGGAGCATTAACTCCCAAGATGGGGCTTCCGCCGTACTGCTCGTAGTTGAATCGGTCGAAGAAATCATCTTTAAAACCTTTTTTCAACGTCACTACATAAAATGATTCTGCGAGTTTCAAGACGACGTTGCCTGTAAATCCATCACAGACGTAAACGTCGGCATGGTCACTGAACAGGTCACGGCCTTCTGCATTTCCGATAAAGTTAATCTTGTCGTTGGCTTTAAGTAGGGGGTAGGTAGAGGTTGTTAGGATGTTTCCTTTTTCTTCTTCTTCTCCGATATTCAATAATCCAACTTTAGGATTGGATACATTAAACACATGTTCGGCAAAGACACTTCCCAAGATTGCAAATTGGTTCAACATCTCTGGTTTACAGTCCGCATTAGCGCCGACGTCCAATAAGATTCCGAAGCCTGATTTTAATTTGGGAACAATGGATGCTATTGCAGGACGTAATACGCCTGGGATAGCTTTAACGCTGAACATTGAGCCCACAAGCATGGCGCCGGTATTACCAGCAGAAGCGAATGAGTCAATTTCTTTGTTTTTTAAATATTCAAATCCCTTCGCAATACTTGAGTTGGGTTTTTGAGTTATTGCTTTGGTAGGATGTTCACCCATTGCAATGACTTCTGGAGCCTCTACATATTCAAAGTCAGATGAATTTCCTCCGGCTTGATTGATTAATTGTTTAGTCTCTTCAGTGTTACCAAAAAGGACTATTTTTTGGTCTCCAGTAAGCTGTTTTTGTGCTTCAATAGCACCTGTTATCGTTGCTTTAGGAGCATAATCTCCTCCTAAAATATCTAAACCAATCTTCATCCGTTATTATTTAGTAAATCAATAATACGCAAAAAACATCCCAAAGTAAAGCAAATTTCTAAAATAGTGCTTGTCTGGGATGTTTTGGTGTTATGAAAGGTTTACCTTAGACAACAGCTGTATTTTCAATGATCAATTTACCGTTGTAGTACAAGTTTCCGTCTACAGTATACGCACGGTGAGGTAAATGAACTGCGCCAGTTTCTTTACATACTGTCAAGCTTGGAGCTTCAGCTTTATAATGTGTTCTTCTTTTGTCTCTTCTTGATTTAGAAGTTTTACGTTTTGGATGTGCCATCTCGTATTTTTGTTTTAGTTATTTTTAATATTTCTCAATGCTTCCCAACGTGGGTCGATAATTTCTTCTTCTTTTTGTTCTTCTGAATCAGGCTCGCTTGTAAATAACGCGAGCATGTCAGGATCACATTGTATACCTTGTCCCTGCTCTTCACATTTTACGATATAGGGAACAGCTAAATTAATGTATTCGTATAATAACTCAGCTATATCCAACTCATGGTCGCTTTTGGATAAGATCAACACCTCTTCGGTATTATCTGTCCAATCTTCATCCGTGAATTTGACTAATATTCGTTCTTGAATTGAAATCGGTGACATAAACTCTTTTAAGCAGGTATCACAAGTCAATTGAATTTCGCCTTGGATATCAAAATGCAAAATCAATAGATTTTCTTGTTTTTGCAATTCAACTTCTGCTTTCAGATTGCCATCTTTTACAATCGAATGTTCGTAGCAGTCAAAGAACTTTTTATTAATGTCAAACTCAAAATTGTGCTTTCCAGCGTTGAGCCCCGAAAAGGGAATTCTGTATTGTTTTAGATGTTTCACAATCTTGCATTTGAGCCTGCAAAGGTATGTATAAAATCATTAGGATAGAAATATTTTTTTAAATATTCCGAAGCAAAGCTTTATATACACCAGTAACAGGGCTTATTCATAATAATTTTTGCCTAACTCTATCTTTTCGCGCCCATTTGCCATACGCCATTTGTTGGTGTCACGTAGCGAATAAGCACAGCCGCAATATTCCTGCATATAGAACTTCTCCTTTTTGGAGACTTCAAGCATACGGGCAGAACCACCTTTCTTGCGCCAGTTGAATGTCCAATACTCCATCCCTTCATGGCGGGAGGCCGCACGTAAACCACAGTCATTGATTTGCTCCATGTTTTTCCAACGGGAAATACCCAGCGAACTTGAAATCACATCAAAGCCATTCGCAGCTGCATACTCAGCCGTTTTTTCAAAACGCATATCAAAACACATGGTGCAGCGAATGCCTCTTTCAGGCTCTTGCTCCATCCCTTTGGCCAAATCGAACCAATGATCAACATCGTAATCCGCATCAAAAAAAGGGATATTATGTTTTTCCGCAAATCGGATGTTCTCGTCTTTGCGTAAATCATATTCTTTGCGGGGATGAATATTGGGATTGTAAAAATAGATTGTAAAATCGATATCCGAAGCAATGAGTGCTTCCATCACTTCTCCAGAACAAGGAGCACAGCAGGAGTGTAAAAGTAATTTTTTGCCCTCTCCCGGTAATGCCAACCTCTCCCTTACAAATTCTTTATTTTCCATAATCGTATGTGCTAACAAAAAACAAGGACAATTTTAATCAAAAAGTAGCGAATTGACAAATATTTCCGTTTTACTTATACGAGTTTGCCCTTAAAAGAATCATATAAATTCGTTTATATGCTGCATATATTAGTAGATTTGTATGTTTAACGCAATACACTATTTTTAATAAAAAATATATGAAATTTTCGTTTCGATCCTGTATTATCCTATTCTTTGTTAGTGTAATAGGTTTTACATCATGCAAGAAACTGGATGATGAACCTGTAAGAACGGGTGCTACTTTGATCTCCAGATTGTATGTTTCTTTCTCGGATTACGACCAGAACAATTCCGCGCTTAAAAACATGATGATTATCGATCCGGCTGATACAACCAACTTGGATAATATCTATCAATATCTTTCTCCGGCAAAAGGTGGTGGCCCAATTCTTTTTGATGCAGCAGCCCGGGCTATCTTTCAGGCAAGTGTTACAGCACAAGATACTTTTCTTCAAGTGATTCCATTTGCCAATGAGATCTATGGAATTCCTGGTAATGCAGGTGCTATTGGATATACTGGTTTTACAAATGTAAGGGGTTTGGCTTATTATACTTATGCCCAACAAAATGGTACTTCTGGATCTGTTACAACACCATTTCTTTTGGCTGTTACAAATCGCGGAGCAGGTAACTCCATGTTATATGCTATAAGTACACCAAGTGGAAAAGTAGGATCAAAAGGCGGAGCACCGATCATTGACAAACAGATTAACCTGGGGACCATTGTTCCGAGTTCACTGACCTTATTGAACAGCATCACGAGTGATAGTAATGAGAAATTGGTGCTGGTTGGTTTTAATAATGAAGGAACAGAAAATAAAAGTGGTTTTGCGGTATATTCACAACTCAAACAAGAACTCATCGACCGTGCTCGCGATACCATTGTAGCTTCCACTAGATTTACGCCAATGATGAAAGTATATATCAATGGTAAAACGGGATTAGGCTCGGTATCCTACGCTCCCAAAAAGAACTTGTTGGCGGTAACTTCCGGTAGTGAAGTACTATTTTTCAAAGATCCAAATACCTTATTTAGCGGCACCACGGATAAAATGAACGTGGAACCGGATTATGTTGTCGGTGGGGCTAATACAGGCTTAGTAAAACCTTGGGGTGTAGCGATTGATGACCGTACGGACCAAGGAAAATTCTTTTATGTTTCTGATCTAACGAATCGTACAATTTCGCGTTTTCCATTGGTTGGCTTAAGTGAAGGCAATGTAAAACCCGATATTGCGGCGAAAACCTATGGCTCCATGACGCCTAATTATATCTTTTTAGATGCTCGTGAAGCTAATGTTTTCTAACATGCAGTTTAAGCAAGCAACTGGAAAAGCTCTTTGATTTCCTGTTGCTTGTTTGAACTTTCATGTTCCTCGTAGGCAGACATTAGGTTTCGCAAAGCTCGTTTAATGATAGTCACATTGTCGCAAGGATAGGTAAATTCTCTATCTGGATTGAGGTTCAGTTGCTTCAAAAATGAATTTACATCGCTTTTTTGCATAACCTGACCACGATTAAAGGCATTGATGTAAAACAGCACATTTTCATTCCCTTCTTCATCCGAATCCATATACGCCAATACAAAATGCTTTGGTAAATTGATACCGTAGATTGGAATGTCCAATTTTTGTGCAATGATACTATAAATGCAGGATAGGGTTAAGGGATTCCCCTGTTTGGTATCGAGTACTTGACCAATATAGGAATTCTGTGGGTGATGATAGTCCTTTGTATTTCCTGTTAGGCCGAAAGAGCCAAAAAGAACATGATTCATTAGGTTCACTTTTTCCAGTGGGCTCATGTCGTAATGCAAACCGCGCCATACCTCAGTTTTGAGATCTTCTATCGCCAAAATAATCTTGTGGTCTTCATAAGAAGGATATTGATAATTATTGAGGATAATTAATCCTTCCAGTAGATTGAATGAGTTACTCAGGTTCCAGATCTGTAACTCGTTTTTGGTCTGATCAAATTGAATTTCATGAATGATATTCTCTAAACGTCCCTGTATTCTGGGATCGAAGCTTGATTCCCAAAATTTTTCCAAATAGGGTACAATCTCAGGACCTTGGCTTTTTAACTGGTGTTCCACTTCCTGAATAATCTGTTGGTCGGTGTCGTCCAACAGGGATATTAGCGATTTCAACTCTCTCTCATTCATCATAACGAAGTTAAAGAATTGATTCGAAATATGAGCTAAAAAAATCCCTACCGTAATTGATGTACTGCGTAGGGATTATCCAGGTTAAATTGGCATACAATTATTTGAGCTGACCATCCAGCATATTGACAACTCTTTTACCGTATTCGGCATTCTTTTCAGAATGGGTTACTTGTATGATCGTAACACCATCATCGTTGAGCTGTTTGAATAGATCCATGATTTCTTCGCCTTGTTTGGAATTTAAATTACCCGTAGGCTCATCGGCTAACAATAACTTGGGCGATCCCGCTAATGCACGCGCTATACCTACAATCTGTTGTTGGCCACCGGATAGTTGGGCTGGGAAGAGATCCTTCTTACCAACAATACCAAAGCGATCGAGCATATCGGCAACAATAGCTTTTCTTTCTTTGCTCGAAATGTCCTTATAGATCAAAGGTGTTTCAATATTTTCATATACAGTCAATTCATCCAGGAGATGGTAAGCTTGAAATACATAGCCGATGTGGGATTGGTATAGTTGCGTTCTTTTTTTCGCTTTCATTTCCAACACATTCTCGCCCATAAAGATATATTCACCTTCATCAGGCTCGTCGAGCATACCGATAATATTTAATAAAGTCGATTTTCCGGACCCTGAAGGTCCCATGATGGAGATAAAATCACCTTCAGCGATATCGAGACTTACATCTTTAAGGACGAATGAGCGTGTACCACCTACATTATACCACTTGAATAAATTTTTTAATTGTATCATTTTTTAGTATTGAGATCTTAGATATTCGTATTTATATTTTTACCGGTAACCATAATTATTGTTCGACTCTGGGTTAAGGCCATCACTGCTCATATTATCTTTTATTCATCGCGCAGACTATCTATTGGATTGGTTTTTGCGACTTTGAGAGATTGGAAACTGATGGAAACCAATATGAGGATAAATATGCAAAATATTGGAATCAAAAACGACCACCAGGAAAGCTGAATGTGATAGGCGAAATTAGAAAGCCATTTATTCATGAGCATATAGGCTAGTGGAAGGGCTATGCCAATACCGATCAAAAAGAGTTTGAAAAATGGTTTGTTCAATTGAACAAAGAGCAATTGTACCGATGCTCCCAGTACTTTTCTGATGCTCATTTCCTTTTTTCGTAATGCCGCCTGATATGCCGCCATACTGAACAGCCCTAAGGCCGCGATGATCACGGAGAGGCTAGTGAAACTATTAAAAGCCGTCTGCAATTCTTGCTGTTTTTTGTGCTGTAAAGCATATTGCTCATCCATAAAGGAATAATCAAGGGGGAGGTCTTTTGCGGTTGGGTTTTTCGCCCACTCTGCTTTGACTGTTTGAATTGCCTGATCGACCATGCCTTGTTTTGTTTTGACCATAAGTGTCGTCTGAAAACGCATAGTGCCACATTCATTTTTAAATGAATAGATGGTCGGTTGAACTACATTCTCAAAGCCATAAGCTTTACTGTCTTTGACTAAACCGACAATTTCAAAGTCTACATCACAGCCCTTAATTTTTGCACCCATAGGGTTTGAAAGTCCTAAATTTTTGGCTGCAGATTCGTTTATAATAGCATAATGGGCTAAGGAATCGCGAAGCAATTGGTCCAATGAAATATTGGTATTCCCCTGTGTACTGGAGATGTTTAACGTCTTGAAGTATCCAGGATCAATGCCGACATGTGCAAATGAAATGTTTTTTTGGGCATAGGAAAAATCCATTTTGGGAGGCTGCTCACCTTCTCCCGGAATATTGGTCGCCGATGCGGTAGATGCAATACTCGGATCATTTTCTAATCGCCTCTTTAATTGTTCGTAGTTGTTTTTATTGTAATACATACCTACTCCCTTGAAATTGATAACCTGCGCTGGCTCAAACCCTTTATCTGCCTGCTGCATGTACTGAAGTTGGCCCCGGATGATTAACATACCCGAGATAAACAAAATCGCCATGCTGATTTGAAAGGTTAATAAGGCATTGCGGAAAGTTCCTTTTTTGAGTACTGATGTTAGTCCGCCTTTAAGGAGATTAACGGATTTGAAGCCAGAGAGTACGATAGCTGGGTATATTGCCGATAGAATTGTTGTCAATAGTACGGCAATAGCAAGTTGGGCGATTGTCTCCGAGCTCAAAATATACCCCTTAAGATCATCGTTGAACCATTTTTGTAGAATATTTCCTGTGAGAGCCAAAGTGACGAAACTTAAGATTGCAGCACTGAAAGTCAGGATAAATACTTCCAGTACCAATTGTCTGACGATAGCCCAGCGTGAGCTGCCTAATATTTTTTTAAGCGCGAGTTCCTTAATGCGTTGATCCGCCTGTGCCATAATCAAATTGGCAAAATTGGCAGCGGCAAGTAAGAGGATCAAAACGGAGAGAATACCAATAATCCACGTAATGATATAAGCTGTGTCAGTACCTGTTTTTGGCCTTAGATGAAGATTGGCTAATGGATCCAAATAGATTTTTCCCTTGGCATAACTAGAAGAACGTATTTTATCTTTTGGTGCAATTTCTTTCTGGTAAAGCGCATTGATGCGATTAGTCAACTTTGGGATATCCGTACCGGGACGAACCTGAATATAAGTTTGATACAAAAAAGGATTATTATCGGCGAAGAGATCCTGCGGTTCGCGGATAAAAAGGAGATCGTAATCAATGATGGACAGACTCTGTTTTTTGATCGTACCATAAATCGTCTCCTGCATACCTAGAGCAAGGCTTTGAGTTGGAACCGAATGGGGACTGTCAAAATTTAGATCTTCTTTTTTAAACAGTTGTTCGGCAATAGGACTTTTGACCAAGGTCGCTTCCTTTTGGTCTTTGTTTTTATAGAGCGGTCCAGTCGCATTTTTTACCTGAAAAATTTGCGCAGCAGAAGAATCAATTAATGCCGCGTTTTTGATAAGGACTGTTTTTTCACCAAAAAGGGGGTAACTACCGTAGTTATAGACTATTTTTCTTCCTGCATATACAATATCAGGTAAACTCTGTTTTAGCAATGGAGCCAGTGAAGGTGAAGTTTCGTCCGTAAATGCACCTTCCGATTCAAGGCCAATTTGGTAGATATCCTTAAAATGTGGGTTCCATTTATCGTAACTCGTTTCGCGATTAATATATTGATAGGAAAGGATAAAACCCGTAAAACCCAGGGTCAGACCAACAATATTTAAGAAAGTAAAACCTTTATTTTTTAAAAGTTTGCGCCAAGCTAGTTTGAAATCATTTTTTGCCATTTTTTGGAGGATATTATGTTTAAACTAATGCGAACCAATTCACTCAATTAAAATTACAATCCCCTTGCCATTGTTGTAATTGTTTTGTTATAAGTGTTTTATGTTGTTTTTTTTGTTTTCGGATGTCCGATTTCGAACAGTTTACGTCCAGAATCGAACATCCATGCCCCCTGAGCCATTGGTTCATTGCCCACCAAGCAACAGGCAAGGCAATTACCAAGGCAACGAACACCAATTTTTAAGATCTTCTGACTTTATTCATCCCTTAAACTATCGACTGGATTGGCACGGACGACTTTCCATGTTTGATAAGTAATGGTTCCGAAAGCAACCAGGATTGCACTGAGACCCGCTAGAATAAAGTAGAACCAATTGATTTCTACTCGATAGTTGAAATCTCTCAACCATTGATTCATTGCCCACCACGCTACAGGTGTAGCAATGATCAAAGCTACAAACACCAATTTTATAAAATCTCCGGAGAGTAATTTGAGTAATCGGATGGAACTTGCGCCGAGAACCTTGCGGACACCGATTTCCTTGGTTCGTTGCTGGGTCACATAAGTTGCCAGTCCGAAAAGTCCCAGAGCTGCAACAAAAATGGCTACAAAAGCAAAGCAACTGAAGATATTTTTGGTCCGTTGGACATCTTGATATAGATCTGCGAAGCCGGCATCGAGGAAATTGTAATCGATTTTTTGATTTGGTGAAAACTTGTTCCAGGCGGTATTAATGTCGGCCAATGTTTTGGACATCTCTGTAGATTTAGTCTTGATGGAAAGCATGGAGGGGCTGTTGGCGAGGGTCATACAAACGGGATAGTAGCCCTCATCTTTCATCGATTCAAAGATAAAATCGTCGACGACACCAATAATGGTCCACGTCATGCCATTGGTAATTTGTGCACCAATCGGATTTCCCTTGATGCCTAGATCTGCAAGCATTCTTTTGTTAACAATAGCACCAGAACTATCCGATGCGATATGTGGATCGAAGTTTCGGCCGGCTATAAGTTTTAGTCCAAATGTAGTGAGGTAGCTTTCGTCGATATTCCAGAATTGCCCGCCTTCTCCCAATTCAAGATCTTCTTTTCCTTTGGACCAAAAAAGATTCCCATTTCTTTTTGCGCCATCCAATTGAACCGGTAAGTAGTCGCCGATGGAGACATCACGAACTGTTGGAATGGCTTTCAATTCATTTTTTAATTCTTTTGCCTGAGAGGCAATACCCGTTACACCACGAAGTACAATGACCTGATCTTTATCAAAGCCAATGTCTTTATTGAGCATAAAACTGATTTGTTGATTTGCAATGAGTGCACTGATGATCAATATAATAGATGTTGCAAACTGGAAAATAACCAGTCCATTACGTAGCAACGAAGATTTAGGGTTAGCAACCGATTTACTTTTTAATGCGTTGATAGGTTGAAATCCTGATAAATAGAACGCTGGGTATAAGCCAGCAAGGATACCGATGAACAACATGCTCAAAATCAGCGAAGGAACAAAGTACCACACTGTCCACGGTATAAACAGCGCTTTGTTGGCTAGATTGTTAAATAGCGGTAATAACAGGAAGGCTAATAATAACCCTATAAGGAGTGAAATAAGACTGTAACATATCGCTTCGGTCATAAATTGGATAATCAGTGTCCGTCGATTTGATCCAATGGTTTTTCGAATCCCGATTTCTTTGGCTCGTGTTGCTGCATTCGCCGTTGATAAGTTGATGAAGTTTATACAGGCAATCAATAATATAAAAAATGCAATGCCCGTAAATATCCAGACCATCTTAATGTCGCTTTGATATTGTGTCGCCATTCCATATTCCGAAATATTCTTCGAGTGCAGGTGCATATCAAGGGCGTTTTGAAGCAATACGGTTGATTGCATCATTTCTGGCGATATTTTCATTCCATTTTTTTTGTTGAGCAAAATATAATGGTCCTGAATATAGTTTTTTGAAATGCTACGCTGTGCGTTGGCAATATCTGTATTCTCCTTCAGTTTTACATAGGTAATGTAATTTGTCGCGCCCCAATTGTTTTGCTCACCCGGGTAAAAAGGTTCCCCCGCTAGGGATATAAAATAATCATAACCATAGAGACTGGAATTGTTTGGAACATCATCGATCACAGCCGTTATGTTGTATAAAACATTTTTATTATTGTTCAAATAGATGGTTTGTCCTACGGCATTTCCTTTGAAATATTTCTGAGCCCTACTTTTGGTAATGACTATCGCATTGGGTTTGTCCAGCGCATGTGATAACTGTCCTTGTACGACCGGAAGCGGAAATATTTCCAAAATGGACTGATCAACATATACAAAACCTTTATCAAGGTAGTTCTCCGCGCGGCCATTTACAGTAAACAGATTGCTTCCGGCACCAAATAAGGTATTGGGTAAAATGCGACCGGCTAATTCAACACTTGGGATTTCCTCTTGCAAGGTTTTAGCTGCTGGGGCAGGAAAGGCAAAGGTTTGCCTCACTTTATCACCATCGGGTGCTGAAACGATAAGACGGAAAACACGGTTCATGTTGGGATACATTTTATCATAACTGGTTTCATGTCGGATGTACAGCATAATAAGAATGCAAATCGCAATGCTAAAAGCGAATCCGCCGATCTTGATGATCGAGTACAGTTTGTTGTTGACCATATTTCGCCAAGCGATCTTTAAATTATTTCCTATCATAATAAAAGTCTTTTACGGTTTTGTATTTATTCATCACGCAGGCTATCCACAGGATTGGCGCGAATGGCTTTCCAAGTCTGATAGCTGATTGTGCCTAAAGCAATTAAAATGGCACTCATTCCTGCAAGAATGAAGTAGAGCCAATTTTTTTCGATCCGATAGTTAAAATCTGTAAGCCATTGGTTCATCGCCCACCACGCAACTGGTGTAGCAATGACCAAGGCTACAAACACCAATTTTATAAAATCTCCAGACAATAATCGGAGTAATCTAATCGCATTGGCTCCAAGGACCTTACGTACGCCAATTTCTTTGGTCCGTTGCTGTGTCACATAAGTTGCGAGACCGAAAAGCCCGAGCGCAGCAACAAAAATGGCAACAAGAGCGAAACAAGTGAATATATTCTTGGTCCGTTCCACGTCTTGATAAAGAGCCTCAAAACCTTCGTCCAAGAAGCTGTAGTTAATTTGTTGATTTGGGGCAAATTTGTCCCATACTCCTGTGATATCAGCGAGCGTCTCTTTGAGATGTTGCGGTTTTACCTTAACAGAGAGGAGGGAGGGATTGCCTCGTAATGTCATACAAAGTCCTGCATACCCCTTATCTTTTAGCGACTCAAAAATAAAATCATCTACTACGCCAATGACCGTCCATGTATTGCCATTGGTGATTTTTGCACCAATGGGATTCTTTAAGTGAAGCTCGTCGGCCAATTTCTGATTGATAATAGCCGAACTGCTATCGGTGGCTCTGGTGGGATCAAAATTTCGTCCTTTATTTAAATGAAGACCGAATGTGCTCAGATAATCCTGATCGATTTCCCAAAATTGGCCCTGTGTAGCCATATCAAGATCTTTTCTGCCATCGACCCAGAACGGATTACCATTTCGTTTGGCTCCATCGATGGGGACTGGAAGAAAATCACCCATGGAAACTGAGGCAACATTGGGGAGGCTCTTTAGTTCATTTTTTAAACTTGGAAGCTGTTTCGATAATGTTCCAATACCGCGAAGCACAACGATTTGTTCCTTGTCAAATCCCAGATCTTTGTCCAATATGTAGTTTATCTGTTTATTGGTTACCAATGCTCCAACGATAAGGATAATTGAGGTCGCGAATTGAAAGACAACCAAACTATTCCTAAACAGCGAAGATTTAGCGCCAATGACATTGTTTTTCAGTGCGGTGATTGGTTTAAATTTGGATAGGTACAATGCAGGGTAGATTCCGGCAAGACCACCGATCACCAATATGGCCACCAAAAGAGAAGGAAAGAAGTACGCCGCTATCCAAGGAATGGTCAAGGATTTGTTGGCTAGATGGTTGAATACGGGTAGTAGTAGCCAGCTTAGAAAGAGCCCAATAATCAGTGACAATACACTATAACAAATTGCTTCAACAAGGAATTGCCCAACAAGCAGCTTCCTGGAGGAGCCAATAGTCTTACGGATACCAATTTCTTTTGCTCTCGTTGCTGCATTTGCTGTCGATAAGTTGATGAAGTTAATACAGGCAATGAACAAAATAAATAAAGCTATTGTTGCGAAGGTCCAAACCATGCGAATATCGCCTCTGTTCAATGTACTAACTTTATCGTCGCTTATATCCGCAGATTTTAAATGCATGTCGAGTGCATTCTGTAAAGTTATTTTTGCCTGTTTGAAAAGCGGATTAAGTTTCCGTCCTGATTTTAGATATTCAGGGAGATAATGTATCTCTAAGTAATTCTTTGAAATTTCTTTTTCAGCCAGTGCAACATTTACGTTGGGTTTTAATTTGACATACACGGTATAATTGTTATTGAGCCAAGCAGTCTGTTCGCCTTGATAAAAAGGTTCTCCAGCGAGCGACATAAAAAAACTATAACCGGCAAGGGTCGAATTGTTGGGCATATCTTCAATGACCCCAGTGATGGTATAGGCCTTAGATTTATTGTTGTTGAGATAGATCGTTTGTCCAATTGGATCATTTTTAAAGTATTTTTCGGCCTTGCTTCTGGTAATAACCAATGTGTTGGGCTTGTCGAGTGCATGGGACAGCTGGCCCGAAACCATTGGCATAGGAAACATGTCGAGAATAGACTGGTCGACATAGACAAATCCGTCATCGTAATGGCTATCTGGGCTGTTATTTAATGACAATTGATTGCTGCCCGCACCGAATAACGGATTAGGTAGGATGCGCCCCGTTTGCTCAATGGACGGTATTTCTGCTTTTAAGGTTGGCGCTACCGGTGCAGAAAGTGAAACCCAGCGCTCGGTTTTATTCTCTATGGGTAACTGAACGACCAAGCGGTAAATTCTATCCATAGCCGGATAAAACTTATTGTAGCTGGTCTCATGTTTTATATATAAAACAATAAGAATACAGATCGCAATACTAAAGGCAAAGCCACCAATTTTGATGAATGAATATAGCTTGTTTTTCGCCATATTCCGCCAAGCTATTTTGAGATTATTTCCTATCATAGCAGAAATTTTTAAGGTCTGAATGACTGGTAGTTATAATCAAAACAGACTTTTAAGCTGAAATCAATTGCATTGCCATTTTGTTAATGTATTGATAACTAGTTTGTTGTTTTAAATTTGAAAAGCTCGTCTGTACGATATCGAACAGTTTGGCGTTCAGTATCGCACAGACGTTCTAGGCGCTGATGGTAAATAGAGAATTGCTTACTCTTCAATCTCTTTCAGCTGGAGATGATCACATAGTTCGAACATCATTTTAGCTGGATCTGTATCAATAGCCAATGCGATCAGGTACATTTCATCCAAACGTAATTTAGCCGTTTCGGTCATCGTTAACTCATTGATTCTTGCCTTACTTAAACCTGTTTTGCGCGCAATTCGCGATTTATTAACGGATTTCTTCTCTAAAAATTCACCTAGTTTTGTCATAGTTATGATTTAGTATGCTCTTGTTTTGTATAGATAAATATACAAAATGTTATTTTTATTTATACAAATGTTTTTATTTTTAGAATATTTTCTATTATTTTGTATTGAAAATCTATATCATTTAAATGTGTCAATGATGAAAACAGCGAAAATTCAAAAAACAAAAGTATATAGGAGAAGATGCGAAGAGTTAAACATGCAAATATATTATCGTATGCTGCTACAACGTATTTCGCGGCACCTGTCACCCGAAGAAGTTTCTTTTTTAATGGGAAAGTCATTCGATTTTGTAAATGAAGTCGAGACATTCAAAAGGAAAAGAATTTTTGTTCATGATTTGGTCGCCATGCAGCTTGTACTAGAAATAAAGAGTATGAATGAATTGATGCCTTACGGAATCGAGTTGTCGTCACAGAAGTATACATATGAATTGCATGTAACTAAATTGGGTGACCGCGTTATTTATGAACTGTATAAAGTTGAGGTAGAGCAAGATCAAAAAGTAATCGAATTTAAGTTAATCGATATTCGACATGATCTCGACCCGTATGAAATTTCGACAATAGAAGAAGTAAAAGAGATAAGTACTCTCTTGGATGAAAATATTGATATGGGATATTTTAATGTGGAAAAGAGACCTGACGAAATACACAACTTATGCTGTGCTAAATTAGAAAGGTATATACATCCTAAAAACCTGATTAAGGTACTAGATGATTTCCTTAATCGGTCTGATGACCGCAAAATTATTCGGAAAGCATCTCAATACGGATTCGGTTATATTTTAGCTGCTCCCACGGAATCGACTGAAAAGAAATAAGCAATTTTTAGCTGTCCAACACGCAAACAGCTAAAAATCGCTTCAAAGATCCTAAGCCGTAGGTACACCAATTATAAACTGATCTACACCCAAATTTGGTTAATAATTAATACACTTTTTAGCTTAGATAACCTACGGCTTATTTTTCTTATTCATCTCTTAAACTATTGACAGGGTTAATACGGGCTGTCTGGAATATACGGGTGGCGATAATCGCTAAAGTTGTCAAACCAATACACAACCCTGTGAAAATAAATAGAACGATAGGTACATCTATATGATAGAAGAAATTTTCTAGCCATTTATGCGTAAACCACCATGCTATAGGGAAAGCTATTAGAATAGCTATCAGGAGGAGTAAGATAAAGGATTTGGAAATCATATATGTGATCGTATTTACGGAAGCCCCTAGTACTTTACGGATACCAATTTCTTTTACTCTTCGTTCTAGCGTATAAATAGCAATAGCTACGATCCCTAAGATGGCAATCAGCATACTGGAACCGGTAAAAAGTGCTAATTGCTGGTATTGTTTTTTTTCTTTGTTATATTGATTCTGTACTTGATCTTCCTGCCAGTTGATCTGCGCTATCCGGTTTGGGAAAAATTTGTTCCATGTCTTGTTTACCAATGCTAAAGCTTCCTTTTTCTTGCCTTCCTCTACCCGAATGAGCATACAGCCACCTTCCCATTCAGTTTCTGCCTTAATTGCAAAAGGACCGATCGGAAACTTTAAACTTGCTCCGTTAAATTCTTTAAATATACCCACTGGTGTATTTTTTAGGAGCTCTAAACTTTTATTGAGTTTAAAAGGGAGCCGTTGGGCTGTTCCTTCGGAAACGAGCATGTTTGTAAATACTGGTTGCCCATTGTGTACCGAATCCGTAAATGATCTGTCCAGTGCATAGTCCGCACTCAAAGGACGTCCGTCAAGGAGTTTTATACCCATTGTTTTGATGTAATCATAATCCGCATAAACAAATACAATAGGCAATTCTTTGTTCGGATCGTGAGGGTCTTTTACTATTTTAAAATCTGCGCCCCCGCTAAAGGGAGTCCAGCTTGTTAGGCTAACCGATGCGATGTATGAATTTTTTAATAGCTCCTGTTTGAAAGCCTGATCCTTTCCTTCCCAAGAGGTATAGTTGATGGCTAAAAGATTTTTAGGTTCGTAGCCAAGATCTTTGCTATACAAATAATGCAGTTGTGCCCGCATTGACATCATGCAGATCGCTACGACGATGGAGATAGCAAATTGGAAGACAACCAGTATTTTGGTAAATGCCATATTTAAGGGAAGTCTGAAGAAAGATAGCTGCTTCCGAAGTTCAAGCGATGGCTGTGTTTTCGATAGAGACAACGCAGTCGGTAAACTGCACAACCAGCCTAAAATTATCCAGGTGGTTAGTAGTCCAGCAAACATGAATAAAGAATGCTGGTAGCTCATTGTCAGTGGATGCTCTAAATAGTTTTCAAATGCAGGACTGACAAGAATATAACCGAAAAATGCGATCAGAAAAGAGCTGGCAAAGAGTATCGTACTCTCTATGCCCATTTGTAAGATTAGATTTCTTCGGCTTGCTCCCAATACCTTACGGATACCTATCTGTTGTGTGCGTTTTAAGGCATGCGCAAAGCTTAGGTTAATGTAATTAATACTGACCAGTATAAGAATAAGTGTCGCTATTCCCACCAGTAGATAAATATCTTGCATGGGATTCTCCCATCCTGTAATACTTTGTAGGTGTATATCTTTGATGGGTTCAATAAAAAGATTAAAACTTTTCGCCCAGTCATTCAGTTTTTGTCCATTGTACCATTTGTTTATTTTGGTCGAAAAGTGGTTAATATCAGTTGTGCTTTTGAGCAATAGAATTTGTGTTTGCAATGAGCCGGCCTCTGTCGGATTGAATTCATTTACCTTAGGCATCAGCACGAGCGCTTCTGCCTGAAAGGATGAATTATGAGGAATATCCTCAATAATAGCATTGACATAATAAGCCTCTGGTTCCCCTTCTTGCGGTTTATTGTAGAATGTGCTGCCGAGTACATCTTTTCCGCTGAAGTATTTTTGTACAGCAGAGGCTGTCAATGTGATGTTTTTTGCACCTGCAATAATTTGTTTTGGATTGCCTGCAATTATTTTTGTATCAAAAAGATTGAAAAAACCACTGTCAATTACTAAGGTACTGATTTCAGCTAGTTGTTTTGACAGACCGTCGATTGTTAATTTCTGTGAACTACTGTTGATCGTGGAATAACCTAAAATTTCAGGAAAATTAGTTTTCAAGACCTTTGAGAGACCTTCAGGAGCTCCTGAAATATTGGTTTTGACACCTTCCTGTGTTTCTTTGGGTACCACCCTCATTCGGTAAAGCTCATTGGAGTTGCCCCATTGTCTGTCGTAGGAAAGCTCATCAATGACAAGTGAACTAATTAACATAAATACCAGTAACGCGATGGTTAAGCCGATGAGATTTGATAGCGAATAGATCCGATTGTGCATCAATGTTCGCCAAGCGGTTTTAAGGTGATTCTTTATCATACTGTTTATGTGGATTGGTTTCTTAGATTATTCATCTCTTAATTTTTCAACTGGATTAAACCGAGTTGATCGAAATACAATAATACCAACCAATAAACTCAGCAAACCAATCAACGTGCCCAATGGTAACAAGTAGGTAAATGCATTGATTTCTACTCGGATAATGTAATTTTGTAGCCAGTATTGCATCAATAGATAGCTCAGTGGAACTGTCGTAAATGCAGCAAATAGGAAGATTCCGTAGTACTCTTTTGAAAAGAGTAACATCAAATGTGCTAGTGAAGCCCCAAGTACTTTACGAATGCCAACTTCTTTATTGCGCAGATGGATGGAAAGCGATATTAATCCGGTAAGTCCCAATGCCACGATCAGTAGCGAAACAACCGTAGCAATCTGGGAAGCGCGATGCAGCTGCAACTCAGTTTCATATAAACTTTTGATACGTTCATCCATAAACTGATACTCGAACGGTGCATCAGGTAGCAACGTTTTCCACTTTTTTTCTAGTTGTTGTACTGCATTGGAAAGAGAGCCTTTTTGTAAGCGAATACTGAGGTATCGGTATTGAAGGCTCTCATGTACATCTATCCAGATAATAGGCGGAGATGCCTGATGAAGTGTGTTGGCTACAAAATTTTCAGCAACGCCCACAACAGTCATTTTGTAATTAGGATCATTGATTGCTATTTGCTGACCAATAGCCTGCTCGGCATTTTTAAAGCCAAAATCATCCATAGCCTTTCTGTTGATGACGACTGGTCTATTATCCGCATGAGTAGCATAGTTTTTAGGAAGAAAAGTTCCCGCAATTAGCGGTATCTCATAGGTTCCCAAAAAGTGACTATCACTTGTAATCCGTTGTACCTGGATTTCTTTGTTTTCAACCGTACCGAATGCAGATTGCATATTGAACCCCAGTAATCCAGGTGTTTCATAAGATAAGCTTACAGATTTTACTTCTGGTTGCTGGCTGAGTTCATGTTGTAAAGTCTCCATTTTGCGAACACCATTTTCGGACCAATCTCTAGGTACTTGAACGGTTAATAAGTAGTCCTTGTTGTAACCTAGATTGCTATGGAGAAATAGGTCCACCTGTTTGGAAATAATTAGTGTGCAGGCCAGCAGCAGCAAGGCTACCCCAAATTGAAAAAACAAAAGAATTTTTCGTACCAGCTGTTTGCCGCCCAAGGTCGAAAACTGATTTTTGACTGCCGGAAGTACCGCTATATTGGAAAGCTTGATTGCTGGATATAGACCCGCCAGTAAACCAATTAATAATGTCATTATACCCAGTAGACCAAAAAAATAAATCGGCAATTCCATTAACGTAGGGAGCTTGCGCATCAAGATATGTTCAAAGATTGGGCTTGTCACGATATAGATTGGCAGACTGATTAATGTTGCTATGGCCACGATCAGGATATATTCGGTCATCAGTTGTCTAATAAGCTGCACCCGAGACGATCCCATCATCTTGCGAACACCCATTTCCTTTAATCGCGTAATATGCTGAGCGATACTAAAATTAATAAAATTTATAATGGCCATGATCAAGATAAAAATAGCCGTCAAGATCAATGTCTGTATCATTTTGCGAACAGCCCCCTGGTTGTCGTCTAAATAATAGGTTTTCAATGGTTTTAAACTAGGGCTATATTGGCTGAAAAATTCCTTATCTGTATTTTTGCCTACCAGTGTCTCTATGGCAGCATCTACTTGTTCCGAGCTGACACCTGGCTTCAATTCAATATAGCCGGCAATATATGGATTATTCCAATTGTCTATAGATCGGCCAAAGAATTGCTCGTTGATGATCGGTAAAAATATGTCTGCATGCATATTCTTTGTGAGATCCATAATGGCATTTTGGACATCGGATTTGATGATTGCTGTAATTTCAAAATCGTGTTTTTCACCCTTGAAATTTTTTATTTGTAGCGATTTTCCAAGTACATCCGCATGGCCGAAATATTTTATGGCTGCTTTGTCACTGATGACAACTGAGAAAGGATTATTCAGGGCAGTATTGGCGTTACCCGCTAGAATATGGAATCCGAACATCGTCAATAGACTAGGATCTCCGAGAGACATCCCTTCTTCATGGATTGTTGCTCCGTTTGCTACGATACCTGTCAATCCATCAATCCGATAATAATTAGAGACGAGATTAGGATACTCCTCATGTAAGGCTTTGGGGAGCGCCCCTAACGTGGTTAAGTTAATACCAAATCCTTCTTTCTTATACTTGCTTTGCAACAAAAATTGCCGATCAATATTTTTGATATTGCTATTCACTTGGTGTACATCCCATACATAGGCGCCTACAAGTAGTAGAAAAGTAATACCGCAGGTCAATCCAATTAGATTGATCAGGTTCTGCACTTTTTTCTTTCGAATATTTCGCCAAGCAATCTTAAAGTTTGTAAAGTTCATTGTCTTTGTAATAAGAATTTATTCCGTTCATGAAGCTGTTTGTATAATGGGGCCTCGACATAGAAAACTAAAAATACAAATGTTTGGCCAAGTGTGTATGTTGTTGATAGTTAGTTTTTTTATTGCTGATGTGCTGCTGAATGCTGTTCGATATCGGACAGTTTGCCGTTCAATATTGTACAGCATTCAATCTCCAGCTCGGCGGATGCCTGTAGCTGGAGATCCTCTTCCATGCCGAAGCAGTCAATCACTCGTTCCGTAAACTATGGACCGGATTTGCTATTGCAGCCTTGATGGATTGCAGTGTAATGACCGATAACGTCAAGATTAATCCAGTGCAGAAAGCAAGGAAAAAGATCCACCAGCTAATTTCTATTCGGAATGGGAAATTAGTTAACCAGTGCTCCATGAGATAATATGCTACAGGAGTGGCAATGGTGAAGGCAATAGCCATCCACTTGAAAAAGTCCTGAGATAGCAAAATGACAATACCTGAAACGGAAGCGCCAAGTACTTTTCGTATGCCAATTTCCTTTGTGCGTTTGAGGATATTGATGGACAGCAAACCTAAAAAACCAAGTGAGCTGATACATAGCGATACAATAGCCGCAATCCAGATAAGTTTTTCAACCAACGCTTCTTTTTTGTAAAGGTTAGCAATTTGCTGATCGTAAAACTTATATTGGAAAACTTCATCAGGATACCAGTTTTTCCATTGTAGCGCTAGCGTTTTCAATAATATATCTTGCTTATGTCCCTTAAACTTAACGGCCAGGTTTTTTAATCGGCTTTCATTGTAGCCAATTACGGTAGGGGATATAGGCTCGTTGAGCGAATTGGTGCTAAAATCTGCAACCACACCTACAATTTTTCCGATGTGCTCTTCATTGAGCCCGCCAGCATTCAGATTTCGGCCAAGGATATCATTTGGGTTTTTAAATCCCAATGTAGTAGCCATCTGCTGATTGACTAAAAACTCTGGATTTTGTGGATTGTCATCAAAATTCCGTCCGGCCAATAATTTGATATGAAAGGTCCTGATATAGGTTGAATCGCCGATTGCATACTTAGCAGGCCATTTTTCCCATTCTGATCTGTTATCAAATTGAAAAGTTCCACCCCATACTTTTTCGTGTGATGGCGGATTGTCGCAGAAAGTAAATGATTGCACTTCCGTTCGATCACGAAGGAAATGTACAATTTTCTCTTTTGATTTCAGCATGTTATTCGTCATGGGAAAGAGAACCACTTGTTCACGATTAAAGCCAATATCGGTCTGCTTGAGATGGTTTACCTGTAAGACAATAACGAACGTGGCAATCAGAAGAATCATGGCGATTACATTCTGTACGACAATAAAAGATTTTCTGGTTAAGCTCCATGGGCCTAAGGTCAACTTTTTTAAGGCTTGCTGGATTTTCATTCGATTTACAAAGATCAGCGGGTAAACAGAGGTGACTAGTGCGGTAGCGGCCCAAAGTATTCCAATTGTACCCAAAAATGAATACAGGTTGATAATTTGCACGGGCTCATCTTCAAATAGGTATTGATTGGCCCAGGAGATGGAAAGACTCAATAGTAATAACGCAAATAAGACTGAGCACGCTGTCAACAGCAAGGTTTCGATCAGAAACTGGTAATACAGTTGCTGCTTGGAACTCCCTAGTATTTTTCTGACCCCCATTTCTACGCTCCGGTTCATTTGTTGGGCAAATACGATATTACTATAGTTGATAAATGCCATACCACCAATGCCCACGGCGATAACAACTAAGATGTTCAATAAGGTTCGTTGGGTCCCTTTGCCATAATTCGCGTCAAAATGAAAATGGGGTAGTGGCAGTAGCTTATAATGAAAATATTGAAGTACATCCTTGTCCCAATATTTCGTGATTAGCTTTTGTATGCTTTTCTCCACAGCAGCCTGATCGGATGTATGTTTTAGTTTTAGTATGATGTTGTTACTTGAATTAGTATAGCCCCAATTGAGAAAGAATCCATCATCTTTGGGAATCTGCCATAAATTTGTCAGTGAATTTAACGATATATAGATATCCGAACGAAAATCGGAATTTCTCTTGCTGTCATCGATGATACCGATGACTTTTATGGGGAATTTGCCATCTACTAAAATTATTTTTCCAATAGGGTTTTCATCTTTAAAATAAATTTTTGAAATACTTTTAGTCAAGGCTACCGTATTGGGTTGATCCAGTTCCTCCGGTTTGCCTTGTATCCAAGGGAAATTTAATATGTTGAAATAGCTGGAGGAAGTAAATGACGCTTTGCCTGCTGTCTGATATAATTGATCCTCTATACGTAGCGTAAGATTTTTATTATCGATATATAATGCTGTTTTTTCTACTTGAGGAATTTCACGAGATATGGCGTCATACATGGCATAAGCGCCCCCTTTGCTGTGTTCTATCTTGTCCAATTTTAAATCTTGTACGACTAAAAAGGTTCGATCTTTATCGACGTGAAACTGATCAAAGCTCAATTGGAAACTATTGTAGATGTAGATAAACAAACTACAGGCCATGGCTAACCCTAGCCCGCAAATCGTCAGCATCGTATAGTAGCCATGTTTAAATAATTGTCTTAAAGCTGATTTAAAATATAGCTGAATCATTGTTTGAGGTTATTGTATCGATAATTATAAACGTTTTTTATTCATCACGTAGACTGTCAACAGGCTTTGTTAGGGCCGCGCGTATCGCTTGTGAACTTACAGTAATTAAAGCAATAAAAATGGCTAGCGCTCCTGCTAGCACAAACATCCACCATTGCATCTCAATACGGTACGCAAAATTCTCTAACCATTTGTGCATCATCCACCAAGATAGGGGAGAAGAAATGATAATGGCTATTAGCACAAGTTTGACGAACTCCGTGGAAAGCATACGCGTGATGTCGGGAACTGTAGCTCCAACAACTTTTCGGATCCCTATTTCTTTTCTGCGTTGATTGGCGGTGAAAATAGCCAAGCCGAATAAACCAAGGCAGGCCACAAAAATAGTCAGTCCCGCAAAGATGCTCAGTAATTTACCCGTTTTCACTTCTGCTTGGTAGGTCTGTGCGTATCGGTCATCCAGAAAGGAATAGCTGAATGGAATGTCTGTTGGAAAGGAACGATAGAGAGAGGCTAATTTTTGAATGAGCTTCTCCATATCGGCTGTTTGGGTTTTGAGAATCAAACTCCCGGCTTGATCGCTAAGAACCATCACAAGCGGGGAGATCTGCTCATGTAAAGAGCGAAAATGGAAATCCTTAACGACACCAATAACACGATAGCTTTTGTTGTCTTTATTGGTCAATATTTTACCAAGGCTATGATCGTTCCAACCTAGATCTTTTGCTGCGGTTTCATTGATGATGACAGAAAGGCTGTCATTACCAAATGTTTTTGTGAAATTTCGTCCTTCTTTAAGCTGCATCCCCATAACCGGAATATATTCTTCATCTATATCGTAACGAATCGTTTTGACCCATTGATCAGTATTGCCATCTGGATAGATGAAAAAATTGTTGTTGTTACTTTCTCCGGCAGGGAGATAGGACGAATGAGAGACATGCTTGATTCTGCTATCTTGCATCAATAAATTATAATATGTCTTTTCGTTTTTCCCCAAAGGCCAGCTCGGTATAATAAGGACATTATCCTTGTTGTATCCAAGTTTAATATGACGCATATAATCCAGCTGCTGAACAACCACCACGGTTCCAAAGATAAGTCCGACGGAAATGATGAATTGAAATACAACAAGCCCACTGCGCAAATTAAGGCCTTTAGTCGAACGACTTATTTTTCCTTTTAATACACGGAGCGGATTAAATGAGGATAAATATAACGCGGGATAGCTGCTGGAAAATAGACCGACGACTAAACCAAAAGTCAGCAGGAAGGGGATAATTTTAAAAGCGTCAAGTTTTTGGATTTCAATCTCTTTTCCTGAAATCTGATTAAATAGAGGAAGGGCAAGTAAAACAATTCCCAAAGCTATTCCCAAGGAAATATAAGTCAGGAGGACGCCCTCCAGCATAAATTGTCGCATCAGGTTTTGTTTGTCGGCACCCAATACTTTTCGTACACCTACTTCTTTACACCGCCTAAAGCCATTGGCTGTAGATAAATTCATAAAATTAATTGTGGCAATCAATAGCATAAAGAGTGCAATAGCACTAAAAATATAAACGTAACGTATATCCCCCGGAGCGCTGAGGTCGTAGTTGAAATTCGAATATAGATGGATATCTGTGAGCGGCTGTAGGTAAAGACCGATCTTATTTCCCGTTTTCTTGTATTCTTGGTAACTCATGCCAAAACCTGCCATAAATTGTGTGGCAACATGTTTGTCGAATAGGATGGCTAAGTTTTTTTCGAGCTTTTCACGTGATGCATTTTTCGAAAGCAGCGCATAAGTATAATATTCGGAGGTCATCCACGAATCTGATCGTGAATCTTCCAGTGCATCCAAAGAGGTAAATACATCAAAATGAAAATGGGAGTTTTGAGGGACATCTTTGATTACGCCATTGATTTTGAGGATATTTGGACTGTCTTTGATGATGAGGTCTCGACCGACAACATCGTTTGTGCCGAAGTATTTTAAGGCGGTGGATTCTGAAATCACTGCAGAATTTGGGGAAGAAATAGCTGTAGACAAATCCCCTTTAATAAAAGGGAGCGTGAAAATTTTGAAGAAAGAAGCATCTACGAAAGCCATTTTTTCTTCGTGAAACACTTTATTATTGACGACAAATAGGGGGGATCCACCGATTCGTAGTCGTGCAGTTTCTTCAACTTCGGGCAGCTCTGACTTCATAGTCGAAGCTACAGGTGGCATCACATGTGCCTCATTGATCGTTCCGCCCTTTACTGTTCCTCTGAAAACAACACGTACAATACGGTCTGCATGCTCGTTGTAACGATCAAAACTAAATTCATCGGTCACATATAAGCTGATCAGAAGGCAGGTTGCAATTCCCATGGCCAACCCAACGATGTTGATAAACGAAGTGGAGAAATTGCGGGTTAAATTTCTCCATGCTATTTTTAAATTATTCTTGATCATATTGAGGCCCCCTCTATTACTATAAATGAATATTTACTCGTTTCGTAAGCTATCTACTGGATTGTTTAGTGCGGCACGTATTGTTTGGAAATTGACAGTAATGATGCTGATCAAAAAGATGGCAAGCGCGGCAAGGATAAAGAACCACCATTGTACGCCCACATTGTAAGCATAATCTTCGAGCCATTTTTTTGAAAAATACCCCGCTATTGGACTGGCAATAAAAATAGCCAAGGTGGATAAGATGAGATAATCTTTTGAAAAGAGACGTGATATGTCGAGCACTGTTGCGCCTAGGACTTTGCGTATGCCAATCTCTTTAGTACGCTGTTCGAGATTTTGCATAATCAATCCTGTGATTCCTAAGGCGGAGATCAACAATGTCAATGCACTGAATAGGATAAACAATTGCACTTGCTTGCTCTCTTTTTCATATTGTTTTGCAATCAACTCATCTATCCAATGGAAGGAAACGTGTTTATCAGGATAGGTATTTTGTATAATTTGAGATACCGATCGAAAGATTTGTTGTTCTTGTCCTTTCCCTACTTTTATCAGCATATTGCCGCTTCCGTTAAAATCTTTTGCCAAAATTACTGTCGGTACTATTTTGCTACGAAAAGACTCACTATGGAAATCTTTAATGATTCCGACGGGGATAATTTGAAGGTCTTTATACAGGATACCGAGTTTGTCTATCCCAAGCTTTTTTGCCGTACTTTCGGTCACAAGGGCATTATTGATACCTTCGTCTTCTCCCAGATCCATTTCAACATGCGTATAATCTTCAGGAGTCAATAATCGACCTTTAACCAACTGGATTCCCAAAGTTTTGGACAAATCGACATCGCCACCGATGAAACTGACTTGGATATTTTTCCCTGGATCGTCCTTGTCAACGATTGTCTTGGCAAGGTAGCCTGACCCGATTGTCGGCGTCCAGGCAGCGACGCTGACCGATTCAACCCCGGTAAGTTGACCAATGCGATCTTTTATATTTGTATTTTGTGTACCCTTGTTGAAATAATCAATGTTTAGCACATTTTTGACTTCCATTCCCAAGGGAGCTGCTTGCATATAGCTGAGTTGGGACTTGATTGTTATAAGGCCAATGATGACGATAATGGCAATGCTGAACTGTGTTGTGATAAGCATTTTTTTGATAAAGACTTCTGCATGGGGAATTTTTGATAGCTTATTTTTTAAGGCATCTGAACTCTTAATACCAGAGATCAGCCATGCTGGATAAAAACCAATTAGCAGGCCAAGGGCAATTACAGTCATGATAAATGCCAATAGCAACGGGAGCTGTATGGATTTAATATAAGCGAGATCATAGCCTATAAAGTGTTCCAGTTGGGACAATCCAAGTCTAAAAAGTACCAAACTACATAATGCAGAAATAAAAAACAGTAGGATTGTTTCTATCAGCATTCGTCTGATCATCTGGGCTCGGCTGGCCCCCAATACTTTATGTATATGAAGTGCTCTTAATTTTTTAACTGTTCTTACAGCGTAAATATTAATAAAATTGATGCAGGAAATAATAAAGACCAAAACGGCAACACCCACAAATATGTTTGTTGTTTTTTGGTTGCCGCTGATATCTGCACTGCCTAACGGCTCCATATATATATCCTGAATAGGCTGTAGGCGAAAGGAAGTCACATGTTTTGTGTTAGGACTGAGGTACCCTTTATACCAATGATTTAGTTTCTGCTCAAGATCTATTCTTGGTGTCCCGGGTTTTAGTTGTACAAATTGTTCGGTGTAGTAGCCTGAGCCATCTTTGCTTAATTCCATCGATATTTTGGGGACTAAAGCAATGGCGGAAGTTCTGAGCGTTGAATTATAGGGAAGATTATCCATAACACCCGTAATGATATAATCGGATGGCTTATCGGTATAGGGGTCGGCACTTTGGATGACTTTGCCGATGACATTTTCGTTCTTAAAGTACTTTTCTTTGAATTCTTTGCCGATGAGCAAGTTTGTTTTTCCTTGGACCAGCTGTTTGGGATTGCCTTCGAGAACCTTGATGCTCAACATATCCAAGATATTTATTTCCGACTCCAAAACTTGTATGCCTATGGACTGTGCTGAGCTTGCATGCGGTTTTAAATAATATTTTCTGGATTCTATCCGAGCCTCATTTTGAATCTCCGGAAATACTTGTTTGAGTTCCGTACTTAAATTAACGAATGTTCTGGACATTTGGCGTTCAAGGCCAGCCGTTGAATCTATGGTCACAATCCGAAAGAGATGATCCGCATTTCTCCAGCTTTTGTCATACGAATTTTCTTCAATGACAAGAGCAAATACGAGAAGGCACAAGGAAAAACCAATACTTAGTCGTTCCTTAACAAAACCCACTATTTAATTTATTTTTAAAAACAGGATTAGAAAACAGCATAATTTGTATCTTATAAAATAAGAAAATAATTTTCTGTTTCAGTAGTTCCATCATTTTCTTCATGTTCCAAGCGGTTGCAGCTAGTAATGCATTGATTTGTGGTCCCGTTTCTCCCATGAAGTAATTTTTTGCCAGCCTAAAATCGGTTTTTAAATGTCCGATGATAGGTTCTATTGCCGCTCTGGTTCTAAATTTTTTGCGCTTTGTCTGCTTTTGATAAGCAGTGTCTTTTTTTCTTGGAGTGCTTGGGATGGAGATTTTCACGCCCTTTATTTCTG
>NZ_VLKR01000007.1 GCF_007830445.1 Sphingobacterium siyangense | reverse complement strand
ATCATTACCACAAATAGGAACTTTGAAGACTGGGGGACACTTTTCGGGGACAAAGTAATCGCATCGGCGATAATAGACCGCATAGTGCACCATGCCACAATCGTCAAACTAAATGGAAACAGTTACCGTATAAAGAACCTCCTGGAACTGAACGGAATGTTTGAAGACGACCCTAAGGAAAAATCAAAAAGGGGAAGACCCAAAAAGTCAGAAGATCAAGAAAATTATGAAAATAATAATGAATAGAATAATGGTTTTTTTTGTGAAATTAGTGGGGGCATTCTGATGCGAACTAGTGGAGGCATTCTAATGCGAAGTGACACCTGTTAATTCTCACTAAAACACCCCCATATATTCTCACTAAAATGCCACCACCTTAAGTTTTTAATTAAGGTTTAACTTGTCGGAGTATTAAAGTCCGACATTATGTATAAAGTGGCAATGTATAATACGATAAAAACACTGCTATCCCACGGGAAATCGATACGGGAGATAGCATCAGAACTTGGGATGTGCCGCAAGACCGTTTCCCGGATACAGAAAGCCCTTGAGCGTGGGCTAGAGGAACCTTTGCCTCAGGTAAGACCAAAGCTGCTGGACGATTATCTCGATGACATTCAGGTATATAAGGAGATGGGACTGAGCGCTATACTTATCCACCAGCGCCTGCATGAGCAGCACGGTTTAGATATATCTTATCCCAGTGTCGCCAGAAGTATCGAGAGATTAAAGAAGCAGGAGGTTTTTGTGCCGCTGCACAGCGATCCGGGAGAAGAAGCGCAGGTGGATTTCGGATATATGGGTACTTTCCGCAGGAATGGCCGCCCTGTAAAAGTATGGGTGTTTTCCATGGTTCTCTCCCATAGCCGTTACAGCTTTTATAAACTGGTGACCAGCCAGCGGGTGGACGAATTTCTGGACTGCCATATCAAAGCTTTCGAGTATTTTGGGGGTGTTCCGCGAACTGTCAAACTTGACAACCTGAAATCTGGGGTGACCATTCCGGATCTTTACGAACCGGAGCTCCAGCGCCAATATTCTGAATTTCTTTCCTACTACAGCTGTGCAGGAATTGCGTGCAGGCCACGCCGTCCACAGGACAAGGGCAAAGTTGAATCATCTATCAAATATGTAAAAAACAATTTTTTAAAGGGCTTCGATGGCAATGGCTATGAAGATCTGCTGTGCGGGCTGAAGGTCTGGAACGAAGAGACATGCAATAAGCGCGTACACGGAACCACGCGCCGTATCCCTCTTGCCGTATTTGAACAGTATGAAAAGCATGCACTGCTCTCTTAATATTAAGATATTTAAGAATAATACAAACCGAGTTATATACTAATTTAAAAAGAAGTAACTACATCTTATTTATTTCTCTTTACGATCCTTCGCAAATTCTTTTCCAATCGGATTTTTTAGCGAATCAATTATTTTTGCTTCCTCTTTATTTTTTAATTCAGCGGATATAATCCCTTTTACCGATCTATTTTCAAAATTTATTAATGAATAGGCTGTTATTATCCCCAAAACAACAACAACAAAAAATAGAACCCAATTTCTCTCTTCTATAAAAGCTCTTTTAGCACCTCTCGTAAATGAAAAAATTATCAAAATGAAAAGCCCTAACGAAGATGCTATAGAAAGTGTAAATAATACTGCTTGGTAGATATTATCGACAAATTTGAATGCTGGAATTGATGATAGAACAAATGTTATTATGGCTGTAAAGAGGCCAATAATCTCCATGTTCCTTGATTCTTTTCGATCAAAATCCTTATTTAAATTATCTAGTTTAGTTAAGTCATTGCGTAAAGTCATTATAACTTTTAATTGAGATTTAACCTCTCTAAATTTTTGCCTTGTTTTAGAATAATTAAGTTCAATTTCTGTATAATTATACGGTAGAACAAAACTTGTGAAAACTATAAAACTTTTTAGCTCACAATGAGGCAAATCAATCTTAACAAGTGATTCGTCCGAGGTTAATAAAAATATATAATTATTTTTTCCATTGGCCCAATTTTTTTTCTGGTAATACTCATCTAATATTTTAGAATATTTTTCTTCAATTATTTTAAAATATTTGCTTGAAAGTTCAGTTAACTTGTCACTATTAGATTCTTCAGCTATATGTCTTTCTATGTGATCAAGAACATAGTTCAAATATTTATATTGCAAAAAATAATTAGAATTTGAACCACTTAATACACCACAACAATAATAATATAACTTTTCATATTTTTCAATTGAAAACTCCTTATCTTCCGAACAAAGGGAAAAGTAATTATTTACAGCATAATCTTTTATGATTTCAATACAATATTGATCATATTTAGACTTTTCACTAGTATCTATTTTAAGCAAGTAATCGAGTATGCTTTTTAGCTTTTCTTGGGAAGGAGAGATGTCTTTATAATACTTAATCAGAGTATGGATGTCAAAGAACCTTAAATTTGCATAATTCGTTTCATTAATAATAGAAGTTTTTGCATATCTAGTATAATTTATAATACTTTCGTCAAATCCATAATGATAATATATCTTATCATTCCATAATTTATAACACTCATCTCCTTCAATATGACTTTCCGAATTTAAGATTTGTTTACCAATCCTAAATTTAAAATCGCCAGTTGTAGAAATATCTTTTATATATCTCTTATACCATTTGTAAGACAAAAAATTCGATTTAAGTGTAATTATATCAGTTATACCGGGATAAATTCCTTCAAATTCTTTTGCGTCTTCTAAAATTTTTTTTATTTCTCTAAATTCGGAAAAATCACTGCTTAACAACAGATCTTCTATTGATAATCTTAATACAAGATAAAACAGCTCTATTGTATTCCTTACATTGTCATCAAGTTGTTTTAAAAAATCATTATTCTTTTTATCTAACACAAAGAAGTTTTCATGTCTATCTTTGGAATAATTGACATTAATGAACTCAATTAGCTCATAATAATGATTTAAACAAAATTTTATTGTATCTACGAAATTGAACAGAACTAAATTATAATCTGGAGATAGATCTGTCGAAAAATCTTCAATCCACTTTTCCAGTTTCTTTGAGATGTCGTCTACATATTCTAAGGAGCCGTCCTTCTGGAGAATTTCTCCTGATAAAACGCTATAGCATAATTTTAATATTATTTCTAATGTTAATGAATTAGAAATACTTCTAAATACTTCTACATCAGAAAAATCAAAAATAGATTGAGATCCTTCAATATTTCCATCTTGAATTTGTAAATTATCAACAGTTGAAATTTGGGATTGGTACAATATGCTATTAGCAGATGTATTAGAGGACAATTCATTTTGAGAATTTTCATCTACCACAGTTTCGGAATTATTTTCTTCTATATTATCATCTGAATTTATTGATGAAGGAGAATTAACTTGGTCACTATCATCAGAATGATCTTCTTGATGCTGCGGGATGTTAATTAATGAATTTTCATAATTATTTAGAATATCCTCAACCTGTTTAAGAAAAGGAAACGGAGAGCTCATCAAACCTAGAATTTATAAATCTTTCGTTCGTTTTTTATCACTTCAATAGGTATATCAATACTTGATTGACCATTTAACCGAGCTTTGTTGAAATAATAATTCCAAGAAAACCATTTATGACTCAACTCAACCAATTCATAAGCTGTCATTTTTAGAATATCTGGATTAAATTGCAGCAATAAATCAAACCTATAATCCACTTCACTCCTTATTCTAGAATCAAAATCAGACTCATTGATAGAAGGATTTTTTAAAACGACTCCATTTTTATTGAACCTAAAATGTCTTAAACTATCAAGTTTCATTGATGAGTAAACATCAGTTATAACGTGTCCTAATGGAAGAGCTTTAACTCTCTCAAAGTTATCTATCAATGGTTCATGATCTAAATCACTGACTGTCGAAAAGAAAAATAATAATTTAATAGATTTAAGGATACTTAAATCATTTTGAAACACATTACCTTCTCTACTTAAAAGTAATAGTGATTTAAATATAAAATATTCAAATATTGAATTTTTCTCCATTGACAACGTACAAATAAGTTTATTAAGGGCCGCAAAGATAGCTAAATATACATTATTAATTTGAATAAAAAAATAAAATAATTGGAAGCTTAACTCTTTGCACCTAATCTAATTCCTACCCTTAAGATATTAATTTCAAAAACCGGTATTAAAAGATATGCATTTTTACGGTTGAATTGTGCCACTTTAAAAAGATCTGGAAAGAATTACCTTATTGCTTTAATTACAGAGATATTTGCCAACAAACATTATCCGATGGGCTTGAAACAAATACTCACATTACATCTGACCGGAAAAAATTAAATTTGGACTTCCCATCAATTGTAATTAACTTTGAGTCAGCGCTTAAAAATCAGAACATCTAAAAAAAGAAGAGATATCTTTTTAATGGAATCATATTATCTCTTTGGCTCTTCAGCACCACTGAAACTATCAAAGATAGTTTCAGTGGTGCTGAAGAGGAAGAAAAGAAAACAATCGTAAGGTACAGATACAGATGGGCGGCTCTGCTTAAGCAGAGCCGCCCATCTGTATCTGTACTATGGCAGACGCCAAACATGTTTTAGACTATCTAAAAGTTTTTCTAAATTTATTTTTCTTTATCATTTTTAGATAAACTTAGCAACCATCTTGGAAAGCGATGCGTTCCAACATTTTCGATGGTTTTATCCTTTTTAGACATCGCATAAACCATTCTGTAATCTTTCTAGTGATTCTTCTAATATCTTTCTACCAATCCTTCTAATAAATTTTACGTAAACCTTCTCCTTGCCTCACTCTAAACACTTCCTAACACACTTTTTCTAATAATTCTTCTAATAAAAGAATCATAAATTACGGTTTTATTAGAACCCACCTCGGCATCTTAAACGTTCCTTCGTTTACTATCTTATCGTTCCGCCTTAGTTCCCCCAGTAAATTGTTTATCTTAATCTTCTTTTGTTTATCATTCATCCATTCGGGCAGTTTATTCCATAGCAGTTCATCAATATCATTTCTTACCAAACTTCCATGCTCTTTGATCGACTTTTCTATAAGATCTAGATAGTAAATTTTATCAAAACCTTTGTTCTTAGAATACCCTGCCTTTTGACCTATTGTCTGCGCCACCTTAAGTGCTATATAATAATTAGGCTTCCTGCCCTCAATCAATTTTCTGCGCTTCAGATGATTTTCTTCATGTTGCGAAAGAGAATGTTTCTTCTGCACCTTGTCTAACATAATGATTTCATCCACGGTCAGGTCTTTATTCTGGGCTAACAATCGGGCATAGTTCATATCCAGAATTTTGCCTGAGATAGATACTTTTACCTTGTCATCCGACAGATCATAGTCGGGCAGAGGAAAGTAGCGTTCCCGTTGAAAATTAAAGATCTTTTTGATCCCCCCTCCTGCAGTATCGACCATCTTAAGATTGAACATAGCCGTCGCTAAAAACTTATTTCGATAGAATTCCTCTGGTGCATCTTCAATAACAACCTTCTCTACGCTACCCGGAATAAAAGAACCATAATTGGTAAAAACCAACTGATCCTCCATTTCGACAACATTAACGCGTGCTCCTTTTGTGTAATCTTGGTGGGCTATACAATTGTTTATAGCCTCGCGAATGGAAAAAGGCTCATACTTAGAAACCTCGGCAGGGAAGATCGTCCCCTCTTGCATATAGCGATATTTAATGTTTCGTACCTTGGCAAATACTTTTTCTACCGAAAAAATGAGTGGAAGGCCAAATATATCGTAATCAATATCGTTATTTTCCTTATCCACTAACTTCCAACGTATCTTGACATCCGCAGGACTTAAGAAATGCTCAGACTCGTCTTTACCCAGCAGGATAATAGCAGTCCGAGTGACTTTCCCCTTGACGGTTACTTTAGCTTTGTTGAGAAAGGTGATATCGTCCCATTTGTCCATTTCCTCCGCTTTGTCCGGAAACTTACTCTTATAGTTTCTTCTCGCTAAAGTTATCGCTTCTTCATCAAGATCTTCTATCGTAGCATCTGGAACTACCGCAGCGCTCCAGTCATGTTGAGTCGCCTGTGCTCTAATTCGCTCGATCTTTTCAAGATTAAGAGGAACTAATTCTTCGCCATCTCTAGCATAATAATGCCCATCAAAACTTACAGGAATACCGCGTGGCGCGGCTGGTATCTGAAACATGAGCACACGTCCTCCTCCTTTAATAACCTCATGGATCTCGATAAAGGTAATTCGATTGGTGGTTTTGCTAGCTATTTCTCCCTTAAGCTTATCGAGATCAGTACGGTTTGACCGATAATTGGTACCAACAACAGTATGCTTCTTATCCTCAACCCCAAAAACTAACCATCCATAGGGTTTACCACAAAGATTAGCTTCATTGCTGATAGCAGAGAAGTATTTTCCTAGTTTGTTAAAATCATAGTTATTTTTAGCTTCCTTAAACTCAACGACCTCATTCTCCGAGGATAAACTTAAGAGTGTTTCAAGTACGTGGATATTCATAAAGTAAATTAATTTACAATTGGCATGTACCGATATCTTTCCATCGATTAATCATACAAATTTAAGGAAATACTTCCAATTGTTATTGATTATGAAGCAACTTTGCTATAGCACCTGTCTAAATACGCCGATCACCTGGAGATCTACAGTCTCCTCATCTTTCAATATAATGGGACTGTAGGAGTCGTCTGAAGACTTGGGTAAGAGGATAATTTCCTGATGTTGCCAGCCCTCTTCCGTAATGGTCTTTTTACTGGAATACTCTTTAATGGTATAGTTGGCTCCGAAATCGCGATCCTCAAAACTACTGGATTCAACCAAACAGATCAATCCGTTTCTGGAACCACCTTGATAACGTTCAAATAAGCAGATCGAACCATTGGGAATAATCTTATTCATGGATTCCCCAATCACTTTACAGGCAAAATAACGTTGTGGATGCTGATAGCGTTCTTCAACTTCAATATACTGCAAAGTCTCACTATGCTGCAATTCGGAAAAACTACCTGCTGCGATCTCCAGATCATAATATGGTATAGAGCCTGCTGTAGGTTCAGAACTAATAAGCTGTGAAGAAATGGCACTCAAATCATTTTCAATATTTCCTGTCACAACCTCCATATGTTGACTTAAATAGGCTTTAAGATTCGGATTGCACACATAAACGTACACGCCCCTAATCCCTCTAAACATAAGCGTCTTGTAGATATTTTTAACATAGAATAATAAATCCAGGTCATCGGTGCTATTCTTCCCATTCGTATCCTTATATTCATCCCGATACACCACGATAGTTTTAGCAATAGGATCATAGTCAATCTCTTTACCAAAGACGATAGCGATATAATTTAGGTCATTGCCAAATACGGTATGTATACTCCCTACCTCATGTATCGCATTTTTTGAATTGATCCAATCTTTGGCCGTCGAATTCCAACGAAGATCTATCCCTTCGATAGTCATATCATACAGATGCCTGTTTTTTTTATCCTTGGTCTTATATTCCCAGCTAAAGCCTGCAACCAATCTCGACAATCCCATCTCTGCTTCCTTCTGGAAAACTTGACCACGCATCGCTACAAAACTATCAAACAGCTTAAGCTCAAAATCATTCGATTCAAATCTTTCGTTAGGCAACAATTCCAAGTCAAACAGTCGATGGACGAAATCAGTAAACAGGTCACCTCCTTCAGAGCGAATCTGCGTCTGCAAGCGTACACTGTCATACGCCTTAGAGTTCTTTAAAACTTCAAACCTTGAAGGTGGTAAATCAGTGGTACGGATAGATTGGTTGCTGTCATAAAAGAAAATCTGATTTTCGGACTGCTTCAATACCCAATCCAACTCTGTTCCTTCGTTGATATCAAATCCGAGACGCGTATTGCTCTTATCAAAATCACCATAACCGGATATATTTTTGCGTCTGCGCAAGCGGTGGGCCTCATCCACTAAAACCACCTTGTATGTTCGTTTTGAAATATCTGTTGGCGATATAACCATACTCGAACTGAGCTGATCAATGTCTTTAAACACCTTCTGCAGGGTACTGCGCAAGGAGGTCATCGATACGACAAGAGCGACTTGATCTTTAAGATCTTTTTCATTTTCTACAGTAATACCATGTTTGTCTCGATATGCATTAAGCAACCCGAATGCTTCCATCGAGAATTCATCCTTCATCTCAAACTGTTCAAAATAGCGTATGGGCGTAACAAGCAATTTAAGCACATAAATCGCAATGATCGTCTTACCAGTACCTGCATTCCCCTGTATAAAGATACCTTTTTTGTCGTCCACGAGCATTTTCAAACAGGCCAGAACTGCCTGCTGCTGGTCTAAGTTCAAACTCTTGTAAGGTGAGTACTTAAAAACGTTGCTGTTAATGATCTCTTCGAAAGACGTGCGCGCTATTTTAAGTTCTTCGAGTTGTTTCCATATCTGCGGAAACAATACCTCATATTCTTTCTTTTGATGATAGTAATGGCCGTTATTCCCTAGATTAGCATTGATTAATTTCAGACCTTTTTCTGCTGAGAAAAGATTGATCAGGAATGCTTCTAAATGTAGGGTAACCGATTTGTTGAACAAATGCGAATAGATCGCATGTCGGATTAATAGATCTTTCTTGCCGTCATATCTATTATGGCTTGAAAAGCGGTTCTTGATATCGATAGATTCACCGATATAGATTGACCTTTTATCGTTGAGGAGGTACACAAGTGCACTGTTATAAAAATCTAACTTGCTATCTGTATCCTTAACCTCGCCTGTATTACCGACGGGAACAATATGAACTTCTTTAATATCTAATTCTGACATGCGCTATTAATTACAGTTCATTATACTTTTTGGCAGTCCCTTTAGCTTTTTCGACCGGATATTTTTCGTTGTTGAGCTTCATCTTGTCCTCAACGATCTGCTTGACATCAAGCCCTTGCTTATCAGCCAGCAATAGTGCATACATAAGCACATCGGCAAGCTCGTTCTTCAACTTATCGGGATTGGCATCTTCATTTCCTTTCCACAGGAATAACTCCAAAAGCTCGGAAGCTTCAATACTCAATGCCACCGCAAGATCTTTGGAATTGTGAAACTGCTCCCAATCTCTGGCATCTCTAAATGCTCTGATCTGTGCTATTAACTGCTGAATATCCGACATGATAAAATCTTTTAACTAAAAACTGGCCTTTGTCCAAATATCCGAAATATTGTTTAGGAATAAAAGCAAAAAGCCACATCTCTCAATGTGGCTCTACAACAAATATATTTATTTGAAATCGCCCCTATTTATATGAATTGATTGATTTGGATACTTTCCAATCATTACCTACACGCTCCAAGGTAACCAGGTCAGTCTTGGTGAAGTTTTCAAATTTCAACGTTACTTTAGCCACCATATAGTCTGCCGATTCCTCGATGATATCTGTGCTTACTGTACAGTTCAGCTTTTCGCCCTTTTGTTTTTTCAAGGATTTAACCACTTCGCTACGGCTGTTAGACTGTGCATTGGAAGCTTGGATCTTTTGATTAAAATCAGCTGCAAATAACTGCTCTACACCTGCTGATTCGCCCTCAGTAGTTACCGCTACATAATGATCCAAAGCGAAATCTGCTGTGGAAAGATTTACGTTTGTTTTTGTTGCTTTTGCTCCTGGTCCTTCAGCTGCCATAGCAAATGTTGATACGGCGATTAAAGCTGCTGCTGCGAATGTTTTTACTAGCGTTTTCATAATGTCTTTATTTTATAGTGTTAGTTTTTAGTTCTTATTTGTTGACTCAAAACTACGACACAATACGCCCCTAGCCTACGGGCTTTAGACCAACGATCGGAAAAACTCGGTGAATGGCGGAAATGGGGAGGTGAATTTATTCTTCAAGAAATCATTCTCGTTCCAATAGGCTCTTTCCCTCTTCGCTGATCCGATCGGGAGTCCAAATAGGATCCCAAACGAGCTCGATAATTATTGCCCGCTGTGGAAATTGCTGTTGCAATGTTTTTTCAACGCCATGAACGATAGAGTCGCCCATCGGGCAATAGGATGAAGATAACGTCATGGTAACAACAATACGACTGGGATCGGTTAAATTAATATCATAAATTAAGCCCATATCTACGATGTTGATCCCCAATTCGGGATCCATCACAAGCATCAATACCTGAACAGCTTTTAACTGATCGGAAGCCTCCGGTTTTGTTAGATCAATTTTCATGGTATCTTTCATTAAATATATAGGCGAGGTCCGTAGTTTATTTACTTTTTCTTTGATGAAAAACTACTTTTCCGACATTGACAACATAAACAGCAGCAAGTGCTGCCCAAAGCCAGGCTGCACAGTATAATGCCCACCTGAATTGACCGGCTACAGCAACCGCCATGACGACAAGCGCCACTAGGTAAAGATAATATTGTATAGAAAGTAATCGCTGACTATAAAGTTCCTTGGGCAAAGGTATTTTTTTGATGCCATTGAGATCTTTATAGCGCCAATTCCAGATCATAAAAGGCAGGGTCTTATAGGTCATCCCTAAAATAATACCCGTTAACCATCCAAAAAACACCCATGCGGCATATAAATTCACCCAATTACCAGACTCCTGCCGGACAACCATAGGTAAGGTGAGAAACGCGAACAATAAACTCAAAAAGGAAATGAAACTATGTTTCATCGGAATATCCAGTACCTTACGCGCCCGGTGCACAAAACAATCCACGACAAAAACGGCCCAGCAAACTACTCCCAATAGCACTATTGCTCCAAAGGTAAGAGATCTTAATCCCACAGGATGGCTGTATCCGTCCAATAAAAAAAGTACCAATCCAAGGTTTATCAAAATGACCGAAACATAAAGCCACTTTGTTTTGGTGGATTGTCCCAAGAGAAACATCGGCAGCATCTTCGCTCCCGCTCCCAGGATCAACTGCAAAAACCAACCAACAATACCGACGTGGGCGTGTAGCTTTAGGATATCGAGGTGACTTTTTGTTAGAAAACCATGGGCTAAATTAATGGCAAGCAAAAGGCCTAAGGTGGTTGTAAAACAAAGCCAGAAGGCCGAGAACGTAAAATAAAGGCGTAGTTCAAATAGATGCTCCACATCTTTAGTCGTCATCCACAGCAAGTAGAAGTACAGGTAGGAGCTGAGCGTAATCAATAGCCCTCCAACGCACATGAGTAAACCGATCTTGAAATACCAGAAACTATAAATCAACACACAGGTTCCCGATGTCAATAGGATATAACTGAAAAATGCCAATTTGGAAGAGCGAAGTGAACGTTCAAAAATAACCGGCACCAGCTGATACGCCGCTCCATAAATCACCATCGTGCCCCAACCTAGTGCAAGGCTATGGACGATTGCCAGCACTTTTGGTTGAAAATGGTGCCCAAAGAGCTGCCCCCCGCTAAAAACCAAGAGGAAGCTGAACAGTAGAAAAAAAATGCCCGCAGTGATAAAAAACGGCAATACAGCATACGCTTCTGGGCTCTTATGAATAGCAATATGTGCCATTTTATTTAACGGGGTAAATTAACAGATGGACATCTCCAGGATGTTGTTCATGGATGAAAATCCGATAAGAAAAATGATCCAGTTCTTCTAGTAAATGGAGCGGAACCTTCCGATGTTTTACATAGACAACCTCATCGGCTTTCAGTTGAGCAAGGGCCTCAAGAATTGATTCCATGGGCTGCGGCATAGGCAATGTCCTGACATCCAATGTAACAAGTTGAAGCGCGGAAAGTCGCGCTAATTTCTGCTCAAAAAGTCGTTTCGGCACAAATGAAATATGATCGCCCTCAGCAGGCTGAACGGACAGCACTGTATCTTTTTTATAAAAGTAACTTCTGAATTCGCCCTCCGCCCATTCGTGGCTATAGCTTGGCACTCCACGCTCCTCCATACGCCTAATCAATGGAATGGGGACAAATGAATTGCTGATGCAAAGAATCCCTCCTGCGACGAGTGAGCGATACAACTGAAAAATATCTTTTAATGGATCTTGCCCCATTTCCAATAGGGGTCTCACATCGAATACAACCGTCACTGCTGCATCATCCATCCAACTTGGCCGCTCTGCTGCATCGAATGGATCATTGACTTTCTCAGCTCCATCTGACATCCAAATAAAGCCGAGCGGTACCAGCGCAGCACGAAAATCTGCAACCGAACATCCGCCAATTTTTGCTGCTTCGCCTATGGAGACCCGAGGGGCCAGTATCCGACGCAACACCGGGATCCGGATCTTACGCAAGGGTTTGGCAATAGCTGCAATGGCTTCAATGCTTAAGTCATTATAGCTGATCAGTTCTGAAATCTTGGTATGCTGGTTTATCCGCATGGCTTTTCTAGTTTTTAATTCATTTGAACACCGTAGCTCGCGAGCAACTTTGGAAATAAAATATTATTCTCCAGGTGGATATGCTGCAAAAGATCGGATTCGAAAGATTCGATCTGTGAAAATAATGACGTGTAGGAATTGCAGGCATTGGCTGGCAATGTGTAATTTTGGGTAATTTTGCGCAACTGCTGAAGTTCCTTTCCTGAATCTTCGTGTTCGGAAATCAAAAATTGAATGAGCTGCTCTACCTGTTTGCTGGTCAATTCTTGTTCATTCTTGGTTGCCGGAAAGAGCTGCTTCTCCTCTTTATCCAAATGATGGTAAAGGTCATCAAGAAAGGCATCGAGTTCTTTGGACAAGTTGACCAGCTCGGGATGCTGCTGTGCATGCACATCGGCCACTTTATGTGCAAGTTCCTGAATAATCGGTCCTTTTTCCCGGACATACCGATGATGAACATTCTTAATATAATCACTTAAAAAATCGATATCCCAATCTTTAAAATTTAGCGGTGGGCCGGCTATAGGAAGCTCTTCGGATTGGTTTAACCGTCTGCGCAATTCAATTTCATCGAGACCAACACTATGAGCGGCCTCCTTAAGCGTCTGCTTACCACCGCAACAAAAATCTACCCCAAGCTGTTTTAAAACTTCGGCCTTGCGGATATCCTTGGCAGCAATATGGCCAACGGTTTCCAGTGTTTCGCTTTCGAGCGGTTTGCCAAGGCGAACCTGCCAGTATTCGGGCCCCGATTCAAGATAATTCCAAATGAGATCCTTTCCACGTTCACCCAGCAACTGATAATAGAGCGGTTTAGGATCATGATCGTTTTTGATAATAAATGACTCGCCCGAATCCAGGGCATCGAAGTGATCAAATATGGTCGGGTGTTTAAGTCGAGGTTCTATATTGAAAACCTCCAATAACGGTGATTTAATCATGATAATAGTATTAAATGGTCAATAAATTATTATAAATCCTTTTTCTTAAAATAGCGAATAGATAGCCCTAGAGGAATGAGGCACCAGAGCAACATGACCAACAGGGTGATCGCAATGCCGAATGTATTACCGAAGAAATCCCGAAATATCGCCCCTGTATAGCCCATCATCGCGGATAGATCGACCTGTAATAAAATAAGGATGCGACAGATATCGATGGGATTGAGCATGGACAGTGCAACCATTCCATGTTCGATGGGATAATCCGCAAACTGAAATAGGATGAAAAGCACCAGTGCGTCAAAAAGCAGCGTGAAATAAAGCCAAAGCAAAATTGCCAATCCTATCCCCTTCGACTTATCTCTGATCAATACAGATGTCCACATCGCGATCGAAACGAAAATCAAAGAAAGTAACAGTCCGCAACCGACCAAAGTAATTCCCGAAGAGCTAAATGCATAGATAAAAGTTGGTATGCCAACGCCAATAAAAAAAGCTAAACTAAGTGCACCTGCCAGACCCACATACAGGCTGCCCCAAATGCTTTGCCGTTGCAAAGGCTGACTGACAAGGCAATTGATAAACTCGGAACTCTGGTAGATATAGATGCCTGAAAAAATGATACTCATCAGCGGAACTACAAACAACACAATATTCAGTAGACTGAGTAATCCCTTTTCATAGTTGTCCTCCATGCTATAGACCGTCATGGAAAGTACAAAGAGTAATATGGTGTAGCATAAAATGGTCTTGTTGCGCAAGAGATCCACAAAAACGTAGCGTATAATTTTATTCATCTTTTCTCTAATTAGACAGGTCGCGGTTCTGCATCAAATAAGCGATTGCTTTAGATAGCTTTTCAGTACCTGTATCTTCTTTTAATTGCTGCAAACTCTTATGAAACTTCAGCTCTCCTTCCTGCAGAAAGACAATCTGCGATACAAATTCATCGAGATCACTAAGCACATGGGAACTGATGATGATCAGTTTACCGCGTCCGATTTCTTTTTTGATTTTATCCTTGAGAATTTCGGTAGACAGAGGATCCAGTCCTGCTGTAGGTTCATCCAGGATGAGTACTTTGGGGTCAAACATAAATGCGATACAGGCACTTACTTTTTGTCTTGTGCCACCGGAAAGCGTTGCCATCCGTTTTTCCAACAGCTTGTCCACGCCAAAAGCCTGATAAAGATCCGAATCCGCCTGGGGCTGTTTACGGATATCTTTGATCATATCCAGGACCTGTTTGATGGACATATTCTCAGGATATTGACCGATCTGCGGCATATAGCCGATATGGTTCCGATAAGCCCATTGCTGTCCAATGTCCTGTCCTTCAAAAGTGATCCGTCCGGCACTCGGCATGACCATACCTAGGACAGACTTGATCAAAGTAGTCTTACCACTGCCATTGGGGCCAATTAAGGCAACGCATTCGCCGCCATTCAAGGTCAGATCAATGCCCTTTAATGCATTGAATTTTCCAAAGCTTTTCGTTAACTGCTGGATACTAATCATACTTTTATTGATTTCATGCGAGGCTTATCGTCTTTAAGCCCCTCGGGTGTCAGACTTGGTAATAGCTTTTCAGTCCGGTCGAACAACATGGCCATAAAACTTCGAAAAAGTAACATCGCCGAAGGATAGCGCTCAACCATCATCGAGAATAGGCTTACGGGACGAAAAGGGATATCCCCAAATCCGTCTTTGTCCAGATCGTATCCCTCGTATTTGTCCCAATAGTTATGCACAAAGCTGTTGAGTGTAAGGGTACCATTGGTGGCAACATCAAAGGTATTCTGAAGAAAATTATTGTCTTTAAGCACATTGTCCATACAGCTCGACTGAATCTTGAGCCCCCATCCGTTGCTCTTAAAATTGTTATGTTCAATATGGATACGATTCGATCCTTCCATAAAAATACCCGTGGTATTGCGGCTAAACTGATTGTTGATGATCTGACTATCGGAAATATCTTTGAGCAACAATCCATAGGCGGCATCGCCCCAATTCTCTTCGAAATTATTGTTTTCCATATGGACATGCTTGGTATACATAACAGCTACACCTGCACCATTGCTGCGAAAGGTGTTTGAGATGTAACTGTTCTCATGGGAAAACATAAAATGGAGACCATAGCGCAGATTTTTTTCAGAAAGATTGCCCTGTACTCGAGTATGGGTCACAAACTCAAGATAAATACCGTCCCTATGTCCAGACACTTCATTATTTTCAACACTTAAACTATCTGATTTCCAAGCATGAATACCATTACCAATCAGCTGCTCCGCTGTACCAAAAGCTTTGAGGATATTGCCCCGTATTTCAACGTTTGTAGCATTCTGCGCATAAATCCCGAAAAAATTGTCCACGAGCTCATTGTCAAAAATTTTGATATGCGCTGTATTGTAAATTTTAATACCGGCAATATCATTCATGGAAGAATGTCCCGAATGCTGTATTAAAAAGCCTTGAACAGTAACCTGCGGTGATTTGATCGAGAGCGGTTCATATTTTTTCTCGCCGTCCAGCACAGGTTTTCCCAGGCCTTTCAGGAAAATTGCCTTATCAATAACAATATTCCCCTCCTTATACACACCCGCCGCTACTAAAACGGTATCACCTGATTTCGCTTGTGCTAAGCCAGCCTTTATTGTTCTGACCGACTGCCCCTTTCCTACCTGGATGGTTGTCGCCGATACAGGCACGTTTACGAGCCAAAGACAAGCCATTGCACAGTACAACGCTAAAGCTAGATTCTTCATTGTTATTCATTTATTTCCACAGATCATTCCAGGTCATCACCGTGCCACCGATCTCTGCTTTGACCTTATCCAGTTCCACCCGTTTTTCAAATACAGCAACATTGCCTCGCATTGGGCTTTTCAAGGCTTCACTTTTGAGATAATATGCACCTTCAGCCGGTACGAGCTTATGGCTAACATAATCCGGCAGGTAATAAACGGCAATCTCTTCTTTTTTGACCGAGTTCCCTTTGACAAAGGCGATCATACATTGTACGTCATCAAAATTAAAGACCCGTCCCTTTTTTGTCTGCAGCTGCGTACCAAAACGCGCGTCCGTTATTGTCATCTTACAGTGGGCACATTGCTCGCTACCGTATTTAATAGGCTTGGGTTTATTGTTGCCCTGACAGGCCTGCAAACTACATAGAACCAGCAATATACTACTACAGATCAACGCAAATAATTTATAGTTTCTCATATGATTTTAGTTTTAGGGTTTTATTATTTTGCCACTCCCGCACTGTACAAAAGGCCAAGATAATTCCACAGAGTATAAAGATCCATCCCCCGATATCAGGTATAGAATAGGCGCCAAAATTTAAAAGCTGTTTGTATCCGATCAGTGGTGGCTGATAAGACATTCCGGGAACTTTTATCGGTGCAGATGGATCGAGCTGATGCCCATAGTTGTATTCCCAGATATAAAAGTCAACCAGGGCTGCGACTCCAAAAAGCAGAAAACAAAAGAATAAGCCATAGAGCAGTTTTCTATTCTGCACGAAACCGGTAAGCAAAAAAGCAAGCGCAAAAAATAAGATGATATAGGGCAAGACCTTAAATTCTATGAAATCTTCCGCATGTAGCGTTTTCATCCCGATATAGTGGTTCAGTCCATTGATAATATCAACTTGTCCGGCCAACTTGTTGCTATAGATCTGTAGTTCTAGCCCTTCTGGGTATTGTGCTGCGTCGAGCTCAATACGCCAGATGGGTAGGAAGATGACCGCTACCAGGGCCAGGCCACTCAGGATCAAAAGAATCCGATGTACTGCTGACAGGTGACTTGTAGTTTTCATCATTGTAGGTTATATTAATTGGTCTTCTCTTGCGGTTGATTGGTTCCCAGACTATAAATCAACGGAACATTGTTTCCTTTTTTTGAGATACGGATATACCCCTGCATCTCTTGGTGTAACGCGCTACAAAAATCCGTACAGTAGAACGGGAATACACCTACTCTATCTGGAACCCATTTCAATGTCTGTGTCTCTCCCGGCATAATGAGCAATTCTCCATTCTTTGCGCCTTTGACAGCAAAGCCATGCGGCATATCCCAGTCCTGCTCAATATTGGTCACATGGAAATAGACTTCATCGCCTAGTTGTACACCCTCGATATTGTCCGGAGTGAAGTGTGAACGGATGGATGTCAGGTATACATGTACCTGGTTACCTTTACGTTCAACGCGTGCATCTTTGTCTCCTTTGGCAACAAATGGGCTGGTATTTTCTTCAATTTTAAAAATCTTCACACTTTTGTCTTTCACTTTCTCCGCTTTGATAGCTTGCGCATAATGTGGTTCACCAATGGTCGGAAAGTCTAACAACAATTGCATTTTGTCTCCCGAGATATCAAACAATTGGGCACTCTGAGCCAACTCCGGTCCTGTAGGGAGAAAGCGGTCTTTCGTAATCTTATTATAGGCGATGACATATTTGCCTTCTGGATTTTTGGTATCTCCACCAGGTATCATTAAATGGCCTGTTGAGTAAAATGTTGGTGTACGGTCGAGCACCTTTAAATCCTTAATATTCCATTTCACCAATTCGGAAGACACAAAGAATGACGTGATTGCATTTCCTCTGCCATCAAATTCTGTATGCAGTGGGCCCAAGCCAGGTTTTTGGACTTCGCCGTACAGCGCAGATTCGTATTTGATAATTGGGATACCACCGAATTTTCCTTCGAATTGTTTTTCCTGGATTGCTTTCTGCATCTTAGCGAACGAGAATACAGGTATGACCGCAGCCAGTTTACCCGACCCTACAATATATTCGCCTGTAGGATCAACGTCGACACCGTGCGGAGATTTTGGGCAAGGGATATAGTAGCATAGCCCCTCCAGCTCCTCTGCCTTCAATACGATCGTTTCTGTATTAAAAGATGTTTTTGCGGTATGTGATTTCTCGTCGTAAGTGTTATGGGCATACTTCAACCCGGTAACCTTTTTCCCTTTTCCGGCTTTCAAATACTCTTCGGCTTTTTTCCAGTTGACGGCCAATATAAAGTCTTTGTCATTTTTGGATGCATTGACCTCCAGCAATGTATTTGCCTGTTCGGTATTGTAGGTGGAGAAGAAGAACCAACCATGAGAAGTCCCTTTACCGGCTCGGCTCAGGTCATAGTTTACACCGGGTGTCTCAATCTGAAAAGCCAATTCCATGTTGCCATTATCCTTATTGACGCTGACAAAGCTCAATGTTCCGCGAAAATTCTTTTTAAAGGTATTGATAGGTACATCGCCCGACTCACCGTCCAGCGGAACCGAAAATCGCGTTCCTGCAACAACATATTCGGTATTTTCAGTAATGTACGGCGAAGAGTGGTTTCCACCGCTGTTGGGGAGTTCGAGCACTTCGGCCGTACGAAAAGTTGTCAGATCCACCCGGGCAATACGGGGGGTATTGTTGGCATTGACAAATACCCAGCGGCCGTCGTAGTTTCCATCGGTTTTCGAAAGCTGCACGTGGTGTAAATCATCCCAAGGTACATTGCCATGGGACGTTTCGAGCATCGGTTTAGTTTCTTCACTAAAACCCCAGCCCTTTTCGGGATCTAGTGAAAAAACGGGTATTACACGCAATAATCTGCCGGATGGAAGTCCATAAACGGAGAGCTGCCCACTAAATCCCCCGGATACGAAATTGTAGAATTCATCGTATTTCCCTGGGGCAACATATACCTTCTCAGCGGCATCACCACTCACGGCGGCTCCCGCTCCTTTGGGTTTACAGGCATGGAAAGTCGATAACACCGCGCTCGCCATTAGGCTCGTCAATATGTATTTTGTTAAAGTCATTCTATTCTTATTTTAAGGTTAATACCTATGCAGCTTTGTTGATTCTTATTCAGCTTTTATTATTTTACACCATCATTTTGTCGCATAAACTCCAATACCTTTCGGGCTTCCTCGTCCGTTAGATTTTGGTTAGGCATCCGGACCATGCATAGTTCAAGTTGCGCCTGTAATTCCGGATCCTTATCGATCATCGGATCAGGATTAGTGATAAAATTCATGATCCACTGTGGTTTTCTCCGTTGTGTCACACCTTTCCATCCTGGCCCGACTAGTTTCTCGTCGGTTAGCTTGTGGCAGGAAGCACATTTCAGGTCAACAATCAATTTTCCGGCTGCGGCCATTGGTGCATCCAAATGGTCAGCGATTTCCACTTTGTCAAATTTTCCCTCACCGCGGTGAGGATCATATCCACTGGCGTCATTTGCCGAAGCCCCAGATTCATTAACACTGTTGGCAACTGTCTTTTTCTCGCCATTGTTTGAGGAACAGGAATAGATAAATAATCCCATCAAACAGCATACAATTAGCTTTCTCATCTTATTTTGGTTTTGTGTTCAAACTTGATTGTGTTTTACTTAATCCAAAGGTATTATCGAAGCTTGTAGCCATTTTATGAGGCAAATCATAAAATGATTTTGGTGGGAACAAACCATCAATCAAAAACAATAAAACACTACATATAAGCATATTAACACCATAATGATTTTCATCACTTATTCCTGTGACCAACATCAAGGTCTATTTTGTGACGCTGCTATATCTTTACGCTGTGTAGTAAAAACTAACTTATATCGAACGATGATTCCAACCGCAATACTTCTCGAAAAGGGAGCGAGCAGCCTACATGCCGATATTGGTGAAATACTGTTTCATGAGGACAGCATGGCCACATTTTATTATCAGTTGTTAAGTGGGCGAGTTCGTCTTTCTAATTTCTTATCAGACGGTAGGGAAGTCCTCCACAATATCATCTGTGCCAATGAGGGCTTTGGAGAAGTAGCGATATTGGACAATGGCGTTTATACAGTGACGGCAATTACCGACAGTTCATGTACATTACTGAAGATCAGTTCGAAAAAATTCATCGAAATCATATATGAATATGGCAACCTACATCGTTTGGTATCACAAAAGATGGCGCGCGAACTACACTTTAAACTCTTTATGATCAAATTAATTTACAATCGCTCACCGGAAGAGATTCTCTCCAATCTAATCCAAAGGTTAAATGAAAGCAAGAGACTCGTTTGTCAGGAATGCAACCGGCTTATGCTTACGCGCCAACAATTGGCTAATATGACTGGGCTAAGAGTAGAAACCATCATCCGGACAATGAAGCAAATGGAAAAGGAAGGTAAATTGAATATCATCCGCGGAAAAGTTTTTATTCCGGCCGATGGTATTGATTGAAGCTTGAAACAACGATGTTTCAGCTATCGGAAAGAAATCAACGTATGAATAAAATCAGCAGCTATTTAAGTATCAGGAAATGGATCATCATCACCTTATTCAATTTACTTATTGTAGGTATTTTCGGGTTGATTATGCGCTTAAAATTTTTATTTCCCATTCCTTGGATCGACCAGAAAAACCTCATGCATGCGCATTCGCATTTTGCTTTTTCCGCCTGGGTATCCCAAGCTCTTATGATTTTTCTCATAATGACCGTTCTGGGAATAAAAACCAATCAGATTTTGTGCAGGAAATATCAGCATATCCTATGGGCTAATTGGACGGTTTCGATAGGCATGCTTATTTCCTTTTCAGCTGCTGGCTATAGCCTATGTTCGATTATATTATCCTTTTTATCGATACTTGTCTCTTATTGGTTCTGCTTTCAATTAGTGCGGGATCTTAAATCATCGACGCTTCCTCCGGCCATTTCGATCTTAATTAAGTCGGCACTATTTTTCAATATATTTAGTTCACTAGGGACCTATTTTCTGGCATATCTCAAAGTGAGCCACCAACTGGATCCATTAAAACAGCTTGCATCAGTCTATTTTTATCTTCATTTTCAGTATAATGGCTGGTTTTTCTTTGGCTGTATTGCTCTGTTTGCCAGTTGGCTGTATAAACGTACTGGTAAAATACCAATAAGTCCGCGTTTTTCGCTCGTGTATGTCATGACTGTTATACCAACCTATTTCTTATCTGTTCTATGGTGGAAGGGTTTACCCCTGTGGCTATATATTATTATAGTCATTACAGTCGGATTGCAATTTGTCCTGTGGGGAACATTAGCACAACGAGTCGTCCGACTGGTCCGAAGCAATATTTCACTCCGCTTAAGCCCCGATACATCTAAAATTTGGTTATGTGTCCTGTTTGCCATTTTTCTCAAACTGATATTGCAAGGCATATCGGTCATACCTGCTCTGAGCCAACAAGCTTATGGATTTCGACCAATTGTTATTGCTTATCTTCACCTCGTCCTTTTGGTGGTAATATCACTCTTTTTAATTGGGTATGCTTTTCAGATTTGTATGTTAAAAATCGAAAAAGGCATTCACTATGGCGTTTATGGCTTACTTGTTGGAATCTTTTTGAATGAATTTGTGTTAATGTTGCAGGGGCTCGGTGGATTTATACATTATTCTATCAGGGGAACACATCATGTGCTGACGGTCGCTGCAGCTATTATTGTTGTCAGCCTCTACAGGATAACGCAAACCCAATTACGCAAATGATGCTATTAGCATAAGCCATGAGAGATGATCGATCATGAAATAGCTAGAAAATAAGCCACATCTCTCGACATGGCTCTACAACATTTATATATTTATTTGAGATGGCTCTTATTTATACGAATTGATCGATTTAGATACTTTCCAGTCATTACCTTCACGTACAAGAGTCACTAGATCTGTTTTGGTGAAGTTTTCAAACGTCAACGTCACTTTGGCTACCATATAATCCGCCGACTCCTCAAGGATTTCGGTGCTTACCGCACAGTTCAGCTTCTCGCCTTTTTGTTTTTTCAAGGATTTAACCACTTCGCTACGGCTGTGACTCTGTGCATTGGAAGCTTGGATTTTTTGGTTGAAATCCTCGGAGAACAATTGTTCTACACCTGCAGATTCTCCTTCGGTAGTTACCGCAACATAGTGCTCTAAAGCGAAATCTGCTGTGGAAAGGTTAACGTTTGCTTTTGTTGCTTTCGCTCCAGGTCCTTCAGCTGCCATAGCGAATGTAGATACTGCGATTAAAGCTGCTGCTGCGAATGTTTTTACTAATGCTTTCATAATGTCTTTATTTTATTGTGTTAGTTCTGTTGTTCTTATTTGTTGACTCAAAACTACAACACAATAAGCTCCTAGCCTATCGGCTTTAGACTAACGATCGGGAAAACTCGGTGAATGGAGGGAATAGGGAGGTGAAGCAAGTTGCATTTCAGGATAATTTTGTTCATCTTCATCCTCCCAACAATTCGACTTCCAAGCTGAATGATTGGACTTTATTACGCATTAAAAAAAAGAAAATGGTCACATATCTAGATTCTGGAAATATATTCAATTTACCTGATTTAAAAAATTATACTCATGGTTGTAATTGCGCTGGAGCAATGGGGAAAGGAATCGCTTTACAATTCAAAGAAAAATATAATCAAATGTATTTGGAATATAAAAAGCGTTGTAAAGATGGTGATTTCTCTCTTGGGGATGTTTTTTCTTACGACTATGGTGAAGGCACTGTTTTCAATCTTGGCACTCAAAAGACCTGGAAAACCAAAGCAGAACTTAAAGCAATTGAAGATTCTCTTCTCAAAATGCTTGTATATGCCCGCCAAAATGGCATCGAAAAAATAGCCCTGCCAAAAATTGGGGCCGGGTTAGGTGGTTTAGTTTGGGACGATGTAAAAGCTACTATTAACAGGGTTGCCAACGATTATGATGATATTGATCTTATCGTTGTAGAAAATTATAGAAATATTTAAAAAAACAATTGACAATTAGTAGCAAGTGAACAAAAGTAAAAAAGCCACATCTCCCGACGTGGCCTTAAATAAACATATGATTCACTAGTGGTCTGCCTTTTTATAATTGACAAACCACCAGTTATTGGATACTACTTATATGAATTGATCGATTTAGATACTTTCCAGTCATTACCCACACGCTCCAAGGTAACTAAATCTGTTTTGGTGAAGTTTTCAAATTTCAACGTTACTTTAGCGACCATATAGTCTGCCGATTCCTCAATGATATCTGTGCTTACTGTACAGTTTAGCTTTTCACCTTTTTGTTTTTTCAAGGATTTAACCACTTCGCTACGGCTGTTAGACTGTGCATTGATAGCTTGGATCTTTTGATTAAAATCTTCGGCGAATAACTGCTCTACTCCTGCTGATTCGCCCTCTGTAGTTACTGCAACATAGTGCTCTAAAGCGAAGTCCGCAGTGGAAAGGTTAATGTTAGCTTTTGTTGCTTTTGCTCCAGGTCCTTCAGCTGCCATAGCGAAAGTAGATACTGCGATTAAAGCTGCTGCTGTGAATGTTTTTACTAGCGTTTTCATAATGTCTTTTTTTATAGTGTTAGTTCTGTTGTTCTTATTTGTTGACTCAAAACTACAACACAATAGGCCCCTAGCCTATGGGCTTTAGACCAACGACCGGGAAAACTCGGTGAATGGTGGGAATAGGAAGGCAAATGGACAACTGTTAGGATTGTCTCACCAAATGTGTAAATAAAAAACACGGAGGAGAGCTATAGGGATTACACAAACCTGCTGCACAAGTCTACTGCGTACTATAAAATCTTCTTGTATTTACGAGTTACTGAGCTCGAATTTCTGAGACATGCCAATACTCTTTCCAATTCATCAGGTAGAAGACGGTCAATTATCGTATAATGAACATTTTCCAGTGGGTATTGGTCTTCGATCACCTGCTTTTCATAGATATCTATCTCCTGTCCGTAAATAGCCGTGAGAGCAGGAAAGGCGAAACCATTCTGCCCAATAATTCGGTTGCGAACAAACAGATAGCAGTTGATGCATCCTTCCGGCACTTCTATACAGCCATGATCTTCTGGAATACGATGGGGCAACTTGATTCGACTCGATGGTAATGATGCTAAGACTAATTGACCATCCACATCTTTGAGTACAATAAAGTATTTGTTTTTGCTAGGAGCACCATTCTTAAAATAGAAAGGTGTAAAATAGAGAATATTTCCAGGGGTAAACATAAGCGCACTACTTTAAGGATCTCGAAGCCTGCAAATACTCCAAATGCTGTGCATAAGCATCCCTACCATCCTCATCCAACAACGAGTTAAAGTCAATCTTAAGATCGGTTGTATAGACCCGATTGTTCAAAAGATCGTCCAGTACACCCTGCTGTTTGGCTGTTATAGTCCAAGGTGAGTGGGCACTGTGTGTAAGTTCAACCAGTTCTTTTGCCGATAAATGTCCAAACTGTTTCACCACATCATCCAATATTGATAATTCGATATCCGAGAATTCATCATCATCAAAATGAGTTACAGGTGATATATATACTCTTCCCTCCTCTTCGGGATGTGCAGAAACATAATCCTTAAAGATATATTGTTCGGTTGAACTGAAATCAAAAAAAAGATCCTTAACCACGGGTCCTAGCTTCCAAATTTCAAAATCAAGATTCAGGAATGGGCGCGAACATTTACGAATGGTCGTCTCTTCAAGCAAATAGACTAGTTTGAGTAACTTAGTCTTAGATAAATCATTTATGCGTTCCGCAAAAAATACCAATGTATTACCGATTTTGGCAATATCATCTTTTGTATATATATGCGGCTGGCTCATTGTGCTGTTGTGTGTTAATGTTTGCAAGTACAAAATACGTAATTTTTTATGATAAAACAATGAAGGAATAAAGCCCCTCCTCGTCGAAGGGGCAGTCAGTTCGTTTTCATGAAAATTGAGATTACAGATTAATCTATGAAGTATGACACGAAGGATTACAATACTTGCATCCATTGGACTGACAAATATAAATCTTAGCCACGTTACCTCTCCTTTCTGACGCCTTTAAATGGCGTACCGTCTTTTTTACCATCCATAAATCTTCCGGTATCCGCATCTCGCTTTATCCATTGTTCAGTCTTTGGATTATACACCTGACTGCGATCTCGCACTGCTCCATTGCGATGACCATCTCCCTTTGGCGGATTTGTTGCCATAATAAATTGAAATTAACGACAGTCACTATTAACTATCTGTCTCAAAATTATGATAGCCTTGTGCACTCTATCTGCACAGTATTTTTTATCTTTATAAAAACTATTATTAACCATTATGGCTACGAACAAACATGCTTCTATACGCTACAGAATATTGGACAGTTGTCTTTCAAATCCACAAAGACGTTACAGTTTTGAAGATCTGAAAGTATGTTTGGATAGAGAGCTTATTGAGATAAACCCCGACCATAAAGGCATCAGTACCCGAACGCTGAGAGATGACTTAAAGCATATGCGAAGCCCAGAAGGTGGCAATGCGCCTATTGAAACCTATAAGCAAAATGGTCATTCTTACTACCGATATTCAGATAAAGACTTTAAGCTCTATAATCAGGGTTTGAATACCGCAGAAATGCAGCAGCTAAAGAGTGCAATGGATGTATTATCCAAGATGGAAGGCTTGCCACAAATGGGATGGGTACAGGAGATGGGTGCGAAGCTAGAAGAGCTGTTTTTCTTAGAACGTTCAGAACAGCTTATCATGAGCCATGACCACAACCGTTACCTCAAGGGTATAGAACACTTAGGTAGGCTATTTCATGCAATACTTTCAAAAAAATGTCTCAAGATAAGCTATAAATCATTTAAAGCAACAAAAGAGAGTTATTATAACATCTCTCCATATCATCTCAGAGAATATAACAATCGTTGGTTTCTGTTTGGTCGTAACAAAGAATATGCATCACTGACGAACCTGCCTTTAGATAGAATAATCTCCATTGAAGACTGTGACCAGCAATATATCGAAAATGACTCCTGGGATTTCAAAGAATTCTTTGAGGATATCATCGGTGTCACGATCTCGTCCTCGCACACAGAGACTGTGCAAATATGGTTTAACGAAAATGCTGCTCCATACGTTATTTCTAAGCCATTGCACGGTTCACAAAAAACAATATCGTATGATGAAACCGGCTTAATAATAGAGTTGGAAATAATTCCCAACTTTGAATTGGAAACCTTAATTCTTTCCTTTGGCGAACGGGCAAAGGTATTATCTCCAGAGAATTTTAAGGAAGTAATCATGAAACGGGTGAAAGGGATGCGTGAGTTATACAGCTAGCTCATTTATTTAAGGATAATAGTATCATTCAAATATTATCTAAAAAATCAATTCCAGTTCAATTAATAGGCTTAATTATCAGCCCTTAAATGCAAAAATCTCATTAATTACTTAGTTAACGAAATTTAGTACATTTTTAAATTGTCGCTATAGTGTAGTGACGTATTGTATCTTTAAATGCTTGATTAATAAAGATCCTTTCGATAACTTTATTTTGAAATTCCATATTATATGAACGCAATAGATTCTGAGTCTTTTCTACTACCTCAAATACATGGCCGCTCCATTTTTAAGAGGGTGATTCCAACAGTTAATTATTTGGAGAGAACATTTAAATCACTGGAACAAAATCGTTGGTCTTATACTGATTTAAAATCTTGGGAGCAACAAATCATTAAAGGATATGCATTACAAGATATAATTCATGAATTAAGGGCTGCAGATCAACAATCTAAGGTCTCAATTGTACGCAATCAAATATTAAAGCATAATGCAAATGATCTTGGCACCTACCCCCTCGCAATCTATCTTATTGTTTATTTTATTCAGCAAACCGAGAGCAACCAGTATAAATCTTTTGTGGAATTTGCACAGGATAATGGTATCACACAAAACTTAAATTCAATTTCTGCAATCTGGTCATGTGGGACTAAAGACGGGAAATACTTAGGTATTCTAGATGATAGCCTGAAAATCATTGATATCGATTTCCTACACATATGGGCAAACAGCACGCCGACTAGTATACGTAAGGAAAAATTAAAAATCACGGTTTCCACCGCTCCTCCGTTAACGGAATCTTGCTATAATGATCACATGGAGTGCTTTAAGGCCAGTATCAGTGAAGCCCCCAGATTCACTGGAGTAAATTCATTCAAATGGTCAGAATATGTTATGGGGAAAGAATACGATATACCCCAAGCCTTCAATAAGAAATTTGACAGGATTCAGGTTTGGGATTATTGTGGAAATAGCACAAATACAGATTTAGACGCATTGTTAGTTGTATTATCATGGGGTGGAATGGATCGTAAACATGCAAAGAGCCTATTGAATAATCCAGGTCCTGTATTAGATATAGTAAGGGGATTGAGATCTGAAAAATTTAAATCACGTAAAGAGGCCTTTGAATACATATAAGATAAACGAAAACAAGGCCTATTGCCAGGTATGGGAATTGGATATTTCACAAAATTGATCTGTTTTTTACAACCATCCCTCAATGGCTATATTATGGATCAATGGTTAGCCAAGTCTGTAAATCTGCTACTTGGAAACCCCTTAATTCATATTGCAAGCAAAACTTGGGTATCGGACCAAAATACCCCCGCTATTTACGAAGAGTTCTGTACATATATAGATAACCTAGCTTCCGAAATTGGAAAATCAGGGTTTGACACAGAAGAATTCCTATTTTCCATTGGCGGCCGTAAAAAAGGTATGTGGCGCGGGCATGTGGTACAGCATTACTAATATTGCTATTTTATTGTTTTCGATTATGCTTAATTTGATTAAAACATGATACACCTTAAATTTAGATAATAGACTCAAAAATATTGGAAGAATCATCTTTCTAATGGAGCTAATAGTCTTGACAAAATTTTTATTGTCAAATTATATGACAATAAAAATTTTGTCAAACGCGTATTCCGCTGCAAACTACACCACTCGTTATTTAATAAAAAAGAATGCCAAGACGGAGCTGTATCTACACATTTAGTGACGAAGGCGATAAGAAGTATTTTCATAATTTTTGCCATCACTCGCAGTTGTCCGGAAAATCCGGACAACTGCGAGTGATGTGCACAAGCGATCATCCATTATTGCTGTTCAAAAAATTAGACTGTTCATGTTTCATGAACAGTCTAATTTTTTGAACAAATTGATTTTTGCTTATGGTAAGATTATAGCTTAAGCTATCTTACAATATAAGAATGGATAATGACAAGTGAAGAAATAGCATAATCCACCGGCTAAAAACATCTTGATTTAGATCAATGGTCGAGGTTCTAATAATTTGTTTTTTGAGTAGAAAAATCGGAAATTCCGATTTTTCTCTTTACTTCGTTCTAAACCAGTTCATCTTCTTTGAGTATATTAAGTAACATTTCATTAATTATGAACTTAGATTTTGAAACATTTCGATCATCTTTTACAATGCCATCTATATAGTTTCATCTTCTAATTTATTCTCGATTGTGGCATCCGTTCCATCAAATAATTTGTGGACTTAGATTACAGATTGATATAATAGCATCACACTATCCACCATCGGGTATTTTGGACAATGACTATGGCAGTGAGGAAATCCGTGAGTTCGTGTTGGAACGATCCCCTAGCTACCATATTTTCGGTCATAACCATGCAGGCTATGGTAAGATAAAAGTGAAGGCTATTCAGTTTATCAATGCTTCGTTGTATGAGCTGTTGGAGGGGATGGAAGCTATGATAAGCATGGCAATTTTAGCTCTTACTACTACTTTTCTACTAATCTTTCTAATAATCTTACTAATAAAATTAATCTTGATTTTTCTATTAAAAGCGATTTTGAATGGGTTAAGGTGGATTTCTGGGAATCTATTTATAGACTCTTCTCATAAAATTATATATTCTTTCTACTTAATTATTCTAATTGGCCTATATATCCACGACACGGCTAAAACAAATAAACGAACATAGCTTTAGAAAGCTATCAGTCTATATAACGCTTCAATTAGGTTATATTTAAATAGGAAATTACGGAAGTCATGGAACATAATAATAAAGGTATATTTTTGGATGATATCAGAGTACCATCGGATCTGTCATACTATATACCAAAAGAAGAAATAACTCCTTATCTGCTGACCAATTGGATCATTATTCGTAATTATCCAGATTTTGTGGCCTATATATCCAAAAATGGGATTCCGTCGATCATCTCTTTTGATCATGATCTGGGAGTAAATGTTGACAGCACAGAAGCAGAGTCTGGGTATGACGCTGTGAAGTATATCGTGGATTTTATTCTTGAGCAGAAACATCCGGTTCTGCCTCAGGTATTATGTCATTCTCAAAACCCTGTTGGCAAAACAAATATCCTCTCCTACTGGAACAATTTTATTAAAACCCTTGATAAAGGTTAACCGAACTTTTAGAGTTTAAATAGATAACAACTGCACTGTGGTAAAAAATCGCTATCGCCATATAAGCTATTTTAGTCGAAATATTTTTACTGCTATATAAAATAGAATATAGCAAATAAAAATAGTTACAAAAAGGCGTATAATAAGATTAAGTATATGTAATGGAATTTCAGAAGGCTTAATTTCCCCACTAACAAGATCCAAAACTGTATAAAAAAAAATTAGTATCGAAGAATACTTTATAATAATAAATAGAGGTGTATTTTTTTTCATATTATTCATTCACTCTCCAATTCATACAGCTAACATACACTGTAAAATAGGTCAGCTCAAGTTATCAAAAAAAATCACTCCAATAAAACTATTTTCAAATAGCCGTTGTTCTTACCATACAAAACGGCTACAAGCTGCCTTTCGAAAGAAAGGTTCAACATAAAAATTGGCGTCGTACAGTGAAAATCCAATAGTCTTTAAAAACATTGGATGACGAAACAAAAAAGAGGAAACGATAGGAAACATAAAAATTGCTGTACAAATAAACGCTAAGAGAAAGGGTCTGATGAGAATCAGGCCCTTTTGACGTAAAAAAGCCACATCTCCCGACGTGGCCTTAATAAACATATGATTCACTAGTGGTTTGTCTTTTATTACTGGCAAACCACTAGTTATTGGATACTACTTATACGAATTGATCGATTTGGATACTTTCCAGTCATTCCCCACACGTTCCAAGGTAACTAAATCTGTTTTGGTGAAGTTCTCAAATTTTAGAGTCACTTTAGCCACCATATAGTCTGCCGATTCCTCGATGATAGCTGTGCTTACTCTACAGTTTAGCTTCTCGCCTTTTTGTTTTTTCAAGGATTTAACCACTTCGCTACGGCTGTTAGACTGCGCATTTGAAGCTTGGATCTTTTGATTGAAATCATCAGCGAATAACTGCTCTACTCCTGCTGATTCGCCCGCCGTGGTTACCGCAACGTAGTGTTCTAAAGCGAAATCTGCTGTAGAAAGGTTAATATTAGCTTTTGTTGTTTTTGCTCCAGGTCCTTCAGCTGCCATAGCGAAAGTAGATACGGCGATTAAGGCTGCTGCTGCTAATGTTTTTACTAATGATTTCATAATGTCTTTTTTATATTGTTAGTTTTTAGTTCTTATTTGTTGACTCAAAACTACAACACAATAGGCCCCTAGCCTATTGGCTTTAGACTAACGGACTGGAAAACTCGGTGAGTGGCAGGAATGGGGAGGTGAATGTTTACGAATTACTGATTACGGAGAATTATACCCATAATTAAAGAAATATAAAAGAAATCGACACAAATACTAAAATTAAATAATAAATAAAGAGAATTAATAGTCAATATTTATTTAATTTGCACCCGATTTCACTACAAATACAAAAACTTATTTAGCAACACCAATAAGTCTATATATACCACAAAAATCAATTGAATTATAACATATAAATGCTTCATTCATTCAAAATTTCCTCGTATTTACTTTTACTGTGCTTTTTATTTAATTCATGCAAAAAAAAATGAAGAGACTGTCATTCCCGAACCTATAAAAATTATCATTAAACCAGATGAAGTTAACTTAAAACGTGAAATGCAATTTTTAGGGGCCAGGCTGTCCACTGAGATACAGAATCTGCCGATAGGTGATTCAGATGAAATAAACTGGACAGTCGAGAACACAAGAATTGTGCGTTTAACACAAAATCCAGAAACAAAAGAAGCTTCAGTATGGCCCGAAGGAGCTGGCGACACATATGCAATAGCAACCCTTGCGAATGGCAAGGCAACAGCTAAGGTAAAAATCATTGTAACAGATGCCAATGATTACAAGTTTAGGTTAGTCCTAAAGGACAAAGGGACATCTTCTCATACGTTGAATAAGCCTGAAACATTCTTATCAGAGAAGGCTATCCAGCGGCGGCAGAAACGAAACATCGCAATCGACAATTCCGATCTTCCGATTTCGGAGGACTATTTAAATCAAATTGAAAAAATAGGATGTAAAATTGTCTCCAAAAGTAAATGGCTAAATACCGTCACGGTACATTGTGTAGATTATTTCCTTATTGACAACTATAAAAATCTCCCCTTTGTGCATTCCGCAGAAAAAGTATGGGAAGGACCTAGGGAAAACTTGACCGAGAAAGGAAAGTATAAAGATATCCCGCAAAAGGTATCCAACAATACCCCCAATAACAAATTAGACTATGGGGGAGCTGCCTCCAATATAAACATCAATAATGGCCAGGTGCTTCATGAGAATGGTTTTAAAGGAGCAGGTATCGATATTGCGGTCATCGATGCCGGTTTTTTGAATCTTAAAAACAACCCAGCTTTTAAAAATGTGAATATCAAAGGTGCTAAATCTTTTGTCTATGAAAACGATGATCCATATGCGGTCGATATGCACGGAGTTTGGGTAAGTTCCTGTATGGCTGTCAACCAACCTGGAACATATGTGGGTACCGCACCGGAGGCAAATTACTGGCTGCTGCGCTCTGAAGATCAATCATCTGAACAGCACGTTGAAGAGGACTACTGGGCCAGCGCTGCTGAATTTGCGGACAGTGTTGGTGTAGATATCATTAATTCGTCACTTTATTATGGTCCACAAAGTTTCTACAATCCTGCTTATAAATTTGAAGAGATGGATGGAAAGACCACATTTGCCACAAGGGCTGCTAACATAGCAGCCAGTAAAGGTATCTTGATTGTCAATTGTGCTGGCAATGATAGAAGCTGGGTAGGGAGTCCGGCCGACTCTCCTCATGTACTTACAGTAGGTTCGGTATTTAATGATCGTGACGTAGCATATTTTACATCTTGGGGAGTGACAGTAGATGGTAGAATGAAACCGGATGTTATGGCCCTAGGTGAAGGAGCATGGGTAATCGGGAAATCAGGCGAAGGTGAACTGCGTAGCGGAACCTCCTATTCGAGTCCTATACTTTGTGGCTTAGCCGCCTGTTTATGGCAAGCTTATCCGCAATTGAGCAATAAAGAGCTAATGGATGTAATACGCAAATCAGGAGATCGAATCAATACTCCGATTATCCCTTATGGTTATGGTATTCCTGACATGAAGAAAGCAATGGAAATAGCAAAAGAGATCAAAAAATCAAGAAAGCTTTAATAGGGATATTAAAGCTACGGGGAGTAATGACTCAAAAAAGCCAGATCTCAAGACCTGGCCTTTAAACTAAACTTAAACATATGATTCACTAGTGGTCTGTAGCCTGCCTGAGCTGACAAACCACTGGTTGTAAAATTCTATTTATACGAATTGAATGATTTGGATACTTTCCAGTCATTGCCCACACGCTCCAAGGTAACTACATCTGTTTTGGTGAAGTTCTCAAATTTCAACGTTACTTTAGAGACCATATAGTCTGCAGATTCCTCTAAAATATCAGTGCTAACTGTACAGTTTAACTTTTCGCCTTTTTGTTTTTTCAGAGATTTGATGACCGCTTCACGGTTATGAGACTGCGCATTGGTAGCTTGGATCTTTTGACTAAAATCTTCGGCGAATAACTGCTCTACCCCTGCTGACTCTCCCTCCGTAGTTACTGCCACATAGTGATCTAGTGCGAAGTCTGCTGTAGAAAGGTTAACGGTTGCTTTTGTTGCTTTTGCTCCTGGTCCTTCAGCTGCCATAGCGAATGTGGATACTGCGATTAAAGCTGCTGCTGCGAATGTTTTTACTAGCGTGTTCATAATTTCTTTATTTTATTGTGTTAGTACTTTTGTTCTTATTTGTTGATTCAAAACTACGACACAATCCGCCCCTAGCCTATGGGCTTTAGACAAACGATCAAGAAAACTCGGTGAATGACGGGAATGGGGAGGTGAAATTAAATTTTGTGATGTAGGTCACGGCCAATTACCATAAAAAATCAAGAAATTTAACCCAACAAGAAGAAAATAAAAACGATATGAAAGCAAAACAACTCATTAGGCAAATAGGAATATTTTCGGCTTTATTCATCCTAATAGTAACGCATTGCTATGCAACAAACCGAAAACCAAAAATTCTATTTGTAGTGACTAGTCACGATACAAAAGGCAATACAGGCGAAAAGACAGGTTACTATCTCGGGGAAGTCTCGCATCCATGGGAGGTTTTAACAGCTGCTGGATATGAGATTGATTTCGTTAGCCCGCAGGGCGGAAACCCGCCAGTGGATGGATTTGACCTAAATGATCCCGTTAACAGAAAATTCTGGGAGGATAAATACTACCACAATAAAATCACCCATTCGCTCAAACCTTCTCAGGTAAAACCGGAAGAATATAAGGCCATCTTTTACGCCGGAGGACATGGTGCGATGTGGGATCTGCCTTTCCACTCGGCAATCGCGAAGATTGCCGCAAAGATATACGAGACAAACGGCATTGTCGCAGCTGTATGTCATGGTCCTGCTGGCCTAACCAACATCAAACTGAGTACCGGCGAATATTTAATAAAAGGGAAAAAAGTCAATGGCTTTAGCAATGAAGAGGAAGAACTTGTAAAGCTCAGTAATGTCGTCCCCTTTTTACTGGAGGATAGACTAAAGGAAATAGGTGGGATTTATGAAAAATCCGAACCATGGCAGTCCCATGTCACCATTGACGGCAGATTGATCACTGGCCAAAATCCTCAATCCGCCAAAGCTGTAGGCATGGCTATCGCCAAGGCATTAGGTAAATGAGGTATCCAAAAAAAGCCACATCTCACGACGTGGCTTCTAAACTAAACTTAAAACATATGAAAACTATAGTATTCTTCTACAGTCAAGCCTACCCTTTTACATAAGCTTGCACAGCTAGCAAGAATAATTTGTATAATTACTCCGATATAAACTCGGTGAATTCATTTTGAACTGAAAAACCATAGTTATCCTCCGCTTTAATTCGGATCACTTTTATACTATCACCATTTACGTTTTGCAGCGGAAATTCCCAAAGATGACCCGAGTTCCGCTTTCGTAAAGGATTCGCCGTACTACCTAAAGTGGGATAGATTTTTTGATTATTTTTTTCGATGATATCGGATACAAAGGGATCGACATTTTTACTTTTCCGCATCTGGCCCCATTCTCCATCATTTATCTGTACCATGACATTGGTACTATCTGCCGCTCCAAAAACATTGGCTAGCAATACACCCGCTCTAACAGCGATATGCATTTGTTTTTTCGCATCCTGATCGACGGCTTTGAACTGAAAGGAATACGTATTCTTTTTAATATTAATCACAAAATACCCCCTTGGGCTACCGCAAAGCATCCTGGCATCCGGAACTCCTTTGGCGTCTTTCTCTCCACGCCACCAATTACCACAGGTAGCACCAGCCCCCAATTCCTGTACCGCTTTATTTTTAAAGAAATAACGATCCACCTGATGAGTATGTCCAGACAAAATCAATACATTTTTATAATCGACCAACAATTGAAGTACGTCCATTCTATTTCGCGTAAAAGCCATAGGAATATGCTGACTAAGTACTACTAAAGCATCTTTTGGAACATATGAAAGATCATTTTTCAAAAATGTCAACTGCTCATCCGTTATTCTTCCTTCATACGAATTTTTGCCTGTAGCAAACACATTGTTTAACACGATAAAATGTACGTTACCATAATTGAAAGCATAATTATCAGCTCCAAAAACTGTATTGAATCGGTCGTTCATATGGTCCGGATTGGCAACGTTCCGATCATGGTTGCCGACCATTGTGTAGGATGACATCGGCAGTGCATCGATCATTTTCCCCACTTCAGGCAGAATCTCCATATTATTGTTGACTAAATCTCCCATAACAAGATTAAAATCAATATCTTTCCTTCCTACTAGTTCAGAAAATATACTTTTGGCCGCAAATCCCAACTCCTCCTGATCACTAACCTGCACGTCTCCGATAGCGGCAATATTGAATTCGAGAGGGACATTTTTCCGCTTTCTTAATGGTATATCAAACACCAAAGTATCGGGAATAGTATGATTCGGATTGAGGTAATATGCATTTGCATTTCCTATTTTCTTCTCCTTTGCCCGTACATATTCAGATGGAGTGATAGAAAAAATGGATTGACCTATCTTAGCCTCCAAGCCATATGCTCCTGTTTTATCAGTACTTATCACATCAATACCATTAGATACCCGTATTTTAGAAAGCCTTTTCTCGCCTATATCCAAAAGGCCATTGTTATTTTTGTCTTCAAAAGCGTGTCCTTCAATCCAGACTTTCTTAGCTGCTGCTACTTGGGCTGTGACCTTTATTACAAAAAGTAATCCCAAGATCCAGATAATGCTTATTTTTTTTATCATATCGCTCGTTGCTAAAATCAAATCACGATCAGATAATTATCTCCATCCGACCGTGACCTGAACTATATTATAATCCGGGAATATCGTATTTGAAAAGGGCAGCTTTGTCATTTATAATAGTTATTAAATATGGAATCCCCTCTTTGCTTATTCGCATTTCATACTTATCACCATTTTCTGCCGACAGTTGATCACCAGCGTTCCAATTTCGAGTTTCTTCATTAAAAGTTGTCACCTTTATGCCGTTATTAGCATCACCATAAGCTAAAAATATACGACCATCAGGATGCAATTTTATAGCCAGGTTATTCCGTTGTGACGTACTGCTTGTCGTCTGACTAAAACCTTCCCCCAATTGTGACCAACTCTGTCCATTCCAATGCATAACAAATGTTTTATAAGTCGGAGAATTAGATTGGTAAGCCATATATATCTGCCCGTCCGCAGTCACATCAAGATCGATATTGAAACCACCGAAGTTAGATTCGGCTGGGCCAACTCTGACCGTACCAACCAATGTCCATCGATCGCCGTCTAAGCGATAAATTGAAGGTTTACGAAGGGATGTACCAGCTGTCAAATCCATAACCGCATAATACAATTTGTGATCAGCTCCTTTAAACATTTTTGCATAGTATCCTGTGGTCGACTGAGAAAATGTCTGCCCAGTCCAGGCGCCAGATTGATACGATTCAGCGTAAGTACCTCGATAAGGATAAGGATTCCCTGTCCTATCATCTATTGTATAGCCTATATAAGGCTTATCATTTTCATCTATCTTGAGGGTTAGATAATTGACCTTAGTAAAAGATCCTTGTTGTTTACCCACGAGAGACCATGCATTATTTTCATACTTCATTAACGATGCATACTGTGCGTTGGTTCCTGCCGTGTAATCTCTAAATGCAGCATAAGGAATTCCTTGTTTAGAGAAATCCAAGGAAATCAAATTTGCTCGAGTTGGAGTAAATCCAGTTGCCGGCCCCACTGGCTCCCATTGCTTAGTTTCGCTATTATACAGTCCAATAATACCTTTCTTTTGTTCGTCGGTACCTCCATTTGTTTGGACCGCAACATACAATTGTCCTGTTACTGGGTTGAATTCCAATGTCGATTCATTCACATTTTCTGATCCCAAGAAATCAGGCAACTCTACTTTTGTCCACACAGGCGCCGTCAACCTACCTACCTGAACAACAAAACTTTCGGATGTACCACTTTCTAAATCCTGCAATGTCAGGGTTTGGGGATTGGAATAATCTAAAATGGTTTCCTTGCTTTTAAAATCGGTACCATTGGACTTCAGTACTGTGCCGTCGTTGACAGTATATCGGGCAACCAACTTGGTGATATCGGCATCTACAGGTAGATCTACTTTGATATCAAGTTTGCTTATTGTAGCGGGATAATCGCGAAACAAATAATCTGGATTATCAGTGGCATAGAAACCAAAGGAAAGAATAGATCCCGACTTTTGTGCCGAAACGCTATATTCCGACATTCCGTTTGGTGTCACAAAACGGTAGACAGTTGCTTTGGAAAGATCGACAGCTGTAACCCCAGATTCCTGAATATTTTTCCCAACGTATGCAACCAATTTCTCCGAGGCAACCTTAAATGAAGGTACTGCTTTTGTGATATCGACCGAGTTGGGCACACGAATAGAAATATGCTGTCCTTCAATCGTACCATATACTGCATCTTTAAGGCCCGGATTGCTTGAAGGGTCAAAAGAAAAGGATTGCAACTGTACATTATCTGCAAGTAATGCCTCCTGTTTGCATCCGAGAAGAAACAGACTAAAGATCATCGTGATCAATATTAAACAATAGTGTTTTTTCATCCCTATATTTTTATGATGATGAAGCTTAGGTCTTATCTTTATCAAACTTGTCTGATATATCGCTGACCATTTCATCTGTATGAATTATTTCTTTAAATTTTCTGGTAATAATACCGCCTTTACTTTGTAGGCTTTATTAAGCTTAAGTTTAGCATAATCGGCAATGTCCGCAGCTTTTATCTGATCAAGCATTTGCTTATAACTGGTAAAGAATGACCAGGTTCCAAAACCATAATAAACATGGTTGCGCAGTTCTGCACTCCAAAATGTATCTTTTCCAAATTGTTTGTCGTATACCTGGTACATTTGTACTTTAGCATTATTAAGTTCTTCAATAAAGTAAGACGGATCTTTTATGATTTTATCAAGTTCGACCTGAACTTGTCCGATCAAAAACTCTGCTCTTGAAGGTTCGCAGGTAAAATTAATGCGTGTACGCATCAAATCGGTCGGTTCAGAAGTTGCACTGACACTAACACCTACGCCATATACGCCTGACTGCTCTTCTCTCAAATTTTTTCGGAGTTTAACCTTGAGCACATTTTCCAAAAGTTCATTTTTTAGTATCTCAGGGTAATCATAATGTGTAGAAGTGGTCTGATAGAACAAGTTAACCGTGGCCTTTTCTGCCTGGCCTGCATATTGGACAATTTCTTGATCTTGGCGTTGTTTATAAGCTGGCATCCGCTGCTCACTGCGGTAATATCCTGTAGGAAGTGCCGCTATATACTGTTCTACAAATGCTTGAATACTATCTATATCAAAATCACCGACGAGCACAAAATCAAAATCTTTAGCTGAATGGAAACGTTCCTTGAATACTGGTACAATACGATCAATCTGTAGATCCTTTTCAATGCGTTCGACCGAAAGTGTATTTTCTTCCAAATCGTCCGCCCCTATAGCTTTATTGATCGCTTGATTATAGGCATCCATCACATTGAATTTTTTATTCCTGGCGGCATCTAACCCTTGCTTTTTGATGCTTCCAAAAATTTTCTCATCGACACGAGGCTGAGTCCATTTGAGGTAAATCAGCTCAAACATAGACTTGATATCCTTTTGATTAGCTGACGCCGACAGTCCCTCTCGATTTGGCGCTATCATAAACGTGGCCGACGCTGAGTTTCCATTTAAAAATTTTGTTAATGCCGCCCGCGTAAATGCCCCCGCACCACTGGCTCCAATTATATTTTTGGCATACACAGCGTTGACATAATCGGAGCTGTCCATAGCAATAAAACCGCCTTTTCTAAAGGCTGTTAGTTGAATATGATTTTTTCTACTATCATTTTTCTTCAAAAAAAATCTGGCGCCATTGGAAAGTTGCCATTCGGTCACACCGACCTCGTTGATCAGTTTCTTTTGTATCACTTTACCGGATATAGGCAGATCGCTCAGCAATTGCTGGGGTATTTCAATATGATCTGTCCATTTCTTCAAATCTGCCTCGGCGGACTCTGCGAACAACTGGCGCAAAACACTTTCGTTGGGCACCTCTGCCATTAGGCGTTCAGGGGCGGTTAGCATCACAGCTGTATTTCCCGGCTTAAAATAACCCTGGAGATGATGCAGGAGGTTTAAAGAATCGAGTCTATCCAGATCACGTAATATCTGCCCATTACGTTGTTCCTTATCCATTAATATTTGGCCAGTAAAAAAGACATCTTTTAATTGGCTCAACATGATATTGGCATTTAGTTCTTTGTTCTCCGGCGCGCGTTGAAGCTGTCTTTTGTATTGCTCTCTATAATCAGACAGTTCTGAAGAGGTAAATCCATAGCGCAAAATACGTTCGCGTTCTTTCAAATATTTAGAAATTCCAGATTTGATCTGCCCCTCGTACAAGGTAGCTCCACCAACAGAAAGTCCATTGTTCAGTAAAAGATCAGAGACCGACATGGAAGCACTTTTGTAACTGTCGTCCAACTGGGCAATTCGATCAAATCTTTTCTTTAAAAGTGCATTTACTGCACTACGTTTTAAATTTTCAAAAAAATCAGCTTCCGTCTTTACAGCTTTGCTAGCCGGCAAAATCCCAATATAACTAAAGTCAATACTATTGGCCTCTTTGTCCGTATAGATATTAAAAAGTGTATCGGTATGATTTGCCAAGCTATATGAAATGCGCTTTGTTTCTGGTTTTCTGTTTTTAGCTTTTCCAAAAAGCTTTTTGATCATCTTCTCAACTGCTTTTGGATCTTGGTTTGTTACGACAGCCAATCCCATTAGGTTTGGCCTATACCATTTTTGATAAAAATCTACCAGCGTCGGCCGACGAAAATTACGCAATATATCCAGCGTGCCAATCGGTTTACGAAGGCCGTAACGGGAATGAGAAAAGATCAAAGGCAGGGTCTGATCGCTCAGGCGGGCAGAAAGACCTTCCTTGGTCCGCCATTCTTCTATGATGATGCCGCGCTCCTTTTCGATTTCCAAAGAATCGAAACTAAGATTGAACGCCCAGTCGCTAACGATATCAAGCGCTTTCTCTAAGTTTTCCTTCGACTTGCTATCGATCGTGATTTTATAAACCGTTTCATCATAGGAGGTATGTGCATTTAAGTCAGCCCCAAATTTAACGCCCAAAGACTCCAAGTAGGTGATGACTTCATTTTTTGGATAGTGCTTACTTCCATTAAAAGCCATGTGTTCAACAAAATGGGCTAATCCCAACTGATTATCCTCTTCCTGTAGACTGCCGGCATTGACAAAAAGCTGTATAGCAGTCTGCTGATTATTCGTATTATTAGGATAAATAAAATACTGAAAGCCATTTTTTAATTTTCCACGCAACAACTTTGGATCCTGTTTAAGGTCCTGCGCTTTCAGCTGTATGAATGATACAAGAAGAACACACAATATCCCTATTGTTTTTTTCAGAATATCCATATGTTCTATATTTTAGTAATTTTCAGACTGGATTGTTTATGATCAGGGCCGGGTAGGCCAAGTGTAATATTTTTATCGTTTCTGAGCAGACGAATAGTTAATGTATTGTCTTTACCTTCTTCTATCGAATGATTAATCCAGCGTATTGTTATAGGCATTTCTACGACACCTGGCTTAAACAAAAGCGACGAACCCGAATTAATAACTTCGTAATCTACGCCCGTTTTAAGGCCATCGCCCGCCACCACTTCATAATCCACTTCAATGGCTTCGAACTGTGTTTTTGTACTGAAATAAACTTTATAGTCAACCGACTCATTTCTGTTAGCCTGCACAGTTATTTCCGAAACGTTATTTTGGTGGATATAGAAAAAAGGATGATCATATGGAGTTTCTAATTCTTTATTACAAGCTAAAAATAGCAGGGAGATGAAACTCATTAAAAATAGGATATTTTTCATTTTTATTTATTTACAGTGGGATTGGGAGTGATGGATTTATTGGCATCTAATTCTGATTTTGGAATAGGAAGAATAAACAGATCATTGGGATAATTTATCTGACAGTTTGCCGAGTTACATCCGGTCCCACGATCCAGCGATTCTTTATAACGCATGATATCGTAGATACGCTGGCCTTCAAAAGCCAATTCCTTGCGTCTTTCCAATTTTATCAATTCCAACAATTCATTTGGTGAAGTATATTCGACAACAATTTCCGCGGTATTTTTACCTAGTGCCCTCGCTCTAACGGTTTTTAAGTCTTCAATCGCCAAATTATATTGTTGAGTATGAAAATATGCTTCCGCTCTATTTAGATAGAGTTCGGCAGACCGGATCACTTTAAAATTGACAGGCCAATTCAAATCAGTTGTTGTTGAATACTTCCCATTCTTAAGAGACATGTATCTCTTCGAACTTGATTGTAGTTCAAACATTGATTTACGGATATCATCTGTGCCTAATAAATTTAAAAAATTGTCTGAAGGATAGGCTAAAAACGCAACTCTATCAGAATAGAAGCTTGACATAAAATTTGAAGACCTAATAGTCAGATTTAGCTGCCAGATCACTTCAGAATTAATGCTGTTAAAATCTGAAAACTGACTATCCGAAATGAACATATTTTTATAATCTTCGGCATTCACCAATTTGTACTTTCCATCGGTCAATACTACTGAAGAATAGTTAATTACATCTTCATAACGCCCCATGTATAGATATATCCTCGACAAAAGGGCTCGTGCGGCATCTGCTGAAGCATATATCTTAGTCTTTCCTGTTGAATTTCCCAAAAAGGTAATTCCCTGTTCTAGATCAGCTATGATTTGCGCATAGGTATCTTTCATACTTGCCCTGGGCACGCGCTCACTCGGTAATGGTGTTACTGTAGGAATAGGAATTCCCGGATGACTTCCATCCGCTGTATACGTATAATGCTGTGCATAGACATTTGCCAATGCAAAAAATAGTAGTCCACGCAAAACGTGGCTCTGTCCCATATAGCTATTAAAATCGTCAGACCTACCATTTAGTGATTTACGCACCGTTTCAGCAGAGTTAATAATATTATTGATATTATTAATGGCCTCATAGCCTGTTGACCATATGGCTAAAGTCCCACCAGTTCCATCTTCTTCATCAAAAGTATAGTTATAGTCCGTTAACATATAATTTTGCGTACCATTTGTGATGCGTTGTATATCATCGCCACGTAAATCGCCATATATCCCATACTGTGACTGAAAAAAACGCGAGGTGAGGTTATAACTACCAACAAGTGCATCCCGCATACCATTTAAATCAGAAAATAGTTGCTCTTTGCCGAGTTGTCCTATGGGTTCAACTTCCAAAAATGATTTACCGCAACTTGCCAACGATAATGACACCGCGATTACTGTATATTTAAATAACTTCATGTTAAATTCTGATTAAAAACCGATATTGATACCCATTGAATAATTAAGCACGCGACTGGATTCTGAAAGCATATTTGCATAGGTATTGTCAACTACGCTTCCGCTTGTTACACCATACTGTTTAGCTAAAACTTCATAATTTTTTATTGATCCTTTTTTCGATGAATATGGAGTCCACATCGCAATATTACTCGCCATAGCGGTAACTGAAATATGATCTAACTTTAATCGGCGAATTAGACCGCTATTAAAAGTATATCCTACACTGATATTATCTAACTTAAGGTATGTTTTGTCCAATAAAAAGCGGGTGGAGTTCATAATAGATGAGGTACTTGTATTCGAAAGTCGTGGAGAAGTTGCCAGCTGCCCCGGAAAATACCAAGAATTCAGCATATCAATGGATTGATTGCCACTCAAAATATTAAGACCATCCAATCCATTATTTCTAGTTGCCTGATCAAAATAATAGCCTCCTTTTGAATATTTGAAAAAAATTGAAAAATTCCAGTTTTTATAATTAACATAATTCGTTAGTCCTCCATAATATTGCGGGGTTGAATCTCCAACAAGCACACGATTTTCTGTATTATATACTTTAGTTACATTGCCATCCAAATCATACCACATTGGATCTCCTGTAGAAGGATCCACACCTGCCCAACGCACAAGGTAGTAAGAGCGGGAATTATATCCTTTTCTCATGATCGTATTGCCCGAAACACGGTCAATATCTTCATTTAACTGCAACACTTTGTTTCTATTTGAAGATAAAATGAACGTTGCATTCCAATTAAAGTTTTCCTTTTGTAGTATTGCTCCATTGACACTCAACTCCACACCTGCATTTTGCATTTTTCCGACGTTTTGATAAGTACGTCTAAAGCCTGTCACCATAGATACATAGGCATCGTCAATCATATCGTGGGTAACATTTCGATAGTATTCGGCCGCTACATTCCACCGACCTAACAATCTAAAATCTATCCCTGTATTGAGCATTTTTGTTGTTTCCCATTTCAGTCCGTCATTCACACCTCTCGACATCGTCGTTCCAGAACTCCCCCCGTAACTATAATTGGAATCGTATTTGTAAATACCACTAGCATAAGCTGAATTAAATCGAGAGTTACCATTATTTCCGTAGGATGCCTTAAATTTCAAGAAATCAACAATCTTATTTTTTGGCCAAAAAGCCTCATTGCTTATTGTCCATGCCGCACCGACAGAACTAAAGGTTCCCCATTTTACATCTTTCCCAAAATTGGAACTGCCATCTTTTCGATAGGTATAGTTTATTGCATAACGTTTATCATATACGTAACCGGCACGCCCAAAATAGGAAAGTAACGTTTGTTTATCGCGGCTTGTTGTGCCAAGACGATTATCAGTGGCTACAAAGCCGACTTCCCGGATATAGTCATTTGGAAAATTACTTCCCGTAGCGGAAACAGATCTACGTTCTTCTTTTCGTGCTTCGGTTCCCAGTACAACATCAAAATCACCTTTAAAAATAGTACGCTTAAATGCTAAGGTATTTGTACTGATTAAGTTTAAAACCTGTGACTGCCCTCGATAGGCCTCGCCGTTACTGGAAGAGCCCGTGTAATTATACATTGAAAAGTACTGATCTTCATTGGCGCTGGTAAAATCCGCACCATTAAGGTTTGTAAAGACTAATCCATCCCATAGTTGATAAGTAAATCCTAAGGTTCCCAAAACATGTGCGGTTGCTTGTTTTTGTTCATTTTGATCGATCAGACCAGGCATACCCTGTAAAAGCCCGCCATTTGGATCTCGCTCAATATACTCACCATTTGGACCAAATGGACTAATCAATGGGCTGTACTGAAAATAAGCATTGCCTGGATTGAACATGTCATCTTTAGAATAAGAAGCAGCAAGTGTACTGTTCAAAACCAAACGTTTACCCACATTCCCACTTACGTTTGAACGCACATCATAACGTTTTGTAGAATTACCGATAATGGTCTGTTTTTCGTCATAGATATTGGCCGAGAGGAAATAATGAACAGCATCTGTTGAACCCGACAGTCCTAGGCTGTGGAGATTAGTAAAACCAGTACGATTATAAACATCTGCCCACCGTGTATCCTGACTGGTATCAATTTTCCCCAACTGATCAACCATCCCCATGGCTTTGACCAGGTTTAAATATTGGCGACCATTCAGTTGGTTGAGATGACTTGATGGCCGTCTATTTATCCCTGTTCGAAATGAATAAGTAAGTTTTGGGGCTCCTTTTCCTCGTTTGGTTGTTATCAGGATAACACCATTGGATCCATTTGCGCCATAAATTGTCGTTGCACTGGCATCCTTAAGTACGGTGACACTTTCAATATCATTCGGATTTATATATGTCAATGGACTGATCGAATTTTGCATCCCAGGAATTGAATTAGTCGTTCCGCCAGTATACAAAGGCACACCATCTACGACCCATAATGGCTCATTTGATGTTGTACCGCCAACGGTAGAGGATTCTCCACGTATTCTAGTGCTATAGCGTGATCTTGCAGAGCTATTTGTCCCCCCATCTTGTGAATTAAATTCGACCCCTGGAACGACACCTTCCAGTAAAGCATCCAACCGGAGTGCAGGCCTGTTATCGAGGTCCTTTCTTGTAATCGTAAAAGCCGATCCTGTTTGGTTCTCTCTCGCTTCTTTGGTACCATATGCTGTTACAATTACTTCATCCAGATAATCCATACTTTTTTGGAGCACGATAGCGAGATTTTTTCTGATATCTTTAGCAGGAATTTCTCTGGGTTTATAACCGATGTAACTGACCACAATAGTTGCCTCCATAGGAACGTCCAAACTAAATTCGCCGATATTGTTTGTACTGGTAACTTTATTAGTTCCTTTGATAGCGACACTAACACCAGCTTGATATGAAGGAGATTTACCATCCTGATCATCGATGGACACACGTCCTTTCAACAAGATTGTTCCCTCCTTTTCTTTGATCCGAGTTAATGTAATAGTTTTATTAACAATCTTATAGTCAACATGAAGCTCTTTAGCTAATTTCGACAATGCAGCTTGAATCCCATCTTCATCAAGCGAAATCTGAAACATAGACGTGTTTTCTACAATACCTGCATCATAAACAAAAGAATAACCTGACTGCTCTTCAATCTGCTTTAATACTGTTTTAAGTGGCTTTTTGGTTGTATCGATATGAATTCGCTGTGCGAAACTTTGCTGTATGCTACAAGACAATAGCCCAATTGTCATTAAGGTGGTTAGTTTAACCGAAAGCAATTCCGGATTTAAAAAAGCCGGGCTTCGTTTAAAGAATTTTTCATTCATTGTATTAAGGTTAATTATTTGCGAAATTCACATAGAGGACGTTGCCTTTCATCTGAAAATTCCCATTCGTTAAGTTTTTCATAATCTCAAGCACATCTGAGGTTTTTGTGCCATTTACTATTTTACCAGAGATATGCTGGTTAGGAACAGCGGACTGATAAGAGAGCTCAAAACCGTACCACTGGCTAAGTTGATGAAGTACAGTCTTAATAGATTCATTATCAAATTCAAAATCTAGTTTGCGCCATGCCTCTTTCTCTAGCTTCACCATCCGTTGAAGAGACAAAGCTCCATCTTTGTTGACAACTATGTTATTGGGGCGCAATATGACATTTTGATTTCCATTGCTTAGCTCAATTTTCCCCTCGTGCAGTGTGGTAATTGTTTTATCAAAACTAGGATAAGCGCTGACATTGAATTTTGTACCGAGAACTTTGATCTGCTGATCTGCTGTTTTTACGACAAAGCTGCGCCCGGGTATTGTAACGACTTCAAAGTAAGCCTCTCCTTCCAATGAAATTGTCCTTTGTGCCGCCTTGGCGTAATCTGGAGACAAGACGATTTTCGATCCGGCATTTAGCGACACTTTAGTGCCATCTGGGAGAATAACTTTGGTAAACTCCCCTGGCGCTGTTGCCAAGGTTCTTAAATCATGATGTTCTTTAAGATCCACATAGCTCGTCGAATCCAGAAAATCGTGTAAGCTGCTACTAATTTCTTGAGTTTGGCCCGAAGCATCTGTAATCCACGCCGCTGATCTAAAAACTTCATTGCTATTTCCCTTTTGCTGAATTGACCAGATCCAAACTACAGCTGTAGAAAGCAGCAGCAGTGCAGCGGCAACTCCCCATGCCCATTGCAATCGCCGTACTTTAGTGGGTGCAATACGTCTGTGAATCTCTGCCCAGTTTTTATCTTTAAATTCGACAGCTGTGAGATTGCTATCGAGTATCGTTTCTTTATCATCAAAACTATTGTACCAAAGCTGGAATTGTACTATATCTTCTTCTGAAGCTATTCCCTGGTTGATACGGGAAATAATTTCTTTAATGTCTTGTTGCGTCTTCATATGATTAACAATTGTGGTCTATATAGAAGTACCACAAGTCTTAAGCAACGCACGCCAAAAAATTAAAAAAATAATAAAGATTTCAAATTATTTATAAAAATCCTTAAATGTTTGAGGCTTTTGCTGATTTGATTTTCAACAGTTCGGTGTGATATATTTAGTTTTTCAGCGATCTCTCGACTGTCCAAATGATCTATGCGGGAATAATTAAAGATAATCTTTGCTTTCTCCGGCAGGCGTTCTACCTCTTGGAAAATAAGTTGCTGAAGCTCTTTAATGCATAATGAATCGTCCAGACCAAGCTCTTCCACGCGATCCAATAGTCCATAGGAATTAGGATCAACAAAATCGATTCTTGAAGATCTATTTAGATATTTGATTATAGAAAACTTGGCTGCCTGAAATAAATAAGCTTCAAGATTTTGAATCTCCTCGAGTTTGGGATTATTCCAAAGTGAAATGAAAATATCCTGTAAAAGATCTTCCGCAATATCTTTTTGTGGTATCCGGTTATTACAAATCACAAATATTTTGTCCCAATACCTTTCATAGATTATCCTAAATGCTTCTTGGTCTCCAGCCCGTATTAACTTTTGCAAAGTTAAATTTTCGAGTGAACTATAGTTGTTTTTCATTTTTCGCCTCGTTTTATCTCGTTACGGCAAAACAGTTCGATGTGAGGTACCAAAACTACAACAATAATTAAAAGAAAACAAGACAGTTAGCAAGACAAAAGAGGTCATTCTTATAAAACTATTTTGAAACGACTGTTATTCTTATGATTTAAGAACGGCTATAAGCTACCTTTAAAATGGAAGGTTCAACATAAAAATTGGCGTCGTACAGTGAAAATCCAATAGTCTTTAAAAACATTGGAGGACGAAACAAAAAAGAGGAAACGCAAAAAAGCCACATCTCAAGACCTGGCTTCTAAACTAAAATAGATTATTCAATAGTGGTTTGTCTTTTATTACTAGCAAACCACCAGTTGTAAAGTTCTATTTATACGAATTGATTGATTTGGATACTTTCCAGTCATTACCCACACGCTCCAAATTTAAGGCTCGATATATTCATGGTAACATTTTTTGATGTACAGGATAATATCATAGTCGGACATGTATTTCGCGGCGTCAATATTCGGACGGTACAACTGCATGAAAGTTTGTAGAGAATCACCTTTAAGGCCCGTCAAATTTTGAACCTTACGCTTCGAAAAGGTATTATCAAGATACTGTTCTTCTTCTTCCTTTATCAATTTCTGTTGGAGCTTGGATTGAGGAGTACGATTTTTCCCGAACATAGAAATAACAGAAAGCACATCAACACTAATCAGCGAGGCGGTACTATTGCTAGCTTGATTAGGGTGTCTCGGGACATTTGAAGAATAATTTTTGCTGATGAAAATGTCTTTAAATTTGAGTTTGCTATAATTGAAGGTCTTGGCAAATTCTTCCCGAAACTTTAAGGAATCAGCCTTATAATTTCCTAAAGAATTGATCTTGACTTCATCCAACAATATCGTTGTTTGCTTCATATATATGACCAAATTATCAAGATTGCTATTATCAACTATATATTTTTCCTCGCCATATCCGATTGAAGAAAAGGTAATTGTATCGCCAAGCTTAATGCCTGGCAATATAAATTTGCCATAGCTATCGGAATAGGTGCTGCGTGAAGCTACTTTGATCGAAACACCTATAAGAATATCACCCGAATACTTATCTTTAATCGTGCCTTTCAGACCTTGTGCAGAAGATAGGTTTGCGATAAAGAGCAATAGTAACAACAACTGTAGTCCACTCAATTTCAATCAGTTTTACAATAAAAATATTATAAAACTAAACATTTAACAATGCTATTAACTCTTTTTAACACGCGTTTTTATTCCATGCGGATTATTTAGATCGAATTAGTGTTACATCATCTATATGGCAATAAGCATTCGCCTTTCCACGAGCCATAAAACCTATTTCAACGCGCCCGTTTTTAATGGATATATTCGCTAAAGTAATATTACGCCAATGCTGATCCACTTTACTCAGTTTTTGTTTATACGCTTTACCATCGCTTAAGGCATACATATATAAATCCTCAAATCCACTGCCACGTTTAAATTTTGCAGATAAAGTATATTTTCCATCCGCTAGTTTCACATGCTGGCTAGACTGAATAATCTGTGAAACCTTACGTTTAAAATCTATTTTATCATTTATCTGCAAACTCTTTTCTCCAACGACCTGCTTTCTATCCTCGGTTGTATTGAAATAATTAAGCACAGGCGATAAAGAATCACCAACAGAGAGCATATTCCCTTTAATGATCGTGGTTTGCCATCCTAATAACTGTTCCTGAACAGGTTTTACCGGACTTGGTATATGTCTTCTATCGGCCTCGAAACTACCGTTCTTCACATAATTATTGTCACTGTTAACCAGCCATTCTCCTGTTGTTGGATGAAGGCTCCATGAACTTAAGGAATTAAAAATAGGCTTTGGGCCATTAAAAGATAGAGGACACCACTGGTTATATCCCAGACCATTACCCGCAAAATTAGCCCATCTATCGCCACAATAGATAATTGTCTGCTTTTTAGTTCCTTTTAGCGTTACAAAAAATCCTGTTTGCGTGACATGGGCATAATCGGCCTCTGAGCCCTCCATGATCAGCATTTCATTGGTAGGCGTATATGGACCGTAAATATGATCTGAAACTAAGTAATAGGCAAAAGAGGAATCCCAGCCGTACAAGTTGGAAGCAAATAAATAGTATTTTCCATTATGTTTGAACATACAGTTCCCCTCTCGCCCTTCGCCTTTAAATACCATATTACAATCCAGTAGTCCTACCTTCCCGTCCTTTACACCAATTTCTGAGATGTAAATCTTGTTTCTTCCTTTTCCGTAGGAATACACCAGGTAAGACTTTCCGGTGTCCTCATCAGTGAATACTGTTTGATCTCCGGTGTTGCTGGTGCCTATCATACCAGTCATATCGATGCGCTGGTGCCATTTAAAGGGGCCATTGGGACGCTCCGATAAGGTAACTAACAATTGATCATTGTGTTGGATGAGCAGTGCATACTTACGTATTTCCTTGATGTATGCGACACCTAAACGTCCTGCCCAACGCGTAGTCCGGGTAGAATTTTTATTGAGTTCATCAAGAGTCAAAACATCGCCACGAGAGGTCCAGTTTACGAGATCCTTAGACACATAACAGGTTACAGAAACAAAATTGTCACGTTCAGGAGTAACACTAGGATCATTTCGGTATTTTTCAGATTCTTGATATTTTGCGCCATACCAAAAATATTTAGTCTGCCCATCTTCAGGATCTTTGAAAGAAAAAATACCTCCTCCTTGACTATAAATAGGATATCCATCTTGGGTGTCCCAAAAAATATCATTTTTAATCTTCAAAAATCCTTTTATTGAATCTGACTGACCTTGCAGCTGTGAAAATAACAGGCAAAAGATAAAAGAAAATAAAATGTTTTTAGAAAAGGTGATCATAGTCTTGGTCTAATGGAAAGATCCAAGATAAAGCATTAATTCCTAAAGGCCATCATGGTCCAACCTGTCCTTTCAAAAAAAGGCTCAACATAAAAATTGGCGTCGTACAGTGAAAATCCAATAGTCTTTAAAACATTGGATGACGAAACAAAAAAGAGGAAACGATAGGAAACAAGAAAAATTACTGGCAATGTTGTGCCACAGGTCAGACTGAGGCACAACATAAATGTTAGTTATTTTTTGTTACGAAAAGATCATCAGCCCCCTCATTGATAGGGATATACAATCTTTCCCAGCTTTTTGAATGAACCATTTCCCAGCTATGCCCAGTACCTTTCAAATCTTCAGCCAAAAGAATCGTTCCAGGTTCAATTAAAAAAGTTGAACCATCGCTGACTTTAAATCTGATTTTACCTTTCAGCGTAACCACATATTGTCTTCTTGGAGCTGGATGAGCGTTTTTCTCCCATTCTTCTGTTTTATTGCTTGTCCAAAATGTACTCGTATTGGCGTGTTTCAATGTTGGAATAAAGCCTTTTTGAAACGAACAGGTTCCATCCGGATTGTTGATCAATCGTACTGCAGGCATTTTACCTTCGGCTTCCACGTTGACCTCCTTAATTTTTCCATGACCTTCTTGCGCTTTCACAGCGGTTAAGCTTGATGCTGCCAATACGCAAGCAATAGTTAGTTTGGATATCATTTTCATTTTGTAATGTTTGAAATTATTATTTTGTTGTTTTAATTTTAGAATTCATAAACCGTGTCGTGCACCATCATCCGTTCAAAATAAGGTTTGTATTTAGCGACAAGGGCGAGGTGCCCCGGCAGTTTACCATAAGCCTCTAGTTCCTCCAATGTCGCAAATTCCATGGACGCATTGTAGGTAAACGAGTTGTCCAATACCGCCCTTGGGGAAGAAGCAGCTGGCTTTCCATAACGTACATTTTTGACATAGGGAAGCTTTTTAAGACCTTCAAAAAACTGTTTAAACTCTTCTACCTGTTCAGCAGACAAGTCAGGTTTTAGCCAAAAAAGCAAATAGTGGAAATACACTTTTTTTGTTTTCGCTTTTTTCTCTTTTGCCATCAGTGAGGTGGCCGCAAAGCTCATTACGCCAGCAGTACCTAGTGTAAGGATAAAATCTTTTCTTTTCATGTTATTGCTATTTAATTAAAATCAATTCTATATTTAAGCACAAATGCCCACTTGTGATCTGTTACCACCGCTTGATCCGCAGCATTTAAATTATAGATCGGACGATTTTGCGCATCAAAAGTCAGCCGGCTGCTATTACCGTGCATCAGTAGCGAGATACCTGCATCATAAATTAGACTTTTGTCTTTCAATGCCTTGTAGTCTCCTACTTGTACAGAAACCGCTGGCTGCAGCTGTAAATTATGTTTGGATGGATTGAAATAAGGGAGTGTACCGCCGACCTGTGCGTAAAATGTATTTCCCGTGCCAGCATTTGGCAAGCTATTTCCCGCACCATTCAGGCTTGCATTGGCCGCATCGATACCTGTAGCGGGGTTGTTTGTCCCTGCAAAGCGGAGATAGTTAGGACCATAATCGCTGTGCATGGCCATACCATAGGCACTAATCGAAGTTCCTTTCTCTTTGTCGATGGGCGCGTCATAGATGATATCCGCTGCAAAATTGCGCATATCGTCATTTTTGGTCATCTGCCGTTCATCCAGATGCCAAAGGGCATTGTGCATATACTCAAATCCAGCCCCTATGCTGAGCACATCTTTTTTACCGAGGTATGTACCCGAATTGAATGGCGTTTCGTTACTCTCTTTATCGTGAAATGCATAGCGGAAGTAGCCTGACACATCTTTGCGTGCTTCATTTTTGCTGAAGGTGGCTTTATTTAATTTTGGATCAGCACTGGCGGCTGAATATGGATCAGCCAGTACCACCCGATAGTCAAATTTTCCAAACTGCCCTTTTGCATAGATGCTCATTTCACGTACGACCATATCAGTCGCCCCAGTATTGGATGTCGCATACAGAGGCAAGTCGTAAAGCAGCGTATTGAGTGGTCCTGTTGTAAAACGGGAAAGACCGCGCCAAGTCGAACGACCGCCACCGATCGCAAGTTTGGGACTGAAACTATATTCTGCATAGGCATCCAAGAGATCCATATACGTATTAGTTTTGCTGTTGACGTTTACGTTGGTAGGCCCCATCTGTAATACAAACAGTAAATTTTCGGTAGGCTTGTAAGTCATCTTTGCCCTAATACGCCGCAAAGAAAGATCAGATACATTCGAAACGGACTCGTTGTTTACCAAGCTTCCCGGATTGAGCTGACTATATCTCGCCCACAGCTCAGCGTATCCGCTGAAGCTGATATAACGTGTATGCTCCTTATTTAAGAAATGAGTAAGTTTTGGATTTCCAAAATCATTGGTTTGCGCCTCGGCGAGCTCTGCGCTACCTAGTCCCAAACTGAGGAACAACGCCAAGGTAAGCTGTTTTTTATTCATGATTCAACCTAATTTTGTTTTTTTGATAAGTCAAAATTAGGCTGAATATGGAGGTGATATTATTAGAAAACCATTAGAATTTTTAGCTTATTCAAGCTCCTTTGGATAGGCCAGTTTAAGTTCGACTGAAAACACAGTCCCTACATGGAGAGTTGAATTAACCGCTACGTTACCCTGATGCATCTCAATAATTCGCTGAACAATTGAGAGACCGATGCCATGTCCCTCTTTTGAAGGCGTACCCGCCACACGGTAAAACAAATCAAAGATATGCGGGATATCCTTGCTGTCTATTCCGATACCATGATCTATTACCTGCACCTGCGCTACGGTTTTATTTCTGGAGAGCAGTACCTGGGCATGCCGATCGGCACTATATTTACAAGCATTCTCGATCAGATTAGCAAAGGCCACTTTCAAAAGGTAGGCATTTGCAGATACCAAGATTTCCTCTTCGTCGATTACAGCATTAGCATCAAAAGAGATGCTTACCCGATAGTCTTTATTTTTCTCTAAGACCACTAACTTTGCTTCAAGCAGTATTTCATCCAGTCTGATTTCTTCAAAATTTACCTGCGAACTATCGTAGTTTGCCCGGGCAAAATCCAGCAGGGCTGTCGAAAGTACCGTAGCCTCCTTTGCATCGAGCAATGCCCTATCAATAGAGTTAAAATACTCATCCACATTGGTATTCAGCTGCTGCGCCAATTCCAGTTCGGCGATCATAGCTGCCAAAGGTGTTCTAAACTCGTGTGAAATAATGGATACAAAATGGCGCTGGTTATTGAAAGATTTTTCCAACCGATTGAACGTATTGTTGAATGTTTCGATAAGTTCTGAGAGTTCGTCTTTTGCATTACTATAGGAGACACGTGTGCTCAAGTTATGTTCGGACACATCCTTTATCTGATGTATAATGTAATTGATTGGCTTAAGAATATAACGTGCAAATAGAAATGAAGAGAAAAAAATAAAAAATAGGGCAACGATATAAATCGTTATCAAAATATTTTTCAGCCGTTCCATATGTGCAAAACCCGTTACATCGTACGCATGTCCGATCAAGAAAAAAGGCTTACCCTCAAATTGATAGTTTAAGCCCATATACAGTTCTTTGCCTTGCTCCCATGTAAAAAAATTAGACGTTTTGACAGATTCCAATTTAACATCGGGATACGTCGGTTCGCCTATATCGGAAAAAACAACCCTATTCTGCTGATCGAAAACAGTAATCTGGGCTTCGTTGATCAGCTTTTTATTTTGTTCATGAATTCTTCTTATCTGATGTTCCTGCACCTGTGCATCAAAAATAAATTCTGCGCGCCAGATGATCTTATAGCGCAACCGATCTACAAATTCTTCCTGCCGATTTAATTCCGAGAAGAAATAAACCGCATAGGCGAATAGAAACAAGATGATAGCCGAAGAGAGCGTAAATACCCAGGAAGTTCTATTGACAATCTTCATTCTTTATTGGATAAAATAAATCCATGTCCGGATTTGGTATGAATCAATTTAGGTGAAAAATCCCGGTCTATTTTTTTACGCAAATAATTGATATATACATCAATATAGTTTGTTCCGGTATCAAAGTTTTTGCTCCATACATTACGTGCGATTTCATCCTTGCTGAGCATGGTCTCCCTATGTTTCAAAAAGAAGTGGAGGAGATCAAACTCTTTGGGAGTCAACTTAATAAGTTGTCCCTGACTATGAACCTGCTTACTCCGGAGATCAATACTGATACGATCATAAGTCAGCAGCCCCTGAATCTCTTCTTCACTGATTTCCCTGTGCCGTTTAAGCAAGACAGCGATACGTGCAAAAAGTTCGCGTATTTCAAAAGGTTTCACCATATAATCATCGGCTCCCGCATCAAAACCAGATATTTTTTCATCGATACTGCCCAATGCTGTGAGCATGATGATTGGGATCCTGGGGTAAGCCGCACGCATCTGTTTACTGAGCTCAATCCCATTCATTCTTGGTAACATGATGTCTATGAGAAGTAAATCATAGTCAACAGATTTAGCTTCTTTGATCGCTGATTCCGCATCACCAAAAACATTAACTAGGTAGCCCTGACTTGCTAATCCTTTTTTCACACTCGAAGCAACGCGTTCATTGTCTTCTACGACCATTATTTTCACCATTCTAGCATGCTTGTATGTATCTACTAATACTGCAGGACAAAGTTAGTTATTTTTCAAAAAGGCCGGCGCAGCCTCCATGAACTTTAGACAACGGTCAGGAAAACTCGGTAAATTTACCGTTATCGCTATTGCTAAAATGGCATTGTTACCACCTTTGCATGATATTTACCTTTTTTAATCTCAAATAAAACTGCATACCCACCAGCTCCATCGCCATTAACAGCAGTAATGTATAAACTATCATTTGAGTCATCATAGTAGCATGTTGCAAACTCGTTGTTTACATTGAATAGGCTTTCAATTTCCTTTGCCGGGATCTGGATAAATTTTCCCTTTATAGTAGCTTCAATGGAGGTATAATGGCTTGTAGGGATTTCGCCATCTGTTCCCCATACCTGCTGCCCTTTAAATTTGTCTACAACGGTATAACCATCATATTGAGTCGATGAAAAATCACCTTTATTTTTTTCATAATCGAAACTATCGGAATTTATTTGAACGGTTATATCTTTTGCCATAAATTTTGCTGTGCCTTCATCAGAAAATACATTAGGGATCTGCTTATAGGATTCGATATATTTAATTCTTGAATGGTGTACATAGCCAGTGATGCTCTTGTTGCTTTTGTCTGTATAATCTACAATTACCCAATCGCCGAACTGGTCATCAGGAAACGCATAAACAATTTCATCAGCAGCAATTTTTGAAACAACCGCACTATTCACTGTAGCTTGTTTCCTCACATTTACATAGCCGTCTTTGTCAATGATTTTTGCAAATTGGGCCGAGGCCAATTGGCATATTGTGAGAAAAAGTAGTACTAAAAAATATCTGTGATTCATTTGGTATAAAGTTATTACTGATAATATTTTGCACTCAGCTTAATAAGATCTTCGATCATTTTATCTTCTTTAATTGAGGTGCTGTATACAAATTTAAATTGAAAGCTGATAATTTCGTTACTTTTATTTCATTTTCTACTTTTTTATTACTCAGCTCATAGCGATAAATTTCCCTAAACTTAATGCATTCAAACACAGCACAGCATTACATATTATTTCACTGGCAGAAGAATTGATTTCAAAAAGTTTTGAAATAACCGTAAATTCATTTTAAAATAATAATGTTGAATTAGAATGATGAGATACTTCATATTGACAATCGCTTTTTGTGCATTCGTGTTTGTATGCTGCAGTAATGAAAAAAATGGTAAAAGTGACATTAAAAAAAATGACCAAACCGACACAGAGGGAAAACTTCCTATGAAATCTTATATGCTCAATCACGAAATAAGAAATATAGACTATGAAATATATTTAAATGATTTTCTTATTGCCCATTCACAGGAGAACAATGGTATCCCTGGCCCTTACAAGTTGAATCAGTACATTTTTTCCAGTGGAAAACAGGAGGTGAAAATTAGGATCTCGTCAAATAAGAGCCAAAAATCTATAACTTCTGATATGCTCAATGAAATAAGTAGAAACACAGGCATCTACCTGCTTGAAAATAAAGATTATGGTAATATCAGGGAGATCAAAAAACTTGAATTTCCAGCGCTTGAAAAACCGCTAGATGCTTATACGCATACCTGGGATTTTGAAGCAGAAGCGCCAACTTCGGTCACAAGTCTGAACAATTCCCAGGATCTTTCAGAAATGAATCAAAATAAGCTACAGGTGGAAGTATTAGCAAAATATGATCAACTACGTAAATTTTTGCTTTCAGGACATACGGATGAGTTTCTGCGAGAAATCGCAAACGCGAAAAGTAATCTCTTTATATCCGAAGGTTTTTCGGAGGCCGAGCAGGAAGCATACAATGACAAACTTAAAAAGTACCTGTCTGCGCATAGCGATCTACTTCCCGACCTTAAGGAATCTGCAATAAAATTATTCGGGCACGGAAAAGCTGTCGCACTTGAACAAAACCTCACACTGTCATCTGGAGAAAACAAAAAGAATGACGAGCAAAATTCTAATTATATAATTTTCCACAAACCTCATGGATCTGATTCATTTGAAGTGTTTCGCTACTTTATAGCTTATTCAAGTGGAAGGTAGGTGTGGCACGCTGAAACGGCGACGAGCTAACTTTCGAAAGAAAGGTTTAACATAAAAATTAGCGTCGTACAGTGAAAATCCAATAATCGTTAAAAACATGGCATAACGAAACAACAAAGTCTACCCGAATTGTTCGATTTAATTTTATGTTTAATGTAATTGGCTAAATTCGGCATGTCAACAATAGCTTGATCAATCTTTTCATGAAATGGGGACATTCCTATTTCGAGCTAATAAAAATCCATCCATGAATAAGGATGAGGATAGGTCAGTTGATATATCGTTTGCTCCCTTTCTGACAGATTATCATAATAAATACCGAATTCGCTCAAATATTCCGCACCCAATCCCATTCTCCAAAACATATCCCTACTGTCCTTATCCGAAAACTTCGACCAAGGCGGTGGCATAGGGTTTTGAAGTGCTTGAAATTGCCCAAATTGACCTAGAAAGTCTCGTACTTCCATCAATGCAAAGCCCAATAAATTTTGACCGCGCCAACAATAGATGTTTTCAATATCGAGGTCATCTTGTGCAAGTCCAATACCCCATATGGTATCAACGGGGCTTGCCTCAACAAGAACTCTATTTTCTGTTTTTAACAGGTATTCTGCCAACGCCCAATGTTGATTAAACTTATGGATGTTTCCGTTCCTAACGATCTCAAATTTGCGTTCGTTCCAAATCTGATCATCATAGCCTACAACTTGCCTTCCCAATTCTTTGGCCTCACCCGGTTTAATGCAGTTGATGATTTTCTCAAAATTCTTTTTATCATCAAAAAGCAATGCTTTTTGGGCCATCATCCAATGCTCCGCAGTCCTATAGGTAATATTATCTACTGTAAACGGACTCTCATACCATTGACTGAAAACAAATTTCCCAACTTCCTGATTTTGCTTGGCTATATGCCCCCAAAAGAAGAGAAATTTGAAGCTATCTCCATTTTCAAATCTATCGGTTAGCCACTTGATAGTATATTTTACCATATGCTCAATTCAAAATTGATCGCCTATTATCCATCGACATACAATGATACGCAAAAAATTGAAGCCACATCTCTCGACATGGCTTCACAACTTATATATTTGTAAGGGATGGCTCTTATTTATACGAATTGATTGATTTGGATACTTTCCAGTCATTATCCACACGCTCCAAAGTGACAAGATCAGTCTTGGTGAAATTCTCAAATTCCAAAGTCACTTTAGCGATCATATAATCTGCGGATTCTTCTAAAATAGCTGTGCTTACTCTACAGTTCAGCTTCTCTCCTTTTTGTTTTTTCAAGGATTTAACCACTTCGCTACGGCTGTTAGATAACGTATTGGTAGTTTGGATCTTTTGATTAAAATCAGCTGCGAATAACTGCTCTACTCCTGCTGATTCGCCCGCAGTCGTTACTGCAACATAGTGCTCTAAAGCGAAATCAGCTGTAGAAAGGTTAATGTTAGCTTTTGTTGCTTTTGCTCCAGGTCCTTCAGCTGCCATAGCGAAAGTTGATACTACGATTAAAGCTGCTGCTGCGAATATTTTTACTATTGCTTTCATAATGTCTTTTTTTATTGTGTTAGTTCTGTTGTTCTTATTTGTTGACTCAAAACTACGACACAATAGGCCCCTAGCCTATCGGCTTTAGACTAACGATTAGGAAAACGCGGTGAATGGCGGAAATGGGAAGGTGAATCTAAATAGGAAGACGACTGATGTCAATACACCATCAACGACAGACAACAATGTACTGTTTCGTGTAAAAGCAGACATTAAAAGTGAATTTACTCAATAGCTACTTACCAAACTATTTCGATAAAGAAAATAAGCCGTTGATTCTAGCGACAACATGTTCTCGCAGCCCCATATTGACGGCACCAAGACGTTATTTACAAAAAATCAGGGTGAGATATTCGGCCAAAGTAAGGGAGATATTCGTATGGGTTACACCAGACTATTGGTGCAAAACCGACCATTTACTATTGACCATTTCACCCCCTTTTTTTGCTGTAAATCCCCTCGAATTATCCAATTCATTGTAACGATAATTGTATTCAACATAACTCAATTTATAACCAAAATTCTTATTAATGAAAAGATGGAAGAAGATTAAATCTCGTCTAGGAATTTTTATATTTCTAATGACGGCAGCTTGTTGTGCAGCTATGGCGCAACAGGTTCGTGTACATGGAAAAGTCTCCTCGGAAAATGACGGTACAGCTGTATCGGGCGTCACAGTAAGTGTATTGGGGGGTACTATGCGCGTATCTACGGATGGAAATGGAAACTATGTCCTCAATACCAACAAAACGGCGACATTGGTATTTAGCAGTGTCGGCTATGCACGTCAGGAAATTCCCCTGACCGGGAAAAAACCAGATGCCAGCAATACCATCACCTTAGACATCCAAATTAAACTAAACGAAAATGTTATCGACGATGTCGTTGTCACGGGTTTTGGTCAACGCGAAAAAAGAGCTTCCGTAGTCGGCTCCGTAACCACGATTAATCCGAAAGAATTAAAAGGACCGACAAGCAACCTAACGACTATGCTCGCCGGAAGGGTTGCCGGTATGATTGCCTTTCAACGCAGTGGTGAACCTGGATCCGATAATGCTAATTTCTTTATTCGGGGACTTGGAAGTTTTGGTACCGGAAAACAGGACCCATTGATTCTCATCGATAACATCGAATCTTCACCGACCGACATGGCCCGTTTACAGCCCGATGATATTGCAAGCTTTTCTGTCCTTCGCGATGCCAATGCGGCTGCCATGTATGGTGCCCGAGGTGCGAACGGCGTCGTTCTGATCACCACAAAACTGGGTAAAGAAGGTGCTACAAAATTTGAATTCCGTACGGAAAGTAATGTCTCTACGAATACCCGCAATTTTAAATTTGCAGACAACATCCGCTACATGGAAATGGCTAATGAGGCTTATCTGACCAGACCTGCTGATGCTTCCAGTGGACAGGGGCTCCCGTATTGGCAGACCAAAATTGACCATACAAGAGCCGGAGACAATCCGCTGCTCTACCCAAATAATAATTGGATTGACCAGCTTATAAAAGACTACACCATAAACCAACGCAATAACCTAAATATCAGCGGCGGTGGAGCAAAAGCAAAGTACTACCTATCCGGCACGTATAACATCGACAATGGTATTTTGAAGATGAACGGAATCAACAATTTCAATAACAACATCAAGTTAAAAAATTACTCCGTCCGTTCTAATGTTGATATCAACTTTACACCTACTACGACGGGTATAGTACGTGTATATGCGCAGTTTGACGATTACAATGGACCGATCGGCAGCACAGACGAAAATGGAAGCCGTATCAATGGTGGAGCTGCGACCTTCAGACGTGCCATCTGGTCGAATCCTGTCATGTTTCCGGCGATGTATCCGTCTTCTTACATGCCTTACATGAATCACCCTTTATTTGGCAATGCATTAAATAGGAATGGTGGTTTATTTGTAAATCCTTATGCCGAAATGGTACGTGGCTATCAAGAATTTAATACATCTACGATCATGCCACAGATTCAAATTAACCAAAATCTAAATGCATTGATCCCGGGTCTGAGTCTTACGGCAATGACTTATCTAAAACGTTATGCTTACTTTGAAGTAAGCCGCAAATATAATCCATTCTATTACACGGCATCTGCTGATGCTACTGGCGATCTAAGCCTCCGGGTCATGAACGATGGTTCCCTGGGATCGATTGGTACAGTTGGTACCGAGTACCTCGATTATTCAGAGTCTGCAAAAGAAGTAAATTCGATGTTTTATGCGCACGCGATTGCCAGCTATAATCATGCTTTTGGTAAGCATAATGTAGGGGCGACAGTCATCGGTTTAGTTCAAAATTCATTGAGTGGGAATGCTGGGAACTTGCAATTGTCTCTACCTTCACGCAATATCGGTCTTTCTGGTCGCTTTTCGTACAATTTTGATGACCGTTATATCGCCGAGTTCAACTTTGGTTATAATGGTTCAGAACGTTTTGCCAAAAATCGACGTTTAGGATTTTTTCCTTCTTTTGGCCTTAGCTACAATATATCCAATGAATCATTTTTCGAACCTGTAAAAGATGTCATTTCAAAATTAAAAATCCGTGCCACCCATGGTTTTGCTGGTAACGATCAAATCGGTCGTTCGCAAGATCGCTTTTTCTATTTATCTGATGTCGACATGAATGCCTTTCAGATTGGATTTGGTGAGCTTTCGGGCTATAACAGACCGACCATCGCCATACGTCGCTATGCCAATCAGGATATCACATGGGAACGATCACGCCAAACAAACTTTGGGCTCGAACTAGGCATCTTTAAAGACCTCGAATTAAATGTGGATGTATACAAACAGGTCCGAAGCAATATTCTCACCGGCCGATCTTATATACCGAGTACCATGGGGCTGCGGGCGGCTATTGTCGCCAATACAAATAAAGCCGAAAGTAAAGGGGTGGATGTAACGCTAAATTATAACAAAAATTTTGGCGACAGCTGGTACTTTCAGGGACGCGGAACGATGACTTATGCCGTGAGCAAAAAACTGATTGTGGATGAACCCGCTTACAAAGAAGCAAGTCGCTATACAGTAGGAACTTCAGCTTCCCAAGAGTTTGGTTACATCGCTGAGCGACTTTTTGTAGATGATCAAGAGGTGCTGAATTCTCCGGTTCAGTTCGGGAAACCAGGCTTAGATTATCTGGGGGGAGATATCAAATACCGTGACGTAAATGGCGATGGACAGATCACAGATTTAGACCGTGTCGCGATCGGATACCCTACCACGCCAGAAATGATCTATGGCTTTGGTGGTACTGTGGGTGGAAAGGGCTTTGACTTTAGCTTTTATTTTCAGGGATCTGCACGCTCTTCTTTTTTCATTAATCCCGAAAATATTTCGCCTTTCTATTTAAATGGTGGCTCGCAAAACGGCCTTTTACAGGTCGTTGCTGATAGTTATTGGAGTGAAGAAAATCGAAATCTATACGCCTTTTGGCCTCGTTTAAGTGAAAACATTATTGCAAATAATAACCAGAGAAGTACCTGGTGGATGCGCAGTGGCGCTTTCCTTCGATTGAAAACAGTGGAAGTAGGCTACACGTTTAAGGAAAGTTTGATGAAACGCCTCAAAGCAAAAAACCTTCGGATATACGCCAATGGAATGAATTTATTTGCCTTAAGCTCTTTTAAAATGTGGGATGTCGAGATGGGTGGAAAAGGAATAGGCTATCCGATTCAGGCCGTATATAACATGGGCTTACAACTGAGCTTTTAATGTGAACTACAATTAAGAAATCATGAAAAATAAAAATATGAAAAAGACAGCAACCTATATCGCATGCCTCTTGTTTAGTGCTTTTGGAGTTTCTGCCTGTAAAGATTATATCGATGTCGTTCCGGACAATGTAGCGACAATTGACAACGCTTTTTCCTTACGAAATGAAGCCGAGAAATTTCTCTTCACCTGCTATGCGTGGTTGCCAAATAATTCGGATGCGCAAAGCAATATTGGATTTCTTGCCGGCGATGAGGTGTGGCTACCCGTTGCCCAGCGTGAAATCTATCCAGCAGATAACTGGCGGATCGCACGCGGTGGACAAAATGTCAATCAACCACTTGTAGACTCCTGGAGAAGTGGTTTATGGATTGCTATCCGAGATTGCAATATCTTTTTAGAGAATGTTTCTGATCTGTCCAAAGTACCTGATCTCTCCAGCGATGATCGTTCGCGATGGATTGGAGAAGTAATGTTTCTAAAAGCGTATTACCATTATTTACTATTCCGCCAATATGGCCCAATTCCTGTTGTCGAAAAAAATATATCCCTTGACGCGGATCAGTCTGCTGTACGGGTAGAACAGCGTCCTGTTGATGAGGTGGTCAATTACATTGTTTCTTTGCTGGACTCTGCTGCACAAAAATCTGTTCCTTTAATTATCCCAAACAAGGCTGCGGAACTTGGACGGGTGACCAAACCCATCATTCAGGCTATAAAAGCTGAGGTATTGCTGACTGCTGCAAGTCCTCTATTCAACGGAAATACAGATTATCAGTCCATGCGCAATAGCAAAGGCGAACAGCTGTTCAATCCTTCTTATGACGCCTCAAAATGGACAAAGGCTGCAGACGCTGCAAAAGCTGCAATTGAATCTGCGGATGCGGCAGGTATTCGTTTCTTTCCTTTTAATAAGGCTGAATATGGGCAGTTTAAGATGAGCGATGCGACTGCTCAGGTACTGGGTATCAATCTTGGCTTCAATGAACGCTGGTCTGCTGAGCACATCTGGGCAAACCCCAATCATCAGGCCTGGAATATACAGCGGGATGCGATGCCTCTTTTAACTCCTGAAGCAGTGGTCGGTACAGCAAGACAACACCTCAGTGCCCCCCTGAAAATCGCAGAAATGTTTTATACTAAAAACGGTGTTCCGATAAATGAGGACAAAACCCTAGATTATAACGACAAGTCGAGCCTGCGTGTATCTACTGCCGCAGATCGGTACTACGTCAAAGAAGGATATACTACGGCACGTCTAAACTTTGACCGTGAGCCCCGCTTTTACGCGGACCTAGGTTTTGACGGTGGTATCTGGTTCAAATTTGATACAAAAAGCCTATCGGATGAGGATACATACTATGTGCAGGCAAAGTTAAATCAACCTGCTGGTGCTAATAATCATGGTTGGATCAATGAAACTGGATACTTTCTTAAAAAATTAGTGAATTGGGAACAAGCTTTCAGCAGCAATGGTGTCAGTTATAAATACTATCCTTGGCCAAACATGCGTCTAAGCGATATTTATTTGATGTACGCTGAGGCATTGAATGAAGCAAATGGTCCTTCTGCTGATGTTTATACGTATTTGGACCGCATACGTGAACGTGCTGGAATACCGGGTGTCCTATCTTCTTGGAACCAGTTTTCATCAAACCCAGACAAACCTACGACCAAAGAGGGACTTCGCGAAATTATTCAACGTGAACGGATGATCGAATTAGCCTTTGAAGGAAAACGCTATTGGGATCTAAGACGCTGGAAATTGGCCGTTAAATATTTCAATCAGAATATTACTGGCTGGAGCGTGAATCAAGAGATCAGTGCAGATTATTACCAGATAAGAACATTGTTTCAGCAGACATTTGTCGCTCCTAGAGATTATTTCTGGCCAATAGCCCAAGGTGAATTAACCGTAAATCCTTCATTGACACAAAATTTAGGTTGGTAGTCCTTTTAATTTTATCCTTAAAGTCTCAAGAAATGAATATAAACAAAAAACTAGTGCAGTCTATATTTTTCCTCTGCATCTTATTCCAAAACTGTAAAGAAGAAATTCAAGTCGCTCCTGTCGTCAACAGCGCAGCGCCGGGGCAGGTCAGCAATGTTAAAGTGGAAAACTTGGCTGGCGCAGCACGACTTACCTATACCTTACCAAAAGACCAGGACCTATTGTATGTCAAAGCTGTCTATCAATTAAAATCGGGCAAAGAAATGGAAGTGAAATCCTCCTACTATAACAATACGCTGTTGGTGGAAGGTTTTGCAGATACCAACCCGCATTCAATTAAGCTCTATGCTGTAAATAGAAGCGAAATCAGTTCGGCGCCTATTGAAGTCTCCGTAACGCCTTTAGAAAATCCGATCTGGAATACTTTCCGAAGTCTAGAGGCCATTCCAGCTTTTGGGGGCATTCGGATCACTGCAGAAAACGAGACCGAGAAAAATCTTACCGTGATGGTAATGGTAGACTCCTTGGGTGAATGGGTACCTTCTGTAGACAACATCTATACCTCCGCTAAACAGATTTCACGTACCATCCGTGGGTTTGCACCAAATCCCAAACAGTTTGCGATTACGGTAAGAGACAAATACATGAATTTTACCGATACGCTTGTGACGACTTTGACACCGCTGTTTGAACAGGCACTTCCCAAATCCAGATATACCGCTATCACATTGCCTACGGACACCAAACAACAATATGCTTCTACGGGACTATCCAAAATGTGGGATGGAGACAATTGGAACTGGCCAAATATATCATTGACTGACGTCACTGTTAATGGTCCACAATGGGTCACATTTGATACCGGGAAACTGGCCCAAATGAGCAGGATTGTAATTTGGGACTATCCAGAATATACCAACAGCGGTCGTATGTATTATTATGGTGGGAATGTGCGATTTTTTGAAATTTGGGGTTCGGACAACCCGCCTTCGGACGGAAGTTGGAACAACTGGACGCGCTTAGGCATTTTCGAAAGCAAAAAGCCTTCTGGACTACCCATGGGACAACAAACGGATGAAGATTATCAACTTGCCAATTCGGGTTTAAGCTTTGACTTTGATGTGAGTGCACCAAAGGTCCGTTATCTACGCATCAAAACCATTAAAAATTGGCAGGGATCTTCCTTTATGTCCATCGCCGAGTTACAGGTTTATGGCGATCCACGTTAAGACAACTTGTTTATTATCAATTAGACTATTATGAAAGTAGCACATATTAAAACATTCTTTATCATGTCCTTGCTTAGCATGGCCATGCTTTCTTTCCTTTGCTGTTCAAAAAGTGATGATTATAAAAAGTATCTGGAAGGCGGTGAAATTTCCTACACCGGAAAAATTGATTCTGTAAAGGTCTTTTCGGGTAAGGAGCGCGTCTATATTACTGGATTATTTATGGCCGACCCCAAGGTAGATCGCCTCAAAATATACTGGGATAATCGACAAGATTCGACTGAGTTAAAAATCAATCGCACGGCAGGCGTAGATACCTTAAAAATTTCACTGAAAATAAGTGAAGGGGTACATAATTTTGAGCTTATCACCTACGATGCCCAAGGGAATAAGTCGCTTAGCGTTTTTAAAACTGGCGTGTCTTATGGTGAACGATTTAGTTCGGGACTTATCAACAGACCAATGTATGCTGTTGACTATTTTGCTGGGGATCAAAAAACCACCGTCAATTGGGGAGGAATTGATCTGACAAGTGGCGCTCAGTTTACAGAAGTTGAGTACACCAATACGTCAGGGAAATTGATAATTCAAAGAGACTCTATTAAGTTAGGTAAAAGTATTCTATCGGATTTTCTCCCTGGTAAACCACTCCGCTATCGTACATTGTTTGTTCCGGATTCGTTAAGTATCGATACGTTTTACACAAACTATTCAGCAAATATTTCGCCCAAGGAGGTTTATCTAAAAAATATGAATTTTCCTTTCGAGACTTCCGAAATGGCCGGCGATCGCTGGGGTACACCTGCCGTATGGATGGTCAATGATGCGGCAAAAAACTTCAAGACAGCAGACGGAAAATATTATGGTGGAATTGAGATTCGTGATAAAAAAGCCTGTTTATCTTTGGAAGCTGGTTGGTGGCAATGGGCATCACCTTCACCTAACTTAGCACCAATTGTAAATGGTAAGATTTATCAAACGACCAACCTACAACCGGGCAAATATCGTTTTACGGTTTCCAAGATTGACAAAGGCAGCGCGGGTGTCGTTCACCTCATCGCTGCAAAAGGCAATACCTTGCCCGATCAATCAGCCTTGAATACCGCCATAGGCTTTCAAACTCTTTCAGGAAGCAATGCGATATTCGAATTTACAGTAACTGAAGCCGGACCTGTAACCCTAGGTTTCCTCGGAAACATGAATGGAACCGCTTCAGATGGTTCTTATTTTAAAGTCTCAGGCAATATGATCTTTGAAAAATTATAACCTAAAGATATGAATAGAATAGTTTATTATGCCTTTTTTACAGCCTGCACTTTAGCAGGTTGTAAAAAAGCTACTCCCGAGAATAGTATAGTAACGCCTACGGAAAAAACAGATCATATCGCACTTGCTGAGCTTGGTAAATTAGCCTTTTCCAATATCACGACTACAGGTGCTATGGTTACAGGAAAAGTGCTAAACAAAGGTGGTGCCCTTGTTACCAGTCGTGGCATCTGTTGGAACAAAGATCCAAATCCAACAATCGACAATAACCCCATTGAGGCAAATTCCAGTAAAGGTTCTGGTGAATTTACTGTGGCGCTGACGACCCTCACGCCCTCCCAAACATACTACATCAGACCTTACGCCAAAAATAAGGGCGGTATTTCTTATGGTGAGCAACAGGTATTAACCACCGCCGATATCCAATCGGTTACCTTCGGGACGAACCCGATCTTTATCGTGGGGTCATCAATCGCTTACTATGATGTCAATATCATCAGCAGCGGTGGTGGTGCTGTGACCGAAAGAGGGGTCTGCTGGGGCTTACAGGAAAAACCGACCATAAATGATCATAAGGTTATGAATGGCTCAAAAGGTACAGGCAAATTTAGAATCGGTATGCTCAATCTCAATCCCAGTACAAATTATCATTTACGCGCTTATGCGACCAATGAAACAGGTGTAAGCTACGGACCCGATATTTCCTTCCATACGATCGCCAAGGGCAAGGTGACCTATACATTCAATAAAGTCGACAATCCAACAGCGCAACAACTTGCTGCATACCAACGATTGCAAGTGGCTCTGGACAGCGCGGTATGGTATGCCAATAATTATACTTCAGCTACCAAACATGTTTATCTCAACTACGACCCCGGGGTTCCGACAGCCGACGCTAATAACGAGGGCTGGATGCGATTTGGTGCCAGTGAGAGCTACCAAAATATCCGGACCATGTTGCATGAGATGAATCATACCTTCGGTACCGGGACGACAAGCTGGTGGTCACAAGCGATTATCAATGGTAAATATAGTTTGGCAAATGCCAACAAAATGTTAAAAATGATCAGTTCAGATGAATCAGCCGTGATAAATGGTGATAGCATGCACTGGTGGCCCTACGGTTTAAATCAAAATTCTGAAGTCAGCTCAAGCTGGGATTATGTTTACAATTGCCTGATCATAGAAGCGATGCGAAAAGATGGCATGACAAGCCACAGTGGACCTTACTAGCGAAGACCATAGGCTAACAAAAAGAGCAGGAAAACAGTATTCCCTAACAAGGTTACTGCTTTTCTGCTCTTTTGCATTTTAGAAGGCTTTAAAAGATTAACTGAAACTATTGGGCAAATTTCCCAGATGGCTGTAGCGCTTGCGGTATTCAGAGGGCGAACAACCAAAGATCTTGGAAAAATGCTGTCTAAAATGTTTGATATCTTTAAAGCCAACATGATATGCGGTTTCATTGATATTCGTTTTGCTACTTATAAGTAGTTGTGCTGCTCGACGCATCCGAATATAACGGATAAATTCATTGGCAGATTTTCCAGAAATAGATTTTATACGTCTATACATATTGGAATGGCTCATCCCAAGTTCGTCGGCAAGCATCTTGACCGTAAAATTTTCATTCAACAAATGCTTCTCAACCACCGCTATTGCCCGTTGTAAAAAATCTCTAAAGGCAGCCGGAACTTTATGATCTTTGGATTGCAAGGTAATTTCACTGTAGAAATAGGTATGTAGTCTATTTTTGTTTTCTATTAGACTTTCTACGCGTGCCACGAGCAGCTCCTTGTCAAAAGGTTTAACGATGTAATCATCTGCACCAACTTCTATTCCTTTTAATTTAACTTCAAAAGACGAACTTCCAGTTAATAAGATAATAGGTACATGGCTTTGCTTTCTATTGCTTTTCAACTGTTTGCAGAGATCGATCCCAGAGGATCCACCCATCATCACATCACTAATGATGATACAGGGTTCTAATTTCTCTAAAATAGTCAATGCCCTTTCGGCACTATTTGCTTTGACAACCTGATATTTGTCAGAAAAAATACCAGCAATATAGTTTAGCATATCCTCACTGTCGTCCACGATCAGTATCTTCTCTTGCATGTCATTTTCATACAATTCATCAATTGCCGGACTTTTTACAGAGCGGGCTGAAACTGGATGTGAAGGATGCTCTTCTTCAGTGGAAGGAAGATAGCCATAAGTTTTTTGCTGTAATGCAACGGTGATATCCAGAGCGGATGAACTGACCTCGGTAATAGGCAAATTGATTGAAAAAGTTGCTCCAGAATGTGGGTTTGCGCAATGCTCCAATTTACCTTGATGCAGCATGATGAATTTTTTAACAAAAAATAGCCCAATTCCAAAACCATCTGCATGATGGTTAATTAAGCTAAAATTACGTTTAAAAGGTTTAAATATTTCTTCTGTTAGCTGAGTTGGAAACCCCTGTCCCGAATCGATGATATCACAATTTAGCTCCCTGCCTATGCGGCTCACCTTAACAGCGACAGATCCGCCACTAGCCGTATATTTAAGTGCATTTTGAAGTAAATTGATAAAACAGATCTCCAATTTTTCATAATCTGCCTTGATGATTTGTTTTTCAATAGCCGTTTCAAATGAGTATGTGATATTTCGCGAACTTGCCAATTGCCTAAAGGATTCAAAGGTGTTCCGCCAAACCTGTATGATGTCAAATATAGTATAGGCGAGTTCATCAAAGTTGCCATCAGATTTTCTAAACAAAAGAAGTTTATCCGCAAGGTTTAGCAATCGCTTGGAATGATTGTAAACGGACAGTAATTCTTCTGATTCAGCCATATTCTTTTTTGATTTGATGACAATATCTTTGATCGGATTGACAATGAGGGTCAATGGAGTTCTAATCTCATGGACGATATGGGTAAAAAATGCCAATTTATCTTCAATTAATTCGTGCTCTTTATCCCGTTCAAACTCTGCAGTCTTTAATTTAAAAAGCAGCATTTCCTTATTCTCTCGATACCTATTATAAAGATAAAGGAGCGCAACGAGTAGTAAAATGTACCCCATATATGCCCATATACTTCGATACCAGGGTGGCAAAATTTCGACATCAATAATCTTTTCTGCTTTGTTCCATTCGCCATTCGCGTTGGTCGATCGGATATGCAATTTATAGTTACCTTCCCTGAGATTTGAATAATAAGCAATCCTTTGCTTATTGACTTCATTCCAACCTTTGTCCCACCCCTCTAAATAATAGGCGTAGTCGATCCTATCCGAAAAACTAAAATCCAATGCCGCAAAGGAGAAGGATAAAGTCGCCTTTTCAAATGGTATTTTTAGACGTTGAACAGTATTCAAGGGGATTTGATTATCCTCCCAAGTTTGCCCATAAGGTACATTATCAATGCTCAATTGAGTTAATTTTAACGGGCGAAACCTGGCCTGAAAAAATATATCCTGCGGTCTGAATATATTAAAACCGCGTATACCACCAAAAATCAACTGATCATTCTTTAATTTGATGGCAGCATTGTAATTAAATTGATTACTTTGGAGCGCATCAGACTGATAGAAGTTTTGAAATGTTCTTTTTTGCACATCCATTTTGGATAGTCCATCAAGTGACGAAATCCACATATTACCTTGGGCATCCTGTAAACTATTCAACAAAGTATTGCTCACCAGTCCATCCTTTTTGGTATAACGCCTATAGTTCATCGTACTTAGGTTCAGATGTAAAAGTCCTCCCCCCTCTGTGCCAAGCCAAAGAAAACCGTTTTCTGTTTGTTGGATAAAACGAATTGGGCTGCCGATGTGATAGCTCTTGTATTGCATAGTAGGCAAGTCCAGACGGAATAAAGAGTTCCAAGATCCCATCCACAAAACAGCATCTTTGTCTTCAAAGAAAGTTAACACATCATGTATTGGCAAATCGAGGTGTTTAAACTGATCTGTGATGGTATCCAGGCGGTAGACATTTCCACTGGCGAGTGTTGAAGCCCAAATCTTCCCCTTACTGTCTTTAAATAAACGCCATACAGCATTATTGACATATGGAGTGTTTGGATAATAACAGGCATATTGTTTTACTTGGCCTGTTTTTGTACTTAATTTAACAACCCCCATATCATAGCTTCCAATCCACAACTGGTCTTTTTGATGCTGAATCAGCGACGTTATAAAAGCGGGTTTGAGTTCCTTATTTGTTGAATAGGGATAATTGACCAAGGTACCTTTCGCTATACTCCATTTGTATAATCCATCCCCATCGGTTCCGATCCAAATATGATTTTGATCAGCTTGCTCAAACGATAAAATAAAGTCAGCAGTATTTACCCGCTCGCTATTGGGATTAAGTTTAAATGTTTGAAATCTTCTTTTTACCGGATCTACAATATTAATACCCCCTCTTAATGTGCCAATCCAAAGCCGATCATCTTTATCTTCCAGTACTGCAAAAATAGACTGACTGGTTAGTTGCTGTTGGTCAAAACCAATATTATCTTCAAACGTTCGCGTTATAATATTAAATTTCTGTATGCCATTACCGTCTGTACAAATCCACAGCTTTTTGTCTTTTCCAAAATAAAGGTTAACGATAGACTTCCTGTCAGTATTGTGATTATAGGTTGCAAAAGCACCTGTTTCTACATGATAACAACTAATTGTTTGGTGACTGGCGAACCAAATATCTCCTGTAGGTGCTGCCGCCATTGTTGTTGACTGCAGATCGGCTTTTTTAATGATTGAAAAAAGTCTCTTTCTGCTATTATAATAGGCCAAACCAACATGGTCTATTAATGCCCAGACGCCGGCATCAGCAGCTTTGCAAATCGCTGAAACACGATAATCAAGTTGATTTTGGCCAGCACCTTTTAAAGGTATCTTTTGGACGATACTTCCACCTCTTGTTTCTTCAACTTTAAATAGCCCTTTGGATCCGCCATGCAGAAATAACTGGCCTTGATTATCCTTTTCTATCTGATGTATTGGAAAATTCAGCATTTTATTTCCTCCATCTGAGTATACTAAAACTTGTTTACATTGTGTGCGATTGGGATCTATCACTGCTAACCCACTTTTCGTTGCTACATATAGCTGTGAAGAAGCACTTTCGGCAACAGCTGTTACACGATTGTCGGGAAGGGTACTCTTAGACAATGGGTCGTTTTTAAAAACCTTAAATTCGTACCCATCGTAACGATTTAGGCCATTTGATGTCCCAAACCACATAAATCCATCCCTATCCTGAAAGATCGTGGTAACAAAATCATTTGAAAGCCCTTTATCGATACCCAAATAAACAATAGGCGACTGACACCATAAGACATGAATAGGCAAAAATAATCCCAGGAGGATCAAGTAGAGATTTTTCATAAAAAGTTTATAATTGTGTTTATGACACTTAAATTACGAAAAGCCTATCGATCAACAAACTGAAATACAATATTTATTATCCAACGATCGTATGCTTGTTATGATAAATGCGGTTAATTCCTTTGCGACTGAGTTTATTACATTCGAGAGGACAATAGGTTGGGAGCCGACAGGAGAGCTGGAATGGCTAAGTAAAATTAATCAGTGCAAGAATATCATTCCCTAAAGATTTGCTCAAATTGCCTTTTTCATCCAAGATCGACAGCAAACCAATTTGTGCTATATATTCTTTTCCATGAGAGGAATCGCACAGCTCTTGCTTTTTCTGGGTATTGGCATGGGGATACAGCAACATCCCTCCTACAGCATTCCAATAATCCGCATAAACATAGATCTGTCGTAGATCTTGCGTGGATATCATATCATAGCTATAGTTCTTCCATTTGGTATCAATGACAAACTGTTTTCCACTGATTCGATGTTTCAATAGGATATCTGGTCGAAGGGTCTTATCGCGCCAAAATTGCTTGCTCTCCTGGCCTCGTACTTCCCAATATTTCGAACAGTTCGCCAACTGCGCAAGCACATACTGCTCCCAGAGCTCATTCATATTGAAAAGCAGAGCCAGCATATTTTCAGTTCCCGCTTTGACATTGGGGGCATAGTTTAAAATAATCAATCGTGCTAATTCAATTGCTGTTCGATAAGATTCCGTTTTACGGCTATAAGATAGCCTATCAAATAATTGCTGGTCGGCCCAGATCTCTTTGACTTCTGGAAAATTCAATTGCGCCGTCTTGCACCGTCCATAACGATAGCTCCCATGCGACAGGCGAGCAACTATTTCCAAGCCTAGCTGGAGAATCTGATGCAGCACATGGTCACCGCCATATACTTGATGGGTATTGTAAAAACGCTCTTTATGAACGAGATTACGCTGAATATGCCCTGCAAACTCCAGTTTTCCTTTGAGCGCAACGGTATTTTTAGTTTCCTGATAATATTGTTTCACCAGTCCGTGATGCAGCAATTCTTCTACCGCTGTTAAATACCAGTCAAAATAGATATCCAAGAGATGGATGTGCTGTTTGTCAACAAAAGCTTCACCCACTGCTGTAACCTTTAACCGCTCCGTTTCGAGAAGCATTTCGATCAATACTTCGCGCCAATTGACGGTAGATGCAGTCCGCTGGATCTTGGGCAGGATTTCAATGACAAGATCGTCCACCTGAACAATCCCGACATAGTTTTTAAATCGGATACCCTGATAGACAGGCGCAAAGTATTTACCCTGATATAGATCATTGTATTTGAGCAGCACATCGAAATAAAGTTGCGCAAATCGCAGACTTTCTCCAGACTGAGTCTTGTAGGATTGATTGAGATACAAGGTATCATGCTCATAGACTTGAAGGACATGCTGCATATGATTATCCGATCAATTGATTCAAGGCATCAATAATATTTTCTTCTGGTACCTCGAATACATTCAGCTTTGGTTTATACTGCGGCTTCCGTATTCTTTCGAAGTCCGGAAAGTGATCTCCTGAAAAGTTGTCATTTTCGATTTCAACAAAACCTGGTCCCAGCACCAGAGCAATTTTCTCCTCATCCCGATAAAAGTATTCTTTGAGTAAGGGTACGATGCAATTGTTAAAAGCATGCGTGAGATCGCGCGTTGACTGCACATTAATCAGATAAGCATGTCCAATTTGATGGTCTTTGTCCAAAAGCACTTTGATGCGATTGTTGATTCTACTGAGGACATGTTGCAGATTGATATTTTCGATGATGATTTCCCCAAGCAGCTCGGCTTTGGGCATCATTTCCACAAAGGCAAACCGACGGCGCAAAGCGGTATCCAAAGCTTCCACCGAACGGTCGGCTGTATTCATGGTACCGATGAGATACAGATTGGATGGTACCGAAAATTTCTGCTTGCTATAAGGAAGGATAACTTCAAGTGCTTCATCCCGTCCTGCACGTTTGGATTCCTCAATCAACGTAATCAGTTCACCAAATATGGCGGATACGTTGCCCCGATTGATTTCATCGATAATTAAAACCACAGGCTTTCCTTGAATATCCTGATTGGCCATCGCCTTTTGAAATACCCCGGAATTAAACTTACCGACCAGTTCGGCACTAGCAGATGTTTCTTCACTCGAGTGCAGTTCGAGATAGGTATTTTATGCCGCATGGGCACAGGCAATCTTAAACAAACCGCTTTCTACTTCATAGATAAGCTGCTTGCTTCCATCGTCGGTTTCATGAAAACGGGGTTTGATTCCTTCCACAAAATCCTCATAGCTCATGCTCTGATGAAAAGTTGTAAAAAGGATCTGTCCGCTGTCCACATAACGCTGATAACGTGCTTTCAGTGAAGTCCTATCCCCAAGGGACAGTTCCGTTTCGCTTTTTCCTTCGATGATGGAAAGAGCCAAATTGATGCTATTATAGGTTTTTCCCGTACCAGGAGGACCATACAAAATCTGGTTGAGCTGTATTGGGATACTGTTTGCAAATGTTTCGGTACTGACAGATGTTTCCTCATCCCCTATTTCTTTAACGATAGCGTGGTGTTTTTCGACACGTTGGTTCAGCTTATTGATCAGACTGACAAACTCCTGAGGTGTAACGCGGTGCGCTGTAAACCGTTGGATAGATTGCTTGACACTCAAAATACCCTGATCGACGATAGCGATAATATTGGCCAACTGGCTATCAATATCCTGGTACATCGTTTCCAAAGAGACATAGTTTTCCTTGAGGCCAGCGATTCGAATCGTATACATTTTTGCAGTTTCATTGATTTTCCGTGCCAGCTTATACTTTTCCACCAAAGGCTTTTTAATTGTCTTGATTAAGCTTAACACAGCACGATTTTGATCATCTTTGGGATCTTGGGTTTGGGTAAATTCAAAATAGTACGTATAAGTAGACTCCCCCAGCACGAATATTAGACTCATCGCATCGCCAGAAGAACCCGGGAAATTGACGGGAATAGACCAAAAGGTAGTTGCAAAATAGCCCGAACGCTGGGTTCCGATAAAGTAATCGGTTTCGGAATTCTTCGTGGCACTTTGTCTCACTGTAAACGTAAAATTGTTGTCTGCCTGATGTTTGGACATCAGCCAATCAAAAACACTTTTTTCGTATGCTTCGTAACTTAACAGATATAGTACTGGCTTGCTATCTCGGTATTCCTACCGTGTTAAATAATATTCTTGAAAATCTAATTTGATCGCTGTAGACACAGCTCTTAAGGATTGGACAGCTGCCTGTCCTTGGAACAAAGATACGATTAATACGTCTGTTTTTGTCGATATACTTTTGGTTCATGCGCTGACAGCACATTGATTAAACCATCGGCATGCAAAAAGATAAAATGCTGAACATTTTCTTTACTAACAATCTGATAACTATTTTTTACTATCCAATCAATCAAATCAGATTTTTCCACCGTAAATAAGGACCAGTTTCCTGTAATACCATAATCGTCAATTATTTTTAAAGAACTGTTTTCATTTTGATTTTGATAATAAAGTGCATGAAATCCAAAATCGAAGACAAGGTTAGGTTCAATATTCTCTATTTCAAAACTTATCTGCAGTCCATTCTCTTGATCATCTGATAAACTTATTAAATAAAGGTCTCCATTAATCATTTCAGCGGGATGCCATTTTTTTAACATGTTGTTCTTTTTCATATGCAAATTTAGTGGTGTTTAATGGCTCATAAAAATGGGTAAGCATTCCCTTGAGCGAATTCAAGCTTCGTCTTTTTACTCCATTTTAAACTTCCGCCTGCCAAACCACTTCAATTTCATCACCGCTTATGATGTCGATAATATTATTTACATTACCTATAGAATAGTGTTTCAGATCCCAATCTGAAAACATTTCTTGACTTTCTCTACGAAACCAATCTAAATAGTTTGAATTATCAGATACCACTAAACCTCTATAACCTGGATGCTCATAGAGGCTTCTTGATCTTGCACCTTCATCTGTCACTTGATAAGACATTACACCTTTAAATTTTAAGATTAATATTCGGTCATCTTTCATTTCAGCCAGATGAATCTCTATGCTTCCACCGTTGTCCGTTAAATGAACAAAATAAAGATCATTTGGTGGAGGAGATACTGGATCCCACTTTATAAAATCATTCATCAGCATTTATTCTTAACATTATTGTAAATAAAGTTGGTAATAATACTTTTCTGCCATAATCAATCGATACTATTCCATTCAAACATAGCACGCTAAAGCGAAACCTGCATTAAAAAGGTTAAAATTCCTCAAAAGAAATCGTTTCTATTTGATTCTTATCCGCACGATTCATATCAACCCTTGTAGCCATAAAACAAAATCCGTCCGATATTCCCATACCAACTTGATTTTTAAGATTACGAATATATTGAGTGTTCCAGTTCTTTACCTTTTCAACAATATGAGAGGATATCTCCACATTAGCCTTTTCCAGATCAGTGTTACTAAGCAACAATTTAACAATGTGAAGTTTTTTACTACCAGCCTGCCGATGATAACTATAGGCTGCTCGATCATTCCAGATTAACCCAACATAATCTCCCCAAGCAAGATTAAATCCCTCTAAAATCGTAAAACGATCTGATGAAATCACATCGAAAGCCTCTTTTGCCAATATATTTCGACCTTGCTTTCCAAAATAGATAATACTTGCATAATCGTCCTTTTTATCCATATTATTGAAATAGATTAATTGATCCATATGAACTTTTTCCAGCACCCCGATAGCCTTTTTCGTTATAACCATATTTCCTGAGCAGGCTGTAAATAAAAAACAAATTAAACCAATTTTCAAATAATGTATCATAAGCTAAATTTTATGTTATATGCAATTCAGCGCCTAATAAGAAGATCCTTTACCATAGAAGAAGATATCTCAATCCCTACTCTTGAATAGTGATCATCTGACTACTATAATGCTTTTGACCTAAAGCTTGAAGAGGATAAAAATCTGTTAATGACACATTGTTATAAAACCTATCGCTCTCAATTTTAAAAATAGAATCTTTTACAGACATTAACATGGAAGTAGTGTCAATACAGATAGCACATTGCTGTATCTCCTGTTTTAAAAAAATAATTTGCCATTTTTTACAGAAATTGAATTCTTTTATATAAGGATTTTTTCTTGCATAATACGTTATTTTTAGATGGTCTAGATCGTGAAGAATATCCGCTACCCGGCTCGCTTTCATTGTTTTTGCACGACCAATTGAAAAATTCGAACTATCCTGGTAGAAACCGCTTAACAAATCATCCATCTGCCATGAAATATCGTTTACATAGGACGTATCCGAAGAGAAAATCATCACCTTGTCATATTGGCTATTTTCTTTACTACTGTTTCCGCAGCCCAACAATACGGGAAACAATACATATATAAGTCGTTTCATATTTTAGGTTTTTGAGACATCACAGACGGTTACCTCTTCCTTACTTAACCAGCGAAATGTAGCAGGTTCATCCGAAAGCACCTCAATTGCATTTTCTAAATTATAAATAACGAAATGTTCAATATTTTTTCTTTCTAAAATATCATAGCTGCCCTCAATAACTGAATCCAAATAAGCCGAGCATGTAGATCTTGCAAATCCTCGAAAATCGTCGTTCTCGTTAACCATCTTTATTAGCGCCAAGTCGATCGTAACTTTATACGAAACAAAATACTCAAATTTTATTTCGAGAATTTGAGTGTGATCAACTAAGTTTTTTAAAAGAATAACTATTTCACTGTATTCCACATACATTTTATAAAAAAATAAATCTTGAGGAAGGGATAAATCAATAGCCCATTTTTCATATTTATCTTTCATCGTGTAGTATCTAAATTTTGTTTCTATTACTTTTTCGTCCAAATTCAATATGGGGCCGCTGATGTTAGTCCTACAGGGCCAACCTGACTACCTATCCAAATTTTCAATTTCATTTTTGAAATTAGCTAATAGAGAATAAAATCGAGTTTTCAATAGCTCACTTTTTCTTTTATTATCTATAACAATTTCATTAAAATAGATCGCATCAACCCAAATATTTAAATTATTAATATTCGTTTCGAGCATGAAATCATAGGCCTTTTCGATATCTGATAATTCGAAACTTGAATATATATCCTCAGATTTGGATAATTGCATAGCTCTCAATAATAGCTGACTTGACCTTGAATCCATTTTATAGCAATTATTCAATTGATCAAAATTTTCCAAAAACGACAGGTCATTACCAACTTCACGCTGAAGTTGATTTAATGCTTGGGCTAAAGAATCTTCAAAACTTTTTAACGCCAGTAGGTGCTTTTTAATATCCATTACTTATTCTTTTTTACCCCCAATAATCTAGGTAACTGATCGCTCTATTTTTTCACAATATGATCAGCCATAGTTACGAATCTTGAGGTTCTAATCCTATTTTATTTCCTGTTCATAGAAGGCTTGTCACTGAAGATTTAGAGGACAATACCAGTACCATTATCAGTTCTTATCATAAGCCCAGTCCGATTAAAGGTTAATCCAGGAAACTTCAGGATCTTGAAGAGTAATTACATCAATTATATTATCACTAGTACATACCATATAATGATACTTCAGTAAGTCATCAAAGATTCCATAACTCTCCTCATCAAACCATTCAAGAAATTTTGAAGCATCTGTTTTACAAAATGTATATATTGAGGGATTATCCAAAGTTTTCATTCGTCCTGATTCAATCACTATTCTATAGGCTAATGGATTGTTAAATTCTATTTTTAAACACCTATCAACGAGATCAGATTGTTTTAATAAGACAACCTGTTTCCCTTTTTTAAAATACATTTCATAAAAAAACAGATTATTTGGTAGATCCATTATCGGATCCCATCGCGTATACTTTTCTGTCATAATTACTATAATCTAGCAACCACACGCTATTTGCACGAAATCTCAGCATGAATGGTGAATACCTAAAGTTAATTTAAAAGTTCCATAATTGATATATCAAAAAAGCCACATCTCTCGACGCGGCTTTTAAACTAAACTTAAATAAATGATTTCAGTAGTGGCCTGTCCTCCACTCGATCTGGCAGATTACTAGCTATTAGATTTTATTTATACGAATTGATTGATTCCGAAACTTTCCAGCTGTTACCCTCGCGCTCCAAAGTAACCAGATCAGTCTTGGTAAAATTCTCAAATTTCAAAGTCACTTTAGCCACCATATAGTCTGCAGATTCCTCGATGATAGCTGTGCTTACTGTACAGTTTAGCTTTTCGCCTTTTTGTTTTTTCAAGGATTTAACCACTTCGCTACGGCTGTTAGACTGCGCACTGGTAGCTTGGATCTTTTGGTTGAAATCTTCTGCGAATAACTGCTCTACTCCTGCTGATTCTCCTTCCGTAGTTACCGCAACATAGTGCTCTAAAGCGAAATCTGCTGTGGAAAGGTTAACGTTTGTTTTTGTTGCTGTTGTTCTAGGTCCATCAGCTGCCATAGCACATGTTGATAATGCGATTAGGGCTGCTGCTGCGAATGTTTTTACTAAAGTTTTTTATCGAAATTATTTGTTTTTTATTTGATGATAAAGCTATCATGAGTGTCCTTTCAATACACTCATGATGGTTCATAATGTCTTTTTTTATTGTGTTAGTTCTGTTGTTCTTATTTGTTGACTCAAAACTACGACACAATACGCCCCTGGACTACGGTCTTTAGATCAACGCTCGGGAAAACTCGGTGAATGGCAGGAATGGGGAGGTGAAAATTTGTACGGATATTCAGTCTAATTTTTGAGCGGCTTTCAGTTTACTGGGCAAACTAAATATCAACTAAGTAAGAGCGAATATGAGATCAACTCTCACGAATACGAATCGCTCAGCCTAGTCCAATTTCTTGTGATTACTTTTATTCTCAGATAATTAAAACATGCCCAAAAGGCATACATTATTTAACAAATAAAACTTAAAAACAATGAAAAAGTTATTGATGAGTTTGGTAGCCCTAGCTGCGCTATCGACAGCGGCTTTTGCAGGCACGGACACAAAAGCACCCAAAGAAAATGCAGAAGTAAAAACAAGTACTTCGACAGCATCCGAAACCACAAACAAAGTTGAAGTTACCGAGTCAACAAAAGAAAGCAATGCAAAATTTCTAAAAAAGTGTGTTTACACGCTAACGGTCTACAATACTAGTGGCCAAGTGATTGACACCTTTACTTCGCAAACCTATGTTGAAAATTCCTGTTCAGGATTCTTCGACAACTGCAGAACGATTTACAGACATATGCTTGCCCATGGTGAATTAGGAATATAGTCTGCAACTTATATTTCATTCGAATTATAAGTACTGAAAAATAAGCGGGGCCAAGGCCCCGCTTTGCATTGATTTAAAAGGCTAGGTCAGAAATAAAACATATTTACCTTTTGTCTGAAAAAAGAATACTTTTAAACGTATTGAAAAAAACTTCGTAAGCCTGGCAATCGGGCATTTAGGTATGTTTATATAACACTTCCCAATGAGGCTGAAACTCCAAACTATTGAAGTCGAAAGTATGCAAACTTTCTTCCTTGTATAAAACCATATAGGTATCCTGAATCCAGTTTAGGAATTTCCAGTCGCCAAACTTTTCGGGCTTTCCCCATCTTCGAGTCTTGAAAATGGTAGCTTTTGAGTCTATTTTTTCAGAAAGTTCTTTAAGTATTGATTTTGAATCAATATTTAAGTTTTTCGCAACTGCAATCACCATAAAATAGCCAAACTCAATTTTATATCCATTTTGAAAACTACGTTGATTAGTTATTGTTATATAAATTTCTGGAGGCACATCTCTTCTTTCACATATTGTCCAAATTGGCGACCAAAGTTCAAACCGTTGAAAGTAATTTTCTGAGTTATCGGAAATAGTCCATTTTTCATGTGATTTTTCATCCCATTTTAGTCGTCCAACTTTAATGGGGGCATGATATATAAACGTCTCATTATTATTTTTAGATATCCTTCTTTCCAAATTGAATTTGTCTACTCTTATCCCCGTTTCATTTGAATTATTCACCTGCTTCAATAGCAAGTCAAAGTAGGGCTGAAAGTCCCGTTTCCAATTGGTCTGTATCCAAGGTGCTTTAAGCTCGTCTGTAGATCCAAAAATAAGATAAAAGTCATAGCGTCTATTTGTCCAGCTCGAATCAGCATCGCTTAAATCGTTGTACAGATTTACAATCTTTTTACCTAACCCCTTTATTAATTTCATTTTTTCTATCCCCTGCGTATTTTCAATTTTTTGTAAAATAATTATTCCTACTCATCAATTCCAGCAGCAGTCAACCCAACAAGACTACCCTCAAAATATTCTAGACATTAAGATCAGGCCTATTTTTATGATGAATTTATCAAAAAACAATCTATTAAACTACTTTAAGTCCCCTAAAAACTGGTATTATAAAGTAAGTATCATACTGACTCAGATTACCTTTCTTATTTCTGTCCCCAAAGCTTGTCCCCAAACTCTATCAGACAATATCAAAATCAAAAAACACCTTCTATTGAAAGATTGATGTCGTAATTATTTTTAGGCTATAAATCCGAATATAAAATGGTATTATTGGATATACACTAAAATTTAAGCCATATGGGAAGGAGCCTTTTCTTACTATTTTTTGCCAAGATACTGTTGACAATCCATGTCAGTTGTTCGGGGCAGCCGAATCAAAAAGAGACTGCTATTGATTCAATTAGAAATACAGGCAAGAATTCTGATAAATTTCAGGTATTCCCTAAAAGAATAACGCTTGGAAGTCCTGTTTCCAAGGAAATAGGATTATTAAAAAAAGTAATTCTTGAGAATAAGAAAGTAAATACGAAGGAAGAATATGAAAACAACTCATTTTCAGGGGTAAGATATTTTTTCGACCCTAAAAACTATACCATTTTAAAGGTCAACACAGATTATCCAGCAATTTTATTCGAAAAATACAATTATAACGCTAACCTTGATTTGACGAAAAACTATCATCAGTTCTATCAGCATCCAATGGTTGGTTTTATGCAAAACCATCAAATTTATGTAGGCGTAAATGCAAATACTGCTTTTGAAAACCCCAGCTTGTTTCCCATCAAATTTAACGGTCATAGTCTCGTTGAAAAAATCGATGACAGACAAGTCAATAACTACCAATTATTAGATGAAGTTGCTGTTGATAGCTTGGAATTAAAATACGGTTCCAGTAGAGTTTATTTTAACAACGACTGGAACCTTTTAAAAGAAGCCAATCCAAAAAATGAATTTTATGAAAAGGTAGTGCGCTTAAAAAATTCACTTAAAGCTGCTGCTCAAAAAAAGGATATTAATCCCGAAGATATTGATTTATCCATTTCAATGGTAATCGATAGGAATGGAAAAGTTAATCATCTAGAGGCTTATATGGAATATTCAATTCCGGAAAAACAATCTGTTCGAGTAGAAGATTCGGCATTAAAATCCTTTGTAGAAACTTTAAAGATTGATCTTGTCAACAATTATTCATTTTTTATTCCAGCTCTGAACAAAGATAAAAATCCAGTGAGTGCATACTTTTTAACCCGATTAAACATTGGATTACCTTATCGAAATTTTAAATAACGAAACAAAAGAACATAAACCCGAAAAAGTCACATCGCTCGACGTGGCATTAATAGTTCAAAACGGCTACTAGCTACATTTCAAAAAGAAAGAATCAACATAAAAATTGGAATCGTACGGTGAAAATTCAATAGTCTCTAAAAAAGCAACCAACGCTTAAGCCATGATAGGGAAAACTCGAAAAATAGCGAAAACGAGCGTTAAAAAAAATACAATACTAAGCAATAAAAATACTATTGCCATTGATTAACTTTAGTGAATATTAACAAATTCAAAAATGAATTACTATTTTACATTATTATTTTTAGTTGCTTTGCAGTACGTTAACGCACAGGAATCCTTTGTCTTTAAATACCTTCCTCAACCACAATTAAAGTACGAGACAACGGGTATATATCAAACCAAAGCAGCAGGCAAATTGGAGGGACTATTTCCCTTTACAATGAATCTGGAAGGAAATAATAAGGTCCAATCGACCACCTCTACAGGCGCAGAAGTCAAGCAGATAATTCCCTATAAGACAGAAATACTTTTTGTAGAGACTAGCATGAAATTTAACGAGCAAATAACTCCATTAAAGGCTCCGCTAAGTGGCTCTACGATATATGGCTATTACGATGAAAATGGCAAAACAAAGATTGATTCGATCGTAAACAACACGCTAGATTCCCTGGAAAAACAACATTTAAAAACCGAAATGGAACAGAATCAGTTTGAAGATAAAACGCCAAATAAACCAATGAAAGTTGGTGATTCAGTTGAAAAAACAGAAACAGTGGCATTTCCAGTCTTAGGAGCAGATCAACAGGAATTTTTGGTAAAAACCAAATACACCCTACAAAAAATTGAAAATGGGATTGGTTATTTAGATGCTACGCAAACATTTAAACTAAAAAATCCAAATGAGCAGGTCGAAGTTCTACCCAGCAGTAATGGTTCAGGAAAAGTTGAATTTAATATTAAACACACGTATGTGAGCAAAAAAGTAACAAGCGCTAATCTGCACCTCAAAGTCAAACAGGATGGATATGTCATGTCCTGTATTATTTCGTCAAATAAATCCGACATCACAACCGCCTCTTCACTGATACGATAGGCGGTCTAAATCATATTGCAAACTAGATCAAAGTTTAATCGCTATTGTTTTTTTATCAAATCTATTGAAGGTATAAAAAGAATACATTACGGAAACCATAACTTGTTGCCTCAAAATTCAGTTACATATAGGCCCATAACTCGCGACTTAGCATATAAAAATTGGATAATAAAACTAAAAAAAGGGCGCAAAAGGATCATAAAAATTACTGTACAAGTACACGCTAAAATAAAAGGCCTGATCAATATCAGACCCTTTTGACTAAAAAACTTTCGCTAATTTTGGCTTTTAAAACTTATGCGAATGATCTCACTGTACCTGCACCTCCAATAGTTTTAACCATCCGGAATCAGTTATATCGCCATTTACGGCAAGCCTTATTCCCGGCTGATTTTCATTTGTTGTATCTACAATGGCGACGGCCCAGGTATAGTTTCCAGCAGCTACATCGACATTAGCTTTCAACTCGTATGCGACTGGATTATTCTTAAGCCAGGCGGAAGGTTCTCCTTTATCATCAACAAAAACTTTTTTCACCCTGTTTTCTTCGTCCAGGAGTGCAAAAGCTACTTTATATTTATAATTCCATTGAGGAATATTATTCGGGAAATACCCCCAGCCCATATTCCGCCAGCGGTGGTTAATTGTCGTTTCAGTACCCGAATTGACTTTCTCCGGTAAATAAATACGATCGGGATATAAACGATAGCCACCTTCAGAAATAAAACGCTGGCATAAGGTAAAAGATTTGGTGAACCAGCTTTCAATTTCACCGATACGGAAATCCATCATGTTTACAGCAGCTTCCAAGGAGCTGTCAAATTCGCCCTGCCGAACATCTTCGGGATGGTCTTGCCTGTATTTACCGCTTGGATCAGTCCAGTAACGGTGTGTACCAGTCGTAATCCAACCACCTTCCATAATAATCGGGCGTTTAAAATTCCAGACCTTGGCAAAATTCTTCTCCCAGCTTTGATAATAATCGGTCATTCCAAAGGCATCCTGACGCAGGCTGTACCCTTTATTGATCATCTTATTCAATAGCTTCTCCGAATTAGGATTGGGAGCTCCATTGCCCGCAGGGTCGCCAACTAAGCGGTGATAATTGATCAGCAAGGGCACTTTTGTAAAGTTCTTGGAATACACATCTGAAATCCAATCAACAACTTCTTCTTTGATTACCTCAATATTTTGGCCGGAAGGATTATTAGGATCTTCGTAAATGACGCTATGTCCCTCCCCCCACAAACCGAGTCCATAGGCATCGACAAAGGAGGTTTTATTTAAATCATTAAAATCCTTCGCCAACTCTTCGATCAGCTTGCTATAATATTTCCGAAAAACAGGATCTTGCAGCACGGGTGTTTTTCTATCCGGAAAAGAAGCATTGGCAACATAATACTTGGCGCCTGCATCGAAAACAAACTGCGGCGTATTTGCTCCTTGATCGCGACCGTCGACGACGATACGAAAGGCGATTGGCAATCCTTTATCTTGTGCCCCTTTGATCATTTTATAGATTGCCGTGCTGGGATCCCTCCAGGCATATACGCCATCTACAGGATTAAAAGTTCGCCAGCTGGTACGGATATAACAGGCAGATGCATAGTCAATTGCTTTGACCGTTTTACCTAAGTCAGGTACATAGAATTGGGTGTCCCAATAGGAAGGAGTCCCCGAAGCTGAAGCATACATGACCCAGCCGTTTAAAGGGTTACGAAACATGGAACTGCGGTTGTAGCTGGGTTTCACCAAGGTCCCTGCTATATCTTTTTCGTTATCAGCACTATCTTTCTTGCATGAAACCGCTAGAAAGCAAAGCATGATAGCAAATGCGCTGAGGCAGGCTTTTTTATAGTTTATATTGTTTTTCACTTTCAGAAATGTTAAAGTTAATTTAAATGCTTTGATACAATTGCTTACCGTTTTAGCCCCAGAATTGTCATGTTCCTTAGATCAAAAATCAGCACATTGGTCGTGGCAGGAATGGTAAAATAAGAATTGCGGTTGGCGCCAACGGTACCTCCGCCCAATTCTGCTACTTTTCCTAAAGTAAGCGTCAGGGTCTGAGCCACACCTTCAGTCGTAGGCGGAGCACTAAAAGCATAAGCCAGGTTTTTGTTATTACTGTTGTCTCCGGTCACGATAAACTTGGTGGTCCCGACTTTACCCCCGGTATAGACCAAAACCTGCGGATCCGCCAAACTTACCTGACAATCCATTTTTACCGGAGTTCCCCAGCCATTGATACTTCCGTGCATCCACAAATCCGTCACCGTGGTCGTATAAGGCTGGTCCCCTGTCCATGTCACTATTTTAGGAGCAAGTGCTTTCGCTGGAGAATAAATGGTTGCTGTCGCTTTTTGCATATTGACCACAACGCGATACTCGCCCGCAGTTGCTATTTTCCAGGAGAATACGTTTTCTCTCATTTTGATGCCAACGGCATTTCCATCGTTTAGTTCAGCGCTTCCATCCGAGGTAACAACATAATTGGTTTCACCGTTAAATTCGACCGGAATTTCCAGTTCGCCAGGCTGCAAATTCAATACATAAGCATACTGATCCAGATTTTCCAATGTTTTTGGCATCTCCACTTTGCTCCCGCCAACGGCACTTCCGCTCAAGAACACTTTATCGGCATCAAAAACAACCGTCTTGATCGGATTTACTGTAATTCTTACGGTACGTACTTCGGGTGCCTCAAAAGTAGCACCGCCCTCCCATTGTGCAACGACTCTAAACTCCAGCGTAAAGCTCTTATTTGCTGGTATGCCCCACTTTTCATTTGCCCAATTTTGTAATTGTTCGGAAGTAAAGCTTCTGCTCAATACGTTATCGTCTTCATAGTTAAATATGGCTGTACCGGTACCAAAATTGTTCCCCACCACATCTAACATCGTACTGTAGCTGACCAAATGATCATCTGATTGTACCCTAGCGGGCTTCCAGTTAAATGTGACGATATCTTTGGTCAAATTGACCTCGTCCAGCGTAATGTTTTCTGACGAAGGCTGAAGGTCCATCGTTTCATTGACTTTGGGTATATCCTGAATTTCCTGTTTGCAGGATAACTGGCAAAGTACCATGCTTAAGAAAAATAAGGTTTTGTATAAATAATTGATGATTTTCATTGATTTATATTTTTGCTAACGTTTGGATAGAATCATGCGCTTGACTAGCGCAACTGCTTTTTTGTCATCAGATGGGAAAGCTGCCGAAAATACGATTAGGATTCGGACAGCCTCCCATAACCATTAATTATAACCCGGATTCTGTGGGAACGGCGCCCCTGTATTGGCATCCCTGATCACCTGTGGAATAGGCCATAAGATATTGTTGTCCGTAATTTTATCCTTGATCGCATTATTATATTTTTTGACCCGCTCCACCAAAGTATTGGTACGCACCAGGGTAAATCTTCTGCTTTCTTCACCAACTAATTCACGGATACGCTCATCGAGCAGGAAATCCATATTCATCTGAGCGCCGGTAATTTCGGACGCTCCAGCTCTTTTCCGCACTTCATTGACGGCTTGGGCAGCTTTATCTGGCATATTTTGTCCCAAATAGGCTTCAGCAAGCAACAGATAGGTTTCAGCCAAACGGAATTTCATACGATCTTTATAACTACCGGTCAAACTTAAATTTTCAGTACGTCCGTAAAAGAATTTTGTAATCGCTGGAAATAAGCTTTTTGTCGTAAACCAGGTCTGTTCGGTAATATTGGCTTTTTTACCATATAGCGAGGTCTCATTCGCGTTGTTGTAATACCAGTTGCGTTTAATGTTATAACCTGAATTACGGATATCATTTGCTTCGAAAATACCAGCGACATTGCCTGTAGCATTGGTACCTGTGGTGCCTACCCACCACTTCATTGGCACTAATTGTGCAATACCACGGCCGCCCAATGTGTCAGCCAAAACAAATCCTGTAATCGTCGAGTAATTTGGTATCCAAGCCCTACGCGTCCAGTCATCCGAATTGGTACCACCACCGATCGTGTTAAACTGGAACTGCAATACCCAGATACTTTCTTTATTGCCACTTTTTCTATTTTGGTTATTTTCCAGAAATAAATCGCTAAATACATCGCCTGGTTTGCTGCCATTTACGCCATATCTGTTTTTCATAAGGTTATAATACCCACTATTGATGACCGCCAATGCGGCCTTTTCTGCTTCGGCATGATTGCCCTGCAATAGGTAGATTTCACTCAGCAAATGACTTGCGGCCCATTTGGTCAGCTTTCCTTCTTTTACGTCATCCGGATTTGTAGGCAGGTTATCCACCGCAAACTTCAGGTCGTCTACCATGTGGCCGATGACTTCGGCTTTTGGTGTACGGGTAAAATTAAGCTGAAAATCATACAGGATAGTTTCTACATAGGGTACATCGCCATAGAGATAAACCAAGGTACGGTAAGCATAAGCCCGAAAGAAGCGGGCTTCAGCCTGAAAACGTGCCTTATCCGCGGGCGTATCCCAATTGGTGTTTTTTTCGGAATAAACCAGCATCAGGTTTGCCGATGAAATAAGGTTATAAGCCCAGTTCCAGTAGGTGCCCACAAACCGCTCTGAGGCAGTAAGTGTAAGGTTGGCAAAAGCCGTCAGTGAGCCATCGCTATTAATGGCATCGGCGATATCCGTAGATACCTGTAAAGCTTCATATGGGCAGGCACCATTATGGATGAAGGCGCCACCTTCGCCATAGGTATTGTATTCTGAACGTGTGAGTGTATACAAACCAGCACTCCCCACTTCGAAACCGTAGGTGCTGGTATAGGTGTTTGAGGGGGCCAGTTCAGTTTTCAGTTCTTCCTCCAGAAACTTTTTACAGCCTCCTAAGGTGAACAATACGATAAGCCCTAAACTTGTTGTGATAATATTTTTCATTTTCATGTCCTAATCGATTAGAAGTTTACATTTAAGCCAAACATATACGAACGTGCCGTCGGATAGGAGGCCATCCAGGTGTTGTCGTAATTGAGGACCTCTCTGATATTAGAAATCGTATTCAGATTGTTGACGCTGGCGTTTATATCAATACCATTTACACCGACCTTTTTAGCAATTTTGTGTGGCAATTTATAACCAAAGGTGATGTTCTTCACCTGTACGTAGCTCACCTTTTTATAGTACCCGTGCCCCAATGGATTGAGATAGCCGGGTGAAACGATCGTCGCATTGGGATTCTCCGGTGTCCAATAATTGGCATCGTGGACGTAGTTGGTAATCCCGAAAGTCCAGGCCCCTAGATTGGCCATGTGATCATCGCGCCATACATCAAAAACCCCGGTTACCAACGCAGATGCATAAAAATTTTTGTAAGAAAACCGATTGGCTAAAGATGCTGTATAGCGTGGATTTTTAGATCCGATGACCACCCTGTCACTCGCTTCTATCTTGCCGTTACCGTCGCGGTCGTACAGCTTGGCAGCTCCGGGTGCTGCCCCATCCACAGTAATGGTTTCTCCATTTTGCCATACACCGATCATTTTATAATCGTAGAATACTCGTAATGGCTTACCAATAAACCAGTTGTTGGCAATATCATCGATACCGTCCCCCCTCAACTCGACAATTTTGTCTCGGTTTAAGGAAAACACAGCGGTCGTATTCCATTGAAAATTTTCCCCTTTCACGTTCGTCGAGTTTAAGGTGACTTCAATACCTTTATTTTGGGTGGCGCCGATATTGTCCCAAATGCGATTATACCCGTTCATGATAGGTACGGTGCGGGTCATCAGTAAATCTTTCGTTTTAGAAAGATAGGCATCGATAGTTCCTCCCAATCTGTTATTAAATAACTGAAAGTCCAGCCCCAGGTTGGTCGAATAGGTGGTTTCCCATTTCAGATTAGGGTTGCCCACACCATCACCGGCCAAATAGGCTGTCGTAACGGCAGTACCATCATCGCCCCAGATATATTTTACATTGGAGTATAAGCGGTCTAACGTGCGGTATGGTGTAATCGCCTGGTTACCGTTGGCACCATAAGAAAGGCGGATTTTCAGCATGTCCAGCCATTTGGCGTTATCTTTCAGAAAACGTTCCTCCCCGATTTGCCACGCCGCCGCTGCGACAGGAAAAAATGCATATTTATTGTTGATACCAAATACCGAGGCTCCATCTGTACGTCCTGTCAGGGTCAATAGATACTTGCCTTTGTAGGCATAATTTATCCGGCCCATGTATGACAGCATCGCAGATTCCGATAAGGAAGCGCTGTTGGAAACAAGACGGCTGGCCGAACCGATCATAAAGTATTCGGTATCATCGGTTACAAAACCTGCACCGCTCTGGGCTGTTGACCAGCTTTTCGTTTTTTGCATACTGAATAAACCCGTCACATCAAAACGATGATCGCCGATCTGCCGCTCGTATTTGAGCAGGTTCTCCCAGGTATAATCGTTATAATTGGAATTATTAATGGAAGCACTACCTCCGGCCTGCGTACCCTGATCCCTGCCTTCAAAGGTATTGCGCCCGTAATAGGTTCCGGTAAATCCGTTCCGATAATTATAACCAAAATTTGATCGTAAGGAAAGACCCTCCACCGGCAGCAAAATATTGGCATAGCCAGAAAGAAAGAAGTTGTTATTATACCTATCCTGAATCGCATTGACGTTGCGCATCGGATTGACGATCAATGAATACTCCATGGGTTCGGGCACATACTTCCCCGATTCGTCTTTATAGCTCCCATAAGGACTTTGTTTTATGGCATGTTCCAAATTTGGCGTAATACCACCGTCGCTTTTCCGGGTATATTGCAGGCCAACACCAGTGGTTAACCATTTATTAAAAGTCTGATCCACATTTGTGGTAATATTTAAACGGGACAACTTAGAATTGTATACCACACCCTCTTGATCCAAAGCTGCAAGGGCAGCCATATATTTTGTATTCTCTGTACCACCGGAAATGCTCAGCTGATGATCCATGGTCATGGCTTTTCGAAAGACGTAATCCTGCCAATTGTTAGTAATGCCTTTCGCATAATTACCGCGCTCTGTTACGCTAATAATATCCCCGGCGATAGGATCTAATAGCGCTCCAGTATAGCCTTGCCTAATTCGGGCAATATCTTGTTGAAAGCGGATGTATTCATTTGGCCCCATCACATTGATGCGTTGCATAGGCTCGGCCATGCCGATCAAACCTTTATAGTTTACCTGAGCTCTACCCAGCGCCCCCCTTTTGGTTTGTATCAGAATAACCCCATTGGCCGCACGCGAACCGTAGATGGCCGAAGCCGAGGCATCTTTTAAGATCGAAAGGTTTTCGACGTTGTTGGGATCGATATCTGCCAGGGATCCGCTGTAGGGAATACCATCTAAAATAATCAACGGACTATTGTTGGCCGATATCGAATTTTCACCGCGTATCAACAGGGTCTGTGATGCTCCCGGCGCAGCCTCGCCGGTCGTAATGGAAAAACCGGCCACCTGCCCCACCAAGCGATCCATCAGGTTTGAGGTAGATACCATGCTGAGCTGCTCTTTTCCAACCACGGCCAAACCTCCTGTTAAATCTTTCTTCTTGGCTGTACCATACCCTACGACCACAACCTGATCCAGGACATTATTTCCTGACATCTTCACATTGATGATTCCTGATGGATTGACCTTTAATTCCTGGTTATTAAAACCAATGTAGGTAAAAAGTAGCGTAGCCGTGCGTGGCGCCAGAATGGTATAACGGCCATTTGCATCTGTCTGAACACCGGTTTTCGCTCCTTTAATCATGACCGAAACACCCTTAAGTCCTTCTCCTGCATCATTGGTGACCTGACCTTTGACATTTATTTGATCTGTTGCTTGCGAATAAGCATAATTAGCCGCCACCACCGATAGGGTAGCACTCATTATCCAGCTCCTGAGCCAGAAATGTATTTTTTGTATCATTGATTTATAATGGTTAGTTTAAAATTTACTTGCGTCCTTTACTTTCCCTTTCTCGTAAAGAATATGAGTTTAAAATAGGTCTGCTTCAATAGGCTTGGATTTTTAATTTAAATTTTGTGATACATACTATCTCATTGCTGCAAATGCATGCGCAATGCAGACGGCAAGACTTCGTTTTCGTCCTTATTGACGAAACCTAAAATTCCGTTGCGCGTTGCTATTGATTTTTGTAGAGTTCGGATTACCCTGCGTGAGCCTAATCACGTGGTCGGGAGGAATTTTCATACACATATTTTGCTTTTTTAAAATTGGTTAAGACAAAACTATAATCATCACCAATTCGTAGGGTTCGTTTTTGTACGAAAATGGTTTGATTTTGTACAAAAGGCAAAAACATGTGTTTTTCGCTGTAAAATGGGGGTTAGAAGCGCTTTATTATTCTTTTTTTATACACATTAGATGATCTAGGATAACCGTATCGCTTGGTTGCACATCGATAGCTTCACCCCGACCTTTATAAATGATATCGCGGAAACTGGCCTGCGAGATACCTTTGGCTTTTATCGGTTGATGACTGATTAAATTTCGTACAAATAAGCCCTGGACATGCTCGCCATACTCGACCACCAAACCTTGTTGTGCTAGCGGACTGATGACCATATTCTCGATAAAAACATGACTTATACGGAGCTTACCCACAGGCATAATCCGTATGGATCGGTGTGAAATTGAATAGAAGTCCTGCCAGTTCTGGAGATAAATAGTTGAAATGTTGTCGATTTCGCCCCTATAAATCGAACCACTTACCACATTTACATTTTCTTCACCTGCTCCCACTCCGGTATCTGTCAACCCTATATTAATAAAGTCGTCACCGCTTTTACCTTTGCAATTCGCAATAATAATATTTTTGCAGCCAAAACGTATGCCCATGCCGTCTTGGTTCAAAATCTGTTTGTCTACTCCATCAACAGTTACTGCCTGCCTCACATTAAAAGTAATATCGCTTACCTTACCGTTTGTACAGCGTTCCAATACCAGTCCATGCCCATGATAATCCTTTAATGTAATGCCGCTAACCTCAAATACATCGGTGTGCGCCAATATAATGGCGTGGTTCCGCCATCCACCTTTTTGGTTCTCTCCGGGCTTACCTGCATCCGTACCATAAGATTGTCCAAATCCGCTGGGATTTAAGGACAAGATTTTATTATGGTCACCGGTAGCTCTGGGATGATCAGCACCTTCTAAAAGAACATTTCCTTTTCCAATAATCCGGATATTCTTTGTGGGTGCTATATCTTTAATTGCCAGCCCTGCATTTGCAGAACGAATAAAATTATCCCGGCATTTATCCGATAGCTTAATGGTACAGTTATTCAATTCAAGTTCAAAATCACCCGAAAGCAAAATGGCCTGATCGATGAGCCAGACACTTTTTTTTGTTACCGCATCGTATTTAGGGATCACTACTTTCCCAGTCGACTTTTTTGCTTCATTTATGGCTTTTTGTATACGTTCTGACTGGGAACCACTTTTGTATTTATTGGGGCTGATGTAAGTTTCATCTAGCTTTTGGGCGACAGCCGCTGTCAGATAAATTACGTTAAACAAGCAAAAGCAATATGTAAGCAGAAGCGTTTTTCTAAAAATTGTCATTTTCATGATCGTTAGGATTTCAAAAATATAGAATGGCCTTTCACCTATCTGAAAGGGTATATCGGTCAACTATTGGCTGTATTTTTATTTCTTTCCACTGGAAACCTTTTTCTTAAACTCTGAAGGGCTCAGTTCAAACTGTTTTTTAAAACAGACGCTAAAGTATTTGGCATTGTTAAACCCGGTTTGGTAAGCAACTTCCGCTATCGTCAAATCCGATTTTTCTAACAGATAAGCACTTCTTTTCAGCCGCATATTCAAAATAAATTCTTTGATGGACATTCCCACAATATCATGTATTTTTTGATAGAGTATGGTTCTACCTACGTTCATATCAGCCACAAAATCTTCTACGGAATAACTGGCATTGTCAATATTTTCTTCAATGACCTGAATAGCCTTAATCAGCAGTTCCTCGTCCATGGAGGTCACGGTTACATTGGAGGGATCTACCTGAACGTGTTTGCTGTATTTTTCTTTTAGTTCCCGCTGATTTCTTAGAATGGTTTCCGTCTGTTGCAACAGGTAGTCAACATGAAACGGTTTATCAATAAACACATTGGCGCCATATTCCAATGCTTTTATTTTATGCTGGTTGTCATCTCCCGTACCCGAAATCATAATAATAGGAATATGGCTAGTCTTAAAATTTTGCCTAAGGCTACGGCATACTTCCAAGCCATTGCGATTTGGCATGATCAAATCGGTAATAATAAGTTGCGGATAAATTTTTTCGGCTTTAATTAAGCCTTCTTCGCCGTCACTTGCTGTATATACATTATATTTTTCGGCCAGACGCTGCTCCAGGTAAACACGCAGCTGTTGGTCATCTTCAATGAGCAGGATATTATCTGTCTTTTTTATAGGGATCGATCCTGTTTCTGGGGCTGCAGTATCCTGCGTAATAATATCGTCGATTTCAGAAACGGTGTAATCATACACATTAGGCTGCATGTCGCCTGCCCCGGCCTGTTTCCTTAACGGTAGTAAAATGGTAAATGAAATTTTATCGGTCTTATTGACCATCCATATTTTACCCTCCAGCACATCTACCAGTTCTTTCACAATGGCAAGTCCAAGTCCTGAACTTTCTTCAAAAGTTGGCCGATGAGAAGATAAGCGGTTGAAAGAAGTGTAAAGCATCGCGATCTGTTCTTCAGAAAAACAATCACCGGTATTTATAACTTCAATGGAGATGTATTCGACTTCCTTCGGATCTAACGAAGGAAACCGTTCTTTTTCTTCTGCTGTTGCACTATAGATACGTACGCCCACATACCCATTATCTGGTGTATATTTTAGGGCATTGGAGAACAGATTAGTCAATATTTTTTCGATAACATCGTAATCAAAGGCAACATATAAATTGTCCTTGTACGCGGAAATATTGGTTTCAACACCTTTTTTATTGGCATAGAGCTCAAATAAGCTAAATAGATCCCTTACAAAATTGATAAAATCACCAACCTGCGGATTGAGCGTAATTTTTTGGCTTTCTATTTCGCGAAAGCGCAGCAATTGGCTAATCATCCGCTGTATTCTGGATACATTTTTCTCTATTAAATCCATGTATACCAAAGCGGTATCATTGGCCACAATAGTGTCTTTGAGTTGTTTAAGCGGCTGTAAAACCAAGGTTAGCGGTGTTTTTAAATCGTGTGAGATATTGGTAAAGAAGTCGGTACGCGCCTGGTTCAGCTCTTGCATATTCTGTTCTTTTAAACGCTCGAGTGCTAATCGCTCTTTAAACACTCTTTTATTGCTGTAATATCTCATTATGAAAAAGAGCAGAGCAAAAACAAGTGCGGCATAGCAACAATATGCCCACCAGGACAAGAAAAATGGTGGATCGACATGGATATATAATCGTGATATTTGATCGCCCCATAGCCCATCATTGTTGGAAGCCTTGATTTCAAAGATATAATCTCCGCCCGGAAGGTTGAGAAACTGTACAGATTTCTGGTTGGCATGACTGATTTGCCAGTCTTCACCTAGCCCCAACATCCGGTAAGCGAACTGGTTCTTCTCTGCGGATAGATAACTATTTGCCGAAAACTTAATTTCTACATTGGACTGGTTACTGGAGAGCCTTATCTTGTCTTCTTTTTGATTGGAAAGACTGCCAATGTCTTTCGTTAAAACTGATGAGCCATCCGCTGGTTTCACGAGTTTATTGTTGACCAGAAATCCTGTAAAAAAAACTTTCGGTTTTTGCAGATTTTTATTGAGGTACGCCGGATCGAAAAGTAGAAATCCATTGGTACCGCCAAACAGCATTTCACCCCTGGAAGTTTTGTAAGCGGCATGAATATAAAATGAACCAATGTTATTTTCCTGATAAAATCTGGCTTTCTCAAATTTACTGGATTTCCAATTGAAACAAAAAAGACCATCACTGGTACTTAACCAGATATTTTTCGTGGCAACATCTTCTAATATGCCAAATACCATTTTCGCCGGGAATCCGTTACTTACACTATAGTTGACATATGTCCCATCTCTTTTGAGTACATTTACGCCTTTACCCAATGTCCCCAACCATACTTCGCCATTTGAAGTTACTGTATAACTACACAGGTAATTTGCTGAATAGGAAGCATCTTTGAGCGCGTAGTGTTTCAATACCTTTAACGTATGGGGATTTACAACAAAAAATCCTTGATGGCTAATTAAACAGAGCTGATCTTCGTTATTCACATATAATGCTTCGACTTCGAGTTTCATTTTTTTGCCCTGCGCATCAAGGACGCTCACCATCTCTATAGGGTCTAGCGGCTTCTTTCGATATAAAAATGATTTATCGGGATCTGTCATCCACCAGGTGCCTTCCTTATCGTTTACAAAATCATAAACGGTGAGCGGTTGCTGGCTCTCCGGAGAGCGGAAATTGAAACTGCTGAAATGCTGATTGTCCACATCATAACTACCAATACCGCCGTTATAGGCTGAAATCAACAGTTTTTTACTCGTTCGGTCAAATTTCAGGCGTTTAATCATATGGGGACTCGACGAACTACCCTGCGATTTTTCTAGAGGGTTAAACTGATCCTTTTTTCTATTCCAGTAATTCAGGCTCCCCCCCTCGGTACCGATCCATATATTTCCCAGATGATCTTCCTGAAAACTACTGACTATGGGGTGATTGAGTCCCCCTGGGCTGGGCTTGAAGTAACGTACTCGGGAATCGTAAAGCGAGCAATAAGCTATTTTACCACCGTAAGTACCTATCCAGGCCCCTTGGTCCGGATCCGGATAAATTGTCCATATCGAGTTATTCGGTAATGAATAAGCATCGTTCAAGTTCATTTGCAAGGCGCTGCTGCTTTCATTGGATGGATCATAAAGATACAATCCAGCTTGCGTAGCCACCCAGATCACCCCGGTTTGGTCCAAATATAATTTTTTGGTTAACACGGCTGAATTTCCCATTATGCTTACTGGGATCTTCTGTTTTAAGTTTCCTGTTAAATCTGTTACATGGATTCCCCCTCGTTGTGTTAAAAAGTAATATTCCCCCCCGTACGCGACCGCATCGTTCACCTGATTTGTCGTACTACCAAAATCCGCAAACTGGAGTAGGCGTTTTTTCGTCATTTCAACTTGGTACACGACAGCGCCTTGGCTTAGAAACACCTGATCTTTAGCACTCATTATATTTTGGAAAGACTTGTTTTTGGGCAATAAAAAGCTTTCTGTCTGTTTATTTTGCGGATTATAGCGTAGTATGCTATTGTCTGACAGCATGTAAACCTGACCATCGCTATGTACACAAAGCGAACGGATCATTCCGGGAACCACGACATGAAAAGAAAACCGTTCGTAATCGAATTTTAATAAGCCTTGCCCAGAAGCTAGAAACAGATTTCCCTTTTTATCCCGAATTAAAGAACCATAACCCCATTTTTGCGCTGGTTTGATCGCAGAGACGATATCATTTAACTGATAAAAACTATTGCCATCGTACATGAAGAGCGCATCGGGCCCCGTGTACCAAATACGCCCTAAACTATCTTTTGCGATGCTCTGTATACCGCCATAATAGGAAGTTTCGGGCATCAGATGAAACCTATACCTCGAAAGATCGATACCGAGAACACATTGCCCCCAAAAAACGACGAAACAAATTATCAGACTGTATTTATTCATTTACCGATGCTACTAAAGCTGTTTAAATTTCTATCCAAGATTTACGCGTGCCAGGTTCAATCAAAATACCCTGCTGCTAATTGTTGATCAGTGGTTCTATAACCTTCGATTATCACACTATTAGGCAATGAGCTTCGTCGAAATTCTGGCCTTAGCTCTTTTTCAGCTGTGCAGATCCATGCGAAGCCAACAGTACCAATTTACTTAAAAACAGGCGTTGGGGACAAACTTATCTTCTTTTGCTGATTATTTTTGAGTTCGAAGATTACAAGTTCATTTTTTCCGGGTTTTAAATCCTCCGAAGGAATTAATATCGACTGCTGTTTTTCTTCCTCCCAGTAAGATCCCAAATATTTTTGATTTAACCAGACCTCGCCCATTCCCCATCCTGTCATATTAAGATACTTGTTTCCGGACAGATTGTGTTCGAAGTGACCTTTGTAAAAACCGGGGCTGTCATTAACTGATCTTTGTTCAAAAACCAAATCCTTCAGTGGATAATTACGCACCGTTAAGGGGATCATTTTCCAGTCTTGAAGGTCGTTTCCGTCTAAAGTAATGGTGCCAAATATCCCTTTTGAATTATCTGTAATTTCTGGTCCGTAAGTGATCCGGCCAATATTCTCGACATAAAATTGAAGTAAGTGTTTGCCTGGATTTGCTTTGATGGCTAGTTTTTTACTCTTATCTGTCAGGCTACCCTGTACCTTACCGTCGACATAGACCACGGCATAATCGCGTACGTTTTCCAATTCCAGCTCTTCGCTTTCGGCATCAGTGTTTATCTCGGTCTGATAAAGTACATAGCCCGATTCGATGTCCAAATCATTCAAAGATAATGCATTTTCCGCCTCGACAGCCTTATTATAAACCTGGTTTACAGACGCTTTCTCTTCTAACCTAATTTCCTGTGCCATGAGGGGCTGACCCCAAAAAACAGTCATCATAGATAATATCATTGTTCTTACCATTGTGTAAATCTTTCTTATTTCTCTAAAAATGATTGAATAAAAGTTTCGTCCACGGCCACTTGCGGCGAGAATTTCTCACTTTTTACATAATTATCGATACTGTACAACAATTGTTGGGTAGCGGGACGGTTATCCATATCATTTTTGGTATCCAATGCCAGTACCAGCAATTTCCCGCCGTGCAGTTTGGCTTCGAAACCTATACCCAATTTCTGGTTGTTGTCGTAGCTGTCGATGACCTGTATAAAGGGACGCAGTTGTTGTGGTGCATGTTGCATTTCGATTACTTTTGCATGGTTCAGGATATCCCACCACTGCCAATCGGTATGGTATGAAGTAAGAAAATCATTAAACATGGCCTGCTTATGATGAACCAGGTTGCCGATGGTCATCGGTGCCCATGCAAACATAATGGGGTTCCAAAAATGATTGTGAAACAGTGACTTTCGACCTTTCACCTGGTCTGGAGAAGGATAAAGAACCACGGTTTTACCCTGGGCCAACTGCCTTTTTGCAACATCATCGTAGACATCGGTGTACAATACATTAGCTGTAGACTGCATCAGATGTTGATGTTTTGGGTATACCCAAATGTCCCAGCTATTCTTAATGCTATCGTTCACCGCAAGATGAACCGTAACTTTTTGGGTGCTGATATTTTTTAGGGAAATCTCAAATTCACCTACCGGCGATACATTTTCGTTGGCAATGGTTTGCCTTTTCAGCGTTCCCTTTTTCAATACGTTGCCAGCGGTATCGGTCAACCACCATTTAATTTTCGCATTTTCAAGTGCAGAATTGCTAAAGTTATATACTTCGGCTTTTCCCCTAAATGTTTCTGTGTTGAAAAAACTGCTTTTATCGTAGCGCAGTAGAGCGACCGTTGGCGCGCAAAACTCGCTGAATTTTTCTGCTGTAACCAATCCTTTCGAATCCCAGAAAGGATCGAAGATCCCCACGGGCGCGTACCCTTGTCCCGGAAAGTCATTCATCGACAAAAGCTGAAATCCGGCAGATTTACCTGATCGCAACAGGGCTTCGATCACGGCTTTGTACTCCAGCACGGTTAACGCACCAGATGCTCTGAAGAAATCCTTTGCTTGGTCCAACATGCCATTTTTTTGTAATAGATCGCTAAATACTTCAAAATTGCGGGCCTCTACGGGACTGTTGGCATATTTCTTTATTTCATCAAAATTTGGATAAATACAGCGTTGTCCTGACTCGTGTGAAATGACGGGCACATCTACATCAGATTCCAAATTCTTGTCCCAATCGGTACCGGGCAGACCTTCGTACACCTTCACCGGTCCTTTATTGGTTTGCTGCGAAACGTAATATTGATCCGATTTAACCCGTGTTCTTGCCGTAGAACCGCTATAAAGATGACGGGGATCAGCTTTTCTGCCTTCGGCAGTCAACTCCTCGATAAAGTCGAAATTCCCGGTAATTTCATTTCCGTTGCAGTACAGAACAAAAGAAGGGTGGTTGCCATATTCTTTTAAAATAGCTTTAATTTCCCTACGGAAGAAGTTATATCTAGACTCGTCGGGTTCGGCATCTTTGCCCCACATAGGCATTTCCACTTCAAAATATATTCCATGTTTGTCTGCCATGCGAAAGGCCGCCGCCGGCGGGCACCATGAATGGAATCGTAAATGGTTCATGCCATACGTCTTCATCAGCACCATGATTCGTTCCCAAGAGGCATCGTCGAGCGGAGCATGGCCTGTTTTTGGAAACACTGCATTTTCTACATTGCCTCTTAAATGGATGGGACGATTATTGAGCAACACATGGTTTTTTCCTTGTTTTACTTCACGCATACCAAAGGTTGTCGCTTTTTCATGTCGGTAGCTGTTTTTGCCGTCGGAGGTATTCAGTTGACAATTTATACGATAGAGGTTTGGGTTAAACTCATCCCACAATTTGATATGCTTACCTAATGGAATAGTGGTCTCTACGAAGGTCACCGAATCGGTACTTACCAGTGCAACTTCATCCTTAAGACTGTAGTTTGTTCCCTCGATGACGAAAGACACTTTGCCCTTTATCTGTTTTTTGGTCGCATTATTTACCCGTAATTTTACTTTTATGGACTGATCGGCTATATTTGGATATACCTGAAGATCTTCCAGATAAACTGGGTCTATGGCCAGCAGTTTTATTTCTCCTAGAATACCGTTCCAGTTAATCTGCGTAAATTCAGTATGCGCATGGTTCCATTTATGTGTATTATACTGAAACCGGTTATCGATACAAATGGTCATGCGATGCTTCTTTCCGGGCTTTACAAATGAGCTCAGATCGTGGTTGTGGGGCACACTTACATAATCAATACTGCTGACTTCCTTGGTATCTACAAAAACTGAACTCAACCAGTGGGTACGCTCAAAGTATAGGAATATTTTTTTCCCTTTCCATTCGGCAGGGATTTCAATATCACGTTGGTACCATGCCGGTCCCATGTATTCGTATTTTCGGGTCAGGCGGTCGATATATTTATAGGGATTTTTATATCCTATCTGATAATCATCGGTAATACCGGGAAGCTTAATTGTTTCTTGCAAAAGATGATTATAGCGGGGGGACAGCGATCCTCTACGGAAATCCATCACGTCCGTCTGGAACCCCCAAGTGCCTGATAAATCGATAGCATCTTGAGCCTTTAACAAGGCTACCTGCAGGAAAAGCCCCATTAGGCACATCATTTTAAAGTATTTATAGATGCTTGTCCTGTATTCATCCATTTTGTGTTTCGATAGTTTAGGTGCTTTCATTCTTTTCAGTATATTATTTTTGTAGGCATCGAAAAAATAGTGTCACTGTGATACTCCTCTTTAAGCTCGGTTTCGTAATTGAAGTCTTATTTATTATCATAATAATGCTTCATCAGAAACCAGGCTTTCTTTCGGTAGCCTTGGTCTGAGATCAATCCTTTGCGGTTCCAGCCATCTTGGTTGGTCGGATGAAAACGGAACGGCGAACGGAAATCAAATAGCAGCCAAGGTGAAGTTCCGCGCAGGTTTGGAATATGCTTAAACATTTCGAGGTTGTTTTTGTACAAAGTCGCTTGGTAATCTTCACTCCATGAACTGACGACATCCTTTTCGCCCGTTTTGCCATACAGCGCCTCGCCTCCAAATTCAGAAATAATTAAAGGCTGGCCTTTTGCCACATCCCATACTGCTTTATCAGGAGAAACTGGCCAGGAGTGGTACCAGCCTAAATATTTGTTAACAGCTACGACGTCCAATTCTTTCGTAAAAGGATCATCCATAACAAAGATTTCCTTCTCCTTATTGAAACGAACAAGATCAAAAGCAGCGGTTATAAGCCTGGTCGTGTCAATGGCTCTGCATGTAGCAATCAAATGCCTGATAAAAGCATTTCTAGGCTCGGATGGTTGGGTTTCATTGGCTACTCCCCAAAAAGCTAGTGCGCAACGATTTTTGTCTCGAGCAACCATTTCCCGCATCATTTTACCGGCTTTCTCTTTGGTCGATTCATTTTCAAAATCGATGCCTTGCCAAATGGGAATTTCTTCCCACAACAAGAAACCCATTTTTTCGGCCATTCTCACGATATATTCATTTTGTGGATAATGCGCCAAACGAATCATATTACAGCCCAAAGCTTTCGCTTCTGAAAGCAGCATCACTGCATCTGCCTGTGAAAAAGCACGACCTTTGCGCTGAGGTATTTCCTCATGAAATGAAATGGACTTGAGAAAAATAGCTTCGCCATTCAGGAAGATATCTTCCCCTTTTACCCAAATATTGCGAAAACCTATTTCCTCTTCTATTTGATCGTCGCGCGTTGAAATCTTCACGTTATACAGTTTAGGTGAAGTGGGCGACCAACGTTTGATTTTTCTCGATAGGAATGAAGTTTTTACTTCCCCCTGAGCATCTGTTTTAAGCGTTTGTTTTAGTTGTAGTTCGGGTATTTCGATAGTTACCGAGGAATTGGCCATCGTTTCCGAAAGTTTGACCTTCGCATTGATTTTATCGGCTTTGGTTTTGTCCAATTGAACAAAATAATCATCGATAAAAACTTTTGGCGTGCTTACCAAAAAGACATCTCGGGTGATACCGCCATAGTTCCACCAATCAAAGGCCATTGCCGGAATGGCATCAACCTGCCGGCTATTATTTACCTCAACTGCCAAAAAATTATCGTTTTCTTTAGCTGCATCTGTTATTTCAATCTGAAAGGGGGTAAAACCACCTTCATGTTGTGCAATCTCTTGTCCATTGAGATATATGCGACAACGGTAACTTACCGCAGCAAAATACAAGAACAACCTTTTGTTATTTTCTTTCACTACATCGAACTTACGCCCATACCAGATGGTACCTTCGTAATATTTAAGTTCAGGCATTTGACTGTTCCAATCTGAAGGCACATTTAAACGGAGACCATTCTCGAAAGCGTATTCATAAAAATCAGTCTTGCTTTCGGCTTTTTTATTCAGGTAGATTTGGTTTTTTCTTCCCTGGTCGTACAAGTCTACAATAGCGTCCCACTTTCCATTTAAGGATTGAGCTCGCCTACCATACACATTGGCCATATTTTGCTGTGCAACAAGGTTGGAGGTTATCAGGCTAAAAAAAAGGGACAATATCAAAGATAGATTGATCAGCTTTATCATAATAGGTGTTAGTTGTTAATAAAATTTTCTATTTTACCTGCAATGCCGAAAGCTTTGTCCAACCCTGAGCCGTCAAATCTCCATCAAGGGCAAGTTGAATTGCCGGCTTATTTTCCTTGGTCGTATCAACAATGGCGACTGCCCAGCTATATATCCCTGCAGGTAGATCTACTTTTGCATTTAATTTATAACTCGCAGCAGTACCTTTCAACCAAGCAGACGGTTCACTCTGACGATCTACAAAAATCTTTTTAACATTCCCATTGGCATCTAACAGTGCAAAAGCAACTTTATATTTGTAGTTCCATTGTGGAATATTATTAGGTAAATAGCCCCAGCCCATATTCTGCCAACGATGGGCGATTTGCGCTATCTTTCCCGACTTGATATCTTGAGGGAGGTTGATTTGGTCTGGATATACACGGTAGCCACCTTCTGTAATAAACCGTTGAACCAAATCAAAGGACTTAAACCAGGATTCAGTTTCTCCCCCCGCTCTAAAGTCCATCATATTGACATGGGCTTCGGCCGACAGGTCGAACTCACCTTTCCTCACATCCTCATCATGACCTTCTCTATATTTTCCACTGGGGTCTGTCCAATAACGGTGCTTACCTGGGGCAATAATCCAGCCTCCTTCCATGATGATAGGACGCTTAAAATTCCATTTCTTGGCAAAATCCTTTTCCCAATTCTGGTAATAGCCAGTCATGCCAAAAGCATCTTGGCGAAGGCTATACCCCTTATCAATAGCTTTATCCAATAAGCGTTCACTATTCGGGTTGACTGCGCCCCAACTTTCGGGATGACCGACCAGACGATGGTAGTTGATAACCAAAGGAACTTTTGTAAATGTGTTAGCATATAAGCTGGTCACCCATTCAAGGGTTTCTTCCTTTATTTTTTCAGTACTTTCAGGTGTTGCCATTTTGGGATCTTCATAGACAACATAATGTGCTTCGCCCCATTTCCCCAAGCCATAGGCATCAATAAAAGAGGTCTTTTCAGGATCATTAAATTCCTTGGCCAAAGCTGTGATAAATTTGGTATAGTATTTTCTAAATACCGCATCCTGAGGATAAGGTGTTTGCCTATCGGGATGATTTTCATTTTCCAAATAATATTTGGCTCCGAGGTCGAACACAAATTTGGGTGTATTTTGACCTTGGTCGCGACCATCTACCACAATACGGAGTGCTATGGGCAACCCTCTCGTTTGTGCGCCTTTAAGGAGCTTTCCTATTTTAGAGTTTGGATCATCCCAGGCATAAACACCGTCACTGGGATTCAGCGAAGACCAGCTCGTGCGTACATAACATGCCGAAGCATAATCAATGACCTTTACCTTTTTACCCAATGCTGGTACAAAATATTCGATATCCCAATACGTATCATCGGCATTACGGGGAGCATACATTACCCAACCATTTAAAGGATTGCGCAAGACTGAATGACCATCATATTTTGGCTTTAATAAAATATACCCGGTGTTGCCCGAACCGCTTTTCCCTTCATTTTTTTGAGAAAAACCAAGCAATCCAGAAGTGCACAATAAAAGCGTTAAAAAAAAATTTATTATCCAATTTGAGAATAGCTGTTTGTTTATCATTTCGTTTTTGAACATATTTTCAAGTCTATTGGTTATTTTATTCCTGTTGTGCCAGCGACTTCTATAGTTTATCATTTAGTGTGCTGATTCAACAAAACTGATTTATTGGGATACGGTACAAAATTAGCCACGACAGGCTACCGCTATGGTATTGATTTGTTCAGAAATGGTTCGTTTTTGTACAAAAATTAGGATTTAATCCGCTATGAAGGACGATGTGAATAAAATCATTCACTTATGGAGACTAAGTGATAAAGAAATGGCTCTTCTTCTTGGATTTTATACCGTTTATAACTATTAGGGAGGTTTTTTATCAGATTTATAGCAGTCTACTTAATGTAAAAAGCCCGATTGTTCTCGGGCTTTTTAGGTTCATGTTCCATACGATCCTCTTCATTCGAAAGAAATGAAAAATTCTATCACATCTGGCGTATGCCAAATTTTCAGAAGTATTACTTCAACTTCTGTAAGCGTTCTTTCGCTGCAGGCACGATATCATCGTTTTTGTCATAATTGTCAATCACACTTTTCAAGGTACTCTTCGCCTGGAAAGCATTGCCCTTGCGCGCATAGGCATCAGCAAGCACCAGGAAGCTCTTGGCAACCCAGTATTCTTGCGCTTCCCTATTGTTAATCACATCAAAGGCTGTTTCCAGCGCCTTATCATATTCCTTGTTATCGTACTGCAAAAGCGCTACGCGATACCGTGCTTCTGCGCCGATAGCCGATTGACTCTTCAGCGCAGCCAGGTTGAATTCTTTCATGGCAGACGCTACATTTTTTTCTTTCAACAAAGCTTTTCCACTGTACAAATGCGCTTTCGCTATTTCCTCCTCGGTTGCCCCGTTGTAATTTTTGACCAGACTCACATACTTAGCCATTTGCTCCATATCGCCGAGTTCGAAGTAACACACCATCAGGTTCGTTACCGCATAGCCATAGTTCTTTTTATATTCTTCGTTGAGCTCCAATTTTTTGAGGTGCACAATGGCTTCATTGTATTCTTTAAGATCCAAATATAGCGCAGCAACCGTCAGCAAGGTATTCTCTGAATATTTACTCGTCCAGTCGTTCAGGATGATATTCAGATCATGCAGTGCTTCCTGTGGATGCCCGGTGCGGTACGAACTCACTCCACGGATATAGCGGGCGAATTTTTCTTGTCTGGGTTTTGGAAATTTATCAAAATAGGCGTTGATCGCTTCTACAGCCGCTCCGTATTCTCCCCTGGCGAATAGCGATTGCGCGGCCTGGAAAGCCATGTTATCTAGCTCTGCGGGACTCAGATTACTGACATTGGTACCGACAGCGTAACGAATATAGCTCGAAGCATCCCCTTGATCGAGGTAGATGTTTTCAATGAAACGCATCGCCTGCTCCGCCTCGGCAGTTCGGGTGTATTTCTCCACCACCTTCTGGAAAGTCGCTTTCGCCGCTTCGGGCTCATCATTGTTGTACTGCACGAGTCCTATGGTCATTAAGGCGCGGGGAATATAACTACTGCGAGGGTACTTTTCGACCATTGCCTGTAACCCTTCGATCGCACGGCTATAATCACCCATCGTGAAATAAGTATAGGGAATTTCAAAGGCCGCATTATCTGCATAGTTCGAAGATGGAAATTGTTTCAACACCGACCGCAGCGTACTGAGCTTGGTTTCATTGTCGCCTTGCAGACCAAATAAAACACCGCGCTGGAATAAGGCATAATCCTGATTGGGCGCTTTGCTGTTGATCAGCTGATCGTAGTATTTGTTGGCCCGGCTGTAGTCGCGCAGACACAGGTAGGAATCGCCCAGACGTGCAATGACATCATAGCGTATATTTTGATCCACCGCATTTCCTCCAGCAGTCAGAAAGCGTTCAAAATAATTGGCTGCCAACTCAAAACGGTTGTTTCGGTAGGCCGCATAGGCCAGCCCATAATTTGCATAATTATACAGGTCGCTATTCCGAGCGACGGGCAGGCTTAGAAATTGGGAGAAGTTTTCTACGGCTTCACCAAATTTGCGCACTTCATACATGGCCTCTGCTTTCCAATAGGTCGCAAGAGCGGCCATTTCAGCATTGACCGGAAACTTTTCAGATCGCATAAACATGGATATGCTATTTTCGAAAGCACGCTCGTTATAAAACTCCAGTCCGCGGTAGTAGGTGACCTTTTGATAGATCGCATTGACCTCCCGACCGCGCTCTTTTAGCGATTCCAGCATACTAACACCGGCATGGAAGTTGGTCGTCCCACGTAGGATTTCAGCGGATAGTGTTTCGGCACTTTCCTTTCTTTTTGAACCCGGATCGACAGGTTGCACTTCCTGCTCGATATATTTCTCGAGGACTTTTTGTGCCGCTTGGGTGGAGTCCATTGCAAACAAGATTTTAGCATAGTTAAATAGCGCATCGGCTTTCACTTGCTGGTCTAAATCCAGTTTTGTCGCTTTGACAAAAGCATTTCGTGCGGCTTGCTTATCGCCAGTCTCCAGAGCGATATGGCCCAATGTCATGATCGCCCCCTGATAAAAGGCATCCGAAGGTTTTATGGCCTCCAGCATACCGCTCGCTCTTTTGTATTCGCCAGCGCCATAAGCCAGATAGCTGATGCGATAATTATCGATATTACTTTGCGAAGCGTCTGGGTGCCGTTTCATCAATTCGTGATAATAGGCCTGTTTATATTTTTGCTGTGCTAAATAGGTGGCTGTGGCAATCTGGCGTAGCTCCGTCTCGATAGCATCGCGGTTGATATGCGTCATATCCGGACTGCGGCGCACCTTGACCGCATCGGCCAGCATAGGCCGGTAGTCGCGTACGACATCAATCGAATCCATGGTTTGAACCTCTCCACCGCCACCTTGCACACTATGTTGCTGTTGCTGTTGTTTCTCTTTCTTTTCTTTCTGTTGTTTCCCCACTTCCTGCGCATAACCTGTAACCAGCAAAGCCGAAAGCGTCCCAGTAAACAGGTATTTCAGGTAATTGTGACCGATTCTTTCTTTCAATATCATTGTTCGTCCGTATTTCTGAATTGTTCCAAACGTTCCTTTGCCGAGGAGACATAGGGTTATCCCTAACTAGTGTATTCAAAACTAAAGAATTCCAAGCACATTCGGTAATTTACACCTCATAGTTGCTTCATTTCAACGATTTAGAACAAAACACGCTATTCCATTGCTCTATCGGCAACTGAATTTATACAATAATGGAGCCAAGAAGAAAAAATAAAAGAGTGGTTCTTACTGATAGGAATGGACTGACTTGGATACCTGCCAACTGCCATTCTCATAAACTAAAGTCACTAGGTCAGTCATGCTAAAGCTGTCAAATTTCAATACGATTTTTGCAATCATATAATCTGCGGATTTTTCGACAATCTTGATATGCGTTTTACAGTTCAGAATTTCTCCCTGCTGTTTTTTTAAAGATTTAATCAAAGCCTGGCGTCCGTAGTAGGTCTGTATATTGGAAGCCTGGATCCTTTGGCTGAAATCTTCCGCAAATAATTGCTCTAAACCCACAGATTCTCCAGCCGTCGTTACAGCAACATAATGCTGCAAAGCGAAGTCTGCTGTGGAAAGATTAATGCTAATTTTTTCTGGTTTTGACACTGGTTTTTCAGCTGCCATGGCAACTGACGATAAGCAGATTAAAGCTGCTGCCGTGAATGTTTTTACGAATGCTTTCATACTATCTTTTTGTTCTATTGTGTTAGTCTATATACCCTTACTTGTTGATCCAAAACTAAAGTTCAATATATCTCTGGCCTATGGACTTTAGACCAACGATATTTGAATATCGGTGAATGGCGGAAATGTAAAGGTGAATATAACAACCATCTTAGCTGCTGCATGCCAAATACTATACCAGTGGCTACAATAAGAACATTTGTGCTTCTCAGCACATTTAAAGGCATTTTCAAGATTCTTTACGAAAAAGAAAATGTGCGCATACGAACAGTTTCAAAATAGATTGTTCGCATACGCACACCGCATAAAAAGCCTAGCAAAAGATTAATGATTACTGTCTGCTGACCAAGTTGATTTATTTCGTTTTCTTTATCGGTGTATCGACTGATATTGCAAAAAAATCGTCAGGAAGCTCCCTTGCTTCAATCTTTTGAGCTACCGATTCCATTTTGAATTGCTCATTATCGACCACAATTTTCAATGGAACAGACTTGGCTTTTGATAAATAGTAGTTCCAGTTTCCATAACTATGCATCTGATACTTCGTAAAATCAACAGGATACTTTGATGTGTAGAAATAGGTTGTCTGCCCACCTTGCGTCTTTAAAATCAAGGCATCACAATCTTCCCCCAATATTTTCTCTTTATTCTTAACGAGCTCATAACTTATAACTGCATCTGATTTCACATCGGCATCAAACCAATAAAGTGTGTCGGATCGGCTCGTCTTATTGTAAAGTCTATTGGTTTCACCAATATATAACTGCATTGTTATACCGACACCATTTGTGCACGATTTATAATTCCCCGATTTAATAAAATATTCTTGCTTATCACCTAGAAGAATCTTCATTTGTTCACTAGTGACGCTTGAATTCTTACTTTGAAAGCTATTTTGATAAATAATTTCGCCTTCAAATGCTTCTTGAGCATAGCCTTTCAATGTGACGGATAGCAATAATAAAAATAACAATAATCTATTTGTGTTCATTTGATATTAATAAGCTTTTTATGCTATAACTATTAAAGTGGGAACTTCAACCGAGTGTCTAAACTAAATTGAATCACTTTTTGAATATAATACAGGTTAATGCCGCAAACTTAAGAATATTCGTCGTATTTCATTGATTTCACTCAATTAACTGATACACCACTATTGGTCAAGATTTAGTTAAAAAAGAGAATTTTTAATGAAATTGCTATGCTTATTCCTTGCTGATTCTTTGCCGGTTCTTTGGTATTTCTTTGCTCTTTGTTCGGGTCTTCTTTGGGATTGGCTTGGGCTTCGTCTGCTATTTCTTTGGTGTTTCTTCGGTGTTTCTTCGGTGTTTCATTGGTGTTTCATTGGTGTTTCATTGGTGTTTCATTGGTAAAAAAGCAAAGAAACAGCAAAGGGATACGTATCTATAAGATAACTTGGTTCCTGCCATAAGTGAGCATTTGTCCAGAAAGAAGCAAATGATGATTAGCAAATTCACGTATAACGATGCTGAATGTTAGCCCACGTTTCGTAAGTTAGAGTTAGAAAAACGAACTGTCCGCAATAAAACAAAAAAAGCCACATCTCCTGATGTGGCCCTACAACTTATATATTGAATTAAAATGACTCCTATTTATACGAATTGATCGATTTGGACACTTTCCAGTCATTTCCTTCACGGACAAAAGTCACTAGATCTGTCTTGCTGAAATCCTCAAATTTCAAGGTAACCCTGGCCACCATATAATCTGCTGATTCTTCAAGAACGTCTGTATTCACTGTACAGTTTAGCTTCTCGCCTTTTTGTTTTTTCAAGGACTTAACCACTTCACTACGGCTATTTGACTTCAGGTTTGCCGTTTGGACCTTTTGATTAAAATCTTCGGCAAACAATTGTTCTACACCAGCCGATTCACCTTCAGTCATTACAGCAACATAGTGCTCTAAAGCAAAGTCTGCTGTTGATAGGTTAACGTTTGTTTTTGCTGATTTTGATCCTGGACCTTCAGCTGCCATAGCACATGTTGAAATTGCGATTAAGGCTGCTGCTGCGATTGTTTTTACTAGCGTTTTCATAATATCTTTATTTTATCGTGTAAGTTTTTTCTATTCTTATTTGTTGATTCAAAATTACTGCTCTAGATGCTTCTTGCTCACAGACTTTAGATCAACAACGGGTAAAACTCGGTGAATGACTGAAATGAAAAGGTGAACTTCAAAATGCATAAAGAACATAAGATCAATTTTATTAGCTTCGTGCCAAATACTATACCAGTTGTCCTGTGCGTTCAATAACGGCTTCTATAGCCTCTTAAAGCATATTCCATATCTTTTTCAGAAAAAGTAGCTGTACGGATGCGAACAGTTTATAGCGATATTGTTCACATGCGTACACCCTATTAAATGCGGGCTAAAAGATGAATTGTACTTCCTGATTTACGCCCATTTAATTAAAACTGAAAACCAGGATTCAACAATTGTGAACAAAAGATTTTAAAGGAGGTTCTCTTGCGCATCTATTGAAATTTATTTATTTTTAATAGATTATTTTGATTTTGAATCTTATATGATCAATTCAATTTTTAGCCATAGTAAGATATGCTACCAAGTAAATAGCTTTAGCTTCATTTCTTAGAACCATAATATTGATCTATCAACCGAATGTATAAATCTGTCAGCGCCACAATATACACGCAACTCCTTTTATGGGTGTTTATTTTTTCCTGTCTCACTTCGTTTATAAGCAACGCTAATGCTCAAGAAACAAAATACACAAGCTTTTTATGGGAGATTACCGGAAAGGGGTTAACTAAACCTTCTTACCTGTTAGGCTCTGTACATTTAAAAGACCGGCGTCTGATCAATAGCAATGATTCTATATTTGTGGCTATTGCTAATACAGATGCACTGGCTTTGGAAGTACACCCCGATACACTGTATAAACAGATATGGGATTTTCGATACAGCAAAAAATCAACACTTAAAAAGATAGCGCTTACCGAAGTACAAAAAAAAGAGTTTGTAAAACGCTATCAAAAGGAGTATGGTGTGATGCCGGATTCCCAGCAAATGGCATCTCCGCTTATTGTTAAATATCTCATGAATCCCAGCAACGACAAACCGGACGATATTACCGCCGTACTGGATGCTTATCTCTATGGCCTAGCCAAATCGCAACGAAAATATATTGTTGGCCTAGAGCCAATAGAAAATCAACTGGATGTTGATGGAAGTAACGAATTGGTTCATCTTGCGAACAAAAGTGATAGTACAAAATACTATAAGTATCTGGAGGATATGATGCAACTGTATAGCTCTGGAGACCTGGCTGGTGTTTGGAACGCGATTTCACCCCATATTGATCTTGAAGAAATGCAAAGAAGGAATAACACGATGCTAAAAAATATAATTTTGCAGCTCGATAAAGGTACGCTCTGCGCGGTCGTGGGGGCCGCTCATCTTGCAGGTGACCTAGGACTCATCCACCTTTTACAAAATGAAGGCTATAAGCTCCGCCCCGTTAAGACAAAAAAAACAGATCTGGCTTCTAAATATAAAATAGACTTCAGTACGATGGAATGGATGCCCCAAAAGGACTCTATCTTTGGATATACTGTCCAATTACCAAAAAGTTATATCTACAGGATAAATACATTGGGTGCAACAAACATCATCTATGGTGATCTGAGCACAGAAACAGAACTTATGGTGTCGGCTCAATTTGTTGGTGACCTGAATGGACTTACTGCGAAAGAAATTTTAAAACAAGAATACGAAAGAAAGACTGCCAAAAGCAAGTTCCCTATTATATCTCAGCAATTTCTTGAAAAGGATGGTGCCCAAGGTATGCAGTTGATCACCGCAAATAATGGCATGGAGGTTAAATGGGAATTCTGGCTAAAGAACAATACATTATATAGCTTATCGGCCTTTACCAGCAAAAGTCCATTAGACAGGTATTTGTCGGACCGCTTTTTCAATGGCTTCACAATCCTTCCTCTCGACAGCCCTGCTGAAATAGATGAATCTGTCAATGACATTGGTGCTTTTGCAATAAAAATGCCGACGCAAATTCAATACCTTTTCCAGACAGGTTCAGAGCAGCTCGGAGATAAACAGCTCCAATATGGCATACATAATTATTTTTCAATGGATAGGGATCGAAAAATAAATTATATGGTTCAGTATCACGATTATCCGATTGGCTATATCATGACAGACAGATCCCTGATGCTGAAAACGCTCAAAAACAGCCTTAAAAAAAATCCAGCGCTTACCGTTACCTCTGTTGAGCCAAGGGAGAAGGAGAATATAACGGGCATGGCAATAAAAGCCCAATTGAACAAATCAAACCTATTCGCAGAAACATGGGTCCGCGGGAACCGAATTTATCAAGTACTTCAGGAAAACCTAGATAAGAATAATAAAGAAATGGATAGCGCTTTTTTTAATTCCTTCCGTATGGTTCCTTTTAAGGAAGCCGACTGGAAAGATTTCACCGTAAACAGTATGAAGCTAAAACTTCCTGCTACATCGTTGATAAAGATAAAAAATGAGAATGTAGCTGAGCAACTTGATAGCGAATCTCATATTTATGCCGCAGCCGACAGCAATTCAAGCACATCCTTTCTCTTGGAAATCACTAAACTGCCTAAATATTATCGGCTGGAAAAAACCGACAGTTTATATGCCGAAATACAGGCTACTGCAAAAAAGAAATCTGAGAAAATGGTCCATTACGACACACTACGATCCGACAATATAACCGCTGCAATCTACACAAGTAGCGATTCATTAACAGCTAACTATCATAAAAAAGCGATCTGGATCAGAGGCAATATATCCTATGGATTTGATGCTATCGGCACACAAGAAACAGTTGAAAAAATAGATATAAACAGGATTATCAAATCCGTCCGTTATACAGGTACTACAGCGAACTTTGACGTATATAGCTCAAAAGCAGCAACTCTTTTTGAAGATATCTATAGCGCTGATTCTCTCGTTAGTCAAAAGGCAAAAAACACATTGGAGCTCGATTACAAATTTGATAAAAATGACCTAGCACTAATTTATAAAACATTGGTCCGAAAACAGGTCGATGACGAGCAGAACAGTGGGCTTCGAAGAAACCTGATCTATAGTTTGGTGAAGAATCATGATGAACGGAGCATACCTCTTTTAAAAAATATACTTAAGGATCCGACAACACCAGACCTGATCAAAATAGCAATCTTCCCGACCATCTATGAAATAGATTCAACACAGCTTGAATGGTATCTCCAGGCATTAAATCATCATCGACCCGATGTTGATTACCAAGTATGGCAATTACTACAGCCTTTACGCACTTCCCATAAATACGTAGCTGGGAATTTAGAACAGGTCATTCCATTATTTGCGATCGATAATTACAGACCTACACTATTGAATATTTGTTTAGAAATCGCTAAGGACAGCACTGTGCGCAATAGCCTTGAAATGGTAAAGGTTTATCTGCCGAATGTAATGAAATATCTAGCCAAAGACCTGTCCAAATTTGCTTCCGAACAGGAATCAGAGGATAGTTTCGATCCTTATTGGATAAGCGATTATGTGAAAATACTGGGTTTATATGATCAAAAAGATTCACTACTAAAATATCAACATCAGTTGCTCGCTAATACACAAATAGGTTATCTGCGAGCCTCCACCGCAACTGAATTTTTGGTTCTCGGTCTGCCATTGAATCAAAAATTAATGGATAGCATCAATGTTAATATATCGCAAAGAGGAGTATTGATGAGGGGGCTTAAAGAGAAAAAACGCGAAGATTTGATAGCCCCCAGGTATAAGGAGCAAATTGAAATTGGAAAAATTGTTGTAAACGATTACATGGAATCCGAATGGGATATGCAGTCGCAACAAATTGATTATCTGGGACAATTGACCGAGAATAATAAAAAGTATTTAGTTTATGCATTTAAAACTGAGAACGATGAGCAAAGCTATCTCTCAATTTATTTACCAGATGACCAAAATAAAGAATGGTCTTATACTTATGAAAACTGTTATTCAGATCTTGAGCCCTTTATCGGAGACTGGAAAGAACAAGCTCTCAAATTGATCCAACCAATGCGTATTGAAGATTAAAACAATAAGCTGATAGCGAAAAAATGTTCTAATAGAAGTTAAATACCTCCAGAGGTTAAAAACTCAAGTGCCCTATTGATAAATATTGATTTATTTTCTAATATATATTGATGTTGTTCTTTACGGCTTTGAATATTCTCCGGATACGTAATCGTTATATCTGGATTTATTCGTTCTCCAACATCATAAGATTTTCCTTTTCTATTGTGCAACAACGCAGTCATTAAATTAATGGAATATCCTTTATCTACATAATAAAGTTCATTACCTGATGTTAAACCAGCTGACTTTGTTCCGATGACGGTCACATTCTTTTGTCCTAAAAAATGACATGCAGCAATCTCTCCTGAGCTTCCCGTTATTCCCGAAATCAAAATAATTACTGGTATCTTATTATTTACAAGCGGTAAGACTTGAACAGTATCAAATTTAAAATACTTTGCTTCCACATCATTGTCTATATATAAACCATTTTGGGGAATCTGAAATTTATCTACCAAAACCTCCTTTCCGTCTTTGTCCAATGTTCCATCAAAATAACAAAAGGTTTGTGTGGTATCTATGAGAGCATGAAAGGGAATGATCATCGGAGCACAACTACCACCTTCATTCTCCGTTAAATCAATAATCCAAGCCTTAGGTTGTTTTCCATCTAGTTCAAGCAACTGCTTTTGTAAAGTGTCAATATACATGCGATGTTCCAGATCAACACCAGGAACGTTAATGTATGCATATTTATCTTCGATCAATCGATGCTGAAAATTTGGCCCAGGCATCCCTAGTTGTGCGTAGGTTGTGGAAGCATACTTTTTAATTAACGCCAATTCATCTGTGGTACCTTTAACTCTATGTACACTCGAATGATGATCATTTAAACCTGCAACTATCTTTTTAAAAGTTGGCATTAATGAATCAGTCGAATTAATATTCCTGACGTTCAACTTTGTTTCTTGACGCATTTTATCGAAATCGACTCTACTACGCATAAAAGAATGAGCCTCTAGTGTATCGATGAATTGATCGACTAATTTGGTTACTTCCTTGTTTTGGGCACGACAGATATTGAATACAGAAAAACATACAATAAAAAAGATAATTTTACACATAAACTAACGATTAATAATTTATCAAAACTAAAAAAAACTGTAAAAACATTTGGTCAATTGTAGAAATTATTTCGTTATTTTCTTGACCTATAATATGTATTTCAGCGTATCTTCTAGAAGTAATCCAATTTTCCATTCTCCGTTCGCAAGCGAACAGTATTGTTCACAATCGAACAATTTAATACGGTTAAAAAAACAAACAAAACACTGAATATCAAAAACTTAAAGTTTAGGCAAAACTATTGATGCGTTTAAAACCAATTGATCTCAAGCATGTTGTATGAGATAAAAATGACATGAAATGCAATGAATTTTTAAGATTAAAATTAGGAAATCATGTATAATTACTTAAAAGTCGGTTGGCGGAAATTGTTCAGAAACAAAATCTTCTCCTTAATCAATATACTAGGATTATCGTTGGGCCTAGCCGCATGTTGGATTATCCTCTTATTTGTGAATGATGAATTGAGTTATGATCGTTATTTTACGCAGGCAGACCGTATATATCGCGTTGTTTCTCACGGAAAATGGGATGGCGGTTCCTTTGATATAACAGGAACTGCAGGTCCCCTTGCAAATGTTATTAAAGATGAATTTCCCGGCGTAAAAGAAGCCACCCGATTCGATATCGAGGGCGGAGGCATAATTACCATTGATAATCAACAAACAAAAGTCAACGAAATCTTCCTCGCAGACAAGAATTTCTTCAATCTATTTGACTATAATTTTCTTGCTGGCAATCCTGCAAGGGCATTGGCTAATCCCCAATCTATTGTACTGACAGAAGACTTAGCCGTACAATTGTTTGGATCCGTAGAAACAGCAGTCAATAAAACGCTTTATTTCAATAAATCTGAACCCAGCCTTGTCACGGCTGTTATACAAAATGTACCTCAAAATACACATTTCAGCTTCAGAGCTATCCGTTCCTTTTCAAAAGACTTTAATCCTGATTGGAATCGACTTTACCTTTATACTTACGTACTATTAAAAGATCAGTCATACTTGCCCCAACTTCAAAAAAAACTTCCTTACATCGTAAAAAAATATATTCATGGACGGAATCTCGATTTTGATTATAAAATCGAATTACAACCAATTACGGATATCCATCTGCATTCTAATCTAAGTTATGAGCTCGGCAATAATAGCAATATCAAATATGTTTACATCTTTTCCATTGTCGGTGCATTAGTACTCTTAATTGCGATCGTAAATTATATTAATATCACGACGGCGCAGGCTTCAATAAGGATGAGAGAAATTGCCGTCCGGAAAGTAATCGGATCCAGCACTTTAAATCTAACCAAGCAGTTTCTTGTTGAAACGTCTTTAATCATCTTTTGTGCAGCATTGTTAAGCATATTGCTGGCCTCAACTTTTCTTCCATGGCTAAACCAAATGATCGGTAAGCAATTGGATTTATGGCATTTTGGAATAGGGAAAACCTTACTGTTTGTACTTCCATTTATCGTATTTTTAGTATTCACTACCGGTATTTATCCAGCTTTAATACTTGCAGGACTAAAGACTATTCCTTCGCTAAAAAATCAGATCGGAACACATGGCTTCCAACATCTACTGAGAAAATCACTTGTGGTTTTTCAATTTGTAATCGCAGTATTGCTTATTGTATCCACCATGGTGATTTTTCTACAATTGAATTTTATGACTACAAAAAACCTGGGTTTCGACAAAAATCAGGTCATGGTTTTCCATCTGGACAATGAATCCACTCGCAATAAAGGCGACGAGTTCAGAAATAGCTTACTTGAAGATAGCCATATCACAGAAGTAGCGTTCGCCAGCAATCCAATTGGGAAAAACGACATTGGCGTGGGAACTTTCAATGTTGAAAATAATGGAAAAATTGATCCCAACTTTACACTCGCCAATACCTTAAAAATTGACCCTAATTTTATCCCAGCAATGCATATTCAACTGGTTAAGGGAAGAAATTTCGACAGTACCATGCCAACAGATAGCGCCTCTGTCATTATAAACGCAGCATTTGCAAAAAAACAAGGCTGGACAAACGCGATAGGCAAAAGGATCGAATTTGGAAGAGACACAACTGGAAAATCTATCCTGAAATCTGTTATCGGGGTCGTCAGCGACTTTCATATTTATTCGCTTCAGCACAAAATAGAGCCTCTTATCCTAGAACTTCCAGCTAATAAAATGGAAATGGATAATATTTATATTCGCATGAAATCGACAAATGTAGACCATACAATTTCGCATATAAACAAAGTTTACAGTAAATATGTCCCCGATTATCCTTTAGAATACACATTTTTAGATAAAACCTTTGAACAGCAATACAATTCGGAAATAAAACAGGGTCAAATTCTCTTAATTTTTGCCTTATTGTCTATCGTTATTGCCTGTTTAGGGCTATTTGGTGTAATCACATTCGCTATCCAATTGCGAATAAAAGAAATCGGTATACGCAAAACATTAGGTGCAACACTCAGCAACCTGGTTTATCTACTGTGCTCTGATATGGTTAAACTGGTCGGTATAGCCCTGTTAATTGCACTGCCGATCGGATGGTTATTGATGAATCAGTGGCTGCAAGAGTTCGCTTATCGCATTTCGGTCAGCTGGTGGATACTTGTAGGTGCCGGGATCATCGCACTGGTAATTGCCATTCTAACCCTATGTACCAGAGCAATAGCCGCTGCAAAAGCTAATCCGGTCGACAGTTTAAAAGTGGAGTAAGAATTTGTATCCACTATACTTTCGCGTAATTATGATTGTTATTGATAAAATTCCTTGCGTACAAATTCGTTTTTATTGAGCTTATTTAGCGCTCTTATCAAATAATAGCGGTGTAGAAAACCTGTTAAGACGACAATCTTTTTACCTGGATATATTCGAGCTATCTCATAGATGTTGGATGCCATTGTTTGATTTCTTAAATCCCAGAAGTCTGACATTAATCTGAATCCATCTTTATAACTGATCTTGTCTCCATCGGGTTTTGTGACAAACCTTTCTGAAAACTCAGACCTTGCATCTGTAATTTTCAGTAATTCTTGATATTGATAATATTGTCTTTTTTCAGCAATGCTATCCGTAGTATGATTATTGAAATTTTCGGGAGATAACGTGGCAATTTTTATTAAATCTCCCGTGATACGTTGAAATTCTTGGTAAATATTGGCTTGCCCGCCGGTCAATTTTTGAGCACGGTACAAACTGTCGATCAATTTAACGGTTAAGTTATCAGTAGGTACCATGCCTTTTTCTTTACGGTATTTGTTTCTTCCTTCAAAATCAAATGGAAATCTCAGGGTTTGTGGATTCTTCATCAAATAAAGATTGCTTGCTTTTATTTCATTTCCCTCGGGGCTATACTGAGCAGTTTCATATTCCTTCATCCCTTCACGGTCTACTTCATGAAGAATAATATCAGGCTTAATATGGTTAAGAATTCCAACCAAAATTTGAGCATTATAATTTGGAACACTATCGTGAATATTTCCGATTACATATAGGACTGTTTTACTTTTTTGTCCAAACACATGTGTAAAGATTAGAAATAACAAGACAAATACGGTTGAATGTTTCATAACGTACGGTTTACTTTTTATGATTTTTTAATATTTTAGCGCTAGGGTATTAATAGTATTCTCTAATATAAAAAAAACACAGCAATCTCTTTCTCAATCACGCCATTCTACTACCCGTATTGCTGTCGCGGGAGCATCAGCGAGTCCCTCAGCATCCTTTTGCACTGTAGACTGCAAAAATAAAGCAACTTTACGTTTCTTTTGCCACAACTGGGTATCATATGTAGGTTCCCAAGCCCCTACCGACTGCTCACAAAGATCAACAATGTCATTTGCCTCTTGATGCATGCCATTCAACCTCAGTATCGAAGGTCGGTAACCGCGCTCTTGATCCCGAAAGACCAGCGTCAACATTATTTTATTATCTTTTCCGCGAACCAACACCTGGGGCCTGGCGATTGGAATATCCTTTGTTCCACCACCACTCAAACTAAAAGGTGTTTTTCTAAAATCAAAAGACCGGATCTTCCATTCCCCCTCTTGTAAATAGATTACCTTATATTGCGGGATCTGTGTTCCTGCATCACGCCAGTAACTAGCGATAAAAGGATTCCCTTTTTCATCCGCAGCGATAGAGGTTTGATTAATCAATTCGTGCTGCTGGGGTATATGGGCCGCATACTCGACCGTAGATTCTCTCATGGGCAAATCGTACCGCATTCCATTACTCTTTTGCCAGGTTAATCCGCCATCTTTTGAACATGCATAAGCCATATCATGATTGCTTTCCACGTTGGGACTCTCCCGCCAGACCCAAGAAAGATGTATCGTCCCCCGACGATCCACATAACTTTGCCAATAGGCATTTCTCTGTTCCTCGCCATCAATCAGATTGCTATGCATCCGCTCCCATTTTTGCTGCTTACTATCGTACTTATTGACCACAAGATTACCGTGGCCGGATCCGCCGTCACGATATAAAAACAATAACTCGCCACTGGGTAACTTTAAGAATTCGGGGTAGGTTACCTTTGATTCATTTTTTCCTAGCATGGCTTGCTCATAACCCAGCACAAGACTATTGGGGTGAAGGGTACGTGCGTATCTCAACTTGCTGTCATGCTGATCCCAACAAACGTGGAGATATCCAGCCTTATCCACCATAATACTAATCACATTATGAGCATCCTTCACATGCCCGGTATAGCCGGTACGTCGCAACTTCCATACCTTGCCAGAAAGTAATCGCTGGCCTAAAACTACATATCCAGCTTCATCATAATAAGCGATATATTGGTATTTACCATTGCTGGTTAATGAATTTTTACGAAATACGGTTGTGTTGACTGTGTTCTTTGCCCAGCCATTTCCGACAAGCGTATTCTTAATTTTCTGCCCTTGTGCATTGTAAATAAACAAGAGACACGCGCAAGTGAGCATCCCCACTCTTACTAGTTGATTTAGATATTGTTTCATTGAATTTTTTATACACTTGTTGAGCCCACCAGATCCTTTTGAAAGGAGACTTATTCCCGGAATTTGGGGTTATTGAATGGCTTTACCCTGATCTTTATGCCAGTCCTGTCCTGACCAGATACGCCGTGCACTCCAGTCGCTCGCTTCACTTGTCCAAAAAGAATCTCTGTCGGGTAATCCCAAAGGCAAAAAAATTACTGAACATAAATAGGGGCTCCCCTGATTATTGTATGGATCACCCAAGCCCGGCTGATTACCATACATACCCAGCGTCAACCAGCCATTTTCATACGTATTTGGGTTTTCGGTCGATTTTTTCAATACCGCAGACAGGGCAGCCTTCACCTGTCCTTCGCTAAGTTCCCCAGGGAGTCGTCTCTTGAACGCCATATCTGCAAGATGATGGAAAGCTGCCGCGCGATAGATTACGGACCTTCCTGTCGGAGGAAAACTACCGTCGGCATTGATCAACCGCTCCTGAATAATGGCATAGCGCTCATTTCGGAGCTTGATTTTTGCAAACATCCCATCATAGTTTTTAGTTTTCAACTGTATGAAATCCATAATTCCGGCCAAGAAGGGATGGATAACATAACTATTATAGTAATCAAACGCATAATGCGGACCATCCATATACATTCCATCTCCAACATACCACTGTTCCAATTGCTGCAGCGCATAATCAACGCGCATCACATCCCAATCATCCGAATATTTCGCTAAAAAAACTTCATTCATTGCTGAAAAGAGTAACCAATTTGAATAAGCCGGCCGAAATTGGCGCGTAATTTTTATAGATGCTACCAAATTCTTTTTTGTCTGATTGTCGATATGATCCCACAACCAAGGACTACGCATAAATCCCAAAGCGATAAACGAGGCATCAACAAGCTGTTGGCCACCGAGATCAAAACGCATAAAATCACGCGCATTGCTGTCCAAAGCATTTTTAAGTGCTTGAACAGTCCATGCTCTATATTGATCGCGTAACTTTATCTCTTCAGCCGAACCGCCATCCAAGGAAAGCCAGGGTGCTATGCCTGACAATACCCTTCCCAAGACTTCAACATATTGTACTTTGATGCGCTGTTCCTTATTATCCACGTGTATAGAAGTCATTTGTGGCATAGTTAACCGCAGGCTATCATGGGCCAGACTGCGGAGAACGGGACGCAGCATATGATCCATTTCTTTAAGCCAAAAAGCTCTATCCGTCTCTTTTGTTGATGCAGGTTTCTTCTTCACGCCCTGTCCAAAGACAGTATGGCCTATCAGAAGAATAACAAAGAACAATAAAATCTTATTTTTCATTTTCAAATCCAATCTATTTTTGAGCTAAATAACGATACATTTCCGAGCCGGCTAATAAAAACGCACCTACACCAAAAGGAGCTGTAGAGTTGGTATCCACCACCTGTCCGGGGATAGCTTTTTCACCAATAGGTTGTACATACCCAATTCTGCCATCGGGTTGTAAAGCGATCTCACTAAGATATTTCCAGCCTTTAACCGCAGCATCTTTAAATTTAAAATCGCTTAGCAAGCCATTATTTATTCCCCAGAGCAACCCATAAGTAAAAAAAGCCGTTCCGCTTGTTTCCCTGCCGGGAGCATGCTCGGGATCTAACATGCTTCGAGTCCAGAATCCCTCCTGCTGTTGGCAATTAATGATAGCGGCCGCCATATCCTTAAAGCGCTCCTGATAGTAGGTATAATGTTTATCCTCCTGAGGTAGATCTTGAAGAACCTTTGCAAATGCAGCGAACACCCAGCCATCGCCACGAGCCCAAAAATCCTTTTTGCCATGTAAACTCTGGTGTTTGGGGAAGACATATTTTGCATCGCGGTAATACAATTTCTCTTCCCGATCAAACATGATACTATCGGCATATTGTAAATAAGCATACATCTTATCCAGATAAAGTGAATTGCCTGTCAATTTGTACATTTTAGCCATCACGGGCATCACCATATACAAACCATCGGCCCACCACCAATAGTCCTGTTTATTGGAGTGGATCTGATATTCCATCACTTCCTGAGCACGTGCAATCTTTTCAGGGCTTGGCGATAAATGATAGAGATCGATATAGGTTTGAAAACAAATTTGCCAGTCACCAAAAAGAACGTGTTCGTCTGTTTCCCCATAGTTGTATTTCCAAAGTTGCGTATTGGTAGACTTGGCACCTTTCCAATCATTGTATCTGGCCCAATCCTCAGCATATTTTAAGTCGCCCGCTGATTTTGAAATCTTATAGAATTCCATATTTCCGGTATGATAAGCTGCCTGATCCCAAAAAGCCCAAACCTCGGGCTTATGATGAGACTGCCAGTATTGATTTGCCTTACTTAGCTGAGCAAGTACGGTTTCTTTGTTCAGTTGCTGTCCAAATGAAAAATGTCCTACAAACAATAGACATAAGATTAAATTGATCCGCATATATTTAGATGTATAGTATTTTTTGATAAACGAGCACAAAAGCTACTTTAAATTGGTTTGTACACTATTTAATGGATACACTCATTACTTTCTTCTCGATTTTTTTTGCTTTATAAAGCAACAATGTTAGCTGTAATACAGGCCCTTTTATATAAACGTACAATATACACTTATTTTAAAAAACAATCGTATCTTTAGCCATACAATCTTCAATTTGACTGTTTTCAATTGCAAATAGTCGTTTTCAAGATAATAACCTATGATAAGGATAAATCGATAATTTTACCTGATATCGGAAATACCATACGAACAAAACTGCTAACATGCCTAGTTTCAACAGACTCCCATATTCTCGTCAGGCCTTAATCCTGGTATTCGTTCTCATCCTTGTTCACTCAAGTATGCTGAGCCTAGCACAATTTCCCAAGGAGATGAATAGAGGTTTATCCAATAGTTCGGTGAAATCCATATTTCAGGATAGTCAGGGCTTTATGTGGTTCGGTACCTTCGACGGGCTTAACAGATTCGACGGTTACGATATAAAAACCTATAGAAACCAGCTAAATAACGAAAATAGCATTCCGCATAATTATATCTATTGTATAGCAGAAGACCACAATAAAAAATTGTGGATAGGAACCGGTCAAGGGATTGGAACCTACGACCGAAATTTTGATACCTTCTCCCGTTTAAATTATAGAGACCAAAAATCGAAACGGTTATATCATCTCAACGCTGACACAAAATCCATTCAAATCGATAGTGACAATAATATTTATATAGGCACAAACGGCTGGGGGCTATTTTACAAAAGTCATAAAGAAGCATATGCCATGCAAATCGCTTTTAAAGATTATAAATCGAACCTATCCAGCTTATACTACCATGTATCCGCCACACATATTGATGCGGCAGGCGGGGTATGGGTTTTTATAGAGGGAAGCGGATTATATGCTTTCGATAAAAAAACACAGCAGTTGCATCTTGTATCAAAGGTTATTACCAGTGCAACCTCTATGGTTAGTACAAACAGCGGTGAACTCTTTATTGGTAATTACGAAGGATTATTTGTTTGGAAAATCAAAGACGGCATGCTTTCGACATTGTATCCGCAGGAGCTTAAATCGAGTCAGATCAATATGCTGACGTTGGAAGGACAAAACAAACTTTGGATAGCCACCCAAAACAATGGCATTTTTATACTTAACCTATCTCATGGAAATGCAGAAAACAAAAGTAATCTACAGCCTGTTCAATTTTCACTGAATAGCAAGACCATTTATACGGTTTACATAGACTCCCAGCGTAAAATATGGATCGGCACCGGAAAGGGCGGCATTGAGACGATTGATAACAATGGCTATAAATTTAATTATTTACAGCAGAAACATTATGCGGGATTTAACTTGGCGCACAAATTTGTCCGTTCTTTTGTTGAATATGATAACAAGATCTGGATTGGTACCGAAGGCAATGGTCTTTATGCATGGGATAACAAGACCAATCAGGTTCAGTCATTTCAAAAAGGGCCACAGCAATTGCCAGACAATACGGTAAACCATCTTTTGACTGGAACTAATGGAGAATTGTGGATCGCAACCGAAATGGGCATTGCGCGTTACATAAAGGGCTCGGGTTTTAAATATTATGTTTGTAGAACGCCAACTGGGGTTCTAAATAACAGTATACAGTTACTTTTTAAGGATCAGGATGAAAAGATCTGGGCAGCGACATTTTCCGAGGGAAGAGTATATACATATAATCCAACAAGCGACCAATTTGAAGTATTCAGCGAAGACATCTATGATATCAATTGTATGACTGATGATCAGAAAGGTAATATCTGGATGGGGAATTACAATGAGATTATACAGCTAAACAAGCAGACGAAAAAAATCTCCAGATATTTAATCGGAAAACCTGTTCGTGCCATTCAGCTCGGAAAAAATAACAGACTTTGGCTGGGAACAGAAGGAAAGGGGCTCTTGGCATTTGATATCAGTTTAAAAAAGATTGTCGAAAATTATTCCACAAATGAAGGATTGAGCAACAATGCCGTACTTAATATTTTGGAAGATAAAACTGGAAAATTGTGGTTAAGCACCTTTAATGGGCTTTCGAAGTTCGATCCTTCCACTAAAAAATTTGTACGGTACGAGGAAACTGACGGACTTCAAAGCAACGAATTTTCCTATGGGGCAGCTCTTAAGCTCAAAGACGGCCATCTTCTTTTCGGAGGGAACAACGGTTTTAACATCTTTGACGCCGATAGCATTAAACTGAAAATTTATGAACCTGCCTTAGCTATCACAAGCCTTAAAATTAACAATAAAAAGATTGCCGACCTGAGCGACCGGGTCGATATTGGAAAAGATCATAGCATTCATAAATTGACGCTCCCCTACAATCAATTCACTTTTTCGCTGGAGTTTGCAGCCCTGGAGTTTGATTCCCCACAAAAGATAAAATACAGGTATCTATTGGAAGGATTGGACAAAGGATGGAACGATGCAGGGTCTACCCGATCAATAAATTACAACGGTCTGCATGAAGGCACTTATATCCTTCATATTCAATCGACCGACTCGGAAGGCAACTGGACGAATAAACAGATTAAACTCGAGATTCAAATTCTTCCGCCTTGGTATAGAAGCTGGTGGGCCTACCTGCTTTACACGCTGGCTATTGCCTATATAGGACTATGGTATCTGCGCTATCGGAAAAGGCAAATCGCTTTAAATTACGAGATACAGCTTTCAAAATTTACCATTCAGAAAGAAAGAGAGCTCAATGAGAAGAGGCATGCATTTTTCACAAATATATCGCATGAATTTAGAACACCACTGACCTTAATTATTAATCCGATTAAAGATCTGCTAAAGACCAAAAACGAGTCCAAGGACAGCGCTTCCCTTCAGATTGTGCATAGAAATGCCAAAAGACTGTTGAGCTTGGTGGATCAGCTGCTTGTATTTAGAAAAACAGAGGACGGTGCCGAACAGCTCAAAATCAGTATTTTTGACTGCCAAAGCTTTATGAAAGAAATATTTCTATATTTCGCTGCTCAGGCAAAATTGCAAAATATAGATTACCAGTTTCTGGAAAATTCCGATCCGATTTATGTCAATGCTGACAAAGAAAAAATTGAGATCATCTTATGCAATCTCATATCAAATGCCTTTAAATTTACGCCTTCCAATGGTGCTATCCATATTGCCTTATCGCAACAAAGTCGGGAATTAAGCATTCAGATCAAAGATTCGGGAAAAGGTATCCCCGAACATCTTGGCGATAGGATATTTGACAAATATTTTTCGGATCCACTCAATGGTCCCAAAAAACAAACAGGATTCGGGATTGGGATGTACCTTGTCAAAACTTTTGTTGAAATGCACGCCGGAACAATAAGTTACACGAGTTCAGCAACAGCGGGAACAACATTCGACCTCGTTTTGCCTATCTTAGCAAAACAAACCCCAGCCGAAGAACCTTTGGCAGATGTAGCGCTTTACAACGAGTCGGGAATTCAAATGCTATACGATTCGCAAGTGGCGACGGAAACCGTTCCCTTATTCCCGACAGCGATATCAAGCAAAAAATTCAGTGTCTTATTGGTCGACGACGACGATGCTATCCGCAGCTACCTTACCGACATTTTTAAGGTAGAATACTCGGTCTATAATGCCCATAATGGTGTTCAGGCACTCGATATGATCAAGCAAAAACAACCTGATCTGGTAATAAGTGATATTATCATGGAAGGGATGGATGGATTGTCACTTTGCAAAGCCGTAAAATCTAATGCTGCACTCAACCATATTCAAATCATCCTACTTACCTCAAGTACCTCTGACAGCACTAAATTGGCCGGAATTCAATATGGTGCCGATGATTATATCCATAAGCCATTTGATTCGGAAATATTGTTGCTCCGGGTCAAAACATTACTACAGAACAAGAAGAACCTTCAGGACTTTTTCTTTAAAGCGATTACGCTACAGTCCAATGAGCTAAAGATACCGATCACAGACAAGCTATTGATAGAACGGTGCATTGAGATTATTGAAGAGAACCTGTTGGAAGAACTGACTGTAATAAGTCTTGCCGAAAAAACAGGCATGAGTCATTCTTCACTCTATAAAAAAATTAAAACTATTTCAGGCAAATCGATCAATGAATTTATCAGGTCGGTACGACTAAAAAAAGCAGCCGAAATGCTCATATTGACGGATTCAAAAATTAATGAAGTAGCTAACTTAACAGGTTTCTACGACCAACGCTACTTTAGACAGCAGTTCAGCAAATTGTTTGGACATACACCTTCCGACTATGTCAAAAAGTATCGAAAAGCGTTTCAGAATGAATTCCATGTCGATCGGCCTTAGTCTGAATTGCCGAAAAATAAAATAAGCCCTGTACAACAATTACGAACAGCTGTTGCTGTACAGGGCGTTATATTTATTCGACTGGTTTTATGATAAAGGAGAATGTATAATTTTTATAAGGCAATGTATATTCATTCAGCGGCCATGCTCCCCAACTATTGATTCCACCCACACCCATTTGTCTGAGGTCAATATTAAGCTGCGTTTGCTTTCTTTTAACAAGGTCAGCTGCATGACGTTGTTGTCGCTTGAGACCATCGTCCAAATCTTTGTCAAAGTAATGCAAAGCGCTCATACTAAATGTAGAATCAGACGTAAAGAACAATCCCCGACCTTGTTTATTTTTTATTTCCATCCATCTGATATCGGTCTTATTGCCGGTCTCCTGTGGCATTACATAGGGGAAATACTGTTGATCAACGGTCTGTTTATAAATTCCGACATGTGATGCAAAATTACGATCGATGTAGTTCTCCTCTGGTCCCCTACCGTAGTAATTAATCGCCTCAAAGCCAGATGGCATAATCCATTGCATACCGAAACGTGGCAGAACTGCAACCTTTTTTGTGGTGTCGGCAAGGAATGACTGAGAAACACGCATTTCACCTAATTGATTAATGCAGTATTTCATTTCTAGTTGCCCATATACCTGAGGCATCTGGTAGGTCGCATATACATAGGCCAGGCTATCGATTAATTCGGATCTAATTTCAAGCAGTTCAATCGAATCCGCAACCAGTTTCCAAGGTTTCAGTTTTTCCGGCGTATTGGCACCGAAATCGTTATCATTCGGCGCACGCCAGAAATTAGTCTTAAATAGCGCATGTTCATCCAAAAAATCCTGTCCTTTATAATGATATTTCGCCAACCATCCTGATTTAAGGTCAAACTCCATCAGTAGCTGTTTTGCCGTGACAATCAGATTTCCATCTTTTCGCGCTGTCTTGATTTTGCCCTGTGCCAAAATAGCTGTTTTAGGCTGAAAAGAGCCCCCCAGAGGTAACTGTTCAGTTGCAATAAGATGCCCCATAGGAAGTAAAGCCTCGGCTTTTTTCAATCGATAAGTCAGATTCAGAAATTTTTCCCCCGGAATATCTGCTTTATAAGGAATCGATAGTACAGCAGATTGTTGAGGCAACACATTCAAATGCTTGATTAAACCAGATTGCGTTTTTTTTCCGTCAACAATAAGCTCCCATTGAAGTTCAACATTTTCAAGTCCAGTAAAAAAACGTTCATTGTAAACCTGTATCTTTTTCTCGTTCAATAGGCTACTATGGATATCTTGATATACTTTTTTCATTTCCCAAGCATGTGGATAGGGTGTTCTATTGGCATAAAAAATTCCTTTGGAAGCATAATTCCAGTCCGTTATGGCTTCTTTAGGTTCATAATCTCCGCCATAGGTATATACCGTATCGCCTTTAGCATTGGTTTTAACAAAACATTGGTCCACAAAATCCCAGATATATCCGCCTTGAAATATTCCTTTGTTTGCCCGAATGATGTCCCAATAATCCTTAAAGTTTCCCAATGAATTCCCCATGGCATGTGCATACTCACATTGAATAAAGGGTCTTTGAGGCTTTGGGTTACGCGCTGCATAATTTTTCATTGCGGATGGACTTGCATACATAGGTACAATCAGATCCGTATTCCAGTCAAATCTTAATTCCCCATAATTATTCACTGCCCTTTCGTATTGTACAGGGCGACTTTTATCGAGCTCTTTCATCCGGAGGTAGGCCCGATAGAAATTGTAGCCATTTCCGGCTTCGTTGCCCATACTCCAAATAATTACGCTAGGATGATTCCGATCGCGCTGAATAAGGCGTTCAACACGAGCAACATGTGCTTTCTCCCAGGTCGGCCTATTGGCCATCGTATAGGACAGGTCATAACCCATGCCATGTGATTCGATATTAGCCTCATCAATTACATACAATCCATATTGGTCACAGAGCTGCAACCAATATTCGGCATTGGGATAGTGGCTGGTACGAACAGCATTGATATTAAATTTTTTCATGAGCTGTATATCGCGCAACATACTTTCTTTCGAGATCACATGACCAGTAACGGGATCTGTTTCGTGCCTGTTTATTCCCTTGACAAGTATAGGCTGTCCATTAACGAGCAACAGACCTTCTTTGATCTCAACCCTACGGAAGCCCACTTGCTGGGGAACGATCTCGCTGAGTTTGCCCTTAGGGTCTGTAAGTTTAACAGTCACCTGGTATAAATTTGGCATTTCGGCCGACCATAGTTCAGGATGGTCTATGGTCTGTTCAATATCCACTTCCTGTCCGTCGACTTTAACAGTTGCAATTGACACAAGCCGACCGTTTCTATGAAGTGTAACCTCTGCCATTAGATCCCCATGACTGGCCTGGTTAAAGATCAGCTTAGTATTTAACTGTCCTTTATCAAAGGCATCATTGAGGGTCGGCGACAATTGAATATCACGTAGATGCACTGGTTGCCGAACCAGCAGATAACAATCTCGCGTAATTCCACTAAGGCGCCACATATCCTGATCCTCCAAATAATTTGCGACTCCCCATCGCATGACACGCATTGTAATTAGATTTTTTCCTTTTCTCAAATATGCTGTTATGTCAAACTCGGATGGTAATTTGCTATCCTCCCCATACCCGACATATTGGCCGTTTACCCAAACAGATAGATTCGATTTGGCTGCCCCAATATGGAGAATTACGGGCTTTCCCTGCCAATCCTCGGGAATAACTACCTCACGGCGATACACAGCCGTAGGGTTGAAATCCATCGGCACAATTGGTGGATTTGGTTTCCCGATTAAATAGGTAAATTCAAAACCGGAGGTAGTATACATCGGGAAACCGTATCCATTGAGTTCCCAGTTTGCAGGCACCTGAAAATTATCCCAATGACGATCGTCATAAGTTAATGATTCAAAGTTAGCAGGTAGTTTTGAAGGGCTATTTACCCATTTAAATTTCCAAGAACCATTCAAACTTAAATACGCAGAGGATTCACGCCAATCGCTGTTGATGATCTGAGACGTATGCGGAAAGGTCACAAAATCTGTATGCATGGGCAGCCGATTTTCTTCGGTAATCGTTTCATCTAACCAAGGGATCCCTTTTCGGACAACAGTATCTTGCTGTTGCATTTTATTCCGCTCATAAGTCAAGGTAACACTGGATTGCGCATACCCCAAAGTGAAGACACAGCTATAGAGTAGAATAAGCACTAATTTATTCAGAGATTGCATTTTTTATTATTTATCGATTAATAAATCATTTCAAAAAAGATTGATTTGTTTAACTGAATCTAGGTTAAATACAGCTATATGATCGAACTAATGAAATACACTTAAATCCCACTGATCCTTCCAATTTATCTGTACTTTTTCATTCTGGAGATCAACCGGTAGCCAGATATATCTGCTATCCATAAGATCTTTGGGATTCCAGCGGTCGGCCATAAAGATAAAGGAATCCTTTTTTCCTGCGACAGGAAGGATAAATGTCGATTGGCCACCATAAGTCAAAGCCGAATTCGGTCCTTGCATTGGATCACCAAGGGATTTCCAAGGGCCAAAAAGATTTGTAGCAACATGGAGTTCTGCACGATTTGGATCCCAGCCAGTACATCCACTGGTGATCAGATAATACTTATCTTTGTACTTGAATAAAGCCGGGGCTTCCCTATGATTCCGGAAGAGTAAGGAATCTTTCGCTGTCACATGCAGGTAATCATCGGTTAATTGAACCAGGCGTAAGGCATAGTTTTCGTCCGATGAATAGATTTGGTAAGCCTTACCATCAGTGTCTACAAATAAACCCATATCGCGTGACATATTGTTATTTGGCCGGAAGCTATGGACAAACTGAAACGGCCCAAGCGGAGAGTCACTGGTAGCAACGGCGGCCCTGGCTGCTGCATAGCCTTGCCCTTTCAACTCAAGATGGAACCACATCACATATTTCTTCAGCTGTTCTTGATAGATAACCTTTGGCCGCTCCATAATACAGCCCCAAGCAATATCGCTTGTAGAATCTGTGCTAGGTGTGAGAGCCAATCCTTCAAACTTCCAGTTATACAAATCATTGGATGAGTACACATTGACTCCCTGGGACGTAGTTCCGCCACGTTTCTCACCATACCAATAATATTTCCCATTTTGATGAAGTACGCCACCGCCATGCGCATTGATCACATGACCGGATTGGTCTTTCCATATTTCCCCTGGCGTAAAACTATGCATCTCAGCATGTTCCTTTTTTTGATAAACCCGGACATAATCAATTTCATATTTTGCAGGAAGTAATTTATCAGCTATCGCGCCGCCATTTATTCCGCCGAGGGCCAAATTTAACAGGAGATAATGCGGTTGGGTAAATGGATTGAATCCGGTACCATCCCGATTGACCAATTGATCCATAGGAACGTGAAGCATTTCTATATCGTCCACATAAAGCGTAATAGCGTCTTCATTCCAAATCATTCGCCAAATATGGAACTGATCTGCCCACGCCTTTCCGCCAAGATCTTTGACGGCTTTCGTCTTACCAAACCAATGTGCTTTCCAGCGTTGGTCAGTACCGGTTGCGATATTAGCCAATATATTGCCACGGTAATATTCCATGATATCTATTTCACCATTGGATGGCCATTCTTTGGTGGTGCCTAATGTCCAGAATGCAGGCCAAAGGCCCTCACCAACTGGGATACGCGCCCGGATTTCAAAAATCCCGTATTTCCAGCTCTGCTTGCCCAAAGTATTTATCGAAGCCGAAGTATAGGTTATCTTTTTACGGCCGGCAATCCAATCATGACTGCCCTGAATAAAACCCGGATGATTACGTTGTTCTTTTTTTGCTTCAATAACCAACAGGCCATTACGACAAGAAGCGTTTTCCTTTTGATACCACTGCTCTTCCCGGTTACGTTTGAAACCTTCTTCGTAACTCCATTTAGCCGTGTCGGGTGCACCATTATAATCAAACTCATCCGACCATACCAATTTATACTGTGGTGGGATGGGCTCTTGACTATATGCGGCAAAACAACTTGACAGCAAACTAAGACAGACAGATAAAAGTTTTTTCATGATATAGTTTAAGTTTCTTCGAGCTAATAGCTCTTGATGATCAATAAACAAAAATATCCCCCTTTTTCTGCGTGATCAAGGGGGATATTGAGTCAAAAAGAGGGATATATTCGTATTTGTGTAATAATGAGATGACACATATCCATTTTCATATTTTCTACAGTCCGGTTGGGGCAGTTCCACTGATAAGTGACCATCCTGGATTTTGATAAATAACAGAGTTTTCTGCTGTTCCATCATCCGAAGCCAACTGGAAATGCTCTATGGCAATGGGTGCGAGGTAATGTGCCATGGCAAATTTTACACCGGTATAAGACAGGGCATTGCTTCTGATCTCCAATGGTCTGAGGTATTCACTCCGTGCGGGATCCGAAACGACAGATTTATCATTGGTAGCACCATAAATCAGCTGTTCGGGTTTATACCAATCTTTCATCGGTCCCCAAAGTTTAAAACCTTCAAAATGGTCTGCTGTTGTAATCAGCTGATCCATTGCCCGCCAACGTTTGAGATCCATCCAACGCAGACCTTCCGCCATAAGTTCGCTTCTGCGTTCGCGACGTATATTGTACAAGGTTGGTGATATAAACTGTCCTGCAGAATACGCGCCCCAGTCTTTCTTTTCTTTATCTATTTGCGTTGCCGCAATGGTCGCATTGAAATCAGGATCGACCTTTGCCCGCGTACGCAGTGCGCGCCAATAGGCTTGTGCCTTTGTATCTAAATTTTGATTCTTTTCAAAACAGGCCTCCATATAATTGAGGTAGGCCTCGGTGGCTCGGAAGGTAATGCTACCCGTAAATCCCTGTCCATTGTTAGCCTGAAGACCATCGTATGAAATGCCTTTACGAATTGTATAACCTGTTGTGTAACGACGTCCCCAATCGGTATCATATACCGTCGGTATGGGTTCAGTTTGCGTAGCGTGAGATCCTTGCCCAATATTGACTAATACATTTTTTTGACCAGGTTCTTTTAAAAACAATTGTAAACGACCATCGCGATTCTTCCGAACGTCTGTAATATAATCATCACCAGCGTAACCGCTGCCCGCGGCGTAAATAGGCAGTCCATTGGACATCAGAAAGCTTTCGACAAGGCCGCGTGTCAATCCAACTGCATAATTTCCAGCTTGAGCATACACAGGCACATTATGCGTCACCAGGCTTTGATTATATTGACGCCACAGCAGGACTTCACCATAACCCGACATATCTACTGCGCCAAACATGCTGAAGTACGGATTCTCGTTGTTGGCAGATTCTATAATTCCGGTATTATTTTCCAGTTGAATATTGTCAGCAACAGCAGAAGCCGATTCCATGGCCTGCGTTAAAAAGTAGTCGATCTCTCCGGTAATACTTCCAGTCGGGAATGCATAATTGCTATTGTATGATTTTGCAGCACCCGGCCAGTTTGGTCCTTTAGGGACGAATGCGGTTCCGCTGAAGTATTTGAGCCATGTACCCTCATACAAAGCCACTCGGGATTTGAACAGTTGTGCGACATTTTTTGAGATCCGCTGTTTCTTGCCGTCAGGCGAACTTTGGTTCAGCAAGGTAATAGCCGAATCTAAGTCAGAAAGAATAAAACGAGCGACTTCATTTCTTGGCGAACGCTTACTTGCTTCTACCAAAATATTCTTGTCCTTATCTGACATCACATTGCGAATAATAGGAAAATCACCCAAGGCCTGCAATTTCCCAAAGTAAACGTAGGCCCGTAAAAAATAGGCTTCTCCGATATAATGTGCTATGTTACTTGAATTTCCGAGAATACGATTTTCTTTCCATTTGGGAACCACCGTATTTATAAAATAATTCATCTGATAAATACTTGAAAAATCCCAGTCACCGTCTTCTGATGGGACACGCCATTGTCCTGGAATAAACTTGTTATCGAGTGTTGGAGTGGCCATATTGTCTGTGTTTCCGTCTATGCCGAAAGTGCCAAAAGACCAGTTGCTATGCGAAGGCAACAATCCTGCGTATTGATTTACGGTATAAGCAGCAAGTTGTGACTCCTCATCCAGATAAGCTTCAGGTATAATGGACGAAGGGGGTGCAATATCCAAATATTTATTGCAGGAAGCTAGACCTACCAAAGCGACAAGGCCTAATTGCATCAATCTAAAAATAGTATTATTGAATTTCATAATGAATCGACTTAAAATGTAACACTTAAACCTGCAGACCAGACTTTAGTCAATGGGTAAACGGTTCCGTTGCTTCCACCATCAATAGTTTCGGGATCAAACATTCCCGCTACACTTGAGCCGGTCCAGATATTTTCTCCGGAAACGTATACACGCAAACGCTCCACACCGAAACGTTTTGTTGTTTCTTTCGGCAAGGTATAGCCCAGCTGAATATTTTTTATGCGGATATAGGCTGCGTTCTGCAAAAAGCGCGTCTGCGTCTGCTGATTTTTGGCAGTCCCAAAAACAGGACGTGCGTAATATGCTTCAAGATTTTCACCCAGGGGATTATCTGCAGTACGGAAATAATCCAGATGATCGACCAAGCCCGTTGACCACCATTTTGAAGTTGCGCCCCAAAAATAGTAGCCCCCTTGCCAATAATCGCGTTTCATGACACCTTGCATGAAAATGCTAAAGTCAAAATTTTTGTAGTCTGCATTCAGATTCAATCCAAAGGAGTAACGCGGTGTGCTGTTTCCAATCACACGACGATCACCTGGATCGGTCTCCGTATTGCTTCCTCCATCAATTTTTCCGTCGCCATTAAGATCAGCATACATGATATCTCCTGCCCCCCATTGTGAACCTAACGCATTTTGCCCACCATTGGGCAAGCTCGCCAGATGCTGGCTCATTTGCTCTTCTGTCTTGGCAATACCAAGGGTTTGATACCCCCATATTTCACCCAGCTTTTGACCTTCACGATAGTTTGATAATGACCCTATTGCGTTAGGATAACGTGTTACTGTTGTGGTATAATCAGACAAGAGGAACTTTGCTCCATATGCAAAACCACTGGCAGTACGGTCATTCCAGCCCAGGGTAGCTTCAAATCCCCTTGTTTTTAAGTCGGTGTTATTTGTTTGAGGAACTTGGGTTCCTAATGTATTAGGCAACTGCGGAGCTGGGCCGACCATATCAAATGTTTTCCGTTCGAAGACCTCAAAAGACCCAGAAAGGCGGCTATTTAAAAAGGCGAAATCGACGCCTAAGTTCTTCGTATTGATAGATTCCCAGGTCAATAAAGCACTTACGAGGCCTGGAGCCGATGCAGAATTTGGTCGCGCATTATTGATCAGCCAAGCACCATTGGCTGTCCCCGTTGGTTGCGTAACATAAGTCGGATACCAGACATCGGTATTTTGATTGCCTAGCTCTCCGTAGGAAGCTCTTAATTTCAGCATATTAATAAATGGTGCCGACTCTACAAGGAAGTTTTCTTTGGCGATGTTCCATCCCGCAGAAACTGAAGGAAACCAGCCCCAGCGGCTATCGCTACGGAAACGTGATGAACCGTCATAGCGCAGATTAGCTTCCAATAGATATTTTTCGGCATAATTGTAATTCAATCGGCCGAAGAAACCCGCTGTTGCCCATTTTTGATATTCGCCAGATACGGAAGGCACTACTGCTTTTCCATTGATATCTGTGCCGGAAGTCAGATTTAATACCGGTTGATCCGGGATAATGATTCCGTCACGTTGCACACCGAGATTGCGATAGGCCGTATGTTCAATCTGACCACCGACCATAACTTTAAAATGATGGTCGCCCCAGCTTTTATCGTAATCAGAAAAGATATTGATGTTATAATAGTTTTCCTTTAAACCAAATTCGTAGACGTTTGAAGAGTTTTTATACAAATAAGGATCACCATTCACGTCATGATTGTAAAGACGCTGCGAATCCCAGTGACGAAATTGAGTTGTGGTCCTATAGTTAAAATTACCGGTTGTACGCCATCCTTTAATTGGTTCAAGGATCAGCTGTAACTGTTGATAAATGTAATCCTTACTGGATTTATCCTGTCCGCCTTCTTTCATGGCAAGTGCAGGTGAAGGAGAACTGAACAAGTATCCATTCGGATCATAAAGTGGCAGCGTTGGCCAGCCCTGTCTTCCTAAATCATCGTAAAAACTATTGGTCAATGCTGCAGGACGGTCATAGTCTTCACGTACCAACCTAGCGTTGTAATTTACCTGAAAGATGTCAGATACTTTAGAATTGATTTTAGCCGCAACAGAGTAACGGTCGTAATGGTCTGTATTGAAGGCCATCAATCCTTGTTGCTTCATGAAATTGCCAGAAAGGTAATAGGTTGTTTTTTCGGTTCCGCCATTGAGACTTAGGTTGTGCTCCTGGGCAAAAGCCTGATCCCGGTACATGACGTCGAACCAATCGTTATTATCGTTACCATAGGCATATCCTTCAGCCCAATACAACTTATTATTCGGATCGACAATGGTCGAATTTTTCAGGCTTCCGTTTTGATAATCCAAGATGCGCTGTAGATGCTCCGCGGAGAAATGCGGTGAACCGCCTGCGTTGACTTCGGCCTGATTGAAATATTGAGCAAAAGTGTAAGAGTCCATCATCTTAGGCATCAATGTCGGTGCGTTCATACGAAAGCTATTATTATAATTTACCGAAGTACGTCCAGCCTTTCCAGATTTTGTGGTGACCAAAATAACCCCAAAAGCGGCTCTAGAACCATAAATTGAAGCTGCACCAGCATCTTTCAAGACAGAAACGCTTTCGATATCTTGTGGATTTAATGCCGCCAAAGATCCTTCAGAGCCATCAATTAGGACCAATGGTGCCGAAGAAGATGTGCCGATTGTACCTGTACCCCGGATATTAATAGATGGATTGGTTTCCATCGTTCCCGAGTTTTGGGAAATATTTAGGCCGGGGGCCAGTCCTTGCAGTGCCTGGATAGCATTTCTTACAGGTCTATTTTCCAGCTGCTTGGCATCTACCACCGCAACAGAACCGGTCAGGTTTGTTTTTTTCTGCGAGCCAAAACCAACGACCACCACTTCATCCAAAACATCTCCTTCGGAAGCATCAAGCTGCACGTTAAGCTCGTAGTTCCCTTGGCTGACCTGTTTTAGCTGACTGAATTCAAAGCGCTGTTTCGCATAGCCTAGAAAGGTAAATTCTAATGCCGTGACTGTTGCAGCACTGAGTGTATATTTCCCCTGTGTATCTGTTTGCGCCTGCATTGTGGAACCGATATTTTTAACGGTCACTCCAGCAAGTGGCCTGTTATTTTCGGTAACCTGGCCCCGTACAGTTATTGACTGTGCATAAGCCTGCTGTAAGCTTAAAAGTAAAAAGCAGATAGAACAAAGCCAGCGCTGCGTTAATACTATTTTCCTTTTCATAAGTAAAACTGTTTAGTGATTAAATAATATTTTGATGAAGAGTAACATGGCAATACGAGGTAGCAATATTGCGTTTCGTTAAGAATTCAAGGATCAAACAATCCACTTTTGATTGGTAAATTCATCATAATTAAACTTGGTTATTTAGCTGTTTTTGAGCTTTAGCCAACTTACTTTCCCCACACCTATTTTTTATATAATTTGGAGAGGGTATTCATCTAGTTAGGCAAACACTCTTGGTTATTTAACATCGTCAATACAATAAAATGTCGTATTGACACTTGCAATATTATCAAAAACGTTACAGAGGAAGGGGGGTATAATCTTCTTATTTTAAGGGGTAAATTCGTCAAATTAGGCTTTTTGACCTCATTAAAGGATATTCTGGTTTAGGCAGACAAAAAAAGCCACATCTCCGGATGTGGCTTCTGAACTAAATTTATAAACATGTTATTCACTAGGGATCAGCTTTTGGTATAACTGAGCTGGCCCGCAAATTATGAGCTTCTATTTATAGGAATTGATCGATTTGGATACTCTCCAGTCTTTACCTTCACGCACTAAAGTAACAAGATCGGTTTTGGTGAAATTTTCAAATTTCAAAGTAACCCTGGCCACCATATAATCTGTAGACTGTTCAACTACATTTGTGCTAACCGCGCAATCCAGGTGGATATTCTTTTGCTTTTTCAAGGATTTAACCACTTCATAGCGGCTATATGACTTTAAGGTGCCCGTTTGGACCTTTAGATTAAAATCTTCAGCAAACAATTGTTCTATTCCAGCCGACTCACCTTCAGTGATCACGGCGACATAGTGCTCTAGCGCAAAGTCTGCGGTTGATAGATTAACGCTGACCGGGTTTGATTTTGAACCCGGTCCTTCAGCTGCCATAGCAAATGTTGATACGGCCATTAAAGCTGCTAATGTGAATGTTTTTACGAGAGTTTTCATACTATCTTTTTTTGTGCTTTTTTACCTTGCTTATCTCTTGACTCAAAATTATCGCTCCAAATGCTTGTCGCCCACGGATTTTAGATCAATAACCAGCAGAAGTCGCTGAATGACTGAAATGAAAAAGTAAACTTCAAAATGCATAAAGAACATACGATCAATTTTAATAGCTCCGTGCCAAAGACCATACCAGTTGGCCCCAAGGTTCATTTATGCCTTTTAAAGCCCATTATGGACGATCTAAGATTTTCTTCAAAAAACGAAATGTACGCATGCGAACAGTTCTTATCCGAATTGTTCACATACGTACAGCACATTAAAATGAAATAGAAGTTTAATTTTCTATACATTTTGAAGTGAATGACGATATACAATAAAAAAGAAACGTACTTGTTTGCCTGATCAGAAAGATCAGGCCTCAAATTTTTTCGGGGGGACAAACAGGCTAGTAACACGGTACAAGCTCGCGAGACATAGGTTTAACTGGTCATCTTCGAGGGAATATATCGGAATTACAAACTCATTCCCAAGGTAAACGCGACGCCTTTAGATTCCAGGTCCACATTTCCTGCCAGCTCCGATAAGTCTTCGGCAGCAAGCTTTGAAGACTTCAATGATCGATTGAGTTATATGACGCAGCTCATCATTGCCCGTAAATTTAGCTCAAATCTATCGCTCGTTGTGGCACCAACCTATCTTCACTGGAGCTATACAGCTTATAACGATCAGAATACTGTATTTGCTCTTGGTATTGGCGAGCGGGCCAAGGTCAGCAATAGGATCGCATTAGTAGCAGACTATACATTACCCTTCCGAAAGTCGTCGAACAAAAAATACCGTGAAGATGTAAGCGGACAGCGTTATTATAATGCATTAGGTGTCGGTTTGGAAATGGTTACCGGAGGACATATCTTCCATCTCAATTTTACCAATGCAACCGCAATACAAGAATCTCAGTTTATTAGCGAAACAAATAGCTCCTGGCGTAAGGGACAATTCCGTTGGGGATTCAGCATTGCACGCCGTTTCAATTTTAACAAAAAATAAAAAAGCAATTGCTCCATCGTGTACTTGGAATCAAAATAATCTGTCCAACGTAATAAGAATTCAAAATACTTAAAAGCATCATCGGTTGATAGGTTCTTAAATCAAAAAAGCGGATAACAATGCTGTTATCCGCTTTTTTATCACACAATATTAAATCTACAAATCATTTAACCACTTATTTACCTCATCTTGTGTTTTACCGGTCTTCTTTTGAAGCTTACCTACCAATTCGTCTTCTTTGCCCTCGGCATATAATAGATCATCATCAGTAAGATCTGCATATTGTTGTTTTACCTTACCTTTGATTTCGTTCCAACGGCCTTTCCATGTTAATTCGCTCATAATTATTTTCCTTTCGTTATTTATCAATAGAACAGTTTCATACAGCTAATCGTTTAAAAAATAATGTTATAAAATGTTAATTTCACAACATTCACCTAGTAAACAGGCGCTTTCTATTCTTCCTAGTATTATTTCCGGTTACAATTGGCCGTCCATACCTTGCTGTCTTTTGTATAACCAATTGTCAATTTACCGGCATCAATACGGATAACTCCTGTACCTGCCGAACCAATGTTGACCAAGACGTTATCCTTTTTTTCAAAATCTACGCCGTTGAGATTTGGAATGCCATTTCCAAAAGCGAAATTATAGGTATCGCCAACTTTTGTTACGGTAACTGTTCCTTCTGCAGCGGCAACATCATTGTCATTGTTATTCATCTCATCATACGAGATAGTGCCTTCATATTTACCAACAAAAAGATCGTTGTCGGCCGGATCATCGTCTTTGCTACATGATGTAAAGCCTACCAATACCGTTAAAATAAGCATACCGAGTCCCAGTGTTTGAATTAATTTTTTCATACGTTGATGTGTTAATGTGAATATTATATTTTATTACAGCTGGGTAAAATTCAAACTTTATGCCAGTGCAAATGCAACCTTAGAAACACCCGTATCAAACACTTAAGAAGGGGTATAAATACCGAACTAGTGAATAAATACACAACGATCGTATGCAGATATCCGTTAAATACCCCATTTCTATTAATAAGTCATTATGATTTTTTGTATTTTTAACACCATAACTGGTTTTTCCCTCCACATTGGAGTAATCTAACCCCAATCTAGTGGGAAAAACCTCCGGTATAATGCATGATTAGATCCCATATAAAAAAAACAGCCTTATTTATGAAATTATTTTCCGTCTTTCTATTTTTTATTGCCCTCCAGTCTTGCACCGTTCAGCGGATAGGAAAAAAAGAAAAAGGTTCTTTGTATATCAATACATCAATCCCCGCACATAGTTCCTTAGCCATCTCAACCGAAGATGCCAGTCCATTTTCCATTGAGACTAAAAAAAGCTCGACCGGTCGGCTAAAAATTTTGAATGAATCAGAGGAGATTGAGATGGAGAAGGACAAAACATTCACACTGAATGTCAACCAGAAAGGGAACATCGTATTCCTAAATCAATCCGATCAAGGAACTAATATCCAATTGAGAGTCTATAACCATACATCGAAGATCATTCAGAAAACAAATCTCATCCACTAAGAAAGGAGACAAAATATTTTTAAAAAAACTTGGAGCAAAAGCGCATTATCGCTAAATTCATTTATTCCAAGCCTACACTATGGAAATCAATTATGCGCTTATCGTTCGAAGATTCGAGGAATATTTTGACCTATGGAGTTCCAAAGTATACCAATATGCAATCCATAAAACCAAATCTTCTTATCTAGCCGAAGAAACCGTACAGCGTGTATTTATCAAACTCTGGAAAAATATGAGTGACAAAAATATCGATGCCACCATAGAATCCCAGATTTTCTGTATCACCCGAACAGTGGTGATCGATCTGGTCAAGGCAGAGTATAACCGTAAGAAACTTTTGGATCACGATCAGACATTTGTCTTACGCCATAGCCCTCAGGATGATTTTTATGCCAAACAACTTACCTCCACACTCCATGAAATTGTCAATAAACTACCGGAGAAACGCAAGGAGATTTTTATGCTAAGCCGATTTTCTAATCTTTCGCATAAGGAAATTGCGGACAAGCTGGCCATATCAACGAAAACTGTGGAAAACCAATTGACACTAGCACTAAAAACCATTCGAAAGGCTTTACTGTTCGGTATGCTGATGCAAATTATTTTTTAATTTCTTTGGGGGGTACCTCATTTTCAATCGTAATCTTTATACATGAAGATTACAAAAACACTCATCGACAAATACCTAAGCGGTAAGGCCAGTGCGGAAGAAATTGCCGCAGTAGAAAATGCGCTGGCCAATAACGAGTTTTATTGGGAGGATTTTATGCCGGAAACGGAATGGCAAGCATATGAGATGGATTCGGATTTTAAAAACCAAAAGGAAATAAAAGGGCATATTTTCAAACAAATAGGGCAAAAAAATAAGGATCGTTTCAACTGGTTAAAATATGCGGCTATTATCTTCTTCATTGGAATCGGAGCTTGGCTGGGATTAAACCAGATCGATTCTTCTAAATATAACACCGCATATCGTAGCGCAAAGAAAGTCCAGCCCACACCACAAGAGCAACCAAGTAATTTATATTATATCAATTCAGGTAATACCATTCAACAAATTGCAGTTCCAGACGGTTCTACTATCGACCTATACCCCAATTCTGAAGTAAAATTCAGTTCAGATTTCACAACTATTAGAGCGCGGGAAATCCAATTAAAAGGTAAAGCCAAATTTACGGTAGCAAAGGATAAGACAAAGCCTTTTCGCGTTCATACGGCCGATTTGACAACAACCGCACTTGGCACTGTTTTCAGTGTGGAAGAAGGTGGTAGCGCGATTACGAAAATAAAACTCTATGAAGGCCGTATTGAAGTCAAAAGCAATCAGCATTCTGAAAATAAACAGGCCTTAAATCTACAGTTTCAACCCAACGAAGAAATCAGCATTGATAGCAAGCTACAACAGATCATTGCCGAAACCCGAGTCAATACTTCTCAATCCAGCAAAAGGGGATCTTACTTAAAAACTAGCGGACAACTGATCTTTAAAAACCTCCCATTGCAAGATGTACTTCACATCATCAGTCATAATTATGGCCTTAAACTAAGCGTTGAACCTAAAGATATACAAAATAAATATTATAGTGGAACGTATAAAAATACAGCATCTGCATACGTCAACATGTTAGCTGATATCCAAGCACTCCATAAAATAACCATTCATGTACAAACCGAATAACATTCACTCACATAACCCACAAATTATGCACAATTATTTACCTTCCAAGCATAGTATCCTGACTATGCTATTGTTGAGATCCAACATTCGAGCCGACGTAAACTGGGCAGTGCGTCTTGGCCTCATGGGGCTTTTGTCAACAAGCTATCTTCTCGCTAATGCCCAACAAAATGCGACCATTAACGGAGTAATCAAAGATGAAACAGGAAAGCCCATCCCCTCGGCGACGGTTACCATACGTAATGCGACGAGGGGAATGAAAAAAACAACAACCAGCAGGCCTGACGGAACTTTTTCACTCGACCAGATTCCTGCTGGACAGGGCTACCAGATCAGCGTATCGTCTATCGGTTTTAAAAGCAGAGAACTGTTGGATTACACCATTACAGACAGGGACAAGCTAGCGATCAATATCAGTTTGGAATCGAGTGCGCAAAACCTACAGGAGGTTGTCGTTACAGCGCTTGGTATCAAACGCGAAAAAAAAGCGCTCGGTTATACGGTCGCTGAACTCAAAGGCGACGAGCTGACGCAGGGTAAGGAAACCAATGTGGCGAATGCCTTATCGGGTAAAGTTGCCGGCGTGCAGGTAAGCCGCGCCGCATCCGGTGCCGGAGGTTCATCCAAGGTCGTGATACGTGGTAACAACTCACTTATCGGTAATAGCCAGCCGCTCTATGTTGTTGATGGAGTACCGATTGATAATCAAAACATTTCATCTCCAAACCAATCTGGGGGAACAGATTATGGCGACGGAATCGGAAACATCAATCCCGAAGACATCGAAACGATGTCGGTATTAAAAGGCCCGAATGCGGCCGCACTTTATGGACAAAGAGGAAGTAACGGAGTTATCTTGATCACAACTAAATCTGGTAAAGCTGGTAAGACCCGTTTTAGCTATGGTACAGATTTTTCATTGGGCAATGGGCTGGTCTTACCGGATTTTCAAAATGCCTATGGACAAGGATTGAACGGAACATTTACACATTTCAGAAAAGATGACGGCACCATTGTTTCTATGAGTGAAGCGCTGAAAAATGGTTACAGTGGTATGCCTAAAATGAGCGCCGGACGTGACCGTACGACACGAGCAAGCTGGGGTGCAAAAATGGAAGGCCAGACTTATGAAGATGCTTATGGCAACATCTTACAGTTAACACCGAAACCAGATACCTACTCGTCGTTTTTTCAAACGGAGAAACAGTTTGTCAACAACCTTAGTATCGATGGCGGAACCGACAAAGTAAACTACCGTTTTTCATTTGCCAATACAGATGTAAAGGGTTATATCCCAACCAATACGCTGAAGAGAAACAATTTCGGTCTGCGCACACAAGCCAAAATAACCGATAAATTTCACATTGACATCAAGGCGAACTATATTGCACAAAAGGGGCAAAACCGGCCAACACTGGCCGATGCGGCAGACAATCCTGCCTACCTATTTATCAGCCAGCCGCGAAGCTTGGGCAACGACATCATGGCACAGTATAAATGGACCGCACAGGAGATCAGCAGACAGCTCGGATTTTCGGGATTGACGGAAGGATTGGAGAAAACCTATGCCACCAATAGTTCCACAGCCAACCCCTTTTGGACCATTCATGAAAACCACAATGAAGATCGTCGGGACCGCATCATAGGGTTACTCCGTCTGAGCTACGACTTTGCTCCTTGGCTTAAGGTCACAGCGACCGGGGGTACGGACTTCTATACCGATCAACGGTTTCGCTACCGTCCTATAAACACCTACCAAAGCTTGAACCGAAAGGGTGATATTCGCGAAGAGGTCATCAGAGCCCGCGAAGACAATTTTGACGTCCTCGCTAGCTCCAACTTCAAATTGACCGATGACATTAAACTCAGTGCCAACTTAGGGGCCAGCCATCAAAGCCGGTATTTGCGTATGACAGGAAATTCAGGCAATCAATTTATTGTTCCGAATCTCTTTGTAATCAATAACACCACGACAAATAGTTACATATTTGACCTGATCGAGTCCAAGATTAATTCGGCTTATCTATCGGGCCAGTTCAGTTACAAAGACTATTGGTTTGTTGATTTCTCTGCCCGTAACGACTGGTCTTCTACCCTGTCAAAGGAAAACAATTCGTTTTTCTACCCGAGTGTAAGTTCCAGCTTAGTCTTATCGGATGCCTTCAAATGGCAATCTGATGCACTGTCTTTCGCCAAAATCAGAGCTTCATGGGCCCAGGCCGGTAGTTCAGGAAACCCATATCAACTGACAGGAGCTTATAGTCTCAACCAGTATACCCATGGTGGTGTACCGATGGCTTCTTATACAGAAATTATTCCTGATCCGAATTTGAAAAACGAATTGACCACGTCGATCGAAGCTGGGGCAGACCTGAGATTTCTAAAAAACAGACTTTCGTTCTCCTTTACCTACTATCAAGCCAAGACAAAGAATCAGATTTTGGACGTACCAATCGCCCCTTCCAGTCTCTATGTAAAGAACAGGATCAACGCTGGAGAAATTAGCAACAGAGGTATTGAATTTGTATTGGGAGCAACACCAATCAAAAGCGAATCGGGTTTTGAATGGAATACAACCTTCAATTACAACCGCAACAGAAATAAAGTTGAATCACTCTATCCCGGTGTAGAAAGCTTTTTACTCGCTACAGACCGCGGGATAAATGTGGTTGCGGAGGTCGGAAAACCATTTGGCCAGCTAATTGGGACACAGTTTGCATGGATCAAAGATGATCAGGGAAATAAGTTGATCGACCCTACCACTGGACTCCCTTTGCGCACAGCCGGACGTGTAGAAACCGATCTTGGAAATGCGCAACCCGACTGGCTGGGTGGTTTTGCCAATACCTTTAAATATAAAGGTTTCAACCTCTACGCACTTGTCGATATCCGTCAGGGCGGCGTGATCTTCTCCCAATCCAATCGTGAGCAGATCATTTATGGTACTTCTAAAAAGACCTTGGAAGGCCGTGATGGCACCTACGTTGCCGAAGGGATGGTCGGACAAAAAGATGGATCAGGGAACTGGACAAGTACAGGAACAAAAAACAGCAAGCAGGTTGCCGCACAAGATTACTGGAACATTGTTGCGAGTGACAAAGAAGTCATGGTATCCGAAGAAATGATCAATGATATGAGTTATATTGCCATGCGCGAAATCAGTCTCTCCTATTCTTTCCCTAAAAAGCTGATGCCACATAAACTTGTTAACTCCCTAAAATTGGGCGTCTATGGGCGGAATCTATTTTATTTTCAACGGAAAACTGATGGATTTTCACCAGAAGCTTCTGCTTTCAATGTAAACAATAGCTCGATTGGTATTGAATCAACTTCACTTCCAATGATGCGCACATTCGGTATTAATCTCACTGTTGGTCTGTAAACCCTTTATCATGAAAAAGAAACTATTTAAAAATACATTCATCGTCGGACTTATTTCTGTGGCAGGATTAGGTTCATGTACCAAAGATTTCGAACGGATCAATACGCCGCCGACATCGGTCACCACTGTAGACCCTTCCTTACTCATAGCCCGCATTCTACGTGATGGCACTTTTCAGGAATCTGGGGAACTACCCAACAACAAGTTCGGCTCTTGGATCCAACATTGGGCCGGGGGACCGGTAGTGCCTGTTTCTCGATATTTTGAAGGACCCGAAAATCTTATTTGGTCGCAGCACTACACCTTGCTCCGCAATATCGTTCAGATCAAACAGGAATTAAGCGGCAAGGAAGACAATGCAGAAGGAAGAAGTAAACTGGCTATTGCCGAGCTTTATGAAGCATACCTCTATCAGCGCCTTACAGATTTGTTTGGTGACATCCCCTACTCCGAGATCACAAAATCCAATAAGGAAATTAATCGTACCCCAAAATTTGACAAACAAGAAGAGATCTATCCGGCACTGGTTCAAAAGGTCGATGCAGCTATGGCAAAGCTTACAAGCGGCGACCTGTCTTACGGATCTTCAGATTTCTTTTACAAAGGCAGTATTGATAAATGGAAAAAATTTGGCAATTCGCTCAAATTAAAGCTCGGCATGCGCATGCGGTACGCCAATCCTTCTTTGGCCCAGAAAACGGTTACTGAAGCCATGACTTCTGCTATAGGTCTATTCTCCAGCAACAGTGATAATGCCGCAGTACCGACCTACAACGATGCTCAGGCTGAAAACCAGAACCCAATTTTACGTCAAATGACTACCGGAAGTGCCGATCTACGTTATTTGGCTAATACCCTGGTTGAAAAACTCAAAGAATACAATGATCCAAGGCTTCCTTTACTTGCCGAACCGGTCATTAGCAATGGAGTCGCAACCTATCAAGGTATTGGGGTTTCGTTGACCGATAACCAACTGTCACAATTAATTCGTGCCAACTATTCAACGGCGAATAAGTCTACTTGGTTCAGCCTTTCATTTGCACCGATCCCAAGCTATGCCTTTACCTATTCGGATATCTGTTTTTACAAAGCCGAAGCTGCACTTCTTGGCTGGGGTGCTACACCTGCAAATACCCAAACGTTCTTTACAGAAGGGGTCAAAGCTGCGCTGGCACTTCCGCCATACAATATGACGGCAATCCCCTCTGCATACGAACCTGTGCTCAATCTAAGCGGCTTGACTGACGAACAGAAAATGGAGAAAATAGCGACACAAAAATGGATTCACCTATTTGGCCGGGACATGGAAGCCTTTGCCGAATGGCGACGTACAGGATATCCTCGATTAACCCCCGGTCCTAACCCAGGTTCCACCAACGGACAAATACCGCGTAGAGCTATTTATTCCAGTGAAGAGGCTGAGTTAAACGCAGCAAATTTAAAAGAGGCTGCAGCACGCTTGACAAATGGTGACTCGTTCCTATCCAAAGTCTGGTGGGACAAGAAGTAACTGCACTTTTTTAGCCGAGATTATAGACAGACAAAGCTGTTCACAATCATTCAAAGAAGTGCTAATAAGTAGGGCCCTGATATTAATATCAGGGCCCTACTTATTTCTTCTCATCTCCAATTCGCATGGTTGTCAGGTCATACCAATACAATATAAGTCAAACGATACTATCGGATCCTCTTAAATAGTTCCGTTTTATTGTGCTGTATAATTTTCAACTCATTACCGCTGATGGAAAATTTTCCGGAGTAATAAATTAAGCTGTCTTTCCCCAAGTCATCATTCCCCTTTGGAGGGTAAAACAACAATGAGTCCGCTGAAACACGATAAGATCCGTCAGTTGCATTTTTTACCGAACAGGGTAATTTTGACTGAAAATGCTGGGCTGCCTCAAAATATAATCTTTCCTTCGTAATCGCATGTTCCCAGGCTCCATACAATTCATCTTTCGCGAGGTACTTGTTTTTCAATACCGCCAATAATGTAACAATTCCAATCGCTGCCAATGGAATATAGATGAATTTAATTTTACTGACTTTATTGAACCAATTAGGTCTATCTGCATCGGTAAATAAAGGGGCGCTGTCAATAAAAAAGGCATAAAAAGCTTTATAATCTGATAAAAGCACGAAAACAGCCATTAAGGTAAGAACGGTTGCCATACCTTTTGCACCCTGAATGTCAAAGGCAAAATCCATCAATAAAATATTGACGATAAAGGTCAGAAAAAGGATCACACCGATTCTGGCAGTTTTGCGAAAAAAGAGCAATAGCGCGCTGATAAGCTGCGCAACAGCAATTGCATTGCCGTACCATTTGGAATAGCCAAAATAATACCATGTCAATTCGAATCCTGAAAGCGCTGAAAGCGGTTTATCAAACACGCTGGGTTGTGAGGTAAATTGTGTTTCCAGGAGCTTAGCGGCAGCGTACGAAATGATTACAGTTGCCATAAAATACCGGCAAAATGTATACAGATAAAGATGTAGTGTCTTCCAGTTCATGTTGTGGGAATACGAGGTTAAATTAAAGTGAAAACAGATGATGCACATCTGATCATCAAATTTATGGTTTTAGAAAAGAGTAAAATTGTAAAAATGGAAACTACTCTACAATTAGCCAAACATTTTCTTTATTCACATCAACATCTTTAAAAAAGCTATTCGGGTTTAAAGCTGTAAATGCCTTGAAGTCCTTAATATAATGCGATTGATCGTAAAACCCTGTATTTAACAAAAGTGAAAATCGCTTGGATTTATGTTGCATTTTCAAGGCCTGTCTAAAACGATGTATTTTTTTGTATTCAGAGGGGGATTTACCTAAATTCCGCAAAAATAATCTGTTAATATACTGTCGGGAGAAATGATACTTCTTAGCTAATTGATCGACCGTAAGTTCGTTTTCGAGATCTGTCAGCATTTGTCTAAAGATCGTAAGATCTTTATCCGCTTTGAGTTTAGACAATAAGTAAGACTCTAGTTCAATAATTTGAGACGTTCTATCCAAAGAAAAGAGTGTCCTCATTTTATCATTAAATCCATCCAAAAAATTTATATCAATCTGTGTTTTCCTTATAAAGAGCTTTGCAGGATCTTCAATGAAATGATTGATGCCTAAGGGATGAAAATAAATAGTCAATTCATCAACAAGTTCCTTATAGAAAATCTGCATCGGTTTGGTATACCTAGAGACAACGCAAGTCATAATATTATTTGTTTCAGAAGAACTTATCGTGACGAGGTCCCCTTTATCTTCCACCTCAAACTGCTGATTCACTGTTAAAATACAGTAGTTATTTGGAAAAGTCCAATACTTAATAGGCCCACTATCTTGATTTTTAGTAATGAAATAATATCCTTTAATGTATTTTCTTAATGTTTCGTTAATCGGCTTATAAAAGTCTAATTTCATGCTTTTAAAATGGTACTTTCCTCAAAAATAAAACTGTAATTCATGTCCCTTTTTTAATTCAGGGACATTTTTACGAAAATAGGATCGACAAATGTATTAAACGGGAAATTGGGCAGCGATTTGAAAAAAAGATTTTACGTACTCTACTCAAATTACGTCAATTCCAAATCGTCAAGGCTAATTTTCTCTTTCTTTACTTCAGTAATTTCCTTTTCTAATTTTTTTAAGTTTTCATCAATCAATGCTATACTACCTTCAGGAAGAACTGTCTCCCGGTCATTCGATTTGATCGATTGCGTCGTCACAACTAATTCCAGATCGTAATCTGTCAGATTGATTCCTTTGACGGGATAGCGAGGAAAGCTCCAGAGTTTAGGATAATCTTTTTTTTGCTGATTGAAGACTATCGTATTGACACGAAACTCACCTGGCTGGAGCACACTGTCAGATTCGCCAAAAACAGCCTGCTCATTACTGATAATAGTTTGTGAAGAACGTTTTTTCAGCACATACGAAAAGCCCTGACTTCCTTTTAGCGGCTTTTTACCCATATACTTCATAGTCACTATAATTCTGGGAACAGGTTCGCCAAAGAAATCTTCGAGTCCCAGTTCAATCGGTTCCAACTGAAAAACAGCCAGCTCTTTCTTTACCTGTTCAAATTCAGTTTTATGTTTTTGTAGACTATCGATCTCATTTTGAAGATGAGCTATTTTCCTTTCCTGTTGTTTTTGAAGGATGTCATCGGCCAGGTCCAATACTGCACCGTAAGATTTTCCATCGATCATACCCAACGAAATACGATTTATTGATTCCTCATTATATTTTTGAGGTTCGTTCATTTTGAGCCACATCGCTTCGGATAGTGCCACTCGCAAGGCCTTTTCCAAGTTCGCTTTTTCTTTGTCATTCAGCTTTGCTTCTACCTTTTTACGGGAACTGTCAAAGGACGACTCGTCCTTTCCACTTAGTCTTTCGCTACAAGAGCTTATAGATAATGTCAAGAATAGTCCGATCAGTGCGATTTTTATGCATTGTTTCATTTTAAATAGTTTTAGTATACAAGATATCGGCTAAGCTTGCATAAAGCTAATGCTTAGGTAACGCTGTTCTTAAATCAATTGAACGTCCTCTTACTGCTAATTCCATCATATCGTTCAAGCTGAACATAAGAACGCAGAATTTAACATTCAGTTTTTTTATGAGCTGTTAAAAATATACAAAAAACGTTATCTTAAAAATTAATTCAACACAAAAAGCTACATTTCACAAGATAGCCCCCAACTGACACTTTCCAACTGTCGCTATTGATAACAGCCCGCTGACTCAGCGATATTTGTACTAGGTATTTTGGCCAAACACCTTAGAACAATCTGAAAATAAAGGAATTCGAAAGGTGAAATTTTATTTCCCCCTGAGTAAAAGATGCAATTTATCGTAATCTTCCCAATCACCGAAACCTGCGAAATTTGGTTTTTCGCTCCATGAAACCATAGCTTTACAATCAAAACAGATCTTAGCGATCCCAATGCATTGCTTATTTTTATAGAACACAAGGATATCTCGAAATTCATAAATACAAGAGGTGTCGACATGATCTGTTCTTGTTTTTAAGAAAAATAGTGAGTCGACAGCACGATAGAGAGATTGATCCAGTGAGCCTCTAACATAGCCTATATTCTTCAAATGAGATAAAAGGGAAAGATCCAACTTATCATCTTCCAGTACTGATAACAAAAGACGCTCTTTCTCAGATTTATTCTTTTTGTCCTCCAATTCACCTATTTTAAATAAATCAATATCCACAAAATAATACTCCAGTGAATCAAAATTAGATGGTATCGGGACCGAGGATTCTTTTCTCCGCCGTTCTATGGTACTTCCACTATTCATGCAACCTTGCAGATAAATAGCACTGAAAAGTAGGCATCCAACGGTAAAATATATTATTCTTTGCATACAAATAATTTACAGGCTTTTGAATGGTTTAACTATTTTCAAAATTATCAATTTCATTTCATAATCTAGTCGAAGAGAAAACCACATTTCTTAAGCACCCCATTACACAGCTGAAAGGGAGCTGTTGCGAGCGTTACAGATGCTAAACTTAGTTGAACATGCAATGGGAAAATTTGTGTTCAGCCGAAGTTTATACAACATAAAATGTAGTAGTAAAACAACTACAGCTTTATAAAAATTAACCGCAACAAAACTTAACTACAAGATTTTTGGTTTACTTTTGTGATAGATATATAATATTATGAAACAGAAATTTTACCTGCCACTTTTAGCATTGAGTTTGACTACTATTATTAGCTGTAACAAAAACAATGATACCATTGATGACCCTAAAAATAATCAATCTGTTGTTATCGACAATAATGCAAGTCAATTGAATGCACGTTTAGATCATCAAAATGCTGGTTTATTGCCGTTATCTAATCTTTTAGCATCCGGTAAGCGCGCAGCCAATGGTTCGACAGTAACTGCCACTCAAAACCCAGACTTCTCATTAGCTTTGGTCGCACAAGTCGCTCCTCCGGATTATGAAGGCAATAAGCTTCGGGCAACCCATGTTGCTGTTTCGGGCAACTACGCTTATGTAAGTTACAATACCGAAGGCGATCGCTATCTTGGTGGTGTCGATGTCATCGACATTTCAGATATTAATAACCCACGTCTTATCGTAAATGCTAAATTGCCGAATATCGACATTAGCTCATTGGCAGTTGATGGCAATAGCCTACTCTTAGCTGGAGCAGCAGATGAAGGTGTATTGGCAAAAATGACCTCACCTGCAGTTCTTATTGTTTTACCACTTCAGAATGGATTACCTACCGATGCTTATCGTTATACAGGTCTGCCAAGCTATGTGGCAACAGATGTTACTTTTAACAACGAAAGCCAGTATGCTGTTTCAGGTAATGCGGGTGCTATTTCTAAAATCAATAAATCTTCGGGTGCTATCGAAAAATCGGTAACTATTGCGGATCTCCTATCTGTAAGAACATACCAGAATCAAGTGTATGTGCTTTCAGGAACACAGGGGATAAAAGTTGTATCCAATAATCTTGATCCGGTTAAAACAATCAATGTGAGTCAAAATCCAAGTTCAGCAAAGCGTACTATCGATTTTTACAGCAGTTATCTTTTAGCTTCTGAAGGCGCTCAGGGCTTGGGTATTTATAATATAAATACAGGAGCTCTAGATAAACGCATTAGTATTCCAGTAAGTCCTGATGACAGCAACATGGATCCGGAAGATATTGTGACCAATGCTGTATCTACAAACGACAAACGTGTATTTGTTGCCAACGGTGGTGCTGGTATCGCAGCCTATCAATTTGATACACAAAACAACTTTAACTATATCGGTAGTGCAAGTTTCAATGCGATTGACAACAGTTCAAGTAATTTTGTGATCAGTAGAGATAACTATGTTTTTGTAGCAACGGGAAAAGGTGGCTTAAAAATTCTTAAACTCATCGATCTGAAACCAACAACTCCAAGCTGTAATGGTACTTATCCAGCTTTCACAGGCAGTACACAAGGAGACCTGAATGTCAATAATGAAGCGAGCTACTCAGATACAAAAACATTTGCCTCAAATGTCAATATCAACCGGAATTTTAACTGGTGTGGCACACTTAATATCAATGGAAATTCTGTTAACATCAACAGCGGTGTATTCAATATGTATGGTTCAATCGCTTTGAAGCAAAACATTAACGTCAATTCAACAATGAATTTGGTGGGCTCAGGTGTTATTGGTGGAACTTTTACCGTAAACGGAAGCGGTATCTTGAGTGTAACAGGTTCACTTTCTCAGGGAACTGTCGTATCAAAATCCACTTCATTTATCAATGGTAAGATGGTTATTGACGGTGAAGTTGTCGTATACGGTAACTTGACTATTAATGGTAGCGGAAAGGTAGAATTTGCCAACAGTAAGTCCAAATTAATTGTTTATGGAAGTCTTACAAATTGGGGAAGCGTTACTAACGGAACAATTACACAAGTCAAATAAGACATTGTATAGCCATTAAGCAGAACACAAAAAAGCCACATCAGATGATGTGGCTTTTATATTTACCGAGAATTACAAAAAGGTCATTATATTGTTGTTATGCTTAAAACCTCATAAATAATCTTATTGCAAAATAGTCCGTGGGGTCAGCGGAACCTTTTGCTTCCAGGTACCCTTCACTTGGAATTCGTGTCCGGATGTTTTATTCTTGATCGTGAAGATATAATTGCAAGTTCTTTCGAGGTATTTGAATTCACCTCTCGCGGTTATCTGGGCATTGGGCTTGAGCAGCAGTTCTTGTTTATCTCCAGATTTAATATAATTTTCAAAAGTTTTGCCTTTGCTGTAAGGAACTTTACCTTGCCAGCGAACTCCACCATTTACCATTAATTCATCCATGAAGATCGTAGAGTCTGTTTTATTGAGCCAGTCAAAAGCGCCGTAGCTGTCACTTATGAATTCGGAACTATACTTTACGTCCTTAAAAATGGCAGTGATATCGACTTTTCGCTCTCTATTTGAGCTATTTACCAGATTCATCGCAGTACACCCTTCGGTACTGACATAGATTTTCCGGCTTTCTTTCACTTCTTTGATTTCTTTTTTGACCAACTCATATCCGTCAGCCCTAGTTTGAATAAAATTCACTTCATCCATTTTATCCGCTGATAATATGCCAATAGCAAAATTCCTAGGCTGATCACTAAAATTTTCCAATAAGGTCAATTTAAGCTCGTTATTAATTGTTTTTTCCAACTGTAGCCACCCGCCGTCAACCCCAATCGAGCCCGTACGCTCCAACTTGAGCTTTTTTCCAGTGGAATCTTTCAATATTTCTCCTGTAAGGGCATCTTTGACATAGGATACATACCATAAATCCGCTTTGATCGGAATTACATTTTCCTTGATTCCGGTTTGTAAGTTGACAGCTTTAAAACCGGGATCTATTAGACCTCCTTGTGAATTAAGTCCCTCTTTAGAACAGGATGTTAGTATAAGCAGACAAAAGGGCCATACCAGATAAGAAAAGGAAAACGTTAGCTTCAATGGATTTTTCATGAAATCGATTATTTATACAACACAATTTACCAAACAAAATCTATCTTGTAAGTTAAAAAAAACAATAGACCTTTCCCCATCAATCCCAAAAAAAAATACGCTTAGGCCAGAAATCTTGACAAATAAATAGACATCTTGACAGACTAATCATCGCTATATTAACTTTCGTCACTACAAAAATGCCGTTCGTCAAACTCTTTTTGCCAAGGAATTGATCTTTCGTTCTTTTGAACAAATCAAAACAATATAAAATGAATAACAAAGCAATTTTATCATGCATCGTATTATTTGCCATGATGTTTAGCAAAAAACTGTTTGCTCAGGAGCAACCTTTCATTCAATTGGGTATAAAAGGGGGAAGTAGTCTCAACAAACTCAACACCGAATTAGCAGACTTAGATGACAAATATGCCATAGGATTACACATAGGGGGTATGGCAAGAGTTAATCTTGGAAGAGCCTATATCCAGGGTGAAGCTCTTTTCAATAAACGAAAAGCAGCACTTAAACCGCAAGGGCAAACCGAAAGCAAACTCAAATGGAATGCGATTGATATCCCCGTCGTTGCAGGCTACAAAATCTACCAAAATCAGGACATCAATTTCCGGGTATTAGCTGGTGTAATTTACAGTTATACGCTAAACGACAACTTGCCGCCTCTAAAAGCAATACAACAAGGAATCAAACATTTTGACAAATCAAACTTACAAGTTACCGGCGGTCTGGGAGTCGATATTCAGCGATTTACACTCGATGTTCGTTATGAACGCGGTTTTTCTGACCTTAATAAATCTTTTAAATCCAAACCACAGGCATTTTCTATTGGATTGGGTTACTTTATCTTCTAAAACAATGAATAAGTTTTACCTTTGGAGCTACCTAGGAATCAGGCTCCAAAGGTATTTTTTTTAAATCGTCATATGTTCAAAAAAAACTATTTAAATAAACATCTTTTTCTCATTTCTTTTTGGTTCGTTCTTGGGTTTGCTGTATGGATTCAAATAAAAGGCGAGTTCGATTCGCTCCAGGCTTTACTGCACACCTCGCTAATCATGGCTTCTTCGATTATTGTATCGCAGTGGCTGAGCGACCGGGTTCTACCGCGAGCGATCAAGGCTCAACAAATGAAACCTCTTGTACTAAAAGCAGTGCTTTTTGTAGTTATTTTAGCTATTTTAATTGGAAGTATAAATTTCTATTTCATTCTCACCAAAGAAGGAATAGCTAACCATGAACGGACAGAGCTAATACTCACTCATTTCTATCAAGCAATTCCATCTTCCCTACTGATCAATGGTACGGCCTGCGGAATTAGATTTTATCAGGAACATGCAGATATTCAACGTATCCATGGTCAATTGCAGCAGAATTTTCTTGAAAGTCAGGTAAAATTTTTACAGGATCAGGTCAATCCTCATTTTATGTTTAATGTCTTGAACCATATTCATATCCTCATGAAAAAGAATGTGGAAATGGCCGATTATTTGCTTCTGAAATTTTCGGACATTCTGAGGTATCAGCTCTATGAATGCAACCAACCGCTCGTACTTTTAACACGCGAACTGCAATATTTACAGGATTTTATAGCCATAGAAAAAATGCGGTGGGGTAACGAACTGGATGTAAGCTGTTCATGGAATCAATCTTCAAAGGATTTATATATTGCACCATTGATGCTCATCTGTTTTGTCGAAAACGCATTTAAACACGTAAACCGCCTTCCAAATCAAAAAGGAAGTATAGAGCTATCCTGTGTTGAGGAAGAAGGAAAACTTCAATTCAACATCAGTAATAGTTATCAGGACTATCCGCAATTAGCTTCGACAGGACACTCGGGCATAGGGCTGGAAAATGTAAAAAAAAGACTGGAACTGCAATATGAAAACAACTATTCGTTAACAATCCATAAACTTGACAACAGTTTTATGGTATTAAATGCTAGTCCCCAAAAATTCTCGCTGCTGTTTTTCGCTTTTAATATCTTCGATATTTTTTTCAATCAACCAGGCTCTAAAATGCTCAGGATCTTGTGGTGTAAAATGGATTACTTCACCACATTTTAAAAGTAGGGAAAAGATTCCGCTAGCGGCAGCGAATTTTACGATTTCGTTAGAATGGTATCCAAGTTGGGAAAAATACTCCATTGTTTTTATTCAATTCTAGAAATACTTATCTTACAAATCGATACAGGTCTTATAGGCCAGCAATCGTTCAGAAAGCATGTTAATTTTTATTTTCTTGCAGTTTTATAATTCATTCAAATATCGTAAATAATTTTAAATATTTCATTAATCAGATTATTAATTTAATTGTTATTTTCATAAATTAATCAAACAATTAACAAAGCTTCCACCAGAAATTATAGTAGCTATCCTAGTTCCATTGAATTCAGATCCAATCAATTTTTCCACAGTGGAGTGGTTTTATTTCGACCGTGTCATTCTACAAACATCAGGAGTAAATCTGAAGATGAGCGGGGATCCAATGGATATGTGATAGACAGCTTAGAATCAAGTCTATGGTATTTTTGGAGAAAGAAAAATTATAGCGGTAATGATTTAGGGATTATTAATCTCGAAGGAGAAACAGATGCTGGAGCCCCCAAGGGCAGGCTCACAGTTTATTATTTTGGTATGCTAGCAAAGATCAATTCGAAAAAGGCTGTCCTTTACCTGTTTCAATATATGCTTCTAAACTTTTCACAAATTGTCGCCATCCATCTGTACAAATATCATAGCATTCGATTTCAGGGGATAAGCCAATATGTTCAAGTTGCAACACAATCCCGTTTTCTTTTTCTGTGATGCCCCAAACGATCGTTGTGCCAATCCATTCTTTTTGATTTTTCAATCCGGGAAGGGCTATCAATGAATCTTCGACATGCCAAACAACTTTTGCATTTTCATGTAAGTCTTCCACTTGCATTACTTTGTAAATAAGATCGCCAAAGCGAATTGTAAATCTATCGTCCTTCTTATTGGAAGAGCCCTCAAACATGGTTGTCCACCAAAATGGTATTTCATCGGTTAGTGCTTTAAAGACCCGATCTTTTGTTACACCCAACTGGATAGTTTGACTATAATTTTCCATTGCGAATTTTTATTTTTTGAATATTAAACACGACCTCGATTTTCCGTTATTATTAACGAATTTATAGATAGATTTTCCAATCGACCTTAGCATAAGACAAGTTTTTCTTTAGTGTCAGGATAGTACATGACGCTTATATAAAATTTATTGCGGATAATAGCTATATTACTTTTATACTCCAAACAACACGTTATTAATCAAATATAAAACCATCTATGAAGACTATGCTTCAAAAATTAGGAATATTAGGACTTCTGATCGTGCTAAATCTCTCCACTTTCGCTCAAAAACTAGCGGTAATTGACCTAAAGGTAGAACATCTGAGCAATCCATTAGCCATCGAAACCGAGATTCCGAGATTGAGCTGGAAAATAACCTCTACGGAGAAAAACACACAACAAACCGAATATGAAATCCGAGTGGGAACAAACAAAACTTTCTTAAATAAAGATAAAGATCTAGTTTGGAAACATCGTGCTTCCACAGACCAATCTGTGTTAATTGACTACGCGGGATCTCCCCTTCAGTCAAAGAAAAAATATTTTTGGCAAGTCCGGGTAACAGACAATCACGGCAATACATCTGCCTGGTCCACAATTGGATTCTTTCAAATGGGAATCTCTGCCTCAGATTGGTCTGCACAATGGATCACTGTCTCAGGAAAGGACACTTCGTCCCGAAGTCCACTTTTCAGAAAAGAATTCAGCCTGAAAAAAAAGATAAAATCAGCGATGGCCTACATTACGGCAAAAGGCCTATACGAAACCAAGCTTAACGGCGTCCGTATAAGTGACACATATTTTGCTCCGGGATGGACCAGTTACAAGAACCACTTGCAATACCAAGTTTACGATGTTACAGCATTGCTTAGAGTGGGTTCGAATGCGTTGGGCGCAAGTCTTGGCAATGGCTGGTATAAAGGCCGTATTGGTTTTGGGAACCAACATAATTTCTATGGCGATACAAGGGGACTGCTTTTACAACTTGAGGTCGAATATACCGACGGCACAAGGGAAACAATAAATACGGATGAGAACTGGAAGTATACTTATGGGCCTATTATGGCGTCGGATATCTATGATGGAGAGATTTACGATGCTAGAATGGAGATTACTGGATGGGATAATATTGATTTTAAAGAAGATAGCAACTGGAAGAATGTAAATGTGATGAACAAAGGAACGGAAAAGCTTATCGCGATGAGCGGTCCTCCCGTTAGGAAACATGAGCAGTTTAAAGCCCTCAGCATATTTAAAACCCCAAAAGGGGAAACTGTGGTAGATTTTGGGCAAAATTTGGTCGGATGGGTGATGTTAAAGGCACAGGGCCCTACTGGAACAAAGATTACACTAAGTCATGCTGAAGTACTTACTAAAGAAGGTAATTTTTATACAACAAATCTACGATCTGCCAAGGCTCAGGACAGCTATATTTTAAAAGGTGGGGCCGAACAAATCTTTGAGCCACATTTTACTTTTCAGGGTTTTAGGTATGTTAAAGTTGAGGGCTATCCCAGAGAATTAAAATCCGATGATCTAACGGCCGTGGCTCTCTATTCTGATATGGCGACAACGGGTAAATTTACGACTTCCAATCCCCTAATCAACCAATTGCAGCACAATATTCAATGGGGACAAAAAGGAAATTTCGTAGATGTACCTACCGACTGTCCACAACGCGATGAACGCTTAGGTTGGACAGGCGATGCACAAGCTTTCGCGAATACCGCTGCTTACAACATGGATGTAGCAGGATTCTTTACGAAATGGCTAAAGGATGTCAAAGCTGACCAACAACCCAGCGGACTCATTCCTCATGTCGTACCAAATGTACTTGGGATCAATGATGGCGCGTCAGCTGGTTGGGCCGATGTAGCCACAATTATTCCTTGGGATATGTATCGCGCTTATGGAGATCGCAGAATATTGGAAACACAATACGAAAGTATGCAAAAATGGGTGGGTTATATTACTTCTGTTGCGAAAAATAATCTCTGGAATTCAGGTTTTCATTTTGGGGATTGGCTTTTTTACCGTCCGAATGATGATAATGATGGAAGAGCCGCTGTAACCGATAAATATCTAATCGCACAGACTTTTTATGCTCACTCGACGCAACTACTGATTAACGCAGCGGAGGTCTTAGGCAAAAAAGAAGACGTTGCCAAATACACGGCATTACTTTTTAACATCAAAGCAGCCTTTGCAAAGGAGTATATGACTCCAACAGGTCGCCTCGTATCCGGTACACAGACGGCTTATGTACTGGCACTGCAATTTGATATGTTGCCTGAAGGATTACGAGCCGCATGTGCTGATCGCCTTGTTACCAACATCCGGGATTATGGCAACCACCTCACGACAGGTTTCTTGGGTACCCCTTATATATGCCATGTCTTGACTCGATTTGGACACAATGACGTTGCATACGATCTATTGATGCAAGAGAGTTATCCCTCGTGGCTCTACCCAGTGAAAATGGGCGCTACCACCATCTGGGAAAGATGGGATGGTATCAAACCTGATGGATCTTTTCAAACTCCAGACATGAACTCCTATAACCATTACGCCTATGGCGCTATTGGCGACTGGATGTATCGAACAATAGCTGGAATTAACTCGGCAGCAGATGCTCCGGGTTTTAAATCTATCGTTATTGCTCCAAAACCGGGTGGTAAATTAACACATGCATCTGCAGAACTTGAAACGGTGTACGGTACGGTAAAATCGGCCTGGCTGTTAGAGAATAATCTATTGAAACTAGATGTCACCGTCCCGGCAAATACACGGGCAAAAATTGTACTCGTTGATTCCAGCCACGATATAGGTTCGGGTACTTATCATTTTGAAAGTAGTGTCAAATAAGCATAAAAGCCACGTCTCACGACGTGGCCTTAAACTAAACATATGAAACAATTGTATTTTCTGTATATCGCTGATCATAGCGCAAAATATACTCTTTCGGTGTGCAGCCGATAATCTGTTTAAATACGCGGTTAAAATTTGTAATGCTATTGAAGCCACAGTTATAAGCGATAAATGAGATATTTTCCAAATGTAAATGATCTTTTCCCAATTGACTGCAAACCTCATTAATTCGTATCCGGTTTAGATAACCAACTAAGGTAATTCCACAGTGTTTTTTGAAATAACGGCAGAATGCCTGTGGCGACAAGTGTGCACTTTCTGCTACACTCTCTAAAGTAAGCCCATGTTTAAAATGTGTATTGATATAATGACAAACCTTTTCAATTCGGTTATTTTTTCCAATCGAACAGACGGCAGCCTCCATGGGTTCAGGACAGAGTGAATCTGTTCTCTTTGAAATTTGAGATAGTGTTCTTAACAAATAAAAGAAATGCATCATTTTATCTATCTTTTCGGCTTGTTTTAACAACATAATACGCTTAGATACCACTTCGAAATCCATCTTAGGAATCTTAAACCCCCTGGAATCCTGTTTTAAAAATTGCTCCAATGGTTCAAATTCGCCCAACATAAAGAGCTGTTTTAATCTCCCAGCAGGATCAAAAAATATGGAAATCGAACGTGCCGCATCGCTCGCCTTATCTTCGGAAACAGATTTAAATACATGCGCCTGGTTTGCGCCAATGAAGAAGATATCGTTTTCTTTAAAGCTATGCAAGGTTTCATCCACGAGCAATACACCTCTTCCCTTTGTAATCCACATCAGTTGCGCTTCTTGATGACGATGCAAATGCGGGTAGAAAGATTCCGATATATCCTCTTGAACAGTTATACTCTGTCCTTGTATCACGGGGATATTAAACTGTAGTGTTTTCATAGTGCGTCGGTATTTAGGGTACTCAACATTGGTTTACTAAATATAAATAACAAACACAACATATTTATTATACGTCAATCTGAGATCAAATAAAATATCAAGATTTGCTCATTATTGGATAATTTTTGCACTTTGATCTTTTGGATCTATTAAAAACAAGGGGAGCCCCGCTTTGCCCCCCCTAATCGTTATTGTGTTATACGCGTTACTGTTGGCAGTTTCACCTGAACCTCATAAGTACCTTCCATCAATAGTTGGAATCCAAATACGGGGTTAACATTATTAGCACTCAACCCATCTATCTGTGCATACTTCATTGGGATGCGATAATAATTGAGAAATCCCCAATCTGTTCCATCTTTTCCAATTAATTTAGCCAATGGAAAGGGGGCTACTTCAAAATCACAGATCATTGAATTATCTGTAACCTGTACGGGATTAAACTTCACATGAGATTCAAACATCGGACGATCCCCTCTTTTGATCACTTCTCCATTTTTAGGATTGAATGCATTTCCATTTTTATCGACGATCTTTAGAATAACACGAGCGCCATCGTTTGAAATTTTTGTACAAGTCACCTTTGGAGCCGTGATCCCAGTAAAAACTTCAGCAGCACTTGATCCTGACGCCGCCTGATATGTTACTTTAAACATATCATCAATCGTGGGCTCTACAATCTCAATGGTTGCCAATTTAGGGAATACCCGTTCTCCTCTTGGATTGGTCATTTTGACATCAAAATTAAAACGCCCTAGAGGTAGGTTGGCAGAAGCTCGATTAAAAACCAGCTGTCCACTGACGGTATTGAATTCCATCGGAGCCTTTTTTACTGTTTCTCTCTTTTTATTGAGAAGCTCGACCGTGGTATCTGTCTCGGCATTGAATACTAAACCAGGCTTAAAGGTTAGAATGTCAAATTCTTTAAAAAAGACATCCGGTGCGGGCTGACCTGTTGCTTCATCCTTTAAATTTAACAATTCGAATGTATAGGGCGGAGTGGAGCCATCTGTATTGATACGGTCAGACATCGTAAGCGACATCCCACGTTTACAAAAGATGGTATTGTCTTTATAACGGATACCTTCACTCAAAAAGCCGTTTTCAATTTTTTTGCACCCAGAAGTCAGTGTAAAAACAAACACTAGGCTATATAAAATTTTTAAATTCGTTTTCATATCTGTTTTTAGTCAGCCATTTTTCCGGCGTTAAAAAATAAACGATGCGTGTTTTGCAATACATGCAATACACCTGTCGTCGTAATAATTCCTGAGGTTTGACAATCATAGGATTTATCGAGCTGATCTTTGGGAATCGCATTATAATCTGGTTCTTCAGCATCAAGAGTCCCGATAACCTTTGTAAAATTGAGATAGTCTACATAATCCAAATAATCGCTGTAATCACGTGTTCTGCGCAACTTAATATTGAACCTGACATTTGGGATCGCGCCAAGCTTGCTCACAAAATATTTATTATCCGGGCTGAGATTCTCTCTTGTAATCTTTCCATCGAATAGATAAATCATCATCGAATCGCGTAATTCCTTGACTGGGATGTTATTTATCCCGAACTGAATATTTTCGTTTCCTACTTCAATGATCTTTTGTTGTTTTTTGGCGGCTACATAATCCCGTACGCCATAATCACTCGTTGCAAAGAAAGTGACATCCGAATTGACAATATCTTTAATACCAGCGCGATCTATAATCTTAACCAATGAATCAAAGCTACCGTGCTGCTTTAAAAAATCATAGGTTGTCTGATTCACGTGGGCGTCGCTCTTTCCTCCATCTACTTTGTAATTATCTTTCTTACAAGCAAAAAGAAAGATCAATAACGACGCAAACAATCCTGTTATCTTTTTCATAATTCTTTTAGTTAGTGCTTAAACCTTTCCTCTCCAGTAAGAGGTCTGTGTCAACTTGTTATTATTTTTGAATAGGGCTGGATTAATCGGCCAATAAAATCCTTCTTGACGAAAACGGGATTCTGAAAGCCATGGAACAAAATTGCTGTATTGCTTTGTTCGCAATAGATCATAAAAAATATGCCCTTCGAGATAAAGTTCCTTACCTCTTTCAATAATATATTCGTACATGACATCGTCTTTACTCGATGTATTATCCACGAATGCAGATTCATCGGCGCCATTCCTTTTTCTAAATTCATTGATGATATCTATCGCTTTAGAGACTTGATTTCTGTAGAGTGCAATTTCGGCTTTCAACAAGCGCATATCCGCTAACCTAAAGACAATCAAATTATTGCTAACATAAGGATCTTGCTTTTGTGATGGATTACGATAGACAACACTTTGATATTTTATGCAAGTAGCTTTATCGCTGTTTAAATCTGTAAAATTACGTCGACAGCGAATATCGCTATCGTCAAAGACCTGTGAAGGCATCGCTTTCCACTCCCACTGCTGCAAACTTGTATTCCAATACCAATCCCAAACTTGGTCTATTTTATAAAAATGATTTGTCAGATAATCTGCATTGACATAACACCTCGAATTTGTTCCAGTAGTTGCCAGCTGCGCAGTTCTCAAAAACATATTGGCAATATGCTGGTTGGTTCCTTCACGCGTATTTTCACTCATTGCAATTTCAAAAATACCCTCACTCGAAAGTCCTTCGAAAGTCTTGTAATAATTGGATGTATCAGTCAGTGAATACATACCATTATTTAAGATTTCATCGATGGCTTTATCGGCTTTGTCTACCGCTTCGAGATCCGGTTGGTTTGAATTGACATCGCTCATTGTGGCCTTCCAAAGGTAAAAATGTGCTAACAATGCATTCACTGCGCCTTTATTGGCTGTAACTTTCGCATTCCCAACAAGTGAATATTGCCAAGGTAGCAGTTCATGTGCCAACAGTGCGTCCTTCTCAATCTGCGCCATAACCTCTTTTTTGGTACTTCGTGCTAATTCCGGAGCAGAAATAGGATCATCGTATTCTTCAGTTACCAAGGGGACATCTCCCCAAACACGTAGCATCATAAAATAAGTGAACGCCCGTAAAAAATAGGCCTCTCCGAGCATCTCATTTTTGAATTTCGTCGGATTGGTCACATCGGTCAGCAAGTCGTCCGCTACCTTAGGAACTCGATTAATAAGGATATTGCTCATCGTAATCGCTTTATAATACTTGGTCCAGTCTCCGAAATTTTCTACGTTGTATTGAAATGTGAAATCTCCGTCTTGAATTCCTTCCAGACCATCGCCATTATACTGGATTGTAAAATAATTCTTGGCAATTGCATCGCCATACATAAAGTATCGAGGACTCGGATTCCAGTTACCAGAATTCATCACATCCCGCACCAAGGCATAGTTACCGGCCATAGCACTTCTCAAATCGCCGGAGCTTTTCCAATACGCACCCGCAAAGGTTGAATTGACAGGTTCTTCCACCAAAAACTTTTTACATGACCCTAGCAAGAAAACCAGCATCAGTAGCACAGCTAGTCTATAGTTTAAAAAAAATCTTTTCATCGTCTTAAAAAGTTAGTTCAAATCCTAATGTATATTTTCTTGGAATAGGATAACCCCCACCGTTATACTCTCCATATGGGTTTACTGCCTCGGCATCAGGCAATTTTTTTGATTTTTGCCAACGGGCTACATTGTCAACTATACCAAAGAATCTCACTTTAGAAATACTCCATTTCTTGCTAATGCGTTCAGGGAGGTTGTAAGAAAAAATAAGATTCTTGAAACGCATATAGGAACCATTTTCTAAAAAGAAAGTCTGTGCAGAGGTATAGTAGTAGCGATAGGTACCGATATCATATTTGGCATATTCGGCTTTATCACCTGGCTGCCTCCAAATATTCAGTTTATCTAAATCCCGTATCGAATAGTAAGTGAAATTTGATACCGCATCTCCGGAAGTGGAATTATTAAATTGATCTGATTCAAAAAGATTTAGTACATCTCTTCCAAAACCATAGGTAAAAAATAAAGTAAGCGAAAAGTCTTTATAGTTAAAGACATTATTCCAACCTCCTGTCCATTTAAAATTGGGATCTCCAATAGCCCTTTTATCCGGATTGATACCACTGTTAAACACGTCTACAAAATAATCGCCATCAACATCTTCAAAATAAAAATCTCCTGGGTTGAACGTTCCATTGGAATTGCGATAACGCTCACCTGTATAGGGGTTAACAGGAATATCATCCAGGGTAGCAAAAACGCCCAAAGTTTTATAGAGATAGAATGCATTGATTGGACTACCTACGGAAAGGATATGTGATTTATCAAATCGATCGCCGTCCATGACCATATCACGGCCACCATTTGGAAGGTTCATAATTCGATTCTTGACATAAGAAATATTTAAATTGGATCGCCAGGTTAATGCGGAGCTACGTGGGAGCACATCAGCTGATAATTGAATATCGACACCTGAATTGCGAATCCCGACAGAATTTGTTTTGGCATAATCATATCCTGAAGTCACCGGGAGCATTACATCAAATAGTCCGTCATAATTTTCCTTATTAAAGACATCGACCATAGCTGTAAATCGTCCTCTATACAATTCCATATCAACGCCTAGATTCCACTGTCTATTACGTTCCCAACTCAGGTTCTTTTGTGCAACACCATTTCTAAAGTTTGGCGTAATAGCCACCTGACCATTATAGGAAGTTGCTCCGGAATTACCCTGATACCCACCATTATTGACATTATAGAGATTATACTGCAAATAGTTACTTGAAGGGAGCGATCCAGTCAATCCATAACTTCCTCTAATTTTAAGTAAGGTGAATGTAGGGTTATTTTTTAGAAAATCTTCTTCAGTTAAAATCCAGCCAACAGATGCCGATGGAAAATATCCCCATTTGTTGTTCTCTCCAAAGCGGGACGAACCATCAGCACGTACAGCACCTGAAAAAAGGTATTTACTATCAAAATCATAGGAAAAGCGACCGAGATAAGATAGCTGTGACCATTTTTGCAAATCGGAGTTGGCACCAATATTATTTTGCAGAAAACCTGTAACCACTTGGATCTGATCCGATACGCCCTGGCTGCCCCAAGCTGATACATTTTGCATTCTATTCTTTTCAGCTTCCTGGCCCAGTAATACATTGAGCGAGTGTTTTCCAAACTGTTTGACGTAGGTTAAAAAGTTCGATATCCTGACCTGGCTATTCTCATAAGAATAAGCTGACGAATAATTACCCGCCCCACTCATCAAGGCTGATGGTCTATTATAAGCCCTGTTGGCCATATCTTTGATATAGGCAGATTGGGAGGTAAAAGTTAACCCAGGTGCAATATTGAAAATCAGATTTAGATTGGTATTCAGATTAGAAGATTCATTATTGTCAAGACTACTATCATAGGTACCCAAAAGATAAGCTTTTTTAGCATCTGAAAGATTAAAAAGTGACGATGGCATACTACCCGCACTCAATGCTATTGGGCTCACATCACTCCCGCTCCCCCGCGCTCGCTTATTATACGAATAGGCAACAATGGGATTGATGGTTAAACGCTCATTGATAGCCTTACTGGACAAATTGAGTCTTCCTGTATAGCGTTTAAACCCGGTTGCTTTAATGATCCCGGCCTCATCGTAATAATTTCCGCTAAAACGATACGAACTAATTGCCGATCCGCCACTAACAGAAAGGTCTGCACTCTTTATCTTTCCTTTTTGGTAGAATAAATCCTGCCAATCTGTATTTCCATTGAATGCAGGGTTTAGCGAATCGGTTAGCATAAAAGGTAGATTTCTAAAATCGTTGGAAGAGAGTTGATTTTTTAGTATCGTCATCTTCTGCTCACGTTCGGTTCTTCCGAGTGTTACTTCACGTAGTTCGGGCCGTTGCGTTAGACCTCCATATCCGGTTAGCATAAAACGGGGATCGCCATTACGCCCTTTTTTCGTCGTAATCATAATCACTCCATTTGCTGCTCTAGACCCATAAATTGCAGCAGCAGAAGCATCTCTGAGCACGTCCACAGATTCGATATCATTCGGATTTAGACCTGCAAGGTAGTTGGTTCCTGTTCCTGTATTCGGACCCACAAATTGTTCTGTAGGCTGCGGAACTCCGTCAATAACATAGAGTGGATTACTAATGACATTGTAATAGTCGTCATTGGAGTAATTCAGGCTAACTGCCGATGTACCACGAACAGCCAATGTTGGCGAAGCACCCGGAGCGCCAGAAAAATTCTGAACGTTGACGCCAGCTAATCTTCCCTGAAGCAACATATCAAAACTGGCAGCTGGAAGATTTTCTAGATCCTTACCTGAAATACTTGATATAGCTGCAGTAGCTTTTTTGCGGGAAGTACTTTGATAACCGATTACCACGGCCTCGTCAAGAATACTTAATGTTTCGACCAAGGTAAAGGTCATTTTACCGGTTGCAGGGATAGGCTGACGCGCCCGCTCGTATCCGATAAAACTCGTCTCCAAGACATCTCCAACTTTACCTGAAATCTTAAAATTCCCCTGATCATCGGTCTGTGTACTATTGGAAGTACTCGTGTTTCTTAAAGTTACTCCGGCTAATTGCTTACCATTCTTATCACGTACGGTACCCGTGATCTGCTGGCCTAGTGCAATTAGTGAAGTTAGAAACACAGATAAAAATAAAACTATCTTTTTCATTTGTGTTTGATTAGGTGCTCTTACTTAGGTTATTCCAAATATAGGAGCTAAACACAGGTCTAATTTTCTTAATTATTACCAGTTTACAGCACTTTTTTAGCAAAAAACAAAACGGGGCGCCATGTAGTCTAGCAAGACTGTTACATTTTGATTGATGGCTTTTTTACACAATTTTATATCTTTAGCTTAAGAAAAACCGATTTACATCGGTAAATCAATTATAGACCCAGGTACTACAATGACGAAACTAAAATGCATCATCCTATTGTTGTTCTTCAATTGTTTTATGGCAGTTGGTCAGGATGCGATCAGAATAAATCACTTACCTTTCATTCAAGGACTGACAGAGCAATCTGTTTCCATTATTTGGACGACAGACAAGCCTGCTACTGGCTGGGTTGAGCTGGCCCCAGATGACTCCAGTCACTTTTACTTTAAGGAAAGACCAAAATATTATGCGGCTGCCTATGGCTTCAAAAAGGTAGGCACTTTACATCAGGTTACATTGACCAATTTAAAACCTGGAACACGCTATAGATATCGTGTGTATAGTCAGGAAGTTCTCAAACATGTTGGAGTCAATGTGCAATATGGAAAAGTAGTGGCCACTGATGTCTATCAAAAGGCACCCCTATTTTTCCAAACCTTTGGCATGGCCAAATCTACCCATTTTACGGTAGTTAATGATATTCACGAACGCAATGAGGTTCTCGATAAGCTATTGGATATCGGCGGTCTAAAGACTAGTGACTTTGTGGTATTCAACGGTGATATGGTTAATAACCTATTAAGTGAAACACAACTATATGAAGGGTTTATGGATACCGCCATTAAAAAGTTCGCCAGCGAAAAACCAATGTTTTATTCAAGAGGCAATCATGAAACACGTGGACCTTTTGCCACTGAATATCCCCAATATTTCCCAACACCAACAGGTAAACTATATTACCAATTTAGGCATGGAAATGCTGGTTTTATCATTTTAGATTGTGGTGAAGATAAACCCGATACCGACATTGAATATAGTGGCATTGTAGATATGGATAACTATAGAAGCGAACAAGCGGCCTGGTTAGCTCAAGCTATTGAAGATCCGTCATTTAAAGATGCCAAATATAAGATCGTAATCTGTCATATGCCCCCTTTTGGTGGATGGCATGGGGAACAAGAGATTTTGGAGAAATTTGTTCCTATCCTCAACAAAGCAGGAACACAGATCATGCTATCAGGACATTTACATAGAAACATCATCAAAAATGCGACAAATACGATACAATTTCCGGTCATTGTAAATTCCAACAATAATGTGCTTCGCGTAGATTTAGACGATGAAAAAGGAATCTTCAAAATTCTCGATCAGCAGGGGAAAACGGTGGACCAAGTGATCATTAACCCGTTAAAATAAAACAACAAATTTGCTCATGAATGAGGACTATACGGCCATAACCGTATGTTGTAAAACTACCATATAGATATTTTAACTCTATTCTTTATAATTAAGCAAATTATGGTAAATTAATCTAAATGAATACAATATCGACTGAATATCTGATGACCTCAGAACTTGACAGGAACGAAAAAATTGCTATCATGGGATTATGGAATAAAGAATATCCCGCAGTTATGGCATATTCCAGCCTATCGACCTTTGAGAACTATTTGGAAAGCTTAGGCCAACCACAACACATCCTTGTCAAACAAAATCAACAAATTGTCGGTTGGTGTTCAAAATTTGATCGCGATACAAAACGCTGGTTTCTTATTATACTTTCAAGTCTTTTACACAAAAAAAGAATAGGTTCCAATCTACTTGACAGATTGAAATCTGAAGAAACGGAGCTTAACGGCTGGGTGATAGACCATCACATGGAGAAAAAAAATAATAATTGCCCGTATAATTCACCGCTAGGTTTCTATATGAAAAATGGTTTTGAAGTCGAACCGAATCAACGTCTTGAGACTTCCAACCTATCAGCAGTAAAAATAAAATGGTCAAGAAGATAGCGCAGGAAATTTACCTGCACTTTCATATGCAAATGCTAATAGCAAATCGTACTTCCGTCAATTTCTAACAAAAAAGCTTCGAAAGAGCAAAGAAAAACGACCCTATGTGCATCTATCAGGGGAACGAGCATTAGCTGAAGAGCCTTTGAACCTGAATAAATTTTGAAAATAATGAATGCAATATACCTTAAACCATGGTCAACTTAAAACCACTCTCTGTTGAAGATGTCTCACCATTTTATGAATGGCTCAATGACGATTTATCTATTAAATATTCCCTCTCTCTTTTTCAGTCACTCCGATCAAAGGATCATATAGACAATTGGTTTTTATCCGTTGTCAACGATTCTAAAAATTTTAATCGTGGAATTTTCCTAAACGATTCGAATAAACTGATTGGGTATGCGGGCATTTGTAATATTTCCAAGCTAAACAGATCCGGAGAGTATTTTATCTTTATAGGGAATCGCCAAGAATGGGGGAAAGGGATAGGCTCTTTAGTTACCAAATTAATCCTAGATATAGGGTTTGGAAATCTAGGGCTCAATAGAATTATGCTTACGGTATCTGAACCGAATTATGCAGCGATAAAAGCATATGAAAACGCAGGATTTCAATTGGAAGGAAGAATGCGTAAAGCCTGTTTTAGGGATAATCAATTTCACGACAAGCTATTGATGTCAATCCTGGAAGATGAATGGCACGATAGAAGAAACCTAGGTATAAAATAAAATCAATCGCTACATATCCCCACACTATTTTGAATAAAACGTTTTTGGATACAACTTCTTAAAAGCGTTGTAGACCGCTTGATGTATTACAGTGGAATGCAATTCATCAGGCATGTAATCAAATACAAAATGAATTTTTTTATTGTTATTAAGTATATCAGATAACGCTATGGCCTCATCATACATTCTCACATCTTCTTCTTTATTGGGCACACCAAGATAAACTTTTATATCTTTTTTCAAATTACCTTGTAGAAACTTCGCTGCTCTTTTCAATAATGACTCCTCGCCCCACCACAAACTTGGGCTTATAATAATATAGTCATCAAATAGTTCGGGTTGTTTTAATAGTATCTCTACGGAAAGAAGCCCCGCCAGTGACTCCCCTATTAAAGTTTGTTTTCCATTCGATTTATAATTGCCACTTATGTAAGGAATCAATTCCTTTTTCATGAAGGTTCTATATTTTTCGGAACCACCATACGAGGGAAAGCTAGCTTTTTGAAAACCTTCCTTTTCTATAAAATCTGTATTTTCAACAGGGAAGGTAAAATCTCTCCTTCGTGTATTTCCACCTATTCCAACAACAATACTTTGAGGGAATCTATCGATCCAGGGTTGTGTACTGAAACGGACAATACCCGCAATATGAAAAAAATCTTCATCAATACCACCATCAAGAACATATACAATTGGATAGCGAACAGAATCATTGGGGTTATAATTGTCGGGAAGATAAATGTTGATCATTCTGTCTTCACCCAAAACTTTTGAATGCAAAATCTCTGACCTCCCCATCAATAAAGGAGTACCATTTTGTGCCAAACAATCTGTATTAAAAAAAAAGAGAATTAAAAGAATGAGCATTCTATTACCAATCATATCCGATATATCGCGCTTACCAACACTGTTTTTTTGAATAATCTTATTTTGAAATCCTTGACTATTCGACATAATATCCCTAAGACCTGCCAACAGTTTTGTTCAACAAATTACCAGCGCAATTTACAATGAAAATTAATATAATTGTTAGTTTTTTATTTTTTGAACATAATTAAATGATTCTTTCACAACGATAACCCCACTCGAACATCTTTCTAACAATGCTGTTGGTCTCAATTTCCAATTGTGAAGATTCAATTCTTAGAATACGTTCTTCATCGTCAAGATCGAAGTTAATTTTATAAGCGGAAAACAGGCTGACAAGAGTTGCAACAATTCGCTGTGCATCCTTCATTCGATAAACATTGGTTTTAAATATTTCGACTCGTTTCATTAGATCTGATTAAGTTCCATTCAAGAAATACGGTGTTAATCCTATTCCATTTACTCATTCTAAACTACAATACAGCGCGTACAACAGCTACAAAGTTTAGATAAATACAGTAAAAAACTCGGTAAGTATGGTAAATTAAACGGTAAACACCAGGCTACTATTTAATAACTGAATTATAACCATTCATAAATCCCTGAATAAGTTCAGGAAGATTCAATAATAAAAATACGCAAATGACAATAGCAATAATGGCATAAAAAAACCACGACGAACTTTTCTTTTTCATAATAAGCTATTTAAGAATAATCAATTTAAAAATATAGGCTTCATAAAGATGGAAATTGCGCTAGAGCGCTGCAAAACAGAACAGACACAATAATATACCTTCTTGATTTTCAATATAACTCAATATACGAAATTAATCTATATAACAATAAAGTAATTTAAAAATTATATTTTTCAAAAAATAAAAACAGTCACTTCAAATAAGAAAGTTAATGTTACAAAATAGAATCTTTGTAATCCATGTATAGTCGAACCTTATCTTGTCGCATATTGTGTAGGATACTGGGCTTAATAGCGCGATTGATTGAAGATTTATATTCTACTATAGTGTCCCCAATATTGGCCTGGGAATCTTTGGTTTTCACGCTGGTAAAGATGGTTATCAATCCTACTATAGTTAAAATTACCAATGAATTAAAGAAGTGTATCATAAATAAAGATTGAATAGTTTATCAATCCAATTTCAAAAAATAAACTTTAAAAAACCAAAAGTTTTCGGTGAAAGAACAATTTCCATCGGTAAACAACAGACTTTTATCTATAAACCGACCAACTCTTGCCATAAACAATTACACAAGAGAATTCCATACTAAACTTTCTGTCATATATTTTTTTACAAACAGATTTTCAGAGGCTCTTGACCATACTAAAAAACAGCGCGTTATCACCTACGCTAAGTTCGCGGTCCAATATTAAGTTTTCTTTAATTTTGATGCTTCCTATTTAGTCTGACTACTCAATTTCGTAAATATGTCCCATGAAAAGAATAGGAACATTCATTTTGACAACGTGCATGTTTGCAACCTCGCAGCTCACGTTCAGTCAAAACAATATACAAAATAGAATTAGTTCATTTTGGAAAGCAATAAAGTTGGACTACCAAATGGCTGGACACTAACCTCTGTTGGGAAACAAATAGAACTCGAAGACTTACCGCTGAACTTAGTTATCAATCATCATAAAAAGCTGGCAGCTGTCAGCAATAGTATCGGATTTACTGCTTGCCATTGATCAGTATCCTAACTACTCTCCCTTTTTGAGAATCCCTCGAGCAACTCCAGCATCGATCAATTTTTCTGCATATTCCCACAATACTGCTGAGCCATCCTTGATGACAGATTTTTTTGCATAAACCTTTTCATAATTTACACCAGGTTCATTCCAGGTTCCACCATTATTGGAACTATTCTGTAAAAGTGGTTCCAATCGATCCATCGCTCGTGCGAACTGTGCTTCTGGCGTTTTGCCAGCTTCAAATTCTTCCCAGATCGCAATGAGTTCCTCTGCTTGCTGCCCAGGCAAAATTCCAAAAATCCGCTGAGCTGCCAAACGCTCCGCACCTGTATTGGTATGATTTTTTTCTGTATCATAGATAAAAGTATCACCTGCATCAATTTCGACGATATCGTGTATCAATACCATTTTGACTACCTTCAATAAATCCACTGATTGATTTGCGTGTTCTGAAAGTACAATAGCCATGAGGGCAAGATGCCAACTATGTTCAGCGTCATTTTCGGGACGGTCACTATTGAAAAGTTTTGTCCTGCGCTGGATATATTTAATCTTATCGATCTCCTTAATAAACTCGATCTGTTGTAATAATTTGTCTGAAAGCATCATCCTGAATCACTAATACAATTGAATAATATATAAAATTACTCTTTTTGAGCCACAGCCTACTTGTCATTTGGCAAATTCATTCAAACCATATATTATTGACACCCATCGGACAATGTAAACTACCGAAATAATCGCAACATTTATTAAATTTGATTGACATCAAATCCCATTGTGATTTATGAAAAAAATAGGCTTTTTATCTTTTGGCCATTGGTCCAAGCATCCCGCATATAGTACGCAGACCGCAAGCGATACTTTATTGCAATCCATCGATCTAGCAGTAGCTGCTGAAGAAATAGGCATAGATGGTGCATATTTCCGTGTACACCATTTTGCGAATCAGCTAGCATCTCCCTTTCCTCTATTATCGGCCATTGGAGCCAAAACCTCCAAAATTGAGATCGGCACCGGCGTCATCGATATGCGCTATGAAAACCCCCTTTATATGGTGGAAGACGCAGGAGCTGCAGATCTAATCTCCGGGGGCAGATTGCAGCTCGGCATCAGCAGAGGATCGCCTGAACAAGTAATAGATGGTTGGCGTTACTTTGGTTACAATATCAACGAGGGCGAAACAGATGCTGATATGGGAAGGCAAAAAGCATTGGAATTTTTAGAAAAACTTAAAGGAATTGGTTTCGCTGAACCAAATCCCTATCCAATGTTTCCAAACCCGCCCGGTTTGCTGAGACTCGAACCCCATTCGGAAGGGTTACGTGATCGTATCTGGTGGGGAGCAGCATCGAATGCCACGGCTGTATGGGCTGCTCAAAACAGGATGCACCTGCAAAGTTCCACTTTGAAATATGATGAAAATGGCAAACCTTTTCATATTCAGCAGGCCGAACAAATACGTTTATACAAAGAGGCCTGGAAGGAAGCAGGGCACCCTGGTGAACCCCGCGTTTCGGTCAGTCGATCCATATTCGCTCTGGTCGATGATTTAGATCGTTATTACTTCGGGCAAGAGGCTGACAAAACAGATAAAATTGGGGTAATAGAATCGGACAAGCGGACGATTTTTGGGCGAAGTTATGCCGCAGAACCAGATCAACTCGTGAAAGAACTAGCGCAAGATGAAGCAATACAGGAAGCAGACACGCTATTATTGACCGTTCCAAATACGCTAGGGGTCGACTACAATGTCCACATTCTTTCAGCCATTTTGGAACACGTAGCTCCCGAACTTGGTTGGCGTTAACTCCACTCTCGTATGATAAAGAACATTCGCTACAAAACAAAAATTGCAGTCATTGGTGCGGGTCAGGCTGGACTTTCTGCTGCTTATCATTTGAAGAAGCTCGGACTTAAAATCGGGCCGGATTTTATCATCTTGGATGAAGCCTCTGCACCAGGAGGAGCCTGGCAATTTCGCTGGGACTCCCTTACCTTAAGTACAGTCAATAAAATACACGATTTGCCCGGCATGTCGTTTGAGGAGACTTTATCAACAAAAGGGGCGGAAGTTCAGGCAAACACCGCTGTTCCCCATTATTTTAAACTTTATGAAGAAAAATTTGGACTTCAAGTATATCGACCAGCTAAAGTAGAAAAAGTCTACTTGTACCAAGATCGCTTTCATATCGATACGGCAGAAACTCTTTTCTCAGCACTCGGTATTATCAACGCCACCGGAACATGGGAAAACCCCTATATTCCTACCTATCCAGGTGCAGAATTATTTCGGGGCGAGCAACTTCACACAAAGGATTTTAAAACTGCAGAGTATTTTCGTGGCAAACATGTTATTGTTGTTGGAGCCGGTATTTCTGCCATTCAGCTATTGGACCAAATCTCGAAGGTTACAACGACAACCTGGGTAACACGACGACCACCTTTATTCAGAGAGGGGCCATTTGATGACATGGCTGGGCATAATGCTGTTGCTATGGTAGAGGAACGTGTACGGTTGGGGCTTTCACCTTTGTCTGTCGTTTCCGTTACGGGCCTCCCCTATTCTACAGAAATCCAGGAGATGGAAAAACGGGGTGTCCTTCAACGTTTTCCAATGTTTCAAGAAATAACAGAAAAGGGGATCAAATGGGCCAATGGAACAGAACAACAAGCAGATGTTATACTTTGGAATACAGGCTTTAAAAGTTCATTGCGCCATCTAGACGCAGTGCTACCAAAAGAAAAACAGGGTGGCATTCAAATGGCAGGCAGACTAGCGACCATGGTCGCAAAAGAACCAAGAATTCACCTCGTGGGTTATGGTCCATCAGCATCGACAATCGGTGCAAACCGTGCAGGTAGCGCCGCAGCTAGAGAACTTCTAAAAACGCTTTCAGCTGCCGACCTGAACACAAATAAATTTAGTGGGAGCCAACTATAATGGTAGTTTCAATTTTGAACACTTAAATTACTGGAACATGCACAATTATTTGAGGTGAGAAGAAAAAATCCCCTTTTTTATTTCAAATAAGTCGGATTGCATGTGTAGACTTTAGATATACCATGATATTACAAATCCGCTAATGAAAATCTCAGGGCAACTCCATCTTATAATAGATTTTTCAGTATATTTAAACGTACAACAGGTCGTAATCAAAAGCCAACAAAGTTAATTGATGAATGCTCAAATTATCAGCCCTGATACATCCATTACATTATTCGTAAAGGCGATCCTGGTATTTGAAAGTCAGAAAAATGATCGCGTAAACTTACCTTTTTATGCTGATGGTTACCCCGGTCTATTGTTTCAACGATGCTATGGTGATTTTACAATCAAGCCCCATGATAAAAAGATGCCGACGATTTTTCTCTATGGTCAGACAATAAAACCGATTTCAATAGATGTAACAGGGCCTTTTCAGATTATCGTTTTTCAATTTTACCCATTTGTATTACGCCGATTTTGGGGTATCTCGCCCGAAAGCATAAACGACGGCTGCTATGATCTAGATGCTCCTTCAAATAGAGACTTCCACCAACTAAGCAGTACATTATCCTCATCTTCAAACGCTGAAAACAGCATCCAACTATTAACACAATCGCTCCTCAGCTTTTTCGATAGCAAGAAATATAACATAGATTTTTCGATTCAGCGAGCAATTCTCGAAATCATCGAAAAAAAGGGCCAAATCATTATTAAGGAAATTGCAAAAAAAGAAGCATTGAACATCCGAACTTTTGAAAGAAGGTTTTTCAAGGAAACTGGGGTATCCGCTAAACAATTCGCTAAAATGGTACAGTTTCAGGCCGCTTTGAAACAGCTTAATAGCAAAGATTTCCAAAAGCTAACGGAAGTTGTTTATGAAAATGGGTTCTCCGACCAATCGCACTTTATTCGTGTCTTTAAGACTTTCACAGGAACAACGCCAACATCATTTAACAAAAAGTAGGTTACTGTCGTTTTTATTCTATATTGACTCACTGTTTATCACAACTTTTGTATGGTCTAAGGGCGAGCTCAACGAAAGTGTGTAATTTCTTTAAGCCTCAACTTCTTCGAAATATTTGCTATAAGAAAACAATGCTCTGATAAATTAGAACACCTAGACAATTAACTTCAGTAAAACATTGTACATCAAAAAAAATATAGACATGAAATCGCAAGACATCATTTTAGCGCTGGCAACAATATTTTCGGCTATCATATCAGGCTTGTTTTTTTCGTATACCTTTTCGGTCAATTTGGGTCTACATAAACTCAACGATAAAGCCTTTTTGATGGCCATGCAAAATATCAATAAAAAAATACTAAACTCAGCTTTTTACTGCTGTTTTCTAGGCGCACCAATTTTGTTACTCATGGCTAACATATTATTTTTTGACCTGTATTCACCTAAATTTTATCTAATCCTAGTTGCATGCCTAAGCTATATTATTGGTGTACTTGTGGTTACAGGCACGCAAAATGTACCCTTAAATAATCAATTAGCCTCGATAGACCTATCGATATCTTCAGAAAAATCGTTAAGACTTGCACGTGACGCCTTTGAAAAACCCTGGGTATTTTGGAATAACATCCGAACTTGCTCTTCTTTACTTACACTCACCTGTTTAGTTATTAACTTGGTCTTTTTTAAATCAAAAAATTGATCATAACATTGGGCTAATAGTATAAGATCAAATCCCTTACAACCTGTTTACAGACATTTCCGCCGAAATAAAACTTGAGTTTATCATTTACCTATCTCTTATAGACGAAAAAAAGCCCAAGGCATGCGAATTTAAATTCATTCCCCCCGAATTTAAATCAAGTGCTAAAACCTCTTCCTCAATACCTTACTTTTATAAAAATTGATCAACGAATGTTATTGAATGTGAGCTTAAATCATCATGAAGGCATGTATATTGATGATTCAAAGAAATCTTCACGAAACTGCCAAAACATACATGAGCCGAAGTTGTCTATCAATAAAAAGGGTCTTTACAATTAAAAAGGAGCATAGCAGTATGAAGTATGTTATGTTCAAAGTAATATACAATTAATGAAATTTTTCCCCATGAAAACAAAACACTTAATTTCGACATCATTGTTAGTATCTTCTGCCATAGCGTTGTTCACATCTTGCAATGGCAGTTCTGTCGATACGGTAAAAGCTATCGAATCAAACTACGACAATCAAAACAAAACCATTACGTTAACAGGTGAATTTGATGCACCATCCTTTACATTCTCATCAGGTAAATCAAAAACTATGGCCATGAATTTCGTAGTTAAATCCCATGCATTTAGTTCTGAAAAATTCACTGCATTCAGCGTTATATTACCTGTAGGGACAGAAAAAAACAATGTTTTATTTGAAATTCCCGCAGATCAGAAAAATTATACGCTTAAGAACTTTTATGTATTTGACGATAAGGGAGAAAAAATCAATCTAGATTCCCATACAACCTTCAAGATGAAGGGAACCGTTCACTACAGTGAAATGGAAAAACCTGAAACTGAACGGGAAAAAGATAATTTTTCCTATAAAATAACCGATGTAAGCTTTGTAAAAGACTAAAATTAACAACAATTGATAGCATAAGAAATAAAAAAGCCAGATTTCAAAACCTGGCTTCAAAAATAAACATATGATGATTAGTAAATGGTAAGTCCATAGGTACAACTTAGTGAATAGTTCGACTTATTCAAAAATGCCTCGACCCCGCCCTGATAACCTACGCACATGTACCTATTATTTCAATTGAACGCCACGGACATGCCGGAATAATGAGCAACCAATATTCTCGTCACGTTATCAGCCTTCTTAACGTTAAATATATACTAGGAGCGCCAAGACAGCACGCAACAACATGCCCGCATACGTTCAACTTATAGTCAAATATAGAAATAAAAACTAATATAATTAGTTTTTATTTCTATATTTTTTAGCAAAATCATAAATACTTGATAAGGAGAACTTTCAATTTAGTAGCGGGCGATTGGATTAATTTATTGCACTATAGCCGAAACAAAAAGGTCCACCTATAAACGGTGATATGAAGAGACGAACCACCAAAACGATCATATGCTGAGTTAGGCTGTTCCTAAAGCGAACGGCTAATATCTACAACATTAAAAATTTGGTCAACATCATCTAGACTTACTTCAAAATCCGGGTATCTTGTTTTATCAGTATTTAGCGAACGAAGGGTAAGAATTCCGTTATTGACATCATGATGAGCAATTTCTTTGATAATAACTCCTTCATATTTATGTACAACAACCCAATAACGATATTTGTGGGTATGAAATTTTGATTGCCATAACTCCCTTTTAATCAAACGTCCCGTCACAATATCGCCGTCCAATACACTTGCATCAGTTCCATCGGTCATACTATCACCACTAACTTCAAAAGAACGATAGGCACCTTTATGAAACTCATTGACCGTAATAAAATGTGCCGGTAAATCGTCCATATATTCAGCATCAGAAAAGCCAGACAAATACCCAGCTTTAGCTTTCTCTGTCACAAGTTTTGTCTGCATCAAATATCGTCCTGGGGAAACTTCAAAAAATATATTATTCTTATTTTCGTCAATAAACTTGACGTCCTCCGAAAAATACCCTATTGACTTACCGTTACCAATACTAAGCATTGCTATCGTGTCGGGGTGCATTAAAGGAGTTATCTCTACTCTTTCACCTTTTCCATACAACAACCAGTCATACTGAACCTGAGGAAAAGCCGCTTGAATACGTGTTTTCATCGTAAGTCCAATAGGATACTCTCCTTTTTTAATACGCGAGTACACCTGTTCGCGTACCCCCAATAAAGACGCGAATTCACGGTTAGTAACACGCATCTCCAAGCGTAAAACTTCAAAGTTATTATTTGGATAAGTTTCCATAGTCGATCGGGTATTTAACAAATGTTACACAAATATATAACAATCTGACACTAAGTTACACAACTTATTAAACCTAAACAAACAGACAATCAAAATAAAACAATAAAAACCTAATTACCAATAAATTATAGTTAAACAAATAAGTTTATATTTCCATATAAAAAGTAAAAATAAGCTTCGAATAAACTTGTTTGATTAACAAATTTGTTTAACTTTGTTTAACATCAATAGACTATATTAAATTCATAGAATAGACGAGCAGGGTAGTAAGTCAATTAGCTATTCATTGGATTTGCAATTAACGAGACTAAAATCAGTTCATACTTAAAGGTAAAAAGAAAATGGAACAGCTCATGACACAACATCCCGGACAGCACATTGTTTACGCAGTAGATTATCATCAACGACAAAAATACAACAGTAATTTAAGAAAAGAAGAAAGCAGTACAATAACCGACAAAAATAGCTCACAAGGTATGAACTCACTATATTATTCATTCATCATGAGTTTCTTGAAAGAAAATCATCCTGAAATACTAAAATCCATCGATAAGATATATGAATCTGACCTTTCCAAGATCAGTCAAGTAATTGACTGCTATTGTAAATTTGTGGGTATACCTTCTCAACAGATTATGGGTGAATATATCAATTATAAGGATATTCAGCATCGTTACAAAGCTATCGCCGTTGTTCTACGTATTTTTCAGCCAGAAAAATTAGATAATCTGAAAACAAAAGTAAAAAGTAGCATATATAAGGAACTTGGCCCTTATTTAAAAATAAATAATGACACGTTACAGAAATCTATCATCTGTGCTTGCAATCAATTTGACCTCTATCGTGATTTCAAAAAGGAAATTAAACAGATTGCCAATTATTACCTTATTGACAGGCATTTCGATGGGGTTTAGTATTATTTGTACAATCACACAAGCTCTGCTAATTCGGCAATTCTGCCCGGTTCCAAAAATATAGTCCTTGAATTTTAAATACTCAAGGACTATTTTGTGTTTCTTATCTGAATTTCATTAAGAATAATAGTAACATTTTTTAATCGGAAACTACCAAGACTCAACAAACTTACGTTTCTTTATCCACCAAATAATCAAACCGACCAATACACCGCAACCCATTAAAAAATAAAGAAGGCTTGACACCGCTGGTTTTGAAACCTCTTTTGATTGTGCTTTGCGTAGCTCCATTTTCGTTTCAATTTGTTGACGACTTTCTACCTTCTGAGCTTTCCAATTGGTATCGAACCCACTCTCAAGCTGCAGCTTTTCAGCATAATGCTCCTTTTTAGTATAGACTTTTCCCTTACGTAGCTGAACAGCACCATCCTGCATAATCTGGATCCCTTCACCTTCAATTTGCATCACATATTCATCTGTTACCAAAACCTCTTTATCTGATCGAACAATTTGTATATGTTCCGTGTTCTGTGCTATAGTAGCATAATTGGTATTTTTCTCTTTGACACCAAACTCTTGTGATCCCTTGGTTTTCTCAACCTTTCTAAACAAACCGCAGCTGCTAACCAGTAGCAGCATTGCGATTATCTGTAGTGTATTCTTCATTTTTAACGCGCTTTAATTCAATCTGTAACCTATTATGAAGTTTCATGAGATCATCATATTTCACTTGCAAATCCGCTAAGGTCTTAGCGCAAGACGTACGTTCGTCATTTGCCAAACGTAACCCTTCATTAAGATCTTCGATGATCGTCCGTAATTGCTCAATATCTTTCTCTAATCTATTGGCATATCCTTCCCATTTTTCAATTACCTTTCCGGCATTCTCAACATTTGTTGCCTCCACTTCAGCTTGCTGCTTGGGCCTTCCAACAAAATACCCCCCTACAGCTGTCACTACAGGGATAATCAATTTCTCCAAAATCTCAAGTAATTCCATTATAACTTCCTTTTGTTAACGGTTTAAATTTTTCCCAGGGAAACTGTATCCCTGGATCCTCCTTTCTTCCAGGCGCAATATCCGAATGCCCCAAAATCTCCCGAATTGAATAAGTACGGACAATTGTTTTACACACAGCTATCGCAACATTGATCTGTTTTTCGGTGTAGCTCTCCTTACCCTTATTTTGCAATTCAATTCCAATGCTACAATTATTCAAATCTCTTTGACCGGCCCAGGTACTAAGGCCCGCATGCCAACATTTAATATTAAAAGGGGCCAATTGCGTTATAACACCATCACGACTGATATGAAGATGGGCGGAGACCTTGCTCCGGGAATCAGTCATCCAATCAATTGCACTCGTTGCATTGGATGCACCATCGTAGTGCATAATAATATAAACGGGTTTAATAATTCCACCTTTGTTTGGTGTATCTCTATAGGCAACACCGATCAATTTGTTTTCTTTAATTTCCATATCACGAACTTTTTTTATGACTTAACCTGTTTCTACGCTAAAAAAATTACCATTGTGTATTAAAAAAGGGAAACACACTTTATCAATCGTTATTTAGCTTCTATTTTTATACAAAGTTAAGTGTGATCCTTTGTCGCAGAACGGACTATTAGCTGGATGTAAGCGGTAGGTTACAGATACCGAATATTACACAAAATTTTCTTCGGTGTACGCGTTCACCAAAAGTGAATTTAACAGGACTAACTCTTCATAGTCCCCTCAAAAGCAGACAATAACACAACAAAATATTACTAAAATTTATGAGGGAACATGTTATCAAGACCGTGATATCATTGTCAAGCCATATCACCACAGACCTCACATCATTGACGAGGCATCAAACATTTCTTGTGCTGCTTTGTTATTTGTTTGTTATAGCATAGGATGAGTTATACCGTGAAGGCTAGGAAGTTGGTTCGCCTAGCCTTTTTTGACGAATAAAAACAACATATCTGACTGATCCGCCCCTCGCAATGACATAATCATTTTTTACAGAGGTTTCAATTTACACGATATTGCTTCCATGGCCCTGCCGACAATACCATTTACAGTACCATCACAAATCTAGTTGACATAAATCCTACGATTTTTTATTAAATTCGTAGGAGAGAAATCTAAATTCAATAGATTATATGTTACAACCAAAAATGAGATTGATTGACATCGTCATTTAACTTTACATGCGTGAATCTTGATTTATAATACAATGAACAAGTTTGCTTTATTAGTTGGAAACGACATTAATAATATTTCACCAGGAATAAGCTGGAGTGATTTACTACACAACATCAAAGAAAAGTATAAAGTCAGCTCATTAGAAAATGGACAAAAACCTTTTCCTATGTTGTATGAGGAAATATTCCTTAACGCAATTCGAGAAAAACATATTAATGAAAGAGAACTCAAAACCTATATATCGGATTGCGTCTCTCAAATCAATCAAAACGAAATACACCAATTAATTCGGGATCTTTCGATCGAAAACATAATCACCACTAACTATGAATTCAGCTTAGAAGGAGAAATCGCCACAGCAAATACCGGCTTAATCCGTGAAACGACCTACAGTGTATTTCGTAAACACCAAATCGGCAACACGAGCTATTGGCATATACACGGTGACTGCCTAAATCCATCTTCCATTAATCTAGGTTATGAACATTACTGTGGCCAATTGCAAAAAATGAGGGATTATGTGGTTAATGGGACAAATTATAATTCGCAAACGGTCTACAAGGCTGCACTAATTAAAAGATTAAGCCGAAAAAAGGATACTAAACTCCAATCCTGGATTGATTTATTTTTCACGCAGGATATCCACATTCTAGGTCTATCGCTTGATTTTGTAGAAATAGACCTTTGGTGGCTGCTAACCTATCGCGCCAGAAATAAGTATTATAGACGAAGCGCATTTATTGAAAATCAACTCTTTTATTATACAACTAAAAAATGGTATGCACTCTCCAAAGATAAAATGCAATTACTTCAAGCAAACGATGTTGAAATTGTCATTATTGACGAAACCAATAAAACTAAATACTACAAGAAAGTCCTCGCAGGCATAAAAAATAGATATAAGCTACCCAGCAAAATATTAAGTTGAACCATACAGCAATTCATAGATTTTCAGCTTGTTATCATGTCATTAATAGAAAAAGAATTTCGCGCTGCCAAACTAAACAAATTTACATTAAGCATTGAAAACTTTCTGAATAGTCTATTCTTGAGGAAAACAAAGTTTATACTTACCAAACCCTTTTCAGCAATAAAATTGAAAAGTGAAATTAGCCATGTAGTTTATTTAAACTGGATGGTGCCTCTCGCCAGAATTCAACAATTCGTCCCCCCAGGAATTACCCTCGATCCTGTCGGTAACCATGTTTTATTTTCAGTGCTAACTTACCGCCATGGCCATTTCGGCCCTGCAAAACTATATCATTTAAAATCCTTATATGGGTCACCTCTACAGAGTAATTGGAGACTTTACATCAGTCAAACCCAAGAGCAATTTAAAGCGCCTACAGTCCTATTTCTCGCAAATGTAATGAGTAGCCAGATCTATTGCATCGGTAGTTGTTTATTCAGTAGCATGATGTATACACATCAACCTTTGGCTTTCCAACATGACCATATCGGCGTTCAAACTCACACCAAAATAATCCCCGGGAGAAGCAATGCACCAGACTTGGAGGTTGTTTGCCAACCCTGTGATCAGTGGAATATTCCAAGTCAATTTCTCCATCTGTCGAAAGATTTCAATCAACTCCTGAATAAAATAATTATTCAAGACCAAGCCTTAACTCCACTGAACAATGGTCTATTCCGACAGGCGAATATTGCGTTAAAATTCGATCCAAAAGACATAAGACCTTTAAAAATTGATTTCTTTAGAAGCGAAACATTAGCTGATATTGTTCAGCATGAAAAGTGTTTTGCTTTCGAAATACCGGCGGTTTCATTTTTTATAAATCACGAAAAAACAATAAAATTATGAACTTTATCGATTTCAGTATAGCTGTATTGCTCGCAAACGCGATGCCCCATTTTATTTTTGGAATAACAAAAGTTCGCTTCTTAGGGCTTTTTGGTTATACGACAACAGCAAATATTTGTTATGCACTATGCCAATGTATAGTCGGAATCGGTCTGTTTCATCACAAATACGGGTTAGATAAACTTTTTAGCAATGGTTTTGCACTTGGCAGCACATTAGTTCTGATACTTTATTTTATTTTCGGTAGCTTACTGCTTGTGAAGTTCCAGAAAAAATAAATATTCTTTTTCTGGAAACTCCCTTTGTTACTCTATACTGCTTAAGGTGATTTAAGGTTGTTAATCCGCCGATGGATGGCTAAAAAATTCCAACATAGCAGATAAAGCAGTAGCCGAATGCATGCGATCACTATTTTCCAATGTATCCTGCGTTGCTTCTGCCCCCCTTCTTATCATGTCTTTTTCAAAATAAGATAATGCTTCCAGCAAAGATTCATGTTTCCCATTTGTCAGGCATTCAGCCAACTCGAAGGCATCCTGCATTGCTACATTCGCCCCCTCCCCAGCAAATGGTGGCATACGATGAGCTGCATCTCCGATCATTGTAAGGTTAGTCTGTGTTTCCCAGTGTTGATCAAGAGCAAAATAATATTGGGGACGGGGTATAAACTGTACATTGTCATTCACAAAAAACTCATCCCAAACCGTGGTCCATCCAGGGAAATGATCTTTAAGCCATTGCGATACTTGCTTATTGTCCTTAAAATCAATTCTAGCCTTATTATAATCTTCTTCTAGAATCTTTGTACTTGCAACAAACATCATTGAACCGTCACCTTTTGTACCATATCCAATAAATTGTTCCGATCCAAAAGCCATCATTTTACCACCGTTCGCCAATTTAAAAAGATGAGGAGCATTCTTTTCAGCATCATAGATATTTCCCTCAACCAATGTAATTCCCGAATATATAGGCGTTAGATTACTTAAGTAAGGACGTACTCTTGAATTTGCTCCATCTGCTGCGATCACCAGATCGGCATATGCATCCACTGCATATTTAAAATGCAACAACCAACCTTCACCATATCTTTCCATTGCAACAAATTGACTATCCCAAACAACGGTATGCGGTTCCAAGGCATTCAATAAGATATCTCGCAAAGGGGCTCGGTCTATTTCCGGTCGATTTTCGGCGACTGACTGCTCTTCATCATGGTCATCAAATTTTACGATGAGATCCTGATCAACGATACGCAGCTTACTCGCAGTCGGTCGATGATATTTATAGAACTCTTCCATTAATCCTGCGCGTTTCATCGCTTCAAGTCCCGTCCCTTCATGAAGATCCAAAGTAGAGCCCTGTACACGAACTTCAGGATTTAAATCCCGCTCATAAACGGATACATCAGCCCCCTTTAACTGTAATAATCGAGCTAACGTAAGGCCGCCAATTCCACCGCCAATTATGGCTATTTTTTTATTTTGTATTAACATCTTATTTGTTTTAAAATTCATAAAACAAAACTATTGAGATGTAAGCGATGATAATAGTATAAATCGGTCGTTTTTATTTTTTAACAGCTCTTTGGGAACTACTCCCGAAAATTTCTTAATCTCTTTAATAAAATGGGTCTGATCGAAAAAATGTTCCTCTGGAAAAAGTTTCCCTTTTGCAATGTGATCCAATGAGGACCTAAAACGTAAAATATTACAGTACGACTTCAAAGAAAGTCCAAATTGCTGATTAAAATAACGATTGATTTGCCTGCTGTTCCAAAAAATCTGTTCGGAGAGTTCGGCAACTGAAATCGCTCCCTTACGCTGATAGATCAGTTCAAATAACTTACGCTTTCGCTCATCAATCATAGAAGGAAGAAGTGACTTAATAATTTGTACAGATTTGACCACAAATAATTTAAAATCAACTAAATCAAACTCACAAAAACCCCAAAAATCAGTCGCAAGAAACTTACCCGTATTGATGATACCGGCAATACTTTCTTTTAAAATATACTCCGCCCCAAGCAATTTAAAGCTGATACAAAATAGCTGTCCGTCAATAGGAATAGTCGCTTCTTCATGGGGCATTGTTCCTAGACCAAGTAAAACGATCCTAAAGTTATCTACAGAAGATTTGAAAAGAAACAAATCAACACGTCCATCTGGCAAACCGATGGTTTCCTTTATAACGCCAGATTCATTACGCAAACACCAAAAGCTATCCACAAAACTTGCGATCGCTTCATCAGGTTTAACTATTGTATATTGTAGGCCATCTTCCATCATCAATTGTCCTTATCATTCGTATTTTGAGTATGCTAATTGATATAACAACATAAAATTAACGATTAAATCTTAAGTTTACTTATTGCCTAAAACCTGAACAATAAGGTCTTGACGTTATCACCAACGAACTTATTTCCCCTACTAAGCCACTAGATCATGAAACAATGAATAACTTCGCTACGCAAACGTTCTTTCGTACTGAAAACGATTCGTTGTTAAAGTCAATGAAATTACACGTTCAAATCTTTCGCAATTGATGGATTAAACAAGGGGTACAAGGACTGATTTCACCTCATAAATACAAGTCAAAAACACATTTATAAATCAGAAAACCAACTATTTACGACATATAAAATATTTTTTAAAATCGATTTTGAGAAATCAAACCTCAGATATGAATTATCTGGCCTATTCAAAGGATGGTCTACACTTTCGCGTCTTCGAAAAACCTTTAGCTGCGGCCAATGTATACCGCTCTTCTGTATTCCCAAAGACCTCTTACTCAAAAAGCATTGAACTTGGTGCTGTAATTGGTTATAAGTCTGGATGGAACCTTTGGCTATCGTGAATTCACCACCAACAAACAGGTACTGGAAGATGGTTTAAAATAAAACACCTATATTTAGGTTCAAAATCATTTCGATGGAGTTATTTCCGACAATAGATATTCAAGAATTTAGAAAAGACCAGCTTGCAGGTAATCAAGGATATTTATACTCGGAATTGCGTGGTGAACATCATATAGCGCGTCCACATCAACATCACTTTTTTTTATTGGTACTTTTTGACCAAGCAGAAGGTGTCCATACGATTGATTTTAAAGATTATCACATTGATCGTCATCAAATCCATATCCTGTTTCCGAAGCAAGTTCATAGCTGGAAATTAGGAGCCAATACAACTGGTTTCCAATTGATGGTCGATAGAGAATACTTCGAGAAATTTTCACCCAATTTCCGTTTTTCATTCGCTTACTATCAACGTAATCCTGTTATCTCACTCTCCAACGAAACATTTGCTCTACTTTATTATGAATTTAATGCGATAAGAAAAGAACTTGAGGACCACAATTGTGTTCCTGCTATTATCTATTCTCGCACAGCTGTGATCGCATCGATACTAAGCAAAGAGGTACAAAAGGTAGTCCAAAATGAACAAAATAATGAATCCAATCCTCGTCTCTTAAAGTTACAGGAGTTAATTGATATCCATTTTCGGCATGAGAAGTCGGTATCTTTTTATGCGAAAGAACTTAATATATCCACCCCGCACCTTACTAAAATCTGTCGTCAAAAGCTCGAAGTATCTCCAAGCCAGCTCATTCAGCAGCGAACTATCTTGGAAGCAAAACGATTGTTAAAAGCAACCGGTCTATCTATCAAAGAAATTTCGTTCAAACTTGGTTTCGTCGACTCTCCTTACTTCTCCAATTTTTTCAAACAACATACAGGTCTGAATCCAAAGCAATTTAGAACGGACTGAGGTTCGCCAATACCTAGCATAAACTAAATTTTGCTCCAATACTTCTTCGTTAAAAATAAACAGTAAGTCCATTTGCGAAACAAAAACTTGTTATTTTTACATAAAAACACCATTATCAATGATTTCTGAGCTTATTAACCTTGTAATGGACACAACTCTTTTCATCTTTGGCCAAGGTTCCAGTAACGACCGTCCTGAGAAAGAAAAAATAATTTCAAATTTGGGCCTGTCTTTGACGCTAGTTGCTGCTTTGGTTGTTACGCTACTTCCCCACAGTCGGATTGCACCAATTGATTTCTTTTGGATTATACCTGTTAGTTTATCAATGGGTTTTATCCTACTTTTTATCCCGCTTCGACTACGCTGGGTAGCACCATGGAGAATCGCGACATACATCAAAGCTTCTCTTAGTTTTTCCTGCTTAGTTTGGATTGCAATTCTTATTTTTATCTTTTGACTTTAACGCGCTAAAAATGGCAATAAAAGATATTAAAATTGTAAAAACTGAAATTCTATCAGACAACTGGTACACTTTAAAAAAAGTGACTTATCAATACAGCAAACCCGATGGTACGGTACAGCAACAAAGCCGAGAAGCTTATGATCGTGGCAATGGAGCTGTCATTTTACTCTATAATACCAGTACTCAAACAGTCATATTAACAAGACAATTTCGAATACCCACCTACATCAACGGAAATGAATCAGGCATGCTTATCGAAGCTTGTGCAGGTCTACTTGATCAAGATTCTCCACACGACTGTATACGAAGGGAAACAGAAGAAGAAACAGGCTATCAGATCAAGGAGGCAAAAAAGATCTTTGAAGCTTATATGTCTCCAGGTTCTGTAACTGAAATTCTACATTTTTTTATAGCAGAATACACCAATAACATGAAAGTTGGCGATGGCGGTGGTTTAGAAGAAGAGGAAGAGCATATTGAGATTCTAGAAATCAATATCAAAGAAGCACTACATATGATTGATACAGGTGAAATCAAAGATGGTAAAACCATTATGCTACTACAATATATTCGATTAAAAGATATACTGTAGACGCCCAATTTATATGATTAGGGCTAGTGATTAACTTTCTCAAAGATAAACTTCGGGTCTTGGAAATTGATGGTTGAAGGTATATAATGTGGAATTCCCATATACACTTGCTCCGTTCCTGTACCTAAAATATACAGAGACCCTTTTTTTAATAAAACAAAGGGTCTTCTTTTTTTCTGTCCCCAGCCAAATGGTGTATAATAATAGTCCCCAAGCAATGTGTCTTTTTGGATATTGCCGCGAATATCTCCCGAATCAACCTCACCTCCAGGTCTATAAAAGAACAATTGACCATGAAAACGGCTCTCAAAAAGATTAAGATCCAAACGGGCACTATCACGTTCACTATGCGCTATATAACTCAATACTTTAGTATCTTGTCTCCGCTCTTCACAGCTTATTAACAGCAGAGCCGAAAAAATAAAATAAACAGCAATCGAAAATAAACGCATTTTTCTTTTGATCTACGATAATTAACCCTGCCTCAAGATAAACACAAAATTCAACAATACACAAGGAAATTGACATAAGATGCTTTTTCCAAACTCGATTTACTTAGATGCTCTATATAAGAGAACTTAATGCGACCTACACTTCACCAAATCTCCTATTTTTTTCCTTCCATTCAACATAGTTCGCTTTTAAGCAGTGCCCACAAGGACGATATTGATGCTGTAGCGCTTCTTGCTCAGTGGCAAAAAAGACCCTGTTCTCCCGCTTCATCCTTTTTCCGGAAATACAACAAAGCAATCCATAAATTTTTAGTTTTTCATTGCCTCCTAAGCGAATTTCTCCCGTTCGAATCTTGGCGTGCAATGAAGCATCTGATATATTTTTATGCCATTCCATTGTGCGGGTTTTATCTCTCGGCGTCGTGAAAAATAATACCCAACGCACTGCGTTCACCTGCCGTGACTTCACTCACCCCGTGTTTCATATTAACCCTAAAATATCCGAGTCGTCCTTTCTCAGGCCTAAAATTCGTCGCAAATAAAACGAGATCTCCCTTTTGGGGTTTCAAAACAATAGCCTTTGACTGCGCTCGAGGTATTTGTTGCGTTAGGACAAATTCCCCCCCTGTAAAATCTATTTCTGGCTCGTTCAACATAAACACCGCTTGCATCGGAAAATAGATTTCTCCATATAAGTCTTGATGTAGGGTATTGAAACCTCCTTGACTATATTTCAAAATCAATACTGTTGCCTGTTCTTGTCCTTTCAAGCGGCAATCCGTCAAAAGGTCTTCATGTTTCATCGAAAACGACTTATCGATTTTCAGCGCGCGAAACCAAGCATTAGCAATGACGGCCAGATGGGGATAAAGTTGAGATCGAATCGTTTGAATCAACTCAGGTAGTGGGTAGTCAAAATATTTGTACTCTCCTATTCCGAATCGATATCTCTCCATAACGACAGTTTTGCGGAAGAGCCTCGAATCGTTATACCCGTCTTTTAATAGATCGCATTGTAAATCTGTCAATAGATTTGGAATGACCACATAACCATGTTTATGCATTTCTTCTGTAATCGCAGGCCAATCTAGATTTTCTATGTTTTGAATGACATTTTCCATACCACGAATCTCCACATTATAGTCCTGTCAAAAAATCCGAAATATGCTAAAATGATGTATAATAAAAGGAACGTGAACATTTATAGCTCAAGACAATCCATATCAAAAAAAAAGGATTAAATACAGGCAGGTGTATTTAATCCTTTTTTTTGATATCATATCGTATAAAAACTAGCTATTTCCAACATTATGCACGATTTTTTCTGCCAAGGCTTTAAGCTGAACCATATCAGCATAGTCGAGCTTTAAGGCTTCAAAAATCTGCATGGGAACACAGCTCGCCTTTTCCTTTAATTGCAATCCTTGTGCGGTAAGCTGTACTTTCACCACGCGTTCATCTTCTTTGCTTCGTGTCCGGGTAAGCAATGCTTTCGTCTCCAAACGTTTCAACAGTGGCGTAAGCGTTCCATTATCTAGAAATAGCTTAGCCCCTAATTGATTTACAGTTTGCTCATCATTCTCCCATAAAGCCATCATGGTGATATACTGGGGATAGGTCAAGTCAATCTCTTCAAGGATAGTTCGATATTGCTGCATAATTTCCCTATGTAGCACATAGACTGAAAAGCAAAGCTGCTTATCTAATTTTAATAAATCATCCATCTTACAAAGATATTGAGTTTTTAAGGGATTGAAAAACAGTAATCAACTATTTGTACTCAACAACAAAATCTTCCTTGGGTATTCGAACTTTCTTCATTGTTGAGATCCAATCGCGGGAACTGTCTGCGACACCAACATACATTAACGAGACACTTTTTAATCCATGTTTCTCCAATTGCAATACTGTATCCACCACATGGTTATCGAAGCCTTCTGCAGGGGTAGAATCGACACGAAGTTCAGCGGCCTGAGCCAAAGCCAAACCTAAGGCTATATAAGTCTGTCTTGCCGTGTGCGCAAAATTTCTTTCCGCAGCTTCATTCAGATAAATTGACTTTAACTTCTCGGTATAGGAACCAAAACGTCCACGAGGTAGTTCTCGTTCATCCGTTGTAAAATCATAAACTTTATCAATACGTTCTTCCGTATAACGATCCCATGCAGCGAAAACAAGCACATGTGAACATTCACGCATACAGTCTGGATTTAATGCACCCTTTGCCAATTCTTCTTTCAATGCCTGATTTTCAACAATCAATATCTTAAATGGCTGTAAGCCCGAGGAAGTAGGTGCAAAACGAGCAGCCTCCACGATTTTGTCTACATTTTCCTGACTAACTTTTTTTGTCGGATCATATGCTTTCACAGCATGACGCCATTTTAAATCTTCTATTAGTGACATATAATTATTTAATTATTTTAAGAAAATCATGGATAATATTGCTAACAATGCCGGAACTCCTTGTACAAAAAATATCTTTTTGCTCGCTGTGATTCCACCAAAAACCCCAGCCACGAGGACACAACCTAGAAAAAACAGGCGTACATTTCCACTCCAGACCGGATCATTGATAAAAAAGGACCAAGCTAAACCCGCAACTAAAAAGCCATTGTATAAGCCTTGATTTGCGGCAAGTCCTTTGGTGGGTTTGAAAAGCTCAGCAGGGAGAGCCTTGCCAAAACTACGTTTTCCTGCAGTTTCCCAAGCAAACATTTCCATCCATACAATGTATACATGTTCTAAAAGTACGAGCGCTGTCAGCACATTAGCCAAGTTATTCATCTATTATTCGTTAGTTGATACCGTCAATTTAACATCTATATTACCCCTTGTTGCATTTGAGTAGGGACAAACCTGATGTGCTTTTTCAATCAATTGCTGGGCGACTTCCAAACTCACTCCCGGAATATTGGCATGTAATTCTGCAGCCAACCCAAAACCGCCATTATCCAATTGTCCAATACTCACATGTGCAGTTACCGAAGTCTCTCCAGTTTTTACCTTTTCTGATCTGATCACCAAATTCAAGGCACTATCAAAACATGCAGCATAACCTGCAGCAAAAAGCATCTCAGGATTGGCATAATCATCATTTGCACCTCCTAGTCCTTTTGGCATGCGAACCGCTAAATCCAGTACACCATTTTCACTTGTTACCTGACCGTTTCGTCCTCCTTTGGCTGTCGCGCCGATGTTATATAACGTTTTCATATTTCAATTTGTTTTGTTTATACAAATGTAGGGCAAGAAATTATATTGTGCAAAATATAATATCGCAAATTACATTTAAATGAGAATAGTAAAATATCAAAAACATGACTGCGTGTATAGATTGTAATCTAAAACCAGTACATTTGATTATTGCAAATTGGGTTTAAATGAAAACGACTTCCATCGAACAGTTTTATCAGGAGATTAATGCGAGTATTCCAAAAGAGATCGCAAGAGAGATTGGTCATTTTAATATGTTCAGTTATGAGGAACTTGCCGCTAAATTGAAAGATAAACCGATCATGCCCTACAATAAGCGCACGTATTATAAAATCAGCTTAATCACAGGAAAAAACACAGCCGAATATGCCGACAAAGTAATCGAAATCGATGAATCTGCACTTGTATTTGCTACCCCCAAAGTTCCTTACCATTGGATACCGAAAGATGAGCATCAAAAGGGGTATTTCTGTGTTTTCACCGATGAATTTTTAACTCGAAATAAAAGTGGTGTTAATATAGATGATCTACCTATCTTTCAACCGGGCGGCCTTCCAATTTTCCAACTATCAGAAGAACAACGTATTGAAATAGAGGAAATTTTTCTAAAAATGAATAAAGAGCTATCTTCAGAGTACGTCTTTAAATACGATCTGCTGCGAAATTATGTGCTTGAAATCATTCATTATGGGCAAAAGCTGCAACCCAAAAGTATAACAAATCCCACACATAATGCCTCCAATAGAATAACCTCATTATTTATAGAATTGCTAGAAAGACAATTTCCCATTGAATCTCCAATGCAACGTCTACAACTACGGACAGCTAATGATTTTGCGGAACGATTGGCCATACATGTCAATCACCTGAATAAAATTTTAAAGGAAAATACGGGAAAAACAACCAGCCATGTCATTGCAGCCAGAGTCACACAGGAGGCAAAAATTTTACTGCGACAAACCGATTGGAATGTATCTGAGATTGCTTATTCACTTGGCTTTGAGGAGATCGCTCATTTTTCCAATTTTTTCAAGAAGCAAACCGGCTCTGCCCCAAACATTTTTCGTTCTCAATCGTTATAATTTGAATTTCGCAAATATCCATTTGCATTTCGCAAGGAAAAGTTCAACTTTTCGGAGGATCTTTGTGCTGTTGGATCTTTAAAACAAATTAAAATGGCTACAAATAAAATAGCATTGGTAACAGGCGGAAGCCGTGGTTTAGGTAGAAACATGGCTGTTAGCCTCGCAAAAAAAGGAATCGATGTCATGCTAACCTACAATAGCAATCAGGAGGAAGCAGATCATGTGGTTGCCACGATACAATCTTTAGGTCAGCATGCAGCTGCATTCCAATTGGATGCAGGTAATGTGAAGTCCTTTAATGGCTTTATTGAACGAGTTACGCAACATTTAATACAACAAACGGGGCAGTCTAATTTTGATTTTCTGATCAATAATGCCGGAACCGCCTTATATGCACCCTTTATAGAAACCACAGAAGAACAATTTGATACAGCTTATAACATCCATTATAAAGGGGTATTTTTTCTCACGCAGAAAGCTCTTCCCTATTTGAATGATGGCGGACGTATTATCAATATTTCTTCAGGTCTCGCGCGTTTTGCATTTCCGGGATCATCTGCCTATGGCTCGATGAAAGGAGCAATCGAGGTACTGACGAGGTATCTTGCCAAAGAACTCGGTCCTCGCGGTATTGCAGCAAACGTTGTTGCTCCCGGTGCGATCGAGACTGATTTTGGTGGCGGGCATGTGCGGGATAACAAAGAAACAAATGCGCATATTGCAGCTGTTACAGCTTTAGGACGCGCTGGTGTACCTGACGATATCGGCGGGGTGGTTGCCTTCCTTTGTACCGAAGACGCAAGATGGATCAACGGACAACGCATTGAGGTATCGGGCGGGATGAACCTTTAGTGGCATACTACCCAAATAAGCACATAGCTGAGGCTATTAGCTATGTGCTTATTTAACCGTATTTCTTCACCAATTTCAACCAATTACTCCCCTTTTAGCACAAAAATTATAATGCTATCATCATTTTCTTCCTTACCTCATAAATTGTACGTTGACTGATTACCCGAATGATTATGTTTGATATCTTGGTAACAATGACTTTATACAAAAAAAGGAAAGTCTTATTAACAAGAGATTAACCAAAGATGAAGAATAGGAAAATTGTATGTAAATTGGAATTAGAAAATCAATACCAATTCTTCCTATAGCTGTAACGTGTAAATAATGGCAAAGGGCAGGAAAAAACTAATCATTGGAAAATTTTAACACAAAATGGAAAGACGTATATTTCTTGCAGATAGACTTCGCGAAGTTTTTTTGAATGGACGTTGGATTGCCAATACCAACTATCAGGAACAACTATTGGATACGACCTGGGAACAGGCCATATTCAAAATAAGTAATCTGAATTCTATCGCTGCCCTAACCTATCATATCAATTATTACCTCGAGGGATTACTTATGGCATTTGAGCATGGAAAATTGGAAATCAGCGATAAATACAGCTTTGATATCCCGCCTATCCGATCCAAAGCCGATTGGAATGCGCTAGTAGATCGATTCCTAAAAAACGCAGCAACATTTGCCGACGGCATTGCCCAATTTGAAGAAAACCTCTTCGATCAGCCATTTATTGATAAAAAGTATGGATCTTACCTCAGAAATATCGAAGGTGTAATCGAACATAGCTATTATCACCTTGGTCAGATTTCACTGATCAAAAAGTTAATTCTTCAATCGGAATAAATTGTTATTTCGCTAATGCAGCGAGTTCCTGTTTCACCTTCTCTCGGTATTCCAAACCCCAACTGACCAGAGATTCGGTGACGGGGAATACACTTTTACCATAGGCCGTAATTTTATAAAACACTTTTACGGGGTCTTCGCTGGGCTGGCGGGCGACTAACAAGTTTAATTCAAGGTCTCGAAGTTCTTTCGTCAACACTTTTGCAGAAATTCCCTGAATCTCCCTTTCCATTTTTTTGAAATGGATTTCCTGCGACTCCCGATTAGCCAAATAACGTAATATCATCAATTTCCATTTTCCGCCCAAAATATCCAGCGCATCACGCATAGCGCGCAATTCTTCCGAACAATTCGCCTCCCGCATTTGACTTCCGTCCAAAACTTTTCCCATATAGCTTTACATCTACTAGTTACCACTTGTTAACTACCAACAAATATATAGCAAACGAAAGTTAGATTTGTCATAGCAACAGCGTAAGCTGAAAAAATTAAAGTATAACGTAGATTATGAAAAACAACCAGACCCAAGGCAATAAATTAATTATACAAAATCAATGAGAACTATACCTAGACGAATCGTGACAGGCATACGTGCCGGCAAATCCTTTATCGAAGCGGATGCATTGGTCGATAATGTATCGGAGCACTATCCCTATCTCGTTATTTCCGATATCTGGCAAACCAGTCAAATGCCGGCCAAGTTTGAGAAAGAGCATCCCATAGAAAACACTGCTATACCCCAAGTCATCAAAAATGGCACGTACTTCCGCTATGTACAGATCCCACCCGATCGGGAACTTGGTATAGAAACAGCGATTGGCATCCCTCATCCCCTCATGCATCAGACAGCAAGTTTAGATTACATCGTTATTCTTTCAGGGGAGATTTACTTGATTACAGACACAGAAGAAACGCTTTTACAGGCCGGCGATATTGTCATCCAGCGTGGCACGAATCATGCATGGAGCAATCGCTCCGATCAAATGTGCCTGCAATTGGCAATTCTAATCGATGCAAATTAAAAATCTACCTATTGCTCAATCGGCAAACTAAACATAGCGTCCATTGAATCACATCGAATTTATTTTGCATGAACACCGCAATTTTTCTAAGTTTGGACTTCATGATAGCAGCATATTTTCGGTCTTTGCGTCTGTTTGAGGAAGAAGAGATCAATCAGATTGTTCAGCTTTTTGAATACAGAAAGCTGAACAAAAACGACTTTTTTGTTAAAGAGAATCAACCTTGTCATGAGGTTGCATTTATACAATCAGGGATCTTCCGTTCTTATTATAGCAGTGCAAACAAGGAAGATATTACCTATTGTTTCCGCTTTCCCAATACTTGGATAGCGGCCTACTCCTCCTTTATTACCGGCGGGCCGAGTACGGAGACCATGCAGGCCATCACCCCTGCCGAACTATGGACGATCAAAAAAAACACCATTGATACACGCGCTACAAATAGCCTAAAATGGACAAAGTACCTTAAAATGATTGCCGAGGAACAATATCTTGAGCTTGAAAAACGCGTCTTTCAACTGCAAAAAGAAACCGCATCACAACGTTATGCCAATTTGCTCAAAGATCATCCTGAGTTTATCCAACAGCTTCCTTTACAATATCTTGCTTCCTATTTAGGCATCACACAACGTCATTTAAGTCGTATTCGCAGTGAAATTTCTTTTTAGACATTTGTCCTATAAAGACGGTGGCTCTATCGGTATTTTTGTAATGTAATACGACATCATGCGGAAAAAAATACTGATTATCAATGGTCACCCGAATCGGGAATCCTTCAATTGTGGCATTGCAAATACTTATCAAGAAGCTGCGGTAGCGTCCGGAGCTACAGTACGAACAATCCATATTATTGACCTGGACTTCAATCCAAACCTTGAATTTGGTTATCGTAAACGAACAGAACTGGAACAGGACCTACTTCTTGCCTGGGAAGACATCTTATGGGCCGATCATTTGGTCTGGATACATCCCGTTTGGTGGGGCGGTCTTCCTGCCTTGATGAAGGGCTTTATCGATAGACTATTTTTACCTGGACGGGCCTTTCAATACCGCGAAAATTCTCTTTTTTGGGACAAATTGCTAAAAGGAAAATCTGCCCGGATCATTACAACACTCGATCAACCAAGTTGGTATTATGCATTAGTTTACGGCAGACCAAGTGTTAATCAACTAAAAAGATCCACCCTTCAATTTTGTGGAATATCGCCCGTTAAAGTAACCTATATCGGAATTATCAAAACTTCCGATCCTATTAAACGGAATAAATGGCTACAAAAAGTACAACAGTTGGGACACAAACAAGCTTAAGCGCAATCTAAACGCATTAAGACTGCTTGTCAAATGATAATGAGGAGCACTTTTTGCCAAATGGCAATTGTCCTCCGCTTTGCAAGCCCTAGCTTTGACCATAAATTCAAGACAAACGCAATATGGACATTCTAATTGGGCTCCAATGGGGAGACGAAGGTAAAGGAAAATTCATTGATCTGATCGGAAGCGACTATGACATTATCGCTCGATTTAATGGAGGCGCGAATGCCGGACATAGTATTTATTATCAAGGTAACAAAATTACGCTTAAACTACTCCCATCGGGAATTTTTTCGTCGCATGTCAAAAACATTATTGGCACCAGTGTGGTGGTTGACCCATTAGCATTCAAAGCGGAAATCGAAGAACTAGCGCACATTATGCCAGATCAAGATCTCTTCAATAGGATTTTGATATCCCAAAAAGCGCATCTCGTTTTACCTACCCATCGTTATTGGGATATCTATATGGAACAGTCCCCATTGTATCGCACGATAGGAACGACCAAAAATGGAATTGCACCAAGCTATTCCAATAAAATACTAAGACAGAACCTTCGTGTTGGTGATATTCACTCGGATAGTTTTAATACGGACGTACATCAAATTTTAATCCGTCAATACAATGAACTACAGCTTCTCGGACAAGAAATGCCTGCATTCGAAGAGCTCTACCACGATTTTATTCAAGGATGCACTTCGTTAAAGCAAGTGTCAATTATAGATACTGAAATCTTCCTGAACAAGGCAATCCAAGATGGCAAGAAGGTATTGGCGGAAGGTGCGCAGGCAACCCTACTTGACATCGACCATGGAAGTTATCCCTATGTGACCTCATCAAATACGATTGCCTCCGCAGCCTGTGTAAGCTTGGGTGTGTCGCCTAAACTGGTGGACAAAATATATGGCGTTACAAAAGCCTATTGCACCCGTGTGGGTAATGGCATTTTCCCAACCGAGATCACAGGACAAGCTGCCAATGATTTACGGGAAAAAGGAGCTGAATTCGGTTCCAATACCAAGCGTCCCCGTCGTGTCGGCTGGCTGGATCTTCCAGCATTAAAATATGCCATCATGTTAAATGGAGTCACTCAGCTTGTTCTTACGAAAGCCGACATCTTAAACGAAATGGCTGCCATCCCCGTCTGTACACATTATGAAATAGATAAACAAAAAATTTCCTTAGCATTTCCCCAATCCGCTGAACAAGAAATTAAACCGATCTGGAAATATTTAAAAGGTTGGAATACCGATTTCTCTAATATCAAGCAGGCAAAGTTACTTCCAGAAACCTTGGGTGCATTTATCTCCTTTTTAGAAGAAGAATTACAAGTTCCCATAAAGTATCTTTCAACAGGACCTCAACGTGAAGAATTGATTAACTTAGCGAAGTAATATACAGGTAACATGGAGCAATTACTGGAATACATCCGAAAATTTGGACAGCTCGATTTACGAGAAGAGAACTTAATTCGACAGGCATTCGAAAAAAAGCATATTCCAAAGTCAAGCTATTTTGTCGCTTGCGGTAAAGTAAACAATAGCATTGCTTTTGTGGAATCGGGGGTATTCCGTTCGCTCTATTACAACAGTAAAGGCGATGATTTTACACGTTATTTTATTTATGAAGGTCGTTTTATTGGAGATCTTCAGAGCTTCTTGGATCGAACACCGTCCAATGACTATATAGAATCCCTCACAGATACCGAGATCTGGAGCCTTGATTTTGACAATTTTACGCTCCTTGAAAAGGAAATTAAAGTTTGGCCATTGTTAATGGCCAAACTTTATGGTTTTGTAGTGGAAAGTAAGCTAAAAACGGCAAATACCATGATGAATCTCGATGCCAAAGACCGTTACCTCCTGTTCTTAAAGCTTTACCCTGGTTTGGCCAATCGTGTTCCATTAGCCATGTTAGCATCCTATTTAGGGATTACCGCATCATCCCTGAGCCGGATTCGGAAAAATATCTAATCCCCTCGCAGCATCTAAATTAAATCGCGCCCCCTAATGCATTAGTCACACGAATACGAATCCTTTCGATCAACTCCGATCATTGCGATAAAACCTTAGCCCCGAACCAACTTACCAACGATAAAGCAGTCTTGTTGTGAAGACATTATCTTTCAAATCAGCAGAAAAGTTTGGTAAACTTGTGGTTTCGTTTGTTACATGCTCATTATATACGGTCAATTTTATCCTATTGTTAATCTGATATGCAAGACCATAGCCCAGCGTACTAAACTTAACATCTCCGTCGGCCGTAAAATTATCGGGCATGCCGATTGTCATGCCACTTGCTTTAGTATTTGGATCATAGACGTCATACGCTAATAGCGCAGTTATACCGGTCTTAGCAATCTCTTGCGTAAACCAAAGGTAATATCCGTTAAATTTCCGCTGATAAAGGTCTGTTGTCGGTTGGGTCGTAAAACTCCTGCTTGCGTAAGGTCCTTTGATATCGGCACCACCCGCTACCCCTGGCTGATCACCAGCAACATATTCTGTTTTAAAGCTGGACTTTCCCAAGCTACTATCAAATTCCAACTGTAAATTGGCGCCATAATAATTCCGACCGATCGCCCTGCCTTCATTCTCGTCGCTGGTATGTGCTGTATAACCATTGCTGTTGGGCGTATAATAAGTTTTCGTATCATTACGAACCGAACCTTTATAGAATGAGCCACCAAATCCCAAATGAAGTTTTTTATCTGCTAGGCTATCAAATTTAAAAGCAAGATTACCGATGAGATCTTTTTTGGAATCATAATCTTTAGCCGAATGGCCACTACCATTCACCAAGGCTAAATCTAAGTTTAAGAATTTAACTTTACCGCCAGGATGATAACTTACCATTCCACCAAGATCACGTTCGCGTGGCATCAACGTCTGGAATACACGTGCCCGTTCCGGAAAATCACGATAGCCCGATGAATATACAATAGAATATCCAAAAGGTCTATTGAAAAGACCCGCCGTTAAACTTAGGCCTTTTTGGCTTGGGTGACGCAATTGAATAAAAGCGTCCATCAGTTGTACACCGTCTTGAGTAGCATCCAATTGAAAGACAATACTGGAGTACGTATCCACGCGGTCAATTTTAAGACGCCCTCTGCGGATCATAAATCTGTTATCCGAATTCTTTGAAAAATCACCACCCGAAAAGGAAGTAATTCCGGGAGATTGCGCTTTCTGAAACTGTGTCTGAAGGTACCCAGTAATCTTGATATCATGTGGATCATAGCTGGAGGGCGCATTATTATTTTGCGCAAGCGCTACGACAGGACCTATCAGGGCTAAGAGTAAAAGTGCTTTTTTCATGAGAATTTTAAATAAATTATCTTTTTCGCTTGTGATGATATGATACGAGTAGAATCATTTTTCCTTCTTCTATTCCATCATCTTTCAACGGCGTAAAAATAGATTCTCAATATTAAGTTAATATTAATAAATTGTTAGTCTATTAATTTATATACATAAAATTAACGATTTAGTAATATATCTCGTAAGAGATAGGTCAATACAATGGTGACTCTCGCAATGTAGAGGTATCCATAAAATAAAAAGGCCGATACAAATTGTACCGGCCTTTTAATCCTATTGATTTATACGTTGAATTATTCCAAACCCTTATTATAATCGCTTTCGCGAAGAGGGATAGACCAAGTCCACTTATTTTTATCTTGTGGATTAATTGTAACAGCTAAAGATGTAAGGAAATTACCCCCGTTTGCGTTATTTCTTCTCACAATAGTATCTCCCCAACGTTTCATATCAAACCAATCGAATCCTTCGCCCCATAGTTCAACCGCGCGATACAGCTTAATTTCATTAAGTAGATCTGTGCCTGTTTTTGTACAAACATAATTCACATTCCTTCCTGAAGTTGCGTTTAATGTGTTAAGAACACCTTGAACTTCACTTGCTGCTTTATTTTGGAAAAATTTAGCTTCAGCTTCAATAAGATACATCTCGGAAGCCCTAAAGTGATTTAAATTTCCGACACCCGGTAGATCATTCGCTTTGAACTTAAAGTTCATGTAAGCGTAAGGCACTGCATTAGACTGTAAATCTGGAAATGTAGCAAAGGCCCTAGCCTTCATCGTCGCTCCGGCCAATCCTGTAGCTGTTGTGTACGCTTCGCCTTTTGGATCTAAGAAAAGATCTCTTCTAATATCTGTTGAAGGAATTTTATCGAACAATTCTCTACTGATACATTTAGGCGTCGTTCTAACAGCACTTGCCGACGAGTTATAAGCAATATACGATTGAAATGAATAGAAGTATAACGTTTCATCAGACGCACCGTAGCTACTCCAAATCCACTCTCTATTTGGATTTGCAAAGCCACTTTTATACTCCGTATTATTCATCAGTTCATAATTAGCCCGAGCCAAAACAGCATATTTCTCAGCATTGACATAATCCTGCTTGTTCAAAGCTGCACGAGCATAAACCGCATAAGCAACATCTTTGTCCACTTCGTAATTTTTGCTTGCATTACGGACTAATTTTGAAGATTCATACAATGAAATGGCATCATTCAAATCCGTGTAGATCAAATCATAAGTCTGGCCCAAGGTAGATAAAGGCATATCTCCTGTTGACACATCTTTTCTTAACACCAATCCACTTGTCTGTCCATTATTTGAATCACTCCATCTATTGCCATAGATCTGAGCTAGCATCATGTAACTGTAAGCACGGTAAGTCAAAGCTTGCGCTTTTATAAATTGTTTGTCGGCTAAGTTTCCATCCGCAGCATCAATATTTTCGACAATTTGATTTGCGTTACCAATGATCTTGTAGTAATAAAACCAAGGATAATACAGGTAAATGCTTGTTAAGTTTTGATTATAATTTGCATTAATAATGTCTGCCCAGCCACTTAAGTTGACAAAAAAATTGTTTCCAGGATAGTTCCCATAGTACATTTTGATTGTCCCCTCTCCATTAAAGCCTTGGCTACCTAAATACTGTTGGGTCATCATTTTTGCCAAACCGTTAACGGCTACTTCAGCATTTTTTGTCGTCTCAAATACTTTAGAAAGCTCAACGGAATCTGTAGGGCTTGTATTTAGATAGTCTTTTTTGCAAGAAGAAACAAGAATCATTCCTGCTAACAATACTTTTATATATTTATTATTTTTCATTGTTTGATTTCTTATAATCCAATTTTTACACCAAAAGAAATTGTACGTGGAGTAACCCAAGCATTTGTGCTGGTACCATTCCATTGCTGTTGCGGGTTCATTCCTTTACGTTTTGTCATTGTAGACAAGTTTTCAATTCCAGCAACAACTCTCACGGAAGACAAATCTATTTTACTAATCAATGTTTTTGGCAAACTATAACCTACCGCAATATTCTTGATAACCAAATATGATCCATCAGTTAAGAAACGATCACTAGTAGCATAATTATTCATACTACTTTGAGAAAAGTTGATAGAAGGGATACCATTTACATCCAACCTATCCGCCGAGGAGGCTGTCATTCCATCTGGAATACCGTTCCACGATTTCATGATATCCGTGTGCAGCGCACTTGGCGTACCGGACATGGCCATTAAACTAGCATAGGAAGAATCGTATATTTTACCACCGATAGCGTAAGTGAATAACGCTGAGAAGCTGAAGTTTTTATACTCAAAGCTAGTATTGAAACTTCCATTCATTTTAGGAATAACCGATCCGGACCAGCCCCTTAGACCATAGCTTGAAGCATTAGTTACATAGTATTTTCCATTAATTTCAACAAGTTCCGCTGTAGGGATCTCTGCTTTTCCTGGTGCAGAACCATTCACATTAAAACGCTCTGTGTCTGCCAGGTAAAGTGAACGACCAGTCATCTGATCTACACCCGCATACTTAAACAACCAGAAGTCATAACGGCTACCGCCTTCAACCCATTTGAAATTACCAGTTACAATTCCGTTCTCCCTATTTTCTTCAGGTAGTGATAATATTTTATTCGTCAACCAAGTTGCATTCGCACCAACATTCCATCTCCATCCATCACCTTTTAACACGTCTACATCAAAAGTTAACTCGAAGCCCCTATTTGACATTGAACCAATATTCCTTGTTACTGTTGAAACTGCACTCGAAGATGATGTTGCTCCAGCAGACAATGGAAGATTAAAATTAAAAATCAAGTTTTGAGACTGCTTGTTAAAGTATTCAAAGCTTAAATTTGCTCGTTTAAATAATCGGGCTTCTACTGCCGCAGAGAACGAACTAGAGGTTTCCCAAATTAAGTCAGGTGAAGGGTTTTGGTTTTTAAATACCGCACCTGCATTCGCATTCTGGCTTAACTCATATAAGGATAAATAAGAATACTTACTTGCACTTTCATCATTACCTACTTCACCGTAAGATGCTCGAACCTTCAAATCATTAACAGTATTCAGCATATCTTTAAAGAAATCCTCTTTAGATACGCTCCAGCTACCGCCTAATGACCAAAAGTTACCCCAACGATTGTCTGGGCTGAATCGAGATGAGCCATCTCTTCTAAACGACGCCTCCGCAAAATATTTACCCGCGTAATTATAACGAGCGCGAGACAAGAAACTTTCTACACGATAATCTTCTTGATAGTCATACAGCGACGTGATTTTGGTAAAATTTACCATATCCGTTTGGCCTTCAAAAATTTCATCTGTTTTATAGCCATATAGATAACTCCAGTTGTCAGAATAATTCTCATGTCCTGCCAATATATCCAGATGGTGTAAGCCAAAATCTTTGTTCCAAGTCAATAATTGTTGAACTGTATAGTTTTTGTAACGATAAATATTCCTAGCCGCTCTACCCTGACCGGCACCATCCCCTATTATTGCGTTATTATACGTACGACGTTCTGAATTGCGAAGATTTAAATCACCGTTTAAAGTCAGTGTAAAATCTTTCAGAAACTTGAATTCAAGAAAGCCTCTACCATTTACTGTATTACGAATCGTTTGGTCTCTGTTTAATTCATTTTCCCAAATGGTATGTCTTCCGACATATTGCAATCTTGTAGATTCACCGTTATCATACTGTATTTTTCCGGCCTCGTCCAATGCATAAGATCCATCTGCGTTATGCAAATGAATTGGATAGATTGGTGCTATCGATCTTGCATAGTTATACGGATTAACAAATGAACCTGCATCGTCAGTAGAACCACTAATTTGATTTGAGATTTGATGTGAACCTGCTAAGTTAAAGCCATATTTGAACCAATCTTTAGCTTGAAGTTCGGCATTTAATCGTCCAGTAAATCTTTTTAAACCCGAATTTTTAATGTATCCTTTCTCGTCTAGGTATCCTGTCGAATAAAAAACCTTTGCTTTATCTGTAGCGGTAGTTCCATCAATGTTATAATTTTGGCGATGTCCAACGCGATCTACTTCTTTAAACCAGTCCAAATCGTCTGCATATCCACTTTTTATTTGGGCATCAGCGACAAGCTTTCCATTGGAATCAAATAGTTTATCATCAGCTTTATCATAGATGTTTAATTTCAAGTAATTGCTCACCAAAGATTTGGTTGCTTCATCATTTGCAGATTGAACTGTTGGATAGGATGTCGAATTGTTAGTTAGTAAACTATTTCTATATCCCTGCCACATGGCTTCCATAAATTGTCTATCATTCACGCGATCGTATTCGGCAATACCTCTCGAGTAGAAACCTTGGTCTGTTGAGATATTAACCTGAGAACGGCCAGCCTTACCCTTCTTGGTGGTAATAATAATAACCCCATTACTAGCCCGACTTCCATAAAGTGCAGATGATGAAGCATCTTTTAACACTGAAATACTTTCCACATCATTGGGGTTGATATCGGAAATATTACCACCAAAAGGTACACCGTCCACGACATACAGCGGGTTGTTAGATCCATTCAATGATGAAAATCCACGTATCCGTATACTAGGTTCTGCACCTGGCATACCAGAAGTGTTGTTCAGTTGAATACCAGCAGCAGATCCCTCTAAAGCTGCAAATGCATTGGTAACTGGTCTCTTTTCGATATCTTTAGCAGAGACGGAGGTTACGGATCCAGTCACAGATTCTTTTTTGGCAGTACCATAAGCGACTACGACAACCTCATCTAATGCTGTATTCTGATCCTCTAGTGACACGTTGAATAATGACTGTCCATCTTTAACGATTATAGTCTTATCAGAATGACCGACATACCTGAAAACCATTACTTTACCAACAGGAACTGATAAAGAATATTTTCCATTTGCATCTGTTTGAGTAGCAATGTTTGATCCTTGAACAGCAATTGTAACTCCTACCAACGGTTTCCCGTCAGCGCCAGTTACACGACCGCTTACTTTCTTCTCTTGCGCAAAAGCAACAGACGACAGGATCATACTCCCCACGAAAAAACTGAGTAGTTTGTGTTTCATATGTTTATGTTTGTTTAAATAAGTAGTTTATCTAACTAAATACGATAAAAGCACCGAAGAAACTTTTAATATATGTTTTTCAAAAGTGATGAGCCCAACAGGCTAATACAGTTAGTGTACAAAACCAAACATGAAATGTTAAGGTTTTGTTAAAAGCAAAGATAAAACAATCTTTTAAAGATGCAACAAGAAGTTAGAAATAGAATTAAAAAACTGGAAAACAAACGATATAAATCATAGTATTTCACACAAAAAAATAACACACAAAAACACTAAATACCAAACAATTACACAAACAACACACCTTAATCTAAAAAAGTAGCTATTTTTTTTATGAAGTAACAATAAATAACTGTAATATTTTGTATTTTTCATCATAAAACTACCCTTACAATCGATAATAATAAAAAAACACATGTAACTGCTATCAAAAAGACAAAACAATAGTTCGAACCAATAAAAGGCAAAAAAAAGATGAACTACAAAAGCTTAAATCCAATATTATATACAAAAAGCTTAGATCAAACTATTCAGTTCTACACTGAAAAACTCGGATTTACATGTATTGAAAAAAATGAAGCATTGAACTGGACTTTACTGCGAAGTGGAACCATCGAAATCATGTTTTCACATCCTGTTGAAAGCATTGCTTTTGAAACAGCACAATTTACCGGGTCCCTTTATTTTAACATAGCGGATGTTGATAATTTATGGGAAAGTTTGAGAGATAATGTCAAAATATGTTATGAAATAGCAACTTTCGAATGGGGAATGCGCGAGTTTGCTATTTATGATAATAATGGATATGTACTTCAGTTTGGTGAAAAAATATAGAGGCAGCAAAATACTTGCTACCTCTATATTACAGACACTATCCTATCAAGTGTGTAAGTTGAAAAGTTAGGGCTTGGATTTTTATAATCTGAGCCTTTCTTCAAAAATAAGCATAAATTGGTTTAAAATCAAACCCCAATTATGGATGGGCATTGTCCATTTTTTGGTTGATTCTTTTAAAGCAAGATAAACCGATTTCAAAACTGCATCATCCGTAGGAAAAGACATCTTGTTTTTGGTGTATTTTCTGATTTTTCCATTGAGATTTTCAATTAAATTGGTGGTGTAAATGATTTTACGGATTTCGATAGGAAATTCAAAAAATACGGTAAGTTCGTCCCAATTGTTTCTCCAGGATTGGACAGCATACAGATATTTTGTTTCCCATTTTTTAGCAAAATCTTCCAAAGCAGCCTTTGCCGCGTCTTTTGTGGGAGCTGCATAAATGTGTTTCATATCGGCAGAAAACTCTTTTCTATCTTTCCAAACTGTCACTTCGCATTAGAATGCCTCCACTAGTTCGCATCAGAATGCCCCCACTAATTTCACAAAAAAAACCATTATTCTATTCATTATTATTTTCATAATTTTCTTGATCTTCTGACTTTTTGGGTCTTCCCCTTTTTGATTTTTCCTTAGGGTCGTCTTCAAACATTCCGTTCAGTTCCAGGAGGTTCTTTATACGGTAACTGTTTCCATTTAGTTTGACGATTGTGGCATGGTGCACTATGCGGTCTATTATCGCCGATGCGATTACTTTGTCCCCGAAAAGTGTCCCCCAGTCTTCAAAGTTCCTATTTGTGGTAATGATCATTGAACCGTTTTCGTATCTTTTTCTGAT
>NZ_VLKR01000006.1 GCF_007830445.1 Sphingobacterium siyangense | reverse complement strand
ACGGTGGATCCTAAAACAGGCAAGGTTACCTATACTTCGTTAACTGATCGTTTTTTCTCTGAAAATAGATCGTTCAAAGCTGGAAAAAATGAATTGTGGCCAATTCCACAAGCTGTCATCGATAATAGCAAAGGAACGTTGAAGCAAAATGTAGGGTATTAATTTTCTCCTGCTATATTTTTTACGAAGCAAGCAAGCAAGCAAGCAAGCAAGCAAGCAAGCAAGCAAGCAAGCAAGCAAGCAAGCAAGCAAGCAAGCAAGCAAGAAGGCGGTTAAGTGTTATACTCACTTAACCGCCTTTTTATTGTCATGTTATATTTCTAATTTTTTTTGTGTAATTTTTTATGGAAAAAGAAAAAATGATCATCATATATTAAAATACGTCCTACTTTAGCGTAATACGCAGTAGATAGATCAATTATGAATTATATAAACTGAGATAAATGAGAAGTGTTCTATGCGCACTTGCGGTAACGATTATCTTAATCTTATCGTTTAATAAACTTGTTTATGATGATATGCCCGTAGCCAACGCTACGATAGTATTGACCGAAGTAAATCGTCATAAACAAGACGTCAAAAGTATCTTAATGACCGATAGTAATTTTTCGGATTTAAGTTTTTTTGATGCTATGCTAAAAAACAATAGAATCCTGATGTTGGGCGAAATGATGCACAATGATGGCGAAACTTTTAAAGCGAAAGCCAGGATCATTCGTTATCTCCACGAACAGCTGGATTATGATGTTGTTTTATATGAGGCAGGGCAGTATGATATGTGGATGATGAATGCACAGATGGATACCCTGATGGATAAGTCGCAGGAAAAAACGATCGGTGGTACTGGACTATTCGACTTCTGGTGGCAAAATCAGGAAAATCAGCCCCTCTTAACGTATTATAAAAAAACAAAATCAACAGAGCGTCCAATGATCCTCGGCGGATTTGATATCCAATTTTCAGGCAGGGGCTTATCAAATATACGCGTAAAATTATTGGAAGATTTCCTGCTTAAAAACGGGATAGATTCGACCAAATATCCGTTATTGAAAAAAAATAGCAACAGGCTGGAGTATCTAACTTATGAACCTTTTGCCAGTAAACGGCTCAATGCGAACGAAAAAAAACAGTTCCTGGCAGAACTGGATGAGTTGAACCGTAGGATCCGCAGCGGCGTAAAAGACTCGGAGCATCTGATCTATAGCCGATATCTGTCTGATATGAAGCACAACTTTGACAAATCTTGGCGCTATAAAACTGGGTCGATGCAGAGCATGCATTTTAGAGATTCACTGATGGCGGAAAATCTAACCTATCAGATCGATTCGCTTTACGCCGGCAAAAAGATTATCGTCTGGTGTGCCAATATCCATAGCTTTTCTGCGCCATACAATAAAGATTATCGGCCCCTCGGGACTTATCTAAAGCGTAAATACGGCGCTCAAGCGTATAGTCTGGATTTTACTTCCTATGGAAGATATGATAAAACTGGCCGTGTTGTCGATAGAGTGGGTAAGTTGGCCGTGGAAAATGTATTTCATGCCACTAAATCACCCTATTTCTTTTTGGATCTTCGTCAGTTGCCCAACAATAGCATGTTAAAACAACGTTTTAGTTCAGTCATTAATCAGGGGATTGATGAAGAAAGAAAATGGCACGAGTTTATCGATGGCATTTTCTATATCGATATCAATAAAGATCCAATTTACCGCTAACAGCATGGAAAGTATCTTAACACAACAACTTAGCTTTAAAATAGGCGCAAAAACAATCTTGGATAATATTAGCCTACAAGTCCCAGACAGGAGTATTTATGGATATCTCGGCCGAAATGGGGCGGGAAAATCCACAACAATCAAATTGCTTTTAGGTCTTTTGGAGGATCAGGCAGATACGATTTTTATTCAGGGAAATAGTTTAAAGGCGCATCCCATAGGTGTTTATGCCAATGTTGGAAACTTGATTGAGGCCCCATGCTATTATACTAAATTGACCGTTTTTGAAAATTTAAAGTACTTGGATATCATCCACAAAAAAGGCAACAAACGCATTGATGAAGTATTGGAAATGGTAGATCTTCATCGGGAAAAGAAGAAAAAAGCCAGTGCCCTGTCCATGGGGATGAAACAGCGGCTGGGAATAGCGATGGCGATTTTTCATGATCCGCAATTGCTTATCCTGGACGAACCATTAAATGGTCTCGATCCACAGGGAATTGTCGAAATGCGCAATTTGTTTTGTCATCTCAACGAACAGGGAAAAACGATCTTTCTTTCGAGTCATATTTTGAGTGAGCTTGAAAAAATAGCGACACACATTGGTATCATTGAAGGTGGGAAAATGATTTTCCAGGGAACCAAACAGGAGCTGCTGGGACAGGTTGACCGAGAAGTGTACCTACGTACAGCCAGTCCCGAAGCAACAGCTTCGGTTTTGCGAAATAACGGGTTTTCTGGTGTTAAAACCGATGGAGAAAGCGTTGCCGTCACTATCGGCGATGATCTGCAATTTGGTCTTATGATCAAATCTTTGGTCGAAAAGCAGATTGATATTTATGGATTGGAATCCCGTAGTGCTGATCTTGAACAAATTTTTATAAACCTTATCACTCGTGTCAATGACTAATACATGCTATACCGCTTTCTTGTCGGAAAAGTACAAACTCCTACGCAATAGGGAGATTTTTGGGGTACTGATCGTCCCTATGGTGCTCGTTTTTGCGATTGCCGGTTATATTATTTATGATGTTATAGATTCAGGAGAGGCAGTGGCGGTTCCTAACCCTTGGAAACTTCTGCTTGGCAGATATGTTTTTCAGTTTTTTTACCTGCTCTATCCCATCCTTGTTGCTTTATTCGTCTATGCCTGTTGTGATGTCGAGTATAAGAATAACAATTATAAAATACTCTTTACCCTACCCATCAGTAAATCGAATATTTTCTTTTCCAAAGCCGTCTTTATCCTGTTGACCTTACTGTTTTCAATACTCTTTGCTTACGCTGCATTTCTGATCAGTGGTTATCTGCTCAGCCTGATTTACCCCGTACTGGGGTTTCAGAATTATGATTTTAGGGTCGTAATCTTTTATACGTTTTTGAAACTTTTTATTACGCTCTCGGCTATCGCTATGATTCAGCTTGCCCTGAGCCTATTGTTCAGAAGTTTTATCTACCCAATTGGAGTAGGCATGTTTATGTTGGTCTTTTCCGTGCTTGTCGCACAGAAAAGTTTTTCGGATTTTATCCCTTATACAGGTGCCTATAATGCGGTAATGAATATCTTATCTGAGAATGATTCCTTTGCACGGCTAGACTACAGCAACATGCTGATGCTCGTCATATTTCTATTGATCAGTTTTTACTTATTCAAGCGGAAAGGACAGTTTTAATTTGTAGACACACCTGATCGGCTATTTTTTATCAAGTTCTTTTTTATAAGTACTCGGAGACTGACCATATTTCTTTTTAAAGGCCGAAGCGAAATATGATGCGGAGGAAAAACCGACACTGCTAAATATTTCGTTGATGTTTAGTCCTTCAGCCATAAGGCTTTTGGCTTTCTTTAATCTTCGTTCGATAATGTATTCATTGACGCTGCAGTCAAGTAACTGTTTGACTTTACGGTAGAGCTGCACGCGGGAGAGGTGAAGCTCGTTGGCAATGCCATCGACACTCAATCGCGGGTCTGATAATTTGGATTCGACAATCGCGGAAAAATTGTTCAGAAAACGTCTATCGTTATCATTGACCTGCTCAGCTTGAGCGCTATCAAACTGTTCTACATTGCTGCTGTATTTTTCTTTAAGCTGATGGCGTGACTGTAGGATGTTGGAAATCCGTGTCCGCAGTAATTCGGCATTGAAAGGTTTAGTAATGTAGTCATCGGCCATTAATTTACTTCCTTCGAGCATCGTATCTTCATTGGCGAGTGCACTCAGTAAGATGACAGGAATATGTGCGGTCTGATAAAATGCTTTGATGTCCTTTAGAATATCCAGACCGCTACCATCAGGAAGCATAATATCCGTAATGACTAGATCTGGAAAATGTGTCTTCAACATTCCATTGGCTTGTTGCACATCTTTTGCCAGGAAAAGATTGTAATCCCTTTCTAATAGGGAGCGGAGATAATCTCTGATTTCATCATTATCTTCGACGACCATAATACTTTTTGATTTGTTGGATCGAAAAGAAAGATTGTTGTCTACCATCTTTCGTGTTGCCTCCAATATGTCGTCTTGTTGAAACAACGGTTTTTCTCCCTTGTCGAAATCGGCCAGTTCAGCAGGCTCGTAGTGACTATTTCCAATTGGCATACGTAGGGTGAATATCGATCCATGACCGGGTTTGCTACTCACAGTGATTTGGCCATGATGCAGTTCGATGATCTGTTTGGTGTAGGCGAGGCCGATTCCGGAGCCATTACGGCTACTGGCACCCTGATAAAAAGGATCAAAAATATGCTCAATATCACTTGGAGCAATCCCCAGGCCATTATCCAATACACGTAGATAGAAATAGTCTTTGAAATTGTTTTCTTCCAATATAATTTCAATTCTGCCACTTGCCGCCGTATGTTTGATCGCGTTGGACAATAAATTGGATAAGACCTGTTCCATGAGGTATTCGTCCATCCAAACCTCTTTCAAGCTTGTTTTGTTGACATAACTGACGGAGATCCTGTTTTTCTTAAATAAGGGTTTGAAACTACCTATTACCTGCTGAATAAATGGGTCAATGTAAACGATGGCCGCATGTAGCTTAATCTTCGATTTACTGATCCGATGGATATCAATGAGGTCGCTGACCAAACGTTGTAGTTTTTTTGCATTCCGTTTGATGCGCGACAACTGTTCTCTGACCTCTTCGGTAAGATCTTTTCGTAATTCAAGGTCCTCGATAGGCGCGATGATAAGGGTTAGCGGGGTTTTAAATTCATGCGAGATATTGGTGAAGAAATTATTTTTGATTTCTGCCGCTTGCTGAATTTGACTGTTCATCTCGACGATCTGTTTTTGTTGCGCAAGAATCTCGCTATTCTGGACTTCCAGATGTTTGTTCTTTTCCCAGTTGCTCCTGATCACGATAATAGAAATTCCCCCAAAGACAACAGCTAGCACCAAGCTAACGACCAATACATTAAGAACGGACTTTTGGCTTTGGTAAATCTTATTCTGTTCCGTAATAAACTCCTGCCTTTTGTCAATATCGAGCTGCTGTTGTTTTATTTTATCCGACTGCAGGGCAAGCAACTCCGCGTTGGTTTTATCGATGACAGAGGTTGCGAGTATATTCTCGCGGCGATAGTTTTGGTGGTTGATGATAGCCAAAGCCGTTCGAATGGCTTCTGCCCCGCCGGTGGGGTAGAGTATGGAAGCAAACATTTTGCCCTGTATGATCTGTTCAAGGCCATTTCCGGGACCAGAAAGAGCATCAACACCAATGATCTTAATGTCCTTTTTGATCTGGGCTTCGTCCAATGCTTTTTTTACCCCCATGGCCATCTGATCATTGAATGTAAAGATAATATCACTCTGGCTCATGACGTTTATATGCTTACGCATTTCCAGATAGGCTTTATTTTTCTCCCAGCCGCCGTGAATGAGGCCGCTCACCTGAATCGCTGTGGCATCTCCAATTTGCTGGATAAAGCCTTTTTCACGCTCTATTGAAGCCGAGGTGCCCGATAGCCCTGTGACTAATCCGACCGAACCCTTTCCTTGTAAAATCGTGCGGCTATATTGACCGGCCAGTTTCCCGATGGCGAGATTGTCGGCGCCCACATAAGCATTATATTGGCCGGAGGAGGTCTTACGGTCTGTTACGATGACAGGTATATTGCGTTGGAATACAGAATCTACAATTGGCGTGAGTGGCTCGGCCTCATTTGGGGATACAATCAGAAGATCGATATCCTGTTTGACTAATTCGCGAATTTGATTGATCTGTACATTATTGTCGCCATGTGCGTCGCGATAAAGAAAGTCAATATCGGGATTGAAGGAAAGTTCCCTTTTCATTTCCTCGAGCATCGTTTGTCGCCAGGCATCGTTTCCGATACACTGCGAAAATGCGATGACCTGCTTTTTCTTCCGGACCATTGGTTGACATCCACAAAAAAGAAGCAAGGTCAATATGCCACTAAAAATGAAATATTTTCCCATGATTTTTTCCCCTTAAATATCCGAATATACATTATTTAGATTTTTTGGGGTAACATTGGTCGTGTTAGTGTATATTTTACACTAAAATAGGAACCTTCAAAAATGTATCATTTTCTAAATTTTCTGTTTAAAAAGTGAAAGTTTTGAAAAGCAAAGTAAATGTAAGTGTTAGATTTTTAGTGTTTTAATGTTTTTGAAAAAATGTTACATAAATAAATGTTTTTGCGAAGTCCAAATTTAAGTTAAGATGAAGCACGTGTTAAATTTGGATTAATCAATTATAGATCATCACATGAACAAAAACACGGTATTAGCTTGGTCCTTTGTAGTGGCTTTAGGCGGATTTTTATTTGGATTTGATACAGCGGTTATTTCGGGAGCAGAAAAGGCGGTTCAGGAGCACTGGCATTTAAGTGAGTTTCAGCATGGACTGACAATGGCCATCGCCTTGATAGGGACAGTTGTCGGCGCAGCATTAGGTGCACTGCCTTCCGATAAATTAGGCCGTAAAAATACCTTATTTGCTGTTGCAGCCCTTTACTTTATTTCAGCGATTGGTAGTGCACTGGCGAATGACTGGACGATATTTATTTTATTCCGCTTTTTGGGTGGCATAGGAGTTGGCGTCTCTTCGGTAACGGCACCAATCTATATATCAGAAATCTCCCCGGCAGCATCGCGAGGTAAGTTGGTAGGGCTTTTTCAATTCAACGTTGTATTAGGTATTTTGATAGCCTATTTGTCCAACTATTTTATCGGTCAGGTTGGCGAAGAGTCCTGGCGCTGGATGCTGGGGGTGCAGTGCTTTCCGTCGTTGTTATTCTTCTGTTTGATCTTCCTCATCCCGGAAAGTCCGAGATGGTTGCTGCTGCACCGAGGGAATTTGGCCGAGGCAACGCGGATTATGAAAAAAATTAATTCGGATGGTTACGAGCTGGAGATTTCAAAAATTCAGGAGTCCAAAAACAATTCCGCAGGAGAAGGCAAACTCTTCGTTCGCGAAAATGCCAAACCTATTTTATTGGCCTTTTGTTTTGCGCTGTTCAATCAAGTTTCAGGTATCAACGCGATTATATATTATGCGCCCCGCGTATTTGAAATGGCTGGTTTAGGCTCACAGAGTTCATTGCTTTCGACAGTTGGTATAGGGGTTGTCAATTTTATTTTTACGTTGCTGGCGATCAATTTCATCGATAAGGTGGGCAGAAGAAAATTAATGTTGGTGGGCTCGATCGGGCTGATTGTTTCATTGGCACTCGTTTCACATGCTTTTTATACCAACCAAACGACGGGTTTTGCGATCACAATCTATCTGATGAGTTTCATTGCCTTTTTCGCATTCTCGCAAGGTGCGGTGATTTGGGTATTTATTTCGGAAATTTTTCCGAACGACGTACGTGCCAAAGGGCAGACATTTGGTAGCTTGACACATTGGGTGATGGCGGCGATTATCACCTTTTGTTTCCCAGCCTTGACAGAAATGCTCGGTGGCGGGGGTACCTTCTTGATCTTTGCCCTATTTATGGTGCTGCAGCTTGTTTATGTGCTTAAGTTTATGCCGGAGACAAAAGGGAAATCATTGGAAGATCTTGGGCATACCATCAATCTACATTAGTCTTTAGCTGGACTACACCAATAGGTGTCGAAGTAGCCATGACGCGACTGGCGCCTATCGAAAGTTATTTAATCAAAGACAATGTGATAACATGTTGTGTGTATCTATTGTCAACATTGAATTTAAAGGGAAATATAATAATCAATTTGTTACTTGGTTTTTGGCGCTCGGCCGAAGCTTCGTATAAAAAGGAGAAAATATGAAAAACGGAGATAAATCAATACAGGGTATTTGTTTTGGCGAGGTTCTTTGGGACAATCTTCCTACAGGTAAAAAATTAGGCGGTGCGCCTTTGAATGTGGCTTATCACCTCAATAAATTGGGGGTTACGACGCGTATGCTAACGCGCATAGGGCGTGACGATAATGGTTACGAGTTGCGTAACGTATGTGAAGATCTGGGTATCCCGACCGATTTCTTCCAGTACGATGACCTGTTACCAACTTCAACAGTAGAGGTTTCGATCGATGCAAAACGCGACGTGCATTACGATATCGTTTATCCTGTAGCTTGGGATAGAATAGCGGTGGACAATGTTGTTCTTGAGGCAGTTGCAGCGGTGGATTTTTTGGTGTATGGTAGTCTAGCCTGTCGGGATGAAGTAAGTTTTCAAAGCTTGCTATTACTGCTGGAAAAAGCCCGCTTCCGGGTGATGGATGTCAACCTGCGTACACCTTATTTTGGTCCGGAAAAAATACATAAACTGTTGGGATACGCTGATTTTGTGAAAATGAATGCCGAGGAACTGCATGTTATTTCCGACTGGAATGGCGCAACGGATGCCTATACCGATCAGCAGCGTGTGGACTTGATCATGGAGCGTTTTGCAATTCAGGAGGCAATTGTAACCTATGGTGCAGATGGTGCGGTATATCATTATAAAAAAGACAATATCAGTTATCATTTTCCAGCCTTGAAAGTTCAGGTAGAAGATACCATCGGAAGTGGTGATTCTTTTTTGGCGGCTTTCCTGACCAAAAGGTTTCAGATGCAGGAAGGTGTTCAGCTGGAGGAAGTACTGGAATTTGCGGCCACCTTAAGTGGATTTGTGACACAGAGCCGGGGGGCTTGTCCTGAATATAACGATGAGGTCATCAATCGATTCCAATGGTTGCATCCGATCTTCAATGGAGCTCAGAAGCAACAGTAGGTAAACTGCTTCTTTACGAAGCAGTTTACCCGCTATCATAATCAAATAATCAATCTAAATCATTAACCATTTACTTATAACCAATTATGTTTACAAGACAGAAAGCAATGCTGCTCCCGTCTTTGGCACTTTTTTCTGTTGTCGCATTTGCGCAACAGACTGAAATCCGGGGAAGAATTACGGATAGTGGGACAGCAGCACCTATAGTAGGGGCATCTTTAGTGGTGAAGGGAACCACAATAGCCACCAAGACAAATGAAAAGGGAGAATTTGTCCTTCAGACTTCGGGCAATCAGGGTACATTGGAAATAAGCTATGTCGGCTATGCCTCCCAGACGATTGCTGTGGCAGGAAGAAAGTTCCTCGATATTCAGCTTGCGCCTACCGAAAAGGGGCTCGATGAAGTGGTCGTTACGGGATATCAAACAGAACGGAAGAAGGATTTGACGGGTGCTGTGAGTGTTGTTAATGTTGCTGAGATGATGAAGGCTCCGGAAAATAACCCGATGAAAGCGCTGCAAGGACGGGTAGCTGGTATGACAGTAACTTCGGATGGTAGTCCGAGTGGAGCGGCAACAGTGCGTATGCGCGGAATCAGTTCCATCAACAGTAGTCAGGATCCCTTGTATGTCATTGATGGAACCCCCACACAGGGAGGAATGCATGAACTCAATTCGAATGATATCGAAAGTATTCAGGTTTTAAAGGACGCTTCTTCGGCGAGTATCTATGGCTCGCGCGCAGCGAATGGTGTTATTGTCATCACGACAAAAAAAGGAAAGATGGGTGCCCCTAAACTTACAGTAGACGCCTATGCCACCAGTACGCATTTTAATAATCGCATGAAAGTGCTGGATGCCCAACAATATGGTCGTGCATTGTGGCAGGCCACCATCAATAATGGCGGAAACCCCAACGGAAATAATATTGGTTATCAGTTTGAATGGAATAACGACGCAAATGGCGTACCTCAGCTCAATACTGTTTTTGTTTCCAAGTATATCGACCGTGAACATACCATGTACGCTTCCGATACCGATTGGTTTAAGGAAGTTTCAAAACCGGGATTGCAACAATCTTACAATGCGACATTAAGCTCCGGGACAGAAAAATCCAGTTCCTTTTTCTCCTTAGGTTATTTGCACAACAATGGGACACTCCGTTACACGGATTTTCAGCGGATATCTGCCCGGATGAATGCCGATTATAAATTGTTTGATGGACGCTTGGTGGTGGGCGAGAATTTTACGGTAAACAATACCGGTGAAGTGCAGGTACCGGGCGATGTGCTTGACCTTTCGTTAAAAGCATTGCCCATTATTCCTGTCCATACAGTAGATGGAATAGGATGGGGTGGACCAGCATTGGGAATGAACGACCGCCATAATCCCATGCGTGTACTTTATGATAACCGGAACAATAAATATAATTATTGGCGGTTGTTTGGAAATGCCTATGCGGATCTACAGCTTATAAAAGGTCTGCATGTCCGCACCAGTTACGGTTTGGACTATAGTAATTTTTACAAACGTAATTTGGAAGTATCCTATCGTTCGGGATTTATGAATAGCAGCCGGAGTGGGGTTAATATGGAACAGTCCCATGGAATGAAGTGGACTTGGTCCAATACGGCGACATATCGGAAACAGATTGATAAACATACCTTAGATGTGCTTGCCGGTATGGAAATGAACCGTCAGAATGATATCAATTTTAATGCCTATACTGCCGGAGATGGCGCCTTTGCCATAGAGACACCTGAGTATATGTGGCCAGGTGTGAGTACGGGCACAGCGGCAGTAGGCGGTGGCTCTACGGGATTCTCGCTGTTATCCTATTTTGGAAAGGCCAATTATTCCTATGATGACCGCTATCTGGCTTCCTTCACCGTGCGGCACGATGGTTCTTCCCGCTTTGGTAAAAATAACCGCTTTGCAACTTTCCCGGCGTTAACAGCGGGGTGGCGGATTTCGTCCGAGCGTTTTATGGCAAGTACGAAAAACTATATTTCGGACCTCAAGCTGCGTGTTGGATGGGGGCAGACAGGTAACCAAGGTATAGGTAATCTGGCTACCTATGCGCTGTTCGTTCCCGAATATGGTGTTGCTGATCCGACATGGAACATCGTGGATGGCACAGCATACGATCTCTCAGGCGCAGGAACGGGAAAATTACCGTCGGGATATCGCAAAATCCAAACAGAAAACAATGACCTGAAATGGGAAACCACAACGCAGACGAATATAGGCTTAGACTTTTCATTGTTTAATCAAAGTCTCTATGGTTCGATTGACTGGTATGTCAAAGCAACCAAAGATATGTTGATCAATCCAGCCTATATCGGTGTGGTTGGAGAGGGCGGTTACCGTTGGGCGAATGGTGCCTCCATGGAAAATAAAGGTTTGGACCTATCGGCTGGATATCGTAATAAAACATCGTTTGGACTGGATTATGATGTGATGGCTGTGTTCTCTACCTATAAAAACAAGGTGACACATTTGCCCGAAGCGGTAGAAAACTCCTATGGAGGTCGTCAGGGAGATAATATTATCGGCCGGCCGCTGGGATCATTCTATGGCTATGTCACCGACGGTATTTTTCAGAATCAGGACGAAGTGGATGCGCACGTCAATCAGACCGGTAAGGGGATAGGGCGTTTACGTTACGTCAACGTCTATGATGCGGACAAACAGATTACGGATATGGACCGTACCTGGATCGGTAGTCCACATCCTGATTTTTCCTATAGTCTCAATATTGTGCTGAAATATAAAGGGTTTGACCTGTCGGCATACTTTCAGGGGGTACAGGGGATAGATGTCGAAAACTGGCTGAAAAAACAAACAGACTTCTGGAGTGTGGATGACGTCAATTCCAACAAAGGCCTGCGGTTGCTGAATGCATGGACCCCACAAAATCCAACGTCGACGATTCCGGCCTTACAAACGACAAACAACAATGACGAGGGCCGCCTGTCAAATTACTTTATCGAGAATGGATCTTATATGAAACTCCGGAATCTGTCTCTGGGCTATACCTTGCCAACAGCAACAGCCTCACGCCTGCGTATGAGCCGGCTAAGGATCTATGTCACCGGTCAGAACCTATTTACCGTTAAGTCAAAGAATTTTACAGGTGTAGATCCTGAAAATGTAGGTTGGGGGTATCCAATTCCAACGACCTGGACAGCTGGGGTAAATATTGGATTTTAAAAAGGGGAGAAATAAGGCTATACACTTATAAATAATTTATACGGATGAAAAAAATAACCACTAAAATAGCGATACTTATGGTTCTTGCTGGACTACTTCCAGGATGTACCAAATTTTTGGATCAAACACCCAATGGTGTGCTGAGCTCCGATCAGGTTAAGGAGCCAGAACGATTATTGACAGCGACCTATGCCGCTTTGGGCAATGATCATTATGATGTCCCTTTTAGCTTATGGCCCTATGGTACGGTTCGGTCGGACGATGCATATAAAGGCGGATCGGGACCACAGGATATCCAGACCTTTCATTTTCTTGAGGTCTCAAATAACATTACAACCAATTTCGCGGAGTTGGATAAATTGTGGTTTCAATTGTACGTTGCAATTTCGCGTGCCAATACAACAATCAAGACCATACAGGAAATGGACAATTTCGACGGGAAGGAAGAAAAACTGGGTGAAGCACGCTTTCTTCGGGGGCATTTTTACTTTATGCTCAAGATCCTTTTCAAATATGTGCCTTATATCGATGAAAATGTACCAGTAGACAGCTATGAAACCGTATCGAATAGAGCTCTAAGCAACGATGCATTATGGCAAAAGATTGTAGCGGATTTTCAGTATGCGGTAGATCATCTTCCTGCTGTGCAAACGGAGGTCGGTCGGGCCAATCGTATCGCCGCTGCGGCTTATCTCGCCAAAGCCTACCTGTATAAGGGATACCGTCAAGACAATGCCGAACGTAATATGGTGACGGGTATCGATGCGGGAGATTTGGAAAAGGTTGTACAAAATACGGATATTGTGCTTTCATCGAACCATATGCTGGAAACCGACTTTGCATTTAACTTCTTGCCGGGCAAGTATGAAAATGGGACAGAAGCGCTCTTTTCAGTTCAGTTTTCAAAAGATGACGGGACAAAATTTGGGCGTGTTAACTTTTCTGATGTACTATCTGTACCTATGGGGCTGGGCTGTTGTGATTTCAATAAACCGAGTCAAAGCCTTGTCAATGCGTTTCGCACAACGGGTAAAGGTCTACCTCTGGATAATTATAATGCGTTGAATAGCTTTAATACCTCCGAGAAGTACGACCCGAGGTTATTCCATACAGTTGCAATTCCGGGCTTACCGTACAAGTATAGTAGCAAAAGAACATACGAAGAAAGCTGGAATCGTAATCCGACGGAGTATGCTGTTTACGCCTCGTTAAAAGAAAATGTTGATCCCGACTGTGATTGTTTTGTCCCCATGGTACCCTTCTATGCGAATACAAAGAATCGAATTGTATTGCGCTTTGCCGATGTGCTGTTGATGCGGGCAGAGGCGCTTATCGAGCTGCATCGTTCGATTGAAGCACTGCCATTGATCAATCAAGTGCGTACGCGCGCAAAAAATAGCACCTCACTTACGGGCTATGCAAATGATAAAACGCTGATCGAAACCTACAAAAATGGTGATAATATTGTATGGACCGAAGAAAATGCCCGGAAGGCGTTACGTTGGGAAAGACGTTTGGAGCTTGCAATGGAAAATGGAAGATTCTTTGATCTGGTACGTTGGGGAATTGCAGACCAGGCCATGAATGCCTATTATGATGTAGAAAAGTCACGTCGATCTTATTATTCCTCGGCACATTTTACAGCAGATAGGAATGAATATCTACCGATTCCCGAAGCACAGATCAGATTAAGTAAGTATCTGTACAAACAAAATCCAGGCTATTAAACAGGCATTTATTGTTGAACGATTAGTATAACCAATTATTCCAATGAACACATTAAACAATTATATAAAAGTAGGGATTACCATCCTGCTTATCGGGCTTCTCGCTGCCTGCAAGCGTGATGCGGATAGTACACTCAATTTGAGTGCAGATGTAGATATACTTTCTTTCAAGGTCGGCAATACCATTGGGAAAGTAGATCAGGCAAAAGGTACCATTCTTGTCATGGTTCCTGAAGGTACAGATCTTTCGGCGGTGGCTCCGACAATTGAATTGCCCAGCAATGCAAAAGTTGCTCCAGCTTCAGGCATCGCCCAGAATTTTTCATTTTCTGGCACAACACCGATTACTTACCGCGTTTTTAATGGTAATCTATTTAATACCTACCAGGTAACCGTCAAAGAAATCAAAGCAGAAATAACGGCATTCCGCATCGGAGAAAAATCAGGGATCATTGATCAGAAAAATAAAAGCATTAAAATTTACCTACCCCTGGGGACAGACCTAAAGAATCTATCACCTGCGATAGAATTTACAGCCGGAGCAAGCATAACGCCCAATCAGAGTGGGCCCGTAGATTTAAGTTCCCCCATAAAATACAGCCTTGCGTATATGGGGCAGACTTTCCAATACACGGTAACTGCCCTATTGGGTACAGAACCCAAACAAATCTTTATGATTTATAATGGCGAAACCAGCGTTCCACATTTCGACGGGTTAGGGGTGAGTACGGTAGATTCACCTTATCCCAATCCGAAAACCACTGGAATTAATGCAACACCCTTCTGTGCGTCTTTTGTACGGGACAATAAAACTGGTGAAGGCTGGCACGGTGGAGCGCTCTGGAATGCAAATAAAGTGACGATCAATCCGGCAGAATACGGGCGTTTCTCGATGATGGTATTGAAAGATGTAGCTGGTGATGTGCAATTGGAAATTCAATCGGATGGCGAACAGAATAAAGATTGGTTGCGTGCCAATTATTCGAAAGATCATGTCGGTGAGTGGCAAGAATTGGTTTTTCAGATTCCTGCCGGAAGAAAGGCTATCATTAACAATATACTGGTAATGCCACATGAGCATCCTAATGGACAGCCCGTGGCATTTCCTACCCAACGGATGTACTGGGACGAATTGAAGGCATTACCTAAAGAGTAATCGAATACAAACAAAACAAGTTATTATAAAAAGCAAAAATGATAGCTAATCCAGGGATTAATAGAAAGATTTAAATCATGAGACCAAAGATATATTTGCTTCCGACAGTATTCTTGCTAAGCTTGTTGACAAGTTGCAAGAATGGGGACGAGAGTTCGATAGGGCTGGATAGGCCCATGGAAATACTGCCTGTGGATAGTTCTACGGCTTGTATTTCGGGGCAGGAGGCGGGCCCCTATCAAAGGTTCTACAGACCCCAGCAGGGGTTTGTGGGCGATCCCATGCCTTACTACAATGCCAACGATAACAAGTTCTACTTGTTTTATCTGTATGAAAATGCCAACAGGCATCCGATTTATAGTACGCGGACAAGTGACTATGGAACATTTGAGGGCTATACCGAAGTCTTGTCGTCGGGTGCTGTGGGGAGTCAGGATGAATGGATCGGAACAGGAAGTTTTATTAAAAAAGGAACATTGTATTACTGTTTCTATACGGGGCATAACAATGTTTTTACGCCTGCGGAAAAGATTATGTTGGCTACGTCAACTGATTTAATGAATTGGACCAAGCAACCAGCAATGGCGCTGCAGGCTGCAGCGGGCTATGATCAAAATAATTTTCGTGATCCACAGGTTTATTGGGATGAAGGCCGCAATGCCTACGTCATGTTAGTCACGACACGAAAAGACGGAAAAGGAACGCTGGCACGTTATCAGTCGACAGATTTAAGCAGTTGGTCTATGATTGAACCGCTCGTTGCGACCACAGGGACAGTGGAGAAATATGGAATCGAAACAGATGCAGAACTATTGGAATGCCCGGACCTATTTAAAATGGGCAATAAATGGTATCTCTTGTTTTCGCGGATCAACCGGGATGAACATCGCAAGACATTTTATCGTGTTGCGGATTCCCCGGATGGCCCCTGGACGATCTGTCGGGATAGCGAAGGACATCATGAAACCTTCGACGGACGCTATCTCTATGCGGGCAAAACGGCTAGCGACGGTACGACACGTTATCTTTCGGGATGGTGTTCAACCGGGCAAACAGTAAATAATAACAACGAACTGCCCTGGGCTGGAAATTTAATTTCACACCAGTTGGTTCAGGGAGCTTCAGGACGTTTATATCCTAAAATTCCGGAAGCCCTAAACAGTAAATTCAATAAGGAAGTCGCCTTTGAAAAACTGAGCAATGTTGGTCAAGTTTCCGAATCGAATAAAACCTATAGTTTGACAGCGCAATCGGGCGGAAGAAGTTATGCACAATTTAACCGGAACACTTCATCCGTGAAAGTGACAATGACCATTGATGCTTCCCAATCCAGCAAATTTGGTTTTTCATTTGGCGCATGTGATGATCCGACCGAAGTGTATAGCATTGCTTTTGATCTGACTTCATCCAATCGTTGGAATATGCCGGCACTGTTTATGAACAAGGAGGCACGCGATGGCGGCGGAAGCAAAACAGAACTCAATTTTACGCCACTTACAGTACCGACCAACCGGATTTTTAACGTGAAAATTATTATTGAAAAATCGATTGGTATCGTATATGTGAATGACCGTGTTGCTTTTACCAACCGGATCTATAAAATGGATCAAAACCCTTGGACTATTTTTGCGGATCAAGGAACAGTAAAAGTGAATGGGTTGAAAATAGAAAAATCTTCCTAACAATTGAGACGATATTTGCCTATTGAAGCGAACAAGAACCTAATTAAAAATGTAAACAAAAGAAAAATGATAAAATTAAAGAAATACGGTGTTTTAATGCTCCTGCTAGGTGTTTTTGGTACAAGTCTGGCACAGACGGGACAGCATAAACAAGGAGATCCCGAAGAGAAGTATCGCCCACTTTACCATTTTACACCACAGCAGGGTTGGATGAACGATCCCAATGGACTGGTTTATCTGGACGGTAATTATCATCTTTTTTTTCAGCATAATCCCGAAAAACCCGTTTGGGGGCCTATGCATTGGGGCCATGCGATCAGTAAAGATTTAATCCATTGGGACGAGCAGAAGATCGCATTGTACCCCGATAGTTTGGGGACTATTTTCTCCGGTAGTGCTGTAATCGATAAAGATAACACGGCAGGTTTTGGAAAAGGTGCTATGGTCGCCATTTTTACCCATCACAATCATCAGGAAGAGGATCGAAAAACAGGATTGCATCAAAATCAAAGTTTGGCTTATAGTTTGGACAAGGGCCTTACCTGGACAAAGTATAAAGGCAATCCGGTATTGCCAAACCCTGGTATATGGGATTTCAGAGATCCAAAGGTGATGTGGCATGTGCATAGCCAGCGTTGGATTATGACCTTGGCTACAAAAGATTGTATTACTTTCTATTCTTCCAAAGATTTGAAAATATGGCAGAAGGAAAGTGAGTTTGGCAAAGAGGTGGGGGCCCATGGTGGTGTCTGGGAATGCCCTGATCTTATCCCCATGGATTACAAAGGAGCTACAAAATGGGTTTTGCTGGTGAGCATCAATCCAGGTGGACCCAACGGTGGCTCGGTGACACAATATTTTGTGGGTGACTTTGATGGGCATCAGTTCCGAACAACGGATACTAAAATAAAGTGGTTGGATTGGGGACCCGATAACTATGCCGGCGTAACCTGGAGTAACCTAGGGGATAGGCACCTGATGATTGGCTGGATGAGCAACTGGCAATATGCCAATGTGGTTCCTACCACAAAATGGCGTTCTTCCTCAACCATACCTCGTGTTTTAACTTTAGGAAAAGTTGGACAGTCATTCTACGTTGCGAGTACTGTGCCCAAAGAAATTGAAACCGCATTTCGTCCGCTAAAAAAATACCATGGCGGTGGAACGAAGGAAGTTTCGTTCGAGCAACATCTCCCACAAGCGTACCGTTTGGACCTTAAAGATTTGAAACGGCAGGCTTTTAAAGTCATCTTATCGAATGAATATGGCGACGAATTGGTTATTGGTTATCGTGAAGATCAAAATGCCTATTATATCGATCGTTCTAAGTCCGGTGAAGTGTCTTTTAATGGAGAATTTCCAAAGACGGCTTTGGCACAACGGTTGCTAAATAAGGGAGCACTTTCTTTCAGTTTGTATGTTGATGTGAGCTCTGTGGAACTTTTTGCAGACGAGGGACTAACGGTAATGACCAGTTTATTTTTTCCGAACAAGCCGATAACCAAGCTGCGTATCGTGGGAGATAAAAAGTTGGAGTTTCAGGAAATCGGTATTTCTGCATTTAAGAGATAAGAGCTGGATTTTTGCCATTAAAGCGATCCTTGATAAGACAAGGATCGCTTTATACTTCGCTACTTGGTCTTATTTTCGAGGTGCAAGTGTGCTGGCATTAGTGTGGGGAAAGTCCACGCAAAATGATTTTTTTTGTAAACTATTGGACGGTACATTGAAAGATAAGGATCAAATTTCGATGTATGATAAATATCCTTCATGGCCTCAAAGAGATTGGAGGGCCAAACTCCTGCTGTCCGGTCCAGGATGTCAACGTCCGGATTTTTAAACCAAGGCCATTCAGTTGGATGTTGATTGTAATAATATAAATAGTCAAGGGCCTGCGTGACCGATTTTCCGTCCTTCGTGGCGGTAAATAGGTTTTCTCCGGTGGCATTGTGTATGCACCACATGGAGGCTGTCAATGGTGCTAATGAAAAGTAGGTGTACCATAAACCTTTCTCACCCCGTTTTACTTCCTCAATAAGATGACCGTCAGCTGCGATCTTTTCAAAGAGATCAGCCTTGATTAAGGCTATTGTAAAAGAAAGCTCTTTTTGGTCATCAAGAAAGTTTGCCGAAAGTAGATTCGCAAACCTCGCCCAATCCGCAATATTATTGGATTTTTCGCGTAAGAAATGTGTCGCTTTTTGAAAGACATCGATGGTCCAGACCTTAAAATGATCATGATCTTTCTTCGCCCAAAGGGGATCGTTTTTAAGTAATTCGGCAGCAATCATCAATCCGGCTCCCGCATAAGAAAGCACAACTGGTCCGTCAAACTGACTGTATTTTTTATTGATTGTGGCCCAGGAGTTAATGAAATATAAGGCCTTGGATGCATATTTTTGCTCCCCGTTTAAGGTATAGACCAAGGCCGTACAATAGGCAGCAAAAGCATCCGCATGGAGCTTTTTTGCCATAGCACGTTGGCCTTCTTTATCGCTGTAAAAGCCGGGTACACTAAAATCTTCAACAGCATCATGGTCAGTCAATAAAAGAGAATCGGCCAGCCTAATCAACTGCGTGTATGCAGTATATACAGGTTCGGATTTTTTGTTGATTTGTGATTTTACATAATTGACCTGGGTAATTGGGTGCATTAAGGATTGTGCATGACTATGTGAAGGCCAAATAAATAGGCCGACTATAGACAAGGTCAATCCTATTTTTAAAAATTGAGTGGTTTGGGCCTGTAAGCCAAAAAATAGATATATGAAATTTTGCATGGTTCTAAATGGATACGTTTATCGATTGGTTTGATCGCTATGGGGGGATTAGCTACTGCAAATTAAGAAAAAAATAACATAAGTTTACTGGTGTTCAGAAATTTCATTTGAATTATTGCAGCGAAGTAATTAACTTCATGGCTAGAATAATCAATTATGGACATCAATCAAAATCTGCCTGAGAAGGAACTCTTGTGCCAACTCCATCATGGAGATATGCAGGCTTTTGATATCTTGTACCATCGTTATAGCCAGATTATCTATGCCAATATCCTTAAGTTTCTGAAAAATGAAACTAGTGCCGAAGATTTACTTCAGGATGTTTTTCTGCGTATCTGGGAAAATAGGTCAAAAATAGATCCTGAACAATCTTTTGCAGCATTTCTTTTTACCTGTTCGCGTAACATCACATTTAATTTCAAACGACGCCTGAAATTGGAGATGGAATCTGAAGTCCAGCTCGCCTATGGCGCATTGGAATCTGAAAATACCATTGATAAGGTGCTCGATTCCAAGGAGGCCATGGTCCTGGTAGAAGACTTGTTGAGCAGATTGCCCAAACAACGCCAAAAAATATTTAGGTTATCTAAGCTTGAAGGTAAAAGCTATAAGGAGATTGCCGAAGAAATGGATATTTCTATTGCTACTGTTCGTGACCATATTGTTAAAGCAAATAAATTTATCCGACATGGTGCATTGCAGGACAATGGCTTCTCGGCCCTACTAATGATTCTGCTTCTACATGCTGCAAATTAATTTTCTACATGCTGCAAATTATTTTTTTTTCCGGAGCAGACCTTTATGCTACGAAGTGTGTATTTACTATTAAAAATACAGCTCAGTGGAGACCAATAAATCTAAAATAGACCAATTACTTCAAAAATATAAAGAAGGGAACTGTTCGCTTGAGGAGATCGAATGGCTACAGCATGCGCTTTCTGCTACCGACATCGGGGATCAGGATGCCATCGATCAGGCTATAGTCGCTAGTTTGCTTCAGCCTTCTGCTGCAGGGAAAATGAGTGAATCCAGGCAAAAAATAGTGCTCGGAAATATCAAAAAGCAAATTCAGCAAGGCACAGAGGAGCGCGATAAACCTAAGTTTTCAATCGTTTGGCCCTATTGGGCTGCGGCGGCTTGCCTGTTGCTCTTTATTTTTACAATGCTATTATGGCAGCAACAGACCAGTCCTGTTCAGGCAGACATTAACCTCGTGAGGATGCAAGACACAACGGGTGTTGTTGTAAAGCCTGGTGGAAACAGTGCTACCCTTCGTTTAGCGAACGGCACACTTTTAGAACTCGATAAACAGGCATCGGGAATTGTGATGGGAGAAAGTATTACCTACGAAAATGGAAAGTCTATCGCTGCTGCGGCATTAGATAAACAGGGGATGGCGGCAGATCCAAGTAAGGTTGTATTGGAGTTAGCCACTCCGCTAGGGGGGATATACCAGGTTACTTTACCCGATGGCACAAAAGTATGGCTCAATGCGGGCTCTTCGCTAAAATATCCGATGAGCTTTGCAAAAAATGAACGAAGAGTTAGTTTGGAAGGCGAGGCCTTTTTTGAAGTGACGAAAGATAGCGCACGACCTTTCAAAGTGCTGAGTAAAGGACAGGAAATTGAGGTGCTCGGGACTGCCTTTAACGTCAATGCTTATCCCGATAATACAGCGATTAAAACGACTTTAGTCAATGGGAAGGTTAAATTATCGAACGATAAACGATATTCAGAAGCGATATACCTGCTGCCAGGCCAGCAATCGACCAATACCAATAACGGAAAAATACAGCTCGCAAATGTGGATACAGCACCCTTTACCGCTTGGAAAGAAGGTTTGTTTTATTTTGACGAAACACCGCTTTCGGATGCACTGCAGCAGATTGGTCGCTGGTATAATGTCGAAGTGAAGTATAAAGGCGAGGTACCGCAAACACATTTCTATGGTCGTATAAAACGAAGCAAGCCGCTCCGCGACGTACTTGACGTATTGGAAGAAGGTGGGTTGCGTTTTGAGCTGAGCAAAAGCGATGAAAAGAATATCCTATATGTTAGACCGTTGTAATTAAAACCCTAAATAAAGATGAAAAAAGAAATGATCATGGATTCCACTTAATCCGGAAAAGGGTATAAGCAAAACAAAAAGGGCAGTGCTGGGGGGCACTGCCTTGAATTGGATGCATATACTTACAAGTGTTGCCCAAAGGCAAATTTTTGATAACCATTTATAAATAACATACAAACCGTACAAACATATGATTTTTTATCCATTTGTTAGGCTACACCCGTGGAGTTTAACTTTACGAAGTATACTGATTATGAAATTGATCGTACTCATTTCTTTACTGACCGCGATGCAGCTGTTTGCAGAGGGAAATGCGCAGACCATAAACTTAACCGCAAAGCATGTTACCTTAAATCAGGTGATGCGCGATATCCAAAAACAGAGTGGTGTTAATTTTTTCTTAACCGGCAAGTCATTGGCTCAGGCACGTTTGTCAGTCAATATACAGCATGCCAAATTGGAAGATGCATTAAATGCTATCGTAGCACCTTTGGATCTGGAGTGGATCAAAAAAGATGAGGTGATCGTGATAAAACCCAAGAGAAATCTGCCAAATACCGAACGCAAAGAAGTCCAGCAGCGGAGCATTGCTGGTAAAGTCGTTAATGGCAAAGGACAAGCCCTGGTAGGAACCACCATTACAGTGAAGGGAGCTAATATTTCTACGGTCACGGACCAGGATGGCAGGTTTACAATTCAGTTACCGGCGGCAAATGGCACTTTGGTATTTTCAAACATAGGCTATCAACGTTTGGAAAAAAGTGTCACTGGAAATGATGAATTAACCATTGTACTTCAGGAGGAGGTAAGTGGTCTGGATGAGGTGGTCGTCGTAGGGTATGGAAGCCAGAAACGCGCAAATGTAATTGGTGCCGTATCAACCGTGAACGGCAGTTCGGTAGAGAATAGGTCAACCTCCACACTTAGCTCTTCATTGGCTGGACTCGCGGCGGGCGTTAACGTACAGGCCGCAACCGGAAAACCAGGTGCAGACGGTGCTAGTATACTGATTCGTGGAAAAGGAACTTTAAACAATACGTCTCCCTTGGTTGTGATCGATGGTATTGTCGGATCTATGGATGCCGTTAATCCCAATGATGTGGAGTCAATTTCGATTTTAAAAGATGCGGCAACAGCAGCGATCTATGGATCCTTGGGGTCGAATGGCGTTATCTTAATTACGACAAAAAAGGGAGCCAAGGGAAAAAATAATGTGTCTTATACGGGCATGGTTTCGCTGTTGCGCCCCAATAATGTACCCGAATTTATTACCGATTACGCACAACATATGCGCCTTGTTAATGAAGGCTTCAAAAATTTAGGGCAAGCGGCTGTTTATACCGATGCAACAATCAACCTCTGGGAAGAAGCGAAGAAAAATCCAACAGGGTTAACAGAATTTGGTATTCCCAATGAAGTCGCTTATCCAAATACCAATTGGGGCGATGTGCTTTTTGGACAACGCAAACTTTTACAAAATCACAATCTTTCGCTAAATGGTGGCAGTGAGCATACGCAATACCTCTTTTCAGTGGGCTATTTCAACAATCCGGGGACGATGCCCGAAACTGGAGCAGACAAGATACGTCTGCGTATTAACTTACAGTCTAAAGTTGCCAAGTTTTTAACTGTGGGTACCCAGACCTTTGGCGATATGCAGAATTTGAGTGTCGCCGATGTGGTCACAGCATATTCTTACCTGACCCAAACCGTGCCAGGAGTTTATCCTTTCTACAACGGGGTCTATGGTTTCCCGGCTGCGGCCGAAGAATCGGCTACTGCAAACAATGCCCTGGCTTTTCTAAATGGGATGGGTGGAAAGAACCAGGTCAATCGATTCAATACCACAATATTTGCGAAGTTAAATCTCATGAAAGGCTTGGAGTTTGAATCCAGGGTAAATTATAACCATGCCTATACCGAAACGAATTCGCATCAGGTGCCTTATGAGAAATGGAATTTTGCAACCAACAAATTAAGTACTGCGGCGCTGTCTGCGGGACAAATAACCACCCAGTATGGGTTAACCAAGAGCTACAATGTGATCGTTGATAATGTATTGCGTTATTCAGGATCTTTTGGTAAACACGATGTGGGCGGCATCTTGGGGTATAATGAACAGTATTTTAACCAATATAATATCGGAGCGGCCAAACTTGGGCTTGTGCATCCAGACCTGACAACATTTAATTCGGCGACGACAATGAGTTCCATTACCGGTGATGAGCTTGACTACGGTTTGCGGTCCTTTTTTGGTCGTGCAAATTATGCTTACGCTAATAAATACCTTGCGGAAGCGGTGGTACGGTACGATGGGTCATCTCGATTTGGAACCGCCAAACGCTGGGGGCTCTTTCCGGCATTCTCTGCGGGATGGCGTATTTCGGAAGAATCTTTTATGAGTCCACTCAAAGCTTTTGTGAATGACTTGCGAATAAGGGCCTCGTGGGGGAAAACCGGAAATAATGCCTCTCCGGGTAATTACGATCATCTTCCCTCGTATGGTACGGTAAACTATTCATTCAATAATCAGGCTGTTCGTGGTTTGGCACAGACTAAACTAGGAAACGATCTTTTACACTGGGAAACGACCACAACAACAAATGTAGGTTTTACAGCCACGGCATTGAAAAATAAATTAACGGTCGAATTTGATGCCTACCGTGCTTATACCGATGGAATCTTATATGTTCCGACCATTCCGGCGACAACTGGAACAGCTACTGCGGCAACGATGAATATTGCCGAAGTTAGCAAGCGGGGGATTGAATTGACACTGGGATACCAAGATAAAATCAACGGTTTTAACTATGGAATATCGGCCAACTTCGCCTATAATACCAATCGGGTAGAAAAATATAAAGGAGCATTGTCGGAGGGCTATGTAACGGATGCGGCAGGTAATCGTGTTTACCAGTCCAATATCGGTATGGTTTCTAACGGTGTCAACCAGCGTATTTTAGAAGGGCACGAAATCAATGAATTTTACTTGTACAATGTATACCGAGGTTCGGGGAACCATTTTTTAGCGGATGGTTCTGTCGATAAAAATGGAGGGCCGCGCGACGGTATGATCCGGACGGAACAGGATATGGAATGGTTGAAGGCTATGGTCGCCGCAGGCTATTCATTTCAGCCTGCCGATGGAATAGACCCTACCAAGATATGGTATGGTGACTTGATCTATTCGGATATGAACGATGATGGTATCTACGGGAATGTCTATGACCAAAAGTTTATGGGCAAAAGAGAAACTCCTGCATTCAATTATGGCCTCAGTATCAACATGGCCTATAAAGGATTTGATGCATCCATGATTTGGTCGGCTTCTTCGGGTATGTCGTATTACTGGAATGAACTCTATCTCAATTCATCCATCGTTGCGCAGGGAAAATCGGTACCGGCATTGGTCGCAAATGACCATTACTATTATAATGCCGCAAATCCTTCCGATCCCAACAACCGGATAGCTGGTTATTATCCACGCTTAAAAGGAGTGACAGATGCACAGAATGGACGTACCAGTGATTATTATTTGTATAACGCTTCTTTTGTGAAACTACGTAACCTACAATTGGGTTATTCGCTTCCAGAAAGTTTGGCAAACCGTCTATCAATTGCAAAACTACGGATCTATTTAGCGGGTGAAAACTTGCTGACATTTACGAAATATCCTGGTTTAGATCCTGAGATAGGTTCGACAACAAATTACCCTTCAATGCGGCAATATTCACTGGGTTTGAATCTTACTTTTTAATTCGAATGACAATGAAAATGATGAAAAAAATAATAGCAATTGTATTGCTAACAAGTATATTGGGTTGCAAAAAAGATCTTTTGGATACCTCCCCATATTCATCGGTCTCCACGGCAACGATGTGGACAACCGACAATTTAACTGATTTAGGGATTGCGGGGATCTATAGTTCCTTTCGACTCTTAATGGGGCATAGCGGACTGATCTCACCTTATGAACTTTATCAGTTTGACCGTTTCTCCTATACTGGGCAGGCACGTTTTGATGAACCCTTATTGACCGGTACCATCACCGCCGGCGATCCCTTATTTGTGAATGTTTGGAAGATTCAATATGAAGGTATCCAACGTGCAAACGATGCCTTAAAGAATATTCCCCTAAAATCGCCTTCTACAGCGGAAAAAAAAGCGAAATATATTGCGGAAGCTAAATTTCTACGTGCTTACTTTTATTTTCGGCTCAATCAGCTCTACAAAGGGGTTCCCATCTACCTTGAGCCGTTTACTGCAGCCGAGGCCATCAAAGGACGTAGTTCGGAAGATGATGTCTGGAATCAAATCCTGGCAGACTTGAACGATTGTATCGCAGAAACTAATTTTCCGGATCGTTATCCTGCGGGAAATGCGAATTATGGCCATGCAACAAAGGCGGCAGCTTATGCCTTACGCGGTAAAGTTTATCTTTATCGAAAAGATTGGACAAAAGCTTCGGCAGATTTTCAAAAAGTAAAAGATGCTGGCCACTCACTCTTCGGAGATTATAAAGCTTTGTTTAAAGAAGCTAATGAACAGTGTCCTGAGATGATTTTTTCTATTCAGCATCGGAGTGAATCAGGCTATGGAAATAATATGCAATTGTTTTGTGGCTGGCCCTCGGTCTATTCGCGTGGCTGGAATTATTACATGCCTTCACCACATTTGGTCGATCTCTATGAAAATAACGATGGTTCTAAGTTTGAATGGGATAAAATTATTCCAGGATACAGTAGTTTAACCGAAAATGAAAGGGAGGTGTTTTTTCTGCGCAACAATCTCACGGAGGCCGAGAAAGCTGCTGCAACGTTGAGAGGTGCAAAGATGAGTCTTTACCTACCGCAAGGCAATGAGGAGCGTATAAAAAAAGCCTATGAAAATCGTGATCCCCGTTTGCAGGCCAATGTCGTGACGCCTTATTCGACTTTTAGGGGTGCCTATAATTTTACGAATGTTGAAAGTCTTCAATTTATGCGTTGGCCATTTCGCGGGCAGGCGCAGGTAGACGGCGATATTCAGAGTGATACACAGATCAATTTTTTCTATTTCTATCGAAAATTTGTCGCTGAAGGAGTCAATGAGATTGTGGATCGCAACTATGGTCCAATCGATTTTCCGATTTTCCGCTATGCTGATATTTTATTGATGTGGGCCGAGGCCTTGAATGAAGAGGGCAAACTAAATGAAGCTATAACAAAAGTTAACGAAGTTCGTCAGCGTGCGGGAGTAGCACTTTTAAATGCCAATGCTGCAACTGCCGTTGGCGGGAAGGAGGACTTACGCCTACGTATTCGTAATGAACGTCGGGTTGAGTTCCCGAATGAAGGGATCAATTACTTTGACGAATTGCGCTGGGGAACCTGGAAAGAGAAAGTATTTCAAGCAGGCAATGGACGTAAGCAGGTTTGGGGGACAAATGTTGGGAATTATAGCTATAAGGGTGACTTTTTGAACGTATGGCCTATCCCGACCTCAGAAATACAGATGAACGTAAACCTGGTGCAGAACCCAGGTTGGATCGATTAGTTTTATGGATATAAAATGAACCTAAACATGATTTTTTTTAGATATAGCCTATACTTTATTTATTTTTTGAGCCTTTTTCATCCTTTTTTTCTACGTGCGGATACAAGCGATATGGTAAAAAAAGGATTTGATTTGGCTCAGCGACAGTACGCTTTGTTGTATAAAGATCATAGCGATCTGCGTAAGTATCCACGATCGGCAGATCCCAAGGGGAAAACAACTTTTACTGATATCCGGGACTGGACGGGTGGTTTTTGGCCAGGCTGCCTTTGGTATGTTTTTGAGTATACCGGCAAGGATCAATGGCGGGACGCTGCACTAAAATGGACGAATTCATTACGCCAAAATCAATATAATACGCAGCACCATGATATTGGTTTCGTGATGAACTGTAGTTATGGAAATGCCTATCGGTTAACTGGTGATACTACATTCAAATCAATTTTAATCCAGAGCGCCAAATCGCTATTGACACGTTTCAATCCGAAGGTTGGTGCAATTAAGTCTTGGGATACCTTTTCCTCTTGGGATGGTAAACATAGGTATGAATTCCCTGTCATTATCGACAACATGATGAATTTGGAACTTCTTTTTTTAGCTTCCAAATTATCCGGGGATTCTGTTTATCGTAATGCCGCTATTCGACACGCCGAAACGACGCTGAAAAATCAATATCGCGCAGATTACAGTTCTTATCATGTGGTTACCTATGACCCCAATACCGGTGCTGTATTGAGCCGGGAAACAGCACAGGGTTTTTCGGACAATTCAGCTTGGGCTAGAGGGCAAGCCTGGGGATTGTATGGGTTTGTCGTGATGTACCGTGAAACGAAGGACCCTAAGTTTTTACAGGCTGCGCTAAAAATGGCTGAGTTTTATATAAAGCATCCGCGCCTGCCTCAAGATAAGGTGCCACAATGGGACTTCGATGTAAATCAAGCTGGATTTGTCCCAAACTGGAATTATCGCAAAGCAGATTTTGAGCCTATTCCACGGGATGCGTCGGCAGCAGCGGTTACTGCTTCGGCATTGCTGGAACTGGTTGACTACATGGGAACTGGACAACAACAGGAATATTTGGATGTCGCCGAAGCGATCTTGCGCTCATTGGGTTCACCGCAGTACTCCAGTGCGGTTGGAGCAAACGGTTTGTTTGTGCTGAAACATAGTGTAGGCAGTATTCCGCATAAAGGGGAGATTGACGTCCCGCTAGTGTACGCAGATTATTATTATCTAGAAGCATTAATGCGCTGGAACAAGCGAAACCATCAGCTTACACAATTGATGAACGAATGGGGGGAGATGAATAGACAGAAGGCAAAGGCATTAAAAGATTTTCAGCAGCAGAAATTTGGTCTATTTATCCATTGGGGGCTGTATGCTATTCCGGCAGGTATATGGAATGGGCAAAAAATGGAAGATTTGGGTAGCCCGAGTGTTGCTGAATGGATTCAACTGGTTGCAAAAATTCCTCGGTCTACTTATGCAAAATTGGCGGATCAATTCTCCCCGCAATCTTTTGATGCCGATAAAATTGTTAAAATGGCCAAGGGTGCAGGGATGAAGTATCTTGTTGTGACGAGTAAACATCACGACGGATTTGCCCTATATGGTTCAACGGTTAGTTCATTCAATAGCAAACAGGCTACGCCCTTTAAACGCGACATCATTCAGGAACTTTATGATGCTTGTCTTCGGCATAAACTCGATTTTGGTATCTATTATTCACAGAATATCGACTGGCGGGATGGTAGCGACGGGCAATATGCGGTAACAAAGGCACAGCATGATCTTGTTCATGCCAAAACCGATGCTTTCGGTGTCAATCTTTGGGATCCCAGCGAAAATTCTTTCGCTTCGTATCTCAACGAAAAAGCAATTCCTCAGGTAAAGGAAATTTTGACGCGGTTTAAACAGTTGAAATATATCTGGTTTGATATGCCGGGATTGATGACTGCAGAACAGAGCTTTCGGTTCTATAAAACTGTGTATGATTGTAATCCACGTGTTATTGTCTCCGAGCGAATTGGCAATGGTATGGGCGATTATGCCATTCCTGGGGATAATCGGATTCCTGACTCTTCTGAGCGTTTTACCAGACCTTGGGAAGCCATTGGAACATTCAACCATTCCTGGGGCTATAAATCTTATGACCACGATTGGAAAAATGTGGATGAATTAAGGTATTGGCTCCTTGAAATTGTCAGTAAAGGAGGAAATTATATGCTTAATATTGGTCCAGATGCACAAGGAAATGTAGCCACACCGGTAAAGAAAAATCTTGCTATCTTAGGGAAATGGTTGCGGCGCAATGCCGAAGCGGTTTATGGGACATCGCCTTGGACCATTTCGCATGAGGGACCAACAACAGTTCGGATAACAGATACCGAGCAACGGGAAAGGGAAGGATTTAAAGTATCTTTTACAGCCTTGGATTTTTGGTTTACACAGAAGAATGATTTTGTATATGCGATGGCTCTTGTAGTACCCAAAGATGGAATCGTCAACGTACAGTCCCTGAACCAAAATATGGCTAAAGTGAAATCAGTGGAAATTCTAGGGTTTGGTCGGATCGATTTCCAGCAGGATAACCATGGATTGCAATTGAAATTACCCAAGAAGATACAAAACAGCAGCTTGGGCTATGCGCTAAAAATAAAACTAAGCTAATCCCGCTATTAGCTTTATCAATTATAACGATGTTGAATCTATTATTAAAAACAAAAAAAATACGCTTTTTGCCATTATTGCTCTGCTTTAGTATATGGTATGTGCAAGCGGTTGGACAAAAAAAAACGGATAATTTTCGCTGGGACGATGGACAAAAAGTACTTTTTTTAGGCAATAGCATTACTTACGCGGGGCAATATGTCGCTATGACAGAAAGTCTATTCCTGAGCAGTCACCCGAAAAGGAAACCTCAGTTTATTAATTCGGGCTTACCAAGTGAGACCGTTTCTGGACTCAGTGAACCGAATCATGCCGATGGAAAATTTCCACGCCCCTGTCTATTTGATCGACTGGACAATGTGCTTGATAAAATAAAACCTGAGGTTGTTTTTGTTTGTTACGGTATGAATGACGGCATTTATCTCCCTTTTGATGCTATCCGTTTTGAAGCCTATAAAAATGGAATTATCCGTTTGCACAAACGTTTGGTCGATCAGGGCGTCAAACGCATCGTATGGATGACACCTCCAGTGCATGATGATCCGCAGCTTCGGCTCAATGGCTACAATAAAGTATTGGATCGTTATGCCGAATGGCTTATCGGCTATGCCAAGATGCAGTCCTGGGAAATCATAGACCTGCATTTTCCCATGCGTCGTTACTTGGAAGCTAAGATCGAGAAAGACGCTCAGTTTAAACTGGCCGCAGATGGGGTGCACCCCGGAGAGTTGGGGCATTGGCTAATGGCTAAGGAAATAGTACAGCACCTGATGCCTGATTTCCCGATTGAAAGCGCATGGGATGACAATTTGCGCAGTCAACCAAAACTTCGCCAGTTATATACGCTTGTTTTGAAAAGGCAGACGATGATGAAAGACGCATGGCTCACCTATACAGGTCATAAACGACCTGGACTATCCAAGGGAATTCCAGTAGAAGATGCAAGCAAAGCATATGCTGTTATTCAGGATGAAATTAAAGCGTTGGGTTTCTGATCGGCGATAGCTTGCAATCCGAATAAATGAACTTTTATGTATAAATCTATATCATGATGAAAATCAATTTTTTTAAATGGAAGTGTGCAGCAGCTGTGGGAATGTTGCTGTGTATGACCGATGTTGCTATTTCACAGACCAAATCGCCACCGTATGAAGGTGTTGCAGGTTGGCAGGAGACGCAAGATAAACGTATGGAATGGTTTAAAGAGGCCCGTTTTGGACTGTTTATCCATTGGGGATTGTACAGTGCTGCAGGTGGTTCTTTTGAAGGGAAACAATATCCACAACATTATGCCGAATGGATACAAACCTGGGGGAAAATTCCCAGTAAGCAGTATGCCGAAGTACTGAAACCAAAATTTACTTTAGGTTCTTTTGACCCAAAGTCCTGGGCACGCCTTGCGAAAAAAACGGGAATGAAGTATATGGTACTGACCTCCCGACACCACGAAGGCTTTAGCCTGTTCAATAGCCAGCAACCTTATGCTTTGAAAAATGATGTTACGGGTACGGCAAATTTATCGCCGAAAGGAAGAGATCTTTACCGCGAAATTATGGATGCTTTCCGTCAGGAGGGAATGAAAGTAGGAGCTTATTATTCGCTCTTGGATTGGCAGCATCCCGATTCTTATGAAGCTTTTCAGCTGAACCCGAATGTGAATAAGCATCAGCCAGATCATGAACGTTACAAAGCCTATCTCTATGGGCAAATCAAGGAACTTGCACAAAACTATGGACGGCTGGACGTGCTGTGGCCCGATTTCAGCAGTAAACAGCATGAGGGGGAAGCCTGGGGGACAAAGCATATTTTGACAGACCTGATCAAATGGCAGCCTAATATTATTATCAATAATCGATTTTGGAACGGACTCGAAAATAAGAACGGTGATATCGGAACTCCCGAAAAATATATTCCACCAACAGGTTTGCCGGGTATGTACTGGGAGGTAAGCCATACCATGAATGAAAGTTATGGGTATAGCGCCCATGACCAAAATTGGAAAAGCTTTCCCAAGATCATGCAATTATTTGTGGAAACGGTGAGTAAAGGGGGAAATTTCCTGTTAAATGTCGGACCCGATGGTGACGGAGCCATTCCTGAACCTGCGGTGCGGATTATGGAGCAAATCGGGGAATGGATGAAGGTCAATGGCGAATCTATTTACGGTACCACCGCGAGTCCTTTCCAAGCCTTGGATTGGGGGTATTGTACCCAAAAAAATGGGAAGCTGTATCTGCATGTTTTTGATCGTCCGGCCGATGGAAAAATAAATCTGCCCATCAAAAATAAAGTGACGGCTGTCTACGCCCTAGCTTCACCTAAAATGAACTTAAAATCCACTTTAGAAAACGGAAGACCAGCAATTCCTGTCGATATCTTCGACAATAAGAAAGGACCGAAGGTTATTGTGGTCGAAATCCAGGGAAAGCCAATTGTTGAGGAAAGCCTGACCCAAACACAGGCAGATGGACGTATCGTGATGAACGCAAATAATGCAAAATTACAGGAAGGAAAGGGATTAAAAATTATTGGTGCACATACCCATGATCCAAACCGCCCGAACGCCATTGGTCAATGGAAAGACCTTGCGGATAAAGTTTTTTGGGATATCAAAATTCAAAAACCAGGGAAGTATCGTGTGCTCGTCAATTATCTGGCGAATAGCAAGCAGCACGGAAAAATTGTACTCTCGATACTCGGGCAGCAGATCCAGTGGACATTCGTAGCTGAAAAAGAAGCTAAATTTAAGGAAGTGGCTATGGGGATCATTGAGGTATCCCAGCAAGTAATTGGTGAGCCCAGTACCAAGGTGATTTTGCAGGCTACAGCCATCGAAGGCGATACTTTGCCAGAGATTGCTTCGATTACTTTGGTTCCTATACAAGAATAAACTATCTTTAAGAAAACCTGAACAAATCATCCATACATAAACCATTTTGCCGCCAAGAAACGGATAAATACGTATAAGGCAAGCAGAAAAATAAACTATCCATAAAGAATGAAAAGAAGAGAATTTATAGCCAAGGGAATTGTGTCCACTTTGGCTTTTACAATTGTTCCGCGCGTTGTGTTGGGAGGCAATGGATTTCTTGCCCCAAGTGATCGAATCAATCTTGGGTTTATTGGTGTCGGAAAACAATCCTATACCTTGATGAATGGCCTCAATCGCTGCAAGGAAATCGCAAGTCTGGCTGCCTGCGATGTAGACCGTAATAAGTTGGCCGCATTTATTGCTGCGACAACGAAAAAACAAACGGAATTGTCAAAAGCACAGACCGAGATCAAGGCCTATCATCATTATCGGGAACTATTGGATCGGAAAGATATTGATGCTGTTGTCATTGCTACACCCGATCATTGGCATGCGCAGATTGCAGTTGATGCCGCTAAAGCTGGCAAAGATATTTATTGTGAGAAACCCCTTGCATTGACCATTGCCGAAGGTCGTGCCATGGTCGATGCAACCCGAAAATATAAACGTGTATTTCAGACGGGCAGCATGCAGCGTTCTTCCTATAATTTTAGACAGGCAGCAGAACTGGTTCTCAATGGCTATATCGGCAAAATCAAGGAAATCAATGTTTCTGTGGGCGAACCGGTCAAACAATGTGACCTTCCCTCTATGCCAGCCCCCGATTATCTCGATTGGGATATGTGGGTAGGACCTTCACCATATCGGGGTTATAATCCGATATTAAGCCCACCTTTGGAAGATGATAAATGGGCCTGGTGGCGCGGTTACCGTGATTTTGGTGGCGGTTACATCACCGATTGGGGTGCACATATGTTTGACATCGTACAATGGGCCTTGGGCATGGATGAATCGGGCCCTGTTCAGTTTAATCCACCCAAGGAGGCCAACAGCAATAGCGGGCTCTCGTTTAGCTATGCTAATGGCGTTCGGGTAAACCATGTGCAGTGGGGAGTACATAATGCGATCCAATTTATTGGTGAAAAAGGTAAGATTGAAGTAAGCCGCGAATTTATCCGCTCGAATCCAGAAAATCTGGCGAATCTTAAACTGACTTCTTCTGATCGTCGTTTGTATTATAGTGATAATCACTATCAGGACTGGGTTGATGCGATCAAAAAAAGAAGTAAGCCTATCTGTGATGTTGAAATAGGTCACCGGACGAGCTCAGTGTGCAATGCCATCAATATTGCGTATGAACTTCAAAAGGATTTAAAATGGAATCCACAAAAAGAACAGTTCGACAATGACTATGCTAATCTCATGCGCAGTCGCCCTTATCGCGGGGAATGGGATTTTAGAAAGTTCTAGTCTTTAAGACAAGTTTTCGATACAGACCTGACAAGATTTTTTTGTCAGGTCTGTATGTTTATTGATCAATAAATCCACAACAATTTAGTGCCGAAGAATCTTATTTTCGACAATAACTAGTGATATAAATCGAATTGCCTACTTGACAAGTTTGAACTCCTATTTTCTTATGGTCACCTTCGCTATTTACTCGTTTTATAAACGGATCTTACTCGGAGTTTAGTCGGTATTTATTCGCTAACAACCGAAGAAGTACCGAACAAGCACCGAGCAAGTACCGAAGAAGCACCGAACAAGCATCGAACAAAGTTATAACTAAGCCCGAAAAAGGTATCAAGTAAAACTAATTTTTTGACAGGCCGAAATTGGCATTCGAAGTTGCTACGAATCAGTCCTATTTAATCGAAATTGCTCCTGTTGTGACAAGTGATTTCAAAAACTTACCCGCAGGTAGGTATTTCTTCAATTGGGATGAAGAAGCTACTTTTGAAATATTCAAATTGACGATTAAAGGGAAAGACGATATATTGGGCTTGATTTCATTTGAAAGAATTTCAAAGGAGATGCGAATCCATGTGAGGTTATTAATCGCATCAGTAGAAAATGTAGGGGCAGCTAAAATAGACGACTCCTTACGACCCAAAACCCAGATCGCACAGCATTATATCGACAAATATAAAATAAATATTACCGGAATGACACGTAGTTTAGAGATTCCGGAGATTTTTGAGTTGATTGAATTTTATGACCATGATAACTAAAAAAGCAAAGCTCTTGGATACGGTCGAATATGGTATGAGTCGAGAAGAACTTGAAAAGAAAATTTGCTATTCTGGACAGATAATTGCTTTATTTGTATCCAACAATTATTACATTCGAACAGCAAAGGGAATCTAGATATGTCGCAATTAACAATAGTAGATCTGGCCAAAAAACTCGGCTTGTCAAAATCGACCGTTTCCCGTGCATTTCGGGATAACGTGGACATTAATCCAGCGACAAAAGCTCGGATTTTGGCTATGGCCGAAGAAATCGGTTTTTCGCCAAATGTTTATGCGAGTAGTCTAAAGGCAAATAAAAGTCTGACCATTGCGATTATTATTCCCGAATTTGGCAATAAGTTTTTCTCGCAAGCCATCAAAGGAATTGAGGCTGTGGCGCGCTCCAAGGGTTATCATACCTTAATTTATGTGACGGATCATCAGGTGCAAAATGAAGCCTCAATCGTACGTTCACTGGCCAATGGACGAGTGGATGGCGTTATCATTTCGGCTTCGGGTGAGGGTAAAGACCATTCGCATTTACAACTTTTGGCAGAGCGCGGTATTCCGGTCATGTTTTTTGACCGTGCATACGACGATTGGAAGGGGGGGTATATTACGGGTAATGACTTCGATTCGGCTTACCTGGCAACCAAACACCTGATCGATAATGCCTGTAAGCGGATCGCTTATCTTGCAATCAATCCGAATGTTTCCATCGGAAAGGTGCGTAAAGATGGTTACGAAAAGGCCTTGCAGGAAGTGGGGATCCCGATTAGACCGGAGCTTATTTTGGATACGGTGAATGATGCCGATCAGAATATGAAAGATATTGCCGACCTGATCGAACAGGAGAAACCCGATGCCATATTTGCCTCGGTAGAACGTCTTGCTATTTCGAGTATACGGGTGGCCAAACAGCTCGAAATTCGTATTCCGGAAGATCTTAAAATCATTTGTTTTTCTTGTTTGGATATTGCCGATCTGATTGACCCGGCGCTGAGCGTAGTGAAACAACCAGCCTATGAAATGGGGCAATTAGTAACAAAATACCTATTGGATAAGATGGAAGACCCCGAAAATACTAAGTTTGCTAATTCGGTTTACCTTGATTCCCAGCTTATTTTTCAAAAATCTAGCCTGAAATAAGAAAAAAAATATTTGTTTTTTGTAATCCCATTATTTAGCTTTGAATACTTTCGGGAACATTCCCGAAAATATTTAAATAATCAATTTTTATAAAATATTGGATAGGGGAATCCAGCAATCGCCATAAGCGATTTCTTTTTACCTTGATTTCGGGAACGTTCCCAATTTCAGATTCCAAGTAAAGCTAATTATCGATGGGGAAGCATATCTCTCGTTTAATAGGGTATCTCTGGGTGATTGTCCTATTATCATCATGTGCAAATAAGAAAGATATCGTGGATGTCGAGCAACCTCCTGTTATTGAACAGCAGGGATCTGGTTTGCTCAATCTTTCCGCCCCATTTATCTATTGGGATCAGGAAATTACGCTTCAATTTGATCTTTCGAAAGGAAATGCGGCTCTAAAAGGTAGTACTACCGACCTGTACCTACACGCCGGATTGATTCCTGTCAATGGGGGCAGCTGGCAACATGTAGCAACAGATTGGTCAAAGAATGACAATGCTTATAAACTTAAATTTATTTCTGCTGGTTTATATTCATTCACATTTACCCCCTCCAAATTTTTTAACCTGACTAATGGCGGAGAATTTGGTCAGATGGCACTTTTAGTCCGCAATGGTGATGGGTCGCTGGTCCAACGAAACAAAAATAATTCAGATCTATTTCTTCCTCTTGTAACGAGCAATACACAGGCCATTCGTTTTGTTTCGCCTACGCTGCAACCCACAGATCCAATTACCCTGGAGCAGATGTACACCGTTGGGGATAATCTGAAGTTAAAAGTACAGGCAACGCAGTCCGGAAAAATCAGTATCTGGGATAATGGTTTATTGCTTGCTGAATCTTCTGCTGGGCTGTCATTAGAAAAATCGCTCAGCCTACAGAGCAATGGCCTGCACGAGCTTGAAGCACGTCTTGAGGCCGGGGGCAAAATATATTTCAGTAAAGCACAGTTATTTGTGCAATCAAAACCTACCATCGCTGCACTCCCGATAGGCGTCAATGCAAACGGAACAACCATAAACAGGGAAAAAGGAGAGGTCAGTTTTGCGCTCACAGCACCATTAAAAACGAGTGTGTATGTCTTGGGCGATTTTAATAACTATAAAGCATTACCAGCCTATGCGATGAGCCAGACACCGGATGGAAAAACCTGGTGGGTTACCGTATCGAATCTGGATTTCTCTAAAAAACAGACTTATCAGTTTTTGGTGGACGGTCAACTGAATGTCGCCGACCCCTATGCTGAGCTGATTCTTGATCCGCAAAACGACGCGGCACTCGGGCTGACCGCGGCGGCTGTACCCGCTTATCCCGCTGCTGCGCAGGGAGTGGTTGGCGTATTGGATCTCCCAGCCAAGTCTTACTCATGGAAAACCACGCTATTTAATAAGCCAGCTCAAGGTGATTTAGTTATTTACGAACTCTTGGTCCGTGATTTTGTCAAACAACATCAATATACCACATTGAAAGACTCTTTGTCTTATTTAAAACGGCTGGGTGTAAATGCGGTAGAGCTTATGCCTGTACAGGAATCGGAGGGGAATTCGACCTGGGGTTATAATCCTTCTTTCCACCGCGCTTTGGATAAATATTACGGCTTAAAAAACGACTTGAAAGCCTACGTAGATGCTTGTCATGAAAATGGTATTGCCGTGATTTTGGATGTTGTTTTTAATCATGCTTTTGGTCAATCCCCGCTAGTACAGCTTTATTTTGAGCAGGGCAACGTAGCTGGCAATAGCCCTTGGTTCAATACGGTTGCCAAGCATCCGTTCAATGTTGGCTTCGACTTTAACCATGAAAGTAGCTATACACAGACTTTTGTTAAGGATGTTTTGACCTATTGGATGCAGGAGTACAAGATTGATGGGTTCCGATTTGACTTGTCTAAAGGGTTTACACAGAAAAATTCGGGTACCTCAGAAAGTGATTTAAGTGCATGGAATGCTTACGATGCGTCACGTGTGGCTATCTTGAAGCAATACCAGCAGCATATTCGCAGCATCGATCCCTCGTGTTATATTATTCTCGAACATCTTGGCGGAGATCAGGAAGAGGCCGAACTTGCGCAATCGGGGATGTTGCTATGGAACAACATGAATGCGGTCTTCAATGAGGCGGCAATGGGCTGGAATGCCAACAACGGCTCGGATTTAGGCAGATTATTCCCTTCGGGCCATGGCATGACACAACCTTCGTTTGTGTCTTATATGGAAAGCCATGACGAACAGCGGCTGCTGTTCAAATGCCTGAATTACGGCAATTCATCAGGTAGCTATAACGTCAAGAACCTCAGTACGGCATTAAAACGTATGGAACAGGCCGCCGTGTTTTTATTGGCTTCGCCTGGACCTAAGATGATCTGGCAGTTTGGTGAATACGGCTATGATGTGTCTATCGATGAAAATGGGCGCACAGGCGAAAAACCATTGTTGTGGAGCTATCTACAACAAAATGATCGCAAAAAGCTCTTTGAGACCTATGCCAAACTTACACGTTTCAAAACCAAAAATAGCATTTTCCAAAACGGGACGATTATCACATCGGCTATGAAAGATGCCGTTAAATATTTTGTTCTCGAAAAGGAGGGACAACAAGTAGGGGTACTTGGCAATTTTGGGGTAGAAAGTGTGGACTTTGCCTTGCCGGCAGCGTTGCAGGGGCAGTGGGTCGATAATTTTACGGGAAAAGAGCTCAATTGGTCAGGCCAGTCAAAATTGAGTCTCCTACCTGGGCAGTACCAATTAATAAGCAAAACAAAACTAAATAAATAAATAAACAGTTATTTTATGAACAAACAGCTATCACGTCCATTTTGGGCTCTGAGCATGCTACTCGGTGTAAGTGCTTCGGCATTCGCGCAACAGGCAACGCTAAAAGGGCGAGTAATGGACCAGAAGGGGAGTTCCTTGGTCGGTGCTACACTGCGCTTCGAGGATATTCAAAAATCACTGTCTACCAATGCGAATGGGGATTTTAGCTTGGATAGACTACAAACAGGGAAATTACGTCTGAAAGTAAGTATGGTCGGATACGCGACCTTGGATACCTTGATCCAGGTCAACGATGGACAACATCCGTTAAACATTTACCTTAAATCCAATACCAGTGCACTGGAAGAGGTTGTAGTGATTGGTTATGGTACACAAAAGAAAAGTGACCTGACGGGTTCAATCAGCACAGTATCTGCAAAAGATTTTCAAAAAGGACAGATCTCCTCGCCGGAGCAACTCATTATGGGGAAAGTTCCAGGCGTACAGATTACAACAAGTGGGGGGCAGCCGGGTGCAGGAAGCACCATCCGTATCCGTACCGGAGCTTCATTGAACGCCAGTAACGATCCGTTAATTGTCGTAGATGGAATTCCATTGGCAGGTGGTTCTGTATCCGGGGTAGCTAACCCATTAAGTTTGATTAACCCAAATGATATCGAGACATTTACAATTTTGAAAGATGCCAATGCAACAGCCATTTATGGTTCGCGGGCGTCGAATGGGGTTATTTTGATCACGACAAAAAAAGGCAGTCGCTCAGGAACACAAATCAACTTCTCTACACAGAATTCATTGGCTACCGTAGCCAATAAAGTAAAGTTGCTCAACGCCGATCAAATCCGCGATTATGTCAATACAAATGGTAGTGATGCCATGAAAAAGTTGTTGGGAACAGCAAATAGCGACTGGCAGGATGTGATTTATGGCAATGCATTTACAACGGATAATAACGTTAATATTGCTTCCAGCGGGCAATATGCCTTACCGTATATCTGCGGGCTATATGAACCAGGATGGGGTATTGAAAAATGATAACTTAAAACGAACTACTGCTGCATTGGCATTAACGCCAAAATTTCTGGACAATCATCTTTCATTGGATGTAAATGTCCGTGGTACCTGGTCAAAATCGAAATTTGCGACACAAGACGCAATCGGAGCAGCCATTCAGTTCGACCCGACCCAACCTGTCTATGTGGATGATAAAAATAGTTTTGGCGGGTATTATGAGTGGATTCAAGGGGGGAAACCTAATCCCAATGCACCACGAAATCCTTTAGCCTTGTTGGATTTACGCAAAGATAATGGCGATGTGTTTAGAAGTATTGGAAATGCAAAGGTGGATTATAGTTTTCATTTCCTGCCGGAGCTGCATGCCAACTTAAACGTTGGATACGATCTGGCGCGTTCGAAAGGGAACACATTTACACCAGCGATAGCTGCACGTAATTTTAATGAAGGGGGTGAAAGAACCCAATATAAAACCGATATCAACAATAAAACGCTGGAGTTTTATTTAAAGTATGATAAGGAATTACCTACAATCAAAAGTACGATAGACGCGGCGTTGGGCTATGGCTACTATAAAAATAGCAGTAAGGTTTATAATTTTAACCGTACAAATGCGGAAGGTGATAAGATCCTAAATGAGCCAACTCGACCTTTTGATAAACCCGAAAATCTGTTGATCTCTTATTATGGGCGTCTGATTTATACCTATGACAACCGGTATGTTCTGTCGGGAACCTTGCGGTCGGATGGTTCTTCCCGTTTTAGTCCTGATAACCGTTGGGGATATTTTCCTTCTGTAGGATTCACCTGGCGCGCCAAAAATGAAGGCTTTTTAAAAGATATAGCTGCAGTGTCCGAACTGAAGCTCCGTTTAAGTTATGGAAAAACCGGGCAGCAAGATGGCATCGCCAACTACTCTTATTTGCCTAATTATACCATCAGCGGCAACGAGTCGATGTATCGCTTTGGTGATGAATACTACTATTTAAGTTCACCTGTGGCCTACGATAAAGACATTCGTTGGGAAAATACAACAACCTATAATGCCGGAGTTGATTTTGGCTTTAGCAACAATCGGGTCTATGGTAGCGTGGATTATTACTCGAAAAAGACCAAAGACCTGCTCAGCACGATTCCCGTTCCTGTAGGCTCTAACTTTAGCAATTTCCTATTGACCAACGTGGGTAACATGGAAAACCAGGGGCTGGAGTTTAATGTACACTTCGTCCCGCTAAAAACGGATAATTCGACCTTGGACATCGGTTTTAACCTAACTTATAATAAGAGTAAAGTAACCAATCTGACACAGAGTGATGATCCGAACTTTATTGTAGAGACCGGTGGTATCCGTGGTGGAACAGGCGGAAATATCCAGGCGCATAAGGTTAATTTCATGCCAAACAGTTTCAATGTTTTCCAACAGGTATATGATGAACAGGGGCATCCTGTCGAAGGTGTCTATGTTGACCGTAATGGAGATGGCGTTATCAGCGATAACGATCGCTATCTGTATAAATCACCGTTACCGAAATATCTTTTGGGTTTTACGGCGGCATACAGCTATAAAAAATGGTCGGCAACAACGGTATTGCGCGCAAATTTGGATAATTATGTCTACGACAATGTTTCCTCTAATTTGGGAAGTGGAGCTAATATCAACGATCAGGCCGTTCTGGTGATTAATAATGCGCCGGTAGATTTTTTAAATACCAATTTTCTGCTCAAACAGCTCCGAAGTGATTACTACATTAAGAACGCTTCGTTTTTGAAAATGGATAATGTCAACCTGAGTTATAACCTTGGAAAATTTATCCGGAATAGTAACGCTTCAATGTCGATTTCTGCAACTGTACAAAATGTATTTACGATCACCAATTATAAAGGTGTTGACCCAGAGATATCTAACGGTATAGACGATCGCTTTTATCCGAGGCCAAGGACTTATGTATTGGGTGTAAATGTGAGTTTTTAAACGATATAACAATGAAAAAATTAAATAAATATATAGGTGTATGCTTGCTGGCTATAGCACTGAGCAGCTGCCATAAGGATTTGGATCTAAAACCGACCAACGACGTAACTGCAGATGTAGCCTACAGTGATTTTAAAGGCTATACCTCCTCTTTCGCAAGATTATATGGATCATTGACCTTAACCAGTACATCGGGGCCGAATAACTCTGATCTGGGAGGATTGGATGCCGGTACATCGGATTTTTTACGCCTCTTTTGGAACGCACAGGAACTTACAACCGATGAAGCCGCCTGTGCCTGGCTCAATGATTCGGGGATTAGCGGACTGGATTACCTCGATTTTGACGATAGCAATCCCATGCTCCGTGGTCTTTATACCCGCTGTGTCTATAGTGCCACACTTGTCAATGAATTTTTAAGAGAAAGTACAGATGCTAAATTGGCCGAACGCGGTATTTCAGATGCCGATAAAAAAGAAATCGCTTATTATCGTGCCGAAGCAAGATTCTTACGTGCTTATAATTATTGGGTGCTGCTTGATTTGTTTGGAAATCCACCATTTGTAACCGAAGAAACTCCTGTCGGAAAAGTATCGCCGCCTCAGATCAAACGACCTGAACTTTTTGCGTATGTAGAGAAAGAGCTGTTGGAAGTTGCAGGCCAGCTAAAAGGTGCCAAACAGAATGTATATGGTCGTGTCGATCAAGTTGCGGCATGGGGGCTGTTGGCTCGTTTATACCTCAACGCTGAAGTTTACCTGGGTGCCGGTAATAAGAAATATACCGAAGCGATTACATACGCAGAAAAAGTACTGAACTCGAGCTATAGTTTGGGGACAAATTATCGGGAGCTCTTTTACGCGGATAATGATGTGAACAACCCCGAATTTATTTTCTATCTACCTTATGATGGAACCAAAACACAGAGCAAGGGTGGTACAACTTATCTGATCAATGCAGCTATTGATGCAACGATGGATCCCACTTCATTTGGTGTACCGGGCGGCGGTTGGGCCGGAAATCGGACACGCGACAATATCGCAACGATTTTCGGAGACTACAGCGGAGCAACGGACAAGAGGGCAATGTTTCACTTAAATACGAGCGTTAAAATTGAAGATATCGCCGTCTATAAGCAAGGACTGGCGGTTACCAAATTCCGCAATGTGAACAAGGACGGAAAAACTGCTCCTCCGGCAGCTGAAGGTTTCGTTGCTTCGGTGGATTTCCCGTTGATCCGTTTGGCAGAGATGAACTTGATCTATGCTGAGGCGACATTGCGTGGCGGCTCTGGCGGCAGCTTGGCCAAAGCACTGGACTATGTCAATAAACTGCGTGTACGTGCCTATGGAAACAACAGTGGGAACTTAACGAATCTTTCTTTGGATGATATTCTCAATGAGCGTGTGAAAGAATTATACTGGGAAGGATTTAGACGTTCGGATTTAATCCGCTATGGCAAATTTACGGGTGATAATTACCTCTGGCCTTTTAAAGGTGGTGTGCTTGCAGGTCAGGCAGTTGCCGGGTATAGGACGTTGTTTCCACTTCCTGCTTCGGATATTATTGCGAACTCCAATCTTGTACAGAATCCAGGCTATAATTAATCAGCATCGGACAGGAAGAACGGCGAGTCTCTTCCGGTCAATGTAGCCTTACCTGTAATAAGACAATTGTTGACAGATGAAACCGGGCAATATCTATTGTTCGACGCATTGGCGAATGGTCAGTTACCCGGGCTTTCATCAGCTATTGAAAACAAAAATTAAACAGATGAAAATTAGACACTATATCGGAATCATGCTGCTATTTATCGTGGCGTTCCAAAGTTGTAAAAAAGACGAGACGCGCGCTATATTGGCTAGCGGGGAGAGCATAAAGCCGGCAACTTTAAGCCTCGATAAAACGAATGTAACCTTGTCAAAAGATAACGCAGAGGATACGGTACTGCACCTCAATATGATTCAGCCTGACTTTGGTTTTCAGGCCGCAGTAACCAACGTCCTGCAGTTTGGACTTAAAGGAGATAATTTTAAAACAGTAAAAGAAGTTGTCATTCCCAACGGTCGGACAAGCCTTGGATTTACAGGCTATGAATTGAACAGCTATTTACTTTCTCTTGGTGTTCCGACGGGAACGGCTTCGGACTTTGATGTACGCCTCAAGTCGAGTATCAATACTAAAATTACGGTGGTGTTTTCTGCGTTAGCTAGTCTTAAAGCAATCCCTTTTGCTTCGACCAGCTATTTGTACGTTCCAGGAGCTTATCAGGGATGGGATCCGGCCACTGCTGAATCGATAGTCTCCCCAACAAGCAACGGCATCTATACGGGCATTATCTCCTTTCCGGAAGCGAATTCGGAATTTAAGATTACGACAGAGCGCAATTGGGCAAATTCCTATGGACAGACTGCAGATGGTAAACTCGCTTTTAATGGCGGTGGAAATATAAAAGCTCCCCGTGCAGGAAATCTGGAAATAGAAGTCAATACGACGGCAAATACCATTTCATTTAAAGATCACAATTGGGGTATTATTGGTAGTGCCACGCCTAAGGGCTGGGATGCCGATACGGATATGAAATTCGACAATGCCAATCAGGTATGGAAGCTCACAGTGAGCTTAACTGCAGGCGAGATCAAATTCCGTAAAAACCACGATTGGGGAACGAATTTCGGCGGAGCTAACGGCAGTCTGATTGCCGGCGGGGCCAATATCGCGGTTGCGAATGCCGGTACGTATGATATCGTCGTGGATTTCAATGCAAATACATATACGTTGACAAAGAAATAAAAAACGATGTTTAAACTAAATAAAAAGATTACCACAGTATTCGTGGCACTAATGGTGTTTGGATGGAGCCCCCTAATGGGGCAATCCATCCAACGTGTAGAACCCCTAAACTGGTGGGTAGGAATGGAAAATCCGACCTTGCAGCTTGTTGTCTATGGACCTCAGATAGGGAAAAGCGAGGTACAGGTGGAGGATAAAGGGATAGAACTTGTCAAAGTCAATCGCGTAGAAAATCCCAACTACCTGTTTTTGGATGTCAAGGTGGCTGCTTCGGCCAAACCAGGATGGTCAACTTTTACGTTTAGTCAGGGAAAGAAAAAACTAACCTATCGTTATGAGTTGAAGCAAAGGGATCAAAAAGTAAAAGCACAGGGTGTGAACAATGCCGATTTGATCTACCTGATTATGCCCGATCGTTTTGCCAATGGAAATAGAGAAAATGATCAGGTGAAAGGCATGTTGGATATGAGTTTAAACCGAGACTCGATGTATCTGCGTCATGGCGGTGATCTGGAAGGCATTATCGGAAAGCTGGATTACCTACAAGATCTTGGGGTGACATCCTTGTGGCTGACTCCTGTGTTGACCAATGACATGCCCCAGGCTTCATATCATGGTTATGCCAACACCGAAACCTATCATATTGATCCCCGTTTTGGTAGCAACGATACCTATGTCCAATTGGGTGAACAGCTGCATAAACGTCAGATGAAACTGATTTTTGATGTGGTGCCCAATCATATCGGAAGTTATCATTGGACGGTAAAAGACAAGCCGATGGCCGACTGGCTCAATGAATGGCCTACCTATACGCAGACATCTTACAAAGACCAGGCAGTTTTTGATCCTTATGCCTCGGCAGATGACAAAAAGAAAATGGTCAAAGGCTGGTTTGTTCCCACAATGCCCGATATGAACGAACAAAACCCATACGTTCAAAATTATCTGACCCAAAGCCATATCTGGTGGATAGAGACTGCGGCAATAGATGGATTCCGAATTGATACCTATCCGTACAATGATCTTGATTTTATGGCCAAATGGACAGATCGCATTCTGCAGGAGTATCCAAAATTCACCTTTTTTGGTGAAACATGGGTACATGGTGTGGGGAACCAGGCCTATTTTCTGGGTGGAAAACGAGTTGGTCAGGAGGTCGATTCCAAGCTGATGGGTGTGACGGATTTTCAGCTTAATTATGCCATAGGTGATGCACTCAACCAAAAGACAGAATGGACCGCCGGAGCCAATAAATTGTATTCAACCCTCGCTTCAGACTTTCTGTACCCACATCCCGAGCAAAATGTGCTTTTTTTGGATAACCACGATAAAGATCGTTTTTTCTCCGTTGTCGGTGAAAATGTGCAGAAATATAAATCGGCAATGGCTTGGCTTATGACAACAAGGGGCATCCCACAATTGTACTACGGGGCTGAAATTCTGATGAAGAATTTCTCAAATCCAGATGGTTTATTACGGGAAGACTTTCAGGGTGGTTTCGCGGGTGACAAACTGAACAAGTTTACCGCAGGCGGAAGGACTAAGGCAGAGCAGGATATGTGGACTTTTGTTCAAACGCTAGCCAATTATCGTAAACGACATGCTGTATTACAAACTGGTAAAACGATGCAGTATGTGCCCGAAGATGGTGTGTATGTGTATTTCCGCTACAACGAGCAACAGACGGTTATGGTCGTGATGAATTGCAATGATTCGACGAAAGAGATCAAACTGGATCGTTTTAAGGAAAGAAACAGCAGGGTCAGATCCTATGTTGATATTATCCAAAAACAGGAAACCACTCCAGCTGACAATACCTTGAAACTGGAAGCTTATGAGACTAAAGTTTTGGAGCTTAAGTTTTAATACAATTTAAAATTCTATAGAATTCATTTTTCAATGATTAATTATACTACTGTAAAAGCCGTAATATTTGATTTGGACGGTGTGTTGGTGGATACGGCAATCTACCATTTTCAAGCTTGGCATAGATTGGCCGAAGACTTGGGCTATTCGTTTTCCATTGTTGACAATGAGCAGCTGAAAGGTGTCAGCCGGATCGAATCCCTGGAGCTTATTTTAAAATGGGCCGGGGTGGAAAAGTCCGAAGCTGAAAAAGCGGATTTACTGGTGCTTAAAAACCAATGGTACCTGGAGTTGATTGAACAGCTGAGTCCTGACCACTTGCTTTCGGGTAGTTTGGAACTTTTGAAAAAACTACAGCAAAAAGGAATTAAGATTGGACTTGGTTCGGCCAGCAAGAATGCAATGGGTATCCTTGAAAAAACCGGAATTAAAACCTATTTCGATGCGCTGATCGATGGGAATGTAGTGCAGCTTTCTAAACCCAACCCGGAAGTTTTCCTTAAGGGGGCCGAGGTGCTGGAGATTGCGCCGGCCCACTGCCTGGTGCTGGAAGATGCACAGGCTGGAATAGATGCAGCACGGGCAGCCGGTATGCAGGTAATAGGTATAGGCCTGGAAGAACATCTCAGGGGAGCGGATTTGGTCGTGGCAGATTTAGGGACCTTAGTCGATAAATTTTAAAATTTAGGAGAAATTCAATAGCGGAAAGCATGCTGTAGATGGTATCGGTAAATAGGGCAATCATTTATTTGCCTTCGATTCCGAGCATGCGGTGAAAAAAATAAAAAGATGAAAACATATATCAAACATAACCCTTGGCAAATTATCGAAGATACATTTCGCCCCGAACATAATGAATTTTCGGAAAGTATCTTCGCTATTGGTAATGGTCGGATGGGGCAGAGGGCTAATTTTGAAGAACAATTCAGCGGGAAATCTTTGCAAGGGTCGTATTTGGCCGGTATTTATTATCCGGACAAAACACGTGTAGGCTGGTGGAAAAATGGGTATCCGGAATATTTTGCCAAGGTCATCAATTCCATCGATTGGATAGGCCTGGATATTCTGGTCAATGGGCAGGTGCTGGATCTGAACAAAGTTACGGTCAAATCTTTTGAGCGCCGACTGGATATGCAGCATGGCGTTTTGTACCGCAGTTTTGTCGTGGAAATGCCAGACGGAGCACAGCTTAAGGTAGAAGCAAGCCGGATGTATCATCTGTTTGCTTCCGAAACAGCTTCATTGCAGTACAACATCCAGGCGCTTTCTGGTCCAATTACATTGGAGATCAGGTCGCAGTTAAATGCTGAAGTCGTTAACCGTGATAGTAACTATGACGAGCAATTTTGGGAAAGTACAGCGCAGGGTAGGGATGGTGAAAGTACCTTTGTGGTAGCGCGCACCAAGAAAACGGGTTTTGAGGTCTATGCCATGCTTAAAACGAGTGTAGCAGGTCGAACAGCGGTCGTGGAAGTGCACGATACCGTCGCAAGTCCGGGCTGTATGACAGAGATCTATCAGACAGATCTTGCTGAATCTCAAATTTGTCGTGTTGAGAAGCGCGTTGCCATTGTCACCTCGCAGAATCACCTGCAAGCTCAGCTAAAAGAAGCTGCTTCGGTTAATCTACACCAATTGAATGGGCTGAGTTATGAGCAGTTAAAGGCTCAACAGGCAGCAGCCTGGCAAGCGATCTGGGCAGAAAGTGATATTGAAATTAGTGGTGATGTCGCAGCACAGCAGGCAATACGCTACAATATTTTCCAGCTTAACCAGACTTATACCGGCGAAGATGAGCGCCTCAATATTGGCCCTAAAGGTTTTACAGGTGAAAAATATGGTGGTGTCACGTATTGGGATACCGAAGCATATTGTATTCCATTTTACCTGGCAACACAGTCACCAAAGATTGCCCGTAATTTGTTGATTTATCGTCATCAGCAATTGGAAAAGGCAATCGAAAATGCCGCTAAACTCGGCTTTAATCGGGGCGCTGCACTCTATCCCATGGTTACGATCAATGGTGAGGAATGCCATAATGAATGGGAGATAACATTTGAGGAGATTCATCGCAATGGAGCCATAGCATTTGCAATCTATAACTATGTCCGTTACACCGGAGATCAGGATTATATCTGGTCACATGGATTGGAGGTTTTGGTTGCAATAAGCCGTTTCTGGGCACAGCGTGTCAATTGGAGTGCCGATCGCAAGCAATATGTTATGTTGGGCGTGACGGGACCAAACGAGTATGAAAACAACGTAAACAATAACTGGTATACCAATCGTATTGCTTCGTGGTGCCTTCAATATACACTGGACTGTTTAAAAAAGTTGGTGCAGCTGAGCGACGGTAATGCTGACGTATTGAAAAGGAAGCTGGCCGTAGCATCGGAAGAACAACAAAAATGGCAGCACATTGTCGATAACATGTATTATCCGTTTGATGCGCAACGCAATGTGTATTTGCAGCAAGATGGCTTTTTGGATAAAGAGCTGATTCCAGTGGCAGAACTTGATCCCTCTCAACGCCCTATTAACCAGCATTGGAGTTGGGATAGGATTCTGCGTTCCTGTTATATCAAACAGGCCGATGTATTGCAAGGTTTTTACTTCCTTGAGGATCAATTTGACCTGGACACCCTAGCTCGACATTATGAATTCTATGAGCCTTTTACGGTGCATGAAAGTTCACTCTCTCCCTGCGTACATGCGATATTGGCGGCTAAATTGAACAAGCCGGAAAAAGCGTATGAATTCTATCTGCGCACCTCGCGTTTGGATCTGGATGATTACAATAACGATACCGAAGACGGTTTACATATTACATCGATGGCGGGTACCTGGATGACAATCGTGGAGGGCTTTGCAGGAATGCGGATTAAGGAAGGACAATTGTATTTAGATCCGATGTTGCCCAAAGAATGGGAAGGCTATAAATTCCGGGTGTTATTTCGTGGAGCGACTTTACTGATTGCAGTAGATGCCGATGGCTATACGATCGAAAATGTCAGTGATACTGCAGTCCATATCCAGACGGTAACCGAAGCTTTCGTGCTTCCTGGGCAAAGCAAAAAACAGGTATTTCAGCTGAGATAAACCCCAGTTTTCAGCAGTGAAAGAACCTATCTTATGCTGCTGAAAATAACGGTTAAATGGTAATTAAATTGTATTTTGTCTTAAATTTTGATAGCCTATTATGGGAAATAAACCTGAATTAAGCATTAGCCAGGTCATCAATATGAGTTTTGGATTTCTGGGGATACAAATGGGTTTTGCTCTGCAAAATGGCAACGCCTCCCGTATTCTCCAGACATTTGGTGCTGATGTGGAACATCTTTCACTTTTTTGGCTTGCTGCTCCGATCACGGGGATGATTGTACAGCCAATTATAGGTCATTATAGCGATCGAACCTGGAATAGACTAGGCCGGCGTCGACCTTATATTTTGGTGGGGGCACTGTTAACTACCCTGACTTTATTTTTAATGCCCAATGCGGCATTATTGACAACATTATTGGCGCCACTTTGGATCGGTGCTGGCTTATTGATGTTTATGGATGCTTCCATCAATGTGACCATGGAGCCCTTTCGAGCGCTGATCGGTGATAATCTGCCGAGCAGTCAGCGGAGTTTGGGCTTCTCGGTACAGACGTTTTTAATCGGGATTGGCGCTGTCCTTGGCTCGCTACTTCCCTTTATGTTGACGAAGTATTTTCATGTAGCAGGTACTTCTGAAGCCGGGCAGGTACCGAGCAATGTTATCTACTCCTTTTATGTAGGCGGTTTTGTCCTGCTTCTAACGGTGTTATGGTCTGTGTTCAAAACAAAAGAGTACTCACCTACAGAACTTCAGACTTTTTCGGATACGGTTGCTATTGAACAGGATGCGGCACCAAAGTTTGGCTTGCGTTCTATCTTTAGCGATATCGGTAAGATGCCATTGATCATGCGCAAGTTGGGCTGGGTTCAGTTTTTCTCCTGGTTTGCCCTTTTTATGATGTGGGTGTATACCACTCCAGCTATTGCTGATTCGGTTTTTTACCTGCGGGAAGGAAATCGGCAGGATCTCTATATGGAGGCTGCCAATTGGGTAGGTGTGCTTTTTGGTATTTACAATGGAGTCTCGGCCTTGTATGCCTTGTTTATTCCGCGGATAGCTAAACATTTTGGGCGTGGAAAAACGCATGCTCTTGGGCTTTCCATTGGTGGGCTTTCGTTAATTTCATTATTTCTGATCAAAGATGCCAATCTACTGATTCTTCCTATGATCGGTATTGGTATCGCTTGGGGAAGCATTTTGGCAATGCCCTATGCAATTTTGAGCGATCATTTACCTACGGGTAAAATGGGGGTCTATATGGGGCTATTTAATTTTTTCATTACCCTACCTCAGATTGTATGTGGATTTTTTGGTGGCATGATCATCAAATATTTTTTTCATGGCCAATCCATTTATGGCTTGCTATTGGCCGGCATATTTATGTTACTGGCGGCATTCTTTGTTCCAAAGCGTAAGAATTAAGTTCATGCCATTATCGTAGACGTAGGCTAAACCTTCTACGTCTACGTTTTTTTTCTTCGCTAGCGTCTTTCAATAAGATTTTCGAGCTCCTTGTATTTGTCCCCGATTCTTTCTTTACCTAGGGACGGTTTCTTTCTTTATCAAGTGCCGATATTCTTTTGGCATCTCGGGAACAGTTTTTACGCCATTGGAATAATATTCTTCCTGGTACTAGAACTGGTGTTCATCACTTGCTGTTTTCAAGAATATAGCTGCTTGGCGACATGCCATAGTGCTTATGAAAGTCCCTTGAAAAATTGGATTGTACGGTATAACCGACCATCGTTGATACCTGGGTGATGTTATATTCTTTTTGGGTGAGTAGTTCTGCCGCCTTTTTCAACCGTGAAATATTGATCAATTCATTGGGTGTGAGGTCGGAGAGTCCTTTGATTTTACGGTAAAGTGTTGGACGGCTCATATGCATCAATTTGGCGAGTTCATCCACATTGAGATCTATCGTTGAAATATTCTCATAAATAACCGTATTCAGCTGACTGATAAAATCTTTGTCGGGTGCTGAAACGTTAATATCCATTAAGTTGGAATTGGAAGAATTGGTCAGGTAATTCTTGATAATTTTACGGTTTTTGAGGATGTTGCGTATCTGTACCATGAGGAATTCAAGCGAAAAAGGTTTTTCGATATAGGCATCGGCACCATTTTTTAATCCCTGAATTTTTGAATCCAGCGCATTTTTTGCCGTTAGAAAAATAACGGGAATATGGCTATACAGAATATCTGTTTTGATGCGTTTGCATAGCGCTAGACCATCCATAATGGGCATCATAATATCTGTTAGTACAAGTTGTACATTCTCTTGGTCTAATATTTCAAGGGCCTCGGCACCATTCCCTGCCCGTAGAACAGTGTAGCTGGTTTTCAATTCTTTATTGAGGTAGGCCAATATTTCTTTATTGTCCTCGACGAGTAGAATCACCGGCTTTTCTTCCTCCTGTTCATCGGATCTATCATGCAATACATGATCGTCATTATCTTCCTGAAAAGATTTGATGTCGAGCGATTGTTCCTGAAAAATTGGGATCGATAGCAGGAATATATTGCGGTTTTCCTCCAGATGTACAAGGGATAAGTTTCCTTGGTGCAATTCGACCAAGGAGCGGGATAAAGGAAGACCAATTCCCGTCCCCGTATCTTTATCGGATTCATTTAAGCGATAAAATGGTTCAAATATTTTTTCTCTTTTCTCAAAAGGAATGAGCTCACCATCATTCTTAAACTCGATATTGAACATAATGTCATCGCTATTAAAAGGGAGGAGTTTGACATAGACTTCTTGATCCGCATATTTGATGGCGTTGTGAATCAGGTTGGTAAAGATTTTTCGAAGGGCTTCCTCATCCACATAAGCCGTGAGACTGATACGCGGGAGACTGAGGTCATAGTGCAGCTGTTTATCTTTTGCGAGATAATTTAAATCGTGAAATACTTCGGATAGGAGGGCATTAATATCCGTTTTAGTAAAAATAAGGCTCATATTGTTGGTTTCTGCTTTTCTAAAATCAAGTAATTGGTTGGTGAGGCGAATTAATCGTGCCGTGTTTTTTTCAATCAGCGCAAGGTCTTTGGCTGTGTCGCGATCGGTAAATTTATGGTTATTGATTATTTTCTCAAGGGGCATTTTGATCAGCGTGAGTGGCGTACGAATTTCGTGGGCCAGGTTGGTGAAGAATTCCAGCTTGAGGTTATATATTTCCTGTTCTTTTTTTCGTTCATAACTATCCATCTTTTGGGCGTTGTTGGCCTTTATAAGGAGAAAGTAATACCGTAATACGAGCAATGCAATGGTGCCGAAGCTCAAAAAATAAAGTAAGTATGCCCAACCTGACTGCCACCAGGGTGGCGAAATGATGATGAGCAGTTTTTTTTCATCCGGATTCCAGACGCTGTTGTTATTTGCACCTCTGAACTTAAACGTATAAGTGCCCGGAGGAAGTTTATTGTAATAGATTTTTTGATTGCCTGTAATATCGGTCCAGTCTTTATCGTAACCTTCCATGATATAACGATAAGGATTGCTCTTTGGGGAAACAAAGCTCAAGGCGGCGATATTGAAGCTAATATTGGAATTGTCGTAGGTCAGTCGGATCTCTTCTGATAGGGAGATGGATTCTTTCAGTATGCCATTTTCACGAACCGGTACGCTCACATTGTTAATCTGAATGCCGCTGATGAACATAGGTGGAATAAAGCTGTTCTTAATGGATTTTGTCGGGTTGAAGCTTACCATCCCTTTGATAGTCCCGAAATATAAAGTCCCGTCGCTATCTTTATAAGCCGAATTATAATTAAACTGATCTGCGGGAAGCCCGTCTCTCGATGTATAGATGACCCTACGCGGGACACCTTCGTCCAGTCTGACCAGTCCACCACCGGTAGATATCCAGATGCTCCTGTTGTCATCTTCCAGGACCTTGAATACCTGATTGGAAGGTAAACCGGATTCGGTCAGATAATTGGTGAAGTGCCCATCACGACGGTATTTTGAGAGGCCGCTTTCGGTGCAAAACCACAAGTTATTTTTGCTGTCTTCAAATAGACCGTTGACGTAATTATTGACGAGTGTATTTTGTTTACCTTGTTCGGATAACAGATGCTGAATTTCTCCCGAACTGCGGTTATATTGGTAGACCCCGCTACCGTAGGTGTTGATCCAGAGTATACCATATTGATCTTCATAAATGCCTTGTATCCATGCGGTAATTGGAAGGAGGTCAAAACTGTCGCTATTTTTGTTGTAGCGGTATAGTGCGCGGTCTGTCCCGACAAACATGCTGTTGTCTTTAGACTTATAGAGGCATACGGCAAAGCTGCTTTGTAAGGGGCCTTTGCCGATACGATCATAGTGTTTTTTTAGTTTTCCGGTTTTTACGTCGAGAATGTCTAGTCCATGTGTTGTGGAGCCTACCCAAAGATCGTCACCAATTGTTGCCAGGCCATGAACATTGTTATGCGCTATACTTCCTTTTTTTCCATTGGCAAGGAAATGCTGAATCTGTTGTGTTTGAGCATCTATTTTGTTCAGGCCGCCATCTTCTGTTCCTATCCAGAAATTTCCATAGCGATCTTTTTTGATATCGTGTACAATATTGCCTGATAGGGCCGATTTTCCGAATCCGGATAGATACTTTTTGAAATTGTCGAATTGGTTACTGTATTGGTTAAAGCCGCCGAAAAATGTTCCAAACCAGATGTTGTCTTCACGGTCCCGATAGAAATTCAGGACGGCATTGTCAGATATGGCAAATGGATTGAGCAGATCTTTTTTAATGTGTTGGCTCTGACCCGTGTGAATATCATAGGTATATATTCCAGTTTCTGTTCCAATCCAGTATACTGACTCCGTTTGTTGAATAATACAGTTTGCCTGGATGACTTTACTGGGGTAATGACTTGCAAATAGATTTTTTAACCGGCCGTTTTTGAAATCAAACAAATAAGCCGAATTGATTGTACCGACCATTAACAGAGAATCATTGATGGCGTAAACGGTTTTGGTATTTGCCAATGCTTTTCGATCGATTTTTTTAAGGTCAACTTCGACAAATTTACTCGTATTAACCTGATACCGTTGTATGATACTGTTATTGTCCGTTGTCCATAAGCCGCCTTTTTTGCTACTGGTAATCGCTACAATGGTATTTTTGTTCTGATCAAATGGAATTATTTCTGTTGTATAAGAATTATAGCGATAAAGTTTTCCGTTCGAAAGTAACCAGATAAAACCGGCGTATTCGTGTATGGCATTTACTTCACCGATTGGTACACCCCTGAATGGTGTAAAATTTTCTTTAATAGGATCGTAACAATAGGTACCGCGTGTGGTTCCCACCCATAGCACTCCTTTACTGTCTGTGAGAATACTTAAAATGGACGAACTTCCGATACTTGTAGAGTCTGAAGCATTGTGTCTAAATATCTTAAATTGATTGCCATCAAAGCGATTGAGGCCATTCCTTGTCCCTAACCATAGAAAACCCTGAACATCCTGTGTAATACATTTGACTGTGCTATTAGAGAGACCGTCGTGGGTTTGATAATTTTTAAAATAGATCGATTGTGCCTGCACGTTAATACATGCTAGCAAGATATATAAAAGGAGTATGGTGGTTATTCTTTTCAAAACTGATTACGTTGAACTAAAAATAGTCAATTAAAAGATAAAAAAGAGTTTTACTGATACGCTTTGATATAAAATTGAGACGCTCTGATTGGACTAGCTACAAGGATTTCCGCATTTTTATAAAACAATAATAACCAAATATAAACGTATGTTTCGCCCTAGAATTATGACAGGTAAGTCCTGTGTCCTTGTTTTTCAGTTTGTTAGGTTTTTGTTTTTACCTGTGAGACATGATGTTCACGATGCTTTGGTTTTGAATTTTGGCTTTAAAGGCCTTGATACCCAGCGCTACGTCTTTGGCATTATTGGGGAAGACTATACGCATTTCAAAAGGGCTTTGGAGCCTAAAAAATATCATTAAAAATCACTTAGTATCATTTGTGTATCCTAGATGCACGATATAAAAATCAATTAAACCACCAATCAAAAAGCGTATGAAAAATAAACTACTTGCACAATGCGTAATGACGCTTACATTTTTGCTTGTATCTTTTATTGTAGTTGCCCAGACGAAAGTCTTGAAGGGAAAGGTTGTAGATGAGACTCAAGGTCCATTGGCAGGAGCTACAATTAAGGTAAAAGGGGGGACCGCGGCTACAACAACAGACACGGAAGGTTCCTTTACATTTACTGTTCCCAGTGAAGCGAAAACGCTGGAAGTATCCTTTATTGGATATACTTTAAAAGAAGTACCCATTGTGGGAAACGATATCACCGTAGCGCTGGAACCTAGTGCCGGTCAGGGCCTAGATGAGGTCGTTGTGATCGGTTATGGTACGGCCCGTAAAAAAGATCTAACGGGGTCTATGGTCACTATTGGAGCGAAAAACTTCAATAAGGGGATCATGACGAGTCCCGATCAATTAATACAAGGAAAGACACCAGGGGTTATGGTGATTAATAATACGGGGCAACCTGGCGGATCAACCACAGTACGTATCCGTGGAAACTCATCGATCCGGGCCAGTAACAACCCGTTATTTGTGCTGGATGGTGTGCCTATGTCGGGTAATTCGCCTCTGCCCGAAGGAAGAGGAGGCTTTTCTTCCGATAGAGGAAATCCTTTGACTTACTTGAATCCGGGTGACATTGCTAGTATGGACATCCTTAAAGATGCATCGGCTACAGCAATTTATGGTTCACGTGGGGCAAATGGCGTTGTCATTATTTCGACGAAAAGAGGTAAAGTAGGGCAGCCCGAGGTTTCTGTAGGAGCCTCAGCAGGTGTTTCTACCATGCGGGAATATCCTGATGTGTTAGATGCTGCTCGATTTAGAGAAGCGTTGAAATATTATACACCATCTGAAGTCGCAAATGCTGATTTCGGTGGCAATGAGGATGCTTTTAAAGCGATCACAAGAAAAGCGATCACGCAAAATTACTATGCTGATGTAGCTGGCGGAACCGAGTATGGTAAGTATCGCCTTTCAGGTGGATATTTAAACCAAAACGGTATTATTCGTGGATCACAGCTGAAGAAATACACAGCCAATTTTAACGGGAATTTCCGTTTTCTGGAAAACAAACGATTGGGATTGGATTTTGCAGTCTTTTTGACGCAAATGGATAATAAATACGCACCGATCAATGCGATGGTAGGTTCGGAAGGAAATGTGATTTCCCAAGCCTTACAATGGAATCCGACACGACCATTACGGGACGATCAAGGCAATTTAACCTTTGTCAGTTCAACTACGCGAAACCCATTGACAAGTATTGACGCCTTTAAAGATTTGGCGACAACAAATACCATGGTAATCAACTTGGCGCCATACTATAAAATTACAGACGATTTGGAATATCGCTTTATCTATAGTGCAATGCGACAAACTGGAAACCGTGAAGGTATGTACCGCGCAGGACTTATTGATCCTTCAGCTGTGAACAATGAGCAGGCCTTTATTTCCAATAACGGAGAAACCAACTTGCAAATGACGCATATGCTCTCTTACAATAAACAAATCAATTCAGATTGGAGTGTCAATGCGGTAGCAGGCTACGAGTATTTGGATTATAATTATAATAATAACATTTCCTTTGGCGGTGGATTTCGCTACCTGGGGTTAGATTATTTTGACTATCTACAATATACGCCTGTTTCCACGCGTGAAATATCGTCGTATAGAAGTCCAACAAACCAATTGCAATCGCTTTTTTTACGGGGCGGCTTCAATTACTTAGACCGTTATTTATTCACTGCAACAGTGCGAAGGGATGGTTCAACGAAATTTGGTTCAAACAACAAATACGCCATGTTCCCTTCGTTGGCCGTAGCCTGGAATGTTAATCAGGAAGAGTTTTTAAAGTCTTCCGGTATCTTTGACCAATTGAAAGTGCGATTGGGTTGGGGAAAAACAGGTAACCAAGAATTCCCTTCTGGTGCCTCATTGAATAGATTGGTCTTCGGTAATCAGAGTGTAAGCCAGGCTAACTATGGAAATCCTGACTTGAAATGGGAAACTTCGACGACGATCAATGCGGGTATAGATTTCGGAATCTGGGGCAACCGTCTATATGGATCCATTGATTATTTTAATAAAAAGACCACAGATGCGCTATTTGAGCAAACGCTTGCACAGCCAGCTCCTGCGGGACGTATTTGGGTAAATTTGGACGGTGAGATTGTCAATAAAGGGGTAGAGGTCGCGTTGACAGGTACAATTATTAAAAATGACAATTGGACTTGGGATTTGACAGGTAATGCAACGTTTCTTAAGAATAGTGTAAGTGGCCTTGTTGGTTATTATGAGACAGGAGCACTCCGCGGACAAGGTTTTTCTGGTGTATTGGGACAACGAATGGTCAATGGCCAGCCATTGAATGTATGGTATTTGGCCGATTACCAAGGTATCGACCCGCAAACCGGAATGAGCATGTACCGTGGACAGGATGGTAGTATCAGTACGGCCAACGATCCTGCAATTAATAAGTTTTATATGAACAGTCCAAATCCAACCACATTATTGGGTATCTCCACCAATGTAAATTATAAACAGTTTTCTTTGGCTGCCAATATGAATGGCGCTTTTGGACATTATCTATTCAATAATACGGCAGCGACGACTTTGGGATTGAGCAATTTGTCATCACGGAATATCGGTTCAGCATTCTTTAATACAGCTGTAAAAGAGTCTACTTCCAATTCGGCTGCGCCTTCGACGCGATTCCTTGAAAAAGGTGATTATCTAAAAATGGCTAATCTTACTTTAAGCTATCGTGTTGGAAATGTAGGTAGAACACTTAAGAACTTAAATGTATCCCTTACTGGACAGAATCTTTTCATCATCACGAAGTATACAGGATTTGATCCAGAGGTGAATACAGATGGTGCAACAAATGGTATTCCTTCGTTGGGTATCGAATATTTACCCTATCCACCGGCAAGAAATATCCTATTGGGGGTTAACTTCTCACTTTAAGCGTATACTGTAGATCATTAGATAATAAAAAGAGGAGAGCATCAAGATGGATTTAAACGTATTAGTGAATGAATAAAAATGAATAAATCTGATCGCCTCATTACAAATGAAACACCAAAGGCAGTATGAATGCCTTACAGTCAAAATGGATGAATAAATAATCAAATTTAGACGGATGAAAAAGATGAAATTAAGAACTTTATTATATATCGGAATAATTGGCTCCATTGTAACAAGTACATTTTCTTGTACGAAACTAAAGGAGGAATTTAAAGGAGAATTAGAGGAAGGGACATCCAATGTGGATCCTGGAAGCTTGTTGATCACAGCTTATAATTCATTGAATACCCCTTATCAGCAGGAACAGCGCTGGGTGATGCAGGAAATATCAACGGACGCAGCCATGGCTCCTACACGGGGAGGTGACTGGGATGATAATGGGATGCATCGTGCGATCCATTTACATACCTGGAATGCTGATAATGGTTATATGAACAATACATTTGTAAGTCTTGGTACAGCCATCTATAATGCGGGTAATGTGTTGCGGTATAATCCGAGTGCACAGCAAGGTGCTGAAGCGAAGTTTATTCGTGCGTTGGTCATGTTCGATATGTTGGATCTCTATGGCGTAGTACCCGTCCGGGAAGGAGCCTCTTTTGAAGATTTTAGAATCGCACCAGAGGTGTTACGGCCACAGGCGGCTATTGATTATATCGTGAAGGATCTCAACGAAATTATAGCGAGTTTGCCTGCAAACGGTCCGAAAGCAGCCTATGTAGCCAATAAAAATGCGGCAAAAGCATTGCTGATGAAGATTTATTTGAATAAGGGAACATTTTTAAACAGACAAGCTCCTTCTTTTGCTGCCGAAGATATGAATAAAGTGGTGGCCTTAGCCAAGGAAATTACGGCTTCGGGATCCTATACTGTTTCTGCAAAGGGCAAGTACTTTGATAATTTCGCGCCCGATAACGACGAAAAGTCTACCGAAAATATTTTCACTTTATATAATAAAAATGGCGATAGAGGTGGAAATGTGGATCGTACCTGGAATACTATTGCGCATTATAATATGAGACCTGGGGGCTGGAACGGTTGGTGTACATTATCAGATTATTACGATAAATTTTCGGATGCCGATGAAAGAAGAGGAATTTACTATAATTATCCGGCTGATACGACTTCTAACAGAACAAAAGAATTCAAACGTCAAAATGTAGGTTTTTTTGCAGGACAGCAATACAATTGGAGTACAAACAAACCATTGATGGCGCGAAATCCAGCGAATGCACCTTTGGTCTTCACGCGTGAAGTGACCATCCGGACCTCTGGAGCTACATTGGAAACAGCGGGTATCCGTCCAATGAAGTATGCCTTTGATTATGCTGTCACTGGTCAACGAAACAACGACTGGGTAGTCTTCCGTTATGCCGATGTATTGCTGATGCAAGCAGAGGCTATTCTGAGAGGTGGAACAGGAACAGCAACAGAGGCACTCGGTTTGGTCAATACTATTCGGACGAACCGTGGTGTTAATAACCTGACGGCATTGACGCTCGATAATTTATTGGATGAGCGTGCTCGCGAGTTATATTGGGAAGGCTGGAGAAGACAGGATTTAATTCGTTTTGGTAAATTTTTATTGGCCTGGCAAGAAAAGGCTGCGGATGCCGATCCCAAAACATTGGTTTATCCAATCCCGAGCCAACAGATTGCCGTCAATCCAAATTTGAAGCAAAATACGGGTTATTAATTTGCTATATATGCATCAGTAAAACAAGCAACTTCAAGAAGTTCGTTTTATTTTAAAAGGTATTTAGCTGATAGGAACTTACTCTTATCAGCTAAATACCTTCTTTTTTTGAAACAGGTCGTTTCTTACAATTCGTTTCTTTTGACCAGAAAGAACCAGCAGTTTACTTTCATGACAGTTGGTTCTTGTGAGACCAAAAAGCTTTTAGGAAAGAAGGTGCTTAAAATAGAGATAGAAGCAATTGCTTTATTGAAAAATATTGTCTTGTTTTTTTGATAAAAAATAATCACTTTAGAGGTGGATAACTAGCCAAAAAGCATGGGTCATATTGATGGATCAAATTGAAATTCTGTCAGATACCAATTTCGATATTCTTTGTGAAAAGGATAACAGCATTGAAACAAGACTATCTAAATGTAGATTATGATTAATAAAATCCTACAGCGGGCACCTACAAACGAAAAAGAGTTTTTTTTAGCTTATCGTTATTGGTACAGGAAATTATACTATTTTCTGTATCAGAAGACCCAATGTTCGAATCTTGCTGAAGATGTCGTCCATATAAACGCAAAAACGAAATGTAAGAATTTTTAAAACCAAATGTTACAAAATTTTTCTATATTTGATTAACGTCATCAAGGGATTAACTCCCTTGACTCAAAAAATTTTAAAAGGAAAAGGGAGCTACAAAGCTCCCTTTTTTATTATTCTTTACGGTTAACCATAAATTATATTAAATACCCTTACCGACCTTAGCTATATGATAAAAATAATTTTACCAAGTAGCGATGTTATTGAAGCAATCAACAAAGCTAAAGAGGATCACTTGTTTGTAACTGGTTTCTTCATTAAATACAATGTGAAATTCAACGAATCAAGTATTGAAATTGAACCCAAAGAGGGATTTGAGTACAATTTAAGAGACGTCTTTCATCTCGGTTGGGCAGCAAGGGAATACATGTAATTTAATGGCCGTTTAAATTAAATTTAAACGGCCATTAAAATCTATTAAATATCAAATAATATAAGGCGCTTCATTGGATTACTAGGATCGTAATTTGCAGTCATTACCTCGATCATATTTTACAATTTATTAGCAATGTAATTCATTAACATATTAGATATTTGATTGATACCAACATCATGAGGATGCACAACATCAGCAGGAGTGCTGTATTTAGTATCATTTTGAACCGAAATAGTTGTAGAAGCATTTGCAGGATAATTCCAAGCAAATGACCTATCAACCGACATGATCACAGGCACAAAATCAAGTTTGAAATTTAAACTTTCCAAAGTAGTTTTTAATGATTTAACTAATACAATTGCTCTCTCTAGATAATTACTAAAAAGAGTATTCCATATCAGATTAACATTTACTACCAATAATCCTGAAATTCCAACAACAACTTGTTTTGTAGGATTCGCAGTTGCATATTGCTTTAATCGATTCACAACTATCTCAATCCCCAGTAGCGCATCTTCAACACCTTGAGTGGTCTGCAAATGGTTTACATCATTAAATCCCCAATTAGAAATAAATATCAATTTATCCCCGACAATAATGTTGTGGCCACTTACATATCTTTCAAAGTCAAAGGTGTAATAATCTCCGCTATATCCACCATCTAATTGTGATTGTGTATAGTTCTTTTCATTATCCAACCCACCACTCGACACATGGTTTTCAAAGCACCAAGTTGGATTATTGGATATTTGTGCTGGTGTAGCTGGATAAATGAATGGATTTTGATTAATATCACTATCAGATCCTATCGGCTGAGGAAGGATTGCTTTAGCTTCATTGAACCTCTTAGTAGTCTTACCTATAGCTTGACGGTACTCCCAGCTTGAGCGACCTTCATTCCTTGTTGTCACTCCTGATATAATATCAGTCATGGTTCCTTGATAATTCAAGTTGATACCCTTTGCTGTCAATTTTCTATTGACGTTGCCCATCATATTAAAGTCTGTAATTGAGTCACCTGCTCCTATAACGGTGGCAGTCTTACCCACTAAGTCAGAACTGTTGACTTTATGAACTGTCAAGTCCTTGTAGTACGCTACATTATTAATACTCTTATTTTCAGAATATTTAGCAGAAATCCGTAGCGAGCTACCTAATTCTGAAGGACTAATCAAAGCACTATGAGGCACGTGATTCATCATGGGGTAATCTCCATCTATTCGTCCATAATAAAGGTTTACTCTATCTAAGTCGAATGAGCTTGAAAATACCGATTGCTTGAATATTGGCAACTTAGCATCATCTAAAAAGTAAATGTTGTTAGGCAATATCAAACGATGGGAGGTCGCTGTTACAGGCTTGTATAATCTTGTAGGAATAAAAATACGTGGACTTAGTAAAGCGCCTGTGGTAGTCCCAACTGTCGAATAACTAACATTTTCATGCACTGAGAAATCAACATCTATATAACCTATCTCAATATTTGCAAAACCTTTCTTATAAATAGGCAACCTTTGAACGCCTGATTGTATAGTCGGGGTTGATATATAAGCTAAAGTACTTGCTGATGGAGCAATTGTATACAAGAAGTTACTTCCGCCGCCCGAATCAATTCTTGCTATTGCAAAATAGATAAGATAAGCATTTTGTGTGGAGTTAAAATTGTTTAGATTGTAGTTTAATAAATAGTAATCTACGCCTAAATCTACATCGGCATCAAATATCACTATATTTTTCAACGATTTGTATAATTGACGATTGAAGTTGATATTTTTATTTGAAAATGGAAATATGTCAACCCCTGCTTTTTGGGCATTGTCCTTATATTTTTTAAAAATAGACTTCTTCAATATTCCATACATCGAAGTATTATTGTAGTTTCCCGAAGTGCGGATTTTGGAAAAATCAAAAGTGACACTTCCTATTGCTACATTAGAATTACCTGATTTATAGATAGAGAAAGTCTTTATTCCTGTGTAATCACCTCCTGTTATATTACCATTTCCCGATGGTGCTATACCGTATAGATTACCCGATGACATCTCGGTAGAGTATATATTAAAGTACAACACATTATCTGTTGTTCTAATGCCAAGACCTCTGATGTAGTAGTCTTTGTTCAAGTCAACCGCTTCATCCCATATTTCTAGATCCAATATTCCCCAATTACTTGATGAACGTTGGTATTTTGTATCGGTGAATATAAAGGATTCGTTACTTTTTACGTCAATCCAATCCGTTAGATTTGTCAATAGGGATGTATTTAAATTTTTTGTGCTTAAATACTCAAAGTTTTCACTATTTCTTATTACTTCATTTATTAAATATCCATCAACTTTATTTGCATCCCATAATTTACTTAAAGTTCCCCCGTCAGCTCCTTTTGACATAGGTACCTGATCTTGTATTCCCCAAACCTTTGTTGCACCAGTCCAAAAAAGAATACCTTCATAGTTCGGATTAATGGGATACTGAGCACCTTTGTAAGTAAATGTTTTGCCAGCTGTTCCTCCCAGAACTCTGGCAGTTTTGTTTTTAGTCTGAAAAGAAAGATCAGGCAACTCCATAACGCCCGGCTCAAGGATGACGGCAGAATCATCTGTCCATCCTTCAACTTGCGATGCCGGAATCTTTGTATCTTTATGCCAATAACTATCGATCCAATCGCCGAATTGATTAGCTGTAGGCATTTTAAATGCTCCAAACCATTCTTTTAATTTTGATATAGGTTGTTTCATGACTAGACAGTGTATAAAGTGATTGAAAACTCAACGGCCCATTTTGTATTCGCTGGAGCGTTGACAGAGAAATTAAGGGCAGGGTTCGTAAAGCATTGTGTAAAAAAGGCGGTCGACTGATCTGGAACCTTAAAAGTTCTTGCTATACCATTTTGCTGTCCGGCTATATTACCGATTGCTGGAAAACCGTTAACAACCAATCCTAATTGCGTTCCAGTCCCTAAAAATGTAAAAACGATATTACCGGATAGAATGACTAACTTCCCCATTTTAAACATCCAACATTCCGATACATTTAGATCTATAACATTATTAGGATAATTACTTAGAGGCGTCCACTGCATCACTTCCTGATCCTTGATCCGGTCAGCCATTGCAAGCAGGTTGGATACGCGTTTAAGCGAATCGAAATCCATCACACCGCCGGCAACTACCATCTTAGCCACTCGCGTGTAGTATACGGGCTTACTGACACCGTCTTCAAAGGTTTTATCGGTTACGGTTTCTTCGATGATTACACGTGCTAATTTAGGCCCTCCAACGAATGGCAGCACCTCGCCATCAATGACGATGGTTCCGTCTGTGACGTTACCGCCGACAACTGTACATCCGTTCAGGATATAGTTCTGACCTCCGAGACCAGCTAGTCCCGATAACTGGCCATAGGCCGACTGTAAAAATGAAAGTGTATTTGTTTCTAGCGGAAAACCGCCTGTCTGTTCAAAATTGACCTTATTCATATCTGATAATGTATTTGGTGCCTGCTAATTTGTATTTGTTGATCATGGCCTTTAAACGGGCCGTTTCTGCTGTATTGTTGAGGGCTTCGGGTACGATCACCACAAAGCCGGTTCCGCTGCGCAATTCATCTGCTGTATATATCGCACGTTCGCCCAGGAACAGGGGGCGCTGCTCACCCTCGGTAAAGATGTAAGAACGCTCATGCAGGTTCGCATCTTCAATCCTGATCGTTCGGTTGCTTCCATCAAAATAATCGTTCAGAACGCGTCTAAGGATGCAAACCTGCGGTGTGATCTGGAGCTCTTTGTTATCGTCGTTGCGCTTGCTCAAAAATAACAGGTAAACGGTACGCAATCCCGATGTAAAGGCGTCGATCAGCGCAAAGATCCTTTTGCGCCTAAAGAACTTTGGCAAAAAGTTCAGGATGACTTTCTTGAAATCGACTGCGAATATTCTATCCATTGTACGGCTGATAAGTGATGTTTGAAAAATCTTTCGGTTTAAAGTATCCGCTTTCCGGAATCTTGTACACCCCGATTGCTACGGGTGGATTATAACCACCGGACGTAGGATTGATCCATGCACTCGAAGCTGATACAATGTGCGGTATTTCTACACCCTCCACCTGCTGTAAGGCATCGACAAGCTTGACAAGTTGCAGAACCCCGTTAAACGGCAGGTTTTTCAGAAAGGTATTGATCGCCTTTTCAACCGGACGGCTGCCATCGATCAAAAGCGTTCCATCCGGTGCGAATATCAAAGGATCATAATAGATGACCATCGTCAGATAGAGCAGATCCGGCAGATAATTTGTCACGGTTATGGTATTGCCTGCATCCTTGACCTCGCTCAAGTATTCCTTGAATGCTGTGAGCTGCTCCCCAGTGATCGGCTGCAGGTTACCGTCCGAATCTTCGGTAGCAATCTTGATGATCAGGCGGCTTTCATTTACCGCTTCATTAACGGCGCAATATTTGATGATTTGCGAAGCGGTTATCTGTTCATCCGTTAGACCGGTATTGTCGTACTGGTCGCTATCCTCGATCAGGCCATAACCAAATTGAAATGCTTTCGCTTTACTCCGGTACCAGCGCAATGAATGCGGCTTAAGGTTCGCGATGGTATCGCTCACGTTGTTTGCATGCACATCAAATAGTGACTCCAGCGTCCAGGTGATGAAAGCCATGACCTCGATCAGGATCTTTTCAAAACTGACCTTGGAGAATTCGGCATCAAACTCGGCACCCACGGCAAAGCCATAGGACTGTGCCAATGTTTCATTGGCCATAAAGCTGATCTTAACAGCCTGTTTTATGTCGTTTAATGTTCTAGCCATATTATTTTACTTGAAAGTCTACCTCTACGATCCAATAGCCGATACCGGCATTTGATTCACCCAGCTGTTCATCTGGAGCAATGGATGTGGCCGGTGAATGGGTGCTGCCAAACAGGTTCGTGATCTGTGGCTTTACCGTTCCCTCAACCTTGACCGGACTCATCACCGGGATATCGTCCGTAATGCCCACACCGTTGGAAAGTGCCGTGGAAAAAACATTTTCCACATCTCCGGTCGTTTCGATGGTCGCATCAAAAAGACTCTGTCCCTGTTTTATCTTAGTATTCTGCATTGATGATAATGGGTTTGTCCTTGTATAAATCCAGTCTTGTGACCTTAAGGTCATCCTTTGCGAAATGCTCACGGATCCGGTGCCTGTATTTTAGATAATCCTCATCCAGCAGGATATCCTCCAGTCCGACACCCAGATCGGGATCGCTTTTAAATTCGCCCTGGTAACTGATCAGGATCACGGCCTTGTTCTGCTCGACCGTATTGCCGATCACCAGACCGCTAACGATCTTTCCCTCGCTGTCACGCTTGATATCAATCTTAAGATCCAGCTGATCTTCGGGCGTGATCAAATTGCCAAATTGGATTCCTACACCTTTCATTTTTTACTCCAGTTTACCGTTAAACGTTCCTGTCACTGCACCATTTGGAGCGACCAGACCCGACGTATAGGTGATCTTTGCACCTTTCACATAGGTATCAATCGCGCCTGCCAGACGCTCGGCAAATTCCTCCACCGAATCGGCATCCCTTTTTTGCATGTCCCGAACGATCGAGACAATTCCGCTTTTCAATTCCTGTTTATTAAGTGCCATTTAAATCTATTTTAAAAGACTGTTAATGTTCTGCTGTAACCGTTCGATCTTGACCATGCTATCCGGCAATGCGGTGCCTGACGGCCCCATATTGGTAAATAGCTTCAATGTTTTCAGGATATCGACCAGATCATCCATAAGCGACTTGAGCGATACCGAATTATTGCTGATCGCGACCTTTTTGTCGCTACTGTCAAATACGATCTTAAGACCGGACTGCATCAGTTCAAAGCGCTGCACCTGATCGACCTGGATAATGGTCAGCGTGTCGAGCGAACCATCGTCCGACAGCATCAGTACACTTGATCCGATGGCAGGTATCAGCATGAAGTAGTCACTCCCCTGGGAAACGACCGCTTTCATTTTTACCTCATCCACTTCCAGCCCCGTGACCAGCTGCACCGTACAGGTCTGACCGGATACGGCCGTCACCTCTCCACGGATCGGATAATTGACCATGATACCCAGGGCTTTCTTTAAAGCATCCTTTACCTGACTGTTCTTATCCATTTGAACTCAATTTTATGCCCGGAGTAATCGTACGCACGCCACCGGACGCACTAAAATTTGTTTTTACGCTCACCACATAATACCATCCCGTTTTATAGGGATAATCATGGTCAACTATCTTTGCCGAATAGCCGGGTGCGACCTGTGGGATCAGCCAGCTGTCAAAACTACCCTCATAACCGTCATAGCTGCCACGCAACAAGGCGGCTTTGGCCACTGATCGCATATCCTGTTCACTCATCGGACCTACTTTAAAAGTCTGCTTGTCGCCACCGGTAGTCCCCACGGTGATCGACTTCATTTTTCCCTTGGTGTCGGTACTTTCGACCGTTACCTCAATTTTTTTATCTATGGCCTGCTTATACTCCAGTGAACTTTTTTCAATATTCCGGCTCATGGAGTAGACTACAGAGCCCGCCTTTTCGATATACGGGGGATGGATATGCAATACTTTGGCCTGCGAATCAAAGTAGATGTTTGCCTTTGTTTCCTCCTGGAGCTTCTTGAGCACATCGTAACCTGTAGCCTGATGGATCGTAAACTTTTCATAGTTTATCGTATAATCACAGGAAAGCTTATAGGATTTATCTATATGAGCGATCAGGTACTCGGCGATCTTTTTGACCGATGTCGGTTTGAGCTGCACATCGGGAACCGACACGCGGAACAGAAAAAGACTGTCCTCACAGTGGATCACCAGTGAACCGTCGTTTGTGATCTTTTCGACATAGCCCTCAAATTCATTTACCAGTTCGTTGTCATAGCCCAGCTGGATCACGACTTTGGATCCGCGTTTGATTTTACCTTCGATCTGGAGAACACGGTTGATCACCGCTTCGGGCAAAATAATCTTTGCCCTGTCAGCAAGGTTATCCACGGAGCATTCGATCTCACAGCTTTCCAGCGTGCGGAGCTCATAGGTACGTCCATCTGTGGTGAACTTGATCTGCCAGGTCATGTTAAACATCTTTTTCCTCGATTAAAAGTTGATAACTAAAGTCCGATAACGCTTTGATGTTGTAAGCCTGCACATTCTCACCCTTGGTAAAGGGGAAACTAAAATCTTCGATGACTATAAAATTTATTCCCAACTGTTCAAGCGGCGGACATTTTATCATTATCTTCTTAGCAGTAGTCAAGACATTTTTTAATCTCACAAAATCCTTTAAAGGAAAACAATCCTCCACATTACCAGTGAGCATTGAGCCCATCAAGTAACCAGTGATCTGGATCTGATAATCGTCCCGGCTCCAGCGCTCCTTTATCGTTCCCTGAAAGCTCTGATCCCTATTAGGATCCTGTTTGGCCACATTGCGCTTGACCACATTATTCTTACTGCTGATCGTGATCATTGGCTCATAGGGCAGTAAAAAATAGGTTTTCCCCTCATCAATTGACAGGGATAACGGGAAAAACTGTTCTGATTCTGCCTGTGGCCGGTCTGCCTGCCAGATATCGCCGATAATCTCCGATGGCCGGCCGGTATCGATCCCCAGCTGGTTCCTGATCGGTAAAAAAGGAACCGTGGGCAATACGTGTTTTGCCAGTTCATTTTCCAGTGCCGTAAACCGTGGTACCAGTTTGACCACCTCGCTGCCTACCAGTGAAGCAAATAATATATCCTGATTTGATAGTGCCATAATTAACTGTTTGCTGTTGTGGCCATCGCAAGCAACCGGAGCAATGCGTCCTGTGTCTGCGTGGTCATCTGATCTGCTGTATCCTTAAAATCATTTCCCTGTATTGTCAGTGCCCTGATCAGGCTGTCCAGGTTAATGGTGATGTAATTGTGTTTTGTACCGCCGGTGGCCATGGCCTCATTGGATTTGTCCTTATCCTTGTTACCATTTCCACCAGCCAGGTTGCTGTTTACCATATTTGCGCCCGGAACCCCGGCCGGCGTCGCGATACCCAGTTTGGATTTCATCTCACGGGTAAAGTCACCGATACCCTTATCGTTCCATTTGAGCGATCCCGCCGCTTTTTTGGTTTCCTGCCATGCTGCTGCATAGTCCGATTTCGCCTGGTTGCGTGTCTGGGTAACAGCCTGCTGCCGCTCCTCGCTGCGCCGGGTAATTTCATCAATTGCCAGCTGCGCGCCCTCGGAATCCCATAGCCCCTTGAGCTTATACCAGGCGATCCTGATCTTGTCGATACCCGAAAGCAAAAAGTTTTCGGATTCCAGCCAGCCCAGTTTGAGCGAGCCCATCAGTCCGCCGAAAAGGAACTTGATCGCATTAACGGTATGTTTCCAGGCTTCACCCCAGCCGTCCACCTTATAGATCAGCAGTCCGATCAGCGCGATCAGTGCGATCACACCGGCAACGATCCAGGTGACAGGATTCGCCAGCATGGCCGCATTGTTGAGCCACCAGGCTTTTGTGCTCATATTGATGGCCAGTGTGGATATGGTCGTCCAGGCAGCCTGTGCCATGGTCGCCGCTTTCATGATCATCAGTGCACTGGTCACCACGCCCAGGGCAATAGTGATCCCCCAGATGACGGGATTGCCCTCCTGGAACTTATCCACGAGCCAGCCGATACCGTTAAATACTGCATCCAGCGCCGCGCCCCCCAGATCAATCAGCGCCATGGTGGCCGGACTGATCACACCGTACAGGATCAGGAACTTTTCGCTCACATTGTCCATGAACTGCGCCCATTTACCGCCCATCGTCTGGCCCATCTTGACCGCCATGTTGTGGAACTGGCCGCCCTCTTTGGTGGCGCCCATAAAGGCATCTTCAACCATTTTGGTCGATATCTTGCCCTTTTCCATTTCTTCTTTCAGCTGGCCGATGGATTTGCCCGTCGTTTTGGAGATCTCATTGAGCGGATTGAACCCGGCATTGATCATCTGCAAAAGATCCTGACCCATCAGTTTACCCGTGGACGACATCTGCGAGTAGGCCAATGTGAGCGAGCTCATCTTATTAGCGTCCCCCATGGCAATATCACCGATCGCCTTTAGCGTCGGCATGATCTTCTGGGAGGCAATACCGAACGAGAGCATCGTTTTGGCATTTTCGCCCAGGCCCATTTTATCGTACGGGGTTTCCATACCGTACTTGGTGATATCGGCCACCATTTTCTTTGCGGCCTCCTCAGAATTCAGCAATACTTCAAAAGAGGTGTTCTGTAGATCCTGCTGGATCCCCAGGCGTAAAGCCTGCCCGGCAGCGGCACCGGCCACGATCAGCGGATTGGTAAAGAATCCGGCAAAAGGTATGGCCTGAAATGCCTGGGCAAACATGCCCGGCATACGCTGCCCTGTACGCTCCAGCTGTGCGATCTGGCGTTCCAGATCCTGGATCTCCTGATTGTACCGCCTGATCGCACGTATGTTGGATGTCGGTATCCATTCGCGCTCGGCACGCAACAGCTCCAGGCGCTGCCTCAATGTACCCGTCGTACGGCCGAACTGTGCCATGGCCAGTTCCACCTCACGCGCCTGGCGCTGGAGGTTCGCAAAGCGATTGAGCGCACCATCAGAGTTGACTCCGATCTGTCTCATCGCCGCGCTCATCCGGTCACGTAAGGAAAGGGTATATTCTAAAAGGTTAGACATCTGGATTATTTGATTTTGACTGTTGCTGTTTGAACCAGGCTAGCTCGACCACCCGGCGTCCCCATTCTTCGGGATCAAGGCCGTATGGATCGATGTGCAGGTAATACCGCAAGCCCATATTTGTCTGCCTCAGCCAGCTGGTCCAGGCGAACATCTCCCTGCACCACTCGACCTCGGTGATCTGCTTTGACTGCTGCGGACTGCCTTCGGGGGCTTCGACCCGGTAATCAAAAGAGGCGTCCGCTATAGCTTTTCCAGGCTCGCGGTCACGGTCTCCACCGTCTGCATCATCATGGATGACGCTGCCATCAGTTTATTTTCGTGGGCCTCCACGTCATCACCGCCCAAAAAGCAGGTTCTGAACAGGGAAATATTATAGGTAATGAATTTGCCCTGCTGCAATAAGCTCTGACAGGCTTCAATTTCTTTGATCTTCGGTGAACGTACATAACATACTTCGCCCGTTTCCAGCGGAATGCGGTATACGGATCCGTACTTTACTTTCCACGCTTCGATCTGTTCTTTAGTTACTTCTATCATGATTTCTATTCTTTAAAAAAAGGACTTTACAGTCTGTGGCTCCAAAGTCCTTTTTTATGGTTGTATCTATTATTTGCTATACGTTCTTTTGGATATCCAGCGCCAGGAACGGCACGGTGATCTCCGCAAATTTGTCGCCCTGCTTGAATTCGACGGCCTCCTCCGTAAACCGGATCCCGATCAGCCTGTCCGTCCGCAAGGCATCGCCCCTGGAGGGATTGCCATAGGTAACCTCGGTATCGATGGACAGCGAAAGGATATCGCCGCCGGATGAGTCCAGCAGTTCATTGTAGGTGGACTGCAACAGGACAAGTTCACCCTCCACGGATTCATTGCCCGACTGGATCGCCTTTGCCTTGCGGCCTTTGGCATAGACGGCTTCTCGCTCGATCTTGCGGGTGTACTTTACGCCCCGGATGCCCAGCAGATCACGACCACCGGCAATCACGGTGATATCTGCCCATTCATATTCTCTACTGTTAAATGCCATGTGCTATGAGTTTGAAGTGACCGGAACGAAACCCAGCGGCACATCGATAAAGCGATTGTACCCTTTGGCACGTACCTGTAATTTTGCCAATTTCAGCGTTGAGGTCGAGGTGACATTATAAGTCAGATCCAGCTTACAGATCACGCCACGGTCTTTTGGATCATTTGCATTGAACGACAGTTCATTGTTGGCCGACATCTGTGCATAGATCAGTCCCTCTACCCGGTTTTCTATGGTTTTCGCATAGATCACGCTCACTGTACCGTCCTCATTGACCGTGCTGTCATCCAGTAGGAAGTCCAGCAGCGCTTCATAGGCCAGACGGTAGGCCTTGTCGATCACACGGCGGTGCGTACCATAGTGATAATCGTCCTCTATCGAACAGGCCAGTGGATCATCGGTAAAGAAATAACCGGATTTGCCCGTATGTGTCCTGAACGTGACATATCCCTTATCATGCAGCGCCGTGATATCGTACTGCTCCACCAGTGTATCTTTGATGAATACCTGCGAGAAACTCAGCGCACCATCGATGACCTTGCCCGGATTGACCTGCACCTGGATGCGGGCTTTCCTTCCGGCCAGGAGACCGACAGCTGCACCATTCCCGGCCGGTGATCCCGTACGTGACAGGGTATCGCCGATCAGGATCTGCACGCGGTTGAGGTCCAGCTCTGTCAGATCTTTCAGCGTGACCTTGTCACCGTCAAATCCATAGCCCTCCAGTAACGTGTAGAAAGGTGCATACTTGTTTTTGGTATAATTATCGGCCAGCAGCTGCGCCTTTGTGGCTGCAAGAAATACATCTTTGTCCAGTCCCGTCTCCACTGTGAGCACATATTCTGCCGATGGCGAAAAGGATGTAAACAGCATCCTGATCTTACCGTTGGCGGCATTCAGCAGCGTCTCTGCCGGAGCAGATCCCGATACGTCCGGCGTGAACCAGTCGCTGACCTTGGTTGTCTTCGCCAGGCCCATCAGCCATAGTTCGGTACCTTCACCGGCTTCACCGTAAAATTCGGACAGTGTTTTGTGGAGCATGTAATTGTCGATGCTCGCTGTGATCCCAAGATTCGCAACATCTTCCATGCTGCGAATCTGGTAGGCTTTGCCCAGGACAAACGTAGCGCCAACGGCAACAGCGCTGGCCAACAGGCCAAATACACCGTCCGGAGATTCTACTAGCTGACCGAGATTGCCATTTTTGAAAGTTATTGCTATCCCTGGTAACATATTATTCAGCGTTTTCGATCAATACTTTTCTACGTTCCTCCAATGCTGCCACCACTGTAGCGCGCTTGTCGCTCTCAAATGGAGCGAGGCCTTCCAGCGTATCGACCAGGGAAATTGCCTCGATCTGCTCGACAGCGGTTTTCTTGCCTTTTTTACCGGATTCTTCCTGGTTCTCATCATCCTCACTGGTGCGTTCCACTTTGCTGACCGATTTATCCGTCAGGCCCTTTGCATAGTTTTTGGCGTCCTGCTTTTTGTAGAATGCCTGACCGTCGCTGGTCTCGAAGTATTCCAGTAAGTCTGGATTATTTTTAAAATGCTTGTTCATGATCTTACTTTTTGATGGTGTAGATTAAATATCCCGCTCCGATTGTCCCCAGTATGCCGCCCAGCCACATTAATGTTCTGTGATACCAGCTGAATGGCTTTTCGATATAGACCGGGGGCTTCTGTATGGTGACCGTTCGCGTATTCAGCCGGTGCTTTTCCTGCCACTCGGCAAAAAGTTCCTTTGCCCTGGTCTCACAGTCCACCGTCAGTTTGTTGTTTTCGATACGGACAACCGGATTCTTCAATGTACCGTCCTTCGATGGTCTGGCAGCCGCGTCAATGATCACGACCTTGTTCTTTTCAACGGCCAGTGTCGCCGTGTAGCTGCTCTCCTCAGCCGGGATATGGAAGACTGTATCGCGCTTTACGATACTGTCCCTGATGACCTGTGTCTCTGTGACCGTCGGGGGATCGGATGCGATCCTTTTGGACCGGCACCCGAAGAGCCCAACAATCAAGAATAGAATCATACTGTAACCTAAAATGCTTTTGATGCTCATTGAAATGATTATTTGATGCTGTTTAAATTCTGATAAAACCTTTCATCGTACTTATTTTTCTCACCCTTGAGGTGACGATGTAACCCTCGCGGCTGGCCTCCTGGTCGGTGTTCCCTTCAATGGTTGTCACCGTGCCGTCAGCGTTGACCTTGTCCACAAAACCTGTATGGCCCATGCCGCCCGAAAACTCCATGATAAAAATGTCTCCGCTATGCGGGGCCGTTACGCGTCTGGCCGGCAACGCATTCCATTGTGCCAGCACACCGGCAGTTCTGGTCAGTGGGTTTACCACACCGTTCTGCTGTGCTGCCTGCTGCACGCACCAGTAAACGAAAGCCATGCACCAGGCATAACCTTTGCCCAGGCCAACGCTCCTAAGATATTTTTCGACTCCCGGACCTGCATTGCTGCCTCTGGGGAATTCCTGTACGCCGTACTGGCTGTGAGCTTGCTGTAGCGAACGTTCTGCTAATGTCATGGCTGTTTCCCGTTTAACTGTTTGTATTTTTTGAGTTCATCCGTCATGTTTTCGATCTCCTGGATCAGATCCCTGATCTTTTGATCCTGCTTCTGGATGGTATCGATAGCTGTATCGAGCCTTTTGGTAGCATCGTCGAGCAACGCCCTGTAGAATTCAGCTGCCCTGGACTCTGCCTCGATCTCGGCAATGGATCCCTCAGCAACATTTTTACGACGTGCCAAAAACCATGTCAATACAGCTGGAACCACAAGCATTGCTAGATTAGATACCAGTTCCTGCATTAGATGATCGCCCCGGCATATTTTTCCATCACCTTGACAGCGATGTAATAGTGACGTAAATTGTACTTGTTGGTCTGATGCTCCGGGCTAGTGGCAGCGGATGCAAAGTACTGTTTGGTCAAACCCGTTTTCTTGACCACGTTTTCAGGATGGAAGATGATACTTCCTTCCAGATCCGCCGGATCAGCAACAGCGCCCCAGGCTTTTTTCACGCCGGCAGCGGTGTACTTAGGATTGTCGATGTTTTCATAGATATTGAATCCAGCGAGCATTCCCTTGAGTTCACCGGATAGGTAATCTGCAAGTTTGTCCGCGTACTTGTTGGAGTTGTCCTCCAAAAGGTCGTTGACGTGGTCGCTGCACAATACCAGGCGGCGGCCTTTCTTTTTACACTTCTGTTTGTCCATACGGCGGCGTGCTGTGACAAGGTCTTTCCATAACAGCTTTCTGCGGCCGCCCGGTTCCACCTCATCACCCGTACATTTGATGACAAATGTTTCATTGCCATTATCCGCCTGTGGTGCCAGTGAGTGGATCGCTTTGGCGTATTTGGAATCCGTAATGGAATCACGGTGCGACTTGGTCACCACGTCGATCTGTGCATAGCTCGCGCCCATCACCTGGTCATCGGACAGTGTTGTCACCGTTGTCTGGTATTTATCCAGTTTCACGGTCATGCTGTCATCATCATAGGCAACCATCGCGATCGGATAGGCCGTATTGTTGATCAGCACTTCCGGGCGGAATGTAGAGATCGGGATATGGATAATGTTCTGCTCAGATGCAGAGCCGGATCCCACTTCAAGGACCTGCGTATCGATCTCATCGATACCCTCCAGCCATGGTGCATTGTTTTCGTCGCGCAACAGGGTTCTTACCCTGTTTTCCCATACTTCAGGAAAATTTTGTGGCATATCTTTAATGATTAGATTGTAAATAATTTGTTGTAGGCATCGGGCTGCGTTGCCTTAAAGTTGAGCTGGTCAGCAAGGCTCAGTTTCTGGAAGTCGTCCAGGGTTTTCACCTCGGCTGCTCCGCCGCTCGGATTGGTCACCGAAGCCGCAAGGCCTGTTTTGCCCGGGATGGAATCCAGTGTGGACTGTGCCAGTTCGGGATTGGTCTTAAAGAGGCTCAGGAATGTCTCCTTGCTCTTTGCTTCGATCTTGCCGTCCTTGATGGCAGCATCCACGACAGCGAGGTTCGTCTTTTGCTTTTCGGCCTCACGTTCCGCTGTCAGCGTGTCGTTCTGCGTTTTCAAGAGCGTATTTTGCTGGTGCAGTGCCGTGATCTTTTCATTGACCATGGATTCTTCCACACCATCTTTGTCCGTATCGGTAAAGCCCAGGGCTACCAATGCAGCAAGTGATAATTTAATTTTACTCATATCTGAATGTTGATTTGTTGTCGTTGTCGGAGGGACTACAGCACGCACGGACAGGCAGATATTTTTGATCTGCTCATCGGTCATCAGTTCGCGCTGCTCATTGTAGAGTGCAAGTGATTTCTTGTTGGACGGTACCGGAACAATGGAAGCCTCGACCATTTCCCAGTCCACCAGGTACAGTTTATCGTCGATGATCTCGAAGCGGTACGGGATGAGTCCTATGGACGCACCCTTGATAAAGCCATTGTCAACTTTTCGCTTGACCTCCAGTGCCTTTGTATCGTCGGTATCAAAGTTTGGCTGTGCCAATAAAACATAGGGCTGCTCCTCCAGGTCCTGCCAGTTCCCCAATACCGATTCGTTTTCGTTATTGTGATCCGACAGCATCACCGGATTGTCGGCAAACCGGTCAAACCGGCCACCCGAATTGAGTACATAAAAGCCGTGCGAATTCTCGACACGCTCATCGTTCAGTACAAATTTTTTACTCGTTTTACCTGGCATTTTCTTGTGTTTATGGAGGCAAATATGGTGGGAGATTTTAGGGCAAAAAAATAGTTGTACAGTTTCTGAACAGGTGTGTAAAGTGGCTATACAACAGTGTTCAGCCGCTTTACAACTAATTTAAAAGGAGAGTTTTCAGGGCCATTTTTGCTTCAAAAAGGTATGGCAAATGATATTGGAAAGGACAAGGAATGGGCAAAGTCCCTGTTCCTGGACGGGCTCACCCGAAAGGAGATCGCACAGAAGACCGGACGCACGGAAAAGACCATTGGCAAATGGGTGACAGACGGCGGCTGGGAAAAGATGAGGCAGTCACTGCTGGTGACCAAGGACAATCAGATCAACGCTCTTTATGCCCAGCTGGAGACCATGAACGAGGAGATCAAGACACGCCCGATTATCCATGATGTGCCGTCCCATCTGCTCAAGCCGGTCAAGCTGAAAGATGCGGAGGGCAATGAGTTCCTGGAGTGGCCAGCCTACAACGCAAAAGACTATCCGGTGAAGATCGGCAACTTTCCGACCTCCAAGGAAGCCGATATCATTTCCAAGATCACCGTATCCATCAACAGGCTGGAGACCGAGACCTCGCTGGGCGAATATATCGAAGTGTCCAAGCAGCTGATCCAGTTTGTCCGCAAGCAGGACGTCGAGTTTGCCGGCATGCTGACCAAATACTGTGACGCACTTATCAATGAGCAGCTGAAATAATGGGAAAAAGAAAAAGAAAAAAGACCGAAAAGCAGCTGCTTGAGGAATGGAAGGTATTTCGGGAAAATAGCCTGCGGGCCACACCCATAGACCTCAATGAGACGGCTATCGAAAAAGCAAACCGGATCAAGAAACTGGAGGCCGACGATGAAGCCTGGTTCAAATACTACTTTCCGCATTTCTACACCTCCGAGCCGGCAGGTTTCCATAAGAAGTCCACCAAAAAGGTAATGACCAGACTGGAGCTATACCTGATCCGCTCCTGGGCACGCGAACTTTCCAAGTCAGGGCGTACCATGATGGAAACGATCAAACTGGTACTGACCAAAAAGAAACGCAATGTACTGATGGTATCGTCCACCTATGACAATGCCGTCCGCCTGCTATTGCCCTATAAGGCGGCCTTTGAGACCAACCAGCGTATCATTAACGATTATGGCCAGCAGCAGAGCATCGGACAGTGGGAAACCGGGGAATTTGTGACCATGGGCGGTGCCGCATTCCGCGCACTGGGTGCCGGACAGTCCCCACGGGGTACCCGTAAGGATGAAGTCCGGCCGGATGTGATCCTGATTGATGATATCGATACCGATGAGGAGTGCCGCAATCCTGAAAGGATCCGTAAAAAGGTCAAGTGGATCGAGGAGGCACTGATCCCGACACGTTCCATATCGGGCCACCTGCTTGTCATCGTCTGTGGCAATATCATCGCCAAACTGTGCTGCGTGACCGAACTGGCCAAACGTGCCGATGAACAGGAGATTGTCAATATCCGTGACAAGTACGGAAAAAGTACCTGGCCATCCAAGAACAGCGAGGAGGCTATCGACAGGGTGCTGGCTTCCATTTCCTACAATTCAGCGCAAAAGGAGTATTTCAACAATCCGATAAATGAGGGTACCGTCTTCAAAAAAGTGCGCTTTGACAAGTGTCCGCTGCTGCGCAGCTGTGAGCATGTACTGGTCTATGCAGATCCGGCAACCTCCAACAAGGACAAGGGCAAATCATCCACCAAAGCCGTCGTGGTGATCGGTTACAAGGATTTCAAATTCTATATCTACAAAGTATGGCTGGATACCATGCGCAATTCCAGGTTTATCGACTTCCTGTTTGAGGCATTTATGTATCTGGGCAGGGAACGCGTGGATCCAAAACGGATCTACATTGAGAATAACTCCTTGCAGGATCCATTTTACGAACAGGTATTCACACCGCTGATCCGCGAGCAGGAACAGACTGTGGGCTACACTTTGCCCATCACCCCGGATACCCGTAAAAAGCCTGAAAAGTTCTTTCGGATAGAGGGTACCCTCGAACCCATCGACCGCCGTGGTGACCTCATTTTCAACATTGCAGAAAAGGCAAATCCTCACATGGAACGCATGGAACAGCAGATGCTGGCCGTAGAGGAAAACTGTAAGGTCATGGACGGACCGGATGCTGTCGAGGGCGGAGTAAGTATCATTAAAATTCGTGTATCGGTATCTGGAAATACCTACGTATCGGGTGCACGTGTCAACCAAAAATATTGATTATGTTTTTACAAAGGGAAGATCTCAAGAATAACATCTACAACTACCAGTTGGATCAGATCACCGAGGGTGATGAGGGTATCGTCATGCAGGCCATGCAGGCGGCAGAGGATGAAGCGCGGAGCTACATGGAAGCAAATATCTACCAGAAAGAAAATCAGGACGGCCGCCTGATCTATGATACCGATGCCATTTTTGCCGCTACCGGTGAAGACCGCCACGCCCTGATCGTGCAGCAGTGCATCACAATTGCCAAATGGTATATCGTGGATCTGTGCAATGTCGATATCATCTATGAGCAGGCCAAAGAACGCTATGACCGGGCAACGGCATGGCTGACCAAACTGGCAGGGGGCGATATCGTCCTGAAAAATTTACCCACCAATGAGATCAGCGAGGAGGATACCGAGTTAAAGCCCTTTTCGTTCGGATCACGTCCCAAATTCAACTACGAATAAGCCATGGCAAAAAATAAGAATTCAGTCAAAAAAAATAGTGCGCCCGGCATCAGCCATTCGATTGCGCCAAAGAGCGTATACCGTACACGCATCGATATCCAGCAGTGGAACCGCTCACTGGATATGTTCCGCAATGTCGAATATCCGAAGACCTATCCCTTGCAGCTGCTGTACAACGAGATCAGCAGCGATGCACTTTTATTGTCCCAGCTGGGCAACCGGATCTCCAAATCCCTCAAGGCCAGTTTTACGATCAGCATCGGTGATAAGCCCGACAGCGATATGACCAAAGACTTGCAGAATAAGAAATGGATCAATGACATCAACAAGCAGATCCTGCTCAGCCTGTTCTTTGGCTATTCGGCCTTTGAATTTGAATTTGACAAAGATGGCAACTTTGTGGTCACGCCGATCAAACGCACCAACATGGTACCGTCCAAAGGTCTTTTTTATAAAGACTATACGGACGACACAAATACCATCCTTTACCGTGACCGTAAGGAATACGGCACCTGGTTCCTGGAGTTCGGCGAACCGGATGACCTCGGACTGCTCAATAGCTGTGTACCGCATGTGCTTTTCAAAAAATTTGCGCAGAGCTGCTGGGCAGAGCTCTGCGAGATCTATGGTATTCCGCCACGGGTAATGAAGACCAACACGCATGACAAGTCTATGGTCGCCCGTTCCGAAAAAATGATGCGCGACATGGGTGCAGCGGCCTGGTTCATCATCGATAGCACCGAACAGTTTGAGTTTGCAAAAGGTGTATCCACCAACGGCGATGTTTACCAGAACCTGATCCAGCTCTGTAACAATGAGATGTCCATGGTAATATCCGGTGCCATCATCGGTCAGGATACCGTCAACGGCAACCGGTCAAAAGATGAATCCGCACAGGAGGTACTGGGCGACCTGGTGGAAAGTGACCTGTCATTGATCGAGATGTACTGGGAATCATCCATCATCCCGGCGCTGGTACGGATCGGCATATTGCCCGAAAGTGCTTCGCTCACCTACGACAAGGCCGAAAACCTGGGCGAGCTCTGGGACAGGACAAAGGAGGCCATGCCTTACTACGAAATCAAGCCCGAATGGATCAAGGAAAAATTCGGTATTGAAGTGGAGGGAAAAAGGGAAGCAAATCCGCTGGCAGCGCTCAACATCGCAGACCGTTTTTTCGTCTAAGCCCCCAAAGCTACTTTGCGGGGCTGCATCACCGTTTGAACTTTTTATACCAGTGCGAGTGCCCGGACTGCAAGGTGATCCGGCTGGCAAAAAAGGAAGAGCAGAACAGCCTGTTTAAACCAGTTTTAAAAGCCGCTGAAAAGGCCTTTAAATACCTGCACAAACAGGGAGGTTATAAGGTAGAGGATCTGAGCGCAAAACCCTATCAGGATCTGATCAGGGAGACGGCAAATGTATTTGACATGGCCATCGCTGACAATGTGGTCTCCGAAGAGCTCAGGAGGGCTTTGCAGTCCGATGCGTTTCACTTTGGCACGATCAAGGCACATGCCGAACTGTTCGATGCCTCGCTCTATCTGCTGGATGAAAATGGACATATTAAACCACTGTCACAGCTCAAGCATCAGTTTGACCGGCTCAATATCCAGTACAATGAGCAGTACCTGGACGCCGAATATCAGTTTGCGATAAACAGTGCGCTTTCGGCCGATCAGTGGAGCCGTATCGGGGAAGACAATGAGGTGCAATACCGTACCGCCGGGGATGAGCATGTGCGCAAGCAGCATGCCGAACTCAACCGGATCACGCTGCCAAAGAGCAGCCCGTTTTGGCTGAAATGGTGGCCGCCCAATGGCTGGGGGTGCAGGTGCCGCGCAATTGAGGTATTAAAGGGTAAATACCCGTTGTCCAATGAAGAGGATGCGATCAGAAAAGGCGAAGAGGCAACCACCCAGATCGCCAAAGATGGAACCAACCGTATGGCTATATTCCAATTTAACCCCGGGCTGTCCCTCAAGCTTATGCCACCGGAGCACCCGTACAATAAGGTTAAAGATGCCGATAAGATTGAGGTCAGAAATGAAAAACCGTTTATCCTGGACAAGGCATCTGGAGAGCGGCTTATAGGCCGTGGATTTACCATCGATCTGAATGAGCCGGCCACAGATTTTTTTAACAAGAATTTCGCCGGGTTCAATTTTGAAGAGCTTGACGATGAAATTCAGGCATTGGCAGATGATCATGGCCTGACATTTAAGAACAAGGAGATCACCCAGCTAAGCAGCAGGCATATCCAGTTGGTGTATGAAGCAAACGGGAATAAGTTTACACTCTATAGGGATCTATTTATCAAGGATGACCTTAAAACAGTGGAGCATTATTATTTCAAGATCCACGAGGATTTACAGGGTACGGGTATTTCAAAAAGACTGTTCAACTCGCTTTATACCCAGTACCAGAATGCGGGTATCGAATCCATTTCGGTACATGCCAATATCAATATCGGAGGATATACCTGGGGAAAATATGGCTTTAGTGCTTACAAGAGCCACGACGTTGAAACCCTGTATGAGCGCGCAAGTGGTTTATTCAAGAATGGCACATTGACTGATAAGGACTTTGAGCATTTTGATGGACTCTATAACTACTACAAGACAAACGGGGGTAATTTCAATATGCACGATGTGGCAAATACCGATTATGGTAAAAAACTGTTATTGGGTACGGACTGGTATGGAAAAATTGATCTTCGGGATGAGGAGCAACGGACTATTTTTGAGAATTATCTTAAAGGGAAGTAAGATATGAGCGGATATCATCAACAGATATGCCATATATTTCAGCGGCTTTTTGTTCAGAGTACCCAAGTTTATTCATGGTAGAAACGGCCGCAATAACCTTATGCAGAACATCGGTCTGTGATGTTACAGTAAATTCACTGTGCATTTTTGAGGTTAATTCTTCTTTCATGTTGGACAAATATATAAAATATTGATCAGATGCAAAATTTTGTTACCGAGTTTATTAGAGATGTGGCCATTGACCTCAATGATGAGTTTGACCAGAACTTTGAACGCAAGGCCTTTTTTACCGATAGCTGGCCATCGGTAAAGATGTATAATTCCAAGGGATCCATGATGATACGTACCGGAGCTTTGCGCAATTCCATCAAGTACGATATCATGGGCGACCGTATTACCTGGAGCTCATCATTGCCCTATGCAAGTATCCACAATGAGGGCGGTGAGATCCGCGTCACCCAGAAGATGAAAAAATATTTCTGGGCAATGTATTACAAGGCCAATGAAGCAATGACGACCACAAAAAAGGGTATTTTGATAAACTCTCGCAGAAATATAAGGTTAGCGAATGAAGCCGAAAAATGGAAAAACCTTGCGCTGATGAAAGAAGGGTACATGATCAAGATCCCCAAAAGACAGATCATCGGCAACCACCCGGAAGTCAACAGGCGAATTGAAACAATATGGGCGAGCAAGTCCGAAAACTTCCTTAATTATATGACGCAAATTTTAAGAAGACGATGAAAGACATTATTTCAAATATTCAGCATATTATCGCTACAAACAGCAATATCAAATATGTGGATGAAGATTGGGGACAGCTGGATGACTACAGCCCTAATTTTCCGGTGCAGTGGCCCTGCTGCCTGATCGATATTACGGGCGGTCAGTTTTCCAACATCGGGATGGATAGATCCGCCAAACCACAGAACAGGCAGGAAGGAGACCTGGCAATCACTTTGCGTGTGGCCAATCTACGTTTGACCAATACAAGCGCACTGGCTCCGATCAGGCAAAAGGATCATGTCAGATCCCTGCATCCGCTCATTGAAGAGATACATCAGCTGATCCATGGCACCAGCCCGGTAGAAAATGGGGGAAAATTAATGCGAAGTGCTTTCCGGCGGATCCGCCGTGACGATGGGGTTCAGGAATATCAGATCATGTACACGATGGGCGTACACAATGTTTAGGCAAATAGCCTGGTCTGATAACTGGCCTCGGCCTTTTCAAGTTCCCTTTTGACAGGTGTGCTCAAAACAGCATAAAGCGTGGTACGTGATATGGGATAGATCGGATAAATGTATTTACGCCACACAACAGTTGTGGCCACATCAGGAGTTTTGTATTTATTGTATAGCTCAAGTATGTTCTGATAACGTTTAAGCTTATTGATATTGGCGCCAGCGATTCGGTTATTCATACTATAAATAAAAACTATATTGTACAACTACAAATATAGCAAATGTTTGTTGACAAAAAAAGCCTGAACGATTGTTCAGGCTTTTTTATGACCAGTTTCTTATTGACCAAGTTTTACCATCTTTCAATAATCTAAATCTAGAATTACCATAATTAATAACTTGGAATTTTGGCTCTTCAATAGTTGCTTCGAGTGGAACACCTGGTTTAAAAAATCGCTCCCAAATAGGAAATAAATCCAAATATTTACCGTATACATCTTGAAACCTATAACTAGGATCCCCTTTAATCTCCAGGTCCTCATTGGAGTTTAGGTATCTTTTGATAAAATTAAATTTCATGGTTTCGGTCTCATCCAAGGAATTAACAAACGTTACCACATAATAATCAGGGTTTGTTATTTCCTTATCTTTTAAGAATACCCATTTTGTTTTCGATAATGCCGCGCATTGTTTGGCGAACTCCAGGGCCTCCTCTTTTGGAAAAAAGTTATACTTTGATATATCTGGTTCAGTTTGGGCGACCACTATGCTCCAGGAACTGAAAAGTATAAATAAAGCAAATAGTATTCTTTTCATGGATTTAATAGATTTAAGCCCAAATATAAAATTTTTCTTCTGTTATTTAATCCAATCTGTTGTATTTCCAAGCCTATCTTTTTTCGGCTTGAGCCCTAAGCCCCGGAGGTGTTTCCAATATTCTGATAGATCTGCTGGACTCAATTTGTCCGCATAATCCTTTGACCAACTGTTTGGAAAACCCACGGTACCTTTTTTAGATATCTCCAGCAATAGTTCATTATAGTAACGCACTAGGTTGGATATCGAATGTTTGCCCTTGAACAGGAAATTTTCGCTTTCAAAGTAATGCTTTAAAATCTCTTCAGTAATTTTTATACTGGAGATCTTTCCGCCATCCTGTCGCGAGGCTTTGTATTTGATCCTATTGCATTTTTCGTACATCAGGCAGAACATAGCCACTTTTCTATTTGTGGCCATTTCAACAATCTTCTCACAGGTTAGTCCGATCTGGTTACTTTTGCTGGCGATCTGTTCCTCAGCATATGGGATATTGATCATTAAACCTCTAAACTGTCCATCGTTTAAAGGACTTTTAATAGCTATTTCAATAGCTGTTAAATAGCCCTGGTCAAAGGTGACGTACAGACAGCCTTCTAACTTTTTGGACGTTAATTTATACACCTGTTTCATCGTTTCAATGCGTTAAGATGATCCGGTTTAACTTTTTTTTCGAATATCGAAAGAACCTGACCGAGCTCGATCACATCCAATCTGTTCAATGGCTTCTTTTTTTGCTTTATGCAAAAATCGTCAATGATTGTTTTCAGTTCAGTATTTGATTTATGGAAGTACATTTCCCGGGCTATGCTGAACATCTTTTTTCGCATCGCATCTCCAGGAGCAGGCTCCCAGTCATCCGGGATTTTTTGAACGGCTGTCTGCAGTGTTACAATTTTTGCAAAAAGCTGGTCGAATTCCTCATCGGAAAGTTCCCTGCAGCTTTCGGTTCGGCCGTCTGTAAATTCACAGACGGCCTCTTCTTTTGTTTTATCCAGTGCCTTGCACATGGCGTAAAACCTACGGTAATCCCTATGATTCATTTTCAAAATACACCTTGTAGTAATTCATACCCTTTTCCTCATCAAAGCCTCTCTCGATCAGCTCACGTTTTCCATGCACGCTGATCTGGAAATTTTTATCAAGCTTGATCATATTTTTAAAACCTGCCTTGCTTTTTTTGATTATAGCATTGGAAAGTGGGAATTCATCTGGAATCTTCGCATCCAGTAGGTCTTCAGTATTCGCTTTGGATATTCTAAATAACTCGATAGCTTGTTCTGATCCAATGACCGATTCTTCAAATTCTTCTTGAGAAAACGTCTCATTATTTTTAAAATATGCCTGTGCTTTATTGAGCAGATCGATCTTGTCCATTTTTTCAACCTCAAAGACTTCATCCAATCCGTCAACAAAAGTTTTAAAAATTCTGATCGTTGCCTCGGTCTGGAAATTGGAATCGTTGCGCAATTTCACCTGAAGGAATTCGTCCCGCCAAAAGCTATCGTCAAAAGATTTGGTATTCTCTGCTAGAATTACCTTATATCCGTTGTCGGCTTCACAATTTAAAATGATGACAGCCTTGTCAATATCCCCTACACCGACGCCATTCACAATTTTCAGCTTATATGTGCCATTTTCTGGATTTGCATCTAGGTAACTCTCTTTGTTATCATCTACTTTGAAAAGAGCGAGTGCTTCCCTTTCTTCACCTTCAAAAAGTACATTGTTAAATTTAACTGTATAAAATTCTCCAGCCTTGATTTTTGGATGATTGGAAACCTCATATAATCGTTGTGCCAAAATCTTAGAGGCTTCCAAAAATTCATACCTACCGTCAAAAATCCGACAAGCGTAATAATAAACTTCATTCAGATCCAATGAACTGTTGATATCGGACAATCTATAAACGCGCGGCTCCTTATGGAAAGGATCAATAAAAAACCGCATTAAATAGGCTTCTGTTTCTTCATCAAGGTCAAGGGATTGATCGGACAATATATAAAATTCGTCCTGTGCTTTGTTACCGACTCTATGGACGGAAACAGCTTTAATTTTGCTATCGATAAAATTTAACATAATCGTATTATTTAAGTTGTTATTAATTTAAATGAACTTGTAACCGCGTGGTTTGATTGCTTCAATTGTCGCTCTAAATGGAAAGCCGTTCATCTCCCTAACTTTTTGGCATTGCTGCTGGAGGATCACGGAGCCGGTAAAGATCACCCTGTCCCTGTTGTCATATCGGATCTGTAAGACCAGGCACTTGCTGTTACCTTTGTCCTGGTACTTGGAGGGTTCGATCTTAAAGTCCAGCACCTCGATGGTATGACCGACAACCTCATCGATCTCTATTTTCTTTCCATTGAACTGATCTATCTGAATATTCAAATCACTAAAGTTTTTCATGTATGAGTTTTTTGATTAAATTTTTGGAATTGCAGTGTTTTGCCCAGCCAAGATAACTGGCGATACTCTCCTTGGGTTTGTTCGCCTTTATCGCACGGGCAAAAGCCTGCTTGATGGTTTTTCGCATTAATACATGTGTGGGATAGTGTACATAGCCTCCAAAGTCAATGCCTGTACTTGTTGGAAATGGACCGCGGTTCGGCTTCAATGAAAGCTTGAGGTTATCATATAGGTATCGTTGGATCCTGTCAAACAATCCTTGTAGATAATTTTTATCCTGGTGCAGGATGACGATATCGTCCGCATAGCGCAGATAATACTTGACCTTGCACTCTTCTTTGATCCAGTGATCAAAATACGACAGATAAAAGTTGGACAGATATTGGCTTAAGTAATTACCGATCGGAAGACCAGGGGCACTGTCGACGATCCCATCCAGTAGCTGAAGCATTTCCCTGTCCTTGATCTTTTTCCGTAGCATGGACTTTAGGATCCCATTATCGACGTTGGGATAAAATTTCTTAATATCTAACTTTAGACAGTACATCGTACCCTCAGTATCGCTCATATACTTCTGTAGCACTTTGCTAGCCAAATGCACACCACGACCTTTGATACAGCTATAGGTGTCGCGTGTAAAAACAGACACAAACATCGGTTCAAGGATATTCATAATAGCATGCTGCACGACACGGTCGCGATAAGGTAAAATAGATATCTCACGTTCTTTTCGTTCGTAGATTGTCCGGTGTCGATATGGGGACGTCTGGTAAGTATTTGTTGCTAACTCGCGATATATATCGGCGATATTCTGATCGTAATTTTTATCAAATTCGATGATTCCTGTTTGCTTAGACTTTCCTTTCCTTGCGATGCTATCCGCAAGGAGAAGGTTGTCTATGCTGCATAATTGGTCGTATATGTTGCCTAATCTTTTCATTGTTGCGCCTTTGCTTAAAAGGTCGTCTTCGCCCGGTTGAGCTACCAACGCCCTGCAAGGAATAAGTATTTTTTTACCTTTTGGGTAAGGCCTGTGCTGTTATTATCATTTTTAGCATTGTGGGCACTGACATTCGCGTTGTCGTTGTCGTAATTGTAATCGTTGTACGAAAACGAGGAGGACGAACCAGTACAGCACACGACCTGTTTAATTTTTATCTGCTTGGGGCTAAACTCCTGGTATAAATAGCAGCGAACTGTTTACCCATGTATATAGCCTTTTCCGGCGTATCTACAGAACGGCGGGCACCGACAGACGCGCAGTCGTCGGCGTAAAGGTAACCGTTGCCCGAAAACGAGGAGGACGAACCAGTGGGCTTATAAAAATATGGATAGTACCATTTTTGCCCCATTTCAAGTGTTTTACCTTCACGGAGAGCCATTGCAATCTCTTCTATCTCTTTATCCGCCTTTTGTGCATCCGAATCCCTTTCGGTCTCCCAGTTAAACTGTGCTACTGTTTTACCATTATACACCAGTGCATCTTCCACTGTCTTGATGCGATCCATGATATTTTTGACAAATACCTTTTCGCCAAATAGATTTTTAAGAAGGTTTTTACCTTTATCGTTAGCCCCGTCAAAAGCTTTGATAGCGTTTTCTTTCGTGATTGTTAGATTTTCCATGATTAATCGTTTGTATTGTTAATGTACTGACTGTACTCCAATGGGAATGTCCTTCCGGCATATCTAGCCAGCTCACTTGTTTTCAAAAGCTGGCGGGCACCGACACCCGCGAAGTCGTAGTCGTAAGCGGAATCGTCGTACGAAAACGAGGAGGACGAACCAGTGGGATTGTAAAACCAAGGATAATACCCACGTTTAACATGTTTACCGCCGTTTAGGGCGAATACGATCGCTTTCACCTTCTCATAGCCAATGGTGTCGATATCCATTCCTTTTGTACGCTCATTGAACTGTTCCAATGTTTCGCCTTTGAATTCGAGTGCTTTCTCGAATGTGTTGATTTGTTTGTAATCCATTTTTATTGTGTTAAGATTTTCGTTTTTAATTCTCTTTTAAAAGCCTCTTGCAGATCATCGGAGTAGTTGCCTTTAAAAGCCTTGATAACTTCTTTTTGCTCCTGTAGGAAGACATTTTGATAAGTATTGACTTCCAGTTCCTCCACAGCCATCATAATCACATATCCCCGAGCAAGGAGGAACTCGGCCATCTCATCCTCTGTGAAGTACAACTGCATTATATTTCCTCCTTTTCGATTTTCAATACGAAATAGGACTCTCGCTCTATTGCGTCAGTATATAAGCCATAGACTTTCATCTGGCTACCTATTTGCAACAGATGTGGGTTTATCACGACGCGATCATACCAGTAGGCAGGATCCTTGTCAGCCTTTTTTATCAGGCCATCTACACCAACCCATACGGTAACATATTCGTCTTTGCTTTTTTCAAATTCTATCTTGAACATTTTTTGTTTCGGTTGTTTTTTTTGCACGTAATAAATTGTACCAATGCAGACCAGGCAAAACACAATGACCAGAATGCAGTTTGAAAGTTCCTCTCTCATTGAAAAAAACTCCTTCCTTCCAAAAAGGCATCATGGATGTATCGCATCGCGATCTCATCGTCACCTCCATCTGGCTGTGGCGCAAAGCGATGATAACGGAAAATGCTTTCGTATGCTTCAATGGATTTATTTACCATGACATCATTGTGAAGCTCTTTAGCCTCGTCAATGGATGGGATGGACACCTTAGTGTCCTTGTCCCATCCGATTCTATTTGATATATCGCTGTATATGCTCATTTTGATACTATTTTTTCTACTTTATGAATAAGTGTTCTTAACCCGTCGCGATACTTGCTTATAAATTCTAACTGATCGCCTACTTTAATAAAATCGGGTGCTATAACTTCACTTCCAGTCCAAACGGCGCTTTGGAAGGGGCTACAGTCAACCACGATACCTAACTCATTTATTTCCCACCAGAGGAAATCCTGACCGTTATCCTCGAAATAGATCCTTTTCATACTAAAGACTACTAAAATTCATCTCTAAACGAACCCATTTACCAGCTGCATTTTTCTCCTTGAACTCATAACCGAATTTCTTAAAGGTGATACTGTAGGCTTCCTTGATCAGTTCAAGACCTTTTACCCAACGGGGATCCTGGAAGGTATCCTCATGTTGTAAAAGCTTCATCACTTTTGCATACTCTAGGTCACCATCATCATTTCGTGCTATATAATCCATTAAGATGCCATGCACGCGCCCCGCTGTTTTTTTTATACCTTCAGATAACAAGAACTCTTTGATAAGTTCTACAGCCTTGTTAGCTCGCTCGTCCCATGATGGATCGGTATCTCGGCGCCTGGTGATACGAAGATCATTTCGGGAATGATTTAACGTAAATCCCCCTCGACTATTTGACCGGATTCCGCCATAATTATTTAAGGAATCTTGGTGGTTTTCCATGACGATATGCATTTTAGCTTTGAAACGTGCATTTGCAAGGGATAACTCTCGAGCCTCATCCATCAGCTCCTCGATCGAAACATCTTTCTTAGCTTCATACTTCCTTTTTTCTTTTGCCCGTTTTACTTTCTCTGCCTTAGCCTCTTTAGCTAGTTCAGCCATCAGCTCCTTGCGCTGCTCTGCTGAAAGTTTTGAAATATCTGTCATCTTCTTAATTTTTTGATTCGGATTTCACGAACGATACAATAAATTAAAAAACCAATTATTAACATTGCTCCTGGAAACCATATCGGTGCCAGTACCCACCACCAAGACCAATCGATCTTACCGATCAGCTTCAATACGATGAACACTATGGCCAGTAAACCCGACAAGCCTATTGAACCGCCATTTGAATTATTGTTAGTTGACATTACCTGCATCCTTTCCTTTAGTCTTTAATTCATCCAAAAACCCTGTCTTTTCGGCCATTTTAAAACCTTCAACGGCGATGTTCAATATTTTTATAGCTTTGGGGTTATGCTCCTGAAATTCGCATAGTTTTGCAGAGACTTTGATAACTGATCCATTAAGATGAGCTACCGTGTGGCCCCCGTGGCTGACAATGGAGAATGCTACTGCATCTCTGGGCATTGTACGATACAAGCTGTCAATCTGATCGATATAATCGGATGATTCGGTCTCTCTTTCAGTATGAGGAAATTTGTATGCATCATAAGCCATGGTAATGATTTCGGCAAGGCCTCGGTTTTCTTTCATCTGTATCGACAGCATTGCTGCAAATGCAATTGGATCCTTGGTCACCAATCCGATCAGTGCTTGTTCACCGTCTTCTGCCAATACGAGTCTACTTATTGAATTGTCCATTGAAGTAAATACTTCTTTCAAATTCTCCATTGATTCTTTTTTTGTTTTGTCCATTTTTAAGTTGTTTTATGATCTATTATTCCTATTATTCCATTTATGATGGCAGCATCTGTTGGATTGACCAGATAGTTTGTATATCCCTGCATGTGGGCAACAAACGCCAGGGCTTCCATACTGTCCAGACTAAATCTGTATTCAGATTTTTGGATCAGTGCCTCTGATCTAAGTTTGTGGAACAGGTTGGAGAGTCCATGATAGGCCATTCTTACAATGGCCGGACTATCCCGTTTGGGTTCCATCCAGCATAATTCAAGGCACGCTATCCAAACCCGAAGTTGGTTATCGCTGATTTTAAACTTGATTTTCATAGCTTGAAGATTAAATCCAGTACATGTTCAAACCTGACGATAAATTCATGGTTTACGGCCAGTAGATTGCCGTTATGTAGCGTATGGTAATCATCGTATACCTTTGCAAAGGTTGCGTGGTCGGGAGGTGGTACAGTAATAATTTCACCCGATGGATCTACTTCCTTCCCTGAAAAAAGCTGATATCTGGCAATCAATATAAATTCCTCGTTCCGCTGGATCCACTCATTGTTCCAAAGGCCTCGCATGAGCGGAGCGTGCCTGACCTTACTTAAAAAGCTTTCATCGTTTCCGTGTAAGACTCGTTTCAAGAACTGCTCATACTGTTCAAATTGATGCTCACAGTATTGTATCTCGGTCCATTCGAGGATATCGCATATTTCATTGATCTGGGAGCTGTTAAGTATCCTTGTCTGCTCTATAAGACTGACACGTTTAACACCTTTGTGATTTTCTGTTAATGTTTTCATCTTATTTCCGATTAATCGTATCTGTTATCAATTTGGCACGGTCAACTTTAGAGCATCCCGCACATTTCTTTGGTAGTTCCTCCTTTTGAGGTACAGGTAAATCGTCGTCTTTTTTGCACGATGTCAGTGCTGACAGAAGCATGCAGAGGTAAATCAGTCTTTTCATCTATTCAAAAATTTTATGTTAGTTTCATTTGTGCTTTTCGCATCCCTTCCTCCCAGATCACCATTGGTTCACTTCCTCCATACCGTGTGGCTTCCACCGGAGTGGCCACAAAGTGACGTACACGCAATTTCACATCCGCATCATACCTTACATCGTCGGCAAGGTCACCCTTTGGCCATAAACCCTGTGCGTGGCAGGTAAAGACAAATAACTTGTCGGGAAACGCTTCAATGAGTTCAAAATATTGCGCTTTGGTAATGCGCAGATATTGAAGACTGTCAATAAAAACGACTTTTCTGCTACGCTCCCTACGCAAACGGTATTTCATGTGTTCAAAGGATTCGCTCTGGAACTGGATCCGGTTTCCTACAGCTCCGACATTTGCCAGTCTTAACGCCCGGCGGAAAGTCATTTTCTTTTTTTCCTCCAGGGAATTGAAATACACCGGCTCAAATCCAGAGAGATACTTTGCCATCTCCAGTACAAGTTTTGTTTTACCATTGGCTGATTCTCCCCAGATGATCCATACCCCTGCGAGCTCAATCTCCTCACCAAGGAGTTTTGCCCAATCACCCTCCAGCTTTACCGTCTTGTACTTGATTTTCTCGATATCAGCATAGCTGAACAACGGTGCTAACTTGATATCCTGTGACATTTACGCGACCTCCTTACCGTTCAATAGAAAATATTTGGCTACCTCTTTACGTACTACCCGCAAATCCCCCTCACTAAGATTATAGATACGTGCTATCTCATCTTCATCATCCAAACCGTTCGCCTTGCATACCGCTTCCACATCGCTATGATCAGGTATATTCAGTTGCAGAAAATTTCCGTGAAGCCTGGACAGTACCTCACGATATCCGATCTTGTCATTTTTGGCACCTCTAAGGATACGTTTCTTAAGTGCCGGTACACCGGAGACCACAAAAGAGCAGCATCTGAAAAGGTAGTTATACATGTCCATGAAAAGGTCAAAAGGTCCCTCCTTAAGCTTATCCATCTGATCGATGATAATAATAGGATCTTCCAGCCCCATGACATGATCAATAAAGCATTCGATCATTTCCTCCATGGTTCCAGATGGGACAATACCACAAGCTTTGAGCAGATTTGATATATATGATCTTGTCCGCCAGAAATTGGCACACTCAATATGGATCACATTTCTGTTATAGCGTTCGTAATCTACATAGGCATGTGACTTGCCCACACCGGCATTGAAGCTGATACCTAAAGTCAGATGCCGCTCTTGGGCTGCCTTCAATAGTTCCATCAGGTTGGTGTAGTTGGTCGTTGCTCCGGTATTCCAGTCCATATCAAGCTTTAATGTCGCCTGTACTTTGCGCCACATGGCGTCAGAAATATTATTCCATTGTCCAGATATCATTTTGCTTACCGTCGCGTTACTGATCCCCAGACGTGCGGAAAGTTCCACCTGTGAATATTTATACTTGTCTGTTTTTGACTTTCCAGATCCTGCTAAACGGAAGAGCTCCGTTGCGATGGATGTTTTATATTCGTTTGTCATAGCTAAATTTATATTTCAGTTAATAATGTCTTCTTTCGGTCTGTATCTATGCTGATAGATTTATTCAAACGGCCATGCATCTTAATATTGAGCTCCTGATCAGCGGCGATACGTTCTGGAGTTATCCCTGTACGTTTCTTGAGCGATTCATACGCTTTCTGATCGCGCTCATGCTCTTTGTCCCGCACTTCAAAATCTTTTTGCCACAAAGCCTTTTCACCCTCTGCCATGGTCACCGGTACCGGATCAAACTCACGTTTTGGCTGCGCATAGGCGACAAGGAATTTCTCTCCCTGTTGATTTGTCTGTAGCAACTGTATATAGGAGTCAAGCCCGTCAGGATCGTAACGGACAATGAATTTTGCACCGACATATTTGCGACGGAATTCAAGATCTATGTTTCCCTCATCATCATACACCTCAAATAGATAATCCTTTTTGTCGATCGTGATCTCCAAGCCGTGCGCACGATAGGTAATCGGGCGTTTTCTCTCTTCAATCCACATGTATTTAAGGATATCTTCATAATTCAGCTCTTCGCTCATCGGCATCGGATCAGCGTAAAGAGTATTGCGGCTGACAAGTTTTGTTGAATGTTTACCTTCATTCCATGTACGTACTATTGCTTCCCATTGTCTGAGTGCCTTATCTTTCGTTGGTAAGCTTTCCTTGATAGACTCCAGATAGTCCATATTGGCGTGCGAATCCGCCCTTTTTGTTTTTATACCCTGACCATCAGAATTGTACAGTCTTGTTGTTACTTCCTGCTGTAACATCCCGTGTAATTTATCCGCTGGATTTCCATGGCCGTAGGCTCTGTGCGGATAATGCGTGCCACCGCTATCTGCTACGATTTTGCTATAGAGTTCCTGCATCTTCGCTGTTTTATGACCGGATTGCTGATCATAGGTTAGAAGGTACGGGCGGCATCCCGCAGTCTGCACGGCCATTTTTATCGCTTTGAAGTGGTCTACATGTGATTCTGTCTCTGATAGGCTCCAGCCAATGATCGTCTCGCTGTAAACGTCAAATACAACGTCAATACGGAAATGTGCGCTCATCTTTGTCGAGCTGTCAGGATCAAAAAATGTCAGATCCAGTTTGGTACCATCCAGTGACCAGTACACATTTGGGAACCACCTGGTCCGATTGCGTGATATTGTATGCTTGAACTCCTTGTCATAGGCATCTTTACCCAGACGCGGCTCTATCCAAATCCGTTTGTTTTCAGGCTTGTTCAAAAACAGTTTCACTGCGGCCTCACTTAGGCTGGGCCATCCTTTCGCATCCATTTCACCCCGATAAAAGTTTAGCAGTTCAGGGATGCTGTACCTGTTCGGCAGGCAATAAACGGCCATGATATAATCGGCTACATCACCCTTTATCTTGATCGTATTTGCGTTTCCCTCACCTGCATGGATGAAAGAAGCATAACCTTCTTTTTGATATTTGTTGTATCTGGCCTGTAAACGGGATGGATGCTTGGGTAAATTATAGCTCCATCGCTTTTCCTTTTTGCCTTCATTCAACGAATTAACGGCTTTGGATATCTCCACCCATGCTTTACTCATTTTAATGGATCTGCTCGAATATTTAGGGTCCTTTAAAAGAGTTTTAATAGCATTTAAGATACAGCAGTTGGTAGCACGCTCTATTTTGGCTTTATCATCCAGTTCTCTACCATCTGGATAACGATGCATTGCAAAGAAATCTATTGCTTTGGTGTCCGGTACAATGTATGGCTCCAGTAGATTGACTACCACCACCTCATTGTAATCACCTAAATTTTCTTTACATGCCATTTTGTATTCTTCTGGAAGAGCATGATAACTTACCAAAGCTTCATTACCCTTACCTTTACCTTCACGAACTCGGACTAATTTTCTGGTTTCGCATTGATACAAGTATTTTCTATAGCTCATTAACTCCCAGTCCTCATATAGAAGACTAGCAGGTATACACAGCTCATTTTTATGGTATTGATACGTTTTCGTTTGCATCATCTTTACTTTTTTCTGTTCCCGCCCGGCGGCGATGACCGGATTACGCTTTCGGGAATTTTGCTAACTTGATAGCTGTCAAACTTTCCGTTTTACAATTCGCTTATTTTCTTTTGGATTGCTGCTTTGGAAGCGCGATCCAATTGATGATATTCATCCTTTATTTTTGTCGGAAAGGTTCCGACACGGTCACCTCGCACCGACATGATGATATAGTTCTTGTGGAACCCGTATTTTCTCCTCAACTCTTCGATGACTGCATCATTGTAGTTGTGTTTATTTTTCCTAGTTTTGTTCATTGTTCAAACTGTTCTTATTGTAGAACAAATATATAAACATTGTTTCGATTTAAACAAGTAAAAATCGAAACAAAAGTTATTTTATTCTTAACTATTTAAAAATGACTGAACTAAGTAGAGTTAAAAAGGTATGCAAATGGCTAATTTTTAATGAAGTTGCAGATAACGACAAAGAACTCTCTGATATTTTAGGTTATACTAAATCGTCTTTTTCACAAATAATTAATGGTAAAGTTCCATTATCAGATAAGTTTATAGATAAATTGATTGGCTTAGATCAAAATATAAACAAAGTTTGGATAAAAACAGGGGAAGGACAAATGTTGCATCAAGAGGAAAAAAATAAAGTTTTGAGCATGACACCACATGCTTCTGACAATAGTCTCCCATTAATTCCAGTAGAAGCTTTTGCCGGTGCAGCACTTAATAATGGCTATGCAGTAGACTTTGAAGCGATTGAGGAGCGCTATAATATCCCATTGTTTGAAGGCAAAGGAGTTGATTTTTTAATGTACGTTCGTGGATCTTCTATGTACCCAAAGTATAGATCGGGCGATATCGTAGCATGTAGATTTGTTAGAGAACTTTTATTTATTCAATGGAATAAAGTATATATAATTGATAGTAAAAGCCAGGGAGCTATGATTAAGAGACTTCTTCCAAGTAAAAATCCTGATCATGTTATTTGTCGATCTGATAATAAGGAGTATATCGACTTTGAGGTCCCGTTAAGTGATATACAAAACATAGCTATGGTTATTGGCTGTATTAGCTTAGAATAAGAACAAAATGTATTCTCAATTCAAAAATCTATCAATATTATCCATTTAGCCACTTATAATCAGTGTTTTATAAAAAATCAACAGGATGACATTACTAAACCACATGTCAATTCAATTAAATTTACAGGCAAAACACACGTTTTTATGTAAAACTACTATCATACTCACGTCAATAAAACAAGTGCTTTCATGTACCTAAACATGTATCTAAACTAGTATCTTACTTAAACAAACATAACAATACGCCATTTTTTCTAATGTTTAAATAACAATCAAACAATAGCAGTTCCTACAGTTGCATATCATAGCTTTTACAAATAAAAATCACATTTAATCGGGTATCAGGCCGTTTAAAGACATTTTAATTTACGAATGGTACTTATGGGATCACTATGGTATCAAACTTTTAATACAATGGTATTAAAATGGTAGACTATGGTAGGCTTATAACACTTTGTTTTTTTCGCGCTATGCGCGGCGTTTGTGGGAAAACGCCGTTTGTTATATCATTAACAATGATTTTAACCGTTTTTGCCGTTTTTGATTTAATAACGTTTTGTTTTACCCCCTATATCCAACAGACTTTTTTAATTGTTTGGGAACGTAAAAATAATGCGAATCAGCAAATCCAATTCAGTACCCAGCTCTTCCAGATTGCGCGCACAAAATTGATTGATGAATTGCGCCGGCGTGCATTGAATAGAAAATATGTAGCGTTTGAGAAACCATTTGTACTGACCCAATATGAAGATCTTGAACGACAAATTGCCTATAAAGGAGAGTTAGAATACGTAAAAGAGCTGATTACACAAATGCCTTTTATGCGGCAACAGGTGTTTTATCTTCATAAAATTGAAGAATTGAGTTATAAAGAAATTGCCGTCAAATTGTCCATCTCCCCGAAGACTGTAGAAAACCACGTTAGCATTGGCCTGAAATTTATTAAAAAATTTTTTAAGTTGTCTTAGGGGACAAGCCCATCACTATTCGTATAACAGTTATATACCTATCCCGCTAAAAGGATAGAAACTGTTATGAATCGCAAATCCTTATTAAATAAATTCCTGGCGAATGAATGTTCTGCTGAGGAAGCGAAACTTGTGTTCACCTGGCTGAATGACGATCCGACATTATTGGACGATCTCATTTCGGAAGATGATTGGGTATCCTATATCAATCAGGAAAATAAGTCAAAACGTGGTGGCGATAGCCTGTTGAGAATTATTACTGTATTTGTTCTGTTTGGTTTCCTGTTCGTTTTATCCAATCTTTTGAGCACATCAACCGATAAACCTATACAAACAGCAAGCTTCATTCATGAAATTTACTACAACCCTTCTGCTCAGCCTAAAGAAATTATTGCAGCAGACAATTCAATTTTAACCTTGGAACCCGGTGCACTGATTCAGCTAGGTATAAAACCGGATCTTGATTTTCGGCGGGTTAAACTATTCAGTGGAAGAGTCAATTTTAAAGTAGCAAAGGATCCTTCAAAACCTTTCATCGTCGAAAGCGGCACGTTGATGACCACAGCGCTGGGAACAGAATTCATTGTGGATTATAATGCGGCAGTTGAACATGTTTTGATCCGATTATTTGAGGGGAAAGTTCGCGTTGAATCTATAGAACCGTCCGTAGTAGAGACAAATATTTTGAAACCTGGCCAACAGATTTATTTTGGCGGGGCGAACAAGATGCTTGTTTCAAATTTCAGAGGTACGCCAAAAATGAGCGCGAGGGAAAGTCTACCAGCCCAGCTTATGCTTTCCGCGACGGAAAAACAGTACCGCAATCCGGCAACAATTCACCAGAGCGCCAATTGGCTCCAATTGGAAGAAACCGCTGTATCTGATATTATTCAATATATCAATCATGAGCTTGATGTACCTATATCCTATGATTCATTAATCGTGAAAAACTATCGGATAAAGGGGCGGTTTAGCAAGAATCCAACAATGGATCTGAAAGACAAAACGGATCTTGCGGCGTCTATTCTGCAGTTGATTGTTGAGGTGAATCCGTTTATTCTTGAAAAACAACATAATACATATATACTCAAACCTAAAAAATAGAATCATGGTAAATTTCAACTTAACCAAGAAACCATTTTTTGTTTTTCTTGTCTTGACACTGTTATCTTTTCGATGTCTAGCGGGAACAATAAATGGTGTAATCAAAAACTCGTCGGGGCAACGGCTGGCAGGGGTAAGTATAATTTTGAAAAATCCCGGCAGCAGTTTTTCAACAGCAGCCTCGAGTGCGAGTGATGGGAGTTTTCGTTTTGCTGATGTACCGAATGGAAAGGGGTATGAACTGACTTTTTCATACATCGGGTATCAAAGCTATGTAGAACGAAATGTGCAGGTTTCCGCTGATGGAGCCACCACTCTTTCCATTATTTTGGAGGATCAGGTGAATCAGCTAGAAGATGTTGTCGTGATCGGATACGGTAAACAAAAGAAAAGCGATCTGACAGGTGCCATTGCATCGCTTTCCAGCAACGAGCTAACGAAAGGAGGAGCGGTGAGCAATGTAGGTCAGGCCCTACAGGGTAAAGCTTCCGGTGTCGTTGTAACCCAGAATTCAAAGGCCCCGGGTGGTAGCACGTCTATTCGGATTCGCGGAACCAATTCGATTAGTGGAAGTAATGATCCACTCTATGTGATCGATGGATTTCCAACAAATAATGGAATCAACATCAATCCTGATGATATTGCTTCCATGGATATCTTAAAGGATGCTTCGGCAACGGCTATCTACGGTTCCAGAGGTGCCAATGGTGTTATTATCATTACCACAAAACGTGGTCTTACGGATAAAAACAACATTACCTATAGTGGCTATGTGGGAACACAGAAACCGATTATACCGTTCACCTTTCTCGACGGTAAGCAATATATGAATCTTGCCAATGCACTTTATAAGGAGATTCAGGGGCAAGAAAATCAGGAATATGCAGTCTACACCAAATCACAGCTCGAGTCTGATGTCAATACGGATTGGGTAAAGGAGACCATGCGGAACGGTATTTTGCAAAACCATAATTTACAGTTTTCCGGAGGTGGTGAGAAAACCAAAGTGTTGACGAGCATAGGTTATTTTGATCAAAAGGGTGTTTTGAAGACGACAGACTTTAATCGAATTTCGGGACGTATCAACGTGGATCAAAAGGTAAACGATTATATTCGCACTGGGGCGAGCCTATCCGCGCAACGGGAAAAATCGAATATGCAGGTGTATGACGGAAATATCCTGAATTCAAATGTTTTGTACAGCATATTGACCTATGATCCGACGGTACCTGTTTACAATGCAGACGGTAGTTTTGGAAGACCTCCAGGGGGGCAGGGTGACAATCCCTTGGCCAACCTGATGTCACGGATCAATGATGTGCAAAGGGACAAGTTGAATGGAAATATTTTTCTTGAGGTAAATCCGATCAAGGAACTGACTTTGCGCATGGATGCAGGAACAGAAATAACGCATGATCAATTGGGCAGTTATCTGACTAGAGACTCTTATCAGGGTGGGATAGATGATGGTGTGGCAAGTCAGGCCGATTATAATGAAACCCATAACCTGATTGATTTTTATGCCACCTATGCGAAGGTGTTTAATGAGAAACACAATTTGAGTGTGATGGGGGGCTATTCGTATGAGAAATACGTGCGAAACAATAAGGGGATCAATGTGAAAGGTTTTTCAACGGATCTGCTGGAATACAATAATTTAGGAATGGCCTCTAGTATTACGGGAGTAAATTCTGCAAAAGCTGAGAACTTGGTCATCTCTTTTTTCGGGCGGGTAAATTACGCCTATGCTGATAAGTATCTGTTGACTGCAACCTTACGTCGTGATGGATCCTCGCGCTTTAGTCCCAACCATCGTTGGGGAACCTTTCCTTCAGCAGCTTTTGCATGGAAGGTCAACAATGAGGATTTCATGAAAGAGCAGCAGTTATTTTCGGATCTAAAATTTAGGTTGGGTTACGGACAGACGGGTAATGATCGCGTTGCGGATTATGCTTCTTATGGATTGATGGATAATGGTCACTATACGTTTGATGGTGTGACCAATTCGGGTGGCGTTAAACAAAACCCAACTTATCCTGAAAACGATAAATTAAAATGGGAATCCACAACGCAATATAACGTAGGACTTGATTTTTCATTTTTTAAAAATCGATTAGCCTTTACCGTAGATGCCTATTATAAGAAAACCAATGATCTTTTGATTAAGAGTATATTGCCTTATTACACAGGATATACCTCCGGACAGCGCAATCTAGGTACGATGAATAACAAAGGGTTGGAGTTTTCGGTAACCAGTAAGAATATGACCGGAGCGTTTACCTGGGAGACAAAATTGAATTTAACGATGAACCGCAATAAGGTGTCAAGTTTGGGTGGAGAGCCTGAACAGTTGTTGACTTCGTCAAAACCAATGGGTAATGTTTCTGAAGAAGCTTATTCGGTTATTCGTGTCGGGGAATCGTTGGGCTCTTTATTTGGCTATAGATACCTGGGGGTTATTCAACAAGGAGAAAACTATGCGCCACAGCCAAATTCTAAACCCGGCGATCCAAAGTTCGCGGATGTGAACGGCGATGGTACAATCAATTCTGCGGACCGGACGATCATCGGTCGTGGTTATCCGAAGTTCAATTTTGGTATGACCAATACATTCGCGTATAAAAACTTTGATCTGACGGCCTTCATTTATGGAAATGTCGGAAACGATCTCCTTAATATGACACGCATGAATCTGGAGTGGAAACGTACCACAGAAGCTTTAAATCGATGGACACCGACAAACACCAATACGGATATTCCAAGAAACGGATTCTACTACATGAACTATGGTGGCTATATCAATGACCATTTTATTGAGAATGCTTCTTTTTTGCGGTTGCGTAATCTGACACTCGGTTATACCATTCCATTGAAAACAAAAGCGGTTCAATCGATACGGGTATATGGTATGGCGGAAAACTTATTTACGATTAGCAATTATTCTGGATGGGATCCTGAGGTGGATACCAAGGGATATGAAAATGATGCGCTGGTTAAAAATAGAGCTGGAAATAATCAGAGTGCCAATGCAGGGGTGGGGCTGGATTTTAATTCATATCCTTCGATGCGCTCGTTTACTTTTGGTGTAAGTGCAACATTTTAATAGCTAATATCTAAATCAGAAATGACATGAAGACGTTTAAAAATAATATCAAATATATCTTGGGTATGGCAGGTTTGGCCATTGTTTTGGGCCTCAGCTTGAATAGCTGTACCAAGCTGGACCCTAAATTATACAGTGATCTTACAACAAAAAATGCCTACTCAACAGAAAGTGATATCAATGCTGCCCTGACGGGTGTCTATACGAGTTTATCGCCTTATCCGGGGGATGCTTATTTATACTATGCGGGTTATTTGGTGATGATCACCGATTACGCAACGGATATAGGCTTTTCTACAGCGGCAGGTGATCCTACACGGATGAGCAACTTTACCTATGATGATAATAACAGGTATTTTAAATTTAATTATCAGAATATGTACCAGGTGATCAGCAATGCCAATATGTTGATTGATCGTATTGAGAGTGTAACTATTCCCGACGATCGGAAGAAGAAAATTATCGCACAGGCCAGGTTCTTGCGGTCATTATCTTATATGGATCTTACAGATGCCTGGGGACCGGTACCACTGATAACGACAGTCAAGAATCCGACGGAAAGCTACAATGAACCCTTGGTTGCTGTAGAGAAAATTGATGCACAAATTGCTGAAGATTGTCAGTATGCAATCGATAACTTGCCGGAGAAATGGTCGGACGAACTGGGCATTGGCCGTGCTACAAAAGGCGCCGCGTTGACCTTAATGGGAAAGATGTATATGCGTTCGCACAATTATGAAAAAGCAAAAACGTATATCGATCAGGTTTTAGCGTTACGTGATAAAGGTGTATACACGCTGAATCCAGATTTTAAGAAGGAGTGGTCCGACAATAATAAAATGGATATGGGGCTGATATTTGGCATCTTGCATGAGCCTACATTAAATGGAGGCGAGATTACCAATCACTTTGGTCCGACCGACAACCCTGAAGTACCGGATAGATGGCAGTACTATGGTGTTTCCCTTGATTTTTGGCGAAAATATAGTGATCTCGATCCGCGTAAAAAGTTTTTCTATTATAATTACACCGGAAAGGCTGCACGGGACAAAAATACAAAGTATGGATTTTTTTACATGTTGCCTGCTAAAGGACAGACTACTCCGCCAAGTGATACCGTAAAATTCCTGCAAAATGTTGCGACGAAAAAGTATTCTTATGATATGGTCAATAACTCCTATCTGGATGGGCGCACGATTCAGGTTCTCCGTTTGGCGGATGTTATTTTGTGCAAGGCTGAGATTGAAAATGCACTGAACGGACCCGCGGCAGCATTGCCTTATATCAATGAAGTCCGGAAGAGAGCTGGAGCACCTGAATATGGTAAGCATCCTGATTTCCCTAGTCCTGCAAGTAAGGAGGCTCTGATCGATGCGCTTGTTGACGAACGTGGTTTTGAGCTTGTCTTTGAATACAAAAGACGTCAGGATCTGATCCGCCTGGGCCGCTATGAAAAAGTAAGCAATGCTTATTTGAAAGGTCGCGGACTGAAAGAAAATGTCACTGAAGCCATGCGCTATTTCCCTTATCCATTGGAAGAAGCACGTTTGCATCAAGAAATGACTACAGCCAATCCATCGCGATTGCCTAAATAACCCAAACTAAAGCGCATTATATTCGGTAATGCGCTTTGTTTGATAGACCAGTGGAATTGAAATTATTTACAGATGAAACCAATTAAAGCAATTATTGCACTGATTGTGGTGGCTATAGCAGTATTTGCTGCTTACTATTATTATGCACATCAGGTTGACATTGAAAATATTGAGGTGAGCTCACCCAATAATTTGCCGCTCAACGCTGCTATTCAGGTGAAACTAAATCAGGCAGAAGCCGTGTATGTGGAGTATTGGAAAGAGGGGGATAAACAGTCTTATAAAACAACTGTTTCAAATGCTGCTGTTCAGCATAACATTCCGTTAATGACGCTTGAACCAAATACAAGTTATAAATTTAGGGTTATCATAGACCGGATTATTCCCATAAAATCCAGCGAACAATCTTTTAAAACAAGAGCGCAATCGCCATGGATGGTGCACGACTGGATCAAGGCCGACCATCCACATGATGAAAAGGCCCTAGGTAATGGTATGGTATTATTATGTTATCGCGGATTTCCAGGCTACATGGCCATGGTGGACGGCAAAGGGACGATTCGTTGGTATTGGCAGGACGAAAAGCTGGGCGTGCGTCTTGCCTCTTTGACCCCAAGGGGTACTATCCTCGCCTTATTGGCTCCAGCGAGTAAAGATGAATTCAACAAACCCAATCAGCCAAGCAAGAAATCGACCAATGCAAGTTATTATTTAAGAAGTGGTCGTATCGGATTTGTCGGTGGGACTGTACTTGTTGAAATTGATCTTACGGGTAAAGAAATAGCACGTATCGATTTGGATAAAAAAGGGATCATCATGCACCATGACGTGCAGATGGATCACAATAATAATATTGTCGGTATCGTGCGGGATTTTAGGATCGACGATCGGCCCAACCATCCAAAAGATACCCTTTGGGGCGATGCTATTTTGACGATGGATATAAAAGGTAATATTTTGAAGAAATGGTCTCCCTGGGAAAAATGGGATATTCAGCAGGATAAAAAATTAGACAGCCTGAAGCATGACCGATTTCATTTTAATACCATTTCCTTCGATCGTGACAACAATTATTTGACTTCTTCGCCAATTGAAAATCAGGTCTGGAAAATTGATGCCAAAACTGGTGATATTCTCTGGAAATTGGGAAAGGGTGGCGATTATAAATTAAAGGACCAGGAACTGTTTTATTTCCAGCATGCACCGCATATCACAAAAACTGGTGAGCTGTTGCTTTTTGACAATGGTGATTTTTCTCCGCGTGACAGTACAACAGCCAATAAGCAATCTCGGGCGATCGCTTTTAGGCTTGATCAAAGGAATAAAACGGCAACAGTAGCTTATACGGCCCCAATTCCTAAAAAGCAGTTTACAGCAAGAATGGGCAGTGCCTATGAACTGGATAATGGTAATTTACTGCAGACTAGCTCAAAAACAGGTAGTGTATTGGTGACGGATAAAACAGGAAAAGTGCTTTGGGAATTAAACGCTTATTTTATTCCGTATCGCGCTATTTATGTGCCTGAGGAAACCTGGCATAAATACAGACAAAACTAAGTTAAGATGTTAGGAATAAAACTTAATATTAGTTCTCTTATTGACCAATAAAAGTAGCTGCACTATAGACTCATGTTAGGGAAGCAGTGCAGCTTGTAAATCGTATCAGGCCTATGGAAAAGCTTGGTAAAGACAAAAATATTTTGAATAAATACTATTCGCATGAAAAAAAGAACAGCCTCTTATAAGCTGGCAATTATCCTTGCCGTATCCTTATGCGCAAACTCGGCCCGGGCGCAATTGACCTATCCTCCGGAAACACAAAAGTGGGATGCGGACCTGCTGGGTAATCATCGAGCAGTGCTGCAGGTAAACACGGATCAGAAGGAGGTGCAGGTTACTATTCCGTGGCGAAATCGCTGGGTTGAGGCAAATCAGCAAGTTATTATCGTCGACAGTGCCAGCAATAGGCAAATCGCACCCAGCTCTTATCTTTGGATGAATACGGAATCTGGTGGACTACGGTTTAAGCCGATTTCCGGGAAGGGCGTTTACTATGTCTATTATTTACCGTATCAGATGGGTGGCCGCAGCCGCAATTATCCGGATGCAATTTATCTTAAAAATGCCGTTTCAGCACCAGTGAAAGTAGCACAACATGAGGCAGGGAACTCAAAAGGAGTTACTGTTGCACGCTTTGATGCCGTAGATAAATACAATAGTAATGATCCGATGGAACTGATCGCGAGTGCCGAAGAAGTGCGAGGCTTTGTGAACAGAAATGCGAATGCCGCTTATTATCTTTTTCCTGAATTGCGGGAGTTTCCGATTAAAATGGAAAGCAATCTTCCGCAACGCTGGCTTATGAAGGGTAAAGCCATGACTAAGTTGCAGGGCACAGGGCAGAAAGGTGAATTTTATGGATTTCAACTCGGGGTATGGTCTCCAAAGCAGGACCTCCATGAAATTCAAATTTCTTTCTCGGATTTTAAAGCAAGTGATGGGGCTATTATTCCCGCGAGTAGCCTGAATTGTATCAATACCCAAGGTACGGATTATACCGGAAAAGCAATGGCACTGCAGGTTGATATACCAAAAGATAAGGTTCAGGCCCTGTGGTGCGGTATACAGATTCCGGAGGTTACTGCAAGCGGAACTTACCATGGCGTGGTTACCGTAAAGCCAAAAAATGCGGTAGCGAAACAGGTCAATGTGGAAATAAGGGTTTCAGATGCTTCAGGTGATATATCCGGTGTTGATCAACCATGGAAAATGACGCGACTACCATGGCTCAATTCGACATTGGCCCAAAAAAACACAGTGGTTGCGCCTTATACAGCTATTGAATTAAAAGCGGACTCTACCTTACATATTTTAGGCCGCGAGGTGAAACTCCATGCGAGTGGTTTTCCAAAACAGATCAGCACGTTTTTTACGCCCGAATTGACTGAAATATCGTCCAAGGCGAATAACCTCTTATTTGAACCGCTTCATTTTCATTTTTATAGTGCTTCAGATGGAAAGGAAATTCAACTTAAACCAAGCGGGATCCGATTTGAAACCAAAAGTGAAGGTGAATATAGTTGGACGGCCAAAAATGAGTCTTCCGATCTGACAATGGAAGTAGAGGGTAAATTGGAATTTGATGGCTATATGCATTATGTGGTCAAGCTCACGGCGCTAAAGGACCTGTCATTAAAAGATGCCACGATGCATATCCCGATGATGCCCGATAAGACGGATTATTTTATGGGACTCGGGCAAAAGGGAGGAAAGAGGCCCGAACAGCTTACCTGGAAATGGGATGTAGCCCATAAAAATCAGGATGGTGGTTGGATAGGTGCTGTAGATGCCGGACTCCAGTTTTCACTCCGTGACGAGCATTATTCTCGGCCGCTCAATACGAATTTTTATCTTCAAAAGCCGCTTGTGCTGCCACAGTCCTGGGGTAATGAAAATAAAGGGGGAATTGATATTGGCCTGAAAGGAAAATCGGTTTTGGTCAATAGTTACAGCGGAGCCCGTGAACTCAAAAAAGGCGATGTGCTTTATTACAATTTTAACCTGCTAATTACCCCTTTTCACCCGATCAATACGGAAGCACAATGGAATGAACGGTATTACCATGCCTATAAACCCGTTGATTCTGTTGTTGCAAGTGGATCTAATGTCATCAATATCCATCATGGAAATGAAATAAATCCATATATCAATTATCCGTTTATTGCGACAAAAGAAATGAAGCAATATATCGATCAGGCACATGATAAGGGCTTAAAGGTCAAGATCTACAATACCGTTCGTGAGGTTTCAAATCGGGTTTATGAGCTCTATCCATTGCGTAGTCTGGGCACTGAGGTGTTTTCACCTGGAAAAGGAGGCGGATATTCCTGGTTGCAGGAGCATGTGGGTAAAAATTATATCGCTGCATGGTATGTTCCCCAATTTAAAGACGCGGCTATTATCAATAGCGGAATGAATAGATGGCACAATTATTACGTGGAAGGCATGAATTGGCTGGTAGATCATATCGGTATCGATGGGATTTATTTGGATGATGTTGCCTTCGATCGGGTAACCATGAAAAGAATAAAACGTGTACTGACAAAAAATGGCAAACCTGGTCTGATCGATTTGCATTCGGCAAATCAATATAATAAAAGTGATGGATTCAATAATAGCGCGAATCTGTATCTGGAGCATTTTCCGTACATCAATAGATTATGGTTTGGTGAATACTTTGACTACGAGAATAACCAACCCGATTTTTTCCTTACCGAGGTGAGCGGCATTCCGTTTGGTTTAATGGGTGAAATGCTACAGGATGGTGGAAATCCTTGGCGGGGTATGCTCTATGGCATGACCAATAGGATGCCTTACCAAAAATTGACACCTGCTGATCTATGGAGAGCGTGGGATCAATTTGGCATCAAAGGGAGTAAAATGATAGGTTATTGGTCGCCAAATATTCCTGTTAAAACCGATCATGATAAGGTTCTTACAACTGTTTATAGCCGTGCGGGCAAGGCGATGGTAGCTATCGCTAGCTGGGCGGATGGTGATGTGGATGTAAAATTGGCCATTGACTGGGAAAAATTGGGGATTGATTCTGGAAAGGCAAAATTATCCGCACCATTAATCCCTAATTTTCAAAAGGGAGCGCAGTATAAATTAGGCGATGCGATTCCGGTAGCAAAGAATAAAGGACTTTTGTTGATTATTGAATAGCAGTACGATATTGCTACAAGATGCAATTTATCATAGGCTTTTTGTTGATGCAAAGATGCAAATAACCTATGATAGATTCATTTATGTTGAAGTTCGGTGAAGTTAATGGCTTACATGACGGATTTAATCAGATCGGACAAATCAACGATTTGGGGAATGCCATTAAAATTGTGAAATTTTTAAATTAAAATGCCAATGAAAAAGTGGATTATGTTATGGGCAATGGGCAGCTGTGTGCTCGGAGTTTTTGCACAGCATCCGGCAAAGGTTTCTGAGCTTAAGAAACGTTATGTAACCTATCCCTTTACGGATCCGGATCCCATAGCTTCAGCTCAAAAGTTGTATCCTTATTTCCGCTTTGACGGTTTTACAAATACGGCTATTGAAAAGGACTGGAAAACCGTTATCCTGGAAAACGATTATATTCGGGTACAGGTGATGCCAGAGATCGGTGGGAAAATTTGGTCGGCCTATGATAAGGTCAATAAGCGGGACTATATTTACAACAATGGCGTTGTGAAATTTAGGGATATTGCCATGCGGGGACCATGGACGAGTGGTGGTATCGAAGCGAATTATGGTATTATTGGACACACGCCCAATACTTCTACCCCGGTCGATTACCTTACGCAGGAAAATGCGGATGGAAGCGTAAGTTGCTTTATCCACGCTTATGATATGCTGAGCCGTAGTAACTGGACCTTGGAGATCCGATTAGAAAAAGACAAAGGTTATTTTTCTACACGTTCCTTTTGGTATAATGCCAATGCGGTTGAACAACCTTATTATACCTGGATGAATCTGGGTGTTGCTGCGGGACAAGATCTGAAGTTTTTGTATCCCGGAAATCAATATATCGGTCATGATGGGGATGCGCATGCCTGGCCTATCGATAGCCAGGGACGGGATCTTTCTAACTATAGCGAGAATGCTTTTGGCAGTTCTAAATCATATCATGTATTGGGCGCGCATAGTAATGCTTTCGGGGTTTACTATACAGATCATAATTATGGAATGGCCCGTTATGCCCTCCGTGAAGATAAATTAGGGAAAAAGATATTTCTTTGGTCGCAGGCTGGAGATGGCAAGATCTGGGAAAATTTATTGACTGATCAGAGTGGGCAATATGTGGAAATCCAAAGTGGACGTCTGTTCAATCAAAATGTTCCTTCCAGCAGCCAGACCCCCTTTAAACAACTTGGATTTGCGCCTTATCAAAGTGACAGTTGGACAGAATACTGGATGCCATTTTCAGGGATAGGAAAACCGAAGGAGATACAACTTTCAGCAGCAATTCAGATAAAACGTGAGAACAATACGCTATTATTGGATCTTGATCCAAAGCGACCTTTAAAAGATAGTATATATGTGCTTGATAGCATAGGTACTGTATTAAATCGAAGTTTTATTGAAGCCCAATTGGGCGAACCTACCAGGTTATCCTTGATGGTAGCAACCGACTCAAGACCTCGCTATCTGAAATTGGGACAGGATTATTTTAATCTCAGAACGGATACATCTTGGTCAAAACTGAATAGACCCACTGTAATTTCAGCGGAAGTAAGCTCAGATACGGGGCAGACCAAATTATTGGAGATACGTGATCTCATTCGCTTTAGGCAATATACGCTTGCGGAAGTAAAATTAAAGGAACTGATCCAGCATGGCGCTACTTCGCAGACCTACCTTGAAATGGCCAAAATGGCCTGGTTTAAAATGGAATATCAGCAATGTTATGCCTATGCCCGGCAAGCATTGTCTATGGATACTTATGATGCACAGGCAAATTACTACTATGGTTTGGCAGCGATTAAGCTAAAAAAAGATAACGATGCTTTAGATGGTTTTGAAGTCGCTTCATTAAATCCGACTTGGCGAAGTGCTTCCTTTGTGCAAATGGCCAAATATTACTATCGGATTAAACAATATGAACGTGCAGGGGATTATATCGCAAAAGCTGTAGTTGCAAATCCGCTAAATATAGATGCCTTGCAGATGGACGTGTTGGTTCAGCACAAAAAAGGAGCTGTAACAGATCGTCTTTCCCATCAGGCAATTCTCCAATATGATCCGTTTAATGCCTTTCTCCAATTTGAGGAAAAGAAGACATTTTCATCCCGGCAAGAGTTTGCCGCTGAAAAGCTGATGGAACTGGCGATATGGTATGCTGATCTTGGAGAGTTTGAATCGGCCACCGATCTACTCCGCTCGGGACAGAAGAATACGGAAGCATTAATTTGGCTAGCTTGGCTGACACGATCGAATAAGTCGATCAGTCAGGAATGGTTAAATCAGGCAACGCAAAGTAAGCCAGCTTTTGTCTTCCCATTTCGAGAAGAAAGTAACCAAGTATTCCAATGGGCAAAAGAGAACAGTAAAAGTTGGACGATCGATTATCTGACTGCACTATTGTATCGTTTCAGGAATCAGCCCCAAAAAGCAAGAGAAATTTTGTCGGCAGTAGGCCAGGAGCCAACAGATTTTGCCGCCTATTATGCGCTGAAATCAAGTTTGCAAGATACGAGCCGTATAGATCTGGCGGTACAGATGATGCAGCAGGCAACCTTGATGGAACCACAAGAATGGCGATATGGGCTACATTTGGTGGAGCTCCTAAACAATAGTCAGTCTTATAAAGAAGCCCTTAAGGTGAGTACAGCATATCATCGCAAATTTCCGAAGAATTATATACTAACCTTGGCACAGGTACGTACATTGTTATTGGGGAAAGAATACATGCGGGCTGAGAAAGAATTGGAAGAGGTGACCATACTTCCATTTGAAGGTGCAACTGAAGGCCATCGGTATTATGTACAGACTAAATTAATGTTGGCCTACCAATTTATCCTTGAAAAGAAATATAAAGAGGCAAAATTGAAAATTGCGGAATCGAGATTATGGCCCATGGATTTGGGTGTTGGTGAGCCTTATGCCGATGAAAAAAATGAAATATTGGCTGACTGGCTTGAACTGCATTTGCAGCAAGGGAATAATCCGGGAAATCCAGATCTTTTGAAAAAAATTGCCCAGCGTAAACCTTCAAAAAACAGGTATGAACTGATGCTTCGAAAACTTGCAGAAGAACAATTAAAGCTGTCGAAAGGGGAAGGATCTGCCGCGAAGAAGGAAGATTTAAAAGGAATGATTCCTTCGGATCATGATCTTTTCAAGCGGATTAAAGAAGGAACCCTTGCAAGTTATTGGCCTGAATTGATCCGAAAAATCTATTTTGAACAGGATCAACGGTTATTCTGATGCGGTGTTAACGTTGCAAGGATATGTTAATCACATTAAAAAGTAGTCGCTTTTGCGACCACTTTTTAATGTGATATTTTCAGATTAATCTAAGCCTATACGAATGGCTTGTTCAACTGGAGTATATCCTTCTGTGGAATCCGAGATTGCTAATTCCTCCCTCAACAACAAGGGCGGTTGTGCCATAAATTTAGGAAGAGTTCCACTGTGTGGTTGAGCTGAATGGACTAGAAACGGATGGCAAAGATAAACTGTACCTGCTTTACCCGTTGCATACACCTCTTTCCTTTTGGGCAGCTCGTCCAACTTATTCGCAAGCTGCATAAACGAAAGACCAAACTCTCCCTCCTTGGCTAAGAGCTTTGCCACATCAATGTGAGAACCTTCATATATGATCGTAGACGCATCATTTTCGCTTACCTCCGAATACAACACAAGCATTAATAAAGCTCGACCTTTGGATCTGACATTGATACGCCACTCTAAATAATTGTTTGGGTCATGGCCAGCGAAACTTGCGTCGACGTGCTTACCCGTATCATTTGGTTTCTGGATAGATGGAAACCTTATAGGGAAGGTACCCACATTTCGACAGGGTATCCACCTGTCTTTACCCACCAATTGATCAAAAATTAAATGTATTTTTTTTGTATTTAATGATTCGATAAAAGGTGGTTGAGTATACATACCCAAGCGTATAACTGGTTCGGTCCAAGTTTGCGGATTAGACCTTTCACAGGGAAGGTCATTCCATAGGATATCTAAAACTGCATCCGCTGTTTCTTTTGAAAATGCATTTTCAATGCGAACAAAGCCACTAAGAATGAATTGCTCTATTTCCTTTTTACTTAGTATTTCTGACATAATTCTTTTGATATATAACCTATTTAGGGACAATAATTGCGTATTGACCTATTTGTTTAGATAATGAATAAAATTTTAAAATAGAAATCTACGCTATGTGGATAGTACACAGCGCCATGCTTAAGAACTAAGCAAGAAAAGGGTGTTATAACATTACAGTCATTTTCATAGTGCAAATGTAAAGAATTATTTTGAGATCGAAACGTATCATATGGGGCCGGGTAGTAGGTTCTGTACTAGCTTAGATAAAAAAAGCCCTAACATTCGTTAGAGCTTCTCCCGTCGGGATGGCCGGATTTGAACCGACGACCTCCAGCACCCCATGCTGGCGCGATACCGGGCTACGCTACATCCCGTTTATTCCAATTTGATTGAAAGTCGTATTTAAATAGGACGATTAGCCGGAATAATTTTTTTGTAGGGCTAAAATAGTAATTATTGACAAAAAATAAAATGTAAATACGAAAAAACGCCATTTTAAATCGAATGGCGTTTTTCTTAGTTAATAGATGCTGATTAGAACTTATAACCGACCATAATGCCGATTGTTTTATTTTTTGCGTCTAAGGTCTTGTCGATACTCGTAAAACCATGGCTGTAATAAGCATCTAATGTAAGGTGACTGATATCTACACCGATCCCCACTCTACCATCAAATGAAAATTTCTTATAATCGGTATTTGCGCTGGACTTCACTGTTTTTACATCATAGTTTAACTGCGGGCCCAATAGCCCACGGAGGTTGAAGTCGCCATTTTCCAAAAATTTATAACCGACCTGTAATGGTAGATTTATTTGATAGAATTTAGGTGTTTTCTGCACATTTTCGAAGGTATATTCTTTACGCAACAGACTGGCACCGATTCCGGGCTGGAAGAAAACGCGATCTCCAATACGGGCAAATCCTGCTACAGATACGCCGACTTTGCCATTATTATCTTTGACAGACTTGTTGCCAAAGGAACTCATATGATAGTTGCTTCCGACCTGTAAACCATAAGTGATATCTTGCGCTTGTGTAGTACCTGCAATTCCTAATAATGTCAATCCCAACAGGGCTACTTTGAATGTTGTTTTCATTGTCAAATTATTTTTTGTGATCAATTGTATGTTGTTCTTTCCTTTATGACAATGGAAAATCCATATACCCTTAGAAAAAAAATATTTTATAAAATAGATGGCTTACCTTTAGTCGTCACAAAAGCCTTTTTATAAAGTTTTTTGGGTAAATATCATTGGCCGATGGGAGGATGTCATGTACTCGCCTGAGCATCTATACGAAAAGAATTACGAATAGGTATAAATAAGGGATTTGAAATTATATGGCGGATGTATCGAAGTTGATATTAAAAAAAGTGAAAAATTTGTAAGGGTAATAGTCTATTGGGGTGTCTTACTAATAAAGTGGATTATTTAAACAATAAGACAGATTTGATCAATGTCGGAAAATAAAGAAAAGAATTTTGAGCAGCTTTTTCGGGCGCACTACAAAGAGTTACATCGTTATGCCTACCGGTATCTAGGCGATAGTGATGTGGCGGAAGAGGTTGTGCAACAGGTGTTTTTGCGGCTTTGGGAACGCGATTGGGAGGAGCAGATACATACTTCATTAAAAGCGTATTTATATCGGGCTATTTATAATGAAAGTATGAATGTGCTGAAAAAAGAGCAACGTAAGCTAAAATATCAATCCCACGAACTGCATAGGCAGGATTTTGTACCTGCGGTTGATGAAAGTACGCGGGATTTGGACGAAAAGCTACAGGTCGCATTGGCGGAATTACCTGAAAAAAGCCGTACGGTCTTTGAGTTAAGCCGTTTTCAGGAAATGAAATATAAGGATATCGCAGTAACCCTGGATCTGTCGATTAAAACTGTTGAGGGACATATGAGCAAGGCACTGAAGCATTTGCGTATCGAACTTATGGATTATTTAACATTGATTATTTGCTTTCTTATCTATACGCTATGAATAAGGAACTGTTAGAAAGATATATCATTGGCGAGACCAATGAAATAGAGAATATCATGATACACGATTGGTTAGAAGAAGACGCTAACAATAAGGAGGAGTACATAAAAATGAAAAAAATGTGGGATAGTTTGCCCAAACCCCTGGATGTTCCTGATGTGAACGTAGATAAGGCTTGGGCTGACTTCAAAGTTGTGCGAGATAAAAGAGCGGCAGAAGCTGCGGTAATCCCCCAAAAAAAGACTTCTGTAATTCAATGGAGCTGGTGGTTAGCAGCAAGTATCTTGGTCTTTTGTGCTGTAGGATTCTATGTGTTTGATCAATCTCATCGTGAGGAAATGTTTCTTTCGAGTATGGAGCAAGTGCGCCAAGATTCCCTACCTGATGGTTCGGTAGTTACCTTAAATAAAAATACGGAGCTGGCTTATTCAAGCAGGTGGACCAATAATAATAGAAATGTGGCATTGAAAAGAGGGGAAGTGTTTTTCCAGGTCCACAAGGATAAAAAACATCCCTTTGTCATTGAGACAGGGAAAACCAAAATTACGGTATTGGGCACCAGCTTTAATGTGCGCCGAACATCAGATGCGACGGAAGTTATTGTTGCTACAGGATTGGTTAAAGTCGGTTATGCAAAAAAGGAAGTCTTTTTGCGACCACAACAAATGATTACAATCCGGGATAGTGATACAATAAAAGTAGGAAAGGAACCTGTCAAGGATCAGTTTTATAAATATTATGTGGATCGTGTGTTTGATTTTGAGAATACCCCATTGCAGCGTGTTGTTGAGCTGCTAAATCAAGCTTATGCGTATAAGATTATTATTGACCATCCTGCTGATCAGAAATTATTATTGACAGCAAAATTCGAACAAAATAGTTTAACTGAAATTTTGAAAGTCATTTCTAGCACATTTGGATTAAACGTAAATGTGAAAGACAGCGAGATTCATCTGACGAGGTGAGCCAACAGATAGATATATTTTCAGAACAAAATTGTATAGAAAACAACATGATACTATTTTTTATAAAGAGGGTAGAGCTTTATCTCTTAATTTTAATGCTGTGTTCGTTCCATTTGGGAAGGGCACAGCAAAAGCTCGCTGCAACGATTCAAATACCAGCCTTTCCAGAGACTACTGTAGGTGAAGTTTTTCGTTTGTTGAAGGAGCAGCAGGATGTATTGTTCTCCTTTAATGGAAATATCCTACAGACAGACAGTGTGATTCATACTAAAGCCTTCAAAGGGAATTTGTATGATTATCTGGATCGGATTTTGGGCAAGGAATATAGTTTTAAAGAACTTGGACGGCATATTATTATTCAATATACACCTCAGCGGATGTCGGTGGAGTTTGAAGTGAAGACACCTCATAAAAACAAAGTTGTTATAGCGGGGTATATCAAAAATATTCGGACTAATAATCCGATTTCCAATGCCAGTATCTTTGATCGAAGTGCTTTATTGTCTACGTTGACGGACCGAAATGGCTACTTTGAGCTGGACGTAAAGAAAAAAAGTAATCTCATTGCAGTGAACGTTAGTAAGGAGGCTTTTCGGGACACCAGTGTTATGGTGATTTTTCCGATAGAAGCGCAAATTGGCGATAAGAAGAAGCGTGAATATGGCTATTTTGAAGGGTATGAAGAAGATCATGGTCTTTATCGATCTTTTTGGGGACGGGTATTTCTGTCTCCTGCCCAAAAGATCCAAAGTATGAATTTGGGCGGGATGTTTTTGTATAGCCCATACCAAATTTCGATGACACCGGGATTAAGTACACATGGTTTTATACAATCGCAAATTGTGAATAAATTTTCCATAAACATTATTGGTGGATCTACTGCGGGGGTAAAAGGTATTGAGCTTGGTGGCGTATTTAATATTAATCAATATGATATGCAAGGCTTGCAAATGGGCGGTGTTTTCAATGCCGTTGGGGGAAGTGTGCGTGGTGTACAACTTGCCGGTGTAGGAAACCGTGTGTTCGGAGAAATGAAAGGTTTGCAAGTGGCAGGCGTCTTCAATGGTGTAGGAGAAAATGTAAGTGGGGTACAGATCGCCGGTGTGGGAAACCATGTTTCCGGGGAAGTGAAAGGTCTGCAAATAGCGGGTGTTTTTAACAAAGCGGATACGGTTAGAGGTGTTCAAATCGCTGGTGTTGTAAATTTAGCCAATGAGGCTCCAGGAACGACACAGCTTGCTAGCATACTTAACAATAGCGAATCGACTGTTGGAAGTCAATTAGCAGGCATCGCTAATAAAGCTAAAAAAGTAAGCGGAGTTCAGGTGGCAGGTATCGTTAATATTGCCGATAGTAGTGATTATCCCATTGGTCTGCTTAATTTTATTAAAAATGGTGAGCAGAGTCTTTCAGTAGCGGTCAATGAGGATAGCTATCTCGGATTACAATTTCGTTCAGGTGGTCGTGTACTCTATAGTATATTATCGATCAATAGGGCACTCGATGGCAACAGACCGGATAAATATGCCTTTGAAGCAGGTTTAGGTGCAGTATTGATCAATAGGACCAAGTTTAGTCTGCGTACGGAAATAGCTACACGTAATTATCTGACAGAGAAATTTAAAAGCCTGGATAATCATCAGTCCTCGCTGCGGGTAATTCCGGCGTTTAAACTAAGTGAGCGCATGTCTATATTTGTGGCTCCCAGCTTGAACTATGCGGAAAGAGACGAGAATTCAATTTATGGTGGTAGTACATTGTGGAAAGCTTGGCGGAGAGACCGTACCCGAAATACGTTTTATGGAGGTGGAATGGCAGGTCTTATGCTAAAATTATAAAACTAAAAACTATTTGGCAATAGCATTGTTCTATAGATAGCTTTTAAACATTTAACATTTTACGTAAACGCCCTATATCAATCTGATAGAGGGCGTTTATCTTTGTATAGCTGAGAAAGAACAGTGTTTAAGCAACTGTCGCAGTCTTTAATACATTGCGGTAAGGATAAGAATGGAAGATGTGTCTACGGGCAAATCGACCTAAAGAATCTGCGTTGACAAATTTAATATAGTCATTCCGCTGAACACCGAAATATTCATATTGACTGCCGTCATGAAAAGTGACTGTCAATATTTGTGCTTTCCAGTCAATATCCTGAATGCCAGAATTGGTAATTGTCTCCGTGTAGATCGGCAACTGTTGCTCTAATGTTTCTGGACAGATGCTTACCAGGAAATGGTAGGCTTCAATCATTTCCACACTTTTTTGCTCTGCAGCCAAACGACCTTCTTCATCATTGACAAATTTATCTGGATGACATTCTTTCATGATTGTCCGGTAGGTAGATTTTAGGGTTTTAAGATCCACAGATTTCTCTACGTTAAGTAACTTCCGGTAGTCGGCAATTTTTTTCATGGCGGCAAAGATATGCTTAATAATCAGATTATTCGTTATGAAATATGAAAAAAACTTATTTCTTCAACAAGGTTTTTACATAGAGCTGTTCGACCTTCTCTCTAGCCCAAGGTGTTTTCCTTAAGAAAGTTAGGGAGGATTTGACGCTCGGATTCTCATTGAAGCAACGGATGGATATGCGTTGTCCCAACTCTTCCCAACCATAATACTCCACTAAATATTCAATGATCGTGTCGAGCCTTTTTCCGTGTAATGGATTATTAATTTGTTCTTGCATGTCGTAAAGATAATAATCTTCAAATTATGGATTGCGCTAATTTTTATGGTTTGGATGAAAATGGAGCTGAACCTAGTGTGTATTAATCTTCTTTAAGTTGTGTTGCCAGCTTTTCTAGTTCTAAATTGAGCTGTTCGTCCCAAATTGCCCCAGTGGCATCCAGTTTCCCTTTGACTCCTTGTATCAGCAGATTTCGTTTTTCATCAATTTGAGCGCCCAGTCCCTGCAGGATACGTTGTAGTTCGATATGCGCTGTTTCGCCTTGCGCAGCAGCGGTAATGATACTAACGGGTTTATCGGTGAAAACCGTGGTTGCGGCGCACCATTCAAGTAGATTTTTTAATCCACTGGGTACACTGAAAATATATTCAGGGCTACTGATCAATACCAAATCGGCATCGTTGATTACCTGACGAAGTGCAATAATTTCGATTGGTGGATGGGTCTGGCTTTCTTCAGGATCAAAATGAGGCAGTTCTTTAAGACGGTCAAATAGCGTGAAATGGATATTGGCACTAATCTCCTGTTGGAGGTGACTTACAATATGATGATTGGATGAATGTGCACTGGCGCTACCTACAATGGCAAAAATAGTTTTCATGTGAGTTTAAATCTAGTCAACGGCTGTATACTGCTGTTGTGTTTTTACTTTTTATATCCTTAATGAAGGAACTAAATTACAATATTCAATTCAAACGATTTACTTTGTTCTTCGCTTCAATGTAATTTTTCGTTTCTTTCTCCTTTTACCGATTAAGTTTATACTTTTGGAACTGAGGACTTATTATTGGCTTTTTTCGGATTATATGCTTTATTATGAGAAATAAAATGGGGTACCGCTTATTGTGGGAACGTATTCGTACAGGAGACGAGACGGCTTTCTTTGATCTATACGCGGCGCTCTATCAAGAGCTTGTCAATTTTGGAATACGCACTTGTGGCGACAGTGACTTGGCAAGTGAAGCAACCGATCAGGTATTTGTTAAAATTTGGGAGAAAAGAGAACAGCTAGATCGGGTAGAAAATGTACAGTCCTATCTCATTACTTTTTTAAAAAGACGTATTCTGCGTCTACTGGAGAAACAACATAAAATCAATACAGCCCTTCAAAATGTGAAAGCTGAAGATGATTGGGTGGAGATGCCCTATGAGGAGTTTGTCATCAAAGTACAGACGAATGAAATTATACAGATCCGTTTGAAGGAGGCGCTGGAGAAGTTGTCTTTTCGTCAGAAACAGCTGGTGAATCTGAAGTTTTTTGAGGGCTATTCCTATGAAAAAATAGCTGAAACTACGCAGATGTCCGTGAAAACTGCCTACAATACACTTTATGATGCTTTAAAGATTCTGAGGGAGGAATTAAAAGATATCTAAGTTTTGTGTCTGGCTTTTTATTTTAAGCCTTCAATAATAACATGCTCGTACGATGTTTGCAAAAGTAGGTGTGTTGATATTTTTTATTTAAAATAATTGATTGATTTTCAGTTGATTGAAAAATAATTTAAATTTTCCTTAGGAAAAAGCCATGCTTTAGGGCACTATAGAGTAAATACCCAAAAGAATGAGCCAAAAAGATTATAAACAGTTAGAAGATTTTTTGATTGATGATACTTTTCAGAAGTATTGTTCGGGAGAAGATAAAAACTGTATTCTATACTGGCAACAATATAGCCTGAATCATCCAGAACAAGCGGAGACGATTCTGAAAGCCAAACGCCTATTTCAACTCTTGGTTGGTAACCGTAGACCTGTGAATGAGCAATTGGAAAAATTGAAGACAGATCTGCAGAATGCTCCAGTAGAACATCGCGTGTCCTATCGGTTTAACTGGCCTAAATGGGCAGCCATTGCCGCTGTATTTGTCGCTTTGGTATCGGGTGGTATCTGGTATTATGCTCAACCAGGCAAAGTTGATACGACATTACCAATAAGCGCAATTGGCCAGGTCTATCAAACAAAAAATGGTGAAAAAAAGACCTTCGAATTAAGTGACGGAAGTACAGTGACATTAAACTCTGCTAGTAAACTGGAGTTATCGGCAGATTTCAATCAGGAATTGCGTGTGGTGCGGCTTGCGGGTGAAGGTTATTTTCAGGTGGCCAAGAATAAGGAAAAACCTTTTGTGGTACAAGCATCTGATTTTGATATCAAGGTCCTGGGAACAACATTTAATGTGAAGAGTTATTCCGATGAACCTACAGCAGAAGCACTGCTTGTAGAAGGTTCGATTGAAATGACGAGCAAAGGACAGCGTGAAAATTCTGTGGTCATCAAGCCGAATCAAAAAATCACGATCTTTAAGAATCAAGCTGAAATAGCAGTCGCTCGTAAAACCAATAAACCAACCGCGAGCAAATTACCGATTAAGGAGATTGCCATAGAGAACATCCCTACAATAGAATCCAATACAGCTGAAATACCAGATATTGCATGGCGTGAAAATAGATTAGAAATCGTGGACCAAGATTTTGAATCGCTTCGCCGGACATTAGAACGCTGGTATGATGTGGATATCCAAATCCAAAATGATCAATTAAAACAATACCGTTTTACGGCAACTTTTAGTAGGGAGAATATTGCTCAGGTACTGAGTGCTTTACAGAGCGTTGAACCTTTTAAATTTAATGTATATGGGAGAAAAATAACTATATCAGAAAAGTAAAAAGGATGGTGGACCAACACCATCCTTCATTGAAAAAATGATTAACCAAAAGCAGCAACATTGGGGCGTGCTGCTTAATATTAATTTTAACCAACACTAAAATATGATTAAAAATTGCTTATTGCAAATGCGCAATGGATATATTGTGCATTTTAGATTCATTATCCGGATGAAACTAGCCTTAATTATGACTACGTGTGCTGTTATGAATGTTTCGGCAAATGTATTTTCCCAACAAAAAGTCTCCTTTGATGTCCAAAAAACAAAACTGAGCAAGGTACTTAAAATGATCGAAGAGCAAAGTGATTATTACTTTGTTTATAATTCGACGAATGAAAATTTAAATAAAGAAGTGTCAGTCAATGCGAATAATACCAAGGTATTGGATGTGTTGGCTAAGCTTTTCAATAAAAGTGGATTGGTTTATTCCGTTTCTAAGGAAGGTCTTGTGGTTGTCAGTCAACAGCAGCAGGTGGCTGTCGCAGGTGTCGTCACTGACGATAAAGGCAATCCCTTAGCTGGTGCTACGGTACGTGTTAAGGGAACCGCGGTAGGACGTGCAACAGATATCAATGGACGCTTTATGATCGATGCGGCAACGGGAAACACCTTAATTATTTCTTTTGCAGGTTACACTTCGCAAGAAGTGGCCGTAACCAAAGAGGGTGATCTGAAAATTGTTTTATTGGAAGATAATCGGATGCTCAATGAGGTCGTTGTGACGGCATTGGGTATGAAGAAAGAGAAGCGCTCATTGGGGTATTCTGTTACGCAGGTTGCCGGTGAATCGCTAACCACAGCCCGTGAAAATAATGTGATGAATTCACTCGTAGGAAAGGTGGCCGGGTTGGATATCAGTTCTACTTCTGGCGGTGCCGGAGCTGCGTCCAATGTGACCATCCGCGGGGTATCGAGTTTGAATCAGACAAATCAACCATTATACGTAATTAACGGTATTCCTATGGAAAGTAAGCCGGTAGGTATCGGAAACGCCAATTCCAAAGGAAACTCAGGGAGCCAATGGGATAATGCACCCGATCTTGGCGATGCAATCGGCAATATCAACCCAGACGATATTGAAAGTATTTCGGTATTGAAAGGTGCTGCAGCATCTGCATTATATGGTTCAAGAGCCAAGGCAGGGGTTATCCTTATTACAACAAAATCAGGAAAAGGCAATTCGATCGATTTTAATAGTAACCTTGTTGCCGAGCAAATTATAGACAACACGAATTGGCAAACAGTCTATGGTCAGGGGGCAAACGGTGAGAAGCCAACGACCCAAGCAGGCGCAGCCCAAGTGGGAGGTTCAAGCTGGGGAGCTAAATTAGATGGAACACCCGTCGTACAATTCGATGGCGCATCAAGACCTTATTCATTACAAAAGGGAAATTTAGATCGGTTTTACCGCACTGGTTCGACATGGACTAATACATTAGCGTTAAATAAATCATTTGATGGTGGCTCTATTCGTCTGTCAGGGACAGATGTCAATAACAGATCTGTTGTTCCAAATTCGGGACTGAAAAGACAGTCGTTCAATTTGGTTGGACTTTTTGAGCCACTCAAAGGTTTGACGATTGATGCACGCTATAATATGATTCTGGAGCAAGTCAAAAATCGTCCAATGGTTTCTGACGGTGCTGGAAATGCCAATTACAACGTCATGTTTTTGCCAACGAGCATCAATGTAAACGATTTGAAGCCATGGAAAGATGACAATGGAAAAGAAATCCTTTATAATTCGGGGAATGTGTATGCAACCAACCCTTGGTTTGCAGCAAATGAGTTTATCAATAATACGAACCGGGATCGTTCGATCGCTTCCGTAACAGCAAAGTATACCATGGGTAATGGTTTGTTTGTTCAGGGAAGGGCAGGAAGAGATGGTTATACCGATCATTATAAGAATGTTGTTCCTTCTGGCACCGGCTATTATGAGAATGGTAAAATTGCAGAGCAAGAAACTAAATTTGCAGATATTAATGCCGATGTTTTGGTCGGTAAGTCATTCACTTTCGGAGATTATACCCTTACACCTAATCTTGGTGCGAGTTACCGAAATACTAAAATCAGACAGACGACCAATTTAGGTACCGACTTCGCGATATTTGGTGTGTATAATATTTTGAACGCAAAAAATAAGTCGGTAGCGTATCTCGAAAGTGAATCGGAGACACAGTCTACTTATGGTACCTTAGAATTTGCTTATAAAGATATAGCTTATTTGACTGGTAGTTTACGCTCTGACTGGTTTTCTACCTTAGCCACACCTGGAGTAGATAATAAATTAAACTCTGTTTATCCCGCAATCTCGGGTTCATTTATCTTTTCAGAATATCTAAAACCATCATGGTTGAGTTTTGGAAAGTTGAGAGCAGGTTTTGCTCAGGTAGGACAGGCAACAGATCCTTATCAAACCTTGTTAACCTATAATTTTAGAAGTGAGGTACTTAACGGACAACCTTTAGGGGTTATTAACAATGTGAATATTCCGAACTCTTCTTTAAAAGCTTCTACAGCAACAGAGTTGGAAATCGGAACGGAGTTGCGTCTTTTTAATAATCGTGTAAATTTGGATCTAACATGGTATAACAAAAAGTCGAAAGATGAGATTTCCTTTATCACAACGCCTTCCGCAAGCGGATATGCCGGTGCCGTACTCAATGCCGGTAAAATGCAAAATAAGGGATTTGAAGCATTGATTTCAGCCACAGTTGTCAAAACGGAAGATTTTAAATGGGTATCCTCATTGAATGGTTCTTACAACGACAATAAAGTGATTTCATTGGCTGAAGGAATGGACGAGCAGACGGTAGCGACTTCGCGTTCGGGTGTAGGTTACTTAATGAATAAAGTTGGTATGCCTGCTTTTCAGATCATGGCTTTCGATTATAAATACGATAGTAATGGTGAGATCGTAAAATTGGCCGATGGTTCTCCTGACCGGGGTGAGTTAAAGTCCTACGGTTCGGCAATGAATAAATGGTTTGCTGGCTGGAATAATGAGTTTAGCTACAAAAGGTTCAATTTTTCTTTCTTGGTTGATGGAAAATGGGGAGGAAAGCTTTTCTCGGGAACAGATTACTACGGTTATATTTTTGGATTACATCAGGAAACTGTGGCTGATCGTGAAAGCTTGGGCAGAACAGCTTCTACTTATTATACCAATACGGCAAATAATGTATCTAAGATATTTGTAAACAGCGCTGATTTTGTAAAATTGAGACAGGTCGTTATGGGCTATACTTTCCCATCCAATCTATTTAATAACAAAGTTAAGTCGATTACAGTAAGTGCTGTAGCGCGCAATCTCTGGACGATCATGAAGAAAACAAATAACATAGATCCAGAGTCGAGCTATAATGCAACTTTCCCGGGCCTAGAGCTTGGAGGTGTACCAGCTGTACGTACTTACGGTGTTAATTTAAGTGTTAAATTCTAATTGCAAACAATCATGAAAAGATATATTAAACCGGTAGTTATTAGTTTAATGGCAGCGACGTTATTTATGGAAAGTAGCTGTACAAAAGATTTTGATAAGATAAATACAGATCCAGTTGCTTATGGTAAAGAAAATTGGGATCCAAATTATACATTGAGCTCTGCACAATTATTTTATACAGGAAGTTTTGATTTTGCATACGATACATGGCGTGGAAATCTAATTTACTCGTCGACAATGATGCAGGGTCTATCGACTGTAGTGAGTTATTGGGCCGGCGATAAATATATGCTGAATGAAAGCTATACCGCGGCGTATTGGGGTACGGGTACAGTTGGGGCCTATATTGAGCAGGTTCGTAATATTGTGGATGTGGTTGAGTTTACAAAAGACAAACCAAAATATGCAAATCTGTACAATGTCGCACGTATTTGGAAAGCTTTAATTTTTGCTCGCTTAACTGATTTGTATGGTGATGTTCCCTATTCGGAGGCGGGACTGGGTTTTTATACCAAAGTTTATAAACCGAAGTATGATAAGCAGCAGGACATCTATAACGATTTGCTAAAGGAGCTTGAAACGGCTACTGCAGCATTAAAGGATGATGGTGATAAAGTCACTGGTGATGTTATTTATAAAGGTGATATTGCGAAATGGCGCAAATTTGGCAATTCTCTGCTCTTACGAACAGCGATGCGTTTGGTTAAAGTAGACGAATCTAAAGCGAAGGAATATGTACAGAAGGCTGTGGGTAAGACAATGGACAGTAATGCCGACAATGCATTTATTTTACACGATGAATCAGGATCTAGGGTTACTCAGAATAGAAATAGCCAGGTTTTATTGGGCGATGGTGGCCAAGAGAATTATTATGTAAAATGGTCTAAAACATTTATTGACTATCTAAAAAGCAATAATGATCCGAGGTTGCAAAAGGTTGCTGTTACAAAACTATATTTATCGGAAAAGGACAAAACACAGAACGGGAGTTTTATCACAGATCCAACCAAGCAAAAGGGGATGCCGAATGGAAAAGATTTGGGATCAAATGCACAGTATAACATTAGTAGCGACCCAAGTTACACGACATTTGCAGAATATTCTTCGCCCAATCCTAATATGATCAAGCGGACCGGTGCGACATTTATTTTGACCTACGGTGAATCCGAGTTGCTTTTGGCTGAGGCTGCCCAACGTTGGGGAGTAGGTGGTAGTGCAGGCGATCATTATAAAAAAGGTGTGAAGGCAAGCATTACCTATCTGAATCAGTATGATGGTTCTTTGACAATAAGTGATGCAGATGCTGAGACTTATTTGGCTGCGAATCCATATAATGCTGCTGATGCCTTAAAACAGATCAATACCCAATACTGGGCACATACGATAACGATGATGGATTTTTATGAAACTTGGAGCAACTGGCGCAGAAGTGGGTATCCGGCGTTAACTCCTGTGAATTATCCAGGAAATGCTACTTCGGGGACTATTCCTAGAAGATTCCCTTATCCTTCTACTGAAGCGGCTATCAATGGCGAAAACTACAGAGCAGCTTCAGCCGCAGTACCTGGCGGAGATAAGTTGTCTGGTCGAGTTTGGTGGGATAAATAATTACAATGGTTTGTTTTTGATTGAGGCTGAACTTTCGTAGTTTGGCCTCTTTAAACCTTTTATAAAATATGATAAACCTAAAAAATCAACTGCTATTTGCGATTGCGATTTCCTGTCTTGTTTTTTCATGTAAAAATACTACCGAAAAGAAAGATGTGGATGCCGTAAAAGCCAAGTCCTTGACCGGTACCTATAAGCTTATTGAAAGCAAAACAATCAAAGGGAAAGATACGGTAACTGCTTTTACGGACACGAGCAAAACCGAAATGTTTAAAATGTTCAATGATGACCATTTTTCCTTTTTTAACCACGATAAGGAAAAAGGTAAAGGTAAAGAACCGCTGTTTGTCGCAGGTGGGGGGACCTATTCTTTTGATGGTGTCAACTATCAAGAAAGATTACAATATTGTTCAATGCGCGATTGGGAAAGTAATAAGTTTGATTTTCAACTTACTTTAAAAGGAGATACATTGGTTCAGACAGGTGAGGAAAACTTACCTGAATTGGGAGTTAAACATACCATTGTGGAGACCTATCTAAAAGTTAAATAATCGATAATCTTATACCTGGAGTTTTAAAATCCTTATTAAGTTTATTTTATTAATGCAGACACTCAAGTTCATTCTTGAGTGTTTTTTGTTGAAAGGAGGCCCTTTAATGGGCTTTTGTGCATTTTTAGAATTATTTTAGAAAAAAAATAAAATTATATTGCAACATTTTCAGCAGAGCCCCGACTACATAGTAGAAACATAAGAATTAACAGTATTAATTTTAGAACGTGCAAAATCAGCTTAGCGATAAAGATTTATTAGCGATGTGCCAAACGGGCAATGAGTCTGGATTTGCACAGCTCTATCATCGGTATGCAAAAAAGATTTTTAATTCTATTTATCGGATTTTGTCCAATCAGGAAGAAAGTGAAGATATTTTACAGGAAACCTTTGTTGACTTTTTTTCAAGATCAGATAAATGGCATTTAGTTCTCAGTGTGGAAGCCTGGTTGAGAAGGATGGGGGTGAATAAGGCAATCTCACTGTTACGGAAGAATAAGCAATATTTTACGCCGGTGGATGATTTGGAAATCAAGGATGATGGCGAAGACGAATTGCTGGAAAAAGAATGGCGTGAATGTCGTTTGACAGATTTAGAGCATGTGATCGATCAATTGACAGGCGTACCTAAGATGGTTGTTAATCTTTACCTGTTTGAAAACATGAGCCATGATGAGGTTGCGGAAACATTGGGGATGACAGCGGTTGCTGTACGTAGTCAATATCACCGTGCTAAAAAGAAAATTTACGAAGAATTGAAGGAAAGGTATAATTATGCGGGATAATTTAAAAGATTTTGTGAACGCTAATCGGGAGGCATTTGATCAGAGAGAACCTTCGGCTGACTTATGGAATAAAATAAGACCACAAGTAGTTCCTCCTGTTCAGGAAAGAAAGATTAAGCCTTTATGGACGTGGGCTAGTATTGCGGCAGCAGCCCTGTTAGTTGGGACAGCAACTTTTATTGCTTTTAATCAACAACGAGCAATAGAAGTAGAAAAGCCTGTGGCTGCGGTACATCCTATTACTGTTCCGGAAAAAGAAGACAATGCAAAAGCAGTTGATGCTGAGGTGATGGGAATTCATACTGATAGCCAAGAGGCTTCAGCTCCCGTTAAGGCAATCGCCGGTATCGAAAGCAAAGGAAAACAATTGGCAAAAGCAAGCGTATCGGAAACTGCTCATCGTGAAATGGAAGAGAAAATGGATTACGTTCAGATGCTTCAGGATTCGAGTTCCGCAAGCACGCGTTTAAGTGCTGTCTTGGCGATGAAAGATGGGGGTAAGTTAGACCGGAATAGTGTGGGAGCTTTGGAAAAGACAGCAGTGTCAGATCAAAGTAGTAATGTCCGCATGGCTGCAATCGAAACCATATTAAGTGGACTTAGTCCAGAAGAACGTCAGCAGAAAGTTCAGGACTTCTTTGTGGAGCAAAATGACCCCACTTTACAAATGGAACTGATGCAAATGATGGCTCAACAGGAGGATCCGACGATGAAAGCAACAACAAAAGAAAAGTTAAATGAAATTGTGGAAGATCCATTTACCCTGAAATTTGTGAAGGAGCAAGCATATGCGGTATTATTAAATCAATAATAGGATATATTAAGGTAGAAGTCAGATTGTGTAGGTTAATCTATGAAAAAGCTTAAAATGCATTATTTGACAAATAATGAAGATAAATTAAAACGAAATGAAAAAGATAAGGATAATGATGATTGGGGTCGCACTGATCTTTGCAAGTGTATTGCAGGCCCAAGTAAATGAAACTGTAGAAAGTGTGGCTGCGCCAAAACCTCCTAATCCTCCTAAAAAGGCTAGAGCGGTTTCAGGAGTTGTTGTTAGTAATACTAATAATTTTACATACAGTTCTGCCGGATTCGGCCGTAAAAAGGGACCGAAAAACTGGAAAGAAATTAAAGTGCCCAACTTGGGGAATAAACTTTTACTAAAATTGGATAATGTTTATATTGAAGGTTATAAGGGAAACGATGTGCTGATTACAGCCAAGGTAGAGGAAAGTGAAGAAAATGACCGTGCAAAAGGCCTACGTGTGATCAATGGCTCGGGATTATCGGATAATTCAGGACTTGGTATGAACATCAAAACAGAAGGTGGAGTGACTGAAATAAGTATGGTTGGGATGCCCTTAGAAGATTCTATTCGTATCAAGATACCAATGGATTTACCTGTGACGATCAAAGGAGGGCGTGGGGCTATGTTTAATGCTGGAGTTATCGAATTAAAAGATATCCGGGCTGAGGTTGAAGTTGCTAGTACGATAGGCGACGTGAATTTATTGAATGTTACCGGGCCGATCAATGTAAAGGTTTCACAGGGAGATGTTACAGCCAAATTTGTTCAACCTGTCAAAGGACCGATTTCTTTAGTCGCTGCCATGGGCGCTGTAGATGTTGCCTTCCCAAAGAATTTCGGCGCTAATGTGGATGTAAAATCTGCTATGGGGAATATCTATGCTGCGGACGAATTTCAATTCGAAAAACCTGCCGAGGAAGCCAAATCAACTCCGATGGGTAACGCCGTGAAAGGCAAAATGAATGGTGGTGGACAGGATGTTATTTTAAAAACATCCATGGGAGATATCTATATAAGAACACAGAAATAATATATATAATAACATAGAAATAATAAAAAAAATAGCCTGTTATAAACAACAGGCTATTTTTTTAGTTCCATGCGGACGAGGTATTGATCATTCTCATCTTCATACAAAATTTGGACAACCCAACCCAGTTCGTGCGAAATTTTGATCAATAAATCCTGGTCTAAATAGAGCCATTTGAAAAGATTTCCTCGAGTCCCTTTGTACTCATACTGGTATTGAATTTCCCCAAAATAATGCGCTGGTTTTTTGATGTTGTAATCTTTGTACAAATAACTGATGTCTGAAGAGTCAAAAATCAGTTGGCCATTTTCAGTCAGTAACTCTTTACTATGCTGTAATAGTTTTCGAAAACCATCTACGTCACCGGCAAGACCTATTCCGTTCATTAAAAACAATAGCGTATCATATTTTTGGCCTTCGAATTTATAGAAATCTTCGCAGATAATATGTTGTACCCCGCGTTGTTGCATAATATGGCAAGCGGTTTGCGAGAGTTCCAGTGCATCTACTTCAAAACCTTTTTCTTGGAGATACAGGCTATGGCTGCCAACTCCTGCTCCAACATCCAGTACACGTCCATCACATAAGGATAGTCCAATAAATTCCAGTTCAGGAAAATCATCGGGTTCCCGAAAGAAAATCTCAACGGGCATTTCATCTTGGTCGCCATAACTTGTATTGAGTATTAAAGGGAACTTTTCTTCTTGATGTACAAAGTAATCATCTAAGGCCTCACCGTATACATCTCTATGCATTGTCATCATCAATCATTAATACTTTTTTTGCAATATATATGGAGTCCTCATCTCCTGTATGTTTCATTGGTTCGTCAGATAGCTTAATGACCGGGGTCCATTGATCATCTTCTGGTAAAGCGTCAGTCATCTTAATGACGATATTCATGGGTTTGAGTCCCACATCATTGGTGAAATTGGTGCCAACGCCAAAGGAATGCAATATTTTTCCCTCACAGTAGCTCGCGATTCTTTCGACCTTCTCATAGTCTAGGCCATCCGAGAATATGATTGTCTTTGAGAGGGGATTGATTCCATTTTTATTATAGTGTGCAATAACCTTATCTGTAAATTCAAGCGGGTCGCCGCTATCGTGGCGGACTCCATCAAATAATTTGGTTAACTTTTTGTCAAATTGCTGAAAGAAAACTTCCGTAGTATAGGTGTCCGATAGTGCTATTCCGAGGTCACCTCGGTAGACATCAGACCAATGTTCAAGACCAAGTAGATTGGCCATTTTATAACCGTATTTGGCGGCGTGAAACATAAACCATTCATGGGCGTGTGTGCCAATTGGTTTCGTCTCATATTTCATTGCCAAATGTACATTGCTGGTACCTATAAATGTTTTTTCGCCATATTGCTTCAGTGTGCGAACGACCATATCATGGACTTCATAAGAATGACGTCTGCGGGTGCCAAAATCAGCAATTGTGATATTGAGTTTTTTATATTTTTCGATTTTATCTTTGGCTGTGGCGATTACTTCTGCATCCGAGGCACGTTGTAGACCTTGGGATTCATAAAAAAGTTCACATATGAGCGACATCAACGGAACCTCCCAAAGAATAGTACGGTACCAGTACCCTTCGATAATGACTTCAAGGTCGGGGCCATCCTGGAATATTTTGATCTCTTCGGGATCGTAGCGATAACCTTGAAGAAAGTCAAAATAGGTTGGGTCTATATAAGGACATGTTCTGGCAAAAAATGCCTTTTCTGCTTTTGTTAACTTCAAATTAGCCATCTCATTGACGGCTTCCTTCAGGAGCACGTCAAAACCATCGGGAAATTTATGATGTCCCCGGTTAATAAAATGATAACGTGCCTTGGCCTTTGGAAACAACTTAACCACAGCATGCTGCATGGTGAATTTGTAAAAGTCATTATCTAATATAGAGGTAAATGAAGCCATCTTTATCGATCTGTTTTTTTGTTTGAAGCGGTAAATTTACTAATTAACGTGAAAATGTATGGATTGTTCATGATAAATATAAAAAGACATGCATATAAAAGGCGGATAAAATTTTTCATTTTACCCGCCAGATATGAATTATTATTTTACTCGGCTGTCATTATCTTGTTCTAGATCTTTCTGATCCTTGTGAAGAACGTCCAGAGCTACGTTCACCGGAGCTTTCTGAAGACCTTGATCGCGATACGGACGATGAATTGTCTGTATTTGATCTACTTCTTGTGTTTTCGTAGCTCCGATTTTGAGTTGGTTGTGCTACAGGTTGCGATACCGGTTGGCTCGAACGGCTCCTGCTGCCAGCGTTGTTATTTCCATTTTGGACAGGCTGTGACACCGGTTGGCTTGAACGTGTTCTACTGCCATCATAATTTCCATTTCGTTGCGGCGTTGTTGTCGGTACTCGTGGAGGCACAGTCTGATTAGAGCTGCTTGCATTTGACCGCGAACGTGAATTATAATCTGTGTTTCTATTGTAGTCTGTACTTCTGCCGTTTACAACACCATTATTATCAACGGAGCCATTTTGTCTATTTCTACTGGTAGATGTAGGGTTGTTATTGTTTGAAGCATCCGATTGGCGACCTGATCGTGTTCTAAAATCATAGTTATTCGAATTAGGTTGTGTACCGTTCGTATTTCTATTTACAGTTCCATTGTCGCTGCTTCTCGTATTATTATTTGAACTACGACTCGAGCCACCGCTGTTGGCATCATTACGAGACCTTACAGAAGCATTTCCACTGTTATCGATATATAACTCACGACTTCCTGATCTTGAATCGATGTTGTCTCGATTGCTGATAACACGATTGGTACGATCTGAAATCTCACTATTGTTATTACGTGTTCGGGTAGATGCATCCACGACATTTGTAGGACGTGCAGAAGATCTTGTATTACGGTCTACATTTGGACGGTACATACTGATTTCATTACTACGATTGCTGCTACTGCGGGCAGATCCAGGTCGATCGGCATTTGCAATTCTATTAACTGTTACGCTTCTTCCTGTCGAACGTTCGATGTCAGATCTTCGAGGGCCACCAACATAATAGTTGTTGTTAATTATCGTTGTATTGTTGATAATGGTGGTTCTGTTATAGATAATATTGTAATTTCTTCGATTAACATAATATCTATCCATATCCCTATTCATAAAGTGATTGACTCCCACAAATGTCCAAAAGTTCATTGGAATATTAACAGATACATTTATACTCATGCCCGGGCCCATTGGTGCCCAACCGTAGTAGTCGTTACTTTGACGCCAATTTACCCATGCTGGCCCCCATTCATAGTCAGGAACCCATCCCCATCCATAACGGTCATTGTAGTTCCAGCGACCATAGTGAAATGGAGCCCAACCCCAGTCATAGTTGGATACCCAGGTATTACCATAGTCGGTCATTGTCCAATAACCATTGGTTGCATAAGGCTGGAAGTTCGGGCCAACGTCCGGAATCCAGACATAACCATAATTGGGATCATTAACCCATTGTCCGTAAGGGGAGAGTTGATCATAGAACATCTGGAACGAAACTCCAGCATTGTTATAATTGTTATAACCATTATATCCACTCCGTTGGGCCATTGAAGTCGCGCAACTTGAAAAAGAAGCGATACCTATAAAACCAAGTACCCAATATTTTATGTTGCCTAAATTTTTCATGACTGTAATATTTAAAAGTGTGACAAAACTCTATTGTATTGTCTTTGTTATTATGACAGCATAACGTATAAAATGGTTTAATCGGTACACTGGAAATCTGATTTTTTTTATATAAAAGTCAAATTGATGATCTTTTTACATAAACGACAATTTTAGATACATATTTTTTATTTACCTTTACCGCTCGAATTGCTACGTGTTTGTTCAGCATAAGACGTGTTTTATGACACATTAATTTGAAATAGACATCATTTAAATGGCTAAAAAACTTCAGACTTTTTTTCTAGAATTCGCAAACATTCACCGTTTTTTGCTACGGTTTTGGCGCGAATTGGTAACTCCACCATATGAATTTAAAGAAATTGTCCGCCAGTGCTATGAAATAGGCTACAAATCTTTGCCTTTGATCAGTTTAACGGGGTTTATTGTTGGATTTGTCTTTACAAAACAATCGCGTCCTTCTTTGGAAGAATTCGGGGCGACTTCGATGTTGCCTTCGCTTATTTCGATTGCTATTGTTCGTGCTCTTGCACCGCTGGTGACAGCTTTAATAGCTTCGGGTAAAGTGGGCTCGCAAATCGGTGCGGAACTAAGTTCGATGAATGTCACGGAGCAAATCGATGCCATGGAAGTTTCGGGAACTAATCCATATAAGTATCTTATTGTAAGTAGAATATTAGCTACAACTATTGGGATTCCTGTACTATGTTTTTATGTAGCGGGTATAGGTCTTTTAGGCGGTTACCTAAGTATGATGAGTAAAGACGACTTAAGCTTTTTGAGTTTTTTTACGCAAGTATTTGAGACGATAGCATTTAAGGATTTAGGTGCTATGGTTTTGCGTGCGGTTATATTTGGTTTTACTATTGGAGCTGTAAGTTGTTATTGCGGTTATTTTTCTTCAAAGGGGACTGAAGGTGTGGGTAAGGCAGCCAATGCTGCCGTTGTAGCTTCGATGTTCCTTGTATTTATTGAGGAAATAATTATTGTTCAAGTTTTATCGTTCTTTGGATAGCGAGCTATGGAAAAGATTAAATCAACCATCGACCATTCGAAGCCGGTCATTGAAATTAGGGATGTTAGCAAGTCTTTCGGTGATAATCACGTCCTACGTGGTGTCAACCTGGATTTATATAAAGAAGAAAATCTCGTTGTGCTTGGACGTTCTGGAACGGGGAAATCAGTGTTGATCAAATTGATTTCTGGTTTATTAAGACCGGATGAGGGGACGATCAATGTTTTGGGAGAGTCAGTTCTTGAATTAAATGATCGCGAACTGCGTGAATTACGCTTAAAAATAGGGTTTTCTTTTCAGAATAGTGCGCTTTATGATAGTATGACTGTGCGCGAAAATTTGGAATTTCCATTGGTTCGAAATAAACGGAACTTAACACGTTCGGAGATCAACTACGCTGTAGAAGAGGTTTTGGATGGAGTAGGGCTTTCGCAAGCTATCAATCAGATGCCATCGGAGTTGTCGGGTGGACAACGTAAACGAATTGGTATTGCGCGCACACTGATTCTTAGACCTGAAATCATGATGTACGATGAACCAACAGCAGGACTAGATCCGATCACTTGTTTGGAGATTAATGGATTGATTAATGAGGTTCAGGAGAGGTATAAAACAGCATCAATTATTATTACGCATGATTTAGCTTGTGCGAAAGAGGTGGGAGACCGTATTGTAATGTTGTTGGATGGCAAGTTTGAAAGACAGGGGTCTTTTGAAGAGATTTTTGATACAGATGACGCACGTGTAAGAGCGTTTTATAATTATAATTTTATTCTATAATATACATGAGTAAGGCAGAAAATAAAAGAGCAATCATTGTCGGTATTTTTGTTTTTTTAGGCGTATTGATTCTTTTAGCGGGTATTTTTATTTTGGGTAGCCAGCAAAAGAAATTTACTAGAAATATCGAAATTACGACTTCATTTCCCGATGTCGCTGGATTGAAAGTGGGGAGTAATGTGTGGTTTTCTGGGGTTAAGGTAGGGATCATTAAGAATATACATTTTAAAAGCGTGCAGGATGTTGAGGTGGTATTGACAATCGAGGAGAAATCTGCTGAATATATTCGTAAAGATGCTGTAACAAAATTGGGCTCGGACGGTTTGATTGGTAACAAGATCGTAGTGATTTCTGGAGGGTCGCAAAATGCGCCAACAGTGGAGACAGGTGATTTCTTGCGTTCGGCGAAGACTGCGGACATGGAAGCAATGATGGAAACATTGCAGGTAAATAATGAAAACTTAGCAAAGATTACGACTGACTTTGTAGAAATATCACGTGGATTGGCGGACGGAAAAGGAATGGTTGGAGCGATGTTGACCGATACTTCTATGGTTAATACATTGCGTGCTACATTATTGTCAATCAGTGCTGCAATGAATAATGCGAATAAAGCATCTGCTAATTTGGTTACCTTGACAAACTCTTTAAATAGCAATAAGGGCTTGATTCATGATTTAACGACTGATACCGCTATATTCTCTAACCTGCGTCAGTCTGCAGCGCAGTTGCAAGGAGTTTCTCAGACAGCAAATGCATTGATAAACAATTTGAATAATGCTTCAAGTCGATTGAATGATAAAGATAATGCGGTGGGTGTGTTATTGAATGACCCGGCATCGGCAAATCAAATTAAATCGGCAATCAATAATTTAAATTCGAGCACATCCAAACTGGACGAGAATATGGAGGCATTGCAGCATAATTTCTTGTTGCGTGGTTTCTTTAAAAAGAAGATGAAGGAGGATGCGAAAAAAGCTGAGTTGCTTAAAGCGGACACTGCAAAGTAAGTTGTGTTAAAAAAGAACATAAGGAAAGGCTGTACGCTTGCGTAGGGCCTTTTTTAATAAATAATAGCGTCATTATGGGATCCAACTCAACAGGTCTTAGCACTGTATAGTATTTGGATAACCCTTTTATATTTGAAAGAAATGAATCACAGCGAAATAACCGATAAAGACGTCATTTACGAAGACAATCATCTCATCGCTATAAATAAGAAAGCCGGGGATATTGTGCAGGTGGATGAAACAGGAGACCTATCTTTAGAAGATATGGTGAAAGTATATTTGAAAAAGAAATATGATAAGCCAAATGAAGCATTTGTTGGTGTTATTCATCGATTAGATAGACCTGTTAGTGGTATGATTTTGTTCGCCAAAACAAGCAAGGCGCTAGAGCGAATGAATAAATTTTTTCAGGATAGACATGTGAAAAAGACCTATTTGGCAATCGTTAGACAGCGTCCGCGAAAAACTGAGGGGAAACTTATCAATTGGTTGGTTCGGAATAGACAAACAAGGGTAACAAAGGCCTTTCCACGCGAGGTGAAAGGCGGAAGTTATGCCGAGTTGGATTATACATTGGTGGGTGAGTTGAATGGATTCTATTTGCTGCGCGTAGAGCCTTTAACAGGTCGTACACATCAGATTCGTGCGCAACTTGCAGCGATGGGATGTCCTATTGTTGGTGATAATAAGTATGGATATCCAAGAGGCAGTTCTTTGGGCAGTATTTGTTTACATTCTCGTTCATTGACCTTTACGCATCCAATAAAAAAGGATAAGATGGAATTGATCGCTTCTTTGCCGAAAGATGGCTTTTGGGATAAATTTGAATCTTTGGCACGCTAATCGTTAAAATTTCAGTACCTTTGTGCTATGAAATGGTTTAAATATTTACTCCTAATATTTACCTTAAGCTGCTCGGCTGTGTCTGTTTCGTACGGACAGTGTGCGATGTGTACATTGAACGCTGAGAATTCTACGAAGGAAGGAAATATGCAAGGAAGAGGTCTGAATGACGGTATTTTGTTTCTATTGGTAATACCTTATCTAGCCGCGGCGGGCCTTGGTTATTTATGGTATAAAAAATACCGCAAGAAGAACCCCGTAACAAAGAAATTTTTAAACGAAATAAAATAGATTCTTAATGCCCACATCCAAATTCCATGCAATGATACATTCCAAATGTCCGAAGTGTCATATTGGTAATGTATTTGTAGGAAAGGTATACAGTTTACATAAGCAGCATATGAATGATACTTGCCCTTATTGTGGTGTCAAGTACGAGGTTGAGCCGGGGTATTTCTATGCTGCCATGTATGTGAGTTATGCTTTGTCTGTCGCTGAGATTGTTACTGTATCTGTTGCTATCGCAATTTTGACAGGAAGCGAGTCTCCTTGGTCTTATCTGATTGGTCTAGCTGTAACCATTTTGGTCTTCGCACCTTTTAATTTTAGATATGCCCGTTTGATTTTACTTCATTTTTTAACGCCAAAAATCAGTTATGATCCGCGCTATGAATTGGCGGCAGAGATAGGTGAAAAGAATAATAAGAACTTTGAAGAAGATGGTAACGATATTAATGAAATAAAAAAATAAAAGAGCTCCACAGAGCTCTTTTATTTTTTTAGATACTTCATGGTACTGTCGAAAAGGAACACCTTGTCTTTATATACTTCCGAAATGAGTTGTTGTAATGGAATTAGATGCACTTGCTGAAAATCTGCTATATGGTCTTCTGTAGGGAGTATAACTTGAATGCAGTAGGTCATACCTTCGTGTGGAGACTGTAGCATTTCCAGAAAATGCACTTGAAATTTTTGGGATTGCACGATATTATCCTGAATCCATGAAACGACCTCTTGATGGATTGTTTCTTCTGCTATAACGGAGACATTGTATAAAAACATATGCAAAAATACGCTATTTTTCTGCGATAAAAAAGATTCTAAAGGACAGAACCGAGATAAGTTTGAATATTACATTTAATTACTATATCTTGTAAAAATAAGGTTGCATTTCATGCAATTCCGTATTTAATTGCAATATTTGGAATAAATGATAAGGATGTATTTGGGATTATGAGGATGAAATTTTGGATAGGTTTGTTTTTTTCTGCCATGATCATGTTGGGGTGTCAACGACATAGTGTTGATCTTATTCCAATAAATCAATTTTTTTCTACACCTGAAAAATCAAATTTTAAGATTTCTCCAAATGGTCGATTTATCGCTTACATTGGCTTAGATAATCATTGCAAAAATATCTATTTAATAGATTTGATCAATAAGGATAGTTCCAAACAGCTTACTTATCAAAATGATATTAATGTAAAATCCTTCGCTTGGAACAATGATTCAAAAATTTCCTTTTTGACGGAACAATCTTCGCAGGACAGTTTACGTTTATATGCTGTGGACATCAACACAGAAAAGATTTGGCCATTGATTAAACCGGTACGAGGTCGGTTTCGATGGATTCATGCTATGGCGACCGGAGGTGATAGTTTTATAGCGGGAATCAACGATAGAGACTCTTCTTTTTTTGACCTTTATCGTATCTATTTAGACGGGAGGCCTCGGGAATTGGTTTTACAGAATCCCGGAAATATGAGCTCCTGGGTTGTATCTAATGATGGGCAGGTACGATTGGCTGTGGCCAACGATTCTGTACAGCAATCTGTGCTCTATAGAAGTTCAGAAACAGAACCATTTAAAGAGATTATACGATGTGATGTTGAAAGTAGTTTTACTCCACTGGGTTATAAGGATAGTTCAAATGCCATCATTTATGCTTTATCCAATATAGACAGGGATAAACTGGCCTTGGTAAGTTATGATTTATTAAACCAAAAAGAGCTGGGCGAGCTATATAGTCATAAAGATGTTGACGTGAGCCCTGGGGGGTATTTCACTGAACAGAATAAGCTGTTATTTGTCAATTATAGCACATCAAGACAGAACAGACATTTTTTTGATGAGGCTACCAAAAAGAAATATGATCAATTGTCGAAGCAGATTGATGGCTTTGAGTTTCAGGTATTGAATACTGATATTTCGGGGAACAAGGTCATTATCAAAACCTATACGGACGTAAACCCGGGCGGGATTTATTTCTATGATTTTTCGACTCAAAAATTAACGAAGCTAACAGATAATAATTCCGATCTAAAAGACAAAGAACTTTCTCCAAATGAGTATATCACTTATACGGCGAGAGATGGCATTCAGATTTCGGGTTATTTAACTTATCCCATTCATTCCAATCGCAAAAATCTGCCTATGGTTGTATTGCCCCATGATGGACCTAACGGACGGGAGGTTTGGGGATTCGATAACGAAGCGCAGTTTTTGGCGAACAGGGGTTATTTGGTTTTTCAGATGAACTATAGGGGATCGACCGGTTTTGGTAAGAAGTTTTGGACTGCGGGATTTAAGGAATGGGGCGGGAAGATTCAGGATGATATTACTGATGGAGTAAAATGGTTGATTAAAGAAGGAATTGCTGATCGGGAACGTGTCGCTATTGTAGGGAAAGGTTTCGGAGGCTATTCGGCGCTACACGCTGCTTGTTTTAATTCTGATCTTTATAAATGTGCCGTGTCTTATTCCGGCTATACCAATCTGTTCACTTACTTTAGAGATATACCGCCATATTTTAAATCGTATGTGCAGAAAATGTATCAAGTAGTTGGGAATCCGATTCGGGAGGCTGAGCTATTTAAAAATATTTCACCTGTATTTCATTCGGATAAAGTAAAGATACCGGTGCTATTGGTACAGGGAGGAAAGGATCGGTTTAGTTCGGTAACAGATGCAAATCAATTTGTACAGAAATTAAAGAATAATAATATTCCCGTACAATACATCCTAAAAGAGGACGAGGATAGAACTTTTAAACGGGACGAGAATGTCTTTGGTTACTATAATGAGTTGGAGCGATTTTTGGCGAAATATCTTGTAGACTAAGGGCGGGAGATTATGAAAGCAGAGAAATATAGCTATCGAAAAAATTACGGATTATTGTTGATGTTTTTCATCGTGATTAGTGGTCTGTATATATTTGCCCTTTTTCTTTCGCGTAATTATACAGAATCGCATATTAAGAACGAATTTACCAATCGGAAATCGGAGATATTTGATCAAACCTTAGTCCCTTTCAATGATTTTTTTCAGAATAGAATTCCTGAAGTATCTTTTTATCAAGGTTTTTTGGATTCAGTCCAGGCGGGAAAATATGCATATAGTATATTAAGTTCCTACCCATTCGTTAGAGAAATTGGTTTTTTTGATTTACAATTTAATAATGATCATAACTTGAACTATGGTTTTATTGTTAATAACCTTAGAATTCAACCGAAAACCATTACTTTTTTTACCGTTTCCAGGTCTGGCCTGAATAAAAATACGATTCGGGATCGTGGACAGATGGGCTTGCATTCCGAAGAGATTAATAATATTGGTGTGAAGCTGGCAACTTATATCGATAAATTGCAACCGAATGCCAAGCTTTCTGATAAGGATATTCTGAAGGTTTTTTATACCATAAGACCTGGACAGATTACCTATCTGAATATTCCAAGGGTCAACGACTTAATAGTCTATAAGTCCATTATGGAAGGTAATTTGGATCATACTGTCGGATATGAACAGGATATGTTCAATTTTCAGATTGATCCAATGTATCTGGAAGTAAAAAATAGTTATTCAAATCTTTATGAGAAAGTAGAAATAGTGCCACTGGTTGGTGCTCCGATCACGCCGGAAAATGACGAGATTTCAACGGAGATGCCGTTACCTGGAGCGTTAGCAGACTACAAACTTCTTTTTAGGTCGAGTAAAAGTTTTCTGTCAAAAGAGATAAATCGCAGTTTTTGGCCGGTATTGGGAGGGGTATCCCTGATTTATATTATTTTGATTGCAATATTATATTTAATTTATAGAAATTTAGAAATTAACGGAAGACTTTTTAAATTGCAGTACGATTTCATCAATAATCTTACCCACGAGTTTAAGACGCCTGTGAGTGTTATTAAAATTGCTGGAAATAATATTAAGAGTGCGCAGGTACTCTCTGATGAAGAGCGGAAAATGTATGGAAATATATTAGATCAGGAGGCAGACCGATTAAATAACTTGATGAATAAGCTGTTGTCTTTTAGTCAGATCGAAAATAAAACCATAAAATTAAATAAAGAAGAAGTTGATTTGGAGGAATTTACCGAAAATCTAGTAGCTTCGTCAAGAATAAAATATGCGGATTTCAAGATTAGCACAAAAATTGATGTAAGAACATCAATGCTTGCAGATCCGGTACTGTTAAGTAGTGTGTTTCAAAATATGATCGATAATGCCTATAAATATTCGAAAGCGGGGCATAAAATCTTAGATATTGCGATACAACAAAACAAGAAGAATTTTGTTATCACTTTTAAGGATGAAGGAATAGGTATTGAGAAGGCAGAGTTTAACAACATCTTCAAAAAGTTTTATAGAATAAAAAGTCAATATAATCAGCAAGGAAGTATCGGTTTGGGCTTGGCTTTCTGTAAAGAGATTACCGAATTTATAGGCGGTGATATTACAGTAAAAAGTCAATTGGGACAGGGGACCACCTTTACCTTGGTATTTCCGGTTTAAAAAATAAATTTAAATATGAATAAAGACATCACTGTTGCTGTTATTGAAGATGATGAGAACTTACGGTTCTTGGTAAAACATCGATTGGAATCCGAAGGCTATCAGGTCATTCAGAGTGGAAATGGGAATGAAGCGGAAAGTTTGATCTTGGAAAAGAGACCCGATGTGGTTTTGTTGGATTGGATGCTTCCAGGAAAAGAAGGCAACGAAATCTGTGAAGATGTCCGTAAAGCCGGGTTTGAGAATATCATTATCATGATGACAGCGAAGTCTCAAGATGTGGACAAAATTGAAGCCTATAGCTTTGGTGTGACTGATTACATTAGTAAGCCATTCAATATGGATGTGCTTATTGCTATGATCGATAATAAGGTGAAATTTTTCTTACCTAAGAACAGTCCCGAAGTATATAAATTTGGGCAAACGGAACATCATCCGAATATTCATTCCTTAATACGTGACGGAAGGAAAGTTGAGTTGACCATTTTGGAAAACCGAATTTTGCTTCATTTTTTACAAAACTTAGGCCGGGAGATTACACGCGAGGAGTTAATGGAGGTTGTCTGGGGTTATAGCTCCAATGTCAACACACGTACTTTGGATATGCATGTGGTTCGTTTAAGGAAAAAGATCGAAACAAATCCAGATAAGCCACATTATCTACAAACAGTTCGGGGGCTGGGGTATAAATTTGTTGATGAGGAAGAGATTTAATTTTATTTAACGGGTAAGAATTTGTTTTGTTGAAAACAATTATTATCTTCGTATAGATTCAAAGCAAGACCATGTTTCCTGACGAGGGAAATATGGTCTTGTTTCTTTTTTAAAAAGTAGAAAATAAGAAAAAAGATAAAATTATGGCAGAAGTAACTTATTTTACGGAAGAAGGATTGCGTAAGCTTAAAGAAGAATTGGCTTATCTGAAGACGGAAGGAAGGTCTAAAATTGCCAATGCTATTGCAGAGGCTAGAGACAAAGGAGATTTGTCAGAAAATGCAGAGTATGATGCAGCTAAAGAAGCTCAGGGGCTTCACGAAGCTAAAATTGCCAATTTGGAGAATACATTGGCGACTGCACGTTTAATTGATGAGTCCAAATTGGATACATCTAAAGTTTTGGCCTTATCGATTGTTAAGATCAAGAACAAAAAGAATGGTGCTGAAATGACTTATCAATTGGTGGCGGAGTCAGAAGCAGATTTGAAGTCGGGCAAGATTTCAGTTAAATCTCCTATTGCCCAGGGTTTGTTGGGAAAATCGAAAGGTGATACAGCTGTTATTGAAGTGCCTGCCGGTAAAATTGAATTCGAGATCGTAGAGATTTCAAGATAATATATGTCGGTTATGTGCGGTATGCCATAACCGCACATCCACAAATTAACTTTATATTAAGAAGGTCGTGATATAGTAATCGCGACCTTTTTTGTTTATATTTGTTGGCAGTAGAAAAACAGGGTGTGATAAAATCTGCAGTTAAATTTTTAATTGCTAACATACCGAAGGCTTTGCATTTTAAAGTCTGTTTTTTGCTAATTATTGTTTAAAAGATTTATTCCAAGATTAGAATAATATGTCGACAATTTTTTCAAAAATCGTTGCTGGGGAGATCCCAGCTTACAAAGTTGCAGAAAGTAATGATTTTCTAGCTTTTTTGGATATCAGTCCATTGGCTAAGGGGCACGTTCTTGTGATCCCTAAGAAAGAGACCGATTACATTTTTGATATAGAAGATGATGAATATATGGCGCTTTGGGTCTTTGCTAAGATTGTTGCTCAAGGTATTAAAAAGGTAATTCCCTGTGTAAAAGTTGGTGTTGCAGTTGTTGGTTTAGAAGTGGCTCACGCACATATACATTTGGTGCCTATTAATAAAATTAGTGATTTAAACTTTGCTGGACCTAAATTGAGCTTGGCAGAGGACGAACTTCATGAAATTGCGACTACTATTCGCGAGTCTATCGTCAGTATAACTGCTCAAAATCAATAATTAGAAAGGATTATATTACACTTGATTTACGTTCGTTTTTTAGAAGAATGCTATATTTGTACCTTGTCGTTTCAAATTTGTACAGAGATAAGCGTGGAAGTTGTTCTAAAAAAGGAACGCAACATTGATTTTTACTAAAGGTTATGCATGAACTCTTGTTGTCATTTCAACAATTATTAAACCCGGAGGAGCTATTGAGTTCAGGAGGGTTTTATCTGGTTATCTTAATTGTATTTGCTGAGACGGGCCTATTTTTTGGATTTTTTCTACCTGGGGATTATTTATTATTTCTTGCAGGATTATTTTGCGCGCTAAATAAAATTGACGTTAATATATACACGCTTTGTTTGGGCTTGTTTATAGCGGGAGTGTTAGGGAATTTTACAGGGTATTGGTTTGGTTATCGAGCGGGGCCGATGCTGTTTAAGCGAAAAGATAGTTTCATCTTTAAGCGAAAATATGTGGTCATGGCCGAAGAATTTTACCATAAATATGGTGGAACTGCTTTAATTATAGGAAGATTTGTTCCAATAGTTCGTACTTTTGCACCTATCTTTGCAGGTGTTGTAAAATTAGATTTTAAGAAGTTCGTTCTGTATAATGTTGCCGGAGCTGCCATTTGGGTACTTGTATTGACCCTGTCTGGATATTTCCTTGGTATTGAGTTCCCTTGGATTATACATTATGTAGAATATGTTGTCGTTGGTATGATTGTGATCGCATTTTTACCAATTGCAATAACGTTGTTAAAAAAGCGTATAAAAGATAAAAGAAACAAACAAAATATACAGTAAAATAAAAAATGAGTAAACAAAACCCTTGGCACATGGTTTCTCCAGGTGAGAATGTTCCAAATGCCGTAAATGCTATCATTGAGATTACAAACGGATCCAAAGGAAAGTATGAATTAGACAAAGAAACTGGTTTGTTGCTTTTGGACAGAGTAATGAGTTCATCTGTCGTTTATCCTGCCAATTATGGTTTTATCCCACAGACTTATTGCGATGACAAAGATCCTTTGGATATTTTGGTCATTTGTTCAGTGGATATTTTACCATTAACATTGGTTGAAGCACAGGTCATTGGTGTGATGAATATGGTTGATGGTGGAGAACAAGATGATAAAATTATTGCGGTAGCTAAAAATGATCCCGTTTTTAATTACATTAAAGATATTGATCAGTTACCTCCGCATACCATGAAGGAGATTGTACAGTTCTTTGAGAGTTATAAAGCACTTGAAAAGAAGCATGTCATTGTTGAGGGTGTAAAAGGACGTGAAGAAGCACAAAGAATCTTGATCGAGGCTATCGATTTGTACAAAAAAGAATTTGTTAACAAATAACCCCAAGCATGGCGCTCGATATATTTTGGACATTGTTTTTAGTATTGGCCAACGGCTTTTTTGTCGCGGCAGAATTTGCTATTGTCAAGGTCCGAGTCTCCCAAATTGAAGTTCAGGCAAAAACAGGTAGCAAAGTTGCTACAATAGCCAAAAGTATAACGGAGCATTTGGATGGTTATTTGGCCGCTACACAATTGGGTATTACACTTTCTTCACTGGCCTTAGGTTGGGTAGGAGAGGCTGTAATGACCCAAATTGTGCAGGGGGTACTAGGTTTTTTCGGTGTTGAATTGACAGGTACAATCGCGACGAATGCAGGTCATATATTGGCTTTTACGATTATTACCGTGTTACACATTGTATTTGGAGAGCTCGCTCCTAAATCAATTGCGATTCAAAAACCTGTTGCAACAACAATGAAAATTGCGGTTCCACTGCAATTTTTCTACTTTATCTTTAGACCATTTATTTGGATTTTAAATGGTTTCGCTAATTTTCTGTTGAAGATTTTAGGATTTGAAGTTACTAAAGGGGAATCTGCACACTCTTCTGAAGAGTTGCAATATCTTTTGGATAAAGGTAAGGAGTCTGGTGCTTTGGATATTTCTGAGCACGAGTTGATCAAAAATGTATTTGATTTTAACGAACGTATCGTTAAGAATATTATGGTACCTCGTACCAAAATTGTGGCTGTGGAGGTCACGGCTGATGCCTCTGAGCTGATAGAAACCATGACTGAAGAAGGGTACTCTCGTCTGCCAATTTATGAGGATAATATTGATCAAATCGTTGGTATTGTCCATACGAAAGATATTTTACCCCTCTTAGCTAAAGGAAAAGAGGTTGTCATGAGAAATATCATGCGCAAACCTTATTTCATTCCTGAGACGAAGAAGATCAATGATCTAATGGCTGAGTTCCAGCAAAAGCGTCTACAGTTAGCGATTGTATTGGATGAATTTGGTGGAACTGCGGGTATGGTTACCCTGGAAGATATTGTTGAGGAACTTGTTGGTGAGATTCAGGATGAATACGATGAGGAAACTCCAGTTGTCGAACGTATCTCGGAAACGGAATATATGGTCGATGCAGGCGCTAGTATTCATGATGTGAATGAATTTCTCCCGATAGAATTACCCGAGAGTCAGGATTACGATACGATGTCCGGTCTGGTGAGCGAAATCTTTGATAAGATTCCTGAAGTCGGTGAGCGTAAAGAAGAATATGGTTACGTATTCACTATTATCCGTAAGGCCCAGCAGAACATAGAGTTTGTCAAATTGGAATTGGTCGAATCGGCCGATGATGATACAGAAGAATAAAACAATAACGAAAGCACATGCAGTTATTTTTTACACCGGATTTAAACCCTTCATTAGAAAATTTTATCCTTAGTGAAGAAGAAAGTAAACATGCTATTCGTGTGCTTCGTATGGATACTGGTGATCGCCTACATCTCATAGACGGTCGCGGTGGTTTGTACGAAGCTCAAATTATTGACCCTCATCCCAAACGTACTGTTCTTACGATCTTAACTGTTGAGGAGGAATTTCAGCAGCCAAAATATCATTTGCATATTGCTGTTGGTCCAACGAAGAATATTGATCGCATCGAATGGTTTTTGGAGAAGGCGACTGAGGTTGGCATTCAAGAAATAACTCCAGTTATCTGTGAGCATTCTGAGCGAAAAGAGGTGAAATTAGATCGTCTAAATAAGGTGGTAGTTGCAGCGATGAAACAATCGTTGAAAGCCTATCTTCCCAAGCTAAATCCAGCAGTATCGTTTAAACAGTTTTTGAGAGAAATCCCAAAAGAAGGTGTTCAAAAGGCAATTGCACACTGTGTTGACGCTGAAAAGAAGTATTTAAACCAGGTTTTGGAGCCTGCCCAGCATTATATTATCCTCATTGGTCCGGAAGGAGATTTCTCTGAAGAAGAAATTGATTTGGCACTACAGATGGGGTTTCATCCGATTTCGTTGGGAGAAGCGCGTTTAAGAACCGAAACGGCTGCTTTAGCAGCTTGTATGGAAGTTTCCCTGCTGAATAGAGGATAGGGGATAAAAGACGGACCCTGGCCCACTAAATGGGCTGTGAGAGATCTGCAAAGCCCATTTAATGGTTTAATAATAGACGCTAGTTTATTTTATTGGTTCTGCATCTACAATCTGGATTTCAGCATTTCCTTTAAGCGGATCTTTGGTAAAGATCATTTTCCCTTTTAATTTAATCGGATCTTCAGAGAATTTTATTGCATTGCCCTTTAATGTTACTTCAACCATTGGTGGTATTCCGTTGGATCCACAGAATTGGCATTGCATCACGGGTAATACAGACATCATAAAGTTTTTATGATTACGACCACTATGAAGAGGAACCATATAACCTGGTAATTCAACAATTTTATTTTCAAGCGCTTTAAGTTCTTTTGGGTAGAAAGGAGTATATACTTTCTTTGCCCCATTATAAGTTACTTTATAAGCCATTTTATCAATTGCTTCCCAAGTTTTGTTCATCATAGGTGTATGATCGGGAACATCCGGATTATTGCCTATTTGGGCTTGGGACTGTATGGTACAGAATAATATAAATAAGAATACTGTCAGTGTTTTTTTCATGTGTTATGCTATTGTTATGTATCGAGTGTTATGTATCGAGAAGCTGTTCGAATGTATTTTCCGTTTTCCTGCCTAGAGGATAAGCTGCTCTTCTTATTGCGATCTTTTGTCGTTGTGTAATCTTAGTTAAACTTATTTATTTGATAGTGTTCCAGAAATACTTGTCCTGTAGGCCTTGATCGCCGGAATAAGTGCTGCGAAGATACCTATTAGACAAGCAACAAACAAGAAAATCAGTTCTTTAGGATGAAGTGTAAAAGCCTCTATAAAATCGGCGCTTTGACTTGTCTGATTACTGATATAGTAAAGCGCTAGATGTGCCATTATAAGCCCAATTAACCCACCAAGAATCGTAATGATTAGTCCTTCAAGAAGCACAATGGCAAAGAGTTTTCCTTTGGAGGCTCCAAGCGTACGCATGATGGCAAGATCGTATTTACGTTGCTTTAATGCGTTATATAAATTAATAAAGACGCTTAAACCTGCAATAAACATAATTACATAAGCGAGTATCGATAAAGAATCTATCCCTACGCCTAATAACGAGAATAGACGAGTGCTTTCCATGGCGGGAGATGCGGCCTGCATGTCTGTTTGCTGATCAATCAATTTTGGCAAAATTCCGATCGCTGCAGGGGATTGATATTTTAGTAGAATGGCGGTTATTTCCAGTCCATTCTGTTTTACCATGTCGGCACCTATTGACTTCACAAACATGCCTTCCTCTGCGTGCTCATGATGGTCTTCCTGCTCCTGATGCCCTTTTTCGTTCGTTTGGGCTGGAGCAGATGAATTTTCTGCTATATCTTCACCATGATGGTGCAGATGTGCTTTGAGGGTTTCCTCCCGGTCTTCTTGGCGTTCCCGTAATTCTTTCTCTACTGCTGTTTCTTGATGCTCATGTTTATGTGCAATGCCATGTACATCCCAAACACTTTCTAAGTTGGTTAGTATTAAGTTATCGGTAACGTTATTGTTATGTTTTAGAATACCAACAATGGTAAACGGATGTTCGTCATGATGATGTCCATCTTTGCTCAAGCCATGTGAACTATGGATCTGATCGCCAATTTTGAGCTGTTGTTTTTTTGCAACTTGATCACCAATGACTACTTCAAAGTTATTTTGCCAGATACGGCCTTCAGTTATTGCTGTTTCATAAATAGCTAAGAAAGATGAATCTGTTCCAACAATGCGATGGCCTTTGAAATTGTCACCTAAAGATAGGGGCACTGCAAGCTGAACAAGGGGATTTTGGCGTAATGGTTCCAGTTCGTCCAGTGGGATATTGCCGGTTGGATTGTCAATATGATAAATACTTGATAAGATCAATTGAAGGGGGCTTCCCTTGGCTCCAACAACCAAATCAATATTTTTACTGTTATTGTCAAGCTGCTTTTCAAAAGTTTCGCCGGTAATTGAAAGCACGGCAAGGATGGAAATTCCAAACGCCGTTAACAGAATGCTTAGAAAGACCGAGCCAAACTGCCTACTTAAATTTTTCCAAACCAATTGTATCGTGTTCATAACAAATTCTAAAAACTAAGGGTGACGCGTAAATTAAAGTAAAACAATTATTTTAAAAGGTACATTTTGGAGAACTGATCTTTTATTCTCTTGTCGTGTGTTGTTATCAATAAAGTCGATCCTGCAGTGTCAGCTATCGATAATAACAGTTCTAATACCCTGTAGGTATTGTTGTCATCTAGAGCGGCAGTTGGCTCGTCAGCAATAAGTAGAGCTGGTTTATTAATGATGCTGCGTGCAATAGCAGCACGTTGTAATTGGCCGCGACTCAATTCGTTCGGGTAGGCATCACTTTTTTGATCTAATTGCAGTTGCGTCAATATGAAATGTATTGCATTAAGGTCTATTCTTTTCCCTGCTAAAGACTGTGCCAACTTGATGTTTTCCAAAAGTGTTAAATTTCTTAGGAGGTGAGCTTCTTGGAATATAAATCCGATATATTGCGCACGAAACTGATCCAATTTGCTGTTTGATAATAAGGATAGGTCTTGGTTATTTATTTTGACTAGACCTGTCTCTGGTCGTGACAAACCTCCTAATATATTAAGTAACGTTGTTTTTCCAGAACCCGAATCCCCTAATAACAGCGTATGCTGACCTTTCTCGATGTGAATATCTGGAAATTCAATTGGCGTTGAATTAGGATACTGAAATGATAACTGTGTAGTCGATACGATTGGAGTGCTCATGAGGATCAGAAATTGAAAATATATTCAAACTTAGATAAATTGCTTTTTATATGCAATATAATTGCAATTATATTGCATATAAAAAGCAATTTACTGCAGTTAGTTAAGAGTTGGCAATGGAAGATGATTGGTTTCTCTCAACTGGCAGTGCCACTTATCTATATAAAGCCGTAAATGGCATTCATTAAAGTGTAATTTAGAAAAATAACCTTATTGTGTTAATAAATTAAGTGCTTAATAATTTTATTACACTTCTTTAATATGCTGTCCCATTAAGGGGAGGAAATATTCGTGTAAATTGGATAAACAGCTGTTTTTTGCTGAAAATCAAGAAAAATAGGAGGTGAGTAACATTAAATTAACAACTGATTGATGTAATGGTAATTTGTTGTTAATGTTAATCTAATATTCTGCTAATAGATTTGCAGAAACAAAAAACAAATAAATTGAAACCACAATTACAACTTAAAGGAATCGCTGCTGCCATGACGCTTGTAGTAGCTGCATCTACAACAGTTTATGCGCAGAGTAGTGGGAAGTTAATGGGGACTATTACTAACAGTAAAACTGGTGAAACAATCACCGGAGTAACTGTTCGTATTTTAGGAACATCAAGAGGTGGAAGCTCTGATGTATCCGGAAAGTACAGTATTCCAGCTTTACCGGCAGGTAAATATACTGTAGAATATATTTATATTGGTTACTCGACAAAGCAAGTTACCGAGGTTGAGATTAAAGCGAATGATTTGACCAATTTGGATATCGTTCTTGATAATTCAGAAGGACAGGTGTTAGATCAAGTTGTGGTTACGGGATCTTTTAAGAAAGAATCTATTGGTGCATTATATTCGCAACAAAAAAATAGTGCATTGATTTCTGATGGTATTTCAAGTGAGCAGATTAGAAGATCGCCAGATAAAAATACATCCGAAGCACTACGTCGTGTCAGTGGTACGACAATTCAAGATAATAAGTTTGTCATCGTTCGCGGTTTAAGTGACCGCTATAATGTTGCTATGATGGACGGCTCGGTACTACCAAGTACAGAAGCCAATCGTCGCGCTTTTTCATTTGATATTATTCCTTCGAATCTTATTGATAAAATTACGATCTCAAAAACAGCTACTCCAGATTTACCAGCAGATTTCGCGGGGGGAGCTGTACAGATTACAACAAAAGATATTCCTGATCAAAATTTCATTTCTTTTGGTTTAGGGTATGGTTATAACACTGCTTCAACTTTTAAAGATTTTTTGCAGACCAAGAAGAATTTTCAAAACTATCTTGGTTTTGATGATGGATCTAGTCAGTTGGCCAAGAATTATCCTTCGCGAGAAGCATTCGCGGCTGGTTTATCGCAAAAGTGGCAACGTTTAACTATGAAATCGTTGTCGAATGATTTCTCTGTTGAAAATAAGAAGGCTCTTCCCTCTCAAGCTTATCAATTTTCTTTGGGTCGAGTAAAGCAATATGAGAATAACAATAAGTTTGGCGCGCTATTTTCTGTAAATTATCGGAATTCCCAAAATATTCTATCAAATATTGAACGTAAGTGGTATCAATATGATTATACAGATAATCAATATAAATTTACAACGAATTTGGGGGCAATGGCTAATTTCGGTTATTCTTTTGGAAAGAATAAAATCTCTTGGAAGAACTTGTACAATCGAAATTATGATAACTTATATACTGAGCGAACAGGAACACATCTTGGAACGACATCAGTAAATAAATTCTATGCTTTTGATATTTTGCAAAAATCATTGTTCAAGTCAACCTTGGAAGGAGATCATGTACTTTCGGATCTAAATGATAGAATTAAATGGACAGCATCGTATAGCAACATTAAAAATAATCAACCGAATCAGATGAAAATCAATTATGCAAAAGCGATTGATAAAGAAAATGATTCTACAGTTCCTTATTTGGCCAACATTACAAGTCCTAGTAAAGAGAATACACGTTTGTTTTCAGATCTTAATGAAAATGTTTTCTCTGGTGAGTTAAACTATGCTAGACCAATGAATTTTCTATCGGCACCAACTACATTGAAAGTCGGTGCTGGAGCGAATTATCGTCATCGTGATTTTGATGCACGTTTTGTTGGACTGGTCTTAGATGTAATTAAGATGGATTCAAAATTAGCTGATCAAATACGTGAACTTTCTCCAGATAAAATATTTGCTGCAGATTTGATCGATAAAAACTATTTTAAATACGATGAAATTCAAATGCCTGGTGATTTCTATACAGCAAAATCAATGACAGGATTTGGCTACGCTATGATGGACCAAAAGTTTATGGATAAGTTTCGCGTAGTGTATGGCTTGCGTGTTGAAAACTATAATGTTCAAATTGACACAGACAAAAAGGACGTTGATGATACAAAATTAGACTTTTTGCCTTCAATTAATATGACTTATAGTTTAAATAGTAAAACAAATCTTAGAGCTTCCTATTATAGAACAATTGCTCGTCCAGAGTTACGAGAATTAGCACCATTTAGTTTTTATGATTACGAGCAATTTGGAACTATTTCAGGGAATACAAAACTAAAAAGAAGCGCAATCAATAACGCGGATTTGAGATTTGAAATATATCCTAAGGCTGGCGAAATCTTTTCTATCTCTGCATTCTATAAACAGTTTACAGATGCTATTGAAGCATCTCGCTATGATGTGAATTCGACAGTTGATGTTTCCTATTTCAATACACCAAAAGCAACTTTATATGGAGCTGAGTTAGAGGCAAGAAAGAAATTGGATTTTATCAATGAAAATAAATTGTTTTCTAACACAACTGCATATTTAAATCTTTCTTATGTGCATTCGAAGGTGACTAATCCAACTGATCAAGATTATAAAGAGAAAACTCGACCTATGGTTGGACAATCTCCCTATACGATCAATGCAGGATTGCAGCATAGTGCATTGGATAATAAATTGAATGTCAATGTCCTTTTTAACCGTATTGGTAAGCGGATAGCACAAGCAGGAGGAATTACCTTTGCGAGTGCTTACGAAGCACCTCGTAATGTATTAGATGCGCAAGTTGGCTACAAATTGATGAAGAATAAAGCGGAGGTAAAGGTTAATTTGGGTGATATTTTGAATAATCCTGTAAACGTATATTTTGATAACGAAGCTAAGGAAATTCTATATCGCTATAAGACCGGTGGAAATTATTCAGTATCATTTAATTATACATTTTAGTAGTAATATAAACTTAATATTACTTTAAATGTAAAGACATACTTAAAGTGTTTTTTTGTATCAAGATTTTAAAGCTTAAAAAATGAAAAAAAGATTTTTATTCTTCTCACTAGCAGCGTTATTATTTGCTGGAGCATGTAAGGAAACAACAATTACGGATGAAGGTGGCGGTACTGAAACTCCAACAAATCCTGAAAATCAAAATGTCGTAGAAATCTCTGGAGAGATTACAAGTAATACAACTTGGACATCAGATAAAATCTATGTTTTAAAAGGATTCGTATACGTAAGTAATGGTGCCACTTTAACAATCGAACCTGGAACCATTATTAAAGGTGATAAAGCTTCAAAAGCTACATTAACAATTACAAGAGGCGCTAAAATTAATGCAACAGGAACAGCAGACAAACCAATTGTATTTACATCAAATTTGGCGGCTGGAGCTCGTTCCCAGGGTGACTGGGGTGGAGTAATCCTTTTGGGTAAGGCTCCTGTTAACCAAGGTACAGATGTTAAGATCGAAGGTGGTCTTGCTGGACCAACAGGTAAGGATGAAAAAAATTATATTTATTATGGAGGAACTGATGCTGCAGACAACTCAGGAACTTTAAAATATGTTCGTATTGAGTTTGCTGGAATTGCATATTCAGTTGATAATGAAATTAACGGTTTAACATTGGGAGGTGTAGGAAACGGTACAACATTAGAATATATCCAAGTCTACCGTTCAGGTGATGATGCATTTGAATGGTTCGGTGGTACAGTAAATGCGAAACATCTTCTAGCTGTAGGAACTTGGGATGATGATTTTGATACAGATTTTGGGTATTCTGGCAATGTCCAATTTGCATTAGCACAACGTGTACCTACAGTTGCAGATCAGTCGGGTTCGAATGGATATGAATCTGATAATAATGCTACAGGAACAGTTCAAACGCCAAAAACGTCAGCAGTATTTTCTAATGTAACTGTTCTTGGTCCTATTCAAAAAGCAGGTGGATCTTTTAATGCAAATTATCAACATGGTGCACAAATTCGTAGAAATTCCTCTATTAGCATCTTAAATTCTGTTATTTCAGGTTTCCCGTTAGCAGGTCTGTATATCGATGATACGAAGGTTGCTGTAGCTAATTCAACTTCAAATAATTTCCTAACTGGTTCTGCTGTGTTTGAAAATAACTTGGTATACGGTTCTAAAGATGCAGATTTGAAAGTTAGTTCAACGGATAACGCTGCCGCTATATCAACACTTATAAGGGCGAAGAATGTTTTCGATAATAGTAAATATGCTTCTGAGCTGTTTGTCGCACCATATAATTTCGGTTCTGATTTTTCAAATACAGGTGCTACTCCAGATTTTAAAGTTTTATCAGGATCTGCAGCTGCTAGTGGTGCGATTTTTACCAACGCTAAGGTTTCGGGAAGTTTCTTCGAGAAAGTGGCTTATAAAGGTGCTTTTGGTACGACAGATTGGACAAGTGGTTGGGCTCATTATGATCCACAGAACTTGGCATATACAACTCCTGGACAAGTAAAATAATTATAGTTTAGTTAAATAAATAGAAAATCCTGCCTCGTGCAGGATTTTTTTTGTAGCATATATGTTAAATAATTCGTTATTGAAAATAATAAACTAAACTTTAAAATATGAAAAGAACGATCTATCTAGTGGTACTAAGTGTTACCTTACTATTTGTTGCCTGTAAGAAATCAGATGATAAAACTGATTCAGAAACTAAAGGTCTTCATGTAGAAATAAAAGGAATTTCTGGCTGGTGGGGTGAATTTGTAAATATCAGTGTAGATCAAAATAAGACAGAAGTAAAATATGCTCCGGGAACTACTGGTGATACTCAAACTGTAAAAGATAAAAGTTATAAGACAAGTGAAGACACGTTTAGAAAGTTGTCCTCTTATGTCGAAACCTATAACTTAATGGAGGCTAAAATTCAGGAATGCGCACGTTGTGCAGATGGAACAGATTATGTGATCACAATAAAATCTAGTGGGAAGGCAAATACGGTAACCATTGCAGCATACCGAACCGATGGTAAATACGCCGATGTGCTTGATTTTATAAACAAGCTTTAGATCAAACAAAAGCTCTGTGGAGGATTAATTCTTCTTCTGCAAAATGACGATTTTCACCTAGATTCTGTGATATAAAGCGAATGTGAAACCTCGATATAATGTGATACTATCTCGGCTCGTAGTGATAAACAATCTGGTAGGACTGATTTTTAAGCTCCTCAGACAATTGACCTATATCTAGCGTTTGCGCTTGTGGTGTAGGTTCACAGACAGAATAATATTTTCCATTGTACAAAATAGCATCACCGATAGGATGTTCAAATTGGACGGCCATCGTTACATGAGTGGGATAGAGCAGGGTGATCATAGGAAGATTGTAGATTTCCTTTACCAGATAAAAAAACAGGGCAACACGGTCATCACAGTCACTGTATTTATTCAATAGCGTTTGTTCTGCAGAAAGGCGCTTTTCGGATCCGAAATTCTCTTCGTCATTTTCGTATAAGAATGCATATCGCGTAAACCGCATTAAATAATCGACACCTTCCTGCTGATTTTTTCCTTTTAAATTTTCCTTGAGCGCAGGAATCAGTGATTGATAAGTCTCTTTGCTAAGTGGAATATTGAAATAAGTTTCAAAATCTACGCCAGGATAGTTTTTAAAAAGATCACTGATATCTTCATTCAACTTGACATTAAAATGGTAGGCTTTATGTCCATAATTGAACTCAATTTGCTTCTCCTTATAATTTGCGGGTACAAAATCAGGTAATTTTGTGATTTTGTAACTGAAATCTTCGATAGCTTCTGGTACTTTAATTTTAACAGGAATATAGGTGTCTGCGCGTTGAAAGAGCTTTCCATAGTCATGGAAGTTTAAACAGGTGTATTTCTTGCCATCAATTTCAAAAAAAGGAATATCAGAGATATCTTCTTTGTTCTGAATGAAAAATATGATCTGATTATTACCCACAGCCAAGCGGGCATCATAACCAGATTTACACATTAAAAACCATTTATATAAAGTATAGCGTGTATAATTTTCAGCTTTCGGGGCAATCTGCTGTGCGGTGCGGCGAATCAGCTGATAATAGACCCAATCATTCAAATGATGTTCATCTTTGTATTCGAGCAAACTGTTTACAAGTTGTATGTAATCGGTTTGATCAGCTATTTGATAGAATTTTTGTACATGAGCTATCGTTAAGCTGTCTTTGAATGGAATATTAAAGGAGGGGGGGACATCAATAGACACTTTCCCATCATAAAAATCGAAATCATGATGTTGCGCCCAGAGCTGCTGTGAAGCACAGGTTAACCAAATGAGTATGGTCAAAAACATTCGATATATTTCCCTTAATTTCAATTCTTAACAATTTGATAACATTGTAGTAATATAAAATTAATGATAAAATTTGCTTTTTTTGTGCATTGAAGGAATTATTATTAAAAAATTACAATCTATTTTTAGGTTTTAGATTCTCCTTTTTCATTTTTAAAATCCGTATCTTCGTGCAATGGATAATTTTATTGTTTCTGCACGTAAATACCGCCCGATTACCTTTGATTCGGTTGTAGGTCAGCAACACATTACTGGTACCTTAAAGAATGCGATACACAACAATCAGTTGGCGCAGGCATTTTTGTTTTGTGGTCCCCGCGGTGTGGGGAAAACTACCTGTGCACGTATTTTAGCTAAAACAATAAATTGTGAAAATATCTTAGCAGGCACCGAACCTTGTGGCACATGTGATAGCTGTAAGTCTTTCCAAAATGGAAATTCTTTCAGTATTCATGAACTGGATGCTGCATCCAATAATTCCGTAGATGATATCCGCAACCTGATTGATCAAGTACGCATACCACCACAGGCTGGAAAATATAAAATCTATATCATAGATGAGGTGCATATGCTTTCTCAAGCGGCTTTCAATGCTTTTTTGAAGACATTGGAGGAACCTCCTTCCTATGCTATCTTTATCCTGGCGACCACTGAAAAACATAAGATTTTACCAACGATTCTTTCGCGCTGTCAGATTTTTGATTTTAACCGGATCAAAGTGGAAGATATGGCCAGTCATTTGGCCCGTATCGCTGACAGGGAAGGTATTGCTTATGATCAGGACGGATTACATATCATTGCCCAAAAGGCCGATGGTGGCCTTCGGGATGCCTTGTCGATGTTCGATCAGATCGTCAGTTTTTCCAATAAAAATGTCACCTATCAAGCTGTAATCGATAATTTGAATATCTTGGATTACGATTATTATTTTAAGCTAACGGATGCTATTTTAACGGAGGATGCAGCACAAACTTTATTGATTTTCAATGAGATTTTAAATCACGGGTTTGATGGCAGTCATTTCATAGCCGGTCTGTCTGCGCATTTTAGAAATTTGCTGGTTGCTAAAGAGCCAACTACGCTAAAATTATTGGAAGTCAGTGATAGTATTCGTCAAAAGTATCTGCAGCAGTCCCAAAAAGCTTCTCCAGGATTTTTGTTATCTGCATTGAATATTTCCAATCAATGTGAGATCAACTATAAAACAAGTAAAAATCAACGCCTGCAAGTTGAACTTTCACTCCTCAAGACATGTCATATCGCAAGTGCGATTAAATTGAGCCAGCTTGGATCCGTACAGATTCCTTCGGCAACCGAGGGCGTAAAAAAAAAACTTCCTGAGCCAGTAGTTGGACAAGCGCAACAAACCTCGGTAGTCCCTACTCCGCAAGCGACTTCTCCAGCGAATGCTCCTGTCGTTGAAAATCCTGTGACACCGCGTTCGCAAGCTAACCCCGTAAATTATCAGGCTTCCGAGACTAAGGAAGAGGTGAAAAAAGATCCTATTTCCAACGTGCCTCCTAAAGTAAAAAAAGGCGGATGGGGAGCATCTACTGCAGCAATTATTCCGTCTTTGCCGGATTTGAATACCATATACGATAACAATGCGGTTGCCAAAGAAGGTGATGAGCCAGAATTAATACGTGGAAGCGAACAACGTGATGTTTCATTCGGTCAATTTATTGCTGTTTGGAACAGTTATGCTGAACAGCTGAAAGCGGAAAACAAGATTAACTTGTATACCATGATGACGGCTATGCAACCGCGGTTAAATGGGGTATTGATTGAAATTGATGTCGAAAATGGTGTTCAGATGGATGTATTGCAAAGTGCAAAGGTTGATGTGCTGAACTACTTACGTGTGAAACTCCAGAATTTTTCGCTGGATCTGCAGGGGGTGATGATGGAACATACGATTTCACGCAAACCCTATACTTCCCAGGAGAAGTATCAAGCAATGGTCAACAAAAACCCGCTTTTAGATACTTTGCGGAAGGAGTTTAACTTGGGGCTAAGCTAATTCAAACACGCTAGTTGTTTTTTATTTTTGTACATTTGCAAACTCTTCCATGAAGAGGGAAATATTTAGTATTTATTATGCAAGGAAATTTTCAGAGACGTGATCGCGACCACGGGGAAAGACGTGAAGTGAATCAGATGGTATTTGGTATTCGTGCTGTCATCGAAGCAATCGATAGTGGTAAAGAGATCGAGTCATTATTTATACAACGCGGTTTGAGCGGCAGTTTGATTCTAGAATTGAAAGCCTTGTTAAAGGAACATAATATCGCTTCTCAACAGGTGCCAATTGAAAAATTAAACCGCATAACACGTAAAAATCATCAAGGTGTAATTGCGGTTATTTCTCCAATTACCTATCATGATATAGAAGAACTTCTCCCTCAGATTTATGAAAAAGGTGAAACTCCTTTACTTCTGATGTTGGATGGAGTGACCGATGTGCGCAATTTGGGTGCTATTGCACGTACAGCGGAATGTTCTGGAGTACATGCCATCATTGTCCCTAAAAAGGGCTCAGCTGAGGTTAACCCTGATGCCATTAAAACATCTGCTGGAGCACTTTATAAAATCCCTGTCTGTCGCCATGATAGCTTGTCCAAAGTTGGTAAATTTTTGATTGATTCAGGTGTGCAGTTAGTTGCCAGTACAGAAAAAACAACCTCGAGCATTTACGATGTGGATTATACAGCTCCAACCTGTGTAATTATGGGTGCAGAGGACGTTGGTGTTTCCAATGACCTAATTCGTATTGCCGACCACCTGGCCAAGATACCAATGTACGGTGAAATAGGTTCGTTAAATGTATCTGTGTCGGCCGCAGTAGTGATCTATGAAGCGATTCGTCAACGGATTGTTAAAAAATAAAGAATATAATTTAGTTGATTACAAAAAGCCTTTGTTTTTGACAAAGGCTTTTTTGTAGACTAGTTTTGATAAATATCTTCAATCTCTTGTTCGTATTTTTGCAAGATAACTTTTCTTTTCATTTTTAACGTCGGTGTCAATTCACCGGTTTCAACGGTCATTTCGTCGGGAACTATGATGAACTTCTTGATCTGTTCCCAGCTGCCAAAATTTTGATTAATACGGTTGAGTTCCGATCCCATTTTCTGTTTCAGTTCTGGGCTATTTAGAAAATCTAGTCTAGAAAGATTGGCAAGGGCGGGAAAAGCACTTCTTGACCATTCTAGAAGATTATTATAGTTGGGAACAATCAACGCCGCAGGAAATTTGCGGCCTTCTCCAAGTACCATAGCCTGTTCGATAAATGAAGATTCGACCAGTTTAGATTCGATCTGCTGCGGAACGATATATTTTCCTCCAGAAGTCTTGAACATCTCTTTCTTTCGGTCTATAATTTTAAGAAATTTACCGTCTACCCATTGGCCAATGTCCCCAGTATAAAGCCAGCCATCCTTGATCGCTTCTGCTGTTGCCTCTGGATTTTTATAATAGCCAATCATATTATTCTCGCCTTTAGTCAATATTTCTCCATCGTTAGCAAGCTTTATTTCGATATTAATTAACGGTAAGCCTACAGTACCAATTTTCATACCTCGTTTATAGCAGTTTACAGCGATACATGGTCCCGCCTCAGTGAGGCCATAACCTTCATATATTGGAATCCCTGCTGCCATATACAGACGGATTAATCTTTCCTGTAAAGCAGCACTCCCGGAGGCAATCCCTTTGATGTCACCACCTAATGCTTCGCGCCATTTTGAAAAAACTAATTTACGGGCAATGTTCAGTTGAAAGTCATACCACCATGTACGTCCCTCCAGTTTGTATTGTTCGCCGACGCTCAAGGACCAGAAGAATAGCTTACGCTTGACTCCTGTTAATTGCTCTCCTGTAGCCATAATCTTCTCATAAACTTTCTCCAATACACGAGGTACAGCGGAAAAAATATGTGGTTTAACGGATTTAAAATCTTCACCTATCGTATCCATCGATTGAGCAAAGAAGATTGTCAAACCTTTGTACATATATACATATTGGAATACGCGTTCATAGGCATGACAAACTGGAAGAAAGGAGAGGGCACGATCACCTCGTTCGACAGGAAAGGAATATTCACTACTCAACGTATCTGCCAATAAATTTTTATGAGACAACATAACACCTTTGGGATTTCCTGTTGTGCCAGAGGTGTAAATGATGGACGCCAATGTATCGGTTTTTATACCATCACGTAGTTGGTTTAGCGTTTCATCTGTAATGATCTCGCCCTTGGAAACGAAGTCATGCCAATGGTTTAGACCATCCTCTTTGTCTAGACTGTAAATAGCATTTAGTTGCGGACAATTATCTTGTATCGTTAATATCTTTGTGTATAGTGTCTTTGAACTAACAATACACTTCCTGATTTCGGCATGATTGAAGATATACGTGTAATCTAAGGTTGAAATATTAGGGTAGATGGCGACTACTACAGCTCCAATTTGTTGAATGGCAAAATCAAGGATATTCCACTCGATGCGGTTCTCACTAATTAATGCTACTTTCTCTCCAGGCTGAACGCCTAATGCGATCAAACCTTTAGATGTCTCGTTGATCTGTTCAATAAATTGAGTATTGCTTACTTGTACCCATTCGTTATCTTTTCTGAAAGAAAACATTGGGAAATCCGGGGCAATACTATATTGCAGGTATGCTAAATCAAATAATCTTGTTGCTACTATTGGCATGTTAGAAGTCCAGTTCGTATAATACAGCTAATTTACGCTTTTTTATAGAGACTATTATATTGGCAGGAGATATTAGTGCCTGTACTGTTAGGAGGGGAAATAAAAGAAAAGACTCTGGCATCTCAAGCTGATCGCTTTTGTACCAGAGTCTTTAACTCTTATGCTAAGTACTAATGATTAGTATTTGCTTTTTGATTCTTTACGTTTTCCAGAGAAATCACGGAAGCCGCCGCCATTGCTGCTACGCTCGCCACGATCACGACGCTCACCACTGAATCCGCCTTCACGTCTTCCGCTGCGTTCGCCGCCACCATATCCACCTTCACGTCTTCCACCGCGATCACCACCACGGTATCCACCTTCACGTCTTCCGCCACGATCACCACCACGGCTTCTTCCGCCACGGTCGCTACGACCTTCACCTCTTGCTTCACCAGATACTTCGATACGTACTTGACGACCGTTGTAATCTACACCTTGGAATCCTTGGAATACTTTTTCTACTTCTGCATCTTGAACTTCGAAGAATGTGAACACGCCTTTCAAATCAATTTTACCGATTGATTTTCCTGAAATATTCGCATTGTTACAGATGAAGCCCAACATATCTCCACGAGAGAATTCATCTACTGAACCTAAATTCATAAATAAACGCGTGTAGCCTTTTGAACCTTCACGTGAACGACCATCACGTCTATCACCGCGGTCTTCACGACCACCGTCACGCGCTTCGATATTTAAATCAGGTGCATTTTTGTAATAATCCAAGAAACGGTTGAACTCAAGAGAAGCGAATCTTTTGATGATATCTTCTTTTGAAAGTGACTCCAAATTTTCCATAATTGCAGGCAAGAATGGGCTGATTTGTTCGTCGTTTACTTCAACATTTTCAATCTTTTTAACGATAGAAAATAATTGTTTTTCGCAAACTTCAGCACCTTGAGGTACTTGTTTTTTCTCAAAAGGCTTACCGATGATCTTTTCAAGATGACGGATTTTGCTTAGTTCTTTTACGTTTACCAAAGAAAGTGAAATACCAGTTTTACCTGCACGGGCTGTACGGCCTGAACGGTGTGTATAGTTTTCTGTTTCATCAGGTAAAGAGAAGTTAATAACGTGAGTTACATCACTTACATCAATACCACGAGCAGCTACGTCTGTTGCGATCAACAATTGTAAACTACGGTCACGGTAACGTTTCATAACTTTATCACGTTGTTGTTGTGATAAGTCACCATGCAATGAATCTGCATTGTAACCATCTTTGATCAACGCTTCAGCGATATCCTGTGTTTCGATTTTTGTACGACAAAATACGATACCAAAGATATCAGGGTTTGAATCCACAATACGTTTGAACGCAGCATATTTATCTTTTGCTTTGATCAAATAATAGTGGTGTTCAATGTTGGCATTACCGGTGTTTTTTGTACCTACAGTAAGCTCAACTGGATCGGTCATATAATTCTTTGCGATACGACGTACCTCAGAAGGCATTGTCGCCGAAAATAACCAAGTTTTTTTCTCGTCAGGAGTTTCTGACAAAATGTTGTTGATGTCTTCTTTGAAGCCCATATTGAGCATCTCATCCGCTTCATCCAATACAACATATTTTACATTTGAAAAATCAATCGCATTTCTGCCGATGATATCCAACATACGACCTGGGGTCGCTACTACAATTTGCACTCCACGTCTAATTTGACGTAGCTGGTCTGAGATATTTGCACCTCCATATACAGCAACAACATGTACGTTGTCAACGTATTTAGCAAATTTTTCTAAATCTTTTGAGATTTGTAAACATAATTCCCGAGTAGGGCAAAGAATTAATGCCTGTGGGTGTTTTTGAGAAAAGTCTAATTGCTCTAATAATGGAAGACCAAATGCCGCGGTCTTTCCTGTGCCAGTTTGGGCTAATCCGACAAAATCGTCGTTACCAGTCAATAAAACAGGAATGGCTTTTTCCTGAATTTCAGAAGGTTTTTCGAAACCTAATTCTGAGATGGCATTAACAACTTCCTCACGGATTCCCAGTTCTAAAAATGGGTTCATGAAATATTTTATACAATAGGCACTATTGCCTAAGGCGTTGCAAAGGTAAGAATAATATTGGAATAAACAAATAATTTAAATAATTGATTTTTAAGGGAATCTGATTCTTTTATACCAGGTGATAATAAATTGAGCGCTGTTATATAGATTTAGCTCACTTTGAAAAGTATTATTTCGAATGTGAAACTATTTTATATACCTACAGTTTCTTTATTCATTTATTAATAGAAACTTAATATCTCAACCTTAATTTTGGTATTAGCATGAATCAAGGACCAGTTGTACATCAGCGTTGGCTACAAGCTATTAAAGAGTTTAACGATACTTCTGCTTATGAGGAATTGTATCGCTATTGCTGGAAAGATCTTTATCAGCACGCTGCCCGTCGGATCCTAGACCGACAGGATGTGGAGGATATTCTACAGGAGCTGTTTGTCCAATTTTGGGAAAGGCGGCATACAATCGACATCCAAATGAATCTTCCAGCCTATTTGAAAGGGATGCTCAAATATAAAATTATAGATTTCTTTAATTCCAATAAAGCCAAAGACAGATTGTTGGAGCACTGGAGTAAACATATATTCGACTATGTGCAGCAGCATCCAGAGGATCTCAATACGTATTTAGCCCTTGAGAAGTTGTTGGAGGAAGAGCTGGAAATTATGCCACAGAATATGCGGCAAGCGCTTTTATTGAAATGGGAACATTTATCCATTCGAGAGATAGCCATGCGTATGGGGCTGTCTGAGCAAACGGTCAAAAATAATCTTACGGAAGCATCCAAACGATTACGGAAAGCTATTTTGGGCTATCAACATGTTCAAAACGGTAGTTTTAGCCTTCTTTTGGTCTTTATTATAGACGAGCTCGCTAAGTAGCTTACCCACCTTGCCATATTCCTATTTTCTGAACTTTGATCCTTTAACAATTCTTTCATACAACATTAACTATTTCTTGAAGTACTTTGAGGCTTTTTTGCGGACTTGTATATAAACAGCAGGCATAAAAAGTGAAAAGAAGAATTTTTGAATCCTTAATCTATAGATACCAGCATAATAATGCGAACAAGGCTGAGAGGTCCCTGATTGATCGCTGGTATGATACGCTTGATCGGGAAGAACTTTCTGAAGGAGAGGTAGATGAGGTTCGATTATGGAATAATATACAGCAACGTATTGGAAGTACTGCGTCTAAAAAATCAGTGGGTCGGAGCATAATCTACTGGAGCGGAACGGTTGCAGCAAGTCTACTGTTATGTGTTAGCGTTTTATTTTGGACAAAACAGCATGATCTGAATTTCTCCCAAAGAGAAGCGAATTTAAAACCCGGTTACCGGATTTTTGAAACAGGGGCCTCACAACGTAAGCGGATATTTTTGGCCGACGGATCAACCGTTATAATGAACGCATATTCCAAAATTAAATTGGATACCGTCTCTTACAATAGGCGTGATCGAGTTGTGGAGCTTATGGCTGGAGAGGCCTATTTTGAGATCAAGAAAGATTCCTCAAAAGCTTTTGTGGTGAATGCCCGACAAATACAGACAAGGGTGCTGGGGACCTCCTTTACCGTGAAAAACTATGCGGAATTGGATGAGATATCGGTGTCCGTATTTACAGGTAAAGTGCAGGTTACTGCCAATAGCAATCCGCTGGGTGTGCTGACCCGCGGCGAACAGATCCGTTATACCAAAAATAACCACAATAGCCAGCAGGAGACTTTTGATCTGACGACACGGAATAGCTGGATTGAGGGAAGAGTTTATCTTAAGCAAAGCAGTTTTGCAGAATTGGCACTGGCGGTCAAAAGTATCTATGATGTGGATATTAAAACTGACGATCAGCGGATTGCCCAACAACGGTATAGTATGCCGATATCAAAGCAGCTGTCCTGGACGGCAACCCTGGAAAGTATCAAAGCAATTCATCACAACAAATCAAGGAAGGAGGGCAGGATAGTGCATATTTACTAATTCGGGAATAAAAAAAGAGAGCTGACGACGGCCATCGTCAACTCTGCATCATGTACCATTTGGAGATGGTATAAATAACATATACAACAACTTAAGAGATATTATATACGCATACAAATTTATGAAATTTAAGCAATACGTTACGCAAAACGATATTAAGTTTATGATAAGGACATCGTTGGTAGGTCTATTTCTTTCGATCGTGTCGGCCGAAATGCTCTTAGCTTCGGGCGCATACGGGCAGTTACTCAATAAAAAGATTACAGTTTCTTTTAGTGAATCTAATATTCCGGCGGCTTTCGAGCGTTTGGAATCCGAAAATATACATATCGCTTTCGATGCAGCGAAATATAATCTGGCAAAGAAAAAGGTAAATGCCAAAATTTTTAAAAGTAGTAGTGTCCGCGATGTCATGCGTTATCTGCTCAGGGAGACTGACCTAATGGCTCAAGACAACAGTGTCTATATTACATTAGTCGAAAAACCGGTACAGCAGAATGGGTATATTTCAGGTAAAGTTATTGATGATCGCGGTCAGCCTTTGGCTAATGCCAGCATCAAACTGATCGGTACCAATAAATCAACACAGAGCGGTATCGATGGGAGCTATCTTTTGAATGCTGAACCGGGAACCTACATATTGGAAGTCAGTTACCTCTCTTACCAGACCCAACGTATTGAAGGGGTCAAAATACAGTCCGGACAACGGACAGGGTTAAACATTGCCATGAAGACGCAGGTAAATGCGCTAGAGACGGCAGTTGTCAATGTATCGTTTAAAAAAGCTTCCGTAGCCGGTCTTTATGCGGCGCAAAAAAACGCAGCGTCGGTGACGGACGGAATATCCGCCGAACAGATCGCACGTACACCGGACAATGATATGGGGCAGGTTTTAAAACGTGTTACCGGATTGACCACTGTTAATAACCGGAACGTCATTGTGCGGGGGATGTCCGACCGCTACAATCAGGCCATGTTGGACGGTGTGGTGATTCCGAGTACTTCGCAGAATAGACGGGATTTTTCCTTTGATATTATACCGACAGAAATGGTGAGCTCGGTGGTGGTCAATAAAACGGCAACACCGGATGTATCCGCTGAATTTTCTGGCGGACAGGTTTCGGTAAATACATTGGATATTCCGGAGAAGAATTTTACGACAATACAATATGGGATAGGTGGTAATTCCCGCACAACTGGCAAAGACTTTTATCGGCTGGGGGAGCGGAAAGCATCGGAATTTTTTGGTTTTAATCATTCTTCTTCAAAACAACCTGAGGGGATATTGCCTTGGTATTGGAATGGTGAAGCCCGACGTCTGGATGCCCCCCCTGGGTATGTACTGGACGATCCAAAGTTAAATGAAGAATTTTTAATGCCGGGTTCAGATGTCAAGTATAATGACATTGATGCAATATCCCAATCTAAACAGGTCAATGCAGACGCTATGAAACTATATCGTTATAAAGCCAATCCCAACCAAAATTTTCGGTTTGCATTGGGGCGACGATATAATCTTTCAAATGGATTATTGTTTGGTTTCTCTGCTTCTGCGAATATTCGAAATGAACAAAATATTGTAGCCTTCAATAATGTGAGAGGATCCGCTATTAATGGAGCACACTATATTGACAGTACAGGAGTCGGTTTAAATGGAGCGGGTACTTCTTATCGTTTTAATAGTAGTAGTGGGTTAGTTGCGAATTTTGGGTTACAAGGGCAGGATTTTAAGCTCGCATTCAAAAATATATATGCCCGTACTTATAACAACTCCTATAATGAAAATATTCGAGCGGCCTTTGCAGACCTAAGTAATGCTCCAACAAAAAATCAGTATCAGCTGCCTGAAGCAATGTCTTTACAACAGCATCAATTAAGCGGCGAATATAAATTGCCTTGGAAAATTAAAGCGGAAGGCATGTTTGCCTATAATAAAATCAAACAACAGATTTTAGATGAGCGGAAATTGAGATATAGATTGACTACTGTATTCGATGATCAACATCTATTTCAGACTCCAAATTTGTTAAATCTTTCAGGATGGTCAAATTCATCTGTGCTGGGAAAAGATTCCCGTATGTGGACACAGATCAATGAGGATGATTATAATTGGGCAATGGCATTTTCCCGCATTTTTGGAGAAGGACGATCTGTCAGTACTTTGGTTAAAGTTGGTTATCAGGGCTGGTCTAAGAAGCGAGATTTATCCATATTTCGTTTGTTGCCCTTTACGCGTTCCTATATGCCTAATGATCCGTCAACCGCAGCACCTGCTATCGAAGCGCCTTATGATGTGTTGTTTTCGTCGGAAAATATTGGCAACGGCATTGGTCAGGCTTATTATTATCCCGAGCTTATTGGCGGAAATGTATATGACGGAAGTATGCAATCGCACGCAGGATATTTTATGTTGGATCAGAAATTATGGAATAAATTGCGCTTGGTGTATGGTGTTCGTGCTGAATATTATAACCTAAAAAATCGTCAGGACGAAATGTTTAGAAAACAGAATGGTGATCCGAATGATGACAAAAATAAATTTATAGCATATAAATTGCTTGTGCGTGAAAATAATTGGAAATTTTTACCATCCATTAATGCCACTTATAGTGTTACTAATACCTTTAATGTTCGAGGTAGCTATTCAAAAACTGCAATCCGTCCAGATTTTCGAGAAACAGGTTTTTTTGGATTTTATGACTTTGAACTGGATGCGATTATTTCAGGGGATAATGTGGAATCGACCTTTATTGATAATGTAGATCTGCGGTTGGAATGGTACCCAAGTCCGGGAGAAATTATATCATTAACGGGATTTTATAAATATCTGGATAAACCCATTGAACTGGTCGAAGATGAATCATTTACGGGTGGGGCCTATTATGTCTTTAATAATATGGAATCTGCTAAAAATAATGGGTTAGAATTTGAAATTCGTAAAAATTTAAGTTTTATAGGTGATAAAGATTGGTTAACAAATTTTTTTATCTCAGCGAATGCAACGCTTTTAAGCTCCAAAGTAAATGTATTGAGTTCGTGGAAGTATAAGATTGTTGACGGAAAGGAGTTGCCTGAGCGGATTAAAGATCGTTCTCCCGGTCAGGATCGTCCTTTGATCGGTCAATCACCATGGTTGTTGAATTTGGGAATTGGCTATTGGGGAAATTCATTCGGAACGACGGTTAGTTATAACCATAGAGGATACAGAACGAATATTACTTCCATTGATCCCAATAGAGTGGAATATGAATTAGCGCCTAAGCAACTGGACCTGCAGATATATAAACGTTTTCTCAACAATAAATTAGAAGCTAAGTTGAATATGGCGAACCTATTAGATGATTGGACTCGCTATTATCAGAATACAGAGGGATACAGTGTCGGAAATGAAAATGGAATTTATACAATCAAAAAATTTAAAGGGGACAATAGATACAATAAAGCTGATGGGGATATTATAACCTATCGAAAAAAAGAAGGGAGAAGATTTAATCTTTCATTGACATACAATTTTTAATAAGATAAAACTATCTGCGCGAGGCAGTTTCATATCACTCCTCAATAATGTACATAAGTTCCGGGTTTGTCCAAGTCGCACAACAGGGAAGTAAAATAGAAAAATACAGAAAACGGGTGATTGAAAACAACTATGCAACCTTATGAAATGCTATCCCATAGGGATGCATAGTCTAAAAAATGATCTTGTGATGGCAAAGCTAGTAATTATTTAACACAAAATGAAAAAAATCTTAACAGTAGCAAGCGTATGCGCAATCGCATTAGCTTCTTGTAACAAAGACAACGTAGGACCTAATTCAGATTTGAATGCTGGTTTGCCAAACAAACCTCAGGCAACGATCCCAACAGATGCTGCCGGTATTATTACTAAAACTACGCTTTCTGCAGATACCGTATGGAAAATTGATGGAGTTGCTTTCGTAAAACCGGGTGCGACATTGACAATTCAAGCGGGTACTTACATTACTTCTGGTAATACTAAAGCCTACACTGATAATGTCTCTGGAAAAACACACGATATTAAGGGAGTATTAGTTGTTCCAAAAACAGCGAAATTGATCGCTAATGGTACTGCTGCATCGCCTATCGTGTTTACTTCTCCGAATGCATCTGGATCCCGCAATCCTGGCGATTTCGGTGGATTGATCATATTGGGATCAGCAACAACAAACCAGCCTGCGACAACAAAAATCGAAGGATTACCGCAACCAATAGGAACAGATGTATCTTATGGTGGTTCTAGTCCAGCAGACAATTCAGGTTCATTGAAATATGTGCGTATTGAATTTGCCGGTTACAACTTGAACGATAACAATGAAATCAATGGATTAACGCTAGGTGGTGTTGGTAGCGGAACTACCCTAGAAAACATTCAAGTATCCTGGGGTAAAGATGATGGCTTCGAATTCTTCGGAGGTACTGTAAATGCGAAGTACTTGGTTGCATTATCGAATGACGATGATGACTTTGATTTCGATCATGGATACACTGGAACAATTCAATATGCCTTATCATTAAAGGATCCTAATTCAACAAATAGCACATCAAGCGGTAGCTCGGATTCAAACGGTTTGGAGTCGGATAACGAAGGTACAGCACCATATGCAGCGACACCTAAGACTCGTCCGGTATTGAAAAATTTCACATTCTTGGGTATTAAAGATGCTAGTGTAGCTACGACTAAGCTGAAATTTGGTAACCGTTGGAGAAGAGCTTCACAGTATGATATTCAAAATTCGATTATCGCAGGTTATGCCACAGGTGCTGCATTTCAGGATGGTGCAACAGGTACTTTTACAGGTAATGTTGTACATGCGTATACAGCAGCATTCAGTGGTGCAACACCAGCTGGAAATCAAACAAATGTTTCAACGGATGCTGCTGCTTATTTAAAGCTAGCAGGTGGTGTTAATATTTTTTATCCAACAACATCTACATTTAATCCTGCTTTTTTAAGACCATTGTCAACTTCACCTGCATATGGTGATGGAAGTACAACTTATAAAGGTGCATTCCATCCGACAACTGCTCCTTGGACTGCAAACTGGACTCAATTTGCTCCAAAAACTTATTAATATTGATTATTTAATTGAGTGAGCCATGCAATGGCTCACTTCTTTATCCTTTATAGATGATTAAAAATTTATTTCTCTGTTTTATAGCCCTTTGGATTGGATCCCTATTGTCTTCCTGTCAAAAAGGTGAACCTATTGTAGAAACTGAAGAATTGGCCCGGATTGCTTTTAGATCCTATAGCACTGCGTCGGTGGATGTAAAAAGAGTAACGATAGATGGAAAAGTTGCTAATCCAAACGATGCTAATTTTATTTTTATACGAAATAAAGATGCCGATTCTTCATCGGTCGTTGCATATAATAGTAATGATCAGGTCGTCCTAGAGCAACGGCTTCCGCTCAAATCAGGATTAAATACCTTTGGTGTACATAGTAAAAGTCCCATTGATCCGTCACTCGTTGTTGGGCCAAATCCCTTGGGAGATGATGTTGAATCGATTCCGGGTGTGAGGCAAGTAAAGATCTTAAATTATAATAAAACAATTTCACCTAATGGTGAGCCAATTCGATTGGCGGTTTATCAAGGTAAGCCTGTCTATGATGAAAGTTGGGGAATGGATATGGTCAAGTATGACGAAAATCCAATCCTGATTACCGACTTGATATCAGATAAAATTCCCGAAGAATTTATCAAAATACCGATTGACGCTACTTTTGTGCCAAAGGCGCAAGTATTAGATAAGGATTTAAAACCGATCCTTATAGATGGACAAAAAGTCTTTTTGTTTTTTAATTTTTCGGTAGATATCGGTATTGTATATCTCCCTCAAAAAGAATCCGATGCATATTTTGATGTTGATGCATTCTCAGAAATTGGAGGGATAGGCTATGGTTTGGATAATATCTGGCTACAGAAATAAAACTCATTACAAAACAAACACAGATACCCGTCAACACTTACATCAATGGTAAACCATTAATTCAAAAAAATAGTCATTATGAAAGGCATCAATGCTATAAAACATCGTAATTTATTTGCTATCTCCCTGAAAATTCAGGGAGATGTAGATCAGTCCGTTGATGCGGCTGCGCTGCTATCCTTAAGGAATGAAATGGCGGAGCTGAATGAACTTTATCGGCAATATTTGGAACAGTTGCAGCAGCTGGAAGACATCGTACAGGACTATGAATCGAAGGAGCGAACCATTCGTTCGAAAATCTTGTCTCCTTCTCTTCGCAAATTAGCCAAAAATGGACAGACTGGAGCCGATCTACGTATGATCATCACCTCATTAAATTCTTGTGCACACTGATAAAATTATTTTTCGGTCTTATCCTCTGTACTCACTTCGATAGGTATTACCTGATAAGTACTTCCTCTATATTTGGGGGATAAAATGTTCGTCTTTTCTGTTGTATTGATAGTGCCCTTGACTCTGGTGTTTTTATCACGAATTGTTCGTAACACTTCCCGGATCAATGGATCTCTGGTGTCACCTATTGGGGGTAAAGGTAAAAAGGCAAATTCGTCGATCTTGATAGAAGGAGTAATTCCGTTGCTATAATCTCCTTGTCCCATTTTATTGTATATTTTATAGATCATGGGAATCAAATGCCAAGCACGTTCAGTGCCATGAATTTCCTCAGGTGTAGATAGTGTGGTCGATGCCATATCTTTTCCATAGGTTTTATCGCCAACCTGTACAACCTGTACATAGGGATGTAATCCATTAATTAACATTTCGGACGCAGATGCCGTGTTTGGCCCTGTGAGTATAAAAATTCTTTTTAAATGTAAACCTTGTTTTAGAACATCTTTTGCTGAAAATGAATAGCCATCGGGCTGACCTTGCAGTGCTGCTGCGAAGCTGTCTTCTCTATTTTTGATATTTTTGTTGCCTTGGTATTTGGCAAAAATGTCGTTTTCCTTGATGTCTGCCAATAAGAGTGCGCAAAATGAGGCGAAAGCAACCTGTCCACCGGGGTTATAACGTAAATCGACAATAAGTTCTTGTACCTGTTGGGACTTGAAATTTTGGACCGCTTCCAATAATGAATATGCCCCACTAAAGTCAAATTGACTTAAAAATATATAGCCTACCGTGGGGGAGGAGGAGATGAGTTTAGCGGTATAGAGGACAGGCTGGGAAATATAGGAAGAAGGCAGATGAAAGATTTTGCCATCGTTTCGCGTCAAATGCATTGCCGGTAAAATCAAGGATTTGCTTAGTAGCGATTTCAGGTTGCTCTGGTCGATAGGCTCGTTGTTGATGTGGCTTATGCTGTCTCCCCTTTTGAGTCCTATTAAATCTCCTTCGCTGAAGGGAACAATCTGGGTGATCAGTTGGATGGTTTTACCTGTTGTTTGGAGTTGTACCATATCGAACCCAAAAGTATTTGTTAGCGTATTTCCATAGGTATCACTATTTAGGGTTTGTAAGATAGTGGAAAAATGATCTTCGGGGTATAGGATATGTTTGAAAAATAAATCTGGACTTTGTTGGTAATCTTGGGTTGATCCAATTTTATAATTCCAGTAGTAGTAGCGTTTCATTTGGTCTAATGTCCACTGGTTGATGGTTTCATTTGAGCCGGGTTCGTGAAGTGGTGGATCCTTTTCACAAGAGGAAAAGATCAACGAAAAGAAAGCCAACACAAGAGCATGGGGTCTACGCATTTTTTAAATTTTGCTTTATTAAAAATACGTGTTATGCTGTTTGTTTGGAAGTTATCTTTTTGTTGCTCAAATGTTTATTTACTTTAAATAGGGGGATCTTTTTACGTTTACCTTATCAAAGAATAAGATTTCGATAAGAAAAGGAGTAATAAAAAAGGCATCACTTCACGTGATGCCTTTGGCTTGTATAAATCAAAGAATATCGATTAATAAAGCGTGAACTCTACGCGACGGTTTTGTTGACGACCATCAGCGGTTTTGTTTGATGCGATCGGTTGGTCAGGGCCATAACCTGTCGCTTCAATACGTGATGCATTAGCACCTTGAGATACTAAATAAGCTTTTACCGATTCAGCGCGTTCTTTTGATAAACGCATGTTCAATTCACGGGAACCTGTATTATCGGTGTGACCAGCTAGTTTTAAGCTAAAATTTTTCTCGATTAACAGTTCGGCTACTTTATTTAATGTCGCGTATGACGTAGGACGTATGGTTGCTTTTCCTAAATCGAATTCCAGGTTTTTGATTGCGTCAGCAACAACTTTTCGGTCAGCCTCTGTTACAACAACCTTCTCAACCACTCTTGTTTCGTTTTTAACAACAATTGGACATCCTGCACCGTCTACCTGAACACCTGAAGGTGTGCCTGGGCATTTGTCATATTTGTTAGCTACACCATCACCATCATCATCTTTCAGGTCATTGTTTAGGCCATCCAATTGATTTTGTAGTGCTTGGTTTTTAGCATTTAAAGCATCATTTTGTGCTTTAAGATCATCATATTTCAATGTGTAGTCGTTAACTAAGGTCGCTACTGGATTTGAATTGTTCAAAGCCGGTTTGCTACCATTACCCAATGCAAATTCTAAACCACCATGGATGTAAGTAAACAAGTCATTCTTATATTGACCACCTTGAATACCGTCAAAGTTTTGGTTAACCCAATTTAACTGATAACCCAACTCGAAGTTGATCCCTTTGGCAACAGCAAATTTAAGTCCCATGTCCAATGGTACGTAAATTTTGGAAATGCCATCCGATTCTTGGGAAGTTGTTCCTGTCGTCAACGTAGTTTTGCTGTTCATCACACCAACACCTATTGATGCATAAGGTTTGATGAAACTGTTAAAGAATCTCCAATTGGTATTTGCTGCTTGGAACTCTCCAGATAATGCAGCGGACCAAGGTGTTTTAGCTTCAAAAGATTGCGTTCCATCTTTAAATGCGCCACCTGTTTTACCGCCAAAGTAGCTTGCTTTAATGCCAAAAGAAGGAGATATTTGTTTCTTGATATAAGCACTGTAACCCAGGTTCCATGCCAAATCCTCATAATCTGCACGGTTAAAACCAGCAATATTGGTTTGGTTAGTCACCCCTGCACCGATACCAATAGACCATGTTCTGTATTGCGTAACCGGACCAAATGGTGTTGTTCCTTCAATGGATGATCCCTTCGCATTTTGGGCAATTGCATTATTGGTAAATAAGCCCGCTGATGCTAGAGCAAGTACTAATTGTAATTTTAGTTTCATATAATTTGTGTTTGTATAAACTGATGTAAAAGTAATAAGTTAAAAATTAAATTCACTATAGGTTTGTAGTTGAAATATGATATTTGGTAAATAAAAAGGTGTTTCTGTTAAAAACACCTTTTTATTAGTGTAATTTGTTAGTTATTAATAAAGTGTAAATTCAACACGGCGATTCTGTTGACGACCCGCTGCGTTTTTATTGGATGCAATCGGTTGGTCTGGACCATATCCAGTTGCTTCGATGCGCGACGCGTTAGCACCCTGAGATACTAAATATGCTTTTACAGACTCTGCACGCTCTTTAGATAAACGCATATTTAATTCACGTGAACCTGTATTGTCGGTGTGACCTGCGAGATTTAAACTAAAATTCTTCTCGATCAATAATGCAGCAACTTTATTCAATGTTGCATACGAAGTGGAGCGAATCGTTGCTTTACCTAAATCGAATTCTAAGTTTTTGATCGCTTCAGCAACAACTTTTCGATCGGCTTCGGTAACGACTACTTTTTCAACAACTTTGGTTTCGTTTTTCACAACAATTGGACAACCTGATCCGTCAACCTGAACACCTGAAGGTGTGCCCGGACATTTATCATATTTGTTGGCAACACCGTCACCGTCGTCATCTTTTAGATCATTGTTTAGACCGTCCAATTGACCTTGCAAAGCTTGGTTTTTAGCATTCAATGCATCATTTTGAGCTTTTAGATCATCGTATTTTACTGTATAGTCATTCACAAGGGTTGCGACAGGATTTGAATTATTCAATGCAGGTTTGCTGCTGCTGCCCAATGCGAATTCTAAGCCGGCATGTGCGTAAGTAAATAAGTCATTTTTATATTGTTGATCAACTGTTCTGTTGTCAAATCTTTGGTTTGCCCAATTCAATTGGTATCCCAATTCAAAGTTAATACCTTTGGCAACAGCGAATTTCAAACCAAAATCTGCGGGAACATAGATCTTAGAATAAGAATCTCCATATTCACCTTTGTTACCACCAGCGATTGCAGCAGTTTCAGCATTCATTACCCCAACACCAATCGATGCATAAGGTTTAATAAAACTGTTGAAAAATCTCCAATTCGTGTTGGCTGCTAAAAACTCACCAGATAAGGCAACTGACCAAGGAGTTTTGGTTTCGAATCCAGTTTGCTTGTCGCTGTTATCATAACCAGCTGACTTTCCGCCAAAATAAGTTGCTTTTAATCCGAATGATGGCGAGATTTGTTTCTTGATATAAGCACTATATCCTAAATTCCAGTCTAGTTTGTCATAACCACCATTGTTAAACTTGGCGATATTCTGCAAGCTTGTTACACCGGCTCCTACACCGATAGACCAGGTTCTATATTGTGTTGCCGAACCTAATGGAGTTGTGCCTTCGATTGATGCTTCTTTTGTGCTTTGCGCAAAGGATGCGGTGGATAAAATTCCTGCCGCAACAAGTAATCCTGATTTTTTAAGGCTAATTTTCATAATGCGTGTTTGTAAAATTATCTACTATAATACTGTTGTTAAATTAACTCACTGAACACTCTTGCAATAAATTTGCCAAAAATTATTTGGTTACTCTACACGCCCAAAAAAGTTTGGCACCTCAATTTCAAAAGCCAGATGCTTAACAATATTTTCTGTAAAAATGTTTTGGAAAAAAGTTTTTCTGCTTTTTGTGATCAAAATAACATCGATATCTTCATCCCGGATAATGGTATGGATACCGTTAGCAATATTCTCTCGTGAACCTGCAAAATAACTTGGCGACTTGATGATATAGGAAATATCCTCGATACCAGTTTCAGCAATGATCTGTTCAATCCAATTTTTAAGTTTTTCTCCTAATATATTGATATCTAGGTTGTTTTTGTTGATGTGGATAAGCTGTAAATGGAAATTTTTTCCATACAATGGTATCGCTTGTTTAAGCACTTCAAGTTCACCGGGTTTGAAATTTGTCAATAGAGCGATGTTGTCATTTTTGAATTTTGTCACGTTTTTCGGGATGGCTAGAACAGGGATCTTCGACTCTTTAATGACATCATATGTATTGCTTCCAATCAATACAGATTCAAGTCCGGTCACTCCTTTTGTACCCATAATCACCGTTTGATAGACCTCTTTTATCTCTTGTTTATCCAGTGTTTCAGCCAAAATACCGTTGGCAAATAAGGTAGAAATTTTAAGCGAAGGATATTCCTGTAGAAGTTCGGCTACAAGTTTTTCCATCTGATGGCGAGCTTCTCCCTCGGTGGGGTCTACTAAATGCTTCGCATTTGCAAATTTGTTGATATGCGAAGTGAACGAATGAAAGAGTGTAATCTCATCATTTGTTGTCGTCGCGATTTGAGCTGCATAAAATGCGGCAACTCGTGCGTTTTCGGAATAATCTACTGGTATTAATAGTTTAGACATGGCTATAAGGTTATGCTTTAGTAAAAAATATTGGAACTAAGGGATGACTAAATAATGCTTTTGCAACGGAACGCGTAAAAACACGTTCAAAGAACGATTTCCTCGATCGTGTCACCAGTAATATTTTGATCTTTTCCTCATGGATCATCTCATTAATCACTTCCGGAACCGTATCTAAGTCCTCAATGTCGCCTTGTATTGAATCCACTTCTATAGCAATATTGGTCACACCAATATATTTTTTGATCTTATATTTCCATACTTCAAGCTTGTCTTCGATTCTGTTTTCTGATGAATGATCGTAGTGAACATGCATAAGTTTTAGTTCAAAGTCTTTGCCGATAATGTTGACAAAATCCTGCACGGTCTGTACCTCTTCTTCTTTAAAATTAGACAGTAAGCCAACTTTGTCAATAGGTGTAAAGGACGCTTCAGTTGGGATGGCCAAGACAGGTATTTTGGCTTTTTTGCTAATGACATAGGTCGTGCTGCCAATAAGTTGGCTGTCGTCATTGGTGATGCCTTTAGTCCCCATGATGACAAAATCGAATCGACTAGGAGTGGCGAGCTCCGGTAGTGTTTCAGTAATCATACCGCGCTCACATTGGGTGGTTATTTCAAGCGTAGGATGCTTTAATTTTATTGATTCTGCCAGATTTTTAATAAGGATATCAGCTTTGAATGTTTGGGAAGTTGCCTCGTTACGGCTATTTTCTTCCTCAAATACAGCAGAAGCCGAAGTATAATTGTGGTAAAGATGGATAGAATACCCCTTTTCGAGGGCAAGGTCCACTGCGTAATTTACAGCATTATTAGAATGAGCCGAAAAATCTACCGGTAGTAGAATGTTTTTTTTCATTAGAAGGAATTTAATCTACAAAATCTAATCTTATTTATTTTGCATTTAGGGAATGTGCGTGAAAGTGTACTGGATTCCCTATTTTACTATCAAATGTAATAAAACAAATGTAATTGTGAATGACCTTAAGTCAAATAGTTTTTGTTGTTTTACGTATTGAATTTGACGCGCTTTAGACAAATATGAATAACGAATAACAGTTTTAAAATGTTGTATTTAATATCAGTTTGTGATTTCTGTCATATCTAAAATAAGTGTACCCTAATTGTCTGTATGTTATCTCCTGATTTTTTTGTTTGAAAAGTCAATATTGAAGTTTTGGTCGTTTAGAGAAAACAGTCGTTTCAAGGTCAATATATGGAATTCTACATTGCATAACCTACCAATTTTGAGTAAGTTTGCACATATTTTTAGATAATTAAATGACAAGTAGAGAAATTCGTCAAGCCTTTCTGGACTTTTTTAAAAGTAAAGGGCATCAGATAGTACCTTCAGCACCAGTAGTGGTAAAAAATGACCCGACATTAATGTTTACCAATGCGGGGATGAATCAATTCAAAGATTTGTTTCTTGGTGAAGCACCCATCAAATTCCCGCGTGTTGCCGATACGCAACGTTGTTTGCGTGTTTCCGGAAAGCACAATGATTTGGAAGAAGTAGGGATCGATACCTACCACCATACGTTGTTTGAGATGTTGGGAAATTGGAGCTTTGGTGATTACTTTAAGAAAGAAGCTATTGCTTGGGCTTGGGAGCTGTTGACAGAAGTATATAAATTAGACAAAGATCGTTTATATGTAACTATTTTTGAGGGGGATGCAAAAGAAGGCTTAGAACGTGATATGGAAGCTTTCGATTTCTGGAAAGAATGGATTGGTGAAGATAGAATTCTCCTTGGTAACAAAAAAGATAATTTCTGGGAAATGGGCGAGACAGGGCCTTGTGGACCTTGTTCCGAAATCCATTTCGATATGCGTAGTCCGGAAGAGCGCGTACAGACTTCAGGGCAGAGTTTGGTCAACGCAGACCACCCTCAAGTAATTGAGATCTGGAACCTTGTCTTCATGCAATTTAATCGGTTGAAAGATGGTTCACTTCAGTCGTTACCAGCTAAACATGTGGATACGGGAATGGGCTTTGAGCGTTTGGTGCGATGTATACAGGGGAAGACCTCCAATTATGATACAGATGTATTTACGCCTACCATTGATTTTATTGCTGAGAAGTCAGGTATAAAATACGGTATAGATGAAAAGTCTGATATTGCCATGCGGGTAGTGTCTGATCATATTCGTGCGGTTAGTTTTGCAATTTCCGATGGTCAACTGCCATCCAACAATAAAGCTGGCTACGTGATCCGTCGTATTTTACGTCGTGCAGTACGTTATGCGTATACATTTTTAGGCTTTAAGACTCCTTTTATCAATGAACTTGTACCTGTATTGGCAGCTCAGTTCGCCGGAGTATTTGACGAATTGATCCAGCAGCAGGATTTTGTACAGAAAGTAATCTTGGAAGAAGAGGTTTCATTCTTAAGAACGTTGTCTACGGGCGTCCAACGTTTTGAAAATTATGTGGAGGACCACACCGTAATTAATGGGGATTTTGCTTTTGAATTATACGATACTTATGGATTCCCGATCGATTTGACGGAATTGCTAGCGCGCGAAAAAGGTTTAACAGTTGATATGGAAGGTTTCAACCAGGCACTTCAAATTCAGAAAGATCGTTCTCGTGCTGCCACTGCTATAGATACGGGTGATTGGGTTGTGGTAAATGATGATGATGGATTTGAATTTGTAGGCTATGATACGTTAACTGCCGTTACTGAAGTTATTAAATACCGTAAAGTTGTTGCGAAAAATAAAGAGCAATTCCAATTGGTGCTTTCTGTTAGTCCTTTTTATGCCGAAGGTGGTGGCCAAGTAGGCGACTCTGGAGAATTGGTTTCCGAAGAAACTGGAGAAAAGATTTATATCACAGATACGAAAAAGGAAAACGGTCTATTTGTACATTTTACAAACAAATTGCCGCTGGAATTGAAAGGAACATTTGTTGCGCAGGTCGATAAAACCAAAAGAATCGATACTGAAAACAATCACTCCGCAACACATTTGCTGCATGCTGCCCTGAAGCAGGTGTTGGGAAGTCACGTGAATCAAAAGGGATCATTGGTCAACGCAGATATTTTGCGCTTTGATATCTCTCATTTTGCAAAAATGACTGAAGAAGAGGTCAAACAGGTGGAAGATATTGTCAATGCCAAAATTCGTGAAAATATTCCATTGAAGGAGGAACGAAATGTACCTTATCAACAAGCATTGGATTCGGGCGTAACAGCACTATTTGGTGAGAAGTATGGCGATTTTGTTCGTGTAATCACCTTCGAAGATCAATATTCTAAAGAATTGTGCGGTGGTACACATGTTAAAGCAACGGGGCAAATAGGTTTTTTCAAAATTGTTTCTGAATCTGCTGTAGCAGCTGGTGTACGTCGTATAGAAGCGATCACTGGAACTCGCTCTGCAGCTGTTATCCGCGAGCATTTCGAATTGGTTCACCACCTGAAAGAGCTCATGAATAATCCGAAAGATTTTGTTTCTGCACTGGGTAAAATCATCGATGAGAATGGTGCTTTGAAAAAAGAGGTAGAGAAAAGTATTACAGAAAAATCCTTAGCGTTAAAGTCAGATCTGGAAGCAAAGATCCAGCAGGTCGGCGAGATTAATTTCTTGTCCACAATCGTCGATCTACCGAGTGCAGAGGCGGTGAAAACCTTGGCTTATGCGGTAAAGGGGGCTGTTAATAACTTGTTCCTGGTGATCGGTGCTGAATTTGATGGTAAGCCAAGTTTGACCGTTGTCATATCAGACGAATTGGCCAAAGAAAAAGGGTTGAACGCAAGTAATATTGTGCGTGATTTGGCTAAGGATATCCAAGGTGGCGGCGGTGGTCAGCCGTTCTTCGCAACAGCTGGAGGTAAGAACCCAGCCGGATTAAAAGGTGCAATTGAGCGAGCAATAGATTTCTTGAAATAAATTTTAGGGGTAGTTGAACAGGCTACTTAGCTGAACTAGGATGTAAATAGATGATTTTATTTCCTAAATATACAATACGAAACCATCAGATTTATTCGACTTCTTCCTTGGAAGATCCGAATAAATCTGATCGTTTTCACGATTCTTTAAGCTGCGACATGTAGCGTGAATCAAACAGAGCAAAGCCATTTGCGTAATTGGGAATAGGTACTTAACAAATAAAAATAAACGGATGAAAAAGGCAGTTTTTTTAGCAGTAGTAGGGATCGTTGGTTTGATGATGGGTTGCCAAAATAAAGAACAGTTTACCATCGCTGGAAATGTCGAAAATCCTGGCAATATCAAAGTTATTTCATTGTATGAAGGTGATACCAAGCTGGATTCTATGTTTTTTGGCGATAATAACAAATTTCAGTTTGTACGACCTGCTAGCCAATCCAGATTGTTGTCCTTGCGTGTCGGTAAAAATCGGTACGATTTAATTGCTTCTCGGGGGGAGACAATTACATTTAAGACAGATTTGCATAAAGATGTAAATGATTACCAGGTTGATGGTTCTGAATTGTCAAAGACTATACAGCCTTTTGCCAAAGAGCGAAATTATCGCGATTATCTACAGGACTCATTGCAGACGGTGTTTTCAAAGCTAACGGCCAATTCCACAGCAGCTGAGATCGAAAAGATTCGTGCTGAATATAAATCAAAGTTTGCAGAAGAATTGCGTGCATATACAAAAAAAGCAGTCGATTTCTCGAATAAGCACAATGATCTTGCAGGTTTTTATGCAATCTCTACCTTAGATCCTGAAGTAGCCGAAAATGAAATCATTACCTATGCAGATAAAATAAAAAATGAATTTACGGAGAACAGATATGTAACACAGTTTAAAGAGGAGACCCAAAAACTGAAAAAAATGGCAATTGGGCAACCTGCTCCTGAGTTGACTTCTTTTACACCTTCAAACAAAGAAGTTAAATTATCGAGTTTTAAAGGGAAATATACTTTGGTGGATTTTTGGGCTTCATGGTGTATGCCCTGTCGCCAGGAAAACCCTAATCTCGTTAGGTTGTACAATACCTATCATGGTAAAGGCTTTGATATACTCTCCGTTTCATTTGATGATAATCCTGGTTCCTGGATGCGTGCTATCGAAGATGACAAGTTAACTTGGACACATGTGTCAGATTTGAAGGCTTGGAGCTCACCGGTTGTCATTGATTACCGTGTTAAAGCCTTGCCTACCTCATACATTCTCGATCCGAACGGCATTATTATAGCAAAGAACTTGCGTGGAGAGGAACTGGAGGCATTTTTGAAGAAAACAATTAAGTAATCAATGTGTTATTGTTAAATATTATATTACTTAATAATTTGGTAACATTAGATTAACTGATTGTTATCATTTTGTTTATAATTTAGCAAAAAAAATAAGACAAATGAGTTCTTCGAAACAAAAGATTTTAATTGTTGATGACGAAAAAGATATCTTGGATTTAATTGCATTCAACTTAAATCGTGAAGGTTATCAGGTCTCTACAGCGCAAAATGGAGAAGAGGCAATCAACGTTGCTAAACAAGTAAATCCGGACCTTATCATTTTGGATGTGATGATGCCAAAGATGGACGGAATTGAAGCTTGTCGCATCATGCGCGCAATGCCTGAATTCAAAAGTACATTCATGGTATTTTTGACTGCAAGAAGTGAAGAGTATTCGGAGATCGCAGGATTTCATGTCGGTGCAGACGACTATATAGCAAAGCCAATTAAGCCGCGTGCTTTAATGAGTCGTATAAACGCTATTTTAAGAAGAAATACTTCTGAAGAGTCAGATGCCACTGTTCAAGATAAGATTGAAATTGCCGATTTGGTCATTGATCGAGATTCTTTCTTAGTTTACAAAGGGGAACAAAAGATTGTTCTTGCAAAGAAAGAGTTTGAGTTATTGTATCTATTGGCTTCAAAACCAAACAAGGTGTTTACGCGTGAGCAGATCTTAAAGAGCATTTGGGAAGATTCTGTTGTTGTAACCAATCGAACAATTGATGTTCACATTCGCAAGTTGCGCGAAAAGATAGGTGATGATTATGTAACCACCGTAAAAGGAGTAGGATACAAATTCGATAAAGAATAAAAAGAGAGGCTAGGGCCTCTTTTTTTTTGCGATTAACTTTCCGGAGTTTAGATTTAATGCGATTCGTCTTGCGCCAAATCTCGACAAATACGAGTAGGATATTTCAAATTTGACATAGGAGGAAGGAGAGAATTTAAGGAGAAATTTGTCCTCCATATAGGCAACTCTTTATCGAGATAACTTGATATCACCACAACAAATCTTTACTTTTGACCTAAAGCAAAGTAAAAATTTCAACATGTCATCTATTCTTATAAAATCTGCGCAACTTGTCAATGAAGGTAAAGTTGAGGTTGCTGACGTATATATCAGCAATGGTCGAATCGAAATGATTGCTCAGGAAATTAATCATCCTGCTGATCAGGAAATAAATGCTGAGGGGCTACACTTGCTACCTGGACTTATTGATGACCAGGTTCACTTTAGAGAACCCGGTTTAACTTATAAAGCGGATATATGGCATGAGAGCCGTGCCGCAGTTGCCGGTGGGACAACCTCCTTTATGGAAATGCCTAACACTGTTCCTAATACGTTGACCCAACAATTGCTTCAAGATAAATATGATATTGCAGCAAAAAATGCGCTGGCCAATTATTCATTCTTTATGGGGGCAGCTAATGATAATCTTGAGGAGGTACTTAAAACGAATCCAAGAAATGTCTGTGGTATAAAAGTTTTTATGGGCTCCTCTACTGGCAATATGCTGGTTGATAATGAAAAAGCGTTGGAAGGTATTTTTGCGAATGCTCCGACCTTGGTGGCTACGCACTGTGAAGATGAGGCAACGATAAAGGCGAATTTGGCCCTATTTAAGGAAAAATATGGTGAGGATGGATTAAAAATTGAGATGCATCCATTGATTCGTTCTGAGGAAGCTTGTTATTTGTCTTCGTCGAAAGCTGTCGAACTGGCAAAAAAGCACAATACACGCTTGCATATCCTTCATATTTCAACCGCCAAAGAAATTGCATTATTTAATAATGATATTCCGCTAAAGGATAAAAAAATAACGGCTGAAGCCTGTATTCATCACCTTTGGTTTTCGGATCAGGATTATGCCTCAAAAGGTAATTTTATCAAATGGAACCCAGCGGTAAAAACTGCCAATGATCGCGATCAGATTTTAAAAGCTGTACTGGATGGACATATCGATCTGATAGCGACTGATCACGCTCCGCATACAATTGAGGAGAAATCTCAACCCTATACTTCAGCACCAAGTGGAGGGCCTCTTGTACAACATGCGTTGCAAGCCTTGTTAGATATGGTCAAAGCAGGAAAAATGACCCTGGAACAATTAGTGCAAAAATCTGCACACAATACGGCTACATTGTTTCAAATCGAAGATAGAGGATACATTCGTGAGGGATATTGGGCGGATCTTGTGTTGGTCGATCTCAATAAACCTTATACGGTATCGAAAGCGAATATCCTGTCGAAATGTGGCTGGTCACCATTTGAGGGGCACACGTTTAGTTCAACGATTGAACATACTCTCGTATCAGGTAAACTTGCTTTCTCCAACGGACAACTTATTGAAAGGGGTGTTGGTGAACGTCTGTTGTTCAACCGATAGTATTTAGCAATGGAAAAAAGAGCCTTTCTAAAATCGATTGCTTTAAGCGTGTTGTCTATTCCTGTACTGGGAATGGGGCAGCCAACCAGAGATAGAGACGAATTGTACGGTCAGGCTGTTTTGCTTGCAACGAGGTTAAAATTGGGGGATACCATAGGTTTAATAACGCCCGCAGGTGTATTGGATGATGAAGAATCAATTAGTATTGCACGTGAGATATTTGAGACCTTAGGTTTTAAAGTAAAAGAAGGTAAACATATACGCAGCCGCTACGGTAATTTGGCCGGTACAGATCAGGAGCGTATTGCAGACATTCATGATATGTTTGCAGACAAGACCGTCAAAGCGATTGTTTGCATCAGAGGAGGTTCGGGTACATCACGTCTTTTAGATCGATTAGATTACAGACTGATCGCCAATAACCCCAAAATTTTATTGGGATATTCAGATATAACAGCATTAATTTTGGCATTATATGCCAAGACAGGGCTTGTAACGTTTCATGGTGCAGTGGGTATCAGTACCTGGACTAAGAAACTTGCAGAGGCTTTCAATGCTCAGTTTGTAGCCAATCAGCCAGCAATATTTGAAAACCCCAAGTCTAAAGGTGATAGCATTGTACAGACCAAAGACCGAATTGCCACAATTCATCCGGGTGTAGTAGATGGGGTATTGCTTGGTGGAAATATGACCGTATTGACCGGCTTATGTGGTTCACCTTATCTGCCAGATTTTAACGATAAAATTCTTTTTCTCGAAGAGGTCGACGAAGATATGGAGCGTGTTGACCGTATGTTCTGTCAATTGAAAAATACTGGTGTACTGGGTGCGATTAAGGGTTTTATTTTTGGCAAGTGCACCAATTGTAAACCATCTGGTGGCTATGGATCCGTAACACTTGACCAATTGTTCAATGATTATATCAAACCGTTAAAAATACCCGCTTATACAGGGGCTGTCGTTGGGCATATTGCCGAACAGTTTATTTTGCCCGTAGGAGCAAAAGTCCGTGTAGATGCTTCGCAAGGAACGATTGCTTTAATGGAGCCTGCATTAAAAGATTAATATGAAATTAGTAAAAGTTGATTTCATCAAAGCCTTTTCTTTATATGAAGAAAAGGCTTTGATGCATAGAAGATTTAAACATGCTGATATTTTACCATTATTAGAAAATATCAGGAGCACTGGACGTTTTGCTGTATCGGAAATTGGGAAGTCCACTGAAGATCGTTCGATCTTTCGACTACAATACGGACAAGGGCCAATCAAGATACTTTTATGGTCACAAATGCATGGTGATGAACCTACGGCGACAATGGCCTTGTTTGATCTATTTAATTTTTTCAACGGAAAAGATGATGGTTTAGATGCCTTTAGAGATCACATAGCATCAAAAGTGACCTTGTATTTTATTCCGATGCTAAATCCTGATGGAACCGAACGGTTTCAGCGTAGGACAGCCATGGATGTGGATATGAACAGAGATGCAAGGGCAACAGCAACAGTGGAAGGGGCCTTATTGAAGGCGCAAGCCATGTTGCTAAAACCTGATTTTGCCTTTAACCTGCATAACCAAAACAATTACTACAACATTCCTGGAACAAATATGCCAGTGACAATTTCCCTATTGGCACCTGCCTATGACTATGCGCGGAGTATCAATGAAACTCGGGGAGATGCGATGCGGGTGATTGTCGGAATAAATAAAGTCCTTCAGGAATTTGTTCCAAAGGCGGTTGCAAGGTATGACGATGAGCATACACCGCGCGGTTTCGGTGATAATTTTCAAAAATGGGGCGCCAGGACGATTTTAATTGAATCAGGAGCTTATGTTGGTGATACCGAAAAAATGATGGTCCGAAAATGTAATTTCGTGGCTTTGTTAAAAGCATTTGAGGAAATTGCTGATCAATCCTTTAAACAGCATTCGGTTACCGATTATGATACAATTCCCTTCAATGATGAAAAGCTCCATGATGTGTTGCTGAGAAATTTGACCATTGAGCGAAGTGGTAAACCATTGCTTGTCGATGTTGCCATTCGGCAGAATGAAAAGACGATAGGCTCTGACTACTACGTAGAGGGTATTGTTGAAGATATTGGCGATTTGCAGGATTTTTATGGTTATGTAGATATTGATGTTGCAGGAACGGAGTTTGCTCCAGCCAAGATGTATATGGAGCCATTTGCTTCCCTGACCGATTTAGATGATACCATCGTGATGGGATTACTTGAAAAAGGCTATGCCGCTGTTATTATTGAAAATGTGATCCCGGGAGAATTTTTGCATAACCTTCCAATTCGTGTATTAACTAAAAAAGCTATAGAATTTTCACAACAATTAGCTCTCGGAGCTCAAGCGGATTTTTTTCTTCGTAAAGAAGGCAAGAACATTTACGCCGTAGTTAATGGTTATGCGATCGATTTGAAAAAAACAATGCAACAGCAGTATAAAAATCAGATAAGTTAGGAATGCTTAATATAGCTCAAAAAAGAAAAAGGTCACAGCCTGTGCTGTGACCTTTTTCTTTTTGAAACTACTAGTAGCCGGTATTCTGTTGATTTGCTATAGCTGGGTTTGCATTCATCTCATCCAGTGAAATAGGAAGAATGGTTTTAAAGAAGGTTCTATCGATCGTTTTTTGTCTATTTGTTGTGCTTATATTTCCTAAATCATCATCAAAAGTTATCGATTTGTTCCAGCGCATCATATCAAAGAAGCGGTGACCTTCTCCAAGGAGCTCTTTGCTTCTCTCATCGGCAATCATATCTAAAGTAATCGTGCCTGAGGTCGCAACATCTAATTTGGGAGAGCGTTGGCGTATTGCATTCAGGTAATTTGCTGCAAGGGCCTTGTCAGGAGATGATTTTAGTAGAGCAGCTTCAGCAGCGATAAGATATACTTCGGACAAACGGATGACCTTAATATTGACAGCGGTACTATTTGCTGTTGAATTTTTATCGCCAGCAAGCGTTGTGCTACCGCTATATTTATAGACCGCTCCTAAATGGGTGGTGCCGACTTCATCGTACGCCATAACACCCCATCTGACATCTGTCTCGTCTTTCTTAAGTTTGGCCAAGAATGGATCTGCGGCTATAAAGTTTCCCAATATGGCTGTACTGCCATGTCCTTTTCTGCGGAACATCGCACCCAGTGAACTAGTCCCTGCGTCAGCTTCATTCGGATAGACACCCAATTCTAGAATAGATTCAGTTCCAAACATACCTGTCCAGGATTTTACCCAGTTTTCATTGCTATACAATGTGTAGACTTTGGAGTCTATGACCTCCTGCGCTGATTTTAACGAATTATCATAATCATTCATATAGAGATACACACGAGCTTGCAGTGCTTTATTGGCGAAAAAATTGAAATATCCATCCGATTTGGATTTTGGCAATAAGCTCTCTGCATCCTTTAGATCCTGTACTATTTGTTTGTAGTTTTCCTCCACGGAGATACGTTTTTCCTGCGCGCTATATTCGAGTACTTTCGTTACATTAGGGATACCAAGGGCAGATTTATCCATATTGTAGGGTTTTCCATATAGCCTCACAAGATCAAAATTGATGAGGGCTCTTGCGGTCAATGCTTGTCCTTTGTAGGTATTAAAATTTTCGGTTGAACCGGCAGCGACTAGTTTATCGATATTCGTCAAAAGATTATTAATCTGCACAAGTGCATGAAATCCTTGTGTCCAGATACCTGAGTAAGGATTAGAAGAGGCTGAATGATTAAAAACATAAAGATAATCATAACCGCGACCCTGAGATGCTATCGTAAAGTCTCCTCCTTTAGCATCAGCATAGAGCGGGAAATTTCGTCCATAGTAGGCGACATTTGCCATTTTACTCATTAATCCATTCATAATAACCTTTGCGTCAGCAGCAGTTTGTATGGAGGTATTGGAGTCCCCCATATTGGTCGGTGTGACATCCAAAAAATTGCTACATGAGCTGATTGCTAATGATATTGTTATGCACGAGGCAATAAAAAGCTTTTTCATAATACTGTTTTTTTTCGTTAAAAACTAAATTCAACACCGAAAGTGTACGTTTTTGCCAATGGTGTTTCCCAGCCCCGCGTACCAAATTGGTTAACTTCCGGATCCATATACTTGTATTTCGAAACGGTCAACAAATTGCTTCCATTGAAAAATACCCTTGCATTGGAGATACCAGCTCGTTTTAAAAAATCATTTGGTAATCTATAGCTCAACGAAATGTTTTTTAATCTAAGATATGACGCGTCAAACAGTTGTCTACTGCTGATCTGGTTCACATCTTCCAGATCTCTTCCGGTAACCATTGGGTAAGTTCCATCCGTATTTGAAGGTGACCAGCTATTTTCTGTAAAATAAGCGGCATGAATTCGTTCCCAATAATAGCCGTCATCGGCAACATCTTTGGATGTAGCATCATAAAGTTTGCCGCCAATTTTATAAGCAAAGTTCAATCCCAATGAAAAGTTTTTATAATCGATGTCAGAATTTATACCGCCATATAGTTTAGGATTAGCATTTCCGATGATGGTTTGTTTAGCTTTTTTGTAATCATAACTTGCCGCTTTTCCGTTAAAGATAAAATCGCCATCAGTGCCATCGTTTGTATACCAGACGTTTTTGCCATTGGTTTGATCTGTACCTGCCCATTCTAGACCAAAGAATGATAAGGACGATTCTCCTTCGCGATAAATAAATCGAGCTCTATCGTCTCCACCAGTGGGATCATACCAGACGATATCTCGTCCACCATATAATTTTGTAATCTTGGATCTGATGATTGCGGCATTTGCACTTAATGTCCATTTCCAATTTTCATTTTTAATGATATCTGAACCTAATTCAATCTCTATACCTTTATTGTTCATTTCGCCAACATTTCGCAATATGGAGCCGAAACCAGTAATTGTGGAGATCGGAACATTCTGTAAGAGATCCTTCGAGTCTCTGTTAAAATATTCAATTGTACCAAATAGTTTATTGTGGAATAGGCCAAATTCTAATGCGACGTTTGTGGAGTAATTTTTCTCCCAAGCTACGTCCGGATTGCCTAAATTATTTAGCCCACCACCTGGCTGTGTCATATATTTGTTGGAATAACTTGTTAAATTGCGCCAGGCAAAAAGATCCGTAGGTAATGTTCCATTTACCCCATAGGAACCTCTAATTCTTAGGTTATTGATTTCCTCAATCTGTTTAATAAAAGATTCCTTGGCCAAATTCCAGGAAGCAGCTAAAGACCAAAAGTTGCCCCAACGAGGACCTGGTGCCAAGCGGGATGAACCGTCCCTTCTAAATGATGCCGAGGCAAAATAGCGTTCATCGTAGTTATATTCCGCCCGCGATAGTACAGACATCATATTATTGCCCCAAGAATAGGCGGACGCATCCAATATACCTGCAGTGGCGACTGTATGAAGTGATGAGGATGGTAAATCTTTACCTGTAGCACGGATAAAATCAGTCGTGTTTTTTTCAGCTTCGAAACCAGCTAATAACCCAATATTATGCAAGCCAAGGCTTTTGTTGTAATTGGCGGTTGTGGATGATACCAATTTTTCAATAGACGTAGACACCTCTGTGACCCGGCCATTGTCTGCCATACCGTTATAATGTTTAGCGCTATAATAGATGTGATCTTTGACCTCGGTTCTGTCATAGGAGAAAATGGTCTTCAATGTAAGTTCAGGTAACAGCTTTAATGATAAAGATTCTATAGCTGATAATTTACTTGTTTTCGAAGAGTTTTCCCATTCCTTGTTGTAATACAACGGATTATAAGCGAGACTACCATAGCGTGCTGTATATTCGTTACCTGTTTTATAATCAGTTGGCCAATACATCTGCCATAATAAATTACTCGCTTGATACAGGTAATTTGTTCCTGTATTCCTGGTGTCATTCATCCCAATAAGCTTGTTTTTAGCGTAGTTGACGTTTGAACCAAATTCGAGATATTTCCCAATCTTTTGCGTTAAATTAATCCGACCATTGATTCTGTCGAAGTTATTCTCAATAATCCTGCTTTTGTCTTGCGTGTATCCTAAAGACGCATAGTAATTGGTTTTTTCTGTTGCTCCGCTTACCGAGATATCGTTGCTGTTGAATATCCCGGTTCTAAACAATGCTTTGTTCCAGTCATAATATTGACCATCTCGATTCTCTACACCATCTGTTTTTCCTGAGATATGTACATTTTCCCATTGTGAGGTTCCATCTGTGCTGAATTGATAGCCATGAATACCAAAACCATAAGAAGAAGTTGGTTTACCGTAATTTGCCGAATTTGGATTCCAGTCCAAAGAATTTAAGCGAAATAAGGTGTTTTTATTCGCCTGTTCAGCCGTTTGACCAGCTGCTATTCTAGAGTCGTATAAAACACTATAGAGCATATTGATTTGATCCTGTACCGAAGCAGGTTCATTATTTTTGGTTGCCCAGGAAGGACTAATGCCGATAGAGGACTTGACATTGATCTTTGGATCTCCGTTTTTCCCCTTTTTTGTGGTGATGATGATGACACCGTTTGCCGCGCGGGAACCATAAAGGGATGATGCGGCAGCATCCTTAAGCACAGAAATAGATTCGATATCGCTGGGATTTAATGTGCTCATAACGTTGTTAGTATTGACAATATAGTCGCCCATCTGTCCGACACTACCCGAAATGACTGGAACACCGTCAATGACATAGAGTGGCTCGTTCGACGCGTTCATAGAGCCTATGCCTCGAATGCGTATAGCTGAAGTTGCACCTGCCTGACCAGATCCATTTGACATTTGCAGACCTGCAACACGGCCAGTAAGAGCTTTTTCAAAAGAAGTGACAGGTTGTTTATCAATGGCATCTGATTTTACTTGTGCTGCCGAACCTGTATAGGTACTCTTTTTAGTCGTTCCGTAGGCAATGACAATGACTTCGTCCAATGCCTGTTCATCACTGCTGAGTGAAATACTAATGGTTTTTCGGCCATTGACCTGAATTTCTTGTGGACTATAACCTACTGCAGAGATACTTAATATCGCGTTGGTGTTTGCGTTTAGCGTAAACAGGCCATTTTCGCTTGTTGAGGTTCCTTGGTTAGCGCCTTTTACATTAATTGTAACTCCGCTAATTGGTTTTCCGTTGCTGTCTGTTATTTTACCAGCAATTTGGATCTGTTGCGCATATAAAGACTGCATCGAACTACAGGCTATGAGACACAACGTTGTGAGCACATGTTGTTTCATAAAAGTGTGAATTGATTAATTTAGTTTGTTAATATTTTGGTGCTGTCGGATGTTGGTCAAACTTGCGATAGCAATTCAGTGCAATCTTTTCTTTAAGAAAAAAACATTGCACTGAATATAGGGTTATTTTCTTACAATTCCAATCCCCGGACGGTCGGGGAGAAGGCAACTGCCATTTACCACGGTCATACCGTCGTATATATCATTTCCAATTAATAAAGCACCGTCTAGATCTGCCCAGTCTGTTAATGGTGCAAGTTGTGCAGCTGCACTGATCGCGCAGGAAGTTTCGGTCATACAGCCGATCATAACTTTCATTTCCAGAGAACGCGCAAGCTCAGCCATGCGTTTGGCTTCCCGCATGCCAGTACATTTCATCAATTTAATGTTGATACCCGAATACACACCCTTTAATGCGGGGACATCCACAAGACGTTGACATCCTTCGTCGGCAATAGTTGGGATAGGGCTATGCTCAGTAAGCCATGCATTGTCGTCTATCTGCTCCTTAGGCATTGGCTGTTCCAAGAAAGAAACATTTCTTTCTGCAAGCCAATGTGCCATTTCGAGAGCCTCTTCACGTGTTTTCCAACCTTGATTGACATCGGCACACAATGGTCGATCGGTAACCTGACGGATAGTATCGATGATCATTTTATCCGTATCGAGACCCAGCTTTACTTTCAAAATTTTAAATTGATCCGCTTCCGCTACCTTTTTACGGATCATTTCTTCCGTATCAATCCCAATAGTATAGGATGTCGGAGGGATAAGATCCGGATTTAATCCCCATATTTTATAATAAGGTTGATTCATTATCTTCCCTAATATATCATGTAATGCAATATCAATAGCGGCTTTTGCTGCGGTATTTTTCAATGCAAGCTGATCGATATAATGGAGAATCTCCTCAGTTTGAAAAGGAGAGTTGAAGCCTGTCAGATCGATCTGATTAAGGAATGATAAGACACTTTCCTGCGATTCGCCTAGATAGGGTGGCATACTCGCTTCACCATAACCCACAATGCCGTCATACTCTAGCTCGGTCAATACAACCGGTGTTGTGCTTCGACTAAATGAAGCTACAGTGAAGACATGGCGCAAAGTTAGCGTGTAAGGTCTAAACCTCAATTTAAAGGTTCCAAAATCTTTACTAATCCATTCAGATTGATTGCTCATCACTATGTTTATTTATTGTTGTAATAATTGCTTTCAACGACCTTCTGTATTGCGCTATCCCGTGCGCCAAGGTAACGACGGGCAGCAACTACAGTCCGCGTTTGGAAATCATCGTAGTTTGCAGCGTCCTTAAGCATACTGTTGATCCGGACCAATCCGGCAGCGTGAATAAAAGTTCCATTGCCGATATAGAGTGCAACATGTGTTACACGTGCATTAGGATTGCTATTTTTGCCTGCCGCAAAGAATAATAAGTCTGCCGGTTTCAGATTTTTAAGTGCTTTCTCAGGGTCGAAATGCCCTTCTTGATCTAAAATGTCGATTTTTTCACCTGCAAGTACTTGTTGCGATGCATCTCGCGGAATTACGAAGCCGTTCATAAAGAAACTTGTTTTAGTAAAACCGCTGCAATCTACGCCTTTTACTGATGTCCCACCCCATAAATAGGGTAGACCCAACATTGTTTTTGCACTGGCAATAATATTTTCCGCCGTAGGTTGGCGTGTTTCAAACCAATTTTTTAAGGTTAGACTTTCTGATTTTTTAATATAACCTAAACGTCCATCCGGATAGGCAATTTCATAAAAATTGCCTTTCTGTCCTTTCAATTGAAGGATGTCACCATAAACGAGATCAGATACCCGCTGGCTTTTTTCATTGGGTTCAGAATATGATTTTCCAAATTCAGCTGTATAAATCACTTTTTCCGCTTGTCGCCAATTGGCCAGCATGGTTTTGTCCATGGCTTCAATAGACGAACTAGGAACCCATGCGATATAGCCGTCGGGTGTACGGACACGGTAGTCACCGCTCTTTTTTTGAAGAAGGTCAACTTGCGTTCCTAATAAAACCTGGCTAGTCAGCTCGGCAGCATTATCTGGAAATGTGCGCATATTTGCGACGGAGAGTCTGATTACTCCAGTCGTTTTTTCGCCTACACTTGCATCGGGCAAGAGCTGTACTTGAATATTGGCTGATATATCTTTTGCCTTTTGCTCTAAAACGAATTTAGCATCTTTTTCAGTTGTTTCGAGCACATATTGGTTCTGTGCTATATCCGCTTTCTGGATGGCCACGATCTTGGTTCTTTTATCGGGAGCAAATTCACGTTTTACGTTTTCTTGCAACTCTTTGATCGTGAAATAAGTCGTGGAATCTAGCTGCTGCGCCTGACTGCTTTCAACCCCTATAAGGCTTGCATAAGCTAAAATAGCGAATTTAAGAGTGTTTTTCATGCGAATTAGTTTGTTTCTAAAGATAGGATTAATTCATAATATAAGTCAATTTTTATTGTCGATTTTTAAGTGATTTTGATGTTATGTTGCTAAAAAACGAATTTTTAGGTTTAATTTTAATTAAATCATCTATTTGCTAAAACCATTTTGTAATATTGCTTATTGATTGTGACGGCAACATTCTTCTTCCGTTTACGGCGAAGCTGTAAAAATGTAGCATAACATTTTACAGCGGATATTGACGAAGTAGGTTTGGGGGAGATCTGATGCAAGATAGTGTAATATGCTAGAAAAGAAAGTGATGCTCTTGTACAGTCAATGATGAAAATTTCTTGTATTCGGTAGACTGAAAGCAGTTTTAATGATTGTTTTTTGCCGGATTAATAAATAGCGATAGTTTTATAAAGTAGTAATAAGGAAATGAGTTCAAGACGTGATTTTATTCGGCAAGGTTTGATTGCTGCGACGACAATGGGGACATTAACCGCATTTGATGCGAAAGGATTGACGATTGCAGCAAAAGGCAGTGTTAAAAAATACCCTATTGTAATTTCAACTTGGGACTTTGGGATCGCAGCAAATAAAGCCGCTTGGGAAATATTGTCCAAAGGAGGCAAGGCATTGGATGCGGTAGAACAAGGTGTGCGTGTACCCGAGGCTGATCTCAAGAATATGACAGTGGGTAAAGGTGGTTATCCCGATCGCGACGGTCACGTCACACTTGATGCTTGTATCATGGATGCGGATGGTAACTGCGGTGCTGTTGCCGGAATGGAAAAAATTGGACATCCAATATCTGTAGCACGGCTGGTTATGGAAAAAACACCCCATGTCATGCTAGTAGGCGAAGGCGCATTGCAATTTGCGTTAGAAAATGGTTTTAAGGAAGAAAATCTACTGACCCCGGAAGGTGAAAAGGCCTGGAAGGAATGGTTGAAAGAGAAAAAATACAAACCTGTAGCCAATGTTGAAAACCAATCTTTTGCCGCAGAACGTTTGCCGGGAAATCAATACAACCACGATACGATCGGTATGTTGGCGTTGGATGCCAATGGAAATATTTCTGGAGCCTGCACCACGAGTGGTATGGCTTTCAAGATGCATGGTCGGGTAGGAGATAGCCCTATTATTGGAGCCGGACTTTATGTCGATAATGAAGTTGGGGGTGCTACTTCGACCGGAGTTGGTGAAGAAGTTATCCGAAATGTAGGTAGTTTTTTGGTAGTCGAATTGATGCGTCAGGGTTATTCTCCCGAAGATGCCTGTAAGGAAGCTGTTATGCGTATCGTGAAGAAGAAGCCTGCAATTGCAAAGGAAATCCAAGTTGGATTCTTAGCAATTAATAAAAAAGGGGAATATGGTGCCTATGCGCTACAACAAGGTTTTTCCTATGCGGTTTGTGACAGTAAACAACAAGATTTATTGATTAAAGGAAAGCACTACTATAAATAGTAAAAATAGGGGCTTACGGGTTCGAGGAGCGATGATAGCAAGGTATATCATTGCCGATTAATCATTATATTTGTCTAAACTTATAGCCGCAGCTGATGCATCGGCTATAGGTTTATAAAAGTAAGAGTAAAATACGCAAGGTTATAAAAGTATGAAAGCAACATTTGGAGGAGGATGTTTTTGGTGTACAGAAGTTATTTTCCAAAACACTGAAGGGGTAACATCGGTATTACCTGGTTATATGGGGGGACATGTAGATAAGCCGACTTATGAGCAGGTCTGTACGGGGACAACTGATCATGTTGAGGTTGTCGAGTTAGAATATGACGAAGAGCTGGTGAATTACGAAGATCTCTTGAAAATCTTCTTTAAGACCCATAACCCGACAACATTAAACCGTCAAGGTAACGATGTGGGTACGCAGTATCGATCAGTTGTTTTTTATCATAATGAAGAACAGGAGATCTTAGCACAGAATTTTATCGATGAATTGGAAAATGAGGATGTTTACGAGGACCCTATTGTCACAGCGGTAGAACCTGCGTCTACATTTTGGTTGGCAGAAGATTATCATCATAATTATTTCAATGATCATCCTGAAAATCCATTTTGTTCAGTAGTCATTGCTCCAAAACTTCAAAAATTCCTAAAAGAATTTAAAGCTTAAAAAGACAATATTTTTAAAAAGACAATATTTAAGGTGTTGTATCCCAAAAAAAAGCTCGAATATTTATTCGAGCTTTTTTTGTGTATTTAATATGAGTTAGAACATTTCCATCTGTCCTTTATCATCGATTTGAATATCATTTGGATTGGTGATCTCCAATTTGATGTCGTCATTTTTTTCGGTTGACTCGACCTCTTTTTCGTTCACGGAACTGTCAACTTCTGTCGTCGTACTATCAACTGTTGGTTCTGTGGTATCAGTACTTGATTCGGCTGCCTTTTCTTTACTTTTTTGACTTAAATCTTCATCCGCTGTCAATAGTGTAACCGATTTTACGGTATGGAAAGATAGGCGGTTTCCTTGCGCTTTTATTCCTTTTACGTCAATAATTTCAGTCAAAGGCTGATCAAGCGTTTCTTCGGTTTGGGATTTGCCTTTTAAAATCTCCAATTTGACCATCGGTTCAGCCGCATTACTCATCAGGATTAGCTTAGACCCCGCATCTTCATTAATAAAGGAAATGCGTTTTCCAATAGGCTGATCATCAAATTTAAAACGTTTGACAAAGTACGTTCCGCTCTTGCCGTCCTTATGCACGACTGTATAGATATGGTCTGGATAATATTTTTCGATCCGGATCATTTTCTCGTCGAAGTGGTTGCTTAGATCAAAGTTTGCTAATTCGTAGCTACCATCCGAAAGGACTACTAATATCTTGTCGTCGCCGTCAAACTCGCCAAGGTATTGTCCACGCTCATCTGCGTTTAGACGTTTCATGATGGTATCGTACCATATTTTTCGTCCTGCTAGTGTGGAGACTCCAGAGCTTTTAAAGCTGATTTTTTTGACAGGATATTTTGATACAATGTTTCCTTGTGAAGCACGGCCCTTGATTGCAATCTCGGCAAAGTCCATGTCAAAATTCAACTTACGCAATTTTGTGTGCGGCTTAAGCTGTATATTAACAACTTCCGCTTCACCATTGGGATTGGCTGTGAAATACAGGATTTTTGAGCCCTTGGATCCCTTGGACACATCATATTCCTTATCTCGCGTAACTCCTACTACCGAGAAACGTTTGATAAAACTGGTTCCAGTTTCACCTTCTTTATAGATGGCGTTATAGATTGTCCGTTCATCACCTTTTTTGAAAACAGCAACGTGGATAATTCCTTTTCCAACAAATACTTTATCCTGAATTTTACTGACAACATATTTGCCATCTTCGCGGAATACAATAATATCGTCGATATCCGAACAGTCGCATACAAACTCATCTTTCTTCATTCCCGAACCAATAAATCCTTCTTCGCGATTGACATATAGTTTGGTATTTGCTAGCGCAACTTGGGTCGCTTCTACTTTGTCGAATACCCGCAGTTCAGTTTTACGCTCGCGGTCTTTACTATATTTATCACGCAATTTCTCAAACCATGCAATGGCATATTCCGTCAATTGCCGTAGATGACGCTTGACTTCCTTGATCTCATTTTCGAGTGTTTTCATCATTTCGTCCGCTTTTTTAACGTCGAAACGTGTAATACTACTCATTGGTTTATCGATCAATTTTTTGTAATCTTCTGGTCGTATCTCACGATAAAATTGATCGAAGAAAGGCTCAAATAAGCGATTCAGAACTTGCACAACAACCTCAAAGTCACCTGCATTTTCATAATCCGGATGCTTGTACATCCCCTCTTGAATAAATATTTTTAATAAACTACTGAAGAAGATTTTTTCTTGAAGATCGTTTAAACGAATCTCCAATTCTCGTTTCAATAAATTTTTGGTGTTTATTGTGTTTTCAGTCAGAATGTCGTTGACACTCATAAAGTGAGGTTTCTCATCCTTGATAACACAGGTGTTAGGAGAGATAGAGACTTCACAGGCGGTAAAGGCATATAATGCATCGATCGTTACATCGGGAGAAATTCCAGGAGCCAAATGTACAATGATCTCTACATTTCCCGCTGTATTGTCCTCGATTTTTTTGATCTTAATTTTTCCCTTATCGTTTGCGGTAACCACGCTTTCAATCAGACCGCCGGTTGTCGTTCCAAATGGAATTTCTGTAATTGCGAGCGTCTTTTTGTCGCGTTCTTCAATTTTTGCACGTACACGGATTTTACCACCACGTTGCCCCTCATTATAATTTGAAACGTCGGCCATACCACCCGTAGGGAAGTCTGGGAAGATATTCGGACGTTCACCGTGTAATACCTGAATTGATCCGTCAATTAGCTCAATGAAATTGTGGGGCATAATCTTGGTCGCTAAACCAACAGCAATCCCTTCGGCACCTTGAGCCAATAATAACGGGAATTTTACAGGAAGGGTGACAGGTTCGCGATTCCGTCCATCGTAACTTAATTGCCACTCAGTCGTTTCGGGATTGAAGACAACGTCATTTGCAAATTTGGATAATCTTCCCTCGATGTACCGTGGAGCAGCAGCAGAGTCACCCGTAATTGGGAAACCCCAGTTACCTTGACAGTCAATCAAGAGATCTTTTTGGCCCAATTGTACCATGGCATCACCGATAGAAGCATCACCATGTGGGTGATATTTCATCGTGTTACCAATGACGTTGGCAGCTTTATTATATCTTCCATCATCCATTTCCTTTAAGGAATGGAGGATACGACGTTGTACGGGTTTCAAACCGTCATTGATATGTGGTACGGCTCTGTCCAAGATAACATAGGATGCATAGTCCAAAAACCAGTTTTCGTATAGTCCTGATAAAGGTATCGTCTGACTTCCGCTCTCTGTTTTTCCTGATCCCAGTTCTTCTTGATTATCTTCCGTTGGGAAGTTCGTTTCGTCACTCATTTACTCAGCAATAGATTAAATTGTACAATACAGAAATGTTCGAAATAGTATTTTATTCGAACGTGTAAAAATACAAAACCATTTTGTTTTATCCCAGCGAAACTATGAAAAGTTAAAAAAATTAGTTTTTAAAACTAATATAATTAGCTTGTTTCGTTGTCAGTGGCCAAATCATACCAATAACAGGGAATATCCCATAGATCGAAATGAAATTCTTCAGTCACCTGAAATCCTACTTTTTCCAAGACATGTCTTGAACCCAGATTTCCCGTATGTGTGATGGCATGTACTTCAAAATGGGTCAGCTGTTCGCTGTAATATTGCATGCAGGCTTGTGCAGCTTCTGTCGCATAGCCTTTTCCCCAAGATTCCGTTCTGAAACGGTAACCAAGGTCTAAAAAACCGATACGTCCGTTCTCCAATTCGTCAATATATTTAAATCCCGTCCAGCCTATCCATTGATTGCTTGATTTCTCAACGACCCCTAGACGGCCTATACCGTATTTTTCATATTGTTGTTGAATAGGCGCGATGGCTTTTTTCATTTCTTCAATGGATTGAACAGGCTCCTTATTCAGAAAGGTATGAACCTCCGGCTGTGAATCCATCGCGAAAAAATAAGCGGCATCATCCATCTCTATTGGACGGATAATTAAACGTTCAGTTTCCAGTATAGGTAAGTGTTTTTCCATATTGTTTATCTCAAGTGTTAGGCATGCTAAAGCCACAATTTGTCGATATCTTTTTGTAGTATTTTTTCTTTCATTTCCTCCTCAAAGTCTCCGAACAGTTCTTTGTTAACAGATTTACTGATTCTGCCATTTTCGAGTACCAAGATTTCATCGCAGGTATCTTTTAGTGTGGAAAAGATATGCGACGAAATTAGGATCGTTTTACCCATCGCTTTTAAGCGTAATATAATCTCCGTAAGAATAATGCTGCTTTGTAGATCAATGCCATTAAAAGGTTCGTCAAGGATATAATAATTATTGTCCTGAAGTAAAGTAGCTGTCAGGGCTAGTTTTTTTTTCATACCCGTGGAATAGTCGCTCGCATACTCTTTTAAGGGCAACTCGAAAATATTTCTTTCACTGAGGTTTTTGATCTGTTTACCACGCGCATCTGTCAGCAGATAAATATACTCTTCACCTGTGAGCTTAGAGAGGAAATATGGATCGGAGGTCAGGTAACCTAAATTGTTTTTGAGCGGCGCCAAATCAGATTTTATACTTCCCGAGGCGGTTTCCAGTCCAGCAATACATCGAAACAGCGTTGTCTTTCCGGCGCCATTTTCACCGACGATACCATATACTTTTCCGCTTTCAAAAGTGTAAGTAATCTCGTGGAGCACTTGATGCCGTCCAAAGGACTTGCTGATATTCGTAAGCTCGATCATAAGTGGTTTTTTAGATTGTTGATTGCTTTGATATAATAGAAGGGCAAGAGCGCGAGGATCAAGGGGAAAAAGCTAAAACAAAGTGCCAATGCAAAACCTTCGGGGAAATTGATCTCCCGTGGATAAGCGACGTATTTTAAGGTGATTGCAAAAGGAAGCAAAAGTAATATTCCGCCCAATACAATACAGACATTAAATAAATCCGATGGAAAGATTATAACATACAGAAAAAGAAGGGGCAGTACCAAGAGTAGACATTGTAAAATTCCTCTTTTAAACTTTCGCATCAGAAAGACTGTTGGTGTATAATGGTTATTCCAAAGGTAAAAAATAGGTTCCGGTAATTGATAATAGAAAACACAGGCGAGCGCAATGCAAACCACACAAAATAAAACAAGATTGGAATTGGCCACATAAAAGCCGATTCCGGCCAAGAGATACAATACAAGCAAGAGCAGGTAGCTCCGTCGGAATCCGATGATAAATTCAAAAGGTTTTTTTGCGAAAGGTGTCGGAATAGATTTTCCGAAAGCCTTAAATGTCAAAAATGCAAAGATAATAGCCAAAATAGCTAATAACACTGCATAGCCCCATTGGTTGTGGAGGAAAAGAATGATGAAGGACGGCAGCGTTAACAAGCCATTTTCCAATATTCTGATTTTGTGGAAATCGTATTTACTGTATGTATTTTTGAGAAAGTCATTTCTGTTTTTTTCTGTGAGCAGAAACAGTGCTTGGAAATTGCCAAGCAGTAGGGCATAACAACCAAAAAGCGGATATTGAACCAATGCATAATAAGCAAAATAACATAATCCAAACAACAGGAGAAAGGCGAGCCAAACCGGCAGTCCTGTAGCGCGAATATGCCGAGACAGTAAAGTATATTGAAGCTTTAAATAATTGCTAACCATGATACGATCAAAAGTAAAAAATCGAAGTTAAAAACAAGGGACTGTTCCCTTATTTTTATTTCGGCCTTGCAACGATCGATTGTTGGTCGTTTTGACGCTTGAATTTCTTTATTTTACGGCCCTGTGTCTTTTCTGCCAGCTCAGCATATAGGTCAGAGCAAGTAGCAAAACTACTGCATTGGCATACATAATGACTGGAATTCGTAGGATAACATCACTATAGTACAATCCAGCAAGCAGTGCGCCAAGTCCTATTCCGGCTTCAAGGGAGATATACATGGTTGCAACCGCCTTGCCGCGATGTTCGGGTAAACTAAGGTCAATCGTCCAGGCATTCACAGCAGGGGAGAGTATACCCGTGCCTACACCATAGATGCTTGCGCCGATCATCATGCCAATGAAACTATTTCCAATGCCAATAGCAACGAGTGCAATCGCGATAATAACTATTCCGACAACAATAACCTTAGGTCTTCCATAACGGTCCGAAACTTTGCCGGAAACAAAACGTATCAATACTGACGCAATGGTGAAGGCTAGGAAAAATAGCCCTTTATTTTTGAGTCCAAGGTATTCACTCCAGTCGGGAATTAGGGTTAAAATGACTCCATAAGCGGTGTAAGATAAAAACGTGACGATTCCCGCAGGTAGTGCACGCCATTCAATGATATCTTTTCGGTTTATTTTGAGCATGGAGAGATTGAATTTCTCTTTTTTCGCCAGTGTTTCCTTCATGTTAATGACGATAAGGATGGAGAGAAGTGCCATGAAAGAAGAGCAATAAAACATCACATTGATACCAAAGGCCTCGAAAATAGCGCTGCCAATTGCTGGGCCGACAGCTGTACCGACGCTAAAGGCCAATCCATGCATCCCAAGCGCCTCACCCCATCTTTTTTGTGGAACCAGATCGGCGACATAAGCAGAAGTTGAGGTAGGTTTAAAACCAGTGGAAAAACCATGTATCAATCGTAAGAATAGAAAGCCCGCGACTGATGTTAAAATGGGATAAAGAAAACCACAGATGAAACAGACAATGGATCCAATGGCCATGACTGGTACACGTCCCCAGCGATCGGTCAATTTACCACTAAAAGGCCGCGAAATTCCGGCAGTCAATGTAAACAGCGCTATGATCAACCCTTTGTATTCTGCTCCGCCCAAACTGCTCAGATAATTGGGTAGTTCGGGGATGATCATATTGAAGCTAGAAGAAAATAGGAGTGAGCTTAAGCAAAGTAAAATAAATTGAAGCGTATAGATGGATTTCTGTTCAGCTGGCATGGCGCTATTTTTATCGTGTGTGAGTATTCAAAAAAGAATAATGGATTGTGGCGATTATCCATCCTTCTAGGGAATGGAGCAAATGTACAGTTTTTGGAACGATTAAGCGGTTTCTTTTGGTGGAAAAATAATAGAATTCTTTATATAAGATAGAAAATACGAAGGCGAGGACGTTAGTGCCTAAAAAAAGATTATTTTTGGGAAGACCCTTTATTTAGAACATGCAAGAACTTAGAAATCCTGGTGTTTATTTTGAAATTCCGGTATCGGATTTGAATCGCGCAATCGCGTTTTATAGCCAGTTATTCAATTTTACCTTTGAACAGGAAGATTTTGACGATAACCACATGGCTTACTTTCCATTTCAAGAAACCTTATCTGGGATTACTGGCGCCCTGGCGAAAGGCGAAATTTATAAACCTACACGCGAGGGAGTACTCCTTTATTTACATGTAGAAAACATATCTACTACGTTGGAAAGGGCCATGAGCTTGGGTGGAAAAGAGCTATATCCCGCCACTTTTCATGCCGATCTGGGATTTGCTGTTGCGGAGATTGAAGATTCTGAAGGAAATAGGATCGGGCTACATCAAAAGTTATAAGCGGCAATTCAGATCATATAGCTTACTAGATCAACTGTTGCCGGACTATTTCGCTGCAGAAGATGGTCGTTGCAACGGCTACGTTGAGTGATTCGGCTTGGCCTATGCGCGGAATAGTGATAGCTTGATCGATCAACGCTATTATTTCATCACTGATGCCATTTCCCTCGTTCCCCATAACAATTAGCCCCTCATTAGCCCACACAGTCTGATAAATGGATTGACCATTAAGTAGGGCGCCATACACTTTTAATCCAGTAGCCATAATAAAATCCGTTAAATCAGTATAGTGGATTTGCAGTCTAGCCAGTGAGCCCATGGTTGCTTGCACTACTTTAGGGTTGTAGGCGTCTACAGTTCCAATGGAACAGATAATATGTTCGATTCCAAACCACTCCGCCGTGCGGATAATTGTACCCAGATTGCCTGGATCCTGCACATCATCGAGTACAAGGCTAAACTTGTTTTTTAAATTACTTGGTACAATTTTCTGCTGTAAAGGAAGTTTGACCAAAGCGAGGATACCTTGTGGCGATTTCAGTGTACTAATCTTTTGGAATTCAGTATCCGTTAGTTCATAGGATTTTATATTATGCGAGATTTTACCCACTTTTGTGTTTGCGTCGCCCGTGTAGAAAATAGACTCAACCTCATAGCTTGATGAAATAAATTCCATCACGGATTTTATACCCTCAACGATAAACAGGCCGTGTTGTTTTCTATACTTTTTATTTTGTAGAGACGTTATTAGACTGATTTGCGCTTTTGACAACATTTTTATTGATGATTAAGTATCCTCGTTTTATCGGATTTGCAAGTATAACGCTTTTAGTGTTATTTTTTGCATCATGCCGTTCTTCAAAATATCTTGACGATGACCAAGCTCTGGTTACAAAAGTACAGATTTCTGGTGTCACCCCTGCATTGAAAGAATCATCCGAAACGTATATTTCCAATCAAATAAGACCTAATTCAAGGGTAAATCTATTTATTTACAATACGTTCAATACTAAAAACGGGCGTTATAAAACCAAGAAAATTCGGAATGTTGGCGAACCACCTCATTTGTTGGATTCGGCAATGGTCGATTTATCCGCCAATCAAATCCGACGCTTTCTATTTTCAAAAGGTTATTTCAAAGCTAAGGTCGAACCAACAATTTCAGTTTCCAAAAAGCGAGCACATATCGATTTTAAAGTGGATGAAGGTGTCCCATATCAAGTTAGAAATATAGATCGAAAATTTGAGGATGAAGATATTAAGGCAATATTTGAACGGGAGGTACTCCCCAAAACTGCTGTAAAATCCAATACCCAGTACGATGCCGCAAAGTTGCTCGATGAGCGGGAGAAACTTTATATTTCGATGCGTAACAATGGGTATTACGATTATGTAAGGCAATATATGCGTGCTGGGGTAGATTCAACGATCGATGGACCTTTGATCGACTTGAAAATTAATGTCGAAAATCCGTCTGACTCAACGATACATAAAAAGTATCAAATAGATAGTGTTTATATGACGATAAGGAATTATGGAACAATGTCGAAGAAGGAGCCTCGTCGTATAGTAGATTCTGCAAAACGTCTTTTATTTGTTGATGAAACAAATAGTTTCAGGTGGAAACCTTTGGAACGCTATATGTATCTACGCTCAGGTCAGTACTATTCCTTGCGGGAGGAAAATAAGTCATATGACCGATTGTATGAGATGAATGGTTTTCGTTCTGTCAAGATGCAGTTTGTCAAAAAAGATTCCAATAAACTCGATGTGCACTATGATTTCGTTCCAAGACCGCGGATGGGAAACCAGATAGAGGGCGAGTATACCTTTAGTTCGGGTATGAGCGGATTTAATATTGGAAATACATTCTCTCAACGTAATATCTTTGGTGGTTCGGAGCAATTGGAAGTGAAATTACGTTATGGTGTATTGTTTGATCCGCGCCTCGCAGGTGGGCTTTCCAGCAAAATATTCAATAACGATTTTCAAGCGGGCGTAAATTTGGTCATTCCTCGTCTGATGGTTCCCTTTCATATTAATCCAGGTGGAAAGTTTGGTTTGCCCAAAACGACCTACTCGATGACATTGCAGTTGTTCGATCAAGATAAAACCTATTCAAACCGCTATTTCATCACGTCGCTGAATTACTCATGGTATGAAACAGAAAATAAGTACCATAGTTTTACGCCTATTGTGTTGGAGTATCGGGATGGACGCTTGGATTCCAATTTTCGGAACAAGCTTGTACAGGAAGGTTATCAGCTGTATGTACGTAGCAACGACCGTCAGTATTTTGGTTTAGGGACACAATATACCTTTATCCTGAATGGTAAAAAATTGAATAGCAAGGAGGACTTTCAATATTTCAGAGGAACATTGGACGTGAGTGGAAACGTATTGGATCTTATTAGCTCCTTGGCAAAATTGCCTAAGAATGCCGATGGTGAGAAAAAAATATTCGGTGTGCCCTTTCTTCAATACGCCAAGACAGAATTCGATTATCGTTTATACCGAAATCTCGGTGGAAATAGGCAGTTTGTCTTCCGTTTTAATCCGGGGATAGCGATTCCTTATGGTAATAACTCTAAACTGTTGATTTTTGAAAAGAGCTTTTATAGCGGCGGGATGAATGGCATACGCGCATGGCAGGCACGTACCTTGGGGCCAGGTGCCTATAACCGGCAGAGTCTTAGTGAGGATTTGCGTTTAAACCTGCGTAATTTGGATCAACTGGGGGAGATTAAACTGGAAGCAAATGCCGAATATCGATTCAGGTTACTCAATAACTTCCTGGGCGCAAAGATGAATGGAGCAACATTTTTGGATATGGGAAATGTTTGGCGACTGAAGAAGGATGAAGAACTAAATCCGGGGGGGGAGTTTAAATTCAATAAATTTCTTGGGCAGGTCGCCATTGGTACCGGCTTCGGACTTCGTTTCGATTCGGACTATTTTGTCATTCGCTTAGATGCCGGGCTTAAACTAAAAGATCCGCAATTCTCAGGTGCTGATCAATGGGTTATCAAGCATTTCTTTGATTCCAAAGAATTTAAGGCCCAATATTATGAAACCCATAGGCCCGACAGGTACAATTTTATTCAATACAATTTTGGAATCGGTATGCCGTTCTAATGTCTAACTGTTTCGTTATGATTTACGTTGATCCCACCAGTTGATGGGACATTCAGACAAACCGCTTTGTTAACCGATGAGATTTTTGAGACTTGAAAATATTGATTCAAAAATTTTACTCAAATCCAAACCTTGGGAATGGTTGAATAAAAAGAAAACTATAGCCAGCGCGATGGCCGTCATAATCACTTTTTTAAACATGTAAGCTATTCCTAACACAATGGCCGGGATAATCAAAAACATCAATCCGCTAATGGCAAAAGGAGAGAGTCCGCTATCGCTCTTATAGATATAGAATAAACGTCCCTTGGAAGTTTGTTGATTCTTATGGCTAAAGAAAACAAAGGTTGATGACTCAATTTTCTGATTAGGGACAGCAACACCCTCATGAAATTGTAGTGGTTGCGAGAAACCATTGATGGTAAATAGGTAATTGCCATTAATGGTCTCATTGGTGTTTCCCAATGAATCCAATGCAACTACAGCCAGTTTTCCATTTTTGGAAAGGTTTTCTTTTACGATAAAGTTTTGGATATTTTGTTCTTGAGCAGCTGCCCAAAAAGGTATCAGTAACAGAAAAAATATAATCTTTTTCATCGTTTTATTTTTATTCAACTCGCTTATTTCCCTTTTTAGGGCCTATTTCCGTAGCGTCAATATCGTTTGGAAGATCAGTAGCATTAATATACTGAATCCGATTTCCTTGAAATGAGACTGCAATTTTAGGGATTTTAATTTTCTTTTGAAAATCTTTAACTATACGAATGTTGAAACCTTTGTAAATAGGCTCGAGGGTTTTTCATTATTCATCAGAAGAAGGTACGATCTCCTGCTTCAGTTAATCCTCCTTTTATTTTCTTCTATGGGTAAATTGTAAGTGTTATCCTCGTTGGGTAAAGCATACGAATTGCTTTTATCTGTGTCTTTTGCTAGTTCATCTATAATTAAATCGATAATATTTTGGTCCATCGTAACGTTGGATTATTCACTTATAAAATAGACTAATTTCTAGAAAAATTTAGTTCTTTGAAAGTTCTTGGATCAATTGCAATTTCACTGCGTCATTTAGAATACCTTTTGGATCATCAATGATTACCGTTCCAAAGATATCCTTTTTAATCGACGCCCGGTTTCCATTGTTATCGCTGGCTTCATAATTTCCAAATATATCCTTTCTAACTGAAACTCGATTTCCGCTATTGTCTTCTATCGTTTTACCACCTAGAATATCAGTTCTCACTGTGGTACGTTGACCATTACTATTTTCGATAGTGAGATTATCAAGAATATCTTTTGTTATCCGGCTTGAATTACCTTTGTTGTCTCGAATTTCCAGATTGCCGAAGATATCTTTGGATATCGTTGAGCTATTGCCTTGATTATCTCGGATGTCGAGACCTCCAGAAATATTTTTTGATACAGTTTTTACATTTCCTTTTTCATCACGTATTTCTAAATTGCCGTGTATATTTTTAAAAACTGTGGACGGACTTCTGTCTAGATTAGGAAGATCGAAATCGCCGCTACTGTTTTTTCTGACAGTAGTTTCACCTCCATCCTCATCTTTTACGACAATATTTCCTGAAAAGTCTTCTTTTATAGTCAGTTTAATACCACTCTTATTTACGGTTGTATATTCACCCAGGCTACCTCGTCTAAATTTAATGGTATTTCTCCACATATCTGAAAGAATAACTTCTCCCCAGCTATCGGTTTCTATTTTTATGGATTTTTTATCTAAGCCTTCTGAAATAGCCATTTTAATCATGTACTTTTTCATATTGTCAGAAGGGGGATCGGACCATATTCGGGTATACTCTTCCACTGTTGAAATTTTGGCTTCTGAAGTTAATGTAACTAATAGCAGTGAAAAACTGAATAAGAAATATATACGCATGATCTGTCTGTGATTTAATGTCAATATACGTTTTTTTGCGCTACTTTCATTATATTTAAACAGTAAGCGAATTAATTGATGTCAACTACGGACGAAACGGAACGGCTGGGCAAAGTAAAACCTTTGATTCTGAGGAAGCCCGTCTAAAGGATGCTGAAAAACTAATTGCGGAGAAGACTAAAAAAGGCTATTCTGAGAATGGTGCTGTAGATGCAGATAGCAAGGAAAGAGGATCCGCTGTTCGACAGTCAACGGCTGCCAGCCAGTTATTGAATTAGTCTAAGATCTCTTCGTATGTCAATGTGTTTTTACTCTTTGATACGCGAATAGTTATAAATGTCGGAACGATACCTTTGCCATTCGGACGTTACATGGAATAAATATAGGAATCTTTGTCGTGATAATTAGCGCGTAGTGTGTCACCTTCATATCTGTCTACTGCAGTGGTATGAACTTCTATTCTTTCATCCATTTTGTCACTCCAGCTTCGTTGATCAATAAAAGATTGTTTGTCTTTTTCGGAGATAGATAGTTCAAATTGATGTGTGTAATCTCTTAAGCCGCCACTTTGATTGGAAATAATTTTAAAATCATCTTTTAGCGTGATATGGTGTTCGCTGAGTAGTTTTCTTGCATCAGATTTAGAGAATAATAGATCATCAAATAGCAAGTATAGCGTGAATATAAGAAAATGCAAGATTAAAATAATCGAGACGATAGTTCCCAACTTTTTACGGCCAGACTTTTTTAGGATCCAGTACGTGAAATAGATGAATAGGCCTGGGATGCCAAACCATATCAAAAAAATCAGCGTGTATAGTGTATACATTTGTTAATAGTTATAATCCTAAAGCTCCTAATCCACGAATAATGTCTAAATAGATTTGCGGTATATCCACATCCCCAATATTTTTACGGATGACATCGGTAATACCAGCATGTGAGATACCCTGAGAAGCATGAATATGTTTAAAGTTTGCTCCCCAAACTGCACTTTCTAATGGGACCATCCCATCATTTTCACCTACCAGTCGCCTCAGGTATTTAAAACTCAAAGCATAGAACAAATCATCTTGTGGCTTAGTCATTGTCGAAGCAAAGCTCTGATAAAATACATTGTCCATATTGGGGTTGAGCTGGTTGAAAACACGCATTTCTTTTACACTGAGATCTCGAATTAGTTCGATTGGTGCGGGAGATTGCCCTCCAAATAAGAAAGAAAGACGTTGGATCAGTTTTTTTGTAACACAATCTCTGGATAGATGTTTTTCCATTAGATAGTCTGCTATTGGTGTTCCTAAGTGTGGTGTGGATATTGTGCTTAAGGAGGCTACCATTTGATGTCCCTTTAGCGTTGAAATAAAATAGCGGGTGTCGATCCCTCCTTTAGAATGCGCGATGAGATTAAATTTAGTGGCACCTGTTTTTTCTGCAAGATCTGACAGATTTCTTTTCAGCATCTGTGCATTGTTAGCCACGCTGCCCCAACCATCGGTCTTGCCATAAAAAAATGAGATATTGTTTTTTTTGAAAGTCTTGGGGATCCTGCCCCAAAATAAACTGTTATCCCCAGCAGCCGTGCCGTGGATCAGCTTTATCTTGCTATTTTTTGATCTGGATTGATTATATGAACAGGTTCTATAATTAAGCTATTCGACTCATTTTCATTAAAGGGCTAGTCTATTGTCAGGTCCGCCAATAAGTCCCGTCGACATATTCGAGCAAATCTACCAGTCCCTGAGGGATTGCCGGAAATGCTTCCTGGAGTTTCGCTAGATCTATTTTGCTTGCACCATGTTTAATCCGTTCAAAATGATCCCAGGTTTCTTCACCACCATTACTATAGTATGCTTTCTTTAAACCAGATAAATAATTGTCAGCTATTTTCATTTGCTTTTCTTCTTGTCAGTGAAGTTAGTCAAACTTGATGATAGATTAAAAGTAAATTGTCGTGTATCTCTTTTTCTGTTGATTTTTATAACGAACCTAAAATTTTAAAATATCGGAAGAAAAGTAGATAAAGATTGTTGTATAAAAGTTAGAAAGTTTTTGTTAATAATTCATTAAATGGTTAATTTAATGGAAATTTTCAATTATGAAATCTAATAGCCTCACATGTGTCCTAAATAAATTTTAGGATTGGATTTCTGTGGTACAGGCATAGCTTTTTTCATCATTTCGATATTGACCCCTATTTTTCAATCTGCGAAGATCTTTAGCTGTCCCTTTTTTCCTTTTATAGGCGGCCTGAAAAAGGGATCATCTATCCATTGCCAGATGTTTATTTTCACGAAGATATTCATTCTGATGAATGCGACCAGATTGGACAGGTTCCAGTCATATTTGGCCTTTTTTTGCAAGTATTTTAACAGTAATATGCCAATGAGTGAAGTCCAGATCTGGATCATCACTGCATTTTCAGAAGTCCCTATGAATGTCGATACTTTTAAGCGCTGCTT
>NZ_VLKR01000005.1 GCF_007830445.1 Sphingobacterium siyangense | reverse complement strand
TTTAGTAGCGGGGACCAGACTCGAACTAGTGACCTTCGGGTTATGAGCCCGACGAGCTGCCAACTGCTCCACCCCGCAATATATTTTTGAACAAAATTGCTTTTTTCTTTTGAAAAAACAAGATTATGATCCTTCCGAATTGGAGTACAAAGATATATTTTGTTTCTTTGTAATCCTAATAAAATTTAGAAAAATGTCACATAAAGCAGGATTCGTAAGTATCATCGGAAAGCCAAATGCTGGTAAGTCCACCCTAATGAACGCTTTAGTGGGTGAAAAAATGTCTATCATTACACCCAAAGCGCAAACGACAAGACACCGCATTATCGGTATTGTAAACGATGAAGACCATCAAATTGTGTTTTCGGACACCCCTGGTGTTATCAAACCAAACTATTCTTTGCAAGAATCGATGATGAATTTTGTCCAAGGATCGTTGATCGATGCAGACATTATTTTATTTGTGACAGATATCCACGAAAAATACGATGAGAACGATGTCCTGGAGAAATTGCGTAAAACAAATTCCCCTGTTGCCGTGCTAATCAACAAAATTGATAAATCTTCGGAAGAAGAGGTCAAGGCTAAGATTGAATTTTGGCAGGAAAAATTAAATCCAGATACCGTTTTTGCAATTTCAGCAAAATTAAATCATAATGTCGCCGCCGTGATGCACTACATCAAGGACAAGTTACCGATTCACGAAGCCTATTATGAGAAAGATGAGCTAACGGATAAATCCATGCGTTTCTTCGTCTCTGAGATGATCCGTGAAAAAGTATTCAAACTATACGATAAGGAAATCCCCTACAGTACAGAAGTAATCGTCACATCATACAAAGAAGAAGCAAATATCACTCGTATTGCTGCCGAAATTATTGTAGAGCGCGACTCTCAAAAAAATATTATCATCGGAAAAGCAGGCGCAATGATCAAAAAAGTCGGTACCTATGCCCGCCAGGATATCGAAGAGTTTATCGATGGAAAAGTATTCCTCGAACTTTTTGTTAAGGTGATTCCTGACTGGAGAAGTAAAAAGAACTACCTTAAACGTTTTGGTTACGATGATTAATTCGCTTTGAAAAGTTCGTACGGAGACCTTTTTTACCGACCTCGAATGCACGAACTATTCTTCTTTTAAATTTTTACGTTGCAAAATATTCACGAAGTGCTTTAATCTGTTTCAGATTAAGCACTTTTTTTAGCTCTTCATCGGAGGCTTCCTTCACTTTTTTTACCGATTTAAACTCAGTTAATACTTTCTCAACCGTTGTTTTTCCAATACCCGGAACATTTTCCAGCTCTGAAACAAAGGTTTTGCGGCTCCGTTGATTTCTGTGGAAGGTGATTCCGAAGCGGTGTGCTTCATCCCGGAGATGTTGAATGACCTTGAGGGTTTCAGACTTCTTATCCAAATAAAGTGGGTACTGATCACCCGGATAGAAAAGCTCCTCAAGTCTTTTGGCAATGCCGATGACCGTTACTTTCCGTTCTATCCCCAACAAGCGCAGACTCTTTAAGGCTGCGCCCAGCTGCCCTTTTCCCCCATCGATAATGATCAATTGCGGCAAAGGCTGATCTTCATCCAATAATCGCCTATAGCGTCTAAAAACAGCCTCCTCCATCGTGGCAAAATCATTGGGCCCCTCCACGGTTTTCACATTAAAATGGCGGTAATCTTTCTTCGAAGGTTTTGCATCCTTAAAGACAACAATAGCCGATACGGGATAATTCCCCTGAATATTCGAGTTATCGAAACATTCAATATGTTGCGGGAGCACATTCATGCGCAGATCTTTTTGCATCTGCTTTAAGATGCGCTCCGTCCGAATATCCGGATTAAGCTTTTCATATTGCAACAGACGCTCTTTTCTAAAAAATGCCACATTCTTTTGGGAAAGCTCCAGCAATTTTTTCTTTTCCCCCAACTTCGGAATCGTAAATCGAATCCGTTCGTTCTCTTCAATATCCAATTCAAAAGGTACGATAATTTCCCGCGAGAGACTTTTGAAGCGCTCCCGAATCTCTGGTATCGCCAAGGCCAAAAGCTCCTGTTCACTCTCGTCCAAACGCCTTTTCATTTCGAGGGTCTGTGTCTGAATAATAACACCATTCATGACTTTCAGGTAATTGACAAAAGCGTAACCCTCGTCTGAAGCAATACTAAATACATCCACATTGGTAATGGATGAGTTGACCACCGTCGACTTGCTCTGGTAATTGTCCAGCTTATCCAACTTCGCCTTCATTAACTGTGCCCTTTCAAAATCCAAAGCCGCTGCTGCTGTGCCAATACTTTCCTTTAAACGATTGGTCACCACAGCAATCTTTCCGTTCAGAATATCCTTGATATCACTCAGGTTCTGATCGTAGTCGTCTTCGGACTGATACCCTTCGCAGGGCCCCTTACAATTTCCAATTTGATATTCAAGACAGATCTTAAACTTGCCTTTCCGTATGTTTTCCTGTGTGAGAGCCAAATTGCAGGTACGGAGGGGAAATAGTTCACGGATCAGATCCAATACAATATGCATCATCCCCACCGAAGGATAGGGGCCATAATAACGAGACCCATCCTTGATATATTGTCTGGTCCAAAAAACCCGCGGAAAAGGTTCGTTCTTGATGACAATCCATGGATAGGTTTTATCATCCTTCAACAGAACATTATACTTGGGCTTGTGTTTCTTGATTAATGAATTCTCAAGCAACCAAGCATCAATCTCTGTATCAACTATAGTAAAAGATATACGGTTGATCTTGCGAACCAAAACACGGGTTTTGCCATTCAGCTGATTTTCATTCACGAAATACGAACCGACCCGATTACGCAGATCCTTCGCTTTACCGATATAGATCAGCTCACTATTTTTATCAAAATACTGATAGACTCCCGGTCGATGTGGTATCTTTTTTAATTCTTCTCTATAATCAAATACGTCCATTACGTTCCAATATCAAACATGTTCAGCAAAAAGGCCAGACAAAAAATCTCGAAAAAATTTATTATCTGGCCCAATGGTAATCGTTAAAATAACTTAGAAACCTAAGCGATCATCTTTTAGTTTAGTCGCATCTTTACCGCTTGAATCCGTAGATCCATCTTCGACATCTGAGCCACCACCGCCCCAATACTGATTACAGTCAATGACACGGGTAAGCCCACCCTGCGGTTGCTCAAAATCGCCCTTGGTATACTTCAGATTTGAATCTTTATATACTTTCTGCATATAGTACGCAAATACAGGCATCGCCGCTGCCGCCCCCTGTCCGTACTCCATCCTGTCGAAACTAATACCTCGATCTTCTGCACCGGTCCAAACCCCTGTAACCAGTTCCGGTGTGATACCAATAAACCAGGCATCTGAGTTATCGTTGGTTGTACCTGTTTTACCACCAATTGGATTGGTGAGCTTATACATCCATTGAATACGTCTCGCCGTACCCTGGGATACCACCTTTTTCAACATATCAACAATAATATAAGCGGATTCACTATTTAAGGCTTTTACGACCTTTGGTGCTTTATCATAGATCGGTGTACCATTTTTATCTTCAATCCGTAAGATCGCTGTTGGCTCAATCCAAGTTCCTTGATTCACAAATGCCGAATAAGCACCCACCATATCAAAGACCGACGCTTCATAAGCACCTAATGAGATCGATGGATAGTTAGGCACATCGCTTGTTATACCCATCCGTTTTGTCAATGCAGCTACTTCCGCAGCGCCAACTTCGTGCACCAGATAGGCCGTCGCATAGTTTTGTGAATAAGCCAATGCTTTCGCTAAAGTAATAGGGTTTCCACCTTGTGCATTTCCTCTTGGTGTCCATCCGTTATAAGTTTGTTGGTAATTGGGAATACTGTAACATGGTGAATAACCATTATCAATCGCCACCGCATACGTAAATGGTTTCGCCGTGGATCCGACTTGACGGGTACCCATTTTTACCTGATCATATTTGAAGTGGTCAAAGTCAATACCTCCAACCCAGGCTTTGATATGTCCGGTCTTCGGCTCCATAGACATCATCGCATTGCGCAACATAAGTTTATTATACTTAATGGAGTCCATTGGCGTCATCATCGTATCAACACTTCCCTTCCATGTAAATATATTCATCGGAACCTTTACATTGAAGGCCTTTTTGATCTCGTCTTCATTCAAGCCCTCTTCTTTCAAAATACGGTAACGATCAGAGCGCTTCATTCCGCTAATAAGCAGCTTGGCTTTCTCGCCTTTAAAAGGATCCCTATTTTTCCATTGGGCAGCAAATTTAGACTGCAGTTGCTTCATCCACTCTTTTTGCGAATCCTCTGCATATTGCTGCATAGACATATTGATCGTCGTATAGATTTTCAATCCATCACGATCGAGGTCATAAGGTGTGCCATCTGGTTTGGTGATAGACAATTTTGCAAATTCCTTTTTGATTTCATCCTTTAATACCGCTCTAAAATATGGCGCCAAACCCTCACCGTAATTTGCGATCTTAAGTTCTAAACCAAGTGGTTTTTCTTTCGCTTTTGTAGCCTCCTCAGCCGAAATAAAATTTTCGGCAACCATATTATTCAACACCGTATTACGGCGAGTACGTGATTTTTCGGGATACCGCACCGGAGAATATGCTCCTGGACCTTTAAGCATTCCCACCAAAAGGGCTGCTTGGTCTGCTGTCAGTTTATCCGGAGTCGTATTGAAATAAGTCCGCGCAGCGGATTTGATTCCGTATGTATTGTAAGCACCAAAGTCTACCGTGTTAAAATACATGGTAATAATCTCATCTTTGGTATAATTTCTTTCCAAGCGAACCGCTGTAATCCATTCCTGAAATTTCTGGATGACACGCTTTAGAAAATTCTTCTGCCGTCCATCCGAAAATAGATTAAGTGCCAACTGCTGTGTAATTGTACTTCCCCCCTGTTTGTTACCGGTCAGCGTGTGAAAGATAACTGTAAATGTACGTGAGTAGTCTATCCCAGAGTGATCATAAAAGCGTTTATCCTCTGTCGAAACCAATGCTTTGACCAAATAAGGAGACAATTCGCTATACTTTACATTGGAGCGGTTTTGGACATAATAAGTTCCCAATACCTTATGATCTTCCGTGATAACTTCGGAAGCTAAATTACTTTTGGGGTTTTCCAAATCACTGAAGGAGGGTAATTTTCCAAATACGCCAAGACGTATACTCAATATAAAGAGGAAACCTATCGCGACGATCCCGATGATAATTTTCCAAAAATTGAACGTATACCGCTTGACATCAGCCTCAGTAAGTTGATTTTTTTTTGATACTCGTTTCATCTATTTACTAAATTTCAGACGTAAATATTATTCATTTTAAAGACCGCAATGCATAGTCCATTTTTCCAGCCACAGTTGTGTTTTGCAAACTTGGATACGGCATTATTTCGATCTTTAAAGACTTCAATTAAGACATTAATGCTCACTCTATCAGATAGTGTGCCAAGAATCCCTACTTTGGCAAAGGTATTACTAATTGGGCCAAAAGCAAGAATTTAAACGTGAAAATATTGAGGCGACTACGCGCGTTCAATCAAACAAACCGCATAAGCAACCACCCCTTCCTGACGACCGATAAATCCCATCGTTTCATTTGTTGTTGCTTTAATAGAGATGTCGTCGATATCCAAACCCGTTGCTTCAGCCAGTTTAACTTTCATTTGTGGAATATAGGGTTTGATCTTAGGAGCTTCCAGACACAGCATCGCATCAATATTGCCAAGCGTGTATCCCTTCGCAGCAATCAGCGCCATACATTCTTTTAACAACAAGAAACTGCTAATGCCTTTCCAACGCATATCTGTATTTGGAAAGTGGTAGCCAATATCTTCTAAATTGGCAGCGCCCAAAATGGCATCACATATCGCATGGACCAACACATCGGCATCAGAATGCCCAAAGGCACCAGCATGATGCTCCAATTGCACTCCACCGACAATAAATGGATGACCTTCTTTCATCTGATGGACATCAAATCCAAATCCTACCTTAATTTTCATGACACGAATTATATACAATAAAATACAGCCAATGTATGCTATTTGATAACCTAAGCTATGAGGTATAGATCACACCCGATTTATCTTCGCGGAGATCTCCTGGTATGAATAGCTAAAAACAATGACAGATTATTGCGAAGATAACAATTCGCAGCTATATTTATCGCGACAAAAGGTTTCTAACAGGTAGCGCAACGAAAATCATTGAAATAACGGTTCGACCGGATGAAAAAAGAGACGCATAAAAAAAGGCTATCCTTGAGAATAGCCTTTTTTTATATTATTGTCTGTTTGTTTTTCGAAACGCTTCGAAAAGTAAAGCTTACGCTTCTACTTCTTCAGGCGCAAACTGATCATATACTTCTCCAAAAGCATCGTAGTCCTGATCGCCATTAGGCTCAAAAACCTGAATATCTTTTGAGCGAGCAAAATCAACTATTTCAGTGTTGACATTTTCGTCAGCGACAACCACCATATCGGTAAAATGCAAAGCACCTTTGTAGATCGCCTCATAACTACCATCACCGTACACCTGCGCATCTGCGGCTTTAAAGGAACCTTCTGGCGCCATTTCAGCATACTTCGTACCTAATGTACCTTTAAATTCTTCATTGAACAAAGAGTACATCACTTTTGCATCCTTGAATGTAGGATCGTCTTTATAAGTTGTCTTCACGTAAGCCGGTACCAAAGCAGAGAACCATCCATGACAGTGTACTACATCAGGGGACCATCCTAATTTCTTCACAGTTTCCAACGCTCCTTTACAGAAGAACACCGAACGCTCATTATTGTCTGCAAAGAATTCGCCATGCTCATCACTAAAAACTTTTTTACGCTGAAAGTAGTCTTCATTATCCAAGAAATACACCTGCATACGGGCCGCAGGTAATGAAGCAACTTTAATAATTAGCGGATTATCATTATTATCCACAACAATGTTCAAGCCTGAAAGACGAATAACCTCATGTAATCTATTTCTACGCTCATTGATATTCCCAAAACGCGGCATTAAGATCCGGATCTCAAAACCCTTTTCTTGCATTGCTTGCGGAAGTTGACGTGTAATTTCAGAAATTTTAGTTAATTCGAGGAAAGGCGACATCTCGTGAGTAATAAACAATATCTTCGTTTTTGCCATCTCCAGTTATTTTTATTTATTATTTTCGAACAGTAAAATCGGTCTACAAAGGTACGAAAAAAATACTTACTATGCAATTTACTATTAATCATCGTTTTATATTCCCAAAATATTATGCACCTTTGCCAACAAAAAACTAAATAGCAAAGTGGAAATTTTCAAAACGAAAGCATCTCTCCAAGCATACCTGCAAGAAGCCCGATCAACAGGTCAAAAAATCGCCCTAATCCCTACGATGGGCGCTTTACATGAAGGACATTTATCCTTATTAAATTATGCAAAACCAATCAGTGATATTCGTGTTTGCAGCATTTTTGTTAACCCCACACAATTTAACGATCCGAAAGATCTCGAAAAATATCCACGGCCCATCGAAAACGACATCAGATTACTGGAATCCGTCGATTGCGACATCCTTTTCTTACCAAGTGTTGATGAGATGTACCCCGATAAAAATGAGGCCTGGCATCTCGATCTTGGCGAACTGGACCAAATTTGGGAAGGTGAAAAACGCCCCGGCCATTTCCAAGGAGTCACGCAGGTGGTCTATAAATTATTTACATTGGTACAACCGGATATTGCTTGTTTCGGGCAGAAAGATTTTCAGCAGGTCATGGTTATTAAACGCATGATAGCCATGAAGGATCTCGCGATTCAATTGGCGATATGTCCTATCATTAGAGACCAAGACGGCCTAGCACTGAGCTCTAGAAACGCGCGCTTAAGTGAAGCTGGAAAAAGAACAGCTTTGGCACTCTCCCGTTCTCTGCAATTCGTAAAAGATCATATACATGACCCTATCCCACTAGCGGAAATAAAAGACAAAGCCCTGCAGATTTTAACAGACACCGATGGGCTTAGCGTTGAATACTTTGCGCTATGTGAAAGTTCAACGTTAAAAGAAGTCGATCACATCGATTTCAGCAAGCAGCATGTCGCACTAGTCACTGGCTGGGTTGAAGGTGTCCGTTTGATTGATAATATGATTCTGAATAATTTGTCAAATTAATTGACAAATCTTTCAAATTCAGCAGAAAGCCCTACCTTTGCGCCATGGTAATAGAAGTAATGAAATCCAAGATTCACCGCGTTAAAGTCACACAAGCGGAATTGAATTATGTGGGTAGTATCACAATAGATGAAGATTTGATGGATGCCGCAAATATCATCGCTAACGAGAAAGTTCAAATCGTAAACAACAATAATGGAGCCCGTCTTGAAACATACGTCATCCCAGGTCAACGTGGATCAGGTATTATCTGTTTGAATGGTGCTGCGGCTCGCCTGGTTCAAGTTGGCGATATCGTCATTATTATTTCCTACGCGAACATGGACTTTGAAGAAGCTAAGCAGTTTAAACCTTCCGTTGTATTTCCAGACGACAACAATCATCTGATTAAATAGTCAGGAAGCAAGTTAAGCTTAGCACATAGAAACTTTATAATTTTTTAATGAGTGGATCACGAATACTCACAAAATAAAATCGTATTTTTGAAGCGTTACCCTAAAAAGTAACGCTTTTTTATGTACCGAAAAACAACGAAATCCCCACGTCAGCTTATCGCATTTTGCCAATTGGTATTAATGTCGCTGATTATTATTTCGGGTGTTGTTTTTATGCACAAAGAGGTAAAATCAACCGGTGAGATTGTCATGCACACCCACCCTTATGATTTTACAAAGAAACAAAAGCCGCAAGAAACAGATGACCAAATCGAATACCTCAATGTCATCTATCACAATACCTACGTACAAACTGAATTTACCGTCCTTGAGCTTCCTATTGCGCGTGAAGTAAAAGAGGAACGCTATCATTTATTTTGTTCGGAAGCATTCACCACAACCATCGATCATTACCACTTACGTGGTCCCCCCAGCTTAGCATAAATCAAAAATCAAAGATTTCGAAGGTCTGCAGTCCAGGGCGGCCAAACTCGTGTTGTGCAAAAAACAATATGTTAGCCATGCGCTCAATTGATTGGTCCAGTTGCTATGGAATGTAATACCTATCGATAAATATCTTTTGATACCATCTTTTCGTTGCCTCCTTTTCGAGCATTGTCTTTTCACAATGGCGAAAACGTTTGCTGAATAACCTTGGCGGGAGTTCAGTACGTTGCCTGGTATAAAGCACCTTACTAAAAAACGAGCCATTCGCCTGTTTTCGAGAAGTTCACAATACCTCGATCGCCATTTATGCAATAGGAATAGACCTCGCTATACCAGGCTTAAATGTTTTAAATTTTTATCAAATTACGATGCTAAAGCAATACACATTATTGGCCACATTACTGGCTGGTACATCCACTATATACGCCCAGTCAAAACTTGAAGGCTACTTGTTCAATAAAAATCATGAAGCGGTTCCCTCCGGTACCCTGACCTTAAAAAACAGCAAGCTCGCGACAACATCCGATGTCGATGGCTACTTTAAGCTGTCTGCAATATCAACGCAAAAAGTAACCTTGAATATATCTGCAGTGGGCTATCGTTCCTTCAGCAAAGTCATCTCTTTAGACACGTTGAAGGCACCATTGCAAATCCAACTGGAGGAAGACAACCTCAATTTGGATGAGGTTGTGGTTTCAGCTACACGCTATGGCGTAAAACGTAAGGACGCTCCTGTGGTGGTCAATGTCATTGGTCCCAAATTATTTAATGCGACACAATCTGTCGCTATGTCGGAAACATTGAATTATCAACCGGGGGTACGGGTAGAAAACAATTGCCAGAATTGCGGTTTTTCACAAGTCCGGCTTAATGGTCTCGAGGGCCCCTATTCACAAATATTGATCAATAGTAGGGCGGTATTTTCCGCACTAAATAGCGTATACGGTTTGGATCAGATTCCAACCAGTATGATCGATCGTATTGAGGTTGTGCGTAGCGGCGGTTCGGCTTTATTTGGTGCCAATGCCATTGCAGGGACCATCAATATTATTACAAAAGATCCGGTAGAGAACGACTGGCAGGTCAAATCCACCAACTCACTTATTGGTGGCAAAAGCTGGGATAATACCGTTGATTTTAATACCTCAACCGATTCGGAAGACCTCAAAAGAGGAGCCACATTCTACGGCATGCACCGTAATCGGGAAGCTTACGATGCGAATGGTGATGGTTTTTCGGAAATAACCAAACTTCGTAACACCACTTTCGGCACAAAATTATTTTACAAGCCGAGTGACCTGGATAAGATAACGGTTGACTTTAGCACCGTGAACGAGTTCCGCCGCGGTGGCGATCAACTTGATAAAGTACCCCATCTGACGCAAATCACCGAGCAATTGGAAACCAGTTCGCTTGTTGGCGGAATCACCTACGATCATTATTCCACCGATTATAAGCAAAAAATGTCCCTGTATGGCTCTGTGCAGAAAACTGTTCGCGACAGCTACTATGGCGGTCTTGGAGGCGGAACAACACTTGCCGACAGCACATTAGCCGCAAATGCCTATGGAAAAACAAATGATATCGCGCTGGTTGCCGGGGGACAATATACCTACAACTTTGAAAGAGATGTATTTACTGCCGGAGTGGAGTTTTCATACAACGATACCCAGGATGAAATACCGGGGTATAAACGAACCATCGATCAGCAGAATAAAGGACTAGGCAGTTATGCCCAATACGAATGGAAACCTTTAAGTAATTTTAAAACGTTAATTGGAGCGCGATATGATTATACCTATGTAGACGGTAAATATAGTCTTGCAGGTATAAATAGGAACTCAGATCAGCGCTTCGGCACCTTTAGTCCACGGTTGACCATCTTATACGATATCACAAAAGACCTCCAATTTAGAGGGGGTTATGCACGTGGCTTCCGTGCGCCACAGGCATTTAATGAGGACATGCATGTCACTTCCATTGGCGGAAACCAAGTCTTTGTATTGATCGGTGAAAATCTGAAAACAGAATACTCCAATGCGTATACAGGTTCTTTTAGCTACAATAAAAATTTTGGAAATGTACAAACCAGTTTGCTCGTGGAGGGATTTTACACGGATCTAAATAATCAGTTTGTCAACGTCATGGCGTCTGAAAAAGACGGATTGATTATCCAGGAAATGCAAAATGGTGAAGGGGCCCGGGTGTATGGTTCTAATATTGAAATCAATATCGCGCCATCCTCCTGGTTTTCTATCCAAACCGGCGGGACGATCCAGCGCTCACGTTACAAGAAAGACCAAATCATCTATACAGGAAAAGAAGATGGGCAGGATATCCTCACCAAAAAATATGTCCGTACGCCCAACATTTATGGTTATTTGAATAGCAACCTGAAAGCAACCAAACAATTTGCGATCGATCTGACTGGAGTATATACGGGAAAAATGATTGTTCCACACATTCAAAATGATGTGATGACCCTCAAAAATGCCCGGGACTTTGTGGAATTAAATCTCCGCTTAGGCTACACCTTTCCAATACATAAGGATTTCAGCATCGAAATTTTTGGTGGAGTACAAAACATGTTCAATGCTTTTCAGAAGGACTTCGACAAGGGAGCGCTACGTGATTCAGACTATATCTATGGTCCAACACGCCCCCGTACTTACACGTTTGGACTTCGTGTTGGTCATTTTCATTAACATAAATTTGGGATATGAAGCATTTCCAAAAAATATATGTGCTAGTGATCCTATTCTTTTATCCGCTCTGCCACTATGGACAGGAGCGGATAAATTGGATTGATTTTGCGCAATTGGATTCACTCCTGGCCGTTTCACCACGCGAAACACTGCTCTTTATTCATACAGATTGGTGCAGCTACTGCCGAAAAATGGAACAGGAAATCTTTACAAAAAAAGAGATTGTCCAATTAATCAACAAGCGCTACTATGCGGTGAAGCTTGACGCAGAATCTATCGATGAGATTGCTTTTGATCGAAGCATATGGAAGCCCTTAAGCAAAAGAAAAAAAACAGGACAATTCCATCCTTTAGCTTTGCAATTGCTACAAAGGAGAAAAATGATTTTCCCAACTCTCCTACGTTTTGACAGTGAATTTCGGTTAAAAAACATACAACAAAAATACCTGAAATCAAAGGAGTTAGCTGTTTTTTTAGAATAATTTAACATTTACGTGTAGCGAACTCCATTATTCCTGCGTTTTGGATTTTATAATTAATACACACTTTAAGAAATTATGAAAAATATCACGAAATTATTAATGGCGTTTTTGTGTCTGGGAGTTCTATTTACGGCTTGTAATAAAGATAATATCGATTATGATGCATTGAATAGACAACAAATAGAAGCTGCTAGAAAAGAAAAAGCACGCAGGGATTCCCTACTAAAAATACAAGCTCCTCTTTTAGAGCAGTATGCCAAATCCAAATGGAAAGAAAATGCACGGTTTTCCGACTCCACAGGAATTTGGTACAAAGTAGAGCTTGCAACAGATAATTCAACACCATATAGTTATACAGGAAGTGTTGGCTATTATGGTCCACAAGCAAACGCGTGGTCTGCAACCTTAAACTTCAAAGGTGAACTAATGGATGGAACTGTATTCGACAAAAATACAGATGGTGTTCCTAAAGTTTATGACGACATCCGCGTTGCCATAAAAACTTATGGACAAGCGTGGGTGCAAGCATTTATTCCTACCATTATTAATATCCAAGGTCAAGATGTAAGATTTGAAGGTTTATTACAAAAAGGATTGCAAAAAGGTGATAAAATTAGCTTTATTGCTCCTTCTTACTATTCTTTTGATCAAGTGGAATATACAACGGGAAGCGAAAAGGTAACTGTTCCTAAAAATACACCGGTAGTATACACCATCGACCTAAAAGCTGTTGGTGCTGTTAAATAAAAAAATGAAAAACAATGCATTCATCAAAGCCATTTTCCTCGTGAGAATGGCTTTTTTGTAAGCAACCACCGCCGTAGTCCACGATCAGAAGTGTAAATTACTGTATCAAAATGTTAATTCTTACAGTGAAAACTTCTAACGAAGAAAAAATAATATACATTTGCAAAGCTACTTTTATAGAAAATAGCTTTTCCTTGAAAAACCAATAAAAAAATACAATGAAAAAACTGTTATCACCACTATTCATGGGAATTGCAGCAATCGCTTTCCTTATTGTAAGCTGTAACAAAAGTGACGATGCGCCTGTTTATGATGCGAATGCACAATTTAAGACGGATTCTGTAACACTTAAAAATTACGTTAGCCAAAATTACCCTGCTGCACAATACAACAGCGAAACAGGAATTTGGTATGAAATTCTTGCCGAAGGAACCGGAAATTATGAATATAAAGTGGTTGACACATTAAATGGTAAATACTTAAAATTTAAACCGACTGTAAAATATGTTGGAAAGTTATTGAGTGGAAGTGTATTTGATAAAACTGATACGGCCAAAGAATTTGAAATCATCACAAACACGGGGTATCAATATCCATTTTATAGCACCATTATTCCTGCTTGGACCTTCGCATTTGCACCACAAAAAATCGGTGACATGAAATTGGGCGGCTTAACCGAAAAAGGTCTACAAAAAGGCAGTAAAATTCACATCATGGCACCTTCCCTTTATGGATACCAAAACCAGGCTGTCGGAACTATTCCGGCAAACTCACCATTGGATTTTGTCATTGAAGTTACAGATATCAAATAATTATCGCCCCTTCTGAAGCAATAAAGCATAAAAGCTCCTAAAATGATCTCATTTTAGGAGCTTTTTAGTTCAAAGAGGTTTTCAACATAAACCTTCACAGCATCATTGCCTCATATCGCCCCCTCTCTACAGGGAAATATGCTCCCACAATCTCTTCAAACTAAGAAATAAGGATTGATCTGTTTATTGGACGATAGTTTTAGTGTTTCCAAAATTATCCAAAAACTCAAAAGTAAGATCGATATTAATACTGATATATCTTGATACCTACTTATACCTAATAATAATTTTTAATCAATTTTTAAACAGTGATCAGTCACTAATAATTCAGTGCTCACTGAGCAATCACTGAACAAGCACTGAACGATCACTGAACAAGCACTGTCTAAAGAATTAATTTGGTCACTATCTAATTCTAATTTTTCTGTAGAAAAAATGAGAGAAAAAAGAAAGGCGCTATACTTAAGTAACAAAAGGATCGCTGCTGTGCGGTAATGGTATGATCCGAAAACAACACTTTAAATTAATTAAACCAAGGAGGAAGTTGAAACACCACTCGAAACAGGATTTTAGAAAAAATAAAAGCTCGAAGTGGGGAACTCCGAGCTTTACCTAACCAATTATTAACCTAAATTATGAAAAGTTCTTTATATATTATTTTTAATATCTTTCGTTTCTTTTGATATATCAAAGGTACTACAGATCTGCTTTCATGTCAAGAAATTTAACAGCATTTAACGTTGTTAAAATTATGTTAAAACAATTTAGCACTCCTTGTGTCTTAAAAGGGAGTCTACTAACCTTTCGATTTTCAATAACAAAATCTTCAGCCAAAGAGCTGTATAACCAATCGGTGCTCATTTGCAATTTCCCATACTGCTCCTTGTAAATAGCATATAAAAAAGTTATTCCTAACGTCGATTTGCTCCCAACTTGTAAAAAGCGTGCATCTACAATGACAGCAGTTTAAAAGGTGGACCCAACGTGGACTCACTGTGCACGCACTCCGCTTGCGAGCCGAAAGAGGCAATAAAATCTTAGCGCTTTTATTCGACCAAGGGTGGTCTGAGTATCAAAAAAAAGAAATAAATTTGTGAGAAGATCCGACATCAATTGGTATCTTATTTAGTTAGACGATTAATAGCATATGAAAATAGCTTTAGCACAATTGAATTACCATATCGGTAATTTTGAAGCAAATACTAAAAAAATAATTAGCGCGATCCAACAGGCCAAAGAAGCAACGGCCGATCTTATTATTTTCGCCGAACTCGCAATTGGTGGTTATCCTGCCAAGGATCTTTTGCGGAGTAAGGCCTTTAAACGTCAATGCGATGAAGCTATTCATCAAATTGCTGCTCATTGTCAGGATATCGCCTGTATCATCGGAGCCCCAGTCAAAAACAGTGATCCTGAGGGCAAAGAGCTTTATAATACCGCTGTATTTATTGAGCATGGGGCAGTCCGAAACATTGTTAAAAAAGGCCTTTTGCCCGATTACGATGTATTTGATGAATATCGTTATTTTGAACCCAGCAGACGTTTTGATTGTATCGAGTTGAACGGCGTAAAAATCGCCTTAACCATATGTGAAGATTTGTGGGATGATGACGAAGGGGGCAACTCTTACGTTGGTGACCCCATGGCAGAGCTGAGAAAAGAAAATCCAGACCTCCTCATCAATATTGCGGCATCCCCTTTTTCCTATACCCATTTTGATGAACGGATCAAGGTCCTCAGCCAACAGGTAAAAAAGTCTGGCAGACCGCTAATTTATGTCAATCAAATTGGTGCTCACATGGATATTATCTTTGACGGCCGCTCAATCGCCCTGAATAATGAAGGAACAAAAATTGCTGAGCTAAAAAGCTTTGAAGAAGATCTTCAATTTGTCACCTACCATCAACAAAATATAACCTCCACCACAGCATCTTCGAAAGAGTCTATAGCTGAGATGGCTCTTATACATGATGCATTGATCCTTGGGCTACGTGATTATTTTCAAAAATCTGGTTTCAAGAAGGCGGTTTTAGGTTTGTCCGGTGGGCTAGATTCGGCCTTAGTTGCTGCTTTGGCCTGCGAGGCTCTGGGTGCCGATAATGTATTAGCCATACTGATGCCATCGGTCTACTCTTCCGACCATTCGATAAAAGATGCGATGGATCTTGTCAACAATACCGGTTGCAAACATTATATCGTTCCGATCAAAGATATTGCCAATGCCTTCGAACATAGTTTAGCTCCTCTTTTTGAAGGGCTGCAGCCAGATACGACTGAAGAGAATATTCAAGCGCGCGCACGTGCGGTAATTCTGATGGCCGCTTCCAATAAATTCGGCAATATTTTACTCAATACATCCAACAAAAGTGAGGCTGCTGTAGGATATGGTACACTCTATGGTGATATGGCAGGTTCCATCTCTGTAATCGGTGATGTTTACAAATCCAAAGCCTATGATTTAGCGCGCTATATCAATCGAGAAAGGGAGATCATTCCAGTCAATACCATTGAAAAAGCGCCTTCTGCGGAACTTCGGCCAGATCAAAAAGATTCGGACTCGCTGCCGGAATACGATCTATTGGATCAAATCCTCTTTGAACTCATCGAAAATGAGAAAGCGGGATCTGAGGTTGTAGCAATGGGCTTTGAAAAATCGTTAGTAGAAAGGGTATGTAAATTGGTTAATAATGCGGAATTCAAACGTTTTCAAGCTCCTCCCATCCTGCGTATTAGTGCAAAAGCTTTTGGTCCAGGAAGGCAGATTCCGTTGGTGGCAAAATATCCGTATTAATTTTACAATTCGGATTAAACCATATTTATAGTTTTTTGTCTAAAGTAATAGATTGTAAAATCAAAAAGGATGGCAGCATCCCAGACGATAAAAAAACAATTGCCATGAAGACCGTCAACTGTACTATTTTTTACAATTGAAAGGTATGCGGATAAAGAATAAGAACAAATTAGTTAAATAAATATAAGTTCCATATAGGCCATGAACCATCATGAGTGTGGTTGTCCAATGCAGCGACAGAATACTCATGGTAGATTCATCACAGTTGATAAATAAATTACTACGATGAAAAAGATTCTATTATTTTTGGTGCTTTGCGTTGCACTCGCATCATGTTCGTCTTATCAATACAATACCACTCGGGTAGAAAAGATGGATTTTACTCCTTTCAAGACGTATGCTTGGTTACCTCCGGTAGACTCGCTTTCGAAGTCTTATTTTGACAACGATATCGCCAAAGCTAATATCCTGGATGCCGCGAATACTGCGCTGGAGGCAAAGGGCCTACAATATTCTAAAGATAATCCTGATTTACTATTTCGGTATATTACCATTGTCAACAATAAAAGCCGTTTGATCTATGGCGGCGGCGGTTATTACGGATGGGGTGGCCCCTGGGGTTGGTACCGTCCATGGTTTTCACCATATTACTATGGTGGCGGTTATTACCCAGTTGCAAAAGAACGCTATCGTTATGGTCATTTGATTATCGAAGCCATCGATCGTAAAACAAACGCAGTGATCTGGCAGGCACGTGGTTCTGGCGATGTTGACAATCCAGAAAAAGCAATTAATAACATCAGCAAGGTTGCAAAAGGTGTTATTGATCTATTTCCTGTGAAGACCTTAAAGAAATAAAAATCAACTAGCTGCTTCTTTGATTATTGCATCATAATACGAAAAGAGCTAGGAAATATTTATCAAAAAAACAGGCTAATCAGCACGATTAGTCTGTTTTTTTTGGTCTATACAGAAGGCCTAAGTTTTAAATAGAATGGGACTTCAACACGTTCCTTTGATTTACTTCTGATCAATTCGGCAGCCAATCGCCCCATCATTTCAAAATCGGTCGATATCGTCGTAATACCATTCAATATAAATTTTTTCAATGGTGTTTCATTATAGGATATAACCCCAACATCCATCCCGATGACCAATTTTTTCTGTATAATCTTATTCAATAACTTGACAAGATCATCTTCAATAATATTGATGTAGCAAGTCTCCTTTACAACTTTTTCACGATGGAGGTCGGCGACCAATTCGTGATCAAAAGCATATTGCTGACAGAATTTATAAAATCCTTTAATAATAGCTTTTGGAAAATCGCTATGATCTGGAAACACCAATTTGAGCATCTGATATTTACTTAATGACTCGTTAGCCTCCTCCAGGGCACTATAAATATCCTGCTCATAATTTTCATAAACAGCAGGAAATTCGCCCGGTACATCCTCAATAAAGCGACCCAATAACATGAGTTTTTCTGCAGGAATTTTTCGGATGATATCCGGCGCTTTGTCCCTTCCCTCTTTGAAATGGGGGAATAAAACATAGTGGTCATATGTTTTCGTTAAGCTTCCCAACAATGTATTCAGATACGATAGGTCTGAATTGTATACAAATAGATCCAAGTTGGCATAATCACTCAGCTCTTTTGCAAAGGAATCGTATACTATCTTTTTATGGGCACTTAGTTTATTTAGAAAGAGTGCTATCTTAAGTTTGGATTCTACATCCGTTTTATTTACATAATACCCCTTTCCGGGATTAGATGCTATAATTTCATTTTTCTTAAGATAGCGGTATGCTTTTTCTACAGTGTCACGTGATATTTCCAGATATGCACTGAGCTCATTAATAGAAGGGAGCATATCATCTCTGACCAATGTTTCATTTTTAACAGCATCGATAATTGTATTTGCCAATTGCAAATACTTAGGTGTGGCAGAAAAATCGCTAATTTCTAAAGTTTTTAAAAATTGATTTACGGAATTGGTCATTGTTAGATTTTATTAATTATAAAATTAACGATTTGTTTATAAATATTTAAAAAAAATACTTAAAACTCGCTTTTCAAAACCCAGCCTCTACACAGCCCATAATAAAAGGACCTGTCGCCTTAGCATCATTTTCACGGATACATTCTCCAACGTAGTAAGCTAAATTATTTATTGCAATAGTATAGAATCTGTCCGATTTCATTATTCTACACCATACTACTGTTTTTCAATGAACAGTTTAATATTCCTCTTTTGTTTCGGACGAAGGTGTATATTTAAGATTGTACAAGTTATGGTTACACTGCTTAAAGAACGTACGATCGTTGACTTAACGGGCAACTCCTGAGCCTTCGTCGATACTGTTCCACAACCCAAAAGCAATAGTAATATTATTTTCTTCATCATATTAGGGCATTTTTTTAAATCCTTCTTTCTTTATAACCCATGAGCCATCTTTTGGGAACCCTGGTAAATCACTGTTGGAAGCGTCCCATCCTTCAAGCATCATCGCTACGGTCGCGAGCACCCCACCATTACCTGGTAAATAGATCCGCAGGCGTCCATCTTGATAATTATGTCCATTTTTGAGATAGGTATTGGTTTGGACATTCATAAATAATGCATCCAGCGCTTTATTGGGAAGATTCAGACGAGCAGCATTCATGGCCGTCATGGGAAAATCCCACCCCCAGGTCTTTTCCCAATGCCATTTCTCCCAAACGACATCCAGTGTGTTTTTCATCACCGTTTTATTTAGCTTCGGTGATTCAGGAACCATCCCTAATGCACCGAGTACCGCGGGATGGTCCGTCATCCAACGATCGTACGTATAAGAATCGGGAGCAGTTTCAGTAGCCAAGTAGACGTTGTCCTTACTTGGTAAGGGGGCCAGTTTTTCAATAACTTGATCCCATTTGGTCACTCTTAGTTCTCCCAGACGCTCCTTCCATTGTTGCGCTATACGAAGTGCCCAATCCCAATAGGCGACCTCATACGTCGGGTTCATCGTCTCGGAAGCTTTGAAAACTTCTTGTGCAGGAATAACTCCCTTGCCTACATTATAGCGACCCGTTTCCTGATCATAATCTGCAAAGTCGGCCATGAAATCAGCTGTGGCAAATACGAGATCCTTATATTTTTTTAGGACAGCGAGATCCTTTTTGTCCCGATAGGCCAATTCGGTCATATAGATAATATGTGGCTGTTGCCAAACTAAAAATGCAGCTACCGATGAGGGGCTTTCATTCCCTTCGTTATCGGACATTTTGATCCATCTAACCCCTTGATAGCCCTGTCGTTTTGCGAGTTCTCTCGCTTTTTCAAAGGTTCTAAAATAATAATCCAATGTTTTTTCCATGATTTCAGGACGTCCCCATAATGCAAAATGCACAGCATGCCACCAATGCATTTCCGTGTGTGGCTTTCCATACCAACTATTAAAAGTGAGGCCTGTTTCTTGAGGCGGATTACTTCCTCCGCATTGTACTTTTGTCAGATATTGAGAGAGTACAACTCTTCTTTCCAACTCATTGGCTCTCGGATCTGTGCTACCCGCAAAGTCAACCGCAGCACCACTTTCCCAAAAATGCTTCCAGGACCTTACACTTTCACCTACCGCATCAATATATCCTACGCTCTTTTTATCAAAATTGTTTGTGGGCGCAAATGCAAATGAAAAATCAAATTCTCCAAGCGTAGCAGCCGGTTGGTACACAAAATAGTGTGAAGCCGTATTTTTTAAAGTTCCCTGTGAGTAATTCAATTGTGTAAAGTAACTGGCTCCCTGCAACTGATGATTTATTACTGCAACATGTGCAGATTGAGCTACGATCGTTGTTTTATGATCATTCACCTGATCATAGTTGGTACCTTCATCCAAAAATTTTCCGCTTGGGTAAGGATAGTGTACAAATATTTTCAGTCTTTGCTGTGCAATCAATGGTGAAGCGACATGTACTGCAACGCGGTCACTGCTTTGATACGATGTCGTTTTTACAGAGACAGGTTCTCCTTCAATTTGAAATTCACTTGTGATAATACCCGTCCAAAGGTTCAGCTCCTGTCGAATAGCCTGGATATGTTGTGCAGTTGCCCGTTGCCCGTTTTTCAAATAAAGTTCCAAGCCCACATTACCCAATTGCAGACGGTGTTTATTTTCCCTAAAATAGTTTACAGCTTCTGCATTGCGTTCCGGTTCTTTCAATTGGATACTATATTGCGCGTTCCGCCCTTCGCTGTTAAAGTCGTAGGATTTTAATGTTTCTTCGAATTTATAGTTCTTTGTATTGGGGAAAGAATCCCATCCCCACTCGGACTGTGTTCCCAAGGAAACCCCATTTTTATAATAAATGGGAAAAGACTGCATTCCTGTAGCATCGACCGTATAGGCAAAGGTCCCATTACCGACTGTGAGCGAAGCTAATGTATCCATGGTATGATTGGAGACATTGTGCCTTTTAACGACATTTTCCCGATTAATTTTGGTTCCTTGTTGAGCTAGGACTAACATAGGGCTTAGAACACTTACAAGGAAAGTGAAAATAATACTAAACTTCTTTTTCATCTATATTGGATTTTTATGCATACTATATTCGTGTTCAAGATTCCTCCGGAAATTCCGGAGTACATTCTCAATTTATCTATCGCATTAAAGTGAGACCTATCAGACCGATGACCGCATCGTTTGCGACGGCGATAAGCTCTACTGATTGAAGTTTCTTTTTATTGTTTAGAGGCAAGTCCAATAATGAAGCTGCTCCACCATCAATGGCACGATTGCTATACCCCTTGATATCGGTATAATGACTCCAGGTTCCGCCCTTATAAAGCTCTCCAGACTTCAGACTGATTCGGTAAGGAATTCGTTCATCGGGGAGTTCAAAAGCGTGATTATCATCGAGGTAATCCTGTTCGATAGGCCACCAGTTGATAGGGTTGATGAGATCTAACGTATCAAAAATTCCATCAGTATAATTGACCTTAATCTTGGCGTTGATAAGCTGGGATTGCATCGGATTTGTTGAACCGGCGACCAAGAGATACATTTTGCTGGCCTGGCCGGCTAAAGGTATTTTGACGCTTTTTGGATAATTATCCCACTGACTGACAAAGACCACATTTTTGGAGTCATTTTTTAGCTGAAACGGAATACCTAGGTATATTAGATCCCCTTGCTTGCCTTTTTTCATGATTCCCCTGTCGTCAATATTTGCCGTCGTCAATGGATAACACCAATTGCCTATTCCCTGCCAAGGCAACTGCAAGGTTGGCCCTTCCGATCTTGGCGAAAGGTATTTCTGTTTGAAGATATCCGTCAAACGCGCGTTGTAATAACTCGATAAATTTTCCGCTAAAAAATCAGGTTTATCATCGATATTCCAATCGATATAATCTACTGTTTGGCGATAAGTTCCCACAACCAGATTAACGCTATTTGTTCCCTTTGAAAAGCTATTGATGGGAAGTTCCAATTTCTTTATTTCTCCTGATCTCAAGCTGAAGGCTGTTTGAAAATCCTGATGATCAATTACCAGTTGTTGTGGCTGAGCAGAACGGTTTTCCATCGTCAAAAAATAGTTTCGCTCTTTACGCAGAATAGTTGAATTTACAGGCGGTAATAGCCGAATATCAACTGCCTGCCACCAAACCATAACTCCCTGCTGAAGCTTCACGAAAAAGGTTCCTACCCGCTCATGCTGGACAAAAGAAAATTTGTGACCGGCTTTCTTTTGGATAATTCCTTGAGGATCGTAGCTTTCCAACAATTGGGTGTTAGCAGGTAATGGAAAAGCCCATTGATCGGTGAATACTTGCTCCACATTTTTGGTATCCATCTTTTCGAGTTTACCATCCCCCATTATCGTGATGTCGAAATTCCGCTCAGCTTCAGATTCAACAACAATACATGCCCCATTTATAGCGGAAGATTTTAATGACCACTTGACTTCTTTTCCATTGACTTTAACAGCACTCACCTGGGTAAAATCTACGGGAACTTCCAAAGCAAGTTTTACGGGCATCGCATAACGCGTGTTAATCTGAAATGTAATAGCAGTTTTAGTTTTCTTATACGTATAACTCCATTCCGGCATTTCAATCTGTGCAAAATTCCATGTCGATGGGAAACCAGGTTTAAGAAACAATTGTTTGTCCAGTAGACGTGGATGCACGCCAAATAATCCTTCGACTAATGTACGAGATGCTACACCAATTGGGTCGGCAAAATCACGGTATAATTCGCCTCTAAATGCATCATAGTGGGAAAGCTGCTGAAAGTTGGCGGGACTGATCCCATGATACATACTTTCCATAAGGTTACTTTTCCAGAGCTGATAGGCATCATCCGCCCGACCAGATTGCCAATAGGCCAATGCTGTCTGTAGATTCTCTGCCAAAGCAACATTATTGACCGACCAAGTGTAAGGCTGCCATGTCGTCGTCGGCAATGTATACAGGTCGTGCTGTTCCTGTCCTTTGATATGAATAGGAATCTTTGGCAAATAATTAGTTACATATTGGAGATTTTGGTAGCTTTCAAAATCATCTAGAATAGCAGCGTCTGCGGTATGATAAATGGTCCACAAACCCGCATTTTCGTGTATAAGCTGATTGCCAAGCGCATCCTGGAACTCGGCAAAATGACCTTTCTTTTGCAACCAAAGTCGATCTTTTAGCGCTTTTTGAATCTTATTTGCTTCTTGTTGGTAGGGCGTCGCATCCTCACCTATTACCTTTGCGAGTTTGGCTATTATTTGATTGGCACGGTACATATAGGCGGTTGTGTGCGTGACCGCGCCACCGGAATATTGTAAACCATCACTTGCCCATATTGCACAATAGGCATCGTATAAGCCATCATTGTCCTGATCGAAATTTCGCTTTTCCCAGTTGAGATGCCGAGTCAGCGTTGGCCACATCTCTTTGATATAAGCAACATCCCCTGTATAATTAAAATGTGACAACAATTGATCGATAAAGACCAAGTTCATATCGTAGTGATGGGGTACCGTATTATTATTTGGATTCCGAGAAATGTAGCCGCTTGAAAACATAGAAGTACCCATTTTTTCCAAATGTCGAGCTAAGTGCAAAGTTGTATCCATCACCACCCGTCCAGCAGCGGGTTCGCTAACCTGCGAATTCGCATAACTCGAAAAATGTTCTTTCGCTCTGTCATACCATCCCAATACATCTGCGGTGTAAGCTCCCCGCCAAGCATTCAAACGCATACGCCATGCCACAGCTCCATGCAAGAAAGTAGGCGATTCCCAAATTCCATCAGCGGCTGCCGAAAGCGCTGCCCCCAAATTATTGATGTATCGATCCGGTGTGTTTATTTTAACCCGACTAGCCAGCGAAACCCTTTTCTGATCCGCCAGCTCATAAATCTTTTCTAATGAGCCTTCAGAAAATTCCGCAGCAGAACGCTTCCCTTTAGCGATTTGAATATAACTTGATTTTTTAGTCAGCATAAATTTCCCGACAAGGATAGGACTACCCTTATTCTCCGTTTTCGTCAGATTAGAGAGATCATCCAAAACGGTAGCATCTGACATCCGCAGTGCTGAGAGTCCTGAAAAACTACCCTGAATAAATTGGGGCTCATTTTTCTTATTTTGATACTTAAGTCCAAAACTATTTTTTTCCAGTGTATATTGATTATGTTCACAATATCCAGGAAGAAGATAAAACCCCGATTCTGGATCTGCGCCTATGTCGCCATTTCTACTGAATGTTTTTCCGCTAGCTCCCCCATAGACAGCGTAAAGATGTGCATCCGGTTTAATATTCGCCGCCTGTAATTTTACGATCATCCCTTCGGCATCGGCCTGCGCCATCACAACGATATCGATATAACCATTTCCAAGTAAAGCATCTTTGATGCGATAATACATAGCTCCGGGTCGATACCTTGTCTCAATATGATCGGCATCAATCACTTTTTTTCGCTGCTGTTTATTGCTGAGAACAAACTGTAAGTTCCCTGCCATCCCCGGCATGTACAGTGCAAATTCAGGTAAATCGCCTACTTCTACACGGGATGCCAGGTTATTACCATAAAGAGCACGATTAAATCGATATCTTCCATTCACCAGTAAGAAATCTCCTTTATCCTCGGTATAATGCAGCACACGGTCGTTATCTTGCCAATGTTTTGACTGGGCAACAGCTATCTCCAGGATAGTCCCAACTAGCAAGCCGCAAAAAATCAAATACTTTCGTATCATATCAATAATTATTTCATGAATTAGCTATGTGCAAATCTTTTTAATGACCGGTAGCTACTTCTTAGTCGCTGGAGTTTATACTTTCCGTCGATGGTTATGTTACGTTAATCGAAAGACTTGATTTCTTTTCCATTGACAATGACATTTTTTAGCAAGACATTCTTGAGGTAATCAACTTTAAACGCTTCTTTTACACCATCAATTTTACAATTGACCATCGTAAAATCGGTTATAGGTGAAGATTCGTATGCTGTGGAGAGCACAGCATACTTTCCGCCACCTTTAACATGGAGGTTTTCGACCCAGATATTGCGAATCGTTGGAATATGTTTTCCGGGTTTTTCATAAAACATATTAAATCGTACAGCTGCTTCCTTATATTGCCCCACTTCCGTGTTATAAAAAAAAACGTTCTCAATGATCCCACCTCGGCTGGAACTGGTTTTTATCCGTAGCGCCCGATCCAAATTTGGACTGTCCATGACATTGTTGAGTGCATAGATATTTCTGGCTCCGCCTGCAATTTCGCTACCGATAACGACGCCGCCATGACCATCTTTCATTTCACAATTTTCGATGATATGATTCTCCGCAGGTCGACCAATAGTACGGCCATCTTCATCTCTTCCCGATTTAATAGCAATACAGTCATCGCCGGTATCAAAATAACAATTTCTGATCCATACATTTTTACTTGCTTCAGGATCGCAGCCGTCATTATTAGGTCCATGACTTACCACTTTCACACCTTCAATCAATACATTCTCACATAGGACAGGATTAAGATTCCACATCGGAGAATTAATCAGCTTGACGTCAGCAATCCAGACATTTTTGCATAAATAAGGCTGCACAAAATTGGGGCGAAGAAAATTGCCCTCGCCAAATACTCTTTTATACGGGTCCATCTCTTCAGCCATCTGCTGATGCAAAATTGCCCGGGCAGGCTTTTGTTCTCCAGGGCGTCCTTCGTGCCATCCATATTTTCGGGCACCACACCAATACCACCAATGATCATTATCGGCATTTCCATCCAGCAATCCTTTTCCTGTGATGGCAATATTCTCTTCTTTGTACGCATAGATGAAAGGAGAAAAATTGATGCATTCCATGCCCTCCCAACGCGTGAATACCATCGGATAATCAGCACTATCACGACTAAAGAGTACGGTTGCCCCTTCGCTGACATGAAGGTTGACGTTGCTTTTCAAATAGATTGCACCGGTCAGATAGACTCCCTTCGGGACTATTACACGCCCTCCACCCTGCTTATTGCACGTTTCAATTGCTTTTCTAAAGGCTACAGTATTTTTTGTCCTGCCATCTCCAATAGCACCGAAATCGTCGATGGAATAATCTTTCTTTTCAAATGTAGGAGCAACAATGATCTTTTTAAGCTGTTCAATTTCCTTTAAGGGTTGCTTTGCACTGGTCCAGGATGTTTGTTGCGCTTGACTTGCTACGCATGCAAAAATTACGAGGAGCATACTAAAAATCTTTTTCATTGGCTTATAATTGTTTCTGGTTGTACTTGTTTATATCAGCTGTCAAATTCGGCTCACTTGTATCGATCTTCAACATACAGAAGCAAAACTTTGCAGTTATTTTCTCGAATTAAACACGATTATCGCAGACTCTTCACACGATCTCAAATACAAAGGCTGTCGAAGTTTCTGCTATTCCGCCTTGGGTGGCTCCAAAAAGGAAACGCGGTTTATCCGTTATTTTATCCATCAGGATCATAGGTCTTTCAAGCCTGCCAAAGCGCTTCAAGTTGGCTGGTGGGGGCGGTTCCTGAATATAGGTCGATAAACCTAGATAAGCCACTTGCGGTTCAGACCATTTAACGCCATCTGATGATTTTAAGATCAATCCATCTTCGTGATTGTAAAACCCCATATCCCTTGCTAATAAACAATACTGTTCATCCTGTTTCCATACGAAAGCATCTTCAAGCTGTGCATTATGCGGACGATCAGAAAAATCAATGACCGGATGCTCTGATTCTTTCACATATGGTCCCAAGGGATGTTCAGCTTTGGCCAATCCATACTTTCGATTTCCTCTGACAGGACCTTTATCCCGCAGATATTCAGCAGTATTCCAAGATTTATAATACAACCAAAATTTACCATCGTTACCTTTTAGAAATGCAGGATTTGTGGTACAATGATCATCCCATGCCCCCTCCACGCCAGGCAATAAGATTGGATTATCCTGCCGTTTCCATGGTCCATCCAGGTTTTTCGCCGTTGCTACGCCTATCCTTTTGGTATCTGTCTTTCCGTTGGAATTTCCCATATAAAAAAGATAATACGTATCCGCTATCTTTTTTATCAGTGGATTATGACAGGTTGTACTATCCCAAAACCCTTCTCGAGGTTGTATAACAACATCCTTATGTTGGAATGTTCCATAGGGAGAATCAGCAACTGCGTGCGCTATCTCGGAACCTTTGATCCAGCCACCCATCCCTTTTTCCTTTCGCCAACGTGAATAAAAAAGATGAACCTTACCATCGTCGCCCCAAATCGGAGATGAGCACCAAATAAAGTAATCTACCAATTGTAAGGATCTTCCAATCGGTTTCAATTTGAAATAAGGAGACTCCAGTATACCCTTTTTAGCTGTCGTATCTAAAGGTAACACCATCATCGCCCACAAAAATGCATTTGATTTTAAGAAGACTCTTCTATCCATGTGAACATTTCCCTTCCGTTGATCTATAATTTGGTTTATTCCGATTCCCAATGTAATGAGAATCAAACCGAAAGATACCAAAACTAGCAATAGTCCCTATCCTGCGCTATCCTGCAATCGCTTACATTTTGATAAAAAAAAACCTACCCATTCCATTCAGAACAGGTAGGTCAGGTTCACGTTTATTACCATCAAAAATTAATAGCCTGGATTTTGCATAGCCTGTTTTTCTGCAGGCGTCAATGCGGCACCACTTTCATTGGTTGTTGCATCCAAGAAAGATTGCGGAATCGGTCGATAGTAATGTGTATTTGGACTAAATACTGTATTCCCGCGTACATAACCATCATTAAAGGCTTTCCATCTCGCTTCCAATGTTTTGGTGCGCGCCAAATCTTCCCATCTGTAAAGTTCACCGCACAATTCACGTGTGCGTTCATTCAACAAAAATGCCATCATTTTCTGTGCATTGCTTGTTGCGCCCAATTTCTCGTAGATTGGCGCATCAACTGCTGAATTATAAATGTCAGCGACAGAATTGATCAGCATCTGTGTTTCGGAAGAGGCCGTAGTTTTCGCAATATCATTATTGGATTCGTAGTATGAATTTCCTTCCCAATAGATTGCTCCTTCCGCAGAAAAGCCGCCGCCCTTTCCAACAGCATAGGAATTATTCTTGTAGGATTGCCCGCCGTCGACATTCTTCGCTCGGTCTTCACCGTTTTTATAGCCAGCACGACTGCGCAATTTATTGATCCACTGGATTGCATTCGCGTACTGACCTTCACCTTTACGGATATAGGCTTCGGCTACCATTAAGACATCTTCCGCCGAGCGCGCCATAATAACATCTCGCGTACCATTGGCAGACGCTATACTAACCCGATAGCCATCTCTGAACTTCGAAAGCGCCACATAACGTGATTGAACACCAAAGTATCCGTTATTTCCATGTTGACCCACCCAAGCTTGAGGTTCTCCCTGAAAGTAACGTACAAAAGTATGCGGGTTCTGCATCACGCCATTTTTAAGAACTCCTGTTGCATCACCGGCCACTGCTTTGTAGCGTGTATCGCCAGCGTTGTTGACAATGTATTTAATACCCAGCTCTCCACCTTTAAATCGCTTCGTTCCAACAACACTTCCTTCAGGCCCAAGCGATGCATTAGCTGCAGTCCAGACAGGGGCATTAGCGGTATTATTGGCGCCATACATCGTAATAAAGGATTTCCAGAAACGTGAATCATTCACCCTGTCAAATACATCCAGCGTATAATTTGTGGTACGGGCATAAGAAAATTCACGGTCGCCGGAGATATCGCGGCTTGTTCCTCCTAAATCTTGATAAACAGCAGGGTAGTAAAGATGAATCTGATTTCCATAACGTCCCCATGTTGCCTGGTCGTCCGAAAACTGTGCCGACAGAACAACCTCCGAGACTTTTTCGTTAGCACTATTGGCCTTTTGATAATCCCATAGTTTTACGTAATCATCTACCAGGGGATGTGCCGCCGCGACCTCCGTTCCATATTTGATGACAGCATCTAAGTCTTCCGCGGTATATTTTGAATTCCAAGCGGCATATAACTCACTCGATCGAGTCAATCGTGCTTTAGCAATATAGTGTGCTGCAGCTGACTTTGTTACACGCCCAAATTCTGTCGCCGAAGCCGGCAACAACGTATAAGCCTGCTCAAGATCCGCTATGGCCTGTGCAAAACAAGCATCTTCGGAAGCTCTAGTAAAATAGGATTCAACCTTTTCGGTCGGGGTCAATTTCAGGGGGACACCTCCAAACTGTACAATCAGCTGTAAGTAGAAATATCCCCGCATAAAGTATCCCTCGCCAAGACGTGTATTATAATTGGCATTGGATTTATCATAATATAAGGGTACGTTTTGAATCAGGGTATTGGCCGATTCGATACCGCTATACATATTATCAAACACCGGCTGAATATTTCCACCACCATAAGTTGATTCAGCAGGATTAAGATCCATACTATAACTATTAAAGCTTGGGGAAGCATTATTTGCATCTGTAAACTCATCTACACCTAGATTGAACAGGGCCATCCCCCAGGTATAATTATATTTAAATTTCAATTTGGAGTAAACACCTGTTGCTAAATCATCTAGCCCTGCCTGAGTTTTAAAATAGTCTGTATCCGGTATGGTAATCTGCTCCTCTTTCAAAAAGTCTTTACTACAGGCGTTCAATACTAATAATCCTGCCGCACCTAACATTGAAGCAACTAATATTTTATAATTTTTCATGAGAGTCAATTTTTTAAATCCTTTTGCTGCTTAAAATCCTATGTTCACGCCGATCACTGCTCCTCTTGTGGTGATGGCGGAGCCGGCTTGCGTTGTATTATTATTATAACTTGCTAAGTCTGGATCCAGAAAATCCACTTTTGAATACAACATCGCCGGGTTCATAATCTGTGCATAAACCTTAAAATTACTGATGCCAAGTTTTTGTAATTTTGTTTTCGGAAAATTATAACCTAAACTTACATTTCTTAGCTTGATAAATGATCCGTCACGGTAATTCATGGAAGAGTTCCAAGGATCTGCCGCTTCACCATTTGAGCCTGGCTGATAATATTCAGCATCTTCATGAACGCCCGGAATAAAGTAGTCCAATTTGCGTTGCATATAACGCCCATCCAACGTTGCAGCTCCAGCGTTTATGGTCTGTCCCCAACGCGAGAAAATAAAGAAAGATAAGTCAAAGTTTTTGTAGGTGAATGTATTCATAATCCCGCCAGACCATTTTGGACGATAGGATCCCAACACTTGTCGATCATAATTGCGATCTACTTTGCCATCAGGCACACCATCTGGACCACTAATATCCTTCACACGGATCTGTCCCGGTTTAGCGCCATATTTTTTAGCCTCCTCTGCTTCTGAGGTTTTCCAAATACCATCGTAAACCACATCATAAGGGACTTGAATCTCCTGACCAACAATCCAGTTATTGGTTAAATCTTCTTTTCGTCCGTTATTCAATTCGAGTATTTTATTCTTGTCTTTGGACCAAGTTAAAGTCGTATTCCACTGAAAGTTATCATTCTTAACATTGACAGTATTGATCTGAAGGTCAATCCCCCAGCCTGAAGTCTTACCAACATTTGCCATTGTGGCCCCATAGCCTAAAACAGAGTTTAGCGTCATGGCCAATAACAGATCATTCGTCTTCGTTTTATACATGTCTAAAGCACCGCTGATTCGGTTATTTAGAAAGCCATAATCTATACCCAAATTATATTGGGTCGTACGTTCCCAGCCCAATTCGGGATTGGCCATTTTTTGCGGATTAGCAGCAGAAGGATCTGAAGCAACATATCCTGGTGTTGAATTCGTCGCGCTCCAGTTGTAAAAATTTTGCGTCAATAATCCTTTCGTTTGATAAGGTCCAATTGCGGCATTACCAACAATACCAGCTCCCAAACGCAATTTTAGTGTATTGACAAAGCGAGCGTCCTTCATAAAATTTTCTTGGTCAATGCGCCATGATGCAGCTACGGAAGGAAATGAGCTCCATTGATGCCCCGGTGCCAATACCGAAGATCCATCCCAACGCACAAAAGCAGTTAACATATAACGGTCCTTATAGCTATAATTTACACGAGCCATATAGGATTCCATTTGTCGCTCAGATAAGCCTGTTCCCCAACTGCCGATAAAACCTCCTGAATTTATATTATACCATAATTCTTCTGCGCTATACACATCCGTAGCTTTCATATTACTTGATTCAGAATTATACTTGGAAGAACTCTGCAACAAGGTTATACCAAGATGGTGATCCGTTCCAAAATCGCGGTCGTAATAGATCAAATTGTCTAAAGTCCAAGCTAAATTGCGGTTTGTTGAATAAGTCACCGCATTATTTCCATCACCATTTATTCCCTCCGCTGCATTTGCTAAACCCAACCGGTAATATCTAAATTCAGGTCCAAATTGCACCCGATATTTTAAACCTTTCAATGGTTCATAAATCTGCCCAAAATCCAATTGGCTAAAGAAACTACCATTCGCACCAAAAGTCTGACGTTGATTGGTATTATATTCCAATTCATTAATTGGATTGATGATATTGATATCACCCGCAGCAGGATTTCTCAGATAGTTTCCGTTGTCATCATAAGGAACTGTCCAAGGTAACATACCTCGTAAAGCACTGTAATAGTCACCTGCACCTGTTACAGATTTAGAGAAATTATAGCCATAATCTTGATCGGAGAAGAATGTGTTTATTGAAGCTCCCATGGTAAACCATTTTGTTGGTGTAGCTTCAAAACTTACTTTTGAAGTATAGCGATTAAATTTCTGACCGGGTTGTGTAGCATCTTGCTTGAGATAACCAAAAGAACCATAACCTTTGGAGTTTTCCCCTCCACCTGAGACGCTTAAAGTATGTTCGGTAGATAAGGCATTTTTACGTCCAAGATCTGCCCAATCGTAATTACCGACTAAGCTTGGATCCCATACGGTATTGTTATTAGTCCAACCTTTAGCAATATTTGCCCATGAGGCAGCTACAGATCCCCATCTAGAAAAATCCTTTGCATAATCAGGTGTCGTCGTTCCGAATTTCGCCAAACGCGCATAATCCAACCATTCCGCAGCATCCATGTACTCTGTGACATCATACATTTTCTCAAAAGTTGCCGTACCAGCATAATTCAACATTAAACGTCCCTTTTTTCCCTGCTTGGTCGTCACCAAAACAACGCCGTTTGCACCACGTGAACCATAGACAGCTGTTGCAGAAGCATCTTTTAAGACATCAATGGTCTCTATATCACTCGGATTAATATTGTCAATGCCACCGGCCTGTAATACCATCCCATCGACTACATACAGTGGTCCCTGATCTGCAGTGATCGATCGCACACCTCTTATCGTTATACTACCTGTTGTTCCCGGACGTTGGTTCGAAGTGATATCAACACCAGCCACCTTACCCTGCATTGCCTGCAATGCATCTTTCACAGGCATTGCCTTCAGTTCTTTCTCACCCACACTGGCAATTGACCCCGTCACATCCTTCTTTTTCATCGTGCCATAACCAACTACCACGACCTCTTCCATGACATCGACCTTTTGTGCTAGAACTACATTCAAGTTATTTTGATTACCCACAGAAATTTCTTGGGATTCGAAACCAAGGCTTCTAAACGCCAATACATCAGATGGCAGTGCATTGATGGTAAATGACCCATCGGCATTGGTCTTTGCCGTCATAGTTTTGCCTTTTACCTGTACAGTTACACCTTGGATAGGCAAACCTTTTTCATCGTTTACTTTTCCAGTCCTAGTGGTTTGAGCAAATAAATTCAAGGTGCACAGCATCGCCATAAATAGCAAAAAAGTGTACTTCTTTACATGATGATCAAACCTAATTGTTAAATAGTTTATCATTAAAGTATTATTTAGGTATTATTTTATTCTTTCCCTTGTTGATCTTCGGTAGTGAAAATCGGTTTTCATTATACGAGATAATGAAAATGTTGTATGATCTTTACTTATTGCTTTATAGGACGACTGGCTTAAAAAAATAATCAGATTTCCCCTTAGGCTTATAATGTTGGTTAAAAGTAACAGGATGATTTGTAATAACCATCCTGTTCAATCCTGTCATTAGCTGGCGCCAAAAATAAAAAAATCGCCCTTAAATGCTAAAGGCGATTAAATAAATTAAGATATTAATATCCGGGATTCTGTGTATACAAGCCGGGACTATTGTCTAGTTCTGACTGTGGTACCGGATATAGGACATAATTGACTTGAAAATCTAACATCTGCTTTGCGACGTCCTCTTTCCTGATCCAAGCTTTCATGACCGATTCGACACTGCCACTGCGGATAAGATCAAACCATCGCACCCCTTCGCCAATAAACTCCCTTCTGCGTTCATCCATCAACTGTGATTTAGTGACATTCGTCAGCTCAGTTGTCAATCCGGCGCGTTTTCTAATTTGATTGACGACCGCGTCTACATCCGTTTGAATGTTCCCAGAAGTGCCATTCAATATGCACTCCGCCTTTAACAACAGCAAATCGCTATAACGAAATACAATATAATTGATCGGCCAATCCATTCGGTTTGCAGGCACTTTGGTAAGGTCTACAAACTTCTTAACAAATGATCTTGTTTCAGCAACATTGCCATAAATATAGCCTTGCTGAATACTGAACGTCTTTCTGCTGTCACCAGTATCATACAGCTTAAGCAGGTCATCAGATACTGGCCTGATTGTTAAGCCTCCTTGCGTGGCTAGCCCGAGTGAATTGAACCAATTATCAGGTACAAGCACCCAAGGAAATGTTGCCCCAACAACAGGATTAGCGCCGCTTGAATATTCAATATTAAAAATCACTTCCTTGTTGCGCTCATTACCGTAATCAAAAATGCTATTATAGCTGGTCAGCAAACTAAATTCATTGCTGTTGATCACCTCGTTGAACTGCTCCACCGCTTTCCCCCATTCGTTGCTGTTCAAACCCGCACCTTCAACACCCAATGAGGGCCCCGATCGTGTCATGTAGACCAAGCCAAGCAACATTCTTGCAGCGTATTTATTGACACGGCCTTTATCTGCTGCAGCGTACGCACTGGGTGCAGGTAGCGCATTAATTGCTTTGTTCAGATCTTCAATAATCAACGCATACAACTCCTCCACGTTACTCCGACCAATGCTTTTAGCTTGGCTGGCGGATACCACCTTGTCTATCCGTGGCACTTTGCCAAAGTACCGAATCAAATCAAAATAAAAAAATGCACGTAAGAACCGGGCTTCGCCTTCCATTCTATTGCGAAGGCTTTCATCGATAATAGCCGTGGAACCATTCGCAGCAAGTTGTTCCAAATAATTGTTTACACGAAAGATGCCGTTAAAATTTGTTTGCCAAGCTTCTATCACATAGGGGTTACTGGCAATCGTTTTATGAAAACTGTTGATCCCTTCCCAATCACGCACTCCGCCGTCCGACACTGCGTACAAATTATCCGACCGTGTTTCCGAGAGATTCATCAGGCGATCAGGATATCCTCGTGTACTGTTATATATAGCGTTCAATCCTTGAATAAAATCATTTGCTGTCTTAAAGTAGGTATCTGAAGTAGCACTCGAAATTGGTTGCTGGTTCAGATCCATTTTGCAAGATCCCAATAGACCTGCTATCAAAAAAAATAGACTCAATTTTTTCATCGTTCTAAAAATTTACGTTTAAACCAAATGTCACTGTCTTTGGAATTGCCAGGCCTCCATAATCACCCGCCTCGGGATAATCAGAGCTTCCGCTTAGATTTGTGTTTGAAGATTCCGGATTTACCCCCCCGTCATATTTGTCCTTTCCCCAAAAATTCTCCAATGTCACGAATAAACGGACTAAACTAAGCTTTGACTGACTCCCCAATTTCAGGTCTTTGATATTATAACCAAGAGTGACGTTGCGTAAACGCCAATAATCTGACGAATACAGCCAATCTGTATTTTTAATCCGTCCAAAAGTTGAATAAGCTTTTCCAACACGACCTTCTCCAGGATCCTCTTCTGAACGCCATCTATCCCGATAAAATCCAAGCGCATTGTCTGATGATCCTTGACCGGTGCGTCCCAAGGCACGTCCTAATAAAGAATAGATATGACCACCATTCTGGCCTTGGAACATAAAACTCAAATCAAAATTTTTATACTTAAAGTTGTTGGTTATCCCCCATACATAGCTCGGGTTTGGATGCCCCACAATCACACGGTCATTCGCATCAATCACACCGTCTCCATTGGCATCCACATACTTTGGATCACCTGCCTTTTGGCTGCCATACAACGCAGCTCCAGCATCAATGTCTGCTTGAGTCAATATGCCGTCTTGTTTAACGACATAAATGCTATACATCGGCTCGCCAATCCGTAGAAGACTATGCTGGATATCAAATGAGGACGGTATTAAAATCTCCTTTTGCTCACCATCAAGTTTTGTTACTTTATTGGAATTATGACTAATATTAAAAGAGGTAGACCATGAAAAATCTGCTTTTCTGACCTGATGGGAAGTGATCTCTAAATCCCAGCCTTTACTTTTCACCTCTCCTGCATTATCCAAATAGGAAGAAAAACCTGTCGAAAGCATGGAAGGAACATTTAGCAATAAATCACTGCTCTTCCGGGTATACCAGTCAAATGATCCTGTAATGCGGGAACCCAAAAGGCCAAAATCCAATCCCACATCATAAGTCCGCGATTTTTCCCATCTTAGATCCGGATTAATGATATTGCTTGGCGCCTGTCCAGAAACGGAAAGGCCATTTGACGAATAATTATAAAAGCCCAACAAGGCAATGCTACTGTAATCACCTATATTGTTATTCCCTGATTCACCATAGCTTCCGCGTAATTTCAGCTCATTGATAAAGGTAACTGGTTTCATGAAACTCTCCTGTGACAGACGCCAGCCCATGGACAACGATGGGAACCAACCCCATTTTGTATTGGATCCAAAACGCGATGAGCCGTCCCGACGAATACTTCCAGAAAGCAAATACTTACCGTCATAGGCATATTGGACACGCCCAAAATAAGAAAGCAAGACACTTTGTGTTGCGCCTGTTGAGGCAACTGTAGCAACTGCACCGTTCAAAGTTGTTATAGAACTATTGGTATAACCTCCCTGCGAGGTGATGGAAGAAGTTTCAAGTTTATCAAAATTATAGGCTTGCCCCAGCAAAGCGGTAATATCATGTTTGTCAAAATTGAGATGATAATTTAACGTATTCTCGTTTACAAAAGTTTGCTTTCGATACACACTGTTGGAGCCATAGGTAGCCTGATTCGGGTTGTTGGTTCGGTTAGCCAAAGTTCCGCCTACAGTGTAGGGCTGAAATCTATTACTTCTGCTATCGGTTTGATCCAAATTAACTGTAGTCTTAAAATTGAAGTTATCAAGAATATTGTACTGTCCGTAAACTGTCCCCAGTAAACGTGAAATTTTGGTTTCCCCGATATAATAATTCAATTTGGCAATGGGATCATTTGTTGAAGTACTCCAGGGATATTTTTCATTGTCAAAAACGTTTACTGTTCCAGCAGGATGGTCCTGAACAGGTGACATCGAATAAATCTGATGCATGATATTATCCTTTCCTTCCACTCCGGGGTCATTTCCGATAGAATAGGTAGGTGCTAGGTTTAAACCAAATGCGATTTTTTTATTCGGTTTGACTTCAACGTTAGCTCTGGCAGTATAGTTTTTATAATCCAAGCCTTTCACAATACCTTGTTGATTGAGGTAATTCCCCGAGACATAATAATTGACAAATTCTGTCGCTCCCGAAGCCGCAACCTGATAGTTTTGGATCACTCCTTTTCGATACGCTTCGTCTTGCCAATTGATAAGGTAAAGCCCGGGACGTCCGGGTTCCAACCAACGGTCATCATACATATAAGATGTATTATATGTCCCGTCGGCGAGTCCCAATATTTTCCGTCGTTCGGCATTGCTTTGGCTTGCCAGCCTTCCGGTACCTGAGGCTTCCCATTGTGCATTGATCATCTCCACCGCTCTATCTATCCACTCTTCACCATTTAACATATCCAATTTTTTATAAGCCTCGGACATGCCTACGTATGAATTGAGACTTACTTTAGCCTGGCCGCTCTTCCCGCGTTTTGTGGTGATCAAAACAACTCCGTTTGCTGCCCGGGATCCATAAATTGCAGCTGCAGATGCATCTTTTAGGACTTCCACAGATTCAATATCGTTTGGGTTCATATTATCCAGCGGATTTCCTGAGGCATAGTTTCCCGAGCCGTTTTGCGAGGCCGTTGACAGTGGGAAACCGTCAATGACATACAAGGGTTCACTCCCAGCGGTAATAGAGCCCGATCCCCTGACCTGAACACTTACCCTTTTCCGGGAACACCTGTAGATTGCTTAACCCGTATACCGGACATCTGTCCGATCAGGGCTTGATCAACCCGTGCAATAGGGCGCTCATCGAGATTCTCAGCATTAAACTTTGAAACTGGAGCTATAAGGTTAGTTCGTTTTTGGGATCCATAGCCAATGACGACAACCTCATCCAATGCTTCTTGTTTCGGCAACAACTCAACACGTAGAAATGCTAATGTTGATACGCGGACTTCTTTCTGCTGGTATTCCACAGAACGAAATACAATATTGTCACCAGATTTTGCATGAATACTGAAATCACCATTTTGACTGCTTGCCCCTTCATTTTTGCCATTTACCTGGATTGTAACACCACTGATCGGCTGATTTTTATTATCAACAACTTTTCCCGTCAGTGTCCCCTGTGCGTACAATACATGTGTAAAAGCCATTTGAGCCACAACAATGGCCCCATATCGCATTATGTTTTTCATGGGCTGAGTTTTTTAATTATTAATCTGATTTATATTGGTAAATCAATTTAAAAGAACTCATTTGATTAACTGTCCTGAACTTACATGATAACCAGACAATTGCAAATTTTAAAAACTTAAAACGCACTCTGTTTTGTATATTTTAACCATCAAAATTGTAAAAAGTAATGTCCAAAAAAAAGCCTCGTTTTATACGAGGCTTTCAATAGTGCTTACTGCTTTTAATAACTCCAAATGGTAACAGGTCCAATCAGACCGCTTTCCATGGGTTTCCAGCCGCTTGCATCAAAATCTTTATAATTGATATTGACAAAATTGATTTCATGATAATTTCGCCAGGCAACTTTTTTACGGTCTAAATAGCTGATACGGTTTGCCATTAAATTGGCAACCTCTATGCGAATCTTGTTTTCACCATTTACCAACATGGTTGTAATATCTAGCTGAAACGGAATAGACCATAACACACCGGCCTCCTTTCCATTGACATAGACCTTTGCACTTTCAGCAACACGACCCAATTTCAGTAGATAGGATTTTGATTGATCCTTATTGATCGAAATTGTTGTTTCATAAACCCCTGTTCCGGAAAAATTGACAGCATCTTGGTCTCCCCAATCTGTCCAGGAGGAGAGTTGATCGAGCTTTTTCGCCTTTGGTAAAACAGGTCCACCAGCAATAAAACTCACTTTCCAATTGCGATCCAATTGCGCCACTTGGTTTAACTCGTCCTGATAACGAAAGGGTTCTCCGGCCTGTTGCGCTGAGGCAAGGACTATCCAGGAATAGCCAGATGGAATCTGCACCCGTATTTTGCCGTTAGCTGATGGCAACTGATATGTCTGCCCAGTTTGAGGATCCAACAGCGAATAATGTGAAGCCTGTACATTTAGTGTAATGTTACGATCAACGGTCTGCCCACTATGATTGACCAAATAATAATACCTGTCCTTACCAGCGGCTCTGCGTGAAAACTTCAACCCTGTTTGGTTAATCCGTTCTGGTGCGATCTCTTCTGTTTCGAGTGCCGAATTGACATCTGTCGTAAGATAGATTTTGCCTCTTCCAAAAGCTGTATACTGATTCGCTTTATCCTTTTCGAAACCTAGCGATGCAATTAATTTATTGAACAGTGTACGGCGTTCCTCTAATTGGCTATATCCAGGAATCTCTTGCGGTAATTGCTGGAAGATGACAGTTGCGCCTTGGTTGGCCATTTCCAGGATTTTCTGCAGTGTCACTTCAGAAAAATAATGACAGGCAGGTATATAAATTGCCCGATAAGGGATCGCATCCTTTGAGGTTTGTAATTTCCCGTCGTTTACTGTAGTTCCTGCCAGAATTTTATCTGTTGCAAAATCAAAGCTATAGCCCCGTTTCTGCAGCTGAACACTTTGTTTATAAAATTGCGTCGGATGTAACCACTCGTCAACATCATGAACCTTTAATGCCTTATCCATTCCCTTTGCATTATTCCAAATATCATAAATGGGCCAATATACCAGCAGTTCGTTGTCAGCACGCGTAGATTGCAAGATAGATTGCACACGTGTAATATATTGATTCAAACCGGTAAGGTGGTCCCAGAACGAATTTTGTGGAACAAAATTAACGGAAGCATAGAACAACCATCCTGGAAAAGGTACATTTTTCGGCGAATAGGTTGTCCCATGATAGAATACATGATTCACTCCAGCAAGGAATAGTTGTTCGACTTCTGGTTTCGTTTGTGACAAAGAAGTTTTAAAATGTTCCGTCAGCCAGGTGAATGTTTCCGAAGAAGTATATTTTTTACCATATACATTTGTCGCCGACGTCGCAAATTTCGCCATCATGGGGTCTGGATCCACATTACGGATATCAGCAGTATCCCGTCTTAATCCGGGAATATCAAAACTACTGGATCCAAAGGTTTCACACTCCGCAATATCTGTATCCGCATACAAATCAATCAGATTTCCTGGAGATCCATGGGCTTGATTTTTTGAGACTGCACTAAAGCGATGGGCAAAATCCGTAAATGGGGTCAAAAAATTCTGGGCAAGTAGTATATCCACAACTTCACGATAATCCGATTTAAGGCCTGCTGTTTTAGCTTCATTCTTGCCCTTACCTGCAAAATCCAGGAGATGATCCTGTAACCTATATCCCTTTATCCGTTCGAATGATTGCAAAAACTCATCCGTCCAATTCGCACCGTATACTTCGTAGCTATCGTTAAAAAAAGCACGTACATGCAATGGTTTGTCCTGAAAAGCTTCGGCAAATCTATTGAAATAAGATGCGACAGAATGCTTCCCCAGGTGATCCAACGTATATCCTTCTCCGCCCGGAGCGGCACGTTTGACTTTCTGCCCTGTTCTACCAGAAAAGACAGCTATTAAACGAATATCGGTAGGGGCTTCCCATGTTCCAGCAGTCTTTGAAATATGATCATCCAGATTAATCTCGCTATTGTCGGCTCTAAATGCCCGTAATGCCTGCAAAAAGAAATAATGTTGTTTAGGATCCTTAGGTTTTAGGGGAAACGTGACTTTTTCACCTTTTTTTAATTCAAATTCATCTAGGATCAATTTGGTAGCGGCATCCTTTTCTTTGATTTGAGGTCCCCCAAATGGCCAACCAGTTCCCAAATTAATATCCACTCCCATGCCCAAGGCATTGGCCTTATCCGTTGTTACCCCCAACATATTCATCCATTGTGGTGAAAGAAAGTTCAGGTAGCTGGATTCAAATCCCTTAGCGCCATAAATAGGTGTTACCTCAACTCCACCAAAACCACTTTTTTCAAATAAGGTTAATTCGCGTTCGAGATTAGGTCGGTCCACAGCCGAACCGAGCCACCACCAACGCGTCCAAGGCCTCATTTCTTTGGTAACTGCTGGCCATAAATCCTGCGCCATCGTTCGACCGACAGCCAACAGATTACAGGCAAGCACTAATGATATATAAATTTTCTTCATGTTACAATTGGCCTAATCCATGTGAAATACTTTTTTCAAACTGACCGATACTGGAGAATGATCGGCATGTACTTCCATGATATCATACATATAATCCCACCATTGCTGAACAATAGCTTCCTTACCCAACTCTTGTGACGAATGTCCTGCTAAATATTGAACAGCAAATAGAGTATCTGTCTCCTCATCCAAAAAAATGGAATAATCAGACACCCCATTTTCGCGTAATAAGGTTATTAATTCTGGCCAGATCGTGTCATGTCTCCGCTTATATTCCCCAGACATTCCCGGTTTCAATTTCATTTTAAATGCTATTTTCTCCATTTCTTTTAAGTCTTCAACTATTTTATGATCGACAAATTTTCTTAATTGGCCACTACCTGATGTATGTCAGCTTCGATAATGCTCAAGGTGCCTTTGGCATTCGCGTCATTACGGGCCACACCATCATCAAGTTTCTTGCCCCCCATTTCAACCTGATTGTTTTCCCTCGTGGTAAAAGGTGCATTTTTAAGTTTTATTGTTATCTTTTCACCCCTTGTGCGCGGAAATGACAAGGTACAATAGCCTAATGTCACATCGGTATTGCCGTCAAAAACAAGTTTTTCGTCCACAAAAATCTGCAATGGATAAGATCTTGATCTAAAATTATTCAGTTTCAGGTCAACTTCATCAATATCGGATTTTTCCTGCAAAGTATATGTAATCCAGGCGGTACCTAGTTGTCCGTCATTGACCCAATCCGACAGTTCATTGTCGTCGTAAGAGTGTGATGCTTTCTCTTGATTGGCGCCAGCAGCAACTGCACGGATTTTGAGACTTTTTTTCAGTTGCACCAATGTGGGGTTCGCAGGACTTGGTCCACGCGCTAAAAATGAAGGCAAATTTTCGTTGGATTCCTTGACGAAATAATCCGCCATGGTTTTGAGCGGTTGCACCGTCCAGACGGTTGAATCTGACAGCAGACCACTTGATGTCGCCTTCAACATCACACGCCCCGATTTATCGTACTTTGTGCGAAGTAATACACGATTTACACCAGCCTCCACAGGAAGTGAGGTAGCTAAAATATAGTTATCAGGCCCCTGGGCGATACCCCCGCGCCAATCCATCGGTCCATCCAACTTAAAGTCAATCGTATTAGAAGCCAATGGGCAACGTAATCCGTTTTTGTCAAGCACTTCGACTTCTGCCAATACCATATCGTTACCATCAGCAAATAAGCCATTTTTACCATGTTGCGCCGTCAAACGGATTTTGTAAGGCTCACCTGTTGTTTTTAGTTCTTTCTTATTTAACAACTTTCCATCTTTTGTGAATGATTTTGCCGTCAATACGCCGGCCTCAAAATCAATGGCTGGAAAACGGTATAGGAAGTCGTATAGCTTTTCCGCTTCTTTCTGTACTTTTCCGTTCACAGCTAATTCTACCCGGTCAGCGGCCGAAACGACCAATACATCTTTTTTCGTTCCGGGAGCATAGTTCCAGTGTCCTACAAGGTACAAGCCTTTTGGATCAGGAGCGATCCAGCCATCCCACATCACCTGGTGGGCAAAGTAAGCATCTTTGGGAATACGCATGGCGTCTACTTCGCCACTTCTTCTGTAATTCTCTTTTCCCCTAAAATGGGTATTGGAATCCGAGAAAATAATATTGACACCGCCCGAATTTACGCGATCACCAGTGCCCGGACGCATCTTCCAATATTCCCACCAACGATGTACCGCTTCAACAACATAACTATCTTGGTTTCTGTTATAATCACTAGCATCTACGCCTTTATAAAGCGGCCCTTCACCATCCTTATGAAATGGATAACTCAATTCGTCCCAATATTTACGTAAGGCCTCATCCCGCATATATTCGGTTGCGATCATGGGATGACGCGCACTTTTATTGATATACAACATTTCACCACCATACTCAGCTAGCTTACTATCCAGCATTTCACGTGAGCCAATTGCCCGTCCGCCAGCTGGATCGTATTGATCACGAATGGCTTTCATCTCTGCCATATGCTCTTCCGAAATAGACTCGTTTCCACACTCATAAAACAAGACACTTGGATTATTGCGGTAATAAATAATCGCATCACGCATAAGCTCTGTTCGCTGTTCCCAACGTCTACCTTGGACATCTTTTTCGGCATCTCCTGCGGGTAGCATTTGCATCAGTCCCACGCGGTCGCAGGATTCAACATCCTGTTTCCAAGGTGTTACGTGCATCCAACGAACCAAATTGGCATTGCTCTTGACCATGAGTCCATTGCTAAAATCACTTAACCAAGGTGCTACAGACAAACCAACAGCAGGCCATTCATTACTTGTACGCTGTGCATAGCCCTTCATCATCAAAACCTGATCATTCAGATAGACCATGCCATCTTTAAAAGCCGTTTTTCGAAATCCTGTTTTCGTCTTTACAGCGTCTATAGTTTTGTTGTCCTGTACAATTTTTGTCGTAACCGTATAGAGATAGCCATAACCCCAGCTCCAAAAATTAACCTGATTCATGGTTGAGTTCATGGTCAATTGTTGTGTTTGATTGGCAGGAAGGTTGAACTTTTTTGAAAATGTTTTCACTAATTTTCCTTCGGCATTATGTACTTCGGCAACAAAGTTGACCAGACGCGATTGCAGGGTTTCATTCTTTACCTCCGAAGAAACAAAAAGATCCATTGTCTTTTCAGGGATATTTATGTTTTTCGCATACACATAAACACCTGTAGTCTTCAAATTGGAATACAATGGTAAAGTCTGATAAATTTTGGAAGTAAAGTGGATCCACACATTTTTTGGAATTCCACCATAGTTTGCATTAAAGTTTTTATCGTTCCATTGATACGTGCTATTTGTTGCCTTTTCACGATAGCTCCAACTATTGTCTATACGTATGGCCAAGATATTTTCGTGATCGCGATCAATCAGGTCCGAAATATCAAGTCCTGCTGCCATAACGCCATTTTCATGACGACCAATAAATTTTCCATTGAGATAAAATTCTCCGCCAAAGCGAATCCCTTCAAATTCCAAAAAGACCTTATCGGAAGTAATTCCCTTGGGAATACTAAACTTTTTTCGATACCAAACAATAGTTGTCGAAAGGTCATGTATCGCTTTTGTGAAAGCTTCATCTTCGTTCCATGCTTGGGGCAGAGCAACCTGTTTCCATGCGCGATCATCGAAGTCTTCAGCAGAAGCATCACTAACATCGCCAATATGGTAACGCCAGTCAGCGTTAAAACTAAAAGTCCTCCTCCCCGCTTGAGCATATGTACCGAATGAAAGCAGCAGGCAACAAAAAATAAACAGGAACCTTTTCATCTTATCTTGACAACATTTTATAAACCTCTGTCCCTCCCAATAAAAAACAACCCAAACCGTAATCTTCAAAATCCGGTTGACTTGAAAAACTGACGGGCTGACCATCCTTAGGTTCTTTCCCTGTTCCTTGTAAATAGCCCAAAAACCCAGAAGGGTGTACCGCTTCTGCTAGCATTGCTTTCCATGCCTTTTCTACAACAGGGCGATATATTTTAGCATCTAGAAAACCATTATTGATACCCCAGGCCATACCATAGACAAATAATGCTGTCCCTGAGGTTTCCCGTCCGCCAAAATTATTGGGATCATGCAGGCTGACATTCCAAAATCCATCTGGTCTTTGGATAGGAACAAGTGCTTCCATCAATGCCTTATAATCCGCTACATATTCTGCTCGATGTACTTCGTTTTCCGGAATTAAAGATAGTACCCTCACTAAAGCTGCTACCACCCATCCATTACCGCGTGACCAATAACAGTCCTCACCATTTGGTTCTTTGTAGGGAGGAACAAAATCTTTATCGCGCCACCAAAGTTTATCGGTCTGATTATATAGGCCTCCACCTTCCTGTGTTTTTGAATGATGATACATTTTATACATGTAATCAAAGTAAGTTTGATCCTTCGTCATTACACCCAGTTTGGCATAAATTGGCATGGCCATTTGTATGGCATCAATCCAAGTCCAATCGTCTACTTTTCCAGATTTGATAATGTAATCTATATTGGCTTTAATCTTTTGGATACGCTCAGGCTTTGCTTCAATCTCATAGAGATCCAAGTAGGTTTGCCCACAAGCCTGGTCATCGGCATTTCGAGTTTCTAAACCGTTGCGCATCCCCCAGTCATGTTTATTTCCCCAATCCACTGCATAATTGTAGTATTCGTTGTTTTTATCAATCTGATAAAGTGCCATGAGCCCTTCGTAATAAACAGCCCGGGTCCAGATGTTGCTCGGCCGCCAACGGTTGGTGTAGATCGGTTTCCCTGTATCTGTCCATTTGTTCATGAAATAACGATTGGTCAACTGCAACGATTGGAGTACATCTACAGCAGATAATTCCGGCTTCTGTTCGACAACTTTCTTCGTCGATGAACATGCTGAAAGGAAAAATGCAATCAATAAAGTGGTCGTATAAGTATTAAATATTTTCATGTTTTTCTTTATATAATTATTCATAACGGGAATTCCTTTTTTTTCTGAAAGTGTCTGATCTTATTGGCCAGAGAGAACCTTCTTTTGCTTTCATTGCTGTTGGTGTCTGCGAAATCATGAAGGTTTTTGAGCGAGCTGCTCGTAGGGTATCACACCAACCCTTTTCGCCCAGTTTTCATAGATCTGAACCATTTCTCGGTATATTTTCGGAAAAGAGGCTGATAAGTCTACTGTTTCACTTCTATCTTTTTCTATATCATATAAATACCACCTATTTTCAGGATAGGAAGAGACCAATTTCCATTTTCCTTTGCGCACAGCTTTGTTACCTTCGTGCTCAAAACAAATTTCCCTATCCATATCCTTCTGTTGCTCATTCCATAGCGGAAGCAAGGAGGCCCCTTCCATCGGTTTAATCGTATTACCGGCATAATTTTTAGGATAGTTTGCTCCCGACCATTGTGCTAAGGTTGGCATGATATCGATCAAATGGGCTGGCCTATCAAACTGTTTTCCTTGAGGCAGAAACTTGGGGCCATATGCGATAAAACTGGTTGCATTGCCACCCTCAAACTCCCAATGCTTGAACTTTTTGAAAGGCGTATTGCTCACTGCAGCGCCTTCGATTCCATAAGCTGTAAAAGAACGTGGATGACTAGCAGGAAATTCATTCGCAGCTCTAATTTCTGCTGTAAATCCCGCATTGGTTATGGTCTCATTGCTCGCCCCGTTATCAGAGAGAAAAATAAAAACAGTGTTGTCCAATTGCCCTTTTGATTGGAGATAATCAACCAGTCGGCCAACATTCTGATCCAATTCGTCTACCATCGCCGCGTAGACAGCCATCTTTTCATCCCATTTTACTTTTTCTTCCCAGCTGCAATCATTCCAATTTCGCAAGGTGGTATCCATTGGAGACAATTTGGTCGTTGGTGGCACTATCCCTAACTGCTGCTGTTTTTGAAAACGCTTTTCACGGATAGCCTCCCAGCCTTCCATATATTTACCCCGATACTTTGCAATATCCTGCGGTTTGGCATGTATAGGCCAGTGGGGCGCCTGAAAAGCGAGGTATAGAAAAAAAGGATCCTCTTTTTTCGTTTCCAAATGCTCACCAATGAAAGCCATCGCATAATCCGTATAGGCATCCGAGCTATAGTAATCTTTTGGCGGAACGATCGTCTCATTGTCCAAAGCTATCGTCAATGTTTGTTTGGGACGATAAGGCCGGTTTTCAAAGTAGCTGTTTGCTCCATCAATTAGCCCATAGTAGCGCTGAAATCCACGCTGCCGAGGCCAATTTTCTTTTTCCTGTCCAACATGCCATTTCCCAGCCATATAAGTTCCATAACCTGCGCTTTTCAATAGTTCGGCCAATGTGACCGAGTTTCGATTTAAATAGCCCTGATAGGCAGGAAAAGGACGCTTGTTCATCATATCGCCCACACCTGCCTGATGCGGATACAATCCGGTCAATAGAGAAGCACGTGATGGACAACAACGCGAAGCATTATAAAAGTTAGTCATCTTAATACCTTCCTTTGCCATTTTATCCAAATGTGGGGTCTGAATTTCGGAACCAAAACAACCTAAATCGGCATAGCCCATGTCATCGGCCAGAATCAACACAATATTGGGCCGTTGCTGTGCACGGACTGTAAATACTGTGAGCAGAAAGAAGATCGCCAGCGGAAAAGTAGATTTTATCATACTACATAAATTTCTTTAGACCGATTTTGGTTTGTGCTTTCAATTGTTCAGCAACGAGTTTAGCATTTAGCAAAGCACCTGCTTTAATTGTATGGGTCGCATCTTTAGGATCAAAAAATTCTGTTTCTACTTTCTTTTTCCCCAATGTTTCATACTGGGCTATCACTTGATCCTGCAAGGGGATAAAAAACGCATTAGCCTGTTGTGCAGCTTCTTTTGCCCATGTTGCATAATCCGATTTACGCACTTGGTTTCCTTCCCAGGCATTGCGCGGAATAGGTGAACAAATAATTGCTGTGGCTCCTTTGTCTTGAATATTTTTCACAAATCGACGTAAGTAAAAACCATAACTATAGACAACTTCATGTTGCTTCAGCAATGGATTATACACTTCTTGGTAATCGTCGCCATTTCCTTTTATCGTTCCACGAGCACGTAACGTATCCACAATAGGACTTGAATCATTATGTCCAAATTGCATAAGGACAAAATCGCCCGGCTGTATGCTATCCAGTACCCTCTGCCAAAGCTTTGGATTGTTATAAAATGTCCGGGTACTTGTTCCCCCCAAAGCACGATTCTTGACATTGATCTTATCTAATTTAAAATACTGACCGATCAAACTTCCCCAGCCCCACTGTCCATTGGCCCCATTTCCCTGTCCGTTTTTTACGGTGGAATCACCAATAATAAATAAGGTCGGTTTATGCTGTTTTTCCAAAAAAGACATACTGATTACAGCGAAAAGGACCGCAGCCCAAGGCAACAATTTCAATTTCATCTTCATTTTTATTTAATGTATTGTACTAATTGGCTTTTAATCCTCCGAAATCCTTCGATAACAGACAATGCATTTTCTCTTGCTCCAGCTTTATTCGTATGCGTATGGTCACCTGGAAAATAATTGGATTTTACCCGTTCAGCACCAAGCTGATCATATTTATCTGCGGTAATACTATTCAGATCCAAAAAGGGAACGCCCTGTTCTTCTGCAATCTGCCTAGCCCACAAGCCAAAGTCGTTGTCGGCTCGTTTCACCTTACCTTGATTATCCCATTGGTTGCGCGGAATCATGGATAACAAAATTGGTGTTACCCCCTTTTTCTTTGCTTCAATCACAAAACGACGCAGGTTTTCACCGTAAGTGTGCACGGTCTCCTTCTTTCCATTTCCCCAATCCAACACAACGGAGTCCTGACCGATGCCCCGCAGCACACCCCGATAGCCTTGTTTGCTGGTATCGGGCTTACTGCCCTCGTTATGGCCAAACTGAATCAATAAAAAATCTCCCGGCTTGAACAACGAATCAACTTTTGCCCATCTTCCTTCTTTGACAAATGTTCGTGTACTACGCCCCGCCATTGCATGGTTATCTACACGGATTCGTGTCGTATCCAATAATTCAGGAATCAGGGTACCCCAGCCCCAATATTCCTTATTGCTGTTCTTAACGGTCGAATCACCGATAAGATAAATCGTAGGTCTATCTTGCTGTTTTGCAAAGGATATCAAAAGAACGGCTGTCAGTGCCATCCCTATCCATTTTATTGTATGCTTCATTTGCTATCTTATCTATTTCTTTTAGTCAAAAAATCCAAATCGCGCTTCCGAATTTCTATTTTTTATGGGCATACTTAACCAGCTGAATGTTCGGCTTGACTGGACGATCCATACCTGCACCGAGATAATACCCCGTATGTGGCGGTTGATTGTAAGCCACATTCTGCCATGCTATGCTCAAGCGATACTGTGGATCATGCATCAACGTATATACCCTTTGCGTTGTAGGGATCGTTGTTGTATAGATACGTAGGCTTTGGTTGTCGTCTGCACGTAGGATCAATTCTTCACGCCAATCGCCAAAGATATCCGCGCTCAGGTTAGGTGTACTTTTAGTTCCATTGATCGATGATGCTCCAATCCCCGTAAAGATGCGTTCTATTTTCCCATTTTTATATTTTTCAATATAGTTACTGTTTAAAAGTTCCCGGCTCAAATCGGCATCCCACCAAATCAGAAAATTGGTCGATCTCGGAGCCGGCCCGACACGATTACCTTTGGTATCGTACATATCGCTAGATCCCAGCCACCACAGATACGCCCCTTTATGATCGGGATCTATATTTGCAGCAACACCGCGGGGAATATCTTGGTCTATTGCACTTTTAAACAATATTGCGCCAGTTTTGGCATCCAATAAAGCCACGCCGGTCCCTTTCCGCCCTCCTTTCAGTTCATGGATTCCAAAGATCTCCAGGCCGGGTCTTTCAGGATCTAGGTCGCCGACATGCAGCGCATCGCCATGTCCCAGTCCTGTACTGTATAGACCTTTGCCATTATCATCAATAACCATCGAACCAAACACAATTTCATCTTTGCCATCCTGGTCAACATCCGCGACCGTAAGATTATGATATCCCTGTCCGGAATAAGGATCTTTACGAACTTTGCTATCAAATACCCAGCGGTTCACTAATTTTTTATCTTTAAAGTCCCACGCTGCCAGAGCTGTCCGTTCATAATATCCCCGCGTCATCACAACACTTGGATGTACACCATCCAAATAGGCTACACAAGCTAAAAATCGATCGCTGCGATTAGCATTTGTATCTCCCCATGAACTTAGCTCTCCACGTTCTGGTAAATAATCTACAGAGCTTAGGGCTTTGCCCGTCAATCCATCAAATACGGTTAAATATTCAGGTCCTTTCAATATGCGACCAACAGTCCGCGAATTTAATACGGTATCACGCCAATCGGCCTGGGCATCACCAATGACATTTCCCAGTCCATCTTTCGTACCGTCGGCCGTTTTACAGACCAGCTCTGCACGGCCGTCACTATCGAGGTCGTATACCATAAATTGGGTATAATGTGCTCCTTCTCGGATATTTTTACCCAAATTGATTTCCCAAAGAAAAGTACCATCTAGTTTATATGCCTGAAAAATAGGTTCCGAAGTAATCCCATTGTGTGCGTTGTCATGTCCAACACCCGTCTGATGAACAATCAGTTCGTAAGTCCCGTCGCCATCCAAATCACCTACAGAAATATCACCCGGAGTGTACCCTTTGGGAGTACGTAAGGGAATATTTAAGTATTGCTGTACTTTTTGATCTTTCGATAAGGTCAATTTAGCGACTTCTTTTTCTTTACCTCCGGCTACTATATCCAAAATGTAAGTAACATCTTGATTCAAATCGACCTGATCGTCCAAAAAATTAGTCCCTTTGGTCAAAGGTGAAGTATTTAGTCTTTTCTGCTTGCCATTCCCATCCTTTCTATAAATTGCAAAGGCCGTATCAAAATCGTCAGTGCCAAGCAGACGCCAGCTTAAAAAAACAGCGTTGTCCGTCGTTTTTACACCCACCATCCCCCGATCCAAAAACTCCATTTTACGTTGGCCTGAAACGGCTAGGGAACCGATCAGCGCCCCGGTCAAAAGAATAAGTTTTGTCTTCATAATTCAAGGTCTAAGCCACAGCAATATGCTGGTACATATTATTATTGCTTTTTATTATTAACAGTTACATTATTTAGGACAAAGTTTCTAATATATTCCCTGTGAATCGCTGGATCTTTGGCTGCACGGACGTGCATATTTTGAAATGTAAAATCCGACAGCACATATTGTTCCGAATTGAGGACATCGAATACGATGTCGCAATCCAGATCTATATTGCGTAGGACAATATTTCTTGCATAGGACATTTTAATATCTTTCTCGCCCTTCAAATCAAAAAATTGGGTCCAAGGTTTAATAAACAACATGCTATTGACATTTCCCTTTACATTTTCGATCAAAATGTTTTCATATTCCTGTGGCGTATCTGGCCGCATCTTTAACTGCAACAGCTTGCGTGCTTTATCTAAGGTATTGTTCCTAAAAATCACATTATAGCTATGAATAGATTCACTACCACAAGTCAGTGCACTATGACAAAATCCAAAGAAACAGTTCTCAATAATAATATTTGAATTAGGTCCATTATTAGGATCTTTGTCGGACTTAGGCCCTTTACCTCCTTTTAATGCGATCGCATCATCGTTAACGGATAAGTAACAATCCTTAATCAATACATTGCGGCAGACATCCAAATCAATCGCATCTGAACTAGGCGCTTTCACAGGTTCCTTTGGCGCCGAAATGTGCAAACCGATCAATTTGAGATTTTCACATTTATAATAATGTGAGGTCCAAAACGGTGAATTGATCAAACGAATGCCCGATATTTGTACGTCCTTGCTATTGGAAACATAAAGTAAGCGTGGGCGCATCTCGTCCATATTTGTGCATTGTGGATTAAACTGTCTTCGAAGCCAAAAGGATCGCCAGTAGCGCAACCCGTTTCCATCGAGTGTGCCTTTGCCCGAAATTGTAAATCCATCCACCTGATCCGCATTGACAAGCGCCAAAAAATATTTCACTGTCTGACCTTCCATTCGAGTCTCAGCTAGCGCAAAATCTGCGATATCATCACTTCCTTTTAACACAGCCCCTTCTTCCAAGTGCAAGTGTGTCTTTGGTTTAAAAAATAATGAACCACTCAGATAGATCCCTTTAGGTACGACGACGACACCGCCTCCACTTTCATATGCTTTATCAATTGCTTGTTGGATTTTGGCAGTTTGCACGATGGTGCTATCTGCGACCACACCAAAATCCGTGATGAGAAATTTCTTTCCGAGCGTTCCGATCTCAGTCGATTTTACAGTCTCGAACCATTTTGAGATTGCTGTTCCGTCCGGAAACTTTCCTTGCGCATGTGCATTGGACAAGATCGCAATTGATGTAAGCAGGAGTAAAAATCGAAAGAATTTTTTCATCATATTTAGTTTTATTAAGTCTTGTTTCCCCGCTTGTCTACAGCTTAATTAAAACGTGTAGACAATGCCTTCGAATTGATTAGCGTATTTAAGGATACTTAAATAAGTAGCTAGTTTTAAAAGTATCAACATTTTTAACAAGAGCCGTCCTGTAGTATCCTGAACAAACCAGACAATACAGTCAGAAAGTGCTCGTTTTCATGTATAATAAGGTTAAAAACAGGGATTCAACGTCATTCGTAATATATTTGTTATAGAATTCTCAACTCCAACGCCACACCAACTTATGACCAACTCCTAACTGTAACCACGTTGAGTGCACAGTGAGTCCACGTTGAGTCCACCTTTTAGAGGTTGATTCACCATGCACTCACCTTTTTAACAATCCGCTTGCAGTCAGGAGTTGATATGGATTTGGTGATACCTTATCCTTAAGAAAATATATCCAAACCACCTTGTACTGTCCTGCTTGGTAAAATTAGGTTCCCCCTTGATTGTTCCTTATTTTTAGTCTTTATTGTTTTTAACCAATTGCTTAGGACCTCCTGATGAAAAATAAACTGGATATTCCATATGGCCTTAAAAAACACAAACCGAGCTTGCGTGCTCATGAAATAATTATTAACATGAAATATAAATCAATCTTCGCCTTTATTTTACTATCGATCGCTTTTACTCGATTGAGCGTCGCGCAGATCAGCAAGATCAACCAAGACGATATTAAAATCAAAGCTCCTTTTGAAATCCCAGTATTTAAGGTCCCAAATTTCGAGCATTGTAAAAACTACGATATCCGCGATTTTGGTGCACGTCAGGGTGACAAGGAAAGTACTACCACAGCAATCGCGAAGGCAATTGCGCTAGCGACAACATCGGGTGGCAATATCATTATTCCTCCTGGAGAATGGTCAACCAAGGCAATACACCTAAAGAGCAATGTTAACTTACATGTCAGTGCAGGAGCAACCTTATTATTTTCGGGCGACCCGAAAGACTATTTACCTGCTGTTCACAGTAGCTGGGAAGGGCTTGAGTGCTATAATTATTCGCCATTGATCTATGCATACGAAGCGACAAATGTTGCCATTACCGGTAAGGGAACCATAAAAGCAGATCTGACTGTTTGGGAGAAATGGTTTCCGAGACCAAAGCCGCACATGGAAAGCATCAAAAATCTCTATAATTGGGCACAAGAAGGGATGCCTGTGGAACAGCGTCTCATGGTCAACGACACATCTAACCTTAGACCTCAGTTTATTCAATTTAACCGTTGCCAACATGTGAGGGTCGAAGATATCAAGATCCGAAACAGTCCTTTTTGGACCTTGCATCTCTACCTAACGAAAGATGCGCTTATCCGTGGCATCGACATCTACGCCCATGGGCATAACAATGATGGAATTGACCCAGAAATGAGTCAGAATGTATTGATTGAAAATTGTGTATTTGACCAGGGGGATGATGCTATTGCCTTGAAGTCGGGTAGAAATCCCGAAGGCTGGCGGTTGAAAACGCCAACAAAGAATATTGTGATCCGTAATTGCGAGATCCGTGACGGTCACCAGCTCCTTGCCGTTGGAAGTGAACTCTCGGGAGGGATTGAAAATATTTACGTAAACAATTGCACAGTACTGCCGAATGAGAAGCTCATGCATCTACTTTTCATCAAAACCAATGAACGAATGGGCGGTTACGTTAAAAACATTTATTTTTCAAAGATCAAAGCCCAAAACGTAAAGGAAGGTATACTTGGAATAGATACGGATGTGCTCTATCAATGGCGCAACCTGGTACCAACCAAAGTAAAAAAACTGACTCCAATAACGAATGTCTATCTTTCCCACATTAAAGCTGAAGTAGGTCAGTTTGTCTCGAAGATCAATGGTAATCCCGAACTTCCAATTCAGACCATACGATTGAAGGATGTACATCTTAAAAAAACGACATCAACTGCTATTCAAAATAAATACGTCAATGATTTTTCCTACACGAATAGTGATAAAAGTGAATAAAGCACAACCTTTTTGGGTTCAAGAAACCTAAATAAGCATTATGGAAAAGAATACATACTATTAGGGTTACGCCATAAAAAAAGGGCTTTTCTATTAACATAGAAAAGCCCTTTTTTTATGCATTATTCTTTTAATCAGTCAACACATTAACCTTAGGCATCACAAATTGTGTATTTTCTTTTTCGCCTTTTGGGGTCCCAAAGTAAAAATAAAGTGTCCGGTTAATCCTTTTATCCATTTGATTAAGCTCACCCGCGGGTCCATTCACGGCAGCATTTCCATTAATTCCCAATGCCAGTTTTGTTCCAATAGGGGGAATAGCATCTAAAAAGGAAATATCTCCAGACGGCAATTGCGGATATCCTTTAGGACCGGAAATTCCGTAAAACTCGAACAATCGCACAAATAAATCTTCCTGATCTGTTGCGACCAAAAACTTGCCTTGCACTGTATTGAATTGTACCCAGCTAACATCGGAGAAGTAGCCTTTAAATTCAGGAAATGCCCATGGACCAATACCGGCTTTTCCATCATTGTACATTTTTTCCCATGTATTTAGGGTGACACCTTGCATCCTATTCTTCCATACGCGATACGGTCCATTACCGAGCCATTTGGCCCCAATAATATAGTTTTCAGGAAAGTTGAAGCTTACTCCGGCATAAGGCACTGTTTTTTTCATATTGTAAGCATAATCAAGTTTCAACCAGCCGTCTGGCCGCATCGTCCAACGGATAAAACTTAGATTGCCATCAAACATAAACTCAACAACTTCATTTTTTCCATCCTGCCAACGTTTAGCACTTTTCATCTCCGACTGTCCATCAATAAGCACCGGGCCATTATTAAAAGCTAATTTCATGCTATAATCATTGGCCAGATCAACCAATAATCCTGTTTTTTTGGAGATAAAAGCTGTTATTCCGTTTGCCTTGAGAATATAATTTACACTGTCCTCTTTCGCTTCAACATCGGTAGAAGATTTTAAAGGTAGAATTTCAGCTGTAAGAGCCTGATTGGATTTTATACGCCATGTCCAAGTATAAATTTCCTCCCCATGTGAGTCAGTTGCCATCAATATTAGTGCATCATATTGTTTCCAATCGCTCGGTAAATTCAACCGCACGTTTCCTTTTTGAGTCGGAGCCAATACAGGACTATTTATCTTTAGATTCAACACCGAGTCCACCCCCGCTTCTTCGGCATAGGGCTGTTTATAAGTAATCAATTTACCCTCAAACCTGCAATCTTTTAGGTCGGTAAAGTGATAACGATTTTCCACCGGAATAGTTCCATTGAAGTCGGCAGGTAATTTCTTCATCGTAATATGTACAGGTGAATAGATTTCCCGAATAGCATAGAAACTTCCCTCTTTTTCGCGATGTGGCCCAAGGATTCCATCGGGGGCATTTACGCGGTTGACATCAATCACATTGTTGAAATCTGTACGCACGATACCTTCATCTGCAAAATCCCAAATAAATCCGCCTGCACCTAATTTGGCATTCCAGTGCAACTCCCATATATCTGCTAATCCTGCTGCGGCGCCGCCATCGTCCTGTGCATGGAGAAATTCAGTCGGCATGTAAATGTTTGGCCCTTCCAGAATTTTTTTTGTTGAATAAAAGTCTTCATAATGGTTGCAATCGATTCCATTGATGGCGTTCCCAGGTCTATGATGTGCATGGATTACCGTTCTTGCCGAAAGATCATATTTTTTATACTCATCAACAAGTTCTTTATTATGCCCGCCTTCATTGCCATTACTCCAAAGTATAATGGAAGGATGATTGGCATCTCGGATAACCATTTCTCGCACTAGCTTTTTACCCACAACAGTGCTATATGCCTTCTGCCATCCGGCCAATTCATCCAAAACATATAAGCCCAATGAATCGCAATAGGCCAAAAACGATCTATCTGGCGGATAATGTGAACAGCGTACCGCATTCATGTTCATTTCTTTGATCAGTTTAACATCATTCAGATCCAATTGTGCGTTCACAGATCGTCCAGTTTCGGGCCACCATACATGACGGTTGACACCTTTCATCTTCACTTTTACACCATTGACATAGATACCATCTCCTTCTCGAACTTCGATCGTCCGGAAACCAAAACGATCTTGAGATTGATATCCTTTATTCTTCCCATCCCATAGGGTGTACGTGACCTGATACAAGTTTGGCGTCTCCGCTGTCCACAATAACGGTTTTTCCACTTTCATTTCGATCAATTTTACCGAATCTTTCGCCATAATCGGAAACTTCTGATTTGCGATCACGTTGCCCTTCAGATCTTTGATCTCCACCTGTAGATTTGTGGCTTTAGACAAACTTTCTAAATGCACGTTGCTTCGAAAAGTTCCATCTGCTTTGGCGTCGATAGCTGTCCAACTGATATGCTCTTGTGGTGTCGCCTCGAGGTATACAGGTCTATAAATACCGCCTAAAATCCAATAATCTGCAAGGCGCTCCGCATTGTTAACAGATTTATCAGATGACATTTTTGATACAGTCGCTTCCAATATATTGGCCTTGTCAAAGCTGATCTTCTCGGTGACATCGTACTTAAACTGATAGAAAGCACCTTGGTGGATATCTCCAGCCAGCTTACCGTTGATCTTAACTTCGGTATCTGTCATCGAACCTTCAAACACAAGGCTTATTTTTTTACCTTTCCAGTTTTTTGGAACAGTAAATTGATGCCGGTACAAACCTTTCTCATCGTGAAAGATGAAATTCTTGCCATAGGTCACATAGTCCCGACCATAGTTATAAGCCCCAAATCCCTGTTGTTCCCAATGACCGGGAACCGCAATCTTATCCCATTTTCCAGCCTTACGTCCCCCAGTTACCCAGAAGTCCCAATTGACCGTATGAACGTTGTCCGTTCCTGAGAGATAGCGTATTTGCTTCATCGTTTGTGCTGAGGCACTATGTGCCATCATAACGTATAGCAAAGCAAAGAAGACAATTCGAATTTTAAGCATAGGTTTATTCATTGAATTAGCAAACCTCTAAAATAAAAAGTTCAGGACACTTAAGTATCCTGAACTTACCTGTATGGTTATGTTGCCGATATCGGCATTCACCCCCTGCGATACTGTCGAGACAGAACAGCACAGGATGACAAATTCATTCGGTATACCTAAACTTGCTGTATTAAATTGGTTATTTCCCAATTTAGACGGTGCCTACTTTTGGTATGATTTAGATAAAAAAAGCTGTTATAGCAAAGGAAAGCCAGTAAAATAGTATCATATTTTTTATCATAAATTTAGGATTAATTGGTTATTTTAAAGGTTTTCATTCTCCCCGTTTGAAAACCTTTTTTTATAACAATCCCTTTTCTTAAGATGGCAACAGCATTACAATTTGATCATTATAAAAGCGTGAATATTTCGAAAGAAAGGTCTCAGAAATACACTACTCCGTTCTAAAAGGTAAAGTAGGCAATCCTTCCTTATTAAAAAAATTGGGACGCGCTGTTTCATGCCAACCAAAGCGTACCTGTTTTGGTGACCTTACCGAAGCAGCGGATACAACGACATGATCACCTTCAATTTTTGCTTCTGCAGGTACAAATTTACCATCTGCTCCAGCAACCTCAAACCAGGTCAATTGATCGCCTTTACATTGCAATCCGCTGCCAACATGCTTAAAGTTCAGGATTACGTTATTTCCGACTATCTTTTTACTCTTATATTGTGGTCCTGAAAAAACAATATTCTTTTGACCATAGTCAAATGCCAGTGGCCATAATGCCAAGCGACGTCCTACTTCCCATTTATAGGAGGGGTGTATGTCAGATAGGTCGTCGACCAAATCAGTGACTACAGCCATTCCCGAATTTTTAATGTTCATGCATTTTGTCTGAATCTCCCAAAACCAAGGCAACGCCTCTACATGATGCTGTGTTTTATCCTTTCTTTTACTATAATAATAAGGGGCAATCTGAACATAGTAAAAAGGCATATTTTTGTCCTTCCAGTTTTTACGCCAGGTATCGATCAGCAATTTCTGTTTTGCATAGTAACGAGCATCCTCAAACATCAGATTGCTTTCACCTTGATACCAGATAAATCCTTTCATCGCAAAAGGCGCCAATGGACGGATCATCGCTTCATACATTTCTCCGGCAACAGCATGCTCAATATTCGTTTCCCCATTTCGGGTTTCCTGTTTAAAAGTGCTGGAGTTTTGATAGGCTTCCAAGGGTGTCCAGGGCTCTATCCTACTACCTCCCCAAGATGAGCTGATCAATCCCACGGGAACGTTCAGCTGTTGTTGCAGGGTCTTTCCAAAGAAATAACCCGGAGCCGAAAATTGCGCGAGTGAATTCGGATCCGCTACTTCCCACCCTTTAGTTTCCACATCGTCCTGCTGCCCTTTCTTTTTGGCAACAAGGAATAACCGAATTTTCGGATTTCCAGGTTGTCGCAATTCTTCCTCAGCCCGATCAACTCCAACCGCAGGCTTCTTATAACCCTTATGTAACTGCATCGTATACTCCATATTAGACTGCCCTGAACATAGCCAAACTTCACCCACAACAACATTTTTCAGCAAAATGGTATTATCTCCCTTTACTTCCATAGTAAATGCATCAAAACTTGCTTTTTGAGCAGTAAAGGTAACACGCCATGCTCCTTTTTGATCGGCCACTGTTTTCCTTATCAAACCTTTCAATCTGACTTCAATCTTCTCCTGAGGATCCGCATGCCCCCATACCACCACTGGTTTTCCTTGCTGAAGAACCATATTCGATCCAAAAACATGTGGTAATGTGACTTTAGCCTGTGTACTGAACGCAATACCTGCCAAAATAAAGGAAAAGAGGATTTTCTTCATGCTATTTTTATTGAATTGTCTATTCTTAAAACCAAGAGGAACGTTCAATCAGCGGCTTGGCATAGAAAAACCGTCATGACTATCCCTTAAATAATATTTATCTATGTCTGCATATATTCGGATTCAGTGCCGAACTCATGCAATGAAATTAAGCATCTATTTATCGATATGCAACCTGTACTTCACTGTTTCACCCTATAGCATAATACGATAGCCTGTCAATAATTAACAAGGCTATCAGTTTGCTTTTAACAGATTTGATAAAACCGTTTGATTTATCGTAAAAGCAGTTCCATGACGTACTCCCTTCGGAAAGCTCACCCGATCGGAGACATCTTCCCAGTTGATGCCGTCTTTGCTTCGTACAGCTCCATATTTGTGGTCGCGGTATTTATCAAAATATACATATATATACTCCCCAACCTGCAGCGGAGCAGGCCCCTCCGCCCAATAATTTCCTGTAATCGGCTTAGAGACAGTCGTCGGAAATCCTTTCGCTAAACGCTTTGTTGTTGTGATCCGAATATTTTTCTCAGGTGGGTTAGAATTTTCATTTTTCAACACCATCATGTATTCCTTATTACCTTTTTGTATAATGGCCGCATCGATGACACTAAATTCGGGATCAAAATATAACTTGGTTTTTGAAAAACGTTTAAAATCCTTTGTCGTGACGTTATACATCCGATGGTTTAAGCCTTTCTCACTGTCGCTGGTCTTTACCTCTTTATGTCGACCAGGGATCGTCGTGGCCCAAATGATATAATATTCCTTCGTCGCCTTGTCGTAAAAAAGCTCTGGAGCCCATGCATTTTTCGCATCAGGTTCATCTACCATGACTGGAATTTCTTTTTGTTCGGTCCAATGTACAAGATCTTTGGAAGAAGAATATCCGATAATTTTATCCCACCAACCCGTTGTCCATACAAGGTGAAAGGTGCCATCAGGGCCTTGGCAAATACTGGGATCACGCATCAGCCTATCTTTTCCGACCGTTGGTATTAAGAAAGGTCTTCCCTGATTCAAGGGTTCCCATTTCAGACCATCCAAACTATAAGCAAGATGCAGTCCGTCAGCACCATTACCTATAAAATAAGAGAAAAGGTAGACAGAAGATTGTGCCTTAACGAGGCAAGTTAAAATAACGAGGAGCGTGACTAGAAATTGTTTTTTCATTTTTATAATCTTATGAATAAGTCTATAACGAGTTTCCATTATAGAGCAGGAAACGAATACTTTAATCCAAATATAGTGTTACTTCATCGACCACTACGCCCTCATCAAGCGCTTTGATACGCAATATGTCCTGTTGCAATGAAGCTATCTTAAATTTAATCGTTCGAATGGCCTGGTTGCGCAAGACATTCTCTTTCCACTCCTCACTTCGTCCAATTGTTTTATAAGAAATGGCAGGCGAACGCTGTTGCCCCAAAGAAACTTCAAAACGCAAATCATCTGAAGAGACCGGGTGTGTAGGCAGTAAGTGGATGACAACGGTAACAGAATCGCCCTTGAGCCCTTTGAGCGGATAACTGGCTTCTACATCCAATGGGATAGCTCCGGCCTGCCCTTCATACCCCAAACCTTCATATCCTATTGAGCCTTTTAGATCTCTACCAGGAATCCGCTTGACGGGCTGATCATTATTGGCCAGTGGAGCAACCGCTTTCTCTTCTATAATCTTATCGAAAACGGCAAGGTTTCTGGGTTTATAATCCATTATCCCCTTCCACTTTCCTTTATTCAAGGCATTGTATTGCGCAGTTAAGGAAACGATTTTATCATACGCATCGTGGCTTTTTTGCCATTCAGCTTTGCCATGACGTGCCAACTGCGCATAAAGGTGCTTTTCATTCATCTTTGCCGCTGCAACAACCGGATACAGCACTAATTCAAAATATGCATCCTTGCGATCCAACGGGACTGAAGCCTCAATTGCGGTGGCTGCATCTTGAATATGTTTATACTGCACCAATCGCTTTTTAATCTGCTGTTCGGACCAAGGTAGGTCTTTCACAATTTTATAGGCTGGATCTTTTTCTTCCGTACGTGTATTTCCCATAAACTCAGGTTTTCGAATATGAGCCAACCGATAATGTTCCTGCATAATCGGCACGATCTTCTTCGCCAAACGATGTCCAAATTCCCGTTGCAAAAATTGATTCAGATGCTGGTAGATGCCTATTTTCTGTACCTGGTCCATATCCCAGGCCATGTCCATCAGGAGTTCAATCTGATATTCAGCAGGCTTAATATCCCCAACATTGACAATCCACATTTTTTTAACATCATGTTGATAAGCTGTATTAAGCTGCTGGTAAATCAGCGCCGGACTCATGGTCGACAACCAAAGATAATCATGTGGTCGTCCCCAATAGGAAACATGATAATACAGTCCATTACCACCCGATCTTTTTCTTTCTATCGGATTTGGGAAGTGGGTGATATAACCATAATTATCGTCACACCACATCAGTGTTGTATAGTCAGGAAGATCCATACCGGCCCTATACACGTCCAATACCTCTTTATAAGGTATAACAACCTGAGGAATCTGCGCGGGGTCTGCATTGACATATTTTTTCAACAGATCCGTTTGATCTTTAATGACCTTATTGATCGCATCTTTATAAGCTGCAGTTGTTTTGACGCCTTCCATTGCTCCATCGTGTTTCCCACGCATACCCAGTGTAAATATGTTATGGGATTGCCCCAGTGTTTTGAGTCGATTGGACCAATAATCAACAATCTCATTTTTATTTGTCAAATAATTATAGGGCCCCCGACCTACGATATCCCATTCCGTCGCACTGTTTCGAGCGAGGGGTTCACAATGAGATGAGCCGATATATATTCCATATTTTTCGGCCATTTCGCGATTTCCCCGGACAAAATAGAAAGGAACAGTTACTTCATGCATTGCTGGCCAAATTGAATTAGCCCGCAGCCTTAATAACAGCTCAAAAATACGTGCATAGGTCTTAGGCCCTATCGTCGCCATTTTTTTTGTTTTGGCTGGATCAATTCCTGCATCTAACTTTGCTTCGGGTTCATAGGTTTTGCTGCTCCAAGGTGTTAATCCCCAGTCCTCATCATTTAAAAAAATTCCCCGGAATTGCACTTTAGGAAATTGCTTGTCTTCAAAATCGACGGGCAGAGAAATTGTTGATTTTTTAAGGGGAACCACATCTGCCCACCAACTCCATGGAGAAACGCCCAATTTTCTAGAAATTTCCATCACTCCATATGCCGTACCTCTAGCATCAGATCCTATCACTAAAAGTGTCGGCACTTTTTCTATTGGAATCACCTTCAAACAAAACATTTCCCATTGACCTTCCATTTCAGGAAGACGGATATGATAATCTTTTATCAATTTGCCAATTATTGGATCATGCAATTCTCCAACGATAATCGCCCCAGGATCAGCATTGTCGATTCGTTTAAAAGCAGATTGACCAACTTGTTGTGCATCTGCATCCAAAAGTTCCAAAGCGGTTTCAATGATAGGATTTCTTCCACCATAATAAACATCCGCAGCCCGATTATTTTTGATCAGATTGAAGCCTGAGCCGGCAAACAAGGGCACAATTGTCAAACAGAGGTTTATAAAAACTAAAATAGACTTCTTCTGCAAAGCTGGATATATCATATGAATTGAATGAGGCTATTTTGCACCCGACTGAATTCGGATGACCGTTAACGAATAAGGCGGTAATTGTTGGTTTTTAAGCTTGTCAACGGACACGGTCTTTTCTTCGGGTTTTGCCGTTTTACTGTCCAATTTCCCCGCCAACTGAGCGACAAGAGCTGTATCACCCTTCAAATGGAGTTGATCCAATTCCAATTGTATATTGACCGCAACTGGCAAAATATTAACCAGTTTTACAATGAGCGATTGATCTTTCGGATCTTTAACAATAGAAAATGCCACGCGCTTATGTACCTCAACGTCAGCATTGGCATAAACTGCTTCTACTGGAATATATTCGGTTCCGTTATTACGCCCAAATAATTGCTGTACATAATAGGATGGTGTTAAATTTATATCGGTATTGGAGAAATAAATAAGATCGGGGCGCCATTGCGTATAGCCATCTTTGGCTAACAATGGCGCATAAGAGGCCATCTTAACAACGTCACCATTTCTTTCCAATGCCGTGAGATATGCCGCTTCAGCCAATGCAACTTCCAAGGTACTCGCCCGTCCATGAATATGGGCAGCGTATTCGCCCAAATACACCTGTGATTTGCTGCGATCATATTTATCATAGAAGTCTTGATTATGAATAAACCAGCCCGGTGTCTGATAATAGTGTTCGTCCATAATGGGTACATTCAATTTATCGGCAATTTTCCAACCTTCTACATAGTCTGTTCCCTCAAAAAATGGCCCTGCCGTTCCAATAACCTGTATTTCGGGATATTTTGCACGGATAGCGTTATAGATCATGGTAAAACGCTCCTCAAAAACATTCGATATTAAATCTTCGTTACCAACACCAATGTATTTTAGATGAAATGGTTCGGGGTGCCCCGCGGCAGCTCGTACCTTTCCCCAGGTACTATTTTTATCGCCATTGGCCCATTCAATCAGATTCAGTACTTCCTGGATATAGTCATCCATATCTTCCATTGGGATACCACATTGTTGTCCACCCAATGGGTGACCATGAGCACCCGAATTTTGGCAGGGTACACCGGCCGCCACTACTGGAACAGCATAGGCACCGATGTCTTCACAAAATTGAAAATACTCGTAATACCCCAAGCCCACGGTTTGATGATATCCCCACATGTTACGCTGTGGCATACGGCTTTCCAGCGGCCCTACAGTATTAGACCAATGGTAGATATTTTCAATTCCATCCCCATGTGCTAAACAGCCACCCGGAAAACGGACAAAACGGGGATTCAATGCAGCTATAGCCTCGGCCATATCCTTCCGTAATCCATTCTTACGGCCCTTAAATGTATGCTGAGGGAATAAAGAAATCAGATCCAAATCCAATTGTTGTTGATCGGTAAATACAAATTCCAACACAGCATCCTTACAGGTCGCATTGGATGTCAATACCAATTGATATTTTTTCCAGTTTTTGCTGTCAACAATTACGGATTTCTCATCGAGGATTTTTCCGTCTTTTGTACTTATCCGGATCTTTAGTTTAGGTACTTTACCAACAGTGCCCCTTCCGAAAAACGAAAGATCATAGCGTTCGTTCTTATTCAAGGCAATGCCATCGTAGCCTATATTTCTGAGGATGCCTTCACCCTGCAATCTCGCATAATGTTTATTATTAGGATGAATTGGATTGATGCTGTCAATATGAAATTGTCCCGAGCCATCCATACGCCAAGCAGTTTTCGCGTTCCAATTTTTGTCACGCCCTTGTTTATCGCTCAATTTATATTCAAAATCTCTATTTTGAATCAATTCCGCATAGAGGCCTCCATCTGCGGCATAATTAATATCTTCAAAAAAAACACCCACCAACATATCACTGATGGACTTGGTTTGCCCTACCTTCGGCGTTAATTTGACATCCAATGGCTTTAGGCCAGGGAAGCGGGCGCCATCGTCAACGCTTCGTTCGGACCATTGTTTTTGCTTAAGCAGCGCGAGATCATAATGCTTGATTAATTCTTTAATAACAGACCATGAAACTTTCAACTTGGTTCCACGTAAACTTTCGCCATTTATGGAGATATTATCACGAGTCAATAAACTGTTTTTTACAAAAGATACCACTGATTTATCCAAATCATTTAATGCAACAAAATAATCTTGTCTGCCCCAATTGAAAAAATCGGATGTAAAAGTATATGCATAAGGACCGTCACTTTCAGGACTTAATTGCCACGCACAGGACCAGCCGCCTCCAGTTCGAGGAAACAATACAGGATTTATCATCCGTTTTTCTGATCCCCAGCGTCCATAATCTGACTTTACAAAGGCAAGTTCTGTCCCGATGGAGTTCCATTGCTTACCATCCAAACTCCAGGCATATAATAGCCCTTCTCTGCCAGCATTCTTTTCTTTCGCATAAGCAAAGAAATAAGCCGAATCCAGTTCAGAAGTCCCGCTGCTATAGGCATATGCAGGCGTATTGAAAATCCAAAATAGACAAAAAAAGCAGATCGCTTTTGCCAGAAAAAAATAGTAGATTCTAAATCTTAAAGAAACTCGTTCCATTGGTTATAATTAATCAGAAGTACACATAAATGTAAAAATTACACTTATAACATACAAATGGCATTATCAAAAGATTGCACTGTCATTGACATGTTACGATAACATACTCGTCTCACGATAAACACACGATTTGAATGAGCTGTTGATAGAGCCTAGTAAGTATCGATTACCGCTAAAGAGCAATATCTCCACACAATGATATTAAAGAGTTTCGAATTCACTATCCTGCTGTCTCATGGTCAACATCAAAGAAAAAGGCCTGCACAAAGCAGACCTTTAACCATTAAATCAATAATCCAAACGTATATCAGGTTTACCGCAATTTAAAAGGTAAATACCAATTGTTCATATCCATTAACTTGCTACGTACTGCTCCAGCTTTCGGGTTATTTGCTTTCAGCAATTTCTCATAGACTTTATCGGCTAGGAAAGCGGGGTCATGACGGCGTTTTGCTATACGCATCAGATCTGACCAACGTTCGCCTTCGAAGGCTAACTCAAGAGCAGATTCTTCGACGATCTTATCCTCCAGATCAGCTTGCGGTACATTAAAAGCGGTCATCATGCTTCCGTAACCACTTACTGTACCCGGACCATATTCAATGCCTGAGAATTGCCAACGCGGCATGGTAGCCCGTCCACGGATTCCCGAATTCCGATACCAAACCCCACGTACGATACTCGCATTGTCGCGTGCATCAAAATAATAGGGCGAGGATTCAGCAAAAGTGGTCCGATTCGTTCCAAATCCTTCATAAGTTATTTCGGATTCCAATTCAAAAAAATTGCCCGGAGCAATTGTTCCTGCACTCGTAAACGCGCCATAATAAAAGGTACTGATTAGCCCCCAGTTTGCCAATGCATAGGCCAAACGGCCCTGACCATCCCGATTGGCGGCCTCTGCAAAGCGAAGATGCGCCCCTGCGGCTCGATTGATATTCCAACGACCGCCTTTATTTAACAAGCTCAATAAATCCCCTGAATTATCCGTAAATTTTGTAATCACAGGATCACCATTTGCAGCAACTTCATAAGATAGCTTACTCCGGGGATCCCAGGGAATACCCGCATTATTGGTCTGTGAATTCCATAAATCAATCACCTTTTGAGAGGGCTTAAGTGCATAGTTACCTGACTTAGAAAATAAATCTATAAAAGGATTTCCAGGAGCAAAAGAGTTATGGTATGGAATAGACCAGTTCCATTCGGAATTCCATTCCCGTACCGTGTTCGATAGCGCAAACATACTTCGCCACCCTGCTGTTAAAGAATTTACCAAAGATGCCCCCTCCTGGGCTCTTGCAAAACTCACATTAAAGTAGCTCCAGCCAATACGGTTGAAATTGAACAGATAATCAATATTACTGTTATTGTCTTCAGCAGACAGCAATCGCTTATAACTCTTTGCCGCTTCATAGTAGTTTCCTTTCCAAAGATAAAGTTCGCCCAGGACATGAGCCTTGCTGATAAACACCTTCTGTGTGCTCGCGCCATCTGTCGTAAAAACCAATGTGCTACCTGTTGGGTAGGCGTACGGATCCTGATAAGGCAGGTCTTTTGTGTCACTAATGAGAGAATCAACCAAATTATCGAAAGTTGTTTTCGGATAGTTCTCCAAACTTTTAATCTCGTCAACACTTTCAATGGTATTTTTCACATAGGGGACATTTCCAAAGTGAATCCCTAATTGTAAATACAACCATGCACGTAGCATAGCGAGGTCAGAATAACGCTGATTGAATTCGGTATTGCTCAGCTTCCCCTGCCGCTCCATCACCTTGAAGTTCTTCAAGGCATCATTACAATTGAAGATAATTTTATAAAAAGCAGATGGATCTGCATAAGGATTATCTTCTGCTACTTCATGATTGGAAACTTGCTGCAAATAGGGATTTGCATTTTGTGTAACGTCCATGAGATCGGCCCTTAATTCGTTCAGGACAATATAACGTTCACCTAGCCCAGCTACTTGTCCATAAATCCCAAGCACTACCGCATCAGCATCGGCAAGCGTATTGTACATTTTTGAACTGTCCAATTTATCCTCGGGCGAGAAATCCAATGCTTTCTTACAAGATGTAAAAGAGAGGCTACAGGCCAATAAGGCCCAGAGTGAGTATTTCGAATATTTTCTGTATGTGATAAACATAGTATATTAAATTTTTATAAACCGATCCTCAATCCCAGCTGCACAGAGCGAACAATGGGTTCCAACGTCACATCAACCCCCTGATGAAAAACATCAGCAGACTGTGCAAATTCAGGATCATAACCTAAATACTTACTAAAAGTCAACACGTTATTGGCAGTACCATATAGACGGACATATTTGATGATACGTTTATTTACTGGAATACCGTACTCAACGGAAAGCTGACGAAGCCGAACATATGAACCATCTTCTATCCATCGATTTGAAAATCGACTATTTCCCATTGGATCGTTGAGCGCAACGCGAGGCACATCAGTTTCCTGGCCTTCCGCCCGCCATCTATTTTGTAATAGTTCTGTCTGGTTATAAAATGTACTTCCCGACTCTAGTTGTGCCCGTGTATAGTTATAAATATCATTGCCTAAGCTGAATGTCACCAATGCACCGAATTTCCAATTTTTATAGGTCAGGCTGTTATTCAATCCGCCCACCAAATCTGGATTGGGATCCCCTATGATCATTCGATCACGATCATCAATGATCTTGTCGCCGTTACGATCAGTAAACTTCCCATCTCCTGCCTGAAATGGTATTTTATGACCTGTTGCATCTAAAATTGCTAGTCCAGAAGCGGCAGCTTCGGCACTGGTATGATAGACACCGTTGAACTGGTACCCATAAAAGGCATTGGGTGCGCCACCTTTCTCGCTCACAAAAGTTCCACCGGCATATTGTGTATAGGATGTTTCGGGGAGATCTGTGATCGTACTTTTATAGTGACTTAGTGTCAATGAGGCATCCCATTTGACCGGACCGGTCAGAATACGTCCAAACAAGGAGAAGTCAATACCTCGTGTACGCATTGAACCATTATTATAGAGGTAGTAACTAATTCCCGAAACAGTATTCCCCGAATTATAAGCCAGCATATCACTTGTCCTATTTTGATAGATATCAACGCCTAAATTGATGCGTTCGTTCAACAACGAAAGATCCGTCCCAACGTTTATTTTTTCTACTTTCTCCCATTTCAGATAAGGATTGGCAACACCATCGCGCACAAGTCCCTGGACACCTAAGAAGTTCTGGGAGATGTAATTCTGCCGCGCATCATAATTTCCAATATCATCATTGCCTGTAATTCCATAACTCGCCCGAAGTTTCCATAATGAGATCGTACTATTTCCTTTTAAAAAATCCTCATTGGACAATAACCATGCAGCTCCAACTGCCGGGAATACTGCATATACCTTATCTGCAAGCTTTAAGCCTCCTTTTGCATTTTCTCCAAAGCGGGAAGATCCATCCATCGATATGGATGCATTTAAGATATAAGTATTCTTCCAGCTAAAATTACCCATAGCATAGGCCGTCATATTTGCCCATTTACCGATATGCCCTCCATAAACCCGAGATGCCGGTGTTGAGTTACCAATACTGACCAACTGATCGGTCGCCGAATTATAGCCTAGTGCATAGTCTTGTTCCGAATCATGCTTGTGGTACCGGACTCCACCAATAGCTTCCAATCGGCCCTGAGTTCCTAGATCCTGATTATATTGCAGACGCAAATCATTTGAAATCGAATAATAACGTGCCACCTGCGTACCGAGACGACTATAAACTTCCATATTATTTACCGTGTCCTTTGCGACTCCTTTTTTAGGAATAAAGAAGTCCTCTTGTGCTTTATCATAGGTCACGGTAGACAGGTTACTTAACTTAAAATTTGTATTGAACGCATAGTTGAACACCAAAGAACCTAAAAACCGATAGGCCTTTTTATTATTAATCCCATTTTGTGTGATTTGCATCGGATTGGAATAGCCGAAATAATCAGCTTCAGCATAATTCGGTGAAATGCTGCCGTCTGGAGCAATATCATGCGTATTTAAAAATGGAGACTTAATCAGCGAAAGAAACAAAGGGTTGGTCTTTGGTGATAAGCCCTGATCCTTCAAGCTTTGCTGTCCATAACCCATGGAGATATTGGTCTGAGCAGTTAATTTTTTGGTCAGGTTCATGTCGCCGTTAAACCGTGCCGTATAGCGATTTTGCTTCGTGTTATCCAAAACACCCTGTTCATTGTTATAACCTACCGACAAGGCATACCGTGCTATATTATCTCCCCCTGTAACCCGAAGAAAATAATTCTGGTCGACCGTATTATTAAGCACATCTTTCTGCCAATCCGTTTCATTATGATATTTCGCATATTCTTCGAATTTTGGGTTATCATTATTGAAAGGCATATTCGCAATTTCCTCACCACTGTACGTACTCGTTGCTAACAAGTCATTCAAATAACTTCGGTAGGCATAAGACTTCATGACGGGAATACGTTTCGGACGGAAATTATATCCTGTTGTTGCCTGCAAATCGATCTGTGTAGCCAACTCTTTTGAATGGTTTGTATTAATGACCACGACTCCATTGGAGGATTTGGCTCCATAAATATTAGCGGATACAGCATCTTTCAATACCGTAATATCTTGAATGTCGCGCACATCAATATGCTGCAATGCATTATTGAGATGTCCTGTCGTTATAGAAGGACTCAAATGCTCCGTATTATACACAATACCGTCTACAATATATAAGGGCTGATTATTGGAATACAGCGATTGCAAGCCGCGAATATTGAGATTTCCGCCAATAGAAGGTGTTCCTGAATGGCGGGTTACTTGTACTCCGGCTAGCTTGCCCTGTAGATAGCTAACGACCGTCTCAGAATTCTGTTCCCAGGCATTGAGTTCCAATTTATCGACTGCGCCAGTATTGTTTAAAACTCCATTATCACCAAATACTGTCTCTGTTTTTTTATAGAAAGAACGATACCCGTCAGGGTACAGGACCACTTTCATTGATTTATCCAGCAGTACCGGTACCTGCTTAGCTATATATCCATCCAAAGAAACTTCAACAATTGCATTGGAAACCGGTAGCTCCAAGCGGAAATTTCCTTTACTATCCGTCAATTTTGCAACGTTACTGCCGTAAGTTATACGAGCACCTGCGATGGGTTTATTGGTTTGGCTGTCATAGACAGTACCTTTAACCGAATAAGCAGAAGTAACTTGTCCTTGTTGTTGTATATTGCGGGCGGCAGTATCTTGTTGCGCCCAACTGCTGTGCGCTCCCAAAGTGGAAATAAACAAGATAATACCCAATTTATAATTTATGTTGATCGAACTCATTTCGTTTTGCTTAGTTATTGAATAATCGGGACGAATCGGAGATATTCTAAAATAATAGGACCAGTACCATTGCTCATAACAAGCAAAGGCAGATTCCCATATTGGTCTTGCGTCACCTCACCTAAATAAACTTCTCCGTGATTGAGCGGCTGTACATCAAATGTCATTCGCGTATCGTTTGCGCCCAAGTTATTGACGACTGAACGTTTGTATAAATCCACCTCATTCACCGAGATAAGTTTCGGATCAAAAAAGTAGACATATTGGATAAACGCTGCTGTTTGCGGATCACCAGCCAATCCCATAATTGCTCGTCCGTATACTTTATATTTAGCGACGTTCATACCTGTAGCGCGATACTTTACATAAAAGGAAGTAACTTTATGATCATATACTTCAATGTCATTGTATAAATTTCCTTCATTATCTCGCTTTTCCCTGAAAAAGGTATTTGATCGCTTATCCGTTTGCTTGTAACCGATGGGCCTTGCCCCCAATACCTTGATTTCCTTGATCTGATCCGCTAGTGCAAACTCAAGTCGCTTCACACGATAAACAACTCCATTACTGGCCTTTGTCCGCGAGATAATATTTGTGGGGTCAAGACTAAATTTGGTTCCCGCTATTGAAATCAGATTATTTGTAAGTTGATCCGTTGCCAATTCCCCCTCTACAATAAAATCGCGCAACAAAGCCTTTTTAGCAAAAAACGTAGTCGTACTGTCGGGACGGAGCGTATTCCCTTCCTCATAGGCTGTCGCATAGAAAGGTCTTAACTTAGCATACTCGGTCTCAAAATTTTCGTCGTCTACGACGAAATAGGTGTGTTTCTTATTTTCAGTCGTCATATTGCGACGTACTTCCGTATACCATACCGGACTATACCTGTAATATATAATATCACCCTCTGTGGACACTGTGTCAAAGGAATTTACAGCCTCAATTTGCTTGGTGTCGGCAAAAAAGGTGCGTACTAGATTAAATATATTCTGAAGAGGCTTTAGGGGACGACCTACCACATGGTACAGTCCATTGCTCGCCACCAGATTCCCCTGAAGAGGTTCAACACCGTCAAATGCGCCATGCGTAAACTCCACATATTTATTACGAAAGTTTAATGCCTTTACGGTATCAGCTCCTGAATTCACATTATAGACCGAATTGATAATATGGTAGCCTACAAAACTCTTGATCACCGCAGTATCGGAAAAATTATATTGATCCTGTACAGCAGCAATGGCATCATTAGTTGGTACAATCAAGGTATAATTTTTCGATGCTTTCAACGATTCACCATAGCCCGATTTATTGAGCAGGTCCATAAAAGTTGAAAACTCAGCATGCTCGGAAATAATGGTGTACAAGTTTTTTTGAGCATCGGCATCACCTCCTCCAAAATGATCCTCCCAATTTTTGGAACAAGCAGACAATAAACACATGCCCAATACGACTAGGTAAATTTTATAAATTATAGCTTTCATAATTGTGTATCCTGTTATTTTGGTCTATAAAAAAGTTCACCTGAAATCTGATGAAATCTAGGGTAGTTCTGCTCAAGATCATCTGCGGGGATAAATTGGATCATATCCAGATAGACGGTATTGCTACCACACTTCTTATCTTTGATCGCTTCAAAACGGATGACATGTCGATCAGTCGTCTCGACATTGATAATACCGGCCAAACGGCCAACATTCAATGGAGCTTCACTACCCGATTTTGCCTTGAGTCCACCGGTAATATTATTTGCATTGTAATCGCCTACTGTTGCCATGTAACGTTTGTAACCCTGTGCCAGCATCAGATTATCCGCATTTGCATTCGCGAGGTCGCTAACGCCCGAAGCGGTCAGACTTTGATTCAATATGATCGTATTGGGCAGGATTTGTTCATCCCCTTTTCCAGGATTAAACGTCGCCTGAATCTCTGGGGCATCGCCATGCTGGGCATAACAGATCCAGACTTTATACCGTCCTTTTACGAGATATGGAGTCTTAAATTCAATCCATTTTGCTCGCGCACTATTGTTCGCGCAAAGCGACAGACTTAAGAGGTCTCCATTTGCATAAGGGCGCTTCGTTTCTAAGGCTTTATAATAGTAATATCCGTTCGTACCAATGGTCGAAACCGTCAAACTATTAAAGGCAAAAGAATTGGCAATGGTCGCACCATTTGCCACCAATGCCTTGGAACTATTAAAATAGGCGCTTCCCAGTGCATTGACTAATTCGGGAGAGGTCGCTATATCAAAATACACGGGCACCTGCTGGCGGACCTTAATCTTAAATGGCTGTTTCGCTTCATGCAGCACACCATTGGACGCCAATACATCGCTTTGTGATCTGTTGATTTCAGCACCCGCTTCATGAACCCCATTAAACACGTCATCATTCAATAAGATCTGCGCACCTAATAATTTGGTTGAAATAATCTCTTTTGGAGCCAAAGTATAGATCGTATTTGCGGCAACGATGTCTTCCAAGAATTTGATATCGTTGCTTAAATGGTAGGCCACATATAACCACAAACTATCCTTATGGCTTTTTACATCACCAGTCTGTGAATAGGCTGCTTTCATATCCGCATAACTTTTGATTCCCTGTAGCTGCAAAACGGAGTCTGACTCAACAATAGCGGTCTGAAAACGTTTAGCATCCGCCACAGCTACACCGCGTTGATAATATAAAGTATCATAAAACCCAGTCTCTTTTAAAGCCTCGGCAAAAATGGAATAACGAGGATTATTGCCTATCAATTCAGCAAGACTCTGTGCTGGTGGAACTAATACTTTATTTATGGAGTGAATAATGCCGTTACCACAGCTAATATTGGATCTAATAATTTTTGCCGATTTATTAATTCGGTAAATCCCATTTTGCACATCTGTGTATAAATATTCACCTAATAAGCTCGCTGTTTTGATTTTCCCATCTGTAAAACGTGTACTGCCTACCGTATCCCTGACCACGTGATATTTGACAAAATCCAATAGCTGCGCATCTGTAAAATCATTCAATCCTGTTTTTCCATTATCTTTGATCCAGGCATTAATGCTCTCATTATTGGGAGCAAACAATGTATAGGTACCATACGCACCTAGATAGCCCGCCGTTTTCGAGCGGTATAAGATTTCGGTCAATAAGGAATAATCAGTTTCATGCGCTTCCAAATAACCTGTAATATTCACTTCATCTGAAGTTGAAATTCGATATTTCTCTTTTTGACAGGAAAATATAAGCGCAACAGATAGGACAAACCATGTCCCTATCAGCCAATATTGTTTTCTAAAATTTCTTTTCATAACGATCTATTTTAGGTAAAATGGGTTTTGCTTCAACTGTTTGTCTTTGAAGAGTTCCGTTTCCAAAATGGGAAGATAATGGCTGTCCACATCGCGCACTTTATTAATTGCCGATTGGCGTACATTAGCGTCTACAACTTTCGTTACAAGATCTACTAGCACATTGATGTTCGCATAATTATCTTTCTTTGCCAAGCGCAAAAGGTCAAACCAACGTTTACCTTCAAAAGTAAGTTCACGTGCACGCTCAGCGAAGACGAATAGGATGATTCCTTCTAAATCTGTCGCTTCAATATTCGGATCCGTAGCTCTTATGGCTTTACGCTTGGTTCGCAAATCCTCCAGAAGTGCCAATGCTTCCGTCCCTCGCCCGAGCTCTGCCAGAGCTTCAGCACGCATCAACATGACGTCAGATACGCGGTAGAGCTGAAAATTGTAGTAGTCGGGGGATTCCGTACCGTATTTTCTCAGATCTCCCGACATACCATACAGGATTCCTTCTCCACGACTATCGAATAAATCTATATCTGTCCCTTCGTTGGAGGGAAAAATCTCATTATTCAAGATATCCACATTGGCTGTGAATGGTCTACGTGCAGTCACGCCAATATTATACATCGGATTTTCACTGGAGTTTTTATGGCTCAACTCCCAAATCGTTTCCATCGTGCCACCATCAAAAATTTCGGGTAGTGCTGCGCCAATTAAACTATATCGTCCAGTTTCTAAAATTTTTGTGGTCTGCTCTTCCACTTTATCGTATTGTTCGAGCCACAGATATACATCGGCCAACATCGCTCGTACCGCGGGTCTTGTCACCCGACCGGTATTTGTCGCATTGTAACCCGAAGTATTGACATGGTATTCGGGTATCCAATCCAAAGCCTGCAAGAGATCTTTCTCGATTTGCTTGAGCACTTCATCGCCAGTGGACTGCCCTACAGAAACAATATCGGTGTCTTTGGAGGTGCCTTTTAATTTTAAAGGGATATCCCGAAAAGTGCGAACTAAATAGAAATACAAAAAGCTGCGGACAGCTAAAGCTTCTCCCAAATCTGTATTGTATTCCGCCTCTGTAAAGGTAGGATCTGCTTGCTTTGCCTGACCTGCATAATCAATCAGCAGATTACAATTATTTATCGCGGTATAAATAGCACTCCAGTCCGCAATTACATTTGTACTTAAAATATTGTAATTTTTTACCAGGCGATTGTCGTCTGTCGCATAACTTGTCAACCCAACTAGATCGGCCCTAAGTTCGCCCCACGTGAACAATTGCTGTTCAACAGGTCCTGAATTAAGGGAAGAATAGATACCGATTAAGGCGGCATGGACATCCTCCTTTGTTTTCCAAAATTCTGCACGGGTTATTCCATCCTGCGGCTGTAAATCCAGCCATTTATTACAAGAATTGAGTAAAATGCTTCCCGCAGCAACTAAACTCCATAAAATTGTTCTTTTCATAACCTTGTTTTAAAAACGTGCTGTAATACCTAGTGTAACTGTTTTTAATGGCGGTGTCATTGAATTATCCATTAACACCGTAAATGCATCCTTTAACTTTACGGCAACATCAGGGTCTTGACCGGTATACTTCGTCAGCGTAAATATGTTTTCTACGGTCAAATAAGCGCCAAGCCCCTCGATGTGAAACCGCTGCAAGAACTCTTTCGCAAAGTCATACTTTAAGGTGACTGTACGCAAACGTAAAAAAGAAGCGTCCTCGACATAGCGGCTGGATCCCAAAGAATTATATCCAGTTCCAAACAATGCACGCGGGATATCTGTAATGTCACCATCCTTACGCCATCTGCGCAACACGGCCGTGCTTTGATTGTTATACCCAAGCATATCAGTTGTATTCATTTTGGTTCCATTAATAATTTGAGATCCTTGTCTGTAGTTAAAGAAGGCGCTTAATTTCAAACGTTTATTATATCCCACATTAAATCCAAACCCACCCGTAAGCTTCGGATTACTATTGCCCAAATACACAATATCCTTTTGATCAATCACACCGTCGTGGTTGATATCTTCATACATCGCATCGCCCGCCTGGAATACATAATCTACCGTAGGATAATTAAAACGCATATAAATCGTCTCGCCGTCTGGGCTCACGATGGCATTTCCCTGTGCATCTTTTGCTATGGTAGCTTCCTGATCTTTGTAAACGCCCAAATAGCGAAATCCATAGAAAGATCCATACGGATTATTTTCCTGGAAATAGGTAAAGAATGTTTTATTCTTTAATGATGATCTAGCATTTTCGCGCGGATAAAGCGGTGATATCTCGCGGATCACATTTTGATTGTGTGCAATATTGAACGTAAAACTGACATCCCATTTTTTATTACGAATGGGCACCACGGTAAAATTTGCTTCCCAGCCATCATTATCCATTGTACCAACATTCATAGCCAGTCCACTATATCCAGTATAGGTCGGAATCTGAATATTGTCCATCATCAAATCCGTTGTTCTATTTTTATAAATCTCTCCACCAAACATCAAACGGTAGTCGAACATCTCTACATCCATACCCAAATTCTGCTGTGTCACCGTTTCCCATTTTAAGTCGGACAACTCTATATTTTTTGAATAGACACCGTTTTCATCCAAATAAGCATAATCATTGGTGCTATATACATTGATATAAGTATAATCACGTCGGGGAGCATTACCACTGCGTCCCCAGCTTGCTCTTAGCTTAATATCTTTTATGGCGTTAATATCTTTCAAGAAATTTTCCCTTCCGATCTGCCAAGCGGCGGAGAAAGCAGGAAATAATCCATAACGATTATCAGGACCAAATTTTGAGTTGCCATCACCACGCAGACTTGCGGCAAAAACATACTTTTTGTTGAGCATATAATTTGCCTGGATTAAGGCTCCGATTGATCGCGATTGTGTCGTTACAGATTTAGCGTCGCCGGTCAATGTGCGCGACGCAACACTTGGATCCTGCAGATAGGAAGATGCCGTATTTGTTGAACTGAGCCCTTGGATCGTATACCGATAATCTGATGTTAAAAAGGATAGATTAGCCGTCAGTTGGTGATTGTCGCCCAATGCAGGTGTAAACAAAAGCCGGGTATTGGTACTCAGTGAAAATTCATCCAAATCGGAATCCGATGCTTTATTCACCGTATTTTCCGTAAAAGGCCGACCTGTTGCCAACTGAGGTAAAAAGAGTTTAGTTTTGTTGTTTCTAATATTTAACGCCAGTGTACTTACAAATCGCAAGGTATTGGGTATCAATTTATAATCCACATTAAAACGGGTTCCCAAAATATCACCCAACTGTTTACCAATCGCATTTTGAACCATAGAGAGCGGATTATATGTCCCTGGATAAAATCCTTGCGCCGAAGAAGCAGGATTAAATAGATTACCTGTTAGGTTCCCATATTCATCGTATTCCCAAATGGCCTGATTGGGCATCTTTCGATAAGCAATATCCCGTACATTAGCATGATAAAGATTATCATTGTCGACGTGGGTATATGAAACGTCCGACTGAAAGCCGATGCGCTCAGAAACCACATAATCTAGATTGATACGAGCAGATAGGCGATTTAACCCTGTTCCAATGGTCGTTCCTTCTTGATTAAAATAACCTATTGAGGCCAGATAGCGTGCTTTTTCACCGCCACCACGTACCTGGAGATTATGATCTTGAAAATACCCCAACTGTGTAATGGCATCTACCCAGTTGGAATTGTTACTATAATTGTGATATATATAGGTGTTATTCGGGTCGTACTGGAACTGCTGCGCATTGTCTGTCGTTGAAAAGACCCTACCCGCATTATAGAATTCTTCAGACAACAAGGTCGAGTACTGATCGCCATTCAATAGCGGAATAGATTCAGGTTGCTTTGAAATAGATCCTTTGAAAGTGTATCCCAACGTGGGAGCACTAACAGTTCCGCGTTTCGTTGTGATAACCAACACCCCATTTGCTCCACGCGACCCCCAAACAGCAGTTGCAGCAGCATCTTTCAATACCGAGATATCCTGAATATCAGATGGCGCAATATTTAAAAGCTGCCCATACGCATTATCATCAGAAGTTGCAAAGTTGAAATCGTCCGGAATGGTAATATCATAAGGCATTCCGTCAACTACAATAAGCGGGTCAGTTGCTCCATTTAGAGACGACGTACCACGAATCCGGATCTGCATTCCAGCCCCCGGATCGCCCGATACCGTCGTGATATCCACTCCTGGTAACCTTCCCTGCAACGCTTGATCGACAGACACTGATTGCATTTCGGACAGCTCATCCATGCTAATCGTTGAGATCGCTGCTGTATTGCGTTCTTTCGAAATCCCCATACCCGTACCGTCATTGACAGGTTTTGACTTTGAGATAACAACCTCATCAATCACATTATTTGTCGATTCAATCTGTACATTGATTGTTTTCCTATCCCCTACAGCAATCGCACCCGAAGATTTATAACCCGTGTAGGAGACCGCCAGTTTCAAGCCTTGCATTCGAGCTCTAAGACTATAGTTCCCCTCAACATCTGTAGTCGTTCCGACAATTGTGCGGTTATCATTATCTTTTAAGACAACTGTTGCTCCGGCGATGGGTTGTTTTGTTCCCTTTTCTGTTACCTTTCCGGTGAGCAAAGCCGCATTATTTTGCCCGTAAACTCCTCCTCCCCAGAAAGTCATCCATACGATGCACCCTATTAAAATCAAATAGTTTATCTGTTTCATCATGTTTTCGGTTAGATTACAGGCCATGCTTTAAATATCCTTTGAGCGAATGTATCAATACGCGCTGTCCAAGTTGATTACTCTGCACGACATCAGCTTCAACGGTTCGGTTAAGATTATCCATCACCTGCAACTTATTAACCTGGTTGACAGCAACCTGTATCGATTGGGCATCCCCGTCTACATTTTTACAAAGCGACTGAAAGAATCCCGTCTTCTTTCCATCGATCGCAAATGAATTGCGCGCAATATGGTATTGGATAAATCGTGTTACCTTATCAATATCCGCTTGCGCCGTAGGAGCTGTAGCGGTTGGCAAATCACCGTTTGCAACTGCATTAGCGATTGCCTCATTATTAGGAATCAACAAAGTATAATTCAATCCGAGTTCTATTCCTTTGACAACTCCATCTGTAGCCGAATAAAGTGTGCTTGCAATAAGATATTTATAAAATGAATTGAATGGAGAGGAGGTCTGATCCGCTCCAATATTTTTAAGATAAAATCCAATATTGGTATTCGATGAAGTCAATCCGCCGTTAAGATAGACCGCAACTCCATTTAATGGCCCCGAAAGGTTATTTCCAATGCTGATTGAATCAATACGGATTTGCTGTGTTTCCGTTGGTCCATCCAAAGTTCCGCTAGAAGACATTTTCATCTGGTTAAACTTTACATACTCACCTGCATAGCTTTCCAATATTCCCTTTCCCGTTAAATCAGGCAAGGGATCGTTTCCTAATGGAATAATATGAGCCATCAGCACCTCTCGCATTTCCGGGGTGCCATTTCCGCCATTAAAACGGATCGGGTCTGAGGTATTATAGGCATCATAGTCAAAGCCCATTTCATATAACTTCTGATCCGATACAAGGATCAACATATAACGAATGGTTGGAATCTTTAAGGTCAAATTCATGCTCATGCGTTCCAATGCGCGACGCATGAAGCTATATTTAGGATCCAATAAAACATTGCCATAGACGGAGTGGAAGACATTGGCCTGTTGACACGCGTCTATACCATAAAATGCACCATTGCTCAATAATTTTGTCTCTTTGATATTGGCCTTTGTCACCTTAAGTAGTTCACCGACAAAGTTTTGCGCTTGGGAGAACTGGGATGGCCACACCTGTGTATTATACAGATGAGAATTTACAAATTCTGTTAAGACAGCAGGATTTGTATAAAAAAGATCTTTTAACGTGGTGCCTTGGGGGTAATACTTTAACAATACACGTTTAGCGTAATTACTTACAGCCTCATTGGTAGGTACCGTGATCGAAAAATTATTGGTTTGGGCATCGTTGGGATCTTCCTTTGCATAATTTTCATTGTTGAGCGCCAAACCAATCCCTGCATATCCTTTAACAAATACAGAATCCTTTTCCCCGGTAAGCACCTCATTCTTCCGTGTTATCTCCGCATTATATGTATAAGAGGCAAAAAAATCCAGAATTGATTTGAATGTGGAGTAACTCGTATTATCGCGGAGGTATTGATCGATACTCTTCTCCGCAATCAAAACTTTATTCACAACATGGATATAGCCATTCTCTGCGGAGATATTGCTTCTTGCAGGATCAATTTCAGCTGATCCAACGTTCAACCCCGTATAGCTGCTGTTAGGATAAAATGACTGATAATCTATAGCACCCAAACCACGCTGGTTCATGTAAGCATCAAAAAAATAGCTAATGTGTTTATTATTGTTATCCGTAGCTGCATAAGCTACATTAGGGCCGCGATTTGCTGAGACAAACCGTCTAATCTTGCCATTCCCTAAATCCTCTTTTTCAACAAAGTCATAGTATACAGATCGACGCCGAAAAGCAAAACCTTGCTGCCAACCTTTTGCTGAAAAATAATCGTTCAGCTTTTCAAGTCGCTCACCGTCATAAATCATTGAAGAACGCACAATCTTCTCGGCCAGTTTCGCATCGATCTTTGATACATCACTAATACCATTTTCCTTCATAAATTGATCAAAGGCCTGATCAGTGGGTGCAAATACTGTCCAAGAACCCGCAGTCCCGAGTGTATTTTTATAGCCGGACAGTTCAATGCAGCTCAGGTACTTCTTAAAGTCGCCCATTGAATCGAGCTGCTGGTAAATTGGGCTTGCCAGCCATTCGGGTCTACCATAGTAGGCGTCAAAGGCTTCCTTCCTACATGACACTACCGTAATCAATAGTGCAATCCAAAATAGGTTAAATTTGGATGATAACATAGTAAATGTATTAGGTCAATAATTTGGTTAATAATAAATTACGGCAAGTGCTCGTTGAGATACTTCAAATAATACGTTTTATGAAGCGAAAGTTTGTCCTTTTGCGGTTCATAATTGGTGTGACAAATATATGTCTAAAAGACATTTCCACCAACCTGCACTATCCTGTCTAAATGAGCAAATAGAACATAAAAAAGGTCGGACAAATACTGCCCGACCGTAACATTATATCAATACAAATTAATTGCCATCTGGTTTGATAACACTATTGATCAAACTTGGCGGCCAATACCAAGTTTTAAAATCATCTGGTTGCTGCGGATCAAAGTCCTGAAAATCGACGATATGGTCTGCTATCTTCAAGTTGTTTTCTTTAATTCCTGTGAGCACCATTTTAGCGATCTCATAGGCACCATAGGGATTGAAATGGGTATTATCGGCCAAATCATTTTTTTGATTTGGAAAAGTATGCGCAGGATAGTGAACAAATGCTTGTTTAGACTGCTCAACTCCTAATGCCTCGTAAAACAAACTCGTTTTCTGATTAAGATCTATCAAAGGCACCTGAAGTTCTGCTGCGACCTTCCGAGCCGCATCGGGAAAATCACCTAATGTCTGCAACAGTTTTCCTTGTCCATCAAATGCTCGTCGTGCTGTGGAGGTTAAGATAACTGGCAGGCCACCTTTTGCCCGAAATTCACGTACAAAATAACGTAAACGATCACTATAGCCCTTATAAGCACCTGCATTTTCTCCTTTTTCCTTTTGATCATTGTGCCCAAATTCAATAAATAAATAATCTCCAGGCTTGGCAACAGAGAGAATTTTTTCCAATCTTTTTGAGGACAAAAACGAACTTAGTGCCAGTCCAGATTCCGCATGATTAGCAATGGCCACACCTGCATCAAAAAATCGAGGAATCATTTGTCCCCAGGACGCCCAGGGCTCATCCTCTTGATTAACTACCGTCGAGTTCCCTGCTAAAAATACAGTCGCGACATTGCTTACCGACTCGATTCGAATGGTCGAAATACAATTTGTTTGCTGGAACTCCAAAGTCAACTTATTATCCCAGTCGAGTTTTTGCAGCTCCCTTGGCTTCTTCAATGCTACAGTTTCGCCAGAAACAATCTTTGGATCTTTGATATGTACAATAAAGGTCCTATCGAAAGATTTATTAGGTAATACCTCTTGGTTTTCGATCTGCAGCCTCCGGGATTCAGAACGTACGGTACTGCGGTAAGGCTTATCGTTCAAACCCTGATAGGTAATCGTAATTTTATAATTGCCTTCAGGAACTCTTACCGAAAAATAAAATGGCTTTTCGCTGAAAAGGCTTTTGTTATTTGAATCAATCCTGACATCTTGTTCTGTTGAAAATTCAAAACCATACCCTTGCTTATCCTTATAGGCTTGTGCTTCCCTTAAAGAAATTACAGTCTGGTTTTTCTTAGTACCACCAAAGCGAAATTCCCTGACAATCTGTTCGGCAAATAAAACATGGCAACAGACCTGTATAAAAAATGTGATCGTTAAGATTAATCTCTTCATCTCTAAGTTTTATTAATTTAGGAGACTCAAATATAATTTTTCCAATTGGTCAGACCACCCTGCGCTTACCTGTGCCTCCCTTTCGCCAACAGTTCAGGACAGCTAATCGCCTAATTTTCCGCACCTTTAATCATCATATAATAATTGGTATAATTATTCTTAATTTTAGGTTTTTAATAAAAGGTTTCCTCACCCCCGTTTGGAAACTTTTTATTTTTTAAAACTGGTCGTAACCATATAAATACACTCCTACCGATATATTAGAAAATGACTTCACAGGTACCGACAGCAATGAAAGCGAACAGAAGGTTCTTTCTAGCCAATAACATCAGACACTTTCAAAAAAAATAGGCCAGGCAAAAATCGCCTGACCTCTCACGATAACTAATAAAAAAACTAAATTCTTATTCCTATTATTGAAATTAATGTATTTTTTTGCCTGCCCTAAAATAACGGAGTTCAATAATGTCATTTGGAATAGGCTGCTTATTCCAATGATCGTGAATAACCAGAGCTGCACCAAGTGCCGTAGCTTGTGCCATTGATGCACCAAAAACTTCACTATTTGGAAAAGCTTGCGCTAATAACGTCATATAAATTACATTACGGCTAAATCCACCATCTACAAATATCCGTTGTACACCATTCTTTTGAAGAATCAAAGATGTCGCTTTTATCTGAGCCTTTACGAGATGCATCATCAAGACATGATACGCCTCAATATGAGTATTGAAATGTGTCAAATCTATCGAAGCAAATGCATCCAATTGGTCCGACACCTCCATCACTTGATATTTTTCAATAATTTCCCAATCGAGGCCAATCTGTTTGAATTTTCCAGTTGACACTTGAAAAAATTGAGCAATACGTTTGACTTGCTCTTCATGCTCATAACCGGCAAATAACCGCGATGCTTTTACAGACCGACCTGTATAGGTCATATACATCAAGCAATCTTGATTCAATTCATCTTTTGTCAAAGATTCTGTATTAAATGGATTGAATGAAATGCACCAAGTCCCCGTTGAAATCAATACAAAAGGTTCATGGAAATTGAGCAGGTAAGGAATCAAAGCCGAAGAACTATCGTGTAGCCCACTTCCAACTAGATAACCACTTCCTGGAAAAGTTGCCCTGAAGAGCTGATCTCCTTGAACGATAGGTGCCATTTTTTGTAAAATGCCTGTATCAAAAACCCACTGATGGTAATTATTTTTCTTAAAATCCCACAATGCTGTATGGCAACCTATACTTGTCATATCGGCATAGGGTTGTCCTGAAATTAAATAACTCAAATATTGTGGAAGATGTAACGCCCATTTGACTTCCTTAAACAGCGCTGGCTTTAATTTAAACAAACGATAGATCTGTAGCCCAGAATTAAGACTTCCCAAACTCGGAGACGAAGTTTCCAATGCGAATCTATCTTTTCCACCATATTGTGCATAGAAAGACTCCAGCAGTTTTTTGGGATATTCCTTTAAATAGTTATATAATGGTGTTAAAGGCCGCCCATCTTTATCAATGTAGACAAAACTCGCCCCATATGAAGTAAAATTAATCGCCTTAATCTCAAACTCACCTTTCCGAAAGACTTCATGTAATGAGTCAAAAACAGACAAACGTAAACTTTCTAAATTTTCACAGCTATCGCCATCTTCATCGGTAGTTTCTAAAAAACGAGCCGACCTCTCAAAAACAATCTGGTAATGCTCATTAAAGAGAAATAATTTCTTATTCGTCTTCCCGACGTCGAATATTGCAACTACTGGTATTGGTTTCCCCTTCATTCTTTTCCCTTGTTACAAACCAGTAGCTACAGAATTTATTCCGCGTTCTTCGATAAGTTTACTTCGTAAGTTTTCTTCGTTGAATAATCGAACTGGATTTAGTGCAGCACCACTTCTTAACCTTGCTTCTGCAACAAGCGGTCTGACATCAGTTCGAAACGCATCTTGCAAGATTTCCTGAGCTTTCACGATATCATTTGTCTGCTGTGCCTGTTTCAATGCTTTGCGATCAACTAACAAAGCCTGTGCATAGGCGATCTTAATCGCTTCAACTGATTGTAACAAATCGACCAAGGGATCTTTCAGGTTATGAGAAGCGTCAATCATCCAACCCAACCCTGTCGCATGGTCTATCCCATTCAAATCCATTCCATCGACCAATTCGTTGAATATCAGAAATAACTGATATGGCTTAATGCTGCCCGCTGTTAGATCGTCGTCAGCGTACTTACTATCGTTAAAATGAAAACCACCAAGCTTGCCCTCCATAAGCAATAGAGAAACAATCTGTTCAATGTTAGCATTGGGTAAATGGTGTCCCAAATCAACCAAAGTATAAGCTTTAGGACCTAATTTATTGGCCAATAGTAAGGATTGCCCCCAGTCTCCAATAGTTGTAGAATAGAAATATGGTTCAAAAGCTTTGTATTCCACAAACAATTTCCAATCGTCTGGTAGGTGCTTATAAATTTCACTTAAGCTAGACAATGTATTTTGAAATGCCTCTCTAAAACTCAACTGCCCTGGAAAAGATGAACCGTCAGCGAGCCAAACTGTAAGAGATTTAGATCCCAAAGCTTTTCCATAATTGATAACTTCAATATTGTGGGCAATAGCCTGTTCACGTACTTTAGGATTGACATGGTGAAGCGAACCAAATTTATAGCTGTATTCTTGTCCAGTCTGATCTTGAAATGTATTGGAATTCACTGCGTCAAATGCAATACCGAGTTTAGATGCCAATGATTTGATTTTTTCTGCATCCGAAGGGATATCCCAAGGTATATGTAAGGAAATAGCACCGCTTGATTTGTTGAGCGCGTGTAATAAGCCTACATCCGCTAACTTTTGCTCCAAAGTTCCGGGCTCACCCGCTCCGGAAAACCGCCCAAATCGAGTACCACCTGTTCCTAATGCCCAGCTTGGGATAGCAATTTGAAATTTCTGGAGTTTGTCCAAGATTTCCTCTGTGTCTGAAATATCTGCCGATACATAGTCAAAAGCTCGTGTATGTTTCTCCGCTAATTGGTTATTGTGCTGATCTATAATTTGTTTATCAAGAATCATAATATTATTGGTTATCGTCTAAAAATTCTTTAGGTGCCGTCTTAATTTTTCCCTTTCTGAACACGACACCTAAAGATATAAAAATTAGCGTACAAACGCCATTGCAACGCCTCCGTCAACGTTTAACAGATTCCCAGTAGACTTGCTCAGCAATCCACCCACAAAAGCAAAACATGCATTCGCAATATCTTGTGGAAGGATAATCTCATTTAACAAGGTTCTCTTTGCATAGTATGCAGGAAGTTCCGCAACAGTAATGCCATAGGCTTTAGCACGACCTTCTGCCCAACCCCCAGCCCAGATATTGCTATCTGAAATAACCGCATCGGGATTGACAACGTTTACACGCACTCCCACAGGACCCAATTCTGCTGCACATAAACGGCTCAAATGCAACTGGGCACCTTTTGCGCTTCCATACCCCGTATTGTTTGGTCCGCTAACCAAAGCATTTTTACTGACAATATTGATGATATCGCCACCGATTGCCTGCCCTTTTAATATTGACGTCACTCCTTGCGTAACCAAAAACTGGCCCTTTACCAATACATCGTACAATAAATCCCAATCCTTCTCCGTGTGGTCTTCGATTGTTTTTGAAATCGACAATCCAGCATTATTAACGACGATATCAATACCACCGAATGCTAAAGCCGCATCTTTCAAAGCACCTTTGATAGAATCTGCATTGGTTACATCAAGAATTGTAGCGATGACCGAGTCTGTTCCAAATTCGCCTACAAATTCGGCCTTACTCGATTCCAACCGTTCTGCGTTAATATCATTTAAGACAATCACAGCGCCTTCTTGAGCCATCTTTTTAGCGATTGCTTTTCCAATACCACCACCACTGCCAGTAACCAAAGCAATTTTTCCAGAAAGTGCCTTGGGTTTTGGCATGCGCTGCAACTTTGCTTCTTCTAGCAACCAATACTCAATATCAAATGCCTCTTGACGAGGTAATGCGGTATATTCGCTTACAGCCTCAGCGCCTTTCATTACATTGATTGCATTGGTATAGAATTCCGCTGCCACCCGTGCAGTCTGTTTGTCTTTCGCAAATGCGAACATACCTACACCTGGATACAGAACAATTACCGGGTTTTTATCACGTACAGCTGGACTGTTTTCATGTTTGCAGTTTTCATAATATTGCGCATACATGTCACGGTAATCTTCGAATAATGGCGCCAATTTCGCTTTGAGCTCCTCAACGTTGTCTAAATCTTCTGATTTAGACAAATTCAACACCAATGGTTGGATTTTAGTCCTTAAGAAGTGGTCCGGGCAACTGGTACCAAGTGGAGCTAAACGTGCTAAATCATTGGAATTGATAAATTCCAATACGCGTTCATCGTCGGTGAAATGCCCTATCATATGGCGCTCACTGGAACAGAAACCTCTTAAAACCGGCGCCAGTTTAGCCGCTTGTGCAGTTCTTTCTTCCTTGCCCAAGCTAATCACTTTTTGTCCACCAAAGACAGGTGCTTTTTTACCATAATTCTGCTCAAGATATTCTGCACAGGCTTCAATGACATCCAACGAATTAACATAACATTCGTATGCTGTATCGCCCCAGGTAAACAAACCATGAGAGCCTAACATAATACCTCGGATTCCTGGATTCTCCTCCAAACAAGCTCTTAACTGCAGGCCTAAATCAAATCCCGGTCGTTGCCAGTCTACCCAGCCGATGGTCCCATTAAAAAGCTCTTGCGTGATTGTCTTTCCATCTTTGGCCGCGGCAATGGCAATTGCCGCATCGGGATGTAAGTGGTCGATATGTTTGAATGGCAGGAATCCATGCAATGGTGTATCAATAGATGGAGCTTTAGATGATAGATCATAGATACAGTGGTTAAATAATTCAACCATTTCATCTTCGTGATCTAATCCACGATAGACATTTTCCAAATTACGTAGACGTTGGAGATACAAAGCCGCCAAACCGGATTTTTTCAAAGTTCCGATATCACCTCCTGAGCCTTTGATCCACATCACCTCCACTTCTTCACCTGTCAAAGGATCTTTTTCAGAAACTTTGCACGAGGTATTTCCCCCGCCATAATTTGTGATCCTTAAATCTGCACCTAAAATATTCGAACGATATAACAGTAAAGCTACTTCATCACCGCTTAGTGCCTGAGCTTTCTCATCGTCCCATAAGTAATTGACATGTTTGTACGTTTTCACTTCTTCTATATTTATTTAAATATTAATTTTCTAATGTCTTTGCAAACCCTACAATGCAAATAGAGATGATAATGGTTACAATTCCTCCGATTATAGAACGATAAGTCGCACGATCCACACCTTTCCATTCCTTGAGTGCAACCCCCCAAGCATTTGAAATGAGAATGATAAATGCCATATGCAAGATCCAGGAGCTGGCTCCATTTCCTAAACGGCTTTCGCCCATACCATAAAAGAAAAACTGCAGATACCAAGTCGTTCCCGCTATCGCACATAAAAGGAAATTTTTGCCTTTTGGCACATCGGACTTTGTATAATCCCCAAAAGTTCTATTCTTAAACAATAAGTAAAGGCACCAAAGAAAGTTCGTCACAAAGCCACCCCAAAGGATTACAATATAGGTGACGTTATTTTGATAGAGAAATTCTCCTTGATTTGGATTAGTAGCCTTCCATAAGTTGTTAGCCACATCAGCCATCGGCTTTCCAGCCTCTATTCCAAAATTGAAACAAGCACTTAATATCCCCGATATAATAGCCACAACGATACCCAATCCAAAATTGTAATCAGACTTGCTTTCAGATGATAATGCAGATAAATGCTTCTCCTTTGACACTCCAGCCTTCCCACATAAAAACACACCAAGCACGCACACTAAAAGTCCTATGAGAATACAAATACCGGAATGTGTTGTAAAAAAATAGTCTATACCATGTTTGCCTGCAGTCTTATTGAAAAAATAATAAATACTTGGCATCAAGGATCCAAAAACCATGCTAAGTCCCAAAATGATACTACTTCCCAAAGATACACCGAGGTAACGTACACCAAGTCCATAGGTCAGTCCCCCAATCCCCCAGAGTAATCCAAATAAAAAAGTGTAGCCTACAATGGAACTATTCGTATCTTGGATAATTTCTACAAAATTTGGGATCGTCAACATTGCCGCTATCGGCGGAACGATCACCCATGAAAAAAGTCCACCTAATATCCACATGGATTCCCAGGACCAGCCTTTCACTTTCTTATACGGCACATAAAAACTACCAGACGCGAAACCGCCTATAAAATGGAATATAACTCCGAAAACAGCATTCATTGTGTATCTTTTTAGGTATTACAAAAACTAAATTAAATGATTTGATGGGAGGAACTGTTATGCACTGTTATGCCACATAACCAAGACAGTTGCCCTATACAAGATAATTTATTTAAACGGCATCTACAGCTTACAGTAAATTTTGATTACTTTTAGTTACTTATTATAAATACTTCCTTGAAAAAATATTTGTTATTCATAGATACCGAAACATCCGGGCTGCCGAAAAAATGGAATAAAAAGTACACCGACAGCGACAACTGGCCGCATATATTGCAATTGGCTTGGATTATTTTTGACGAAGAACGCAATGAAGTTAAACGTACGAATAAATATATTTATGAACCGCTAATACCAATCAGTCCCGCTTCAGAGCAAATACACGGATTGACTCCCCCTTTTTTAATGAAGCACGGCGAAAAGAAAAAAGAGGTGTTGCGTAAACTGAGTCATGACATCAAAAAATATAAACCGCAAATCGTTGGACATTTTCTTTCATTTGATTTGCAGGTATTATCTGCTGAATTCTATCGTTCCAATCTTCCGCTCCCATTTTGCGACTTAAAATACTTTTGCACCTTGCTGCATAGCAAAAGGTATGTTAGAAACCCACATATGGTCCATCTTCCGCTTTCATTATTACATGAATCGCTTTTCCTGGCTCTTCCCGAAAATATACATGATGCGGAGAAAGATGCTGAGATCACAGCGAAATGTTATTTTGAAATGATCCAACGAAAAGATCTCTCCGATCAAGAAATTCTAAACCAACAAACTGAGTTCGATAATCTTTTTTAATGCCGTATTCATGGAAAAAAACGAATCCCTCCTATCCTTGCTGAAATCGACCCAACCATTTCAGGTATTGCCCGAAACCCTTCAGCTAAGTATTGTCGATATACTCTATGAACATCGCTTCTCCAAAGACACCTTGGTGTATCGACAGAATATTACCGATATGGATGGAGTAGACTTAATCTTCGAAGGAGAATACGAAACATTTTTCTTAGATGCTTCAGATAATAAACGATTAGTCGAAATCCATCATATGCCTTATTGCTTTGGCGGTATTTCAGTCTTATTGAATCGAACAAAAGCGTTAAAATCTGTCATCGCTAAAAAAGGTACAATCATCTATCGATTACCGCGGAAAAATTTCATTGAGCTTTGTAATGCCAATGAAGAGTTCTTTCATTTTTTCACCAATTCTTTTGGAAAAAGGATGTTAGATGAGGAGTTTTCACACTTTGTAAAATCCCCAGCTTCTTTTGAGGAGAGCTACTTTGCTGCGGATCAATTGTACTCGCGAAAGATAGAACATATCACTTACAAAGATATTGTTGCCTGTACCGCTGAAACCCCCATTTTTGAGGTTGCAAAGATGATGGCCAAACAAAAGGTAAGTTGTGTGTTTATCCAAAACAAAAATGGTATCATCGGCTATGCTACTGATATGACCTTGCGGGATAATGTCGTTGCGCAACAAATCGCTGTCGACCGCGCGATTATCGAAGTGATGGACAACCCAATTGTTAGTATCTCTGATCAAGCTTACCTGTATGAGGCTGTACTAAAAATGTTCCGAACGAAATCAAGATACCTGCTCGTTGAAAAAGAAGGGAACTACGTTGGATTCCTAAGCCGTAACAGATTATTGAGTGAGCAAGGGCAATCGCCACTCGTATTTATTCAATCTGTCAAACTAGCAGAAACTTTAGACGAATTGCGCGAAAAGTGGAACAACGTTCCAGAAATTATCCATCAACTGCTCGGCAGAGGAGTAAATGCCGAAATTGCCAATCAGGTGATTACAACTGTAGCGGACAGTATTGCACTAAAAGTAATCGAAAAAGTAATCGAAGAGATGGGCGAACCGCCGGCAAAGTTTGTCTTCATGGTGACTGGTAGTGAAGGAAGAAAAGAACAAACGCTGATGACAGATCAGGATAATGCGATTATTTATGAAGATAAAGCCAATGAACAACGCGAGCTCGTCCGAGCGTATTTTTTGAATTTTGCAAGTCGTGTATCTGATCATTTAAATACAATAGGTTTCAGTTATTGTACAGGAGGATATATGGCCAGCAATCCTGAATGGACACATTCACTATCACATTGGAAAAACAACTACAAAAAATGGATCGAGGAAAGCATCCCCGAAAATGCAATTAAGTTCTCCACATTCTTTGACTGCCGACGATTATATGGCGACCAAGAGATTATAGATCAACTTAAAGAGTTTCTAAATGTCGAATTACAAAAACCTAATGAGCGCTTTTTTACATTTATCGCAAAAAATGCCCTACAATATGAACCTCCCTTGACATTTTTTAAGGCGATCAAAACGCAAACCATCGGATCCTCTGAAGTCTTCAACATCAAAAAAGCTATGACACCTATTGTCGATTTGGTTCGTGTATATGCCCTGAAAAACCGAATTTATGAAGAAAATACAGGTGGAAGACTCAAGCAGTTACTCGAATTGGGGATTTTCACGCAGGAACAATATGAAGAATTACATCAATCTTACTACTATCTGATGTCGATTCGCCTAAAAAATCAAGCGAATCAGATTCGGATAGCCAAACTTAGCCCAAACAATTATGTACCGATGGACAGCTTGACAAATATTGAAAAGGCAACCATTAAGGAAATATTTAAAACGATCAATAACTTTCAGCTTGGAATTAAAGTAAAATTCACCAGTAACCTCTTTGGGTAATGGCCCATTTTAATGACTCGGTACGACTGGAAGAATTTTCCCATCTGTACCAAACAGCAATTTGTCCATACAAACTTCCCGGTTATACCCAGCAGCTTCGCCCATCGTAATTCCCTTGGGATAGTTAAATCGATGATAAACAATGTACCATTCGTCTTTTCCTGACAGCTGCAATACCGAATTGTGCCCCGTGCCATAAATTCCAAGAGCAACATCTTTCTGCAAAATAAGATTATCTTCGGGGATTTGAATGGGTCCCAAAGGAGAAGTCGAAGTTCCATAACGAACCCGATAATTTTCGCTACGTGTATCATTTTCCGACCATAGGAAATAATAAATCCCTTTCCGGAAAAAGACATAAGTTCCTTCACGGAATGTTCTATCGGGGGTCAATAATTTGATCGTATTTTCCTTGATTGTCACCATGTCCTTATTAAGTTCGGCTACAGCAAGATGACCATTTCCCCAATAAAGATAACTCTTATTGGTTTTGGGATCAGTGAAAACAGCCGGATCGATCTCTTGACCTCCCTTTACGCCATTTGGTTTGAAGTCTATCAGCGGTTTACCGGAATCCTTAAAAGGCCCGATTGGCGAGTCTGCTACTGCAACACCGATTTTCTGAGCTGCTGTAAAATAATAATAATATTTATACACACCCTTGACTTTCTTCTCTGCGATCGTCGGCGCCCAGGCATGGTGGTTGCCCCATAGTACATCTTTTTTTAAATCTAATACCACTCCCTCATCTTTCCATGCTATCAAATCAGTAGAAGAAAAGGTTTTGAAGTAATATCCACCCCAACCGTCAAAGCCATCACTCGTTGGATAGATATAATATTTCTTTGTCTTATTAGAGTACAATACATCTGGATCCGCGTAAAATCCCTCCAATATAGGATTTTTCACATTGTTCAATGTGATATCAGCTGGTTTTCCCCAATGTTGTATCAATTTATTCAACTCATTTCTTGAAAGCGGTAAAATAGTGCCATGTCTAGGATGAAAATCCATATCAATCTGTTGATCTATTGCTTTAAAATGATCTAGATCCTGAGATTCACAAAACTGGTATTTCCCCTTTTTATAAACATCATACATCAAGATATAGGTGTCTGATTGATTGCGTTTAAAAATCCCAGATCCTTCCACATCGTCTGCTGTTGCCTGTTTATAACCAGGTTGTTCAACCCATTTCCCCGAAGTCAATGAATCTGTGATCGCCTGTTTTATCCCTTTCCCGTTCCCCTCAGTTTTATAAAACAAATGGAATAAGCCGTTTTTAACAATAATATCCCCATCTATACAAGATTGACCGTTTTTAGGCAAGAACAACACCTTAGGTTCACCCTCTAGATCCGTAAAATCGCGATTAGCATAGGCATAATAAATCACATCGGGTTGATCTCCATATTTCATGGACCAGTAAACCATATATTTACCTACACTTGGATCAAATATAGTCTGGGGCGCCCAAACCCTTTTTAAGTCTTTCTGCCCTTGATAACGTTGTTGGATGTTAATCACATGATGCTCCCAGTGGATCAAATCTGTAGATTTTAACAAAACCATGGCTCGGTTAGAATCCCATCCTTTGGATGCCGTCATATCCGTTAGCACCATATAAAATGATTTTCCGTCCTCGGCCCGTAAAATATGTGGATCCCTTACGCCACCTGTACTGCTGATGCGTTTAGAATCCAATATGGGCTGATTATTGTTCAGTGCCCTGAATGTATAACCGTCAGTACTAATCGCAAAACATACGGCCTCATCCGCAATTGCATTACCTTTAAAATAGGTAAATAGATAACCCGCAAAATCTTTTTCCGATGGTCCAGCTTTATATTCCTGTGCCGATACGGAACACAAGGCAGCCATCATCAAACCAACAACTCCCATGAGGGATATCAACTTTCTTTTATTCATAAAAAGGTTATTTCATTTGTAAATAGCACATTACTATACCGCGGTTGTTACCCACCCAAATGCGACCGTAACGCTCCCATTTTGTTTTTTTACCTGTGCAAACACGTTATGTGCAAATAGAATCAGGGTAGTAAAAAAGAGTCTACGGATATTCATCTTATTTAACGGACATTTTAATCAAGGTCAAGGAATAGGGTTCAAATGTTTCAACAATCGTCTTTCCCTTATAAGTTACCGTATTTTGTTTTGGACGGATGTTCAATGGTTCCTCGATACTGTTACTCAGGTTGAGGTTGGCGTTGGCCAACGTGATTTTCTCTGCTGTCGCAGCAGGCTTTTTCTTCGAATCTATGTCGAGGTTCACTTTCATCGGTTTACTGTTGTAATTGACGACTTTCACGATAAGCTGTTGCGCAGCTGCATCAAATACTGCAGAAGCATATAGGCTATCTTTGCCAGCAACGAATTCACCATCCCGTTTGATCGGAACAATGCTTGTCCCTTTATTGGTAGCATATAATTTTTGCACGTGGTAGCTCGGTGTTCCATATACCTGCAAGTTATCCACCCAAATTAAATCCGGTGACCACTGCCAGCCATCGACATGACCGAATAATGGCGCATAAGATGCCATCTCTACCACGTCGCCATTTCGTTCCAGGCCCGTCATGAAAGCGGCTTCCGAGAGGGCCGCCTCCCAGGTACTTTTCCCTGGGCCGTTTGGTCGCGTCGTATGCGAAGCATATTCCCCTGCGAAAATTTTCGCCCCATTTCTAGCGTAATTATCATAGCGATTGGCGCTCGACAGAAACCAGGATGGTGGACGGTAATAATGTTCATCAATGATATTGATATTCATCGCCCGCAGCTTATCATTTAAGAAGTCAAAACGATCTCCTTCGGGATCAGTGCCCGAACTGGCGATAATTTTGATCTCAGGATGCTTTTCGTTTAACGCTTTCTTGAAGACGGTCAACCGCTCGATGTATTGCGGACCCCAATTTTCATTTCCAACTCCCAGCATTTTGAGGTGGAAAGGTTCAGGGTGCCCCATATCCGCCCGTAATTTCCCCCATTTTGTATCTGTTGGGCCATTGGCAAATTCAATCAGGTCCAAAGCGTCTTGAACATAGGTATCAAGTTCGTCCAATGGTACAAGTTCTCCGGTATTAAATTGGCAGGCCATACCGCAATTGAGAATGGGAACTGGAGATGCTCCAATATCTTCTGCGAGTAAAAAGTATTCATAAAATCCTAAACCAAAAGTCTGAAAATAATCAGGTGTCAGCCGATGGCTGAATTCGGTATTCCACCGGTTGATAATCAATTCCCTTTCCGTTATTGGTCCAACAGTTTTTTTCCATTGAAAGCGATTAGCCAAATCTTTCCCTTCAACAATACAGCCTCCGGGAAAACGGATAAAGCCGGGTTTCATATCGGCAAGCATCTGAACCATATCTTTACGCAACCCCTTCGGTCTCCCTTTCCAGGTGTCTACTGGAAATAACGAAAGCATATCCACGTCTAACGTACCCGCCCCTGTAAACCAAACATTTAATTTGGCTTTATCTGTCGTTTGGTTGACAGGAAATTTGACTGCAGCTTCAGACCATGATCCGACGGGTTCAAGTGGAAGTTCAGCTGCACCAATAACCTTATTCTGTTGATCGAGCAACTCAACATGGATTTTCATCCCCTTAGCAGCATTTTGATATTGTACAGAAAACTCATATGCTGCACCCGCTTTCACACCCATTCCTCTAAAGCCTTCATTTTGTAGCCCTAATTTCAGATTAGCCGCATTGTTTATCCTTAAATAACGTTTGTTGCCTTTACGTTTACTATCGTTTAACAGCAGGTAGCTTCCCTCAGGGCCATTTTCAAGCTTTTTCCAGCCCATCCAAGGCTGATCAAACTCAAATGATCTATTCTTTACCAATTCCGCATAGATTCCCCCATCAGCACCAAGATTGATATCTTCAAAAAAGACGCCCCACATATGCGGCGATATTTTGCCTGTAGGTTTATCCAATGCAATATTTAATGTTATCGGTGACTGTGCCATTGCTGAAGAGCCCAAGCTCGCTAACAGTAACAGTGTCGACACTACTCTTTTCATCCCTATATGTATTTGTTCAACAATAATTTATCATTTCAGGTTTTTAAACCAGCTATAACAGCATAAATAGGGTAGCACAACATGACAACCCTATCAAAATTGGCTGTTATATTAATTCCAATACAATAACTGAAAATGCCGGAATGTCCACTTCAATGGCACCATTCACTGCCTTTGCCTTATTGTACACAACAGGTTTAATTGTTGTGGGTTTTTGGAAGGAATTATAATCGCGTAGATTCTCCGCAGTAAGGATTCGGCCTGAAATTTTTGCAGCTTTCACTGAACCGAGATCCACACGTACCTTATTATTCTTTTTCGGGTCAATATTTACCAAGGAGATATGAGTACGGCCCTGCTTGTCTTGTGACGCTGAAACCGAAACGGCCGGAATTTTTTCCTGGTTAAATTCAAAATCCGTTGATTGAAGGGAAATAGGAATTAACTTGGCATCCTGATGTACCTTATACATTTCCATCACATGATAAGTCGGCGTCAAAATCATATTCTTTCCTTCTGTCAGGATAACAGCTTGCAATACATTCACGGCTTGGGCAAGATTGGCCATCTTCACCCGGCGAGCATGATTGTTAAAGATATTGAGTGTCATTCCTGCAATCATGGCATCACGCATGGTATTTTGTTGGTAGAGAAAGCCCGGATTCGTACCAGGTTCTACCGCATACCAGCCGCCCCATTCGTCTACGATCAGATCCACCAGTCCTTTCGGATCATATTTGTCCATGATGGCGATATTCTTTTCCACGAGCTCATTCATAAACCAAGCTGATTTCATGGTTTTAAAATACTCCTCCTCCGAATATTGCGTTGCAGAGCCTTTGTCGTCCCAGTTGATCACGGCATAGTGATGAAGTCCCATACCTTTCATCAAACCACTCGGAATTTTCTTCATGAGTGTCTCCGTCCAATTGTAATCTGCACTATTAGCTCCTGATGCTATCCGATACAAACCACTTCCATTGGTCCAATCCGACATAAAAGTGGCGTATTTGCGATAAATGTCGGTATAGTAATCGGCAGTCATATTTCCGCCACAGCCCCAGGCTTCATTTCCTACGCCCCAGATTTTCACCTTCCAAGGATCTTGCCGACCATTTTTTCGTCGCCAATCCGACATGGGGCTCTCGCCTTTAAAATTCACATATTGAACCCAGTCGGCAAGTTCCTGCACCTCACCGCTCCCCACATTTCCCGCCAGATAAGGCTCTGCACCCAACAATTCACACATATTGAGAAAATCGTGTGTACCAAAAGAGTTATCCTCTGTCACGCCGCCCCACCAATTGTTTACGATAGCAGGACGCTGGGCTTTGGGGCCAACGCCATCCTTCCAATGATACGTATCGGCAAAACATCCACCCGGCCAACGTAAATTGGGAATGTTCAAATTCTTAAGGGCTTCGATAACATCTTTCCGGACACCATCAGCATGCGGAATTGAGTCATTTTTCTCACCGACATAAAATCCATCATAAATACAGCGTCCCAAATGTTCCGCAAAATGTCCATAGATATGTCGACTTATAATCTGCTCCTGCTGCGGCGTTTCTAATCTTACACTACTCTGTCCATACAGTAATCCAGTGGCCAGCGTAAAAACAACGCCTAATTTTAATCTTAGCTTCATCATATAGATTTAATTATTTCACACTGAACTGGTAGGTTGTTTTTGAACTATATTTTTCTCCAGGTTTTAACACCGTTGATGCAAAATTGGGGTGATTTGGTGCATCTGGAAAATGTTGTGTCTCCAAACAGAAAGCAGAACGGAATGGATACACTTTTCCCTCTTTCCCTTTAGGGTCCGAATCTTTCATAAAATTACCACTATAAAACTGTAAACCAGGTTCGGTTGTGTAGATGTCCATTTCAATACCTGTTTTCGCGGCATACACCTGTGCGACTTTCTGGAAACCATCCTTCTTGTTGAGTTCAAAATTATGGTCATAGCCCTTTCCAATCTTCAGTTGTGCATTTTCATCTTCAATACGAGTACCAATACGTGTAGGTTTTGTAAAATCGAATGCGGTGCCCGCTACAGGCAAACTCTTTCCAGTTGGGATCAACGTACTGTCAACTTCGGTAATTGCCTTTGCATCAATTTGAAGTTCATGATCCAAAATAGAAGAATCTCCAGCCCCATTGAGGTTAAAATACGCGTGGTTGGTCAGATTTAAGACCGTCTCTTTATCTGTTGTCGCCTGATAGGCTATAGCCAAAGCACCATTTTCCTCCAGGGTATAGGTAACCTCCATCTTGACCGTTCCCGGATAACCCGCTTCTTTATCAGGTGAAGTATAGGCTAATGTGATTGATGTCGAAGTGCTACTGACGACATCCCACACTTTATTGTAAACGCCATTGGTACCGCCATGAAGTGAATTCTCGCCATCATTCTTTTCTAAAGAATAAACCTCTCCATTCAGTTTAAATGATGCTTTGCCAATCCGATTCCCGTAACGCCCTACAATTGCGCCGTAATAATTATTATAGTTATCCTTGTATTCTTTGGCCGAATCATAGCCCAAAATCACATCAGTCAATTTACCGTCTTTATCTGGCACTTTTAAACTCACCAGACGTGCACCATAATTTGTCAACGTAATGGCGAGTTTGTCGTTCTTGAGCTGGAACAGTTTAACTTCTTTACCATCAATCTGACTGTCGAAAGCCGGGCTGGAAGTAGAATCAGCCATCGTTGCTGCTTGCTTATTTTGAGTTGATGAAGATTGGCAGCCATAGGCCAATGAAGCACAAGTCAACAAACCAATAATAATTTTCTTATTCATCTGTAATTAAGTTTTACCCCATCGGTCTGATGGAGGCTTCCTAATTTTCATTAGGAATGGTTCATAATTTTTTAATTATTCAAATGGCAACATTTCTACCAAAAACGCACATAGATAGCGGTCACCAACAATAAAGTCACAACAATTAATGCCAATACGGATGGTTCTACTTTAAACATCGACCGATCCAATACAAAAGCTTTTGGATTAACCTTTGGTCCAAATAAGCTCACAGCAATCATAGCAATCATTGTAAATACAAATGCGAGTCCCATACATATCTGGAATGGTATTTCATAAACGCCCGCTTTGTTGAGATATGCCGTATAGATCCATGTCTCTGGTCCGAAAACCTTTGTTGCAAACTCATTGAAAAATATAGACAACGCAAATCCCGTAACAAGGCCTGTAATGGCGGCTGCACCTGTCGTCCTTTTCCAAAACATTCCTAGCAAAAACATCGCAAAAACACCCGGACTGATAAAGCCTGTATATTTTTGGATAAAAGTAAATCCTCCGGCGCCACCGATGCCCAGTGCATCATTCCAGGTAAATAAAACAGAAAGTAGAATAGAGATCACGATGGTTATCTTACCAACCCAGACCATTTTTGCTTCGCTCGCATCTTTATTGATGTATTTTTTAAAGATATCCAGTGTAAAGATCGTTGCGATACTATTGGCCTTTCCGGCCAATCCGGCCACAATAGCCGCTGTAAGCGCCGCCAGCGCAAGCCCTTTCATTCCATTGGGCAGATAGCCCAATATCGCTGAATATGCATTATCGGCGTGAAACACTCCTCCAGGAGCCATTTCGTGTTGTAACGCACCATTTTTGTATAGCACATAAGCGGCTATCCCCGGAAGCATAACGATAATTGGCATAAACAATTTTAGAAATCCCGCAAAAAGAATCCCTGTGCGTGCAGTCTTTAGATCGGCTCCCAAAGCGCGTTGTGTGATGTATTGATTACAACCCCAGTAATTTAGGTTGACAATCCAGATTCCGGCAAGGTACATTCCTATTCCAGGCAGCATCAGATACTTATTGATATCTTCCTGACTAGCTCCTGGCCCTGGTTTATCGACAAATAGGTTAAAATGCTCCGGCGAATCTTCCATCAATTTATTGAATCCAGCCAAGGCGTCTTGTCCCAAACCAAAATGTTCACTGACCAAGGTCAATGCCACATACGTCGTCGCTATACCGCCAATAATTAATACAACAACCTGAATCACATCTGTAAAACCAATAACACGCATTCCCCCCAGCGTAATGATGACGGCAAATACGGCTAAAGCAACTGTAATGGTGTGGAAGCTGTCGCCACCTCCGGCCATACTCGAAATGGCAATTGCCCCGAGATACAGGATAGATGTCAGATTGACAAAAACATACAAAAACAACCAGAAGATTGCCATGATGAGACTCGTCGTTTCATTGTATCGGTTGTTCAAAAACTGAGGCATCGTGAAAATCTTGTTTTTCAGATAGACCGGAATAAACCAAACCGCAACAATAATTAACGCTACCGCAGCAATGAGCTCGTAAGCAGCTACAGCAATACCGACCTCAAATCCATTGCCGCTCATGCCAATAAACTGTTCGGCAGAAATATTCGATGCGATCAATGAAGAGCCTATGGCCCACCAGGTCAGTGATCCTTCCGCCAGAAAGTAGTCCTTGCTGCTGCTTAAACTATTCGTCTTTTTACGATAAATCCAATAGCCATAGCCGGCTACAATAAAGAAGTAAATTACGAAGATGATGTAATCTACCGTTGCAAATTTTTCCATATTTCCCAAATTGGTTATTATCAATAAGCCATTTATACCGCGAAGAACAGGTATAAATGGCTTAGGTTATTATTTACCCAGTAAATAATAGAGTTCATTCCATTTCAATTGGTCTTCGAGTCTTGCTACCGTAGTGTCCTCGTCGATCAATACATATTCTAAACCCGCCATACGTGCAAAATCTTCCAGGTATTCGGGTGTTAAGCTCAAACTGTAGGCAGTATGGTGCGCACCCCCAGCCACAATCCAGGCACTGCAACCTGTTTTCATATCGGGCAGCGGTTTCCATAACACCCGTGCGACAGGAAGCTTAGGGAGTTCTTCTTCTACAGCAACACCTTGTACTTTGTTCACGATCAAACGGAAACGCGTTCCCATATCGACCAAAGAAGCATTCAATGCATCACCACTTTGGCCATTAAAAACCAAGCGAGCAGGATCTGCCTTGCCGCCAATGCCTAGTGGATGCACTTCTATTCGTGGTTTTCCAATTGCCAATGCGGGGTCCACTTCCAACATATGTGAGCCAAGTACCATGGGATTCTGCGGATCAAAATGATAGGTGTAGTCCTCCATAAATGCGGTCGTTCCCGCTAATCCTGCTCCCATCACTTTGCAAGCGCGCACCAAAGCCGGGGTCTTCCAATCCCCTTCGCCGGCAAAACCATACCCCTCAGCCATTAAACGTTGTACCGCCAAGCCCGGAAGTTGTACCATCCCATGCAGATCCTCAAAAGTATCCGTAAAACCTTTAAAGTTTCCTTGTTCCAAAAATTTCCGTAAGCCAATTTCTATTTTAGCAGCTTCGATGAGGTTAGTATGATATTCACCGCCAGCTTTCACATTTTCGGCAAGTTCATAAGTCGCTTCGTACTCCGCTAATAATGCCGCGATTTCCGCTTCCGTACTCGCATTGATAACCGCTACCAAATCACCAATCGCATAGGTGTTTACAGCGAAACCAAATTGCGACTCTGCCTCTACTTTATCGCCGTCCGTAACAGCCACATAACGCATGTTATCGCCAAATCGTGCAAATTTAGCACCTTGCCAGTCATGCCAGCCTGCGGCTGCACGCACCCAAACATTAATCCGTTCCAATACTTCCGCATCTTGCCAATGGCCAGTGACGACTTTACGCGCTATTTTTAAGCGGCTAACGATATGTCCAAATTCACGATCCCCATGTGCACTTTGGTTAAGGTTCATAAAATCCATATCGATACTATGCCACGGGATATCCTGGTTGTACTGCGTATGCAGATGCAACAATGGCTTTTGCAACGCTTTTAATCCTCGGATCCACATCTTTGCAGGTGAAAAGGTATGCATCCATGTAATGACCCCAATACAATTTTTTTCACTATTGGCGGCTGCCAATGTTGCATAAATCTCGTCTGTATTTTTTACGATCGGTTTATATTTTACCGCTACCGGAATCACCGCTCGGGTATCTAAATAATGGGCTATTTCTTCAGCATGTAGGGCCACTTGTCGTAAGGTCTCTTCACCATAAAGGTCTTGGCTTCCCACAACAAACCAGACTTCAAGCTCTTTTAAATTGATATTCATGTTAAATTGTAGTTTTTGCTATAGATTTTTTATTGAAATTATTGACCATAATAGGCATTGGCTCCATGCTTCCGCTCGTAATGCTTTTTGACCAGCGCAGACTTTAATCGAGGTGCATCCGGGTTGATCTGTTCTGTCAACCAAGCCATTTTCGCCACCTGTTCCAACACCGCACTGTTATAGACAGACTTTATTCCGGTTTTACCCCAAGCAAACGGCGCGTGGTTGCCAACCAGAATCATTTCCACTTCTTTATAGTCCAGCTTATTTTCGACAAAGTGATTGATAATTTGAAACCCCGTTTCATGTTCGTAGTTTCCGGCGATCATCTCATCGTGCATTGGTGGGGCACAAGGAATATCGACGGTCAAATGATCGGCATGTGTCGTTCCAAAAATGGGAATATCCCGCTGTGCCTGTGCCCATGCTGTCGCATAGGTGGAGTGTGTATGTGTTATACCGCCAATCTCTTTCCACTGTTTATACAATAGGGCATGGGTTTTCGTATCTGATGATGGTCGAAGATTCCCCTCAACCACATGACCATCAAAATCTACAATCACCATATGTTCCGGAGTAAGCTCCTCATAAGGGACCCCACTGGGTTTAATGGCAAAAACTTCATGGTGACGGTCAACAACACTCACATTTCCAAATGTAAAAAGCACCAATCCCAGCTGGGGCAATTGCATATTGCAATGGTAGGCTTCTTCTTTAATTGAATTATACATGATTAAAATTTGAATGGTTAAACAGTAATGGCGAGCGATTCCTTTCCTTCGACAAAAGCACCCAGCGCTTTGTAATGTTCATAACGCTCGGCATAAATGGACACCCATTTTTCCTCAGGGATATAAGTCCGTTCAAAACCTTGCCCCATTGCCTTCATGGCATCCTCTACCCGGTTATATAAACCAGCTGCTGTTGCGGCAAACATGGCTGCGCCAATGGCACAAGTCTGTTCACTTTTATGAATACGAATAGGCATATTCATCACATTGGCCATCATTTGCATAATAAAAGGTGATTTTTTTGCAACTCCGCCTAAACCGATCAAGCCTTTTACCGGAATACCCTGCTCCACGAAACGGTCAACAATAGCCTTTGCACCGAAACAGGTCGCTTCGACAATCGCTCTGAAGATCCGCGGCGCATCTGTTCCGAGGTGTAAGCCTGTGATCGCCCCTTTCAAGGATTGATCCGCATCCGGAGTTCGGCGGCCATTGAGCCAATCTAAAGCTAATTCTGATGTTTCTGTTACGGGAAGTAACGCAGCCTGCTCACTTAGACTGACCAATAGTTTCTCTTCCAACGCTGCGATCAATTGTTCGCGCGTTCGTTCATCGATCTCTTCAACATCTTGTATCAAATTTTTCGTTGGCCATAGCAACACCTGTTTCAGCCAGGCGTAAGCATCTCCAAATGCCGACTGACCAGCTTCCATACCTATCATTCCCGGTATAATGGAACCGTCTACCTGACCACAGATTCCCCTGACCAACGTATGCTGTACCTCTTCTTTTGGAGCAACTAACATATCACAGGTTGATGTCCCCATCACCTTACTCAGATAATAGGGCTCAATTTGTCCTCCAACTGCGCCCATGTGGCAGTCAAATGCACCTACACCAACAACAACTGATGTTGTAAGACCTAAACGTTGCGCCCATTCTTCCGAAAGCTGACCTGCAGATTGATCAGCAGTGTATGTTTCTGAAAACAGGCGATCAACCAAACCATCCAACAATGGGTCAAGTGTCGAAAAGAAAGAATTTGGAGGTAGGCCGTCAAATTCTTCAGCCCAAAGTGATTTATGACCCGCTGAACAAACCCCACGCTTCATAGCAGATACCTGTGTTCCTCCAGTCAATAGAAAAGGAATATAATCGCAATGCTCCACCCAGCTATAGGTGGCGGCACGGACCTTTTCATCAACCCGAAATACATGGAGTAATTTGGCCCAGAACCATTCCGAAGAGTATACACCGCCTACATACTTCAGATAATCCACCGAACTATTTTGATTGTGCAGGTTAATTTCTTTGGCCTCTCTAACGGCTGTATGATCTTTCCATAAGACAAACATGGCATTGGGGTTGTCTTTAAACTCGTCCAACAGCGCCAATGGAACGCCGGCTGCGTTGACAGCAACTGGAGTAGATCCTGTTGTATCCACGGAAATTGCTTTTACAGCTTTACCAATATTGTCGACTCCCGATTTGAGCAAGCAATCTTTAATTGTCGCTTCCAAGCCTTCGATATAATCCAACGGGTGCTGCCTAAACTGACTTAAAGCAGCATCACAATACGCCCCCCTTTTCCATCGCGGGTAGTAAAATACAGAAGAAGCTATCTCCTCGCCATTGTTAGCATCAACCAATACTGAACGGACCGAATCACTTCCATAGTCCACCCCAATGACATACGATTTATTCATTTTTGCTGAATTTGGTTTATAACTTATAATTGTCTCTAATGCCTTACTTTCCACTATCCCCCTTTCGAAGTTAGCCATGGAAAATAATTAGTGTCAAATAAACATTTATTTTTTTAAATATGAAAGAAAATTTTCATATTTAAAAAATAGAGCTAACTTCATAGCAGCAAATTATGGTTAACCCGAATTCCTGATATAGGGGTATAAATGCCTTTTAAAGGGATGTATCAGACAATTATTATACTTATTTTTAGCTATTTACTTTTTTACATAGTTTTGCTCGTGGAATAAATGGGGTGGTGTCAGATAAAAAGATAAAACGATAGACGATGGAATATTATAAAAAAGATTCAGGGATCCTTTTGGCAGTAGACTGCATCATATTTGGATTTAACGGCGAATCCCTTGAAGTACTTTTAATTAAACGTGATTTCGAACCAGAAAGAAATAAATGGAGTCTGATGGGTGGTTTCGTTCAATCCGACGAAAGTCCGGAAGAGGCCGCGAGCCGAGTACTCAAACAGCTAACAGGACTTGAAAATGTATACATGGAGCAATGTAGTGTATTCGGCGAACCTAATCGGGAACCTAGCGACCGGGTTGTCAGTATCTGTTATTTTGCATTGATTGACACACAGCAATATAAACATATCCTCAGCGACGATTACGAAGCCCAATGGTTTCCATTGCGGGAGCACCCAACACTGATCTTCGATCATGATCAAATGATCGCTTCGGCACAACACCGTCTACGCATGAAAGCGGCTTTGTATCCGATATTATTTGAACTGCTGCCCGAGAAATTCACGATTCCCCAAATTGCAGCACTTTATGAGGGTGTTTACAATATTGAGTTGGACAAGCGGAATTTCAGCCGAAAACTGCTTTCCTCAGACCTCATCATCAAACTGGAGGAAAAGGATAAGGAAAATTCAAAAAAAGGAGCCTACTATTTCAAACTAAACACGGCGATCTATAAGGAAAAGATCATGTCCTTTTTACGGTATTTGCCAAGTTGGTCGATCGAATCATAATAAAGTGACGGAAAATCAGGTATGTATTGGAATATATTTCACTTAACATTTTCGTTTTTTCAATAATTCCTTATATTTATCACAGGTATATCCTGGTTTTGCAATTTGGATAGGCTGGATTAACGCATTTTATAAAATAAACAACATGAGCAAATTGAGATTAGCATTTATATTCTTTACGATTTTATTTATTTCATCACATACATTACTGGAGGCACAAACTCCTACTGCGGCTCCCGCCACTACAGCAGCACAACAGGATAATGCTTTCAAGTACAGTCCGGATGGATTAAAAAAAGGAAGTTTGGCAAATCAATTTGACCACCTGAATTATATTTCGAAAAACAACTATGATTTCAAGATGGTGCGAAAAACCAATCTGGATATTGTGAAACGAAATGTCATAGATACCGTAGCAAAACTCCACAAGGAAATCAGCTCTTTAAAATCATCTTCAAGCAACTATACATCCAATACCAAAACTTTGCAAGATTCTATTCAGGTTTTAAAAGATCAGCTGGCGCAGGAGAAGGAAAAAACAGAAAGTTTTTCTTTCTTGGGCATCAATACCTCTAAAACTTTTTACAATACAGTTGTTTGGACGATCATTGCGGTATTGGCCGTAGCAGCATTTATCTTTTTATTTTCTTATCGGAAAGCGAAAGTGGACACGGTGGAATTCCAAAAGACAGCGGAGCAATCGCAAGAAGAATTCGCTACGTTCCGTAAAAAATCCATGGAAAAGGAACAGCTGCTCAAGCGCCAGTTGCAGGACGAACTAAATAAAAAAATATAGTCCTGCTTCTCATTAAAATAGCATATTTATTTTGATCGACCTGTAACGACTCCTTGAGGTACTCCGTTACAGGTCGATTTTATTTCATCAGGTACCATTCCTCAAAACAAACAAAAGATTCAACGAAGTAATGCAGTAAACTTCAAAAATACCTAGCCGAATAAAAGAGAAAAACTATATTTGCAGGTATAGAAATCGAAACATACAGAATTACAATAGATAACATTTTGACCTACATTAATAAAATTGTAATTTAATTGCAAATTCTATTTGTTTTTAAAAACGAATAACCTTATTTTTGCTGACCAAAAAAGAGGCCTTTTATGTCTCTTATATAAAATTGATTAATAAATATTTAGTCCCTATAATATGCCCAAGATTGGTAAAATAGCGCAGATTATCGGCCCAGTTGTTGACGTCAACTTCGCCGACAGTGAAAATCTACCTAAAATTTACGATGCATTGTACATTCAAAAAGAAAATGGACAACGTGTTGTATTAGAAGTTCAACAACACTTAGGTCAGGATCGTGTACGTACAATTGCCATGGACGCAACTGAAGGTTTAGTTCGCGGAATGGAAGTTGTCGATACTGGTGCTCCTATCAAAATGCCTGTTGGTGAAGAAATCAAAGGTCGTGTATTCAATGTAGTTGGTGATGCCATAGACGGGATCCAAAATTTGAATAAAGAGAATGGTCGTCCTATCCACAACGTACCTCCTAAATTCGAAGATTTGTCAACTGAATCCGAAGTACTTTTTACTGGTATCAAAGTTATTGACCTTTTAGAGCCATATGCTAAAGGTGGTAAAATTGGTTTATTCGGTGGTGCCGGTGTAGGTAAAACTGTATTAATCCAAGAATTAATCAACAATATCGCAAAAGGTCACGGTGGTCTTTCTGTATTCGCCGGTGTAGGTGAACGTACACGTGAGGGTAATGACTTATTGCGCGAGATGTTGGAGTCTGGTATCATCAAATATGGTGAGCACTTTATGGAAGGCATGGAAAAAGGCGAATGGCCTTTGGAAACTGTTGACCACGAACTGATGAAAGATTCAAAATGTACTTTCGTATTCGGTCAAATGAACGAGCCTCCTGGGGCACGTGCACGTGTTGCTTTATCAGGTTTGACAGTAGCGGAATACTTCCGTGACGGTGATGGCGAAGGTCAAGGCCGTGACGTATTATTCTTCATTGATAACATCTTCCGTTTTACACAAGCAGGTTCTGAAGTATCTGCCCTATTGGGTCGTATGCCTTCAGCCGTAGGTTACCAACCAACATTGGCAACTGAGATGGGTTTAATGCAAGAGCGCATCACTTCAACTAAAAACGGTTCAATCACTTCGGTTCAAGCCGTATATGTACCTGCCGATGACTTAACTGACCCTGCTCCAGCGACAACTTTCGCTCACTTGGATGCAACGACAGTATTGTCTCGTAAAATTGCTGAGTTAGGTATCTACCCTGCTGTGGATCCTTTGGATTCTACATCACGTATCCTTTCTCCTGCCGTTTTAGGTAACGAACACTATAATACTGCACAACGTGTAAAAGAAATTCTTCAACGTTATAAAGAATTACAAGATATCATCGCCATTTTAGGTATGGACGAATTATCGGAAGAAGATAAATTAACAGTACACCGCGCACGTCGTGTACAACGTTTCTTATCTCAACCTTTCCACGTTGCAGAACAATTTACAGGTTTAAAAGGTGTATTGGTAGACATCAAAGATACCATCAAAGGTTTCAATATGATCATTGACGGTGAAGTAGATGAGTACCCTGAAGCTGCCTTCAACTTAGTCGGTAACATTGATGATGCTATCGAAAAAGGTAAAAAATTATTAGCAGAAGCAGTTTAATCTAGATTATATCTAAGAATAATGAAGTTAACAATTATCACTCCAGACAAATTAGCATTCGAAGGCGAAGTAACTTCAGTTACTGTACCGGGCTCTGCGGGTTCTTTTCAAATTTTAAAAGATCACGCTGCCATTGTTTCTACTTTGGAAGATGGAAAAGTAATTATTCAACAAGGTAAAGGTGAACAGGAAGTGTTCATTAAAGGTGGTGTTGTGGAAGCAAAAAACAATGTCATTACCGTGCTTGCTGAAGGAATTATCGGAGATTAAATCAAATCGATTTTATAAAATCTAAAAAGCTTCCGATAGAAATATCGGAAGCTTTTTTTTAAAATTTTTTTTGACATTTTCTTCATTTTAGGAAGAAAATCAACCATTGTAACAAAAAATAATTTTTCAACCGTGTAGACCAATTTTAAATATGGTATGCGACTAACAAAATATAAAACCGAATAAAAGGCATTATTAAAAAATAAAATTTCATAAAAACACACTTAATGAAATTTTATTCTAAATGCAAAATTAGCACTTTACCTATTGCCAATTATTGTAATTCCTGCTACCTTGAGGAAATGAAAATCGAAAGTTTTTATAGAAGCTCGAGATAGCATGATTTACCACCAATATTACAACAAAGGGAACTACTATCATCAGGTAAATTTTGGGTTATGAAATATTACGATAAAAACACATTGATCTATTTAGATGGAGCTTTTGTAAAAGCTTCCGAGGCTGCATTGGATCCCTTTGCACAGTCATTGCATTATGGGTATGCGGTGTTCGATGGTTTACGTGCGTATAACACCCACAATGGACCACGTATCTTTAAAGCTGACAAGCATTTCGATCGCTTAAAGAGATCATGTGAAGCCGTTAATATCCCCTATCGCTGGAGCAACCGAGAGCTGATCGACATCTGTTATGAGCTCTTGGCCAACAACAACCTAAGAGAAGCTTATATACGTCCTTTGGTATTGACTGGTTCAAATATGCATCTCACCTCATCAACCGAAGCAACCCTCATGATGGCAGCATGGGAATGGGGTCCATATCTTGGTCAAAACCTATTAAAGGTATGTATCTCTGATATCAAAAGACCCAATCCAAAATCCTTTAAAATTGACTCGAAGATCTCTGGGCAGTATGTTAACTCCATTCTTGCGACAACAGAAGCCATCAGGAAAGGCTACGACGAAGCTTTAATGCTCGACCACGAAGGCTACGTTGCCCAAGCATCCAGTGAAAATATTTTCATCGAAAAGAATTTCAAAATCTATACGCCGCCAGCGAAGAATATCTTTCCGGGCATTACACGCCAGACGGTAAAAAACATTTGTAAAAAATTAAACTTCGAAGTCATTGAAAAGCAATTGACGGTAGAGGATATTTACACTGCTGACAGCGCTTTCTTATGTGGAACTGCGGCATAAATTATCGGAATCAAACAAGTCGATGATGTCATCTACAAAGAAGCCTGGGAACACAGCATAGGTGCATCAATCCAAAGAAGATATAAAAATTTAGTATTAGAGAACGAAAATTATGAAGTCATCATCTAACGGCGAAAACACAATGAACAAATACAGCCGTACATTTACACAAGACGAAACGCAACCTGCTGCAAAAGCAATGCTTTATGGTATCGGTCTTACAGATGCCGACATGGACAAAGCACAGGTCGGTATTGCCAGCATGGGATATGATGGTAATACGTGTAATATGCACTTAAATGATTTGGCACAAATCGTCAAGAAGGGCGTTTGGAACAATGATTTAGTGGGTTTGACCTTTGGAACTATTGGCGTGAGTGACGGTATGAGCAATGGTACCGATGGAATGCGTTATTCGTTGGTAAGCCGTGATGTAATCGCTGATAGTATCGAAACGATCTGTGGCGGACAATATTATGATGGCTTGATCTCTATTCCTGGCTGTGACAAAAACATGCCTGGTGCTATTATGGCCATGGCCCGTTTGGATCGTCCTTCTCTAATGGTATATGGTGGTACCATCGCTCCAGGACACTATAAAGGTGAAGAATTAAACATTGTGTCTGCATTTGAAGCATTGGGACAACGCATCTGCGGAAATCTTTCCGATGAAGACTATGAAGGCATTATCAAACATACCTGCCCTGGTGCTGGTGCTTGTGGCGGAATGTATACCGCAAATACCATGGCTTCGGCAATTGAAGCCTTGGGAATGAGTTTACCCTACTCATCTTCCAATCCGGCGATCTCGGAAGAAAAGAAAAATGAATGTTTAGAAGCAGGTCGACATATCCGCACGCTGCTTGAGAAAGATATCAAACCCTCTGATATCATGACACGTAAAGCATTTGAGAACGCGCTACGTACCATTGTTATCTTGGGCGGTAGTACCAATGCTGTACTTCACTTTATTGCAATAGGCAAAGCCGTAGGCGTAGACATCACGCAAGACGACTTCCAACGCATGAGTGATGAAACCCCGGTATTAGCTGACTTTAAACCGTCGGGTAAATACTTGATGCAAGATCTTCAGCAATTTGGCGGAACACCTGCTGTCATGAAATATCTTTTAAATGAAGGTTTATTACATGGTGACTGTATCACGGTAACAGGAAAAACGGTCGCTGAGAACTTGGCTGATGTTAAATCAATCATGGAATATGACCAACCGATTATCAAACCCTTGAGCGATCCAATCAAGGCTACAGGACACTTACAGATTCTTTATGGGAACTTAGCAGAGAAAGGTTCTGTTGCCAAGATCTCCGGTAAAGAAGGTGAAAAATTCACTGGTCCTGCACGCGTATTCGATGGAGAGCATGATTTAGTGGCCGGTATTGCATCTGGTAGAATCAAACCAGGAGATGTTGTCGTGATCAAAAATGAAGGTCCTGTTGGAGCGCCAGGCATGCCTGAAATGCTTAAACCAACCTCCTTGATTATTGGTGCCGGTCTTGGTAAATCTGTTGCTTTAATTACCGATGGCCGTTTCTCAGGTGGAACACATGGTTTTGTCGTAGGGCATATCACACCAGAATCTTACAAAGGCGGATTAATTGGTCTTGTACATGATGATGACATTATAGAGATCGATGCGGTAAATAACAGCATCAATGTGCTGCTTTCCGATGAAGAGATCGCGCAACGACGTGCCGCTTGGGTACAACCAGCGTTAAAAGTTAACAAAGGAGTTTTATACAAATACGCTAAAACTGTTGCCGATGCCTCAGAAGGCTGCGTAACGGATCAGTAGAAAATAAAAAACAGAGACATTAAGCAGATAAAGACCTAAACAATCGATGCTTAATGTCTCAGATCTAATATCTAAATACTAAAAAGACTGAATAATCAACAATAAAAAAATCAACGTAATGAGTACACTGGAAATAACAGAAAATAAGGCCGCTACAGCGCAGCAAACTCCGACACAAATTTCGGGATCGAAAGCTGTATTGGAGGCCTTATTGAGCGAAGGAGTTGATACCGTATTTGGTTATCCTGGAGGCGCAATTATGCCGATCTATGATGCCCTTTATGATTATACGGATCGTCTGAAGCATATTTTAGTGCGCCATGAACAAGGTGGAATCCACGCGGCGCAAGGTTATGCAAGAACTTCAGGTCGTACAGGCGTCGTCTTTGCGACAAGTGGTCCTGGAGCAACAAACCTAGTTACTGGACTGGCTGATGCCATGATCGATAGTAACCCTATCGTCTGTGTCACAGGTCAGGTCTTTGCTTCACTCTTGGGAACAGATGCTTTTCAGGAAACAGATGTCATCAATATCACGGCACCCGTCACCAAATGGAACTACCAAGTCACCGACGCAACTGAAATTCCAGCTGCACTCGCAAAAGCATTTTATATTGCCAGCACAGGTCGTCCAGGACCGGTATTGATCGATATCACTAAAAATGCACAAATGCAATTGTTCGATTACTTCGGTTATGAAAAATGCAACCACGTACGTAGCTATAGACCTGCACCACAAGTTCGTAAAGAATATGTTGAGCAGGCAGCCGAGTTAATCAACAATGCAAAAAAACCATTTGTTCTTTTTGGACAAGGCATCATTCTTGGAAAAGCAGAGGAAGAATTCAAAGCTTTTATTGAGAAAACCGGCATTCCTTCGGCATCGACTGTTATGGGCTTAAGTGCACTTCCAACGGATCACAAACTTCACGTAGGGATGTTGGGTATGCATGGTAACTATGCACCAAATGTCATGACCAATGAATGTGATGTTTTAATAGCTATCGGTATGCGTTTCGATGACCGTGTAACAGGTCGTTTGGACAAATATGCCAAACAGGCAAAAGTAATCCATTTGGATATAGACCCGGCAGAGATTGACAAAAACGTACAGACAACCGTACCTGTATGGGGTGACTGTAAGGAGTCACTTCCAATGCTGACGGAATTGGTAAACGCTACAGATCACTCCGCATGGCTTGCACAATTCCGTGAACTTGAAAAAGAAGAAATCAAAGAAGTCATCCAAAATGAACTTCACCCACAAACCGATATTATGACCATGGGTGAGGTCATCAATGTGTTGAATGAATTGACAGGCGGTGATGCGATCATTACAACGGACGTCGGTCAACACCAAATGGTAACTTGTCGCTATGCTAAATTCAACAACAGCAAATCGAATGTAACCTCAGGGGGCTTAGGAACGATGGGCTTTGGTCTTCCGGCCGCAATCGGTGCCTGGTATGGCGCGCCAGAGAAAACTGTCGTAGCAATCATCGGTGATGGTGGTATACAAATGACGATCCAGGAGCTGGGAACAATTATGCAATTTGGTGCAAAAGTCAAAATCATGATCCTCAACAATGAGTTCTTGGGCATGGTACGCCAGTGGCAGCAATTGTTTCATGACAAACGTTATTCATTCGTGAATATCACGAGTCCTGACTTTGTTGCTGTTGCGAAAGGCTATTACATCGACGGTCAGAAGATTTCGGAACGTAAAGACTTACGTAATGCACTGAAAACCATGATTGATCACGACGGAGCATATCTATTGGAAGTGATGGTAGGTAAGGAAAACAATGTATTTCCAATGGTTGCACAAGGAACATCGGTATCTGAGATACGTTTAAAGTAGAATTTGACATGGAAAAACAAGAATATACCATCACCCTATATACAGAGAATTCAATCGGTCTTATCGGTCGGATCTCAACAATCTTTTCAAGAAGAAAAATCAATATTGAAAGCTTGAATACTTCTCCTTCTGAAGTAGAAGGAATACATCGTTTTACCATCGTAATCACGGAGGCTGAAGATGTTCTGCGTAAGCTTTGTCGTCAACTGGAAAAACAGATTGATATCCTCAAGGCCTATTACAACACCAATGATGAAGTGATCTGGCAAGAACAGGCGCTGTATAAAGTGCCTGCGGATGTGGTCAATGAAAAAGTATATGTAGAACGTTTATTACGTCAATATGGTGCCAATGTTGTTGTGATCCGCAACGACTATATTGTCTTTGAAACTGCAGGTCACCGCGAGGAGATCGATAAGTTGACAGAAGAATTGACCAAATATGGTTTGATCGAATTTGTCCGTGGCGCACGTATCGCCATCATTAAAGATAGTGCAGGTTTCCATTCCAAATTGGTTCAGTTTGAAGCCAAGGAACCATCGATAGAAATTGTAGAGAACGAGTATCTCGACAAAAGAGATGACGTATTTACGATGTAAGTTTTAATAGTATTATGCAAGAGACATTTAAATTTATCTTAAAGTCACGTCAAAAATTCATTGAATTACTTGACGGTCTTTCCATTGAACAACTTAACAAAATTCCCGCAGGATTTAACAACAATATCATCTGGAATTTTGCCCACATTGTCGTCAGTACACAGACCTTAGTTTATGTCCGTACAGGAATCAAGGCCGATACGACTTGGGTAAAATATAACGAAGATTATAAAAAAGACACCAAGCCAACCCGCTTTGTTGAACAAGCAGAGATCGATGAATTGAAAGAAATCGCAATCCACAGTATCGAGCAAATTGCAGCTGATTATGAAAATGGTGTTTTCGGAGAAATCACTTCCTTTTCAACAGCAACCTATGGTTATCCGTTGGAGACTATTGAAGAAGTGATTGCCCTGACATCAGGACATGACAATGTTCATTTTGGGTACGCCATGGCTCAACGCAGATTAGTATAATAATTAAAATAAATAATCAACAACCCATAACAGAAAGAAAGTAAAACAATGGCAAATTATTTCAACACCTTACCGCTTAGAGAGCAGTTAGAACAATTAAGTCACGCTGAATTCATGGACAACACTGAATTCACAGATGGTGTAAATGCTTTAAAAGGTAAAAAAATCGTAATCGTAGGATGTGGTGCGCAAGGCTTGAACCAAGGTTTAAACCTAAGAGATAGCGGACTGGACGTTTCTTATGCTTTGCGTAAAGAAGCTATTGAACAAAAAAGAGATTCTTGGAAAAACGCTACGGACAACAACTTTAACGTAGGCACTTACGAAGAATTGATCCCATCTGCGGATTTAGTTATCAACTTGACTCCAGATAAACAACATACTTCAGTAATCAACGCTGTCATGCCGTTAATGAAAGAAGGTGCTACATTATCGTATTCACACGGTTTCAACATCGTTGAAGAAGGTATGCAAATCCGTAAAGATATCACTGTCATCATGGTTGCTCCAAAATGTCCAGGTTCTGAGGTTCGCGCAGAGTACCTTCGTGGTTTTGGTGTTCCTACCTTAATCGCTGTTCACCCAGAGAATGATCCGCAAGGAAAAGGCTGGGCTGAAGCAAAAGCATACTGCGTAGGAACAGGTGGACATAAAGCCGGTGTATTGAAATCTTCATTCGTAGCCGAGGTAAAATCAGATTTAATGGGTGAGCAAACGATTCTTTGTGGATTGTTGCAAACAGGTTCGATCTTATCTTTCGACAAAATGATCGAGAAAGGTATCGAAGCTGGTTACGCATCCAAATTGGTACAATACGGTGTAGAAGTTATCACTGAAGCCTTGAAACATGGTGGCGTAAGCGGTATGATGGACCGTTTGAGCAATCCTGCAAAAGTAAAAGCCTTTGAGATCTCTGAAGAATTGAAAGATATCATGCGTCCTTTATTCCAAAAACACCAAGATGATATCATGTCAGGTCACTTTAGCAAGACCATGATGGAAGACTGGGCAAATGGTGATGCGAATTTATTGAAATGGAGAGCCGAAACAGGTGAAACTGCATTCGAAAAGACACCTGCTGGTGATGTTAAAATCAACGAACAAGAATACTTTGACAACTATACACTGATGGTTGCTTTCATCCGTGCAGGTGTTGAATTGGCATTCGAAACAATGGTTGAAGCAGGTATCAAACCAGAATCAGCATATTATGAATCATTGCACGAAACACCATTGATCGCTAACACAATCGCTCGCAAGAAATTGTTCGAAATGAACCGTGTTATCTCTGATACAGCAGAATACGGTTGTTACCTATTCGACCAAGCTTGTAAACCTTTGTTGGCCGACTTCATGAAAACTGTTGATACTGATCTCGTAGGTAAAAACTTCAATGAAGGTAGAGATGCTGCAGTTGATAACGCACAATTAGTTGTCATCAATGAAATTCTACGCGATCACCCTGTAGAAATCGTCGGTCGCAAATTGCGCAAAGCGATGACTGCAATGAAAGCCATCAAAACTGTTTAAAAGTCCATACGAAATTATACATGCTCCAAAAATCATGAATATTTCGTAATTTAGTATATCGAAATCAAGGTGATATTGAGACATTTGCAATATCACCTTGGTTCATATAAAAATAACATAAGAGAGATTAAAAAATGTCAAAAACATTAGTAGAAAAGATTTGGGATGCGCACGTCGTCAAGCGTGAAGAAGGGTTTCCGGATATTATATATATCGACACCCACTTGATTCATGAAGTTACTTCACCTCAAGCTTTCGATGGCTTGCGTAAAAGAGGAATCCCAGTTTTTCGTCCAAAGCAAACGGTAGCTACTGCCGACCACAACGTACCGACACTCAATCAACATTTACCGATCAAAGAAGAGCTATCCCGTTATCAAGTTGATATGCTCACCAAAAATTGTGCTGAATTTGGTATTGAATTATATGGTTTAGGACATCCATACCAAGGGATTGTACACGTTATTGGTCCGGAGCTGGGTATCACCCTACCAGGTAAAACGATGGTCTGTGGCGATAGTCATACCTCAACACATGGTGCTTTTGGAGCTATTGCTTTTGGTATTGGAACCTCTCAGGTTGAACAGGTCTTCGCAACACAATGTTTGTTGCAGTCGAAGCCAAAAACAATGAAAATTGAAGTCAACGGTACCCTTCAAAAAGGTGTTGGAGCAAAAGATATCATCCTATATATCATCTCTAAAATCTCTGCTGCGGGCGGTACAGGTTACTTTATTGAATATGCTGGTTCAGCAATCCGTTCTTTAAGCATGGAAGCACGTATGACCATTTGTAATATGAGTATAGAAATGGGTGCACGTGGAGGCTTAATTGCTCCAGATCAGATCACTTTCGACTACGTAGAAGGCCGTGAATTCGCACCGAAAGGTGAAGAATGGGATAAAGCCCTAGCGTACTGGAAAACATTGTATTCTGACGAAGATGCCATCTTTGATAAAGTGTTGACTTTTGATGCTGCAGACATTGCGCCAATGATTACTTATGGTACCAATCCAGGCATGGGTATGGGTATTGCGGAGCATATTCCAGCAACTAGCGCACAAGCGGAATCAGAAAGACCATCGTACCAAAAAGCATTGGATTACATGGGCTTCAAAGATGACTCAACAGTCTTAGGCAACCGTGTTGATTATGTGTTCATCGGAAGTTGTACCAATTCCCGTATTGAAGATTTACGTGAAGTAGCTTCATTCGTTAAAGGCAAGCAAAAAGCACAAGACGTTGAAGTATGGATTGTACCGGGCTCAAAACAAGTAGAAAAACAAGCTAAAGAAGAAGGCTTGGATAAAATATTTGAAGCGGCAGGATTCCAGTTACGTGAACCAGGATGCTCGGCATGTTTAGGGATGAACGAAGATAAAATCCCTGCTGGTAAATATTGTGTTTCGACTTCAAATAGAAATTTCGAAGGGCGTCAGGGACCGAATGCCCGCACCATGCTGGTATCTCCTTTGACAGCAGCAGCTGCGGCAGTAACAGGTAAAGTAACAGATGTAAGAGAGTTGATCTAAGCAGAAAAAAATGAAAAAATTTGAAACTTTAACGTCACAGGTAGTCCCTCTACCTATCGAAAATATTGATACCGATCAAATTATACCCGCACGCTTTCTAAAAGCAACTACGCGCGAAGGTTTTGGTGATAATTTATTCCGCGACTGGCGTTTTGATACAGACAATCAGCCCAAAACTGACTTTGTATTGAACAACCCAACCTATACAGGAAAAATATTGGTTGCCGGTAAAAACTTTGGTTGTGGTTCAAGCCGCGAGCATGCTGCATGGGCTATTCAAGACTATGGTTTTGACGTGGTCATCAGCTCATTCTTTGCCGATATATTCAAAGGAAATGCCCTTAACAATGGTGTATTACCGATTCAGGTACCCGAAGAGTTTTTGGCAAAAATTTTCGAATTGGTGCACCAAAATCCGACAACAGCGATTATCGTTGATCTTGAAAAACAAACAGTCATGTTGACAGAGACAGGTGATCAATTTGAGTTTGAAATCAATCCATACAAAAAATCATGTTTGATCAATGGATATGATGACATTGATTTTATCCTTAACCAAAAAGATTCAATCGAAGCATTTGAAGCAAACAGACAATGGTAGATCCTGTCGTCCATATTGCCAATTTAACCATTCAGTACGGTAAAGATACCGTACTGCACGACTTAAATTGGCAAATTTTTCCTGGCGAGCAATGGATCTTAGGCGGTCCGAGCGGTACAGGAAAAACCACACTTGCAAAAGCGATTGCCGGGCAATTGAAGTATGAAGGCGAGATCACATTCCACCTTGATCCAACGAGCCCACTGCCGGCAAAAATTCATTACGTTTCCAATTGGTTTCAATTTACCAATCTTGAAGGCGATCGCAATTTCTATTACCAACAGCGCTACAACAAATTTGCAAAAAACGATACATTAACGGTTTTTGCTGAGTTGAAACATTTTGCGCAAGAAGAACAGCTTTCTTTTGAAAATGTACGTTCTTACCTGAACATTTTCGGATTCGAAAATTTCAAAGATCAGCAGTTGATTGAACTTTCGAGTGGCGAACACAAGAGGCTGCAATTGATTAAAGCTCTGTGGCTTCAACCTCAGGTGCTCATTATCGACCAGCCTTATACAGGACTAGATGCACAGTCTCGGGAAGATCTCAATCAGATTTTCGATCAGCTTGCGGATAAAGGGGTCACCTTGTTGTTGATCAGTAATGATGACGAACAACCGGATTGTATCAATCGTTTTGCGGAAATTCAGGAAGGTAAAATCAGGATTCGCCAACGGAGTGAAGAGCTATCCAAAGGCTTGCCCCGAACAAGAAAGGCGCTGCCTTATTTTCTACAACAGGCTCCTCAGGTATCCGCCCAGGTCATGGTAAAAATGAACAAAATCAATATTTCATACGGCGAAAAACAAGTCTTAAAGAATATTGACTGGGAAGTAAAAGCCGGTGAAAAATGGTTGCTACAAGGGCATAATGGTTCAGGAAAATCAACTTTGCTTAGTCTCATCAACGGCGATCATCCACAGGCTTACGCTAATGACATCCATCTTTTTGGCAAAAAAAGAGGATCTGGAGAAAGTATTTGGGATATCAAAGAACATTTGGGTATTATATCGCCAGAATTGCATTGGTACTATGATATGAATGCCAACGTTGGGCAGACGATTGCTTCTGGATTTTTTGATTCCATGAGCCTATACCAGCGATTAGGGTTTGAACAACAGCAAAAGCTCGAGCAAATTCTCCATTTTTTTGACCTTAAAGAGGTTAAACACAAAACCTTGGGGTCGTTACCATTAGGCCAACAACGTTTGGTCCTATTGGCTCGCACGATCGTGAAACATCCAGAATTGCTGATTTTGGACGAACCTTGTCAGGGCTTAGATAAAGAGCAGACCCAGTATTTCAACGACGTCATCGATGACCTCAGTAAAAGTGGCCAGACGCTCATTTATGTAGGTCACTTCCAAACCCAGCTACCAACGTGCATTGACAATAAAATCGTGTTGGAAAAGGGAGAAGTAAAGGCTATATCCGAAGTTATCCACAAAAAAGAAACTTTATCAACATAAAAATTGTGGAAAACTTCAATTAATTCGAAAACAAGAACAAAAAAATAAAAAAAGAATCAAGCTATCGACAAAACATTGGAAATCAAAAGTCAAAAATAAAGACAATACAATAGGGCTTAGGCCTATCTTCCAAAGTTTCAATATACACATTGCTGATAGCTCAATACTAAAAATACAATGAAGAAAAATATTTTAATCATACCTGGAGATGGCATCGGCCAAGAAGTAACAACTTGGGGTAAAAAAGTTTTAGAAAAAATCGGTGAAAATTATGGTCATGAATTCAGCTTTGATGAAGCTATCATGGGCCATACTGCAATTGAAGCTACGGGCAACCCTCTTCCTGATGAGACATTAGCTAAAGCAAAAGCTTCTGATGCGATCCTTTTCGGCGCCATTGGCCATATCAAGTATGATAATGATCCTTCTGCTAAAGTAAGACCTGAACAAGGCTTGTTGAAAATCCGTAAAGAACTAGGTCTTTACGCAAATCTTCGTCCAATCCTTTTATTCGATGAGTTATTGGATGCTTCGAGTTTAAAGCCCGAAATTCTTCAAGGTACAGATATTCTTTTCTTCCGTGAATTGACAGGTGATGTGTATTTTGGTGAAAAAAACCGCAATGAGGACAACACCTTTGCGTCAGATCTGATGAACTACCACCGTTACGAGGTTGAACGTATCGCACGTAAAGCTTATGATGCAGCACGCACACGTAACAAAAGATTATGCTCTGTTGATAAAGCAAATGTATTGGAAACATCCCGCCTGTGGAGAGAAGTTGTACAGGAAATCGCAAAAGAATATCCGGATGTTGAAACCGAGCACATGTTTATCGATAATGCAGCCATGCAATTGGTTAAAAATCCGAAGAAATTCGATGTGGTATTGACAGCCAATCTTTTTGGTGATATCTTGACAGACGAAGCGTCACAGATCGCAGGCTCAATGGGTATGTTGGCTTCTGCTTCCGTAGGCGATGGTACAGGTTTCTTCGAACCTATCCACGGCTCTGCACACGATATCGCTGGTCAAAATAAAGCAAATCCACTTGCTTCAATTTTATCTGCAGCCTTGATGCTTGATATTAGCTTTGGTCTACAGGAAGAAGCTAAAGCGGTTACCAATGCTGTTGCTGAAACATTAAAAGCAGGTTGGAGAACCGGTGATATTGCCAACAGCAGCACAGAAGCTTCAAAAATCTTAGGTACTCAGGAAATGGGTGAAAAAGTATTGGAGTTTATTAAATAGTATACCCTTTTTAATTTGTAAATCTTTTGAATTAAGAAATTATGTTACACGATCCTAATCATCTTTACATTTTCGACACCACCTTACGTGATGGCGAACAGGTACCAGGCTGCCAATTAACCACTCCGGAGAAAATTGAGATTGCTAAAGACCTGGAAAAACTAGGGGTAGATATTATCGAAGCCGGTTTCCCAGTGTCTAGCCCTGGTGATTTTCAATCGGTTGTAGAATTATCTAAAGCGGTGAACGATGTTATTATATGTGCATTGACCCGTGCCAATCAAAACGATATTGACGTAGCTGCTGAGGCATTAAAATATGCCAAACGCCCACGTATTCACACCGGTATTGGTTCTTCGGACATGCATATCAAATATAAATTCAACAGCACAAGAGAAGAAATTTTAGAACGTGCTGTTGCGGCTGTAAAACATGCCAAATCCTATGTGGAAGATGTCGAGTTTTATGCAGAAGATGCTGGTCGCGCAGACTTGGCATTTCTAGCTAAAATGGTTGAGTCGGTCATTGCGGCTGGTGCTACGGTGGTCAACATCCCTGATACAAACGGTTATTGTTTACCGGATCAGTATGGGTCAAAAATCAAGTATCTCAAGGAGAATGTGCGCAATATCGATCAGGCCATTATTTCGGCACATTGTCACAATGACCTAGGACTTGCAACAGCAAATTCTATCGCTGCCATTCAAAATGGAGCCCGCCAGGTAGAATGTACAATCAACGGTATCGGTGAACGTGCCGGAAACACGTCGCTTGAAGAAGTGGCCATGATCCTTAAAGTACACAACCAGTCGTTTGGAAGCTTAACATCAAACATCGATAGCCGCATGTTTACGTACTTATCGCGCAAGGTAAGTGAAATGATGAACATGCCTGTCCAACCGAATAAAGCAATCGTTGGCCGTAATGCCTTCGCGCATAGCTCGGGTATTCACCAAGATGGTTTCCTAAAACACCGCGAAAACTATGAGATCATCAGACCAGAAGATGTTGGTTTGGTTGAAGCTGATATTATCCTGACAGCTCGTTCAGGTAGACATGCCCTTAAGCACCATTTGGAGCGTTTAGGTTTCCATCTTGAAAAAGATGATTTAGCAGATTGCTATCAACGTTTCCTGGTTTTAGCCGACGAAAAGAAAAATATTTGTGATGATGACCTAAAAAGCCTCATCCAGGAAAAAATATAAAAAAAGGAAGGCTGCAGATGCAGCCTTTTTTTATCATAAGTACATTTTTTTTAAAAGGATCCACATGACACATAGCTGATTATTATTTTAGCATGTGTTCAGACGGTCTTCCATTCAAAATCAACTAAATTTAAACACTGTATAGGTAGAATCTCTCATATAACAGCGAATATCTGCGTTTTATTTGCTACCTTAACTAGGCAATCATCTAACAATGAATCTATCAACCTTAAACATCAATTCAGAAGCTACGCTTGACCGCATCAAGTCTGTGGTCAACAGAACACCGCTTCAATATAATCGGCATCTATCCGAAAAATATGGCGCTGAAGTCTATCTCAAACGGGAAGATTTACAAGTCGTACGTTCCTATAAATTACGCGGTGCCTACAATAAAATTATTTCCTTAACAGCGGAAGAGCGACAACGTGGCGTTGTATGTGCCAGCGCAGGCAACCACGCTCAGGGCGTTGCTTTCTCCTGCAATAAACTCGACATCAAAGGCGTGATATTTATGCCGGGTCCGACACCACGCCAAAAGATTTCACAAACGGAAATGTGGGGTAACGGTAATGTAGAAATCATCTTGACCGGAGACACTTTTGATGACTGCCAAAAAGCGGCGCTGGCTTATACAGCAGAGCATGGCATGACTTTCATTCCGCCATTTGATGATCTCAAAGTTGTGGAAGGACAGGGTACTGTAGCCGTTGAAGCTTTACAAGATCTTCCCGATATGGACGCCATATTTATCCCAATTGGTGGAGGTGGACTTGCCGCGGGAGCAAGCTATTACCTGAAGAGTAAAAACAAAGCGATCAAATGTTATGGTGTTGAACCCGAAGGAGCTCCTTCTATGCAAGCGGCTTTGACACATGGCGCACCGATCGAGCTCGAGCATATCAACAAATTTGTTGATGGGGCCGCCGTTAAAAAGATCGGTGCAACGACATTTGAAATTGCCAAACAGTTGTTGGATGATACACGCTCTATTCCCGAAGGAAAGATCTGTACCTGTATCCTAGAGCTGTACAATAAGGATGCAATTGTCGTTGAGCCTGCAGGCGCTCTATCCGTGGCCGCTCTTGAATTTCACAAAGATGAAATTAAAGGTAAGAAAGTCGTCTGCATCATATCCGGTGGAAACAACGATATCGACCGCATGAGTGAAATCAAAGAATTGTCTCTACTTTACGAAGGGTACAAGCATTATTTTATCGTTCGTTTCCCACAACGTCCAGGCGCCTTAAAACTCTTCGTTTCTGAAGTATTGGGGCCTAAGGATGATATTACCCGTTTTGAGTTTATCAAAAAAACCGAACGCGAAAGAGGTCCAGCGCTAGTCGGCATTGAGCTCAACAAGCCTGAGGATTACGAAACACTGATTGAACGCATGAAAGAATATAAGTTTGATGTCATTGAAATCAATAAAGACCAGACACTATTTGAATACCTTGTATAAGTAAAAGCGTATAAACAGAAAAAAGCTCGTGCACAAATCACGGGCTTTTTCTGTTTATAAGAATACAATTGCCATTCCCCAAATATTCAAAAAAAACTAACAATTCCATCACCTAAAAAATCGTATATTTCCGTTATTAAAAGATATTCAATAGCTTAGGAGAGAGCGATAAATTATTTTTATTTGACCAAAGGCATATTGCATATAAAAAGTAATTTATCTAAGTTTAATTGTTTAATCAATACTATACGAAAAATGAGAGTACTAATTTTAACGATTCTGACCTTAATAGGTCAACTTACTTTTGCTCAGACCGACAAAAGTAAACGCCCAAGTCCTCCAGACAACACTAAGGTAACCACCACCGATGGTGTCACGATTGACATTAATTATAGCCGCCCTTCATTGAAAGGCCGTCAGCTTGGTGTTGATATCGCCCCTATCGGTATTGTATGGCGTACTGGAGCAAATGAAGCGACCACCATCGAATTTAATAAAGATGTATTGGTTGAAGGCAAGAAATTAGCTGCTGGTAAATATGGCCTTTACAGCATCCCTGGAGAACACGAAACAACAATTATGTTCAATAAAGTGTGGAATCAGTGGGGAACAAAATATGATGCCAACGAAGATGCTTTACGTGTTTCTGTTAGCAATGCCACAGCAAGCAATTCACAGGAACAATTTAAGATCAATGCAACTCCGCAAGGAACCGTCTCTTTAGAATGGGGACAGTATGTCGTTCCGTTTATGGTTAAAGCGAGTAAATAGCTACAAAATATTTATCATCTTGCAAGAATAGAGGCTATGAAAGTAGACACAAGGTATATTCTGAGCAATAACCGAGTGAAAGGAGTGTATTGAAGTCAATGAGTCTGAACAATTTTTATAAACAGAACGATTGAGATCATTGGTACTTAATGAAAAAAAACAGGCCTCAAGAAAATAAACACTTAAATAGAAAAAGGGAATAATAATTATTTCCTTTTTCTATTTAAGTGTTCACTCTGTAATGCTATTGATTTCGGTTAGTTAAATGGTCAGTTTCTTAAATATTTTTCTAGAAACTGATCTTGTTCCCATAGTAAATGGAAGATATTTTCTTTGGCGACATATCCATGTGCTTCGCGTGGTAAAATGACCATACGCACGGGAGCTCCCAAGTTTTTCAGGGCCTGAAAATAGCGTTCTGTCTGCAGGGTGAATGTTCCGGGATTATTATCGGCTCCGCCATGAACCAACAAAAGTGGGGTTTTCATCCGATCAGCACTCACAAATGGAGACATGGTCATATACAAGGCTGGATCATCCCAGAAGTTACGTTGTTCACTCTGAAAACCAAATGGTGTTAAGGTCCGATTGTATGCTCCAGAACGCGCTATTCCTGCGGCAAACAATTTTGAATTGGACAACAGATGTGCTGTCATAAACGCACCATAGGAATGCCCACCCACAGCAACTTTTTTCCGATCGATATAACCCAAATGATCTACCGCATCAATTGCAGCTTCGGCATTTGCCACAAGTTGTTCAATAAAGGTATCATTCGGTTCTTTTGTTCCCTCTCCAACAATAGGGAAGGCCGCATTATCCAATACAGCATAGCCCTTCGATACCCAGTAGATAAAAGAACCATAACTTGGGAAGGTAAACTCTTTCGGATTGGCCGTGCTTTGCCCTGCTGTATTCTTGTCTTTATATTCCCGTGGATAAGCCCACATTAGCAGAGGCAACTTCTCTTTCTTCGTAAAATCATAACCGGCAGGTAAATATAACGTTCCGGAAAGTTCGACTCCATCCTTGCGCTTGTATTTTAAAATCTCTTTATGGACTTTTTCCAACGATTTAAACGGGTTTTCCAACGTGGTGAGCGTCACCTGTTTCCCCGATTTCATATTTTTCATGAAATAATTCGGATAAATCGATGCTGACTGAAGCGAAATCAACAGATCACCAGTTTTAGGGTTCACTAGTTGGGCGATACGTTCTTGCATTTCAGATGCTGGAGCAGTGTAGATGCGTTTTTTCTTCAATGAATGCAGATCAAGCTCATCCACAAAAGGAAACTCACCATTTTTAGTAAATCCCTTACCAACAAACAGTGCTTTATCTTTATCTACATACATTGAATAAGTGCCTAAACTATTTTTTTCCATATACACATCTCCTGGATCATTATACACATCCTGACTGTTCCGCTCTTGCAACAGTTTGGATTCTCCGGTAGAAGGATTCACCACAAAAGTTTTTGCATTTCTCGTATCGTACCATTGCGAATTGATCAATGCATATTTATCATTTCCCCATGTTACACCAGCATAACGGTCTTTGGTTTTAAAAATAAGTTTCCCCGCACCGTTGTAAGGGTAAGATAAAGTATATAAGGCATCACGAAACTCAGCAGGTTTATTCGCGTTCCCACCATCCAAAGCTTCTACATAGGCCAACGTAGCTGGCTGATCACTCCGCCAATGCCAGGCCCGTTTTCCCGATCGTGTCGACGAAAAACCCTTTGGCATTACCTCTGTCAAGGGGGTCTCATTCACAAGCGCTATTTCTTTGCCCGATCGATCATAAATACGAATCTGCTGTGGAAAAGACGAGACGGGAACTACATAGGAATAAGGTTTTGTGATAGTCGTGATCATCACGTACTCGCCATCCGGAGAGAAGCTGATTCCCGTATAAATGGCTTTATCTTTAAAGGAAGAAATCTTACCGTCAAGGTCCACAAGTTCAAGATTGGATTGCACCAATGTTTCGAAATTCGCTTCGTCCTGCGGATTTTTAAGCAGATCTTGGTACGTTCTCAATTGGGACACCTTCCCATCACTCGTTGAGACAATAGGTCCTGTCGGCAAATCTTTTGAAGGATCTAACAGTGCAGCCCTATCCTTTGGCAGGCTTGTAATCAGTAAACCGGAAGAATTTCTCAGCCACTGAAATGGCGCTGTTAATGTTCCATTCAGATTGTAGGCAGTCAACTGTTTGACATTTCGAGTTGCAAGATCAATGACAAATAAGGCCGTTCCGCTTTCATTTGTATTGCTAAATGCCAAAAGCTTATTGTCTGGAGAGAATACAAAATTGGCCATCGCCGCTTTTTCGGGTATCCCCGTGAAGTCGGAAAATTCCACATTTTGCCCTATTTTTTTCAAGGCAATCTTATCGAAAAAGATTGTTGAACTTTCCATGTTCGTCTTCGGATTAATCCGCAATCCCGCCAGTTTCATTTCTTCCTGGCCTAAGTCGGTCAGGCTTTTATACGTAGGTCGAAACGTAAATAACATCCAATTTTTATCGCTTAAAATCTTTATTTGAGGTGGGCGCACATAATCGGCTAAGGCCAAAATTTCAGTAGAGGGTTTTTGAAAGGTAATGTTTTCCTGCGCTTGCGTCTGTAGCGATGCTAGAAGCAAGAGACCATAGAATAGTTTCTTCATAAATTTATTTTTCAAATTAGGGCAAAATAAGGTAATAAAAATTTCATAAAAAAGCAAGCTTTGTAGCTTTTTTATGACACTAAAATTAAACTTAAATCATTTGTAAAATAGCGGTAAAAATTACTAATTTAAAGTTATCCACATTTACAAAATACAGAAAACCAGCAATTTAAAAACACGAATCTTCAGCAAACGCATTCTCTGACAAACTTTTGCCCAAAATGTGGAAAAGTCAAACTACCGCATCGAAAGAAAATATAAGATATTTGTTAAGCTAATGAAAGAATTGGCAACTCAACGAAGTTTTTAAGTATCGAAATACAGACTTTTCTTTTTGGCGAATTGTCTATTTTAAATGGCTAGATTAACCTTCAATCTAGTCTCCCCGATTAAAATTGATACCATTAACTTCGTACCGGGTTTTTCTATAAAGATTGGAGTAAAAAAATAAACAAGTAAACATGGCAAGAATTATCAAATTTGAGAAAAACGATTGTGCTCCTTGTGCACAAGTATCGGCTTATTTGGATCAAAAAGGTATCCAATATGAAACGGTTAATCCTTTTGATGAACCAGACTTGGCCGCAAGATTCAAAATCCGCACTGTTCCTACGGTAATTGTGTTGGAAAATGAAGAGATTCAACACCGTATCATTGGCTTTAAACCAGAGGAATTGGCTGCCATTGCACTTTAATAAATTTAGCGTATCATTAAAATGAAACAGTGACATGATACACATTTATTATGATTCCAGAACGGGGAACGTACAACGTTTTATGGATAAAGTAGCTCAGATAACGGGTTGGCAAATCCATAAAATCACCGCCGATTTAACGGTAAAAGACCCTGGGCATTTGGTCACTTTCACCACAAATTTTGGACAGGTGCCCGAAAATACAAAAGAATTCATGAAACGCGAAGCTAAAAATATTTATTCTGTTACTTCCAGTGGCAACCGCAACTGGGGACCGAATTTTGGTCTAGCAGCTGATCGCATTTCACAGGATTTCGACATTCCACTGGCGTTCAAATTTGAACTGTCCGGAACAATGGAAGATATTAATCAATTTATTGACATCTTAAAGAACTTTTGCGATGGTAGCAAACGAAGTAGCAAAAAACTGGATATTGCTTAATAATGAAATCATGATTAAGCATGATGACGAATTCAGCTTACATAAAGATAAGGAAGCGGTTCGTGCATATTTCTTAGAATATGTAAATAAGAACACAGTGTTCTTTTATACATTAAAAGAAAAAATAGACTATTTGGTAGAAAACAACTATTATATTGACTTTTACCAATGGTTTACATTTGAAGAAATGGAAACGGTCTTCAACTATGTGTATGCGAAAAAATTCCGTTTCGAATCTTTTATGGCGGCATTCAAATTCTTCCAGAGCTACGCTTTACGTGACGATTCTGGTGAAAAGTTCCTGGAACGCTATGAGGATCGTGTAGTTGCTGTTTCCTTGTTCTTAGCAAGAGAAGAGGGTGTTCAAAAAGCGATCGAATATGCTGAAATCATGATCAATCAAGAATACCAGCCAGCGACACCTACATTCTTGAATGCAGGAAAGAAACGCTCGGGTGAATTGGTATCTTGTTTCTTGGATGAAATCGGCGACAACTTAAATGGTATCGGTTATGCTGTTGATTCCGCCATGAAGCTGTCTTCTATCGGTGGTGGTGTATCGTTCAATATCTCCAAAATCCGTGCTCGCGGAGAAGCGATTAAAGGTGTTGAAGGCCGTGCCGGCGGTGTACTTCCAATCATGAAGATTATGGAAGATACATTTTCATATGCGAACCAGTTGGGACAACGTCCGGGTGCTGGGGCAGTATACCTCAATATTTTCCACTCTGACATCGAAGAATTTTTGGATTGTAAAAAAATCAACGTTGACGAGAAAGTACGTATCAAATCATTGTCGATCGGTATCATCGTTCCGGATAAATTCATGGAATTGGCAGAAAAAGATGAACCATGCTATTTGATCTACCCACATACGGTAATGCAAGAGTATGGACAATTCTTGGATGAGATGGATATGGACAAGATGTACGACGAATTGATCACGAATCCAAACGTGAAAAAGAAAAAAATCAATGCTCGTCACCTTTTAGTTAAAATTGCACAGACACAAAAAGAATCAGGATATCCTTATATTTTCTTCAAAGAGAACACCAACCGTGTCCATGCATTGAATGAAATCGGTCAAGTGAAATTCTCAAACTTGTGTACTGAAATCATGCAAGTATCTCAAGTATCCGATATTGAGATCTATGGCAAACAGGACACGATCCGTTATGGTATCTCCTGTAACTTAGGCTCCTTAAATATCGCGACTGTAATGGACAACAAACGTATCAAAGAGACCGTAAAAACGGCTATGCGTGCTTTGACTGTCGTTACAGACGTGACCAATATCGATATGGTTCCATCTATTGCAAAAGCAAACCGTGAGTTGCATTCTGTAGGGCTAGGTGCAATGAACCTCCATGGTTACCTTGCAAAAAGCTTCATTATGTATGAATCTAACGAAGCGCTCGATTTTGCCAATACCTTCTTTATGATGATGAACTATTATTCATTGGAAGCATCGATGGAAATTGCCAAAGAACGTGGTAAAACATTTGTTGGATTTGAAAAATCAGCCTATGCCGATGGTACGTATTTCAACAATTACGTAAACCGCGATTACATGCCTAAAACAGCTAAGGTAACGGAGTTATTTGAAGGAATACATATTCCAACAGTCGAAGATTGGTTGGAATTAAAAGCAAAAATCAAAGAACATGGTATTTACCATGCTTACCGCTTGGCCATTGCTCCAAATCAATCGACTTCGTATATCATGAATGCAACTGCATCAGTTATGCCAATCGTCGATATCATTGAAGTGCGTGAATATGGAGATAGTACGACTTACTATCCAATGCCATATTTGACAAACGATAATTATTTCTACTTCAAATCGGCTTATGATATGGATCAATTCAAAGTCTTGAAATTGATTTCGGTCATCCAACGCCATATTGATCAGGGTGTATCTACTATTTTGCATACAAACTCAAAGGATTCGACACGAGATTTGTCAAGATATTATATCTATGCACATAAATTGGGATTGAAATCCCTTTATTATACACGGACAAGAAAATCGACCATCGACGAATGTGTTTCTTGTTCAGCTTAATTTTGAGATTTTAGTATTTGGATATATAATGGGAGAAAGTCAAAAGTTGCCTACGCCATTGGCGGCTTTTGGCTTATCTAAAATCAACAATCCAAATACGTGATAATAAATGCCTAATACTTTAAACTAAAAATGAGTAAAACATATAAAGCTGTCAACTGGAATACCCCTGAGAACGATTATGTATTGATGTTCTGGGAACAAAATATCCGTCAATTCTGGATCGACACGGAATACATTCCATCAAAAGATATCGATAGCTGGAAACGTATCAGTCCAGAAATGAAAGATGCGTATAAAAAAGCTTTAGGAGGATTGACCCTTTTGGATACCCTTCAAAGCCATACAGGTATGCCTAAAATCATCGATCATATCGACACCTTACAGAATAAAGCGGTATTGTCGTATATGTGTATGATGGAAGCTATCCATGCAAAATCGTATTCCACCATTTTCACGACAGTTTCTACGACCGCCGAAATAAATGATATTTTCGAATGGGTTCAACAAAATAAATATCTTCAATACAAAGCAGAAACGATTGATGGCTACTACCGCGCGATCGATAAAGAAGATGCTTCCGAAGAGGAGATTTATATGGCAATGGCTGCATCCGTATTATTGGAGTCTTTCTTATTCTATTCTGGATTCTTCTTGCCATTATGGTTATGTGGACAGGGCGAAATGGTTGCTTCTGCCGATATCATTAAGAAAATTATCGCAGACGAATCTATCCACGGTGTATTCGTTGGATTAATAGCCCAAGATCAATTCAAAAAATTAAAAAATCAAGATCAGGTAAAAGCTCGTTTCCTGGCCTTGCTTTACAATTTGTATGAAAATGAGCTGAAATATACAGAAGAGATCTACACTGAAGTTGGTTTAACTGCAGAGGTAAAAGAATATGTTCGTTACAATGCCAACAAAGCATTGATGAATTTGGGCTTTGATCCGATCTTCGAAGTAAAACAAGTCAACCCAATCGTATTGAATGGATTGAATACTGAAACGACACAACATGACTTCTTCTCCAAGAAATCAACTAACTACGAAAAAGCAACGGAAATTGTTCATCTAAAAGATGATGATTTTAAAATGGATGTGGTCGTAGATATATAATATTGACAATTTGTCAAACAAAAAGCCCCAAAGAGTTTTCTTTGGGGCTTTTTGTTTGACGGGCAACAACTATTGTTGGAATGCTTTGATCGCCTTTCCGCGCCAAGCGGCATCAAGCGGTGCACCAAGCAACCAAGTTAACGTAGGCGCGATATCATAAATCATCAAAGTTTCCTTAATTTCTTTCCCTTTGGGTACACCAGGTCCGGTCATTACCCAGGGAATCTCCACCTCCGCCAGCGATTTACCACCGTGTCCTTTTCCTGTGCCACCGTGATCCGCAGCAATAACAAAAATTGTTTCATCAGCTATTCCCGCATCTTTTACCGCCTGCTGCAAAGTGCCTATGCGTCTGTCGACCTGTTTTAGCTCGGCATAGTATTCCGGGGTATTATGTCCAATATTGTGCCCTACACCATCAGGTTGATCGAAATGCACAAAAGTAATGGTCGGTTTCTCTTTCTTTATAATGTCCACGGTGGTATTCAAAGCCGCTTCATCATCATCTTTGGTATTAATGACCTTTTGAACGACTTTGTTATCAATCAAATAACCTGATCTCCCGCCTATCCAATGAATCGCTCACATGCTAGATCAACATCATATTTTACAAGTCACGCAGATAATAAGGGATCAGTACCCAGCTTTTGCCAACCGTGCATACATCTCGACAAAAGCACATTGATCAAGGAGCCACTTCGATTGATGTTGATCCTTCAAAGTCCAGTCTGGGCTGAAAAGCCCTTCTTTGTCGCGCATATGCTTCCAGGCAAATTCAAGGTTTTCATAAAAAATTGCAAGATACTTTTGGTTGCCATTCACCGCAGCAAGCTCCATATAACCGCGCATCATTACCGCATGAAACCATAAATTGCTATTTTTTAGTTTTGGAAAACTCAGTTCGCCACTTTTCTCAAAAAAATATCCCAGGCAAGCCTCAGCCAGCTGTTGCGCATCTTCAAGGTACTGCTTATTTTTCGTTAGTTTATAAAGCAAGGCTGCCGCCTGCAACATTTGTCCGGCGTTGTACGAAAACTTAGCTTTTCCAATCTTTCCATTGAGCTGCATATTGTCCCAATACAACTTATCTTCGGGATCCTGAAGATTTCTTTTTGTCCATTCATAAAGACGCTCCCCTTCTTCCAGATAGTACCTATCATTGGTTGCCATAAATAACTTCAGTGCAAATACACTTGCTGGTGCATTCGAACACGTATTTTTAGATTCCTTTTTCTGTTCACACCAATAAACGCCACCGCCTAATTTATCATCCTCCCCACTCTTTACAAAATTCCAGATCTCTTTGGCCGAAGTCAGGTAGTTTATTTTTTTTGTATGGATATAGCTATCTGTAAAATCGATACCCAACCAGATATTATCGTCATAAAAACGATCCGAGGGAGGAGCTGTATTTAAATAAGAAGCATAGCCAATAGGCGACCTACTTTCATCTCTATATTCCTGTAACCCCATCAGGACTTTTTTGTCAAGTATGAACTGAAATGCCTTTTTTGTTTTTGGTAATTCCATCAAGGTATTTACAGCCGAGAAACTACCCGAGAAAGGCCATAGATAAGCATATTTCTTTTGCTGTGCTGCCTGTTGATTATTATCCAAATAATCAGCTTTGAAGTTTTCATCAAAGGGATATTTTTCAGCCAAGAGCTGATTCTTGGTATTTCCAAACTTGCTATAGATGCTATCTAAAGTTTGGATAGCATAGTTCTGAAAATTATTTTTCTGTGCAAATAAGGTTACACCAATAAAGTTCAGAAGAAACAACGTAAAATATCTTTTCATGTGTTTTAGGTAAAAGAATAGTAGATACCTATGCGGCATCTACTATTCCTGAACATTAATAACCAGGGTTTTGTTTTAAATTGGGATTGATTGCCAATTGATCCATCGGTACCGCATATAGTTCTTTATTCTTATCGTTCGTAGCTTTATGATCCCACCAAGATCCGGATATATATTTTCCGAATCGGATTAGATCTGTCCGGCGCTTTCCTTCAAAAATAAATTCACGTCCCCGTTCCGCAAGTAATTCATCCAGCGTCAATGTAGCGACAGTATACTGCGCCATAGGCCAGTCAGCCTTACTAAATGCTCTTTTTCTGGATTCATTGACCAACTCCACAGCCTCACTACTGGCTTTTCCACCATTCTTACGCATAAGTGCTTCAGCTTTATCGAAATAGATCTCCGTTAAACGATAAATAATATAATCATTCTCCCAGTAGTTGGCATCGTCCAAGGTACCTGATTTATATTTATTAAATCGAGCTCCAGAATTCTCTTCTCCTTTTGTCATACCACCTTCTGAAGTTTTATCACCTTCGCTTTCTCTGCGGATCGAATTGACAAACACCAGCGGTTTACCTGAATACTCTTCCGTTCCCAATACAGGTGTAGTGGTGCCGTATTTATATTGTGGTCCAAACAAAAACCATTCTTTCTTCCGCAAGTCATTTTCAGCATAGGCATTAAATGCGGTAGGGATAACAACAAATGCATTCCATCCACCGTAACCAACTTTGAGCACTTCCTTCATATAGTCATAACTCATATAGAATCCCGACCAATTGAATGTAAACCCCGCCTGTCTGCTATATTGAAATTGAAATAAGGATTCCGGATTCGCCGAATTGGTATTACTGAACAATGCATTCAAATCAGGGCTCAATTTGGGAGCCCCTCCAATGCCGCCAGCCTGTCCGGAAATAATCTTATCACAAGCAGCGATACATTCATCATTCATTGCCTTACCCGACCATTTTTCGGCATTGAGATAGAGTTCAGCCAGCATGGCATAACCCGCAGCCATAGATACCTGACCGATATTACTGGCCGAGGTTTTAGGCAACTTATCCACATTTTCTTCCAGCTCCTTCTGCACAAATGCAAAAACCTCTGTTCTCGGTTTGGTTTCGGGGTTAATAGGATCGGCTACCTTTGTCACGATAGGAACGTTGCCCCAAAGATCCATTATCTTAATGTAGTGAAATGCCCGCATTACTTTTAATTGCACAAGTATTTGCGTGCGTTCATCCTCTGTCAGATCCGCAATTTTAGCGATATCAAGTTTCTCAATATCCTGAATAGCATTATTGACATAGCCAACGCCGCCCCACATCAACTCCCAGGCCCCACGCATTCGGCTTTCATTGCTTGTCCAGGTATGATAGTGCTGCCGGATATGGTCTCCACCGTCATATCCATGGCGTCCCTTTTGCGGCCAGGCCACCTGATCGGCACTTAATTCGGAATGATAATAAAAGCCATTTCCACCTGTAGGTGCAAGCCAGGCCTGCATATGTGTAAAAGGGCGGAGCGCAGCTTGCATAACCTCCCGTTTATTCTTATAAAAATTATCATCCTTGATCTTACTATACACTGTCTCATCCAACTTGGTGCAGGAACTAAAAGAGATACCTAAGGTAACAGTGCTCAGAATGGCGAATAAATATTTATTTGTTTTTTTCATAACCTTACTATTTTAAAATCCAACATTTAAACCAATTGTCCAAGATCTTGTTCTTGGATAGAAACTGCGCGAATCAATCCCTGCTTCAAAACCTGTATCCTGCAACTCTGGATCAATCCCCGTATATTTGGTCATGGTTGCGATATTTCTCCCTGTCGCATATACATATAGACTTTTGATATAATCAGTCTTTAGTTTAAAGTTATATCCCAATGTAATATTATCCAGTTTCACAAAACTTCCATTCTCAAGGTAGTAATCCGAATACTGTGGATCCTGTTTAAGGTCGGCATGTTTAGTAAAAGCACTTTCGAAAACATTATTAGGCAACCATTTTTGATTACCAAAGAACATATCCGCTGTATTTAAAATATCATACTTAAATTTCCCTCTGAAAAATACGGTCAGATCGAAGCCCTTATAGGCAAACCGGTTACCTAGCGACGCATTGAATTTGGGAACACCATTTCCAATATAGGCGCGATCATTATCATTTATATCCGCAATGGTAGCCTTGGAGCCGTCAGCTTTATAGAAGAGCCATTCTCCAGCATCATTCAGACCCGCATAACGTTTTCCATAGAAGGAACCAATTTCACCGCCTTCTTCAAGACGAATGGCATCTCCAAGATTACCTGGAGAGGGCAGACCGCCAAAAGTCATCCAATTACTCTTAAAGATATCATTGGACATGGTAACGAGTTTATTCTTTTGATAGCTTCCCGCAAAATCCACCGTCCATTTAAAATCTTCTTTTTGAATTGGAACTCCAGACAATTGCAATTCAACACCTTTATTCGAAACCTCGCCTACATTGTACCAAATGTTTGTACTCACATAGGCTGGCTGTTGCGCCTTATATTGGTATAATAAATCTTTGGTTTTACGATTATAGACATCCAGAGATCCTGTTAGTCGGTTATTCCACAAACCAAAATCAAGCCCGATATTCAATTCGGCTTTTTGTTCCCATTTTAAGTCTGGATTGGGGTTCTGTGTCGGTCCATACGTTTGATAATAGATGCCATCCTGCGGATATACCCCGCCTGTTCCCAACAAGATCAATGAATTGTAATTCGGGAAACCCTGATTACCGGTTACCCCATACCCTACACGGAGCTTCAGATTGTTGACAAGCTCTTTATTGGAGAAAAAGTCTTCATTGGTAATGGTCCATCCCGCAGAAATCGCCGGGAAATTACCCCATTTATGATTAGCACCAAATCGTGAGGAGCCCTCCCGACGGAGAATTGCACTCACAAAATACTTTTGGTCATAATTATAATTTACCCGTCCAAAAAAGGCAATCAGTTTATTGTCTTCCTTAAATGAGCCCATCGATGGTCGCGGAAGTTTTGTATTTGTCAGAGCCGTACCACTTCCCATATTCCAGTCTTGAAAAGCGTCTGTTGTAAAACCATTATTGGACATCTCAAATCGCTCATAACCATTATATTGAAAACTGTAACCGAGTAAACCCGTTATATTATGCTTGTCGTTGAATGTTTGGTTGTAATCAATTGTGGTTTCAAAGGTCTTGGACCAATTTAACTCATTTCTTTTCCAGGCATAGCCCATACCCTGATACTCAGAATTTTGGCGTTGGTCCCAATCTTTGATCGACCGATATTGACGATCGTTCCAATTATTTCTAAGATAGGATCCGAAGGCTGAGATGCTCAATGGTTCTATAATCTTGAGTTTCATACGGGCGTCTCCCGAAAAAGTTTCCTGATTGCGTTGATCTACACGGTTGGCCATACGATCCAACGGATTAAAATTATTATACCCCTGGGTTTGGTAGAAACTTCCATCGGGATTGTATAGTGGAGCAGTTGGATTGCGCTGGATTGCCTGTTCGAAATATTCCGGTTTTCCACCCAAAAGATCTGCTTTATTGAAATTGGCAGCAATATTACCGGAGAAAGTCAATCGATCTTTTAATCCAGTTTGCGAAAAATTGACACGACCGCCAAATTGCTGACGTCCATTCTGTTTAGCAATGCCTTCGGCATTTTCATAGTTAATTGAAGCACGGTAGTTGGATTTATCGCCACCACCGCTGGCAACAAAATTATGGAATGTTGAGAAATTACCTTTATTGATCAATTCGTCATACAAATCTGTTGAAGCGCCAAGGTCAAGATCAGGTTTATTCTGTCCGTTGACCACATAATCTCTAAATTGCTGCGCACTCAGCATCGAAGGTTTCTTTGCGACAGACTCATGTTGACCATAGGTATAATATTCAAATCGTGGTTCTCCAGATTTGCCTTTTTTAGTGGTTACTAAAATTACACCACCATTACCCCGCGTCCCATAAATAGCCGCTGCAGATCCGTCCTTTAACACGTCTATGGATTCAATATCTCCTTGCTTGATCAAATCTAGATTTCCACCAGGAATGCCATCAATGACAATCAGCGGGGAGTTTCCGCCTTTCATGGAGGCCATACCCCGCAATTGGATATCTGAACCAGCATTTGGATTACTGCCCTGGGTTCTCGTCACGTTTAGCCCGGCAACTTTACCTTGCACCAGATCCATTGGGTTGCGCATACCACCTTGATTGAAATCCTTTTCTTTTACAGAGGCCACTGCTGAAGTCACTTCACTTTTCTTTTGCGTACCATAACCGACAACAATAACCTCCTCCAATTGGTCTTCTGTCGCGGATAGTCGAATATCAATCGGGGCATTTCCTATTACTTTGACTTCGTTTGTTCGATAACCAATGGACGAAACGACCAGGACATCTCCTATCTTGGCTTGCAGGGCAAAATTACCTTGGCCATCCGATGTTGTACCTTTTGCTGATCCCTTGACGGTAACCGAAACACCGGAGATCCCTTCTCCAGTCTTTGCATCCTGTACCTTTCCTTTAATTAAACCCTGAAACTTAGCGACCTTATGGGTAAAGGTCTCTTTTGGATCTTCCCTCTTGGCGATGACATGCGCATTTGCCTGATGTATCGTCCCTGCGATAATAGCCAACGAAAAAAACAGCTTGGTATTTTTCGTTAAGCGGGCAAATGATTCTAAATCGATTCTGCTCATATAACTAGTGATTTTGGTTTATAAAACGTTTAGCTGATCAAAACTAAAACGATCATGTTTAATTAGTTTTTAAAAAATTAATACGAATACGTGAGCCTCATTTCTATCGTAATAGATTAAACCCTATGAATTATTAATCATTTATTTTTAAAAAAAACGTCCTTTAACTTGCTGCTGCACATGGTTTACTTCTTTTACGAAGGATTTTCCATCGTAATTGGCTGAAGTTCCGACCGCGGCATTGACTTGTTGGAAAGTACCAGCAATGACAGCCAATGAGAAAAATAACTTTGATTTTTTCCCAAGCTGCGCAAGTGATTTTACGTCAACTTTGCTCATATTAATAGTGATTTGGTTTATAAAAACGTTTTAGCAAAAAGATACTTAGAACGTCTAGTTTAATTTAGTTTCCCTTAATTAATCGTTTTAAAATCGATCTGCTTTCTTAAAATTGCCTGCTATATTCCATTGCTTTCACTTAACAGAAAACGTTTGGGTTCAAATGTCTATGGTATTATTGCCGCATAGAATCTGCAATAAAGTCTGCTAAATCGCTTTTGCTTTTGTTGTAAAATTTTTTGGTTTCCTATTTTGGTTTTTTAATTGCTTTTTTTTGATTACTTATTGGTTCATTAATTGTTTATTCGTTATTGTTTTCCTTTTTGGTTATTCTTTCTTGGTTTTAACGTGCTATTCGGGTGGAAAGATAGCACTTTAATTTTACAAAGGAAAGATTTATTTTCAAAACCTTTCCCCGGTAAACTAAATATTTCCTTTCTTCATCTCGCTAATCGCATAATCGACAGATCGTGCCGAAAATGCCATATAGGTCAATGAAGGATTTTGTGTTGATGTCGAGGTCATACTTGCACCGTCTGTGACAAAAACGTTTTTCACAGCATGCATCTGATTCCATTTATTCAATACCGAAGTTTTCGGGTCGTGCCCCATACGTGCACCGCCCATTTCATGGATATCCAAACCTGGAGCCTGCCAGTGTGAATCCGGGCGAATGTTTGTGAAGCCAGCATCCGTAAACATCTCCGTCATGACAGCGATGTAATCCTTTTTCATTTTTTCATCATTCTCATCATAATCGACAGCAATTTTTAACAATGGAATACCCCAGTCATCTTTCTTACTGCTATCCAATGAAACCATTCCTGATTCTTTTGGTATCGTTTCACCCATCATGTGAGATCCAACCTGCCAAACACCTAATTTAGGATTCAACAAATTGTTCTTCAGATCTAGCCCTAAACCCGAACGATCCGACTCTTTACTACGCGAAGCTCCGAAACCGGCAGCATAGCCCCTTAAAAAGTCCGTTTCCTGTTTGTGCAAGTTTCTGAAACGTGGAATATAGCCTCCACCTGCGGGATTCCGCCCTTCGGCCGTAAAATCCAACATCCCTTCATACTCTGCATAAATGCGTGCACTATAGTTGTGAAAGGCAACATATTTTCCGAGCACACCACTATCATTACCCAAACCATTTGGAAAACGGTTCGATTTAGAATTCAATAAGATCAAATTCGTATTGATTGCAGCCGCATTGACAAAAATCAGTTTGGCATAAAAATCAATTTCCTCTTTTGTATTGGTATCAATAACACGTACACCCACTGCCTTTCCCTTTTGTTCATCATAGAGAATCGAATGAACAACCGAAAATGGACGTAGCGTCATATTTCCGGTTTTGGCCGCCCAAGGAATTGTCGTTGCATTGGAACTGAAATATCCACCAAAAGGACATCCTCGCTGACAAAGTACGCGATTCTGACACTGTACACGTCCTTGTTCGATGTGAATCTGATTTGGTTTTGATAGGTGTGCACAACGTGCTGAAATCACTTTGCGCTCCGGAAATTTCTTTTGGACGCTTTCTTTAAAATACTTCTCGACAATATTTAAGGGGTACCCTGGCAAAAACTCACCGTCAGGCAATTCAGGAAGTCCATCGTGATTACCTGCAATCCCAGCAAATTTTTCGACATAAGCATACCAAGGTGCTAAATCAGCATAACGTATCGGCCAATCTACGGCAAAACCATCTCTCGCTGGCCCTTCGAAATCAAAGTCAGACCAACGTTGCGTCTGTCTCGCCCATAATAACGACTTGCCGCCAACTTGATAGCCTCTGATCCAGTCAAAAGGTTTCTCTTGAATATAAGGGTGTTCCTTGTCTTTTACAAAAAAATGGGCTGCATCTTCATGGAATGCATAACATTTGCTGACAATCGGATTTTCTTCTTTTACTTTGAAAGGCATTTCATTCCGATGTTCAAACTCCCAAGGCATCATATTGGTGGTTGGGTAATCCTTGATATGTTGCACATCACGTCCGCGTTCCAAAACCAATGTTTTCAAGCCCTTCTCGCACAACTCTTTTGCGGACCAACCGCCACTAATTCCCGAACCGATCACGATCGCATCGTAGGTTCTGTTTTTTTCACTGTCAATATTTAGATTTGCCATGTGCTATTTATGCCTTAACTTTTACCGCACCATTGTACGGACCCGGAATAAGTTTATAAATCACCTTATTCTTCATCACGTATTCTGAGTTCATATACCCCTGAATTGCACGCGATTTGAAGGTCTCAAAAAAAGCCTTCTCGTCGGTTTGGTCTTTTAACCCCGCCAAAGTGGTCTCAGTCTCTTTGTTATTTTTTAAATTCAACTGTTTTCGCAATTTGTTGAAACCAGCGACAAATTTAGCCTGATTTTCTGGCGACTCACAGTCATCCACCATTTTGATGACGAAAAGATGCAGGTTCAGATCCTTTCCTCCCGGTGTATCCGATTTCGGAATCAGGATGTTAGCCAGATCGCCCAAAAATTGCTCATCTTCCGCCGAAATCTTCAGCTTATTTAATACAATTGATGCACCTCCATCATTCAGACAGGACGACAAAATTGTCAGTCCGCCAGCTATAATGAAAAATTGCTTTATTGCGGTTCTACGGTTCATAATCAGAGTTCCCTTTACAATTCGGTAATATTACATATATCCGACTAAAAATACAAATGCTAAAACGATTAAATTATTTTACAACCCTCAAATCCATTGCGCCAACAGGGCTTTCGCCTCAGATAAGTTTTCCACAATGTTATCAACAGCTGTTAGTCTAGCACGTTCTACCTCTTGCTTCGTAACTGCAATCAACTGTGTCCCTGCTCCCAATGCCGATGTACTTCCTGTTGACGTATCCTCAATAGCCACACAGCGGTCGGCTGGTAGACCCAGATGTGTCAATGCCAAACGATAAGGTTCCGGATTGGGTTTTGGCAGCTCCACACACTCACGCGTGACAAAAAACTCAAAATAATCCAAAAGCTCGTGCTTGCCCAAAACAGTATCGACTGTGCTTCTATAACTCGAGGTCACAAGCCCAATACGGATATCTTCTGCTTTCAAAAAAGCTAAAATTTCTCGTGCTCCAGGCATCAATTCAATATCGCTCATGTTAGAATCGGCATAAGCCGCACGTGTACGCTTCCACATATGTTCTTCCGTCACGTCGTAGCCATAGTCCTCGGTAAGACGCTTGACATTATGTGCTAAAGTATGTCCAGCAAAATCGCGAATCCAATCTTCATAGCTGATCTGAAGGTTAAATTCCTGTTTTAATATAGGTGCCCAATTTTTGAAATAGAAATATTCCGAATCAATTAACGTACCGTCTAGATCGAACAATACCGCCTGTATTTTATTCATAGTGTTAAAGATACACAAGTAGGTGGAAAAATCCTATTAAATGACGCCACAATAGGTCGAATTTGAGAATGCACCATGATAGGTATCCCAAAACCCGATGTAGACATGATAATCAGCTTTCTGATTTAATTCAACTGGTACATTGACGAAACATTGACCATCCTTAGCAGATGCAACTGCTGGTTTTAACGAGCAGAAATCATTTAAGCTAACAAATGCTAGATTTAACTTATAAATTTCATCATCATACGCTGGGTTTGGTATCCATTCCAAAAATATACGTCCTTCACTCACACTCACCTTAGTACCCTCAGGCGGTATTAAATCCCCCACAAACACGTTCAAATTTTCAAAATTCACGACGGGATTATAGTCAGTATCAAAAGCCAACACATCATTGAAAACATGCTTTTGCGCAAGCTGAAATGCACCATATTTAGATCCATTTTCTTTTTTTAACTCATAGCCAAAATCAAAGACAGCTTTGTTCTCTGCACAAAATTTTCCGACAGCCTTCATTTTTTGGCGATGTAATCGCTGAGCTTCAGTCGGAGGTTTACTACTTTTCCTCCTTGCACCCCGAATAATCCATTGCCCCATACGATTGTATCCATATATCGATCCAACTTTACCTCGAAAGCCACCATTGGGCCCATCTTCTAATATAGCCATATTTTAAGTTTTTTGTTTAATTATCATCTTAACAATGATCTCTTAACAATCGATCTGTATTAATGTTTGAATTAAATTAGGTATGAACTAGTATTAGATTAGGTATACTATAGGTTTTAGTTAGCTATAACCTATACTATACCTAACTAAAACCTAAACAAAACCTAACTAAAACCTATATAAATAGCAATCTTAATTTAAATTAAAATGGACTTGCTTCTCTTCATTTTTGGATAACCATCGGACATTTGCTAAGTTTGTTGTGGCAAGCGAAAACACAGGTTTACTGGGTATAAGTCCGCAACAAGCTTTAGGAAGATAGTCATATGATCTTCATGGAAGTTATATGTCTCCGCCACGTGTAAGACGCTCACATAAAAAGCGGAGCCATCTTTGGATCTGGCTTCAAACATCCTCGCGATGAACGTCGAGCTAAAGCGCTTGCCAAGAAATCTGAAAGCTTCATTGCCTTAAAAATTTATATCATGAAAATAATTGCAATCGGTCGCAATTACATCGACCACGCGAAAGAACTCAATAATCCAGTCCCAGAAAATCCCATTATATTTTTAAAACCCGATACTGCGGTATTAAAGGATAACAAAGATTTCTATTACCCCGAATTCTCCAAAAACATTCAGTTCGAAACCGAAGTTGTCCTCCGGGTCTGTAAAGAAGGAAAGCATGTCACGCCCAAATTTGCGTCAACGTATTATGATGCCATTGGTCTGGGCATTGACTTCACCGCCAGAGATGTACAGCAGGAACTTAAAGCGAAAAGCCTTCCCTGGGAATTGGCAAAAGCATTTGACCATTCTGCAGTGATCAGCAACTTGATTCCTAAAGGAGAGCTTGCAGATGTGAACTCGATTGAGTTCTCCCTGCAGCAAAATGGACAAACAGTCCAGCAGGGAAATACCAAGGATATGATATTTTCCTACGAAGATCTGATTGTATATACCTCCAAATTTATTACCCTCCGCAAAGGTGACCTCATTTACACCGGAACTCCAGTTGGTGTCGGATCTGTAGCCATCGGCGATTTATTGGAAGGTTTCATCGGCGAACAGAAGATGTTTAGCTGTAAAATTAAATAAGCTCGGACATCTTATGACAACAAAAAGAATAGCATTACTGGCCTTCCTCACTTGTACGGCAGGCCTAAGCCAAGGGCAAGATATTATCAAAAGTCGCAATTATCCACAAAATTATTTTGTACGCCCCATGGATATTCCTCCACAGGCTTCGGGATCGTTTGGCGAATTGCGCGCGACGCATTTTCATGGCGGAGACGATTACCGCACACAACAACGCATCAATATTCCTGTGCATGCAGCGGCGGAAGGTTTTGTATCCCGCGTCAGGGTACAGATAGGTGGTGGTGGTAATTATGTTTACATTGATCACCCCAATGGTTACACCTCGGTATACATGCACCTAGAGAGTTTCAATTCAGATCTTGCTAAAATCATCAAAGATGAGCAGTACAAGCAGAAACGTTTTGATGTCGATGTATTCCTCAAACCAAATCAGGTCCCGGTGAAAAAAGGTGAGTTTATTGCAAATTCGGGCAATACCGGTGGTTCAGCTGGCCCACATCTTCATTTCGAAATCCGGGATACAAAAGCACAATTGCCGCTCAATCCGCAATTGTTTGGACTGTTGTTTCCAGACGGTGTCAAACCGATTATCCGCGGTATGACGGTCTACGATTTGGGTTCCGAACTGTTTGATGAAAATACGCCCCGCAGGCATCAAACCATCAGATCTGTTGGTAGCGGCAATTATAGTTTAGCAACAAACGCCCCTATCTCTGTGAATGGTACCTTTGGATTGGGAATCAACACCGTTGATAAACGGAGAGGAATCTCTTTTACATATGGTGTATATTCGATTGAACTATTTTTAGATAATAGAAACATCAGCACGGTACTGTTCGAATCCATTCCTTTTGATCAGACCCGTGCGATACAGTCCTACGTAGACTACCCTTATTTAAAAAAGTCAGGGGTACGCGTGCAAAAGAGCTTCAAAGATCCTAACAATCCGATCAACATCTTCAAAAACTTGGATAACCTCGGTAAAATCACGTTGAAAGACAATGAGGTGCATGAGATAAAATATGTGGTCAAGGATGTTCAAGGGAATACGAGCGAATTGAATTTTAAGGTGCAGAATAACCCTTCACTTTCCATCAGCCGCCCAAATGCGAAGGGGCTTAAAATGTTTCACTATGCCGATGAAAACAAATATGAGGCGGAAAATGCGCGTATTTACATGGGTAAAAACATATTGTATGACGACCTTTACTTCAATTATTCGCAGGGAGCAAAACCTGCAAAAGGCTACTCGGCAATGCACTATATCCACAACGCTTATACACCGGTGTTCGGATATTATAAGCTCATGATCAAACCAGACTACAGCTTGTCTGAAAATCTTTATGACAAAGCCTTGATTGTTTCTTCTGATGGCGGAGCACAAGGTGGTCAATATGAGAACGGCTGGGTGGTAGCCAACGTACGCGAATTTGGTGGTTTTTACATCGCTGTCGATACCATTGCACCAAATATCACTGCGCGTAACCTGACCGACGGCAAGAATGTTTCCAATCAACGCTCCATCGATTTTACCATCAGTGACAATCTATCGGGTATAGCTACTTTTGACGCTTATATTGACGGGAAATGGGCTTTAATGAAATATGACCCTAAAACAAGACATATCTGGCATGACTTCGAACCGGAACTCAGCAGTGGCAGACACGACTTTAAACTTGAAGTGAAAGACAACAAAGGGAATTTGAAGGTCTACGAGGCTTCATTCTCCACATCGCGTTAACAGCTAATTTCAAACTTACAACATTTGTCCGACCTGATCTGCTACATTAATTGCAATTTTCGATTTTTGGTTCAAACAAAAGGGAAATGATAAAATGAGTAAAGGAAAAGAGTCCTGGAATTGGCGAGGACTCTTTTCCTTTACTCAACAATAATCAATGTTACATTTTTAATTGTCACAGTACAATAAGCATGATGCATTCCATCTACACGCTATAGAACGATTATCGTGTAGATTAAGATACCTTATTCTTTAATAATGATTGAATGATCTGTATTCCCTGTTGCATTTCTTTAGTTCCAAAACGATACGATGGGCCTGAAATACCAATTGCTGCCAATAATTTATTATTACTATAAATTGGTACCGCTACGCAATTCATCTCTTTTTCCAAACGTTCATAATCTTCAGCATAGCCTTTTTCTATTACATTATCGAGTTGCTTTTGCAATTTGATTTGTTCTGGCTCGATGAGATTAACCATTAATTGTTTGGTCAAACTCGGTGAATGTGCCATAAAAACATTGCCCAAAGCCGAATTCATTACATCCATTTCTTTACCTACTTCTAGACTTATACGTACAGAGCGTTTGGGATCGCTTTTTAGTTCGTGCCGCATATAGGATCCTAGCTGTATGGTTAGATAAGCGGTTTCACCGGTGAGTTCGGTTATTTTTTCTACGATAGGACGATAGTCTGTCTTCAGTGTAGCGGTAGAATATTCCGTTGGGATGAGGTGATGCATTTTGCCTGTGAGGTAATATCGGGTAGAAAGTTCCTCTTGATCTGCATAGCCCATCTGCACCAAGGTTTTAACAAAATTATGTACCGTAGATTTTTTCATATCCAAACCTGATGCAATATCTTGTATACGCACCCGATTACCGTTTTGTACCATATAATCCATAATGAGAAATAGCTTCTCGAGCGACTGTATCATGTTTTGTTCATTATTACGGAACAAATTTACATTTTAATACTCAATAGTCGTTTATAATAAAATAAAAACAGAATTTTGCGATATATAAAATAGAAATATGCAAGATTTAAAAAATAAGAATGCCCTTATCACAGGTGCTGGTAAAGGGTTAGGTAAAGCGATGGCTTTGGAATTGGCAAAAGAAGGGGTCAATATCGCTCTGGCAGGTCGTACAGAAAAAGATTTGTTACGGGTAGCTGCTGAAATCAGCGCCATTAACAGCGATGTAAAAGTGCAAACTTATGCCTTGGATGTCTCAGATTATACAGGTGTGCAAGACACGGTAAAAAGTATTTTGGAAACTTTTGAAACTATTGATATTCTTATTAATAGTGCCGGAGTTTTGGCTGTAGGAGGTATCAACGAATTGCCAGTTGAGCAATGGGAGCAAGCTTTCAAAATAAATGTATTTGGAACGTATTATATGATCCACGAGGTATTCCCGGAGATGGTCAAAAACAATGGTGGTGATATCATTAACATAGCATCTACCTCAGGTTTGAAAGGTTCTGCAAAAATGAGTGCCTACGGAGCATCAAAAGCAGCGGTGATCAATCTTACCGAGAGTGTGATGCAAGAAGGCCGCAAGTCCAACATTCGTGTATCGACCATCAACCCGAGTACCATTGCCACAGATATGACGGTGAACGCCAACTTCACCGATGGAAACGAAGAAAAAGTATTACAGCCGGAAGATTTGGCGACCCTAGTCGTACACCATCTGAAATTGCCAAAACGTGCTTTTGTAAAAGAATTCAGTTTGTGGTCTACCAATCCATAAGGTTTTTTATTGTCAACGTTGTAAGAAGAGGCTAACTGAACTACGGTTAATTTAGCCTTTTTTATCATCATTATTTTGATAAACCTTTTTATCAGGAGTGTAGATGGTGATAAAGTGACTAATTATTTCCCGCCCCTAACCCTTGTCAGTGTTTTTCTTGAAATACCTAGGTAAGAAGCGATCATATAAAGCGGAATGCGATTGTAGATATTGGGGTAATTTGACACAAAATCTTCGTAGCGTTTCTGGGGTGAGTCTTTGAGTTGATGCATAGTTTGCTACCATTCCCTCTCTGTGGAGCAAAGCTCCCTTTTTAATCTGTCTGTATTCGCCGTATTGCCCCATGAGTTCCTCGTCTTCTTGCGTCAAAGTTCCTTTTTCCATAATCCATGTTTAATTGGTTTATCACTTTTACAGATCTCGACCGGCTCTGACGGATTTCTCGGGAAACCTTGATCTTATGATAGGTATATTAAAGCTGAATAGCACATTGACAAAATTGGTATTGATATATTTCTTATTAAACAGATTTAAAGCGAGCGCCCACCTTTGTGTATACGAATTATTGATATGCTACGGAAAACGAGTAAGCGAACGCCAATTGTGTAAGTTTATATCAAGAGCAAGCCCACCTATTGTATATACTTTTAGTAGTGTTGAGCGCGTGAGAAACTAGTTGTGCATAATATAGATTTTGTACTTGAAATCACTTTCAACCTGCGGTGTCACAAACGGTCAGCTATTCTTATATGTAGCAGACGTAAGACAGCCACTTTATGCATACGTTATAAAGTTTCCTTATTAGCAAGGAACGGCCTCAGTTGTGTATATTTGGACAAGAAGCCTTATCAAGCAGCCTCATTATTTTTAATTTTTATTGATCTTATAAAATTTCTTTCAATACCAATAGGTCAAAGAGCATTCAGCGGTTGCTGTTCGTTACAATAATAATTCGTAACTTTAAAGGCAAAGTTATTGCATTACTTATTATTTTAGGGTGTGGTATTCCACCGATTTACCGGTAAAAAACCACCCTCTAATTTTGCTAGATTATGAATACTATTTTTAAAGAAAAAAACGAAACCATGCATATCGGTCACAATATTAAACGCATCCGTGAGATTCAGGGAATTAAGCAGGAGGCTTTCGGTCAGCTTTGCCGCAACAAGTACTCGCAGCAACGGATTTCGGACTTTGAAAATATGGTCGCACTCGATGAGCCGCTTTTAGAAGAGCTGGCTACTGCATTGGGGGTAACAGCTGAATTTGTTCAATCTTTTAAGGATGAGAATGTAATTTATAATATACAGCATTCACATACATTTAACGATCACTCAACCAACTCTAGTCAACATTCCCAACCAACATTTAACAATGATGGATCAGATAAGCTGGTCGCATTGCTTGAAAAATTTATTGAGGAGGATCGAGCGAAGACACAATCCATTGCAGCATTGAGCCAGGCGGTGTTGGACCTTACCAATGAAGTAAAAAAATTGAAGGAAGGAAAATAGTACTCCGTCGTATAAAAATTATAAAAAAGGGATGTTCTGCAAGAATGAACATCCCTTTTTTATGACTATTCATTTATAAATCTAAGTGAATAATATTGTTAACGACAATTTATCTACCCAATGCTTTGCGACGTTCGATTTCCGCTTGTAGGCTTTGGAACCAGGTTTGGTAGACCTGCGGCTCATAGATCATTTGTTCTTTTGTATCTTTATTCACCTGACCCCAGTAACCGTTGCGGCTAGACTCAGACCCTTCGTACATGGTAATCTTGACTTCCGTTACTTCATCATTTATCGGTTCTATATAAAACATCGCTTTGGAAGTATTGGCATCTTTGGATACACCCGTCCAAAAACGCTGGGAGGCCGCATTTTTATTTTCAATTCTTTTGCTGGCGTTGATCAATCCTGTTTCTTTATCGGCGCGATCAATGATATAGCTTTCGGAATGTAGTAGACTGATTACTGACTTGAATACGAGTTCTTGATTAGATTCCAATTGCTTTGTGGTCATCATCTTTACTTCTGTAGGTGATTTGGTAACCATTTTTGTAGCACATGAGCCAAATAGGATGGCAATACATAATAATGTAATAATTTTTTTCATTTTTGTGTGTTTTAAGGTTAAAATGCGGTAGATATAACGGAATAATCTGCAACAATATCTTTTTCATCAAACGTAATGATCAGATCAAAAGATCTACTGCTGCTGCTTTGGCTCGCACGTTGACCAGCAAAAAAATCTGTTGATCCCGCTTTTTGTTCGACTGACATCTTGTTGTAGCTCCAGACTTCACGGTTTGATTTATTTTTGGAAACAAGATTTGGCGATCCAAATAGTTTGAGGATTTCGTCTTGTGTTGTTTCACCTTTGATGATTCGGCTTTTGACCACCCCCATGGTCAGGTTGCTCTTTTCTGTGGGGCCCTCACTGCCATATTTATAACTTTGGCAAGCGCTCAGCGATAAGATCAATAATCCTGAAAGTAGTAATTTATACATAGTTAAATAATTTTGGCAAACATATCCAGTTCATTTCACTCAACATTACGGGTTACCGTAGGAAATGTAATTATTGAATGAATAAACTTGCTACAAAGTAAATAAGGTCGTGTGCACTGTATGTTCACTGGTTTACGATCTTCTATGCACATACAATGCATAGAAAAGCCTTATCTTTGTTATAGACCAATAAATTTGTGATGGCCACCAACAAACATGCAATTATACGTTACGAAGCCTTGGACAGGTGTTTTTCCAACAAAGGCCGGAAATTTTTTATCGATGACCTTATCGAATATGTCTCGGCAGCTTTAATGGACTATACTGGCAGGAACTCCTCTATCTCTCGCAGACAAATTTTGAAAGACATCGATTTTATGCGTAGTGAGACAGGTTTCCGAGCCCCCATAGCATCTTTTAAAGATGGGAAAAAGACCTACTACCGTTATGCCGACGGAGGATATTCGATCGGCATGCAACAAATCAATCCCGTGGAAGCTGATTTACTAAAAATGACGCTGGATATGTTAGGAAGATTTAAAGGTTTGCCCCAATTTGATTTTGTCCAAGAACTGGCGTTGAAACTCAAAAAGAGTTTTCAATTGGAGGATCTGGACGAATGCATCTTTTTTGACCAAAATGAATACCTTAAAAATCTCCATCTTTTGGGAGATTTGCTAAAATTCATACAGCAAAAACAAGTATTGACCGTACGGTACAAATCGTTCAATCAAGATAAAGAAGAAGATTTTTTAATACATCCATATTTTCTGAAACAATATAACAAGCGATGGTTTCTCTTTGGCCAGCGGGACGGCTTTGATACTTGGACCAGTCTAGCGCTGGATCGTATGATTACGTTTGAGTCAGCCGAAGGTATCGCATTTAGTCTTCAGAAGGACACGCATGAAGCGTACTTCGAAGATATAATAGGCGTTAGTAAACCTATTGGCGGCGCTTGTCAGTTTGTCAAAATCAAAGTGAATAAGTCGCTATGGCCATATATTGAATCGAAGCCTTTACATCCTTCACAGACTGTTATCGAACGCGGCTCGGAATATATCATCTTGCAACTGGAGATTATTCCTAATTATGAGTTTTATGCTCAAGTACTAGGTTTTGGTCCTGCTGTGGAGGTTTTGGAGCCGACAGAGGTAAGAGCGATAATTCGTGCAAAGCTCGAAGAAAGCGTGAAGCAATATTATTAGGATGAAACCACATCGCTCAATATCAAACCTTATTGGATAGCCTGCTAAGCCAGACAACATCTATGCACATCTACTGCATAGTTTCCTTTTAGTTTTATATCATAAAAAAAGCAGTATGAACAAAACAATTAAGGTTCCTCCAATTCTAATAAAAATAGGGAGAAAAGAAGATTTGGTTAAATTACAACAATTGGGACAGGTCTATTTTGGAATGTTCGAAGGGTATAGAACGCAAGAGAAAGAAGATATTGACTTAGACCAAACGGATTTTTATAGAAGAGATTCTTTAGAAGGGTTGGAAAGAAGATTTTCGGGGTCTGGCTCTATACGATTCAAAAGCAAGGATCAAAAGGATGTTACAATAAATATCCCTGAAATGAAGTTAAATCTCTTTCAGAATAAATACAGCCATCTCTACTGTTTATATGCCATTCCAAATGTGATTGACGATACGTATAAAATTGACAGCAAAATGCTGAAATTTGGTGAAAGTGCTTTAATAATCACCAAGCCATTGGAGTTCTTAGAAAGATTGATTGGAAAAATGGAATCAAATTATGATATGGATCATGTCTCATATTATGACAATTGCCCAATGTTTGATGGCAAATATGAAATCTTTCAAAAGCAAAAGACATTTGAATACCAAAATGAATTCCGAATAGCAGCGAATCTTATTGAAGACAATTCTGTTTTTATTGGAGATATTACTGATATATCTATTTTATTGGATTCGCAATCACTTTTAGAATTAGAATATAAAATTCAGTCTTAAAAGGCCGCATACAAACTTTTAGGAAATAAAGAACAAAAACAAATCTTTACCTTTACAGAGCAAAAAAAACAAATTACCCCAATACTGATGATTACCGGAGAAATAAAATCCCAAATAGATAAAATATGGAATGACTTCTGGACAGGAGGAATTTCTAACCCCTTGACCGTTATTGAACAATTTACCTATCTGATTTTCTTAAAACAATTGGATGATAGGCAGATTACGATTGACAAAGAAAAACAATTATTGGGAAGCTCAAAAAAAGCAGATATCTACACTGAAGAGCAGAAGCCACTACGTTGGTCTTATTTTAAAGAACTAGATCCTGAGCGCATGATGGATATCTTTCGCATACCACAAACAGATCTAGAGAACCTGACGGCATTTGACTTTATGCGTACGCTTGGTACTGCAGGAGGTAAATTTTCGCAGTACATGAAAGGTGCAACTTTCATGATAGAGAGTCCAAGTCTGTTAGATAGCGTAGTACAACAGATCGACAAATTACCGTTGAGTAACAGAGATACGAAAGGTGATCTATACGAGTATATGCTAAGTAAAATTGCCGAGGCAGGTACCAATGGGCAGTTCCGGACACCGCGGCATATCATCCGCATGATGGTGGAGCTGATGCAACCCCAACAAGACGATACCATCTGTGATCCGGCAATGGGTACTGCAGGTTTCTTGGTGAACGCTGCTGAGTACATCCAAGAAACGCATGAAGATTGGCTGCTCGATAAAACCTTCCGTGAGCACTATTACGGCAATATGTTCAATGGAATGGAAATCGATCCCTCCATGTTGCGCATAGCTTCGATGAATTTGCAGTTGCACGGCATTGAGAATCCCGTACTTTTTTCAGGTTCTGCCTTAGCTGAGCGCAATGGCATCAGTTCACAATATTCCCTTATCTTAGCCAATCCGCCATTTAAGGGCGCGCTGAATGCAAATGATGTTGAGAGCTCCTTGCTCCAAATGACAAATACGAAGAAAACCGAGATTCTTTTCTTGAGTCTGATGCTACGCATGATGACCCTTGGGGGGCGTGCTGCTGTGATCGTTCCTGATGGCGTTTTATTTGGATCATCCACTGCGCACAAAGCCATTCGCAAAGAATTGGTGGACAATCAACAGTTGCAAGCTGTGATCTCCATGCCTTCGGGGGTATTTAAACCTTATGCAGGGGTAAGTACCGCAATTCTGATCTTTACCAAGACCAATTCGGGCGGTACTGACAAGGTTTGGTATTACGATATGAAAGCCGATGGTTATAGCTTGGACGACAAGCGCAATGCTATTGCGACCAATGATATCCCAGATATTATCACACGATACCATAACCAAGCTAACGAACAAGATCGTACACGTACGAATCAGTCATTCTTCGTACCAGCCCAAGAAATCCGCAATAATGGGTATGATTTGAGTATCAACCGCTATAAAGAGGTCGTGTATGAAGACGTGAGCTATGAAAAGCCAGCGGTAATCCTTGAACGGATAGCGGAGATTGATCGGGAGAGACAGGTATTGTTAAACGAATTGAAAGGGCTGTTGTAATATGTGGGAGAAAGTTAAGTTAGGGGAACTAGCAACATTTATTAATGGTTACGCATTTAAGCCCTCTGATTGGTCCAGTGAGGGACATGAAATAATTAGGATTCAAAATTTAACAAAATCATCATCAGAAACTAATTATTATAAAGGACAACTTGATAATAAGTACAAAATAACCAAAGGTGATATACTGATTTCATGGTCTGCTACGCTTGGAGTGTACACTTGGAATAAGTCTGATGGTTGGTTAAATCAACATATTTTTAAAGTAGTTTTTAATAAAAAAGAAATTAATAAGTCTTTTTTTATATACCTTATTCAATATGTTTTAGATGACTTAAAATCTCAAGTACATGGTGCTACCATGAAACATATTACGAAAGGAAATTTTGATAATACCTTAGTCCCGCTCCCCCCGTTACCTATTCAAGAAAAAATAGCTACGATCTTGGACATGGCGGATGAGTTACGTCGCAAAGACAAAGACCTACAAACCAAATACGACGAACTTGCGCAAGCTATCTTTATCGATATGTTCGGCGATCCGGTTAGAAATGAGAAGGGTTGGGAGGTGATAAAGATAGCTGACCTATCAAATGTTTCTTCCGGTAGTACCCCTAGCAGATCAAATGATAGTTTTTATGTTGGCAATATTCCCTGGGTAAAAACTGGTGAAGTTAGGGGTACAACGATCTTAGAGACAGACGAAAAAATATCCGAAGAAGCTTTAAAGTCTTCCAGTTGTAGAATTTACCCTAAAGGGTCGATAATTATTGCAATGTATGGACAGGGGAAGACAAGAGGGCAGATCGGTATTCTTGGTATTGATGCCGCAACGAATCAAGCTTGCGCTGTTATATCTCCCTCAAAAAAAATGAATTATGCTTATTTATTCGAATTATTAAAGCAAAATTATGAAGACTTGAGGAGTTTAGGCAGAGGAGGAAATCAACCTAACCTTAATGCTGGTTTGATTAAAAATTATGAAATAATTAATCCCCCTCTCCACCTCCAAGAAGCCTTCGCTAAAAAAATAGAGTTGATCAACCAGCTCAAAGCGCAAACCAATGCACAGAAATCCGAGGAGCTTTTTCAGTCCTTATTGCAGAAAGCATTCAAAGGTGAGTTGGTAAGTTAGTCTCCTTTCATTTTTATCCAATATTAGAACAAAAAGTTTACAGATAATGTAAACTTTTTTAGTTATATTCGTATTGTGAATATTATCGAAGTCGCTACAAGTCAGTCCCATTTAATCGAAATTGCTCCGGTTCAAAAGAGCGATTTCAAAAACTTACCTGTCAACAGGTATTTCTTTGATTGGAATGAGGAAGCTTCTTTTGAAATATTCAAATTGACGATTAAAGGGAAAGACGATATATTGGGCTTGATTTCTTTTGAAAGAATCCCAGATGAGATGCGGATCCATGTGAGGTTATTAACCGCATCGGTAGAAAATGTGGGGGCAGCTAAAATATACGACAGAATTATTGGCAACTTATTGGCATACGTGGCCAAACTTGCAGTACGTGATTTTGGTGAATGGGCCTGTATTTCATTACGACCCAAAACCCAGATCGCACAGCATTATATCGATAAATATAAAATGAATATTACCGGAGTGACACTTAGTTTAGAGGTTCCGGAGATTTTTGAATTAATTGAACTTTATGACCATGACAACTAAAAAAACAACGCTTTTGAATACGGTCGAATATGGCGTAGACGCGAGGTATAATTCGCAGGAGGAAAAACAAAATGATGCTCAACTGTTAATGCAGGCGAGAAAGGATAGGATGGCTAGAACGTCCGAACAGGATATAATGCGCGCAAAATTGATGCAGCTAAAACTACAAATTGACGAGTACTTGAACTCCGCTGAAAGTGATGTGCAACATCAATTTACGTCATTTTTAAATACATATATTAATACCATCTACGAAAAACAACAACAGTTTGCACAAGATTTGGATATTACACCTGTGTCTCTAAGTCAGATCTTGAACAATCATCGTGAACCGAAAGAGGAGTTTTTTAAGAAGCTGATGATTCATTCCGAGCGTATTTTTAAGGCGATTAAAGGCTTTCATAAACAGAGTTGGTATCAGGTATACTATCGTGACAAAATCAATGAAACAATGGCACATCAGGATGAGTGGCGTGAAGAACTTGAAAAGAAAATAAAGTTTCCGGCATTTTCTTAATGATTTAAGGATAATTAATGTATCTTCCATAGGTATCCTTTCATGTAGCGATAAAACCATATTAATATAGATAGAAAATTGAGTAGAAATAAATGGTATCAAATTTTGACTTTTTAGCGGAAGAGTTTCCTCTTATTTACCAAGAAATCACACAGGCAGAACAGCATACTTTTACAGCACCGCGTTTTGCGGCGATGCTATGCCGCTCTACCTTAGAGATGTCGCTTTTTTGGCTTTACGAAAATGACTCGGATTTTGAAATGCCATTTGACAAATCGATCAATAGTCTGCTGCATACGGACTCATTCCGTGAAAACATAAGGTCCTCTGTGCGTGAAGAATTGAATACTGTTCGTTTGTTAGGCAATATTGCTTCGCACGCAGGAAAAGGGAATACCGTAAAAACAATTAAAGATACAGAGGCCTTACATGTACTCAAATGCATGTACAACTTTTTACATTGGATAGCAAAATTATACGCCAAAAGATTTCCGGGAGAAGCACAATTCGATGAGAATCTAATCCCTCGTGGTCTGGTCGATGATATCAACGTAAAAAAAGTTAAAGAACTAAATCAATCTTATCAAGAGGCTCAAAAGCTTGCAGATGAAGCCTACAAAGAAAAACAAAAGGCTTTACTGCAGAATGAAGTGTTGCGCAAACAGTTGGAAGAAGTACAATCGCTACTCGCCAACAGAAAGGAAGAACGAGAACAAGTTATCGCCGCTTTACCAGCGCCGCCTATGCTCATAACTGAGCTGGAGACACGTCGCTTGCTCATCGATCTTTATCTGAGAGAAGCTGGATGGGACAACCTACAAAAACCCCGCGATCTGGAGTTTGAAGTAAGTGGAATGCCTTTATCAACGAATCCTTCTGGCAAAGGATACATCGACTATGTCCTTTGGAACGATGATGCCAAACCACTAGCGATTGTTGAAGCTAAAAGTACGCTTCACGATGTACATAAGGGTCAACACCAGGCCACACTTTATGCGGATTGTCTAGAAAAAAATACCGGCCAGCGCCCTATTATTTTTTACTCCAATGGGTATGAAACGTATATATGGGATGATCAGTTTTATCCGCCCCGACAGATTTACGGTTTCTACAGCAAATCGGAGTTACAAACATTGATCAAAAGACGGGAATCGCGAAAGGATATCAGGAAATTTGAAGTAAATGCTGCCATCGCGGGGAGATATTACCAGCTAGAGGCAATACAGCGACTTTCGGAGCATTTCGTAACGGTGAAGAATGATAAACTGAGAGGAACAAATCGTCGTGCTTTATTGGTGATGGCAACGGGCTCAGGTAAAACACGTACTGCTGCTGCCATTGTGGATATGCTTACTAAGTCCAATTGGGCCAAACGGATACTTTTCCTAGCAGATAGAAATGCGTTGGTTACACAGGCTAAAAATGCGTTTAAGGAGCATTTGCCTCACTTGTCAGCAGTAGATCTGACCAAAGAAAAAGAAACAGGTCATACCAGAATTGTTTTTTCGACTTATCCAACCATGATGAACCTTATCAACAACCAAATGGAGGGCGATAGTCGGGATTATGGTGTAGGTCACTTTGATGCTATTTTCATCGATGAAGCACACCGCTCCATTTATCAAAAATACCAATCTATCTTCGATTACTTTGATGGTTTATTGATTGGGTTAACGGCTACACCCAAAAAAGATCTTGATAAAAATACGTATTCATTTTTTCAATTAGAGGATGATATACCCACTTTTGCCTACGAATTAGATACTGCCGTAAACGACGGCTTTTTAGTACCGCCACGCTCGTATGCTGTCCCTGTACAGATGGTAAGGGATGGCGTGAAATACAAAGATTTAAGCGATGAGGATAAGGCCGAATTAGAGGAAAAGTTGGGATTGACAGCGGTATCTGATGAAGCCCTTCAGGAATTTGAAGTTGGAGCGTCTCAGATTAATTCTTTTTTATTTAATGAACCTACAGTAGATCTTGTTTTGGATCACCTCATGAATAATGGGTTAAAAGTAGCTTCTGGCGATAAGGTCGGCAAAACGATTATTTTTGCCAGAAACCATCGTCATGCTGTTTTTATCGAAGAGCGATTTAACAAAAACTATCCCGAATATGGAGGCAACTTTTGCCGGGTCATTGACAATTACAATGACAAAGCGCAAGATTTACTTGAAAAGTTCTGTTATGACAAAGAAGAACTAGAACCTCAGATTGCTATTTCGGTCGATATGATGGATACAGGAGTCGATGCACCTAGCGTACTGAATCTCATATTTTTTAAACCGGTAAAATCATATGCTAAGTTTTGGCAAATGGTAGGAAGGGGTACTCGTTTACGTCGTGATTTATTTGGACCCCATGAGGATAAAAAATTCTTCCTACTATTTGACTACTGCCGAAACCTTGAGTTCTTTCAGGAGAATCCGGACGGTTATCAAACGAATACCCAAAGACCTTTAAGTCAACTGTTGTTTCTGGAACAATTACATGTTGCTAACCTTATTCAGGAGAATATGGATGCCAATAACCAAGATTTAGCTTTAGCAAAGGAATATATCAATCAACTACATGCCAAAGTAGCGCAGCTGGATACAGCTCGGTATGAGGTCAGAAAGCATCTCGCTGTAGTGCATCAATTTGCAGATAGAAGCAAGTGGGACAACCTCAATAAATCTGCTATCATTGCTATAGAAACGGAACTGTCTCATCTTATTCCTTACACTGAAGACATAGATGAAATGGCTAAACGATTCGATCTAAATAGTTATAAACTGCAAGGAGCAATGATTAATAAATCTCCGCGGCAGACCGTCCTTATCCAGAACTTTATGGATATAGGAAAGAGACTATTAAAAAAGCGAAATGTACCTGCTGTCGCTGCTAAAGAAATCGTCATAAGAGAGATGGCCTCCATAGATTTTTGGCAAGATGCATCAGTATCAAAAATTGAAAATCTACGAAAGGAAATTCGAGATCTAATACACTTGCTCAAAGAGGAGAATAACATTAAACCTATTTATACAAAGCTTGATGATAATCTTTTAAAGGAAGAAATTATCGGGTATGATATTATCGCAAATTTTAAAAATCTACAAGGTTATAAAGATCGAGTAACCGCCTTTATCAAAAAGAATAAGCATCATCTTGTGATCGACAAATTGCATAAAAATCAACCGATCAATGCTTTCGAATTACAGCAGTTAGAACAATACCTCGTAGCGGAGGCACTGGGGTCCAAGGAAGAGTTTATAAAAGAATTTGGTGATCAGCCGCTAGGAACTTTTATTCGGTCCATTATCGGCTTGGATCAAGAGGCTATACAGGCTCATTTCACAAATTTTATTGGTGAAGCTAACCTTTCGGCCAAGCAGATCAAGTTTATGGACACTGTAATACGTTATTTCGTAACCAACGGTTATCTAGAAACCGCCGATCTCATGGAACCTCCTTTTACGGAGCTAGATGACAGCGGGGTTATCGGATTATTTGACGAAAACAATGTTGTCAAACTCATGAGCTTAATCAAGCAAGTTAACCAAAATGCAGATATCGGGGCCTAGATGAACATGTATTCATCTACTCCCCCTGTGCATTGATTTTGTCCAGTATATTCGTTAATTCATCCATCATCGCAGGACGGTGCCTGTAGATCATTTTCCAGTGAAGCATTTGGGCCAAGAGTGTTTCCCTACCAGAAGGTATATCTTTAAATATAGCGAATACGATGTCCATCAATCGTTGGTAGGCATTACGTTTATTGGCAGACTCAGCATGTTGATCCAATAGGGATGAGTACAATTTCATAAGTTCCGCAGGATACAATTTATATAAATGCTCATGATAGTTTAGTATGGTTTCCAGATCGGTCTGCCGTTGCACCAGTGCAAGTAATTGGTCGAACATATTCTCTTCAATATAGATAGGACCTATTTCGTTCAAAAGCCAGTAGTCTTGGTGTTTCGAATAGGAACTCTTTTCTCCGGTTGATTTTGCGCGAATCGAGTTGATTTTGTCGTTAATGACACTTCTCCATTCTTCTGAGGTATAGGTGTTTTTCCACTGGTTGTAATAGTGGCTGCTAAAAGAGTAACCTATAGCGAATTTTTCTGTAAAAGAGCGCACCATTGGAATGTCATTTTGCAGAACGGCAATATGAAAAAGGGTTTCTTCCCAGTCCCTTATTACACGAGGATGCTGTGCTTCTTCCGCTAGTCGTATTCCTTCAACCAGCAATTCCTTGGCCTCTTCAAAGCGCTCGTTTTCAATAGCTTTTTCGACCTGAACCTTCCTCATTTGTGGCAAATGGATTTGTTGTTCTATCAATTGCTGTACCTCTTCTTTCCTGTTTCCTTTTTGAAGGATGGAGGCTTTAATCTGTATAAAAAAACTACTACGGTAATCATAACGGTCTAAACGAGCTTTATGAATAGCCACATCGGCAAAGTGCAGAAAATCATCTATTTTACTTAAATCCAGACATAGCTGCGCATAAAGATCTGTCATATCATATCCGAAATCGCCATAGTCAAAGTACAGATCCTGTTGCAGCTCTTTATTCAAATACGCAGCAATCTTTTCTTTCAAATCGACGGGGGACTGCACCGCAATATCTGTCAATAAGGATATACCACTATCGATAGCATCTCCTATAGATCCATTGCTATCGTCGGCGTAAGTAATCACTGGCATGACTTCCTGTATATACGCCATGCATAACAAGCTACCGTTTAGGATGTTATTTTTGGATAGATAATATTGACCTTGCATCAGAATTTTTTGTAATTCCCGTGCTAGCTTACCACTTGAACCATAATCGATAAATTCGTGTTTGCTGTAGGTCTTGATCGCTTTCCTAATCTGATCCTTTATTTGCTTTTCTATGTCAAAGTTTTCATCTTTTTCTACAAAGAATAGTTCCAAATCAGATTTAAAGCTACTGTCCTTTTTGCTGTACTGGACAATAAATGCTTTCAGCTCGTCGCTACTGATATTGTCCAGTAGTTTTTGAAAGGATAGTTTTGTTTTTTTCTTGGTAGTTTTAGGTACATCCTCAGGAGCAATCGCTTTTTCATCCCGTATAGCATACAAGACAGCAACCACGTGCTTGCACAAATCGCCATCGTAGGGACAGTCACATCCATAATCTCCTACTGATCCTTTTTTGCTAATTTCAATCTCTACAAAATAATCGTCCGACCCTGCTACCACTGCACCCCATACACCATCTTCTGTTTCTCCAAGAGATTCAACCTGTCCTTTTTGGTAGTAGACTTTACCTCGCTGTAAAATCGTACTATTGATCTGTTTTTCAAAAGATGATAGTTCCATTTCCATGTTTTTTTAAAAATAGTAATTTATGTGTCGATAGAACAATTGATTTTCTAAAAAATTATCCTCACTGTACCAGCCGACAGATCTTTTATCAAATTACTTGGCGAGAACCAAGTTGTCGACTTCACGAGTAGCAGCAGGCACGTTAACCAAAATGCTTAAGCATACCATCGGATAGATTTATTGTTATAATTTCGTATCTTAATCGACTAAATACAATGTAATATGGCAACACTAGAAATAGGACAGAAAGCACCGGATTTCAGTGCAAAAAATCAACATGGTGAAACAGTCCATCTTTCAGATTTTAAAGGGAAAAAAGTTATTTTATATTTTTATCCAAAAGACAATACACCAGGTTGCACCACGGAAGCCTGTAATTTCAGAGACAATTATCAGTCTTTGAAAAAAGATGGTTTTGAAATCATAGGCGTAAGTGTGGACAGCGAAGCATCGCACCAAAAATTCATCAGCAAACATGAGCTTCCTTTTCAGCTGCTTGTAGATGAAGACAAGAGCCTTGTAGAGGCCTATGGTGTATGGGTCGAAAAGAACATGTATGGCAAAAAGTATATGGGCACAGCACGTACCACTTTTGTGATTGATGCAGATGGCATTATCCAACATATCATCAAAAAAGTAGATAACAAAAATGCGTCCCAGCAGATCCGTGATTTAGGCATTTAAAGAATACCTCTTATCAAGAATCTTATATCTAAAATCTAAAACTAATATCTATATTTGCCACTTATGAGCAAACAGACAGACGACTTTTTCAAAAGTGTAGTATCACACGCGAAGGAATACGGTTTTGTATTTCAATCGAGCGAAATATATGACGGATTAAGTGCCGTCTACGATTATGGTCAATTGGGTTCGGAATTAAAAAACAACCTAAAGACTTATTGGTGGAAATCCATGGTGCAATTGCACGAAAACATTGTTGGTATTGATGCCGCAATTTTCATGCACCCAACAACATGGAAAGCATCTGGTCACGTTGATGGTTTTAACGACCCAATGATCGACAATAAGGATTCAAAAAAACGTTACCGTGCCGATCAATTGATCGAAGATAAGATTGCACGTTATGAGGCAGATGGTAAGACAGCTGAAGCTGCTGCCCTATTAGACGCTTTGAATACCGCATTGAATGCAGACGATTTAGCTGGACTGAAAACCATCATTGAAGAACATAATATCGTATGTCCGGTTTCAGGCACCAAAAATTGGACTGAAGTACGTCAATTTAATTTGATGTTTGCAACCCAAATGGGTGCTATGGCAGATGGAGCTGATCAGGTTTACCTTCGTCCTGAAACCGCACAAGGTATTTTCGTCAACTTCCTGAACGTTCAAAAGACAGGACGTATGAAAATTCCTTTTGGTATCGCCCAAATTGGTAAAGCTTTCCGTAACGAAGTAATTGCCCGCCAGTTTATCATGCGTATGCGCGAATTCGAGCAAATGGAAATGCAATTTTTCTGCCGCCCGGGTACTGAATTGGAATGGTATAACAAATGGAAAGAGACACGCTTGAAATGGCATTTGGCATTGGGCTTCGATTCATCAAACTACCGTTACCACGACCACGATAAATTAGCGCATTACGCAAATGCTGCAGTTGATATTGAATTCAACTTCCCATTCGGATTCAAAGAAGTTGAGGGTATCCACTCCCGTACAGATTTTGACTTGAAACAACATCAGGAATTTTCTAAAAAGAAAATGCAATATTTTGATCCGGAGATCAATCAAAACTACATTCCATATGTCATTGAAACTTCAATCGGATTGGACCGCCTTTTCTTAACTGTATTATGTAACTCTTTGGTAACAGAAGATCTTTCTACAGCAGAAAAACAAGATTCGCGCGTTGTATTGAAATTTCCACCAGCATTGGCACCGGTAAAAGCTGCAATTTTACCATTGACCAAAAAAGATGGTTTACCAGAAAAAGCACGTGAGATCCTAAATACACTAAAATTGGATTACAACGTTCAATATGACGAAAAAGATGCCATTGGAAAACGTTACCGTCGTCAAGATGCAATCGGAACACCAATCTGTATCACAGTCGATTACGATTCATTGGAAGACAACACCGTAACCATCCGTCACCGTGATACGATGGCACAGGAACGTGTTGCCATTGCCGACCTTGAAAAAATATTGAATGACTTGGCTGGTTGGAACACCCTACTTAAAAAATTAATATAGTCGAATCGCTATAACAGAAAAGGTGTCCATTGCTGGACACCTTTTTGTTTTTAATAGATGTAGGGCGGCTAGATGCTAAGTACAACAACTGTGCTAGTATTCTATCACAATATTGTCGTCCCACTGTTCGTTCTTCACGACCTGAAATCCCAGATTCCCATTGGCGGTCTCCAGCAATTTGCCCTTAAACTGTATTTGAACATTATTTCGGATTTCACTTCCCAATTCAAACGTACGTAGCAATTGGCCATCTTTGAAAACTCGGAACTGATATTTAATAGCCTTGTTATCGAGATAATAGCCCATAAATTGGTTGAACGAAAAACTTTGATTAGCCACCGTAAAATGTGGGACAACCGTCAACACACTTTTATCGAAATGATCGCTACTCCGCGTCATAAAAGGATAATAATGAAATACAGGATGAAGTTGCTCTACCTGAATACTATCAATTGCGCTCAGATCTTCGCTGTCTGTAAAAGTCAACTTGACCTCGCTGTAGATCCGGTTTAAGTTTAGGACCCGCTCTAACGCCCCCTTAACCTCAAAGGTATCCCGAGCGGCAAACAACTCCGCAGATTGTTCAGAAAAAGCATTGGTAGCATAAAAATGTTCAAAATCCACAGCCTCTGCCATAATCAGCGGTAATGTTGAATTTTTAGCTATTAGACTGAGGTAATAAGTTCCAATCGGCAATTCAACAGCGAATGTTTCCTGCGAATTAAGCACTCCCGATTTGATCATGGCCTTCGATTTTGCATCGAACACATGATAGTAAAACTTGCTTGGTAAAACGGCCGGGTTGACTTGTCCGTAAATCATCAAGTTGTCCATCTTAAAGGTACCTGTCGTTGGACTGTAACCCGCTCCTCCATCCCTGCTACCCGCAAATAATGAGATTTTCAACCAAAGCTCTTTACTGTTGCCAAGCGATATGTCAGCCAAAGAAGCACTTACAGAAACTTTAGATGAAAGAGACAGATTAGAAGGATACTTGACTGTGTCTGAAAGTGCGGAAAAACTATTCCCCTTATCAAGCGAATAACTCAAAAGCAGCGCCCTTGGTCCTGTACTCGAACTATTGCAATCAAAGGTCCAAGTACCCAGCGAGTGAATACTTGTAGTAGGAATCTTGACTAGTATCTCTTTACTCCCTTTAAAACTAACGGCTTTTCCCGTTGCGGGCCAACCAGCCAAGAAATCATAGTCTGTCTTTTCATTGTTGTAATCGATCGAAACGGCGGCATCGAGTGCGACTTCAGGAACAGTGTTGCTACTATCAAACGTCCAGTGGTACAGCAATTCGTTTTCGGAAGCAGCTCCGCTTAGCGCAGCCCGTTTTGCTTTGATTGATTGTTTTTTTAGGGGAGTAACAATCGCTTCAAAATCCTTGACTTTGAATTTTACCGCATGAATTGTTTCATCGTTTTCATCGGGAAGTTTTGCATGCTTTTTGCACGAAGGCATTGCGGCTAAAACCAGGATGAATACACATGAAAGAATTCCCCAAGTTGACTTGGATTTTCTTTTCATAAATATAAATGATTTATAAGTTAATTAACCGGCAGATTAAAATTAACTTATAAATCATTTCACTCCAATAGTATAACTAAAAAGTTACAATCCTTTTTTCACTTTTGCCAGTGGTCTCTTTATCTATTTTTTGAACGTATATCTTTCCAGAAGAGGTTGTTAATTTCATTTTGAGCACATTATTCATCCCTGTTGGACGTACATACTCGCCATTAAATTCGTCCCATTCATAGATCGGATTACCTTCTTCATTCATCCAGATATAGCTATAACGCGCATCGACTTTATCCTTTACTGTCAATTGTTCTGTGTTTTTCTTCTTGTCGATTTTAACCTGAATATTCTTTGGCTAATCAATTTTGTCCAAATACCAACTCCGTCTTTTCCAAGCCAGCATTTCCAGTGGACCTGCTTTGCATCTGCCGATTGCGAGCGGTTTACAGACTCAATAGCATATGGATTACCAGTCCAATACTCATCGGAAAGCTGGGCAAAGGAATGTCCAATTTCGCGCATCGCGATGTCATTGCTCTTAAAATTAACAGTGACGAGTCTTTCTCCGATATTGTCAACAAAACCATTCTTCCGATTTCCGTGGAGGGGAGCCCACCAAAAATCAACGGTATGAGGATCCAGTTATAGCTCGGAAATCTCCATAGACTATTCCATTAAACGGCATAGTAACATCCGCCAAACAACCTAGTAGCGCATACGATGTTCCTGTACATATTCACTCGGCGACAGTTTGGTTATTTTCTTGAACACCCGATTGAAATTGACAACATTGTTAAATCCTGTTTTAAAAGCGATATTAGAAACACTTTCCGAAGATTCGTCAATCAACATTTTACAGGCACGTTCAATCCGGATTTCATTGAGGAAGGTCACATAGGTTTTCCGGGTATGTTTCTTAAAATACTTGCAAAATGCGTGTGGTGTCATGTGTGCTACCGCTGCTATATCTTCCAAGGAAATCTTGTCTCCAAAATGCTGGAAAGTATATTGGAATATTTCATTGATTCGCAATCCTTCGGCATCTGAGAACTTCTTTTGTGGAATACCTGTATACAGCGAAGTCCATTGATCTACTTTTTTACTTAAAAAATTAATCAGCTTCACAAACGAAAGGAGACGATCTATGCCCGCACTCACGTTAATCTGTACAAATTTTTCTTTCAACGCGACGGAATGCTCCGCATCCAATTTTTTACTGACGTTGATGTGTTCCAGGAAATACTTAACATCATCGAATTCAGGAAAATCCAGAAAGGGTTTAAAATGTTCGTAGTCGAAAAAAATATGGATGGCATGAATACCATCCTTTATATCCTCCCCTGTTTTGAACATATGCGGTTCATCCGCATCAACGATATAGATCTCGTCCTCTTCAAAATTGTGGGTAAAGTTGCCAATCATAAAGGTTCCTCGCCCCTTCAAAATATAGGTCAGCTGGATTTCCTTGTGTCGGTGGTAGTTGCTATAGAATGAAGGCAGAATATCTTCCTGCACACAAATAGATCCTTGGTAAACTACCGGAACTGTAAATTGAACGACTTTCATTACGTATTGAAACAACAAATATTAAACAGTTAATTCAAATGTAAGATTTTTTAAGACAATAATCGTTAATTTTTAGCAAGAAATTCCTTTACCTTCCCTAAAAACTGTGGCATCGCTGGGTCCTCACCACTCAAGGATAAAATTTGGAAAGTCCGTGGATTTATCCATAGATAACTTGGCGTACGATCTATACCAAAATCATTTTCCATCGTTGCTTGGTCGTTATAATTCAAAAAATAACTCTGCTTGCCCAGGGCAAGCTCTTTACTTGATTTGATCCATTTATCCAGATCCTTATCCAGCGAAAAATAGATAACCCTTACCCCCATAGCGTTCAACTGAGATTCTTTTTTCCGTAACATCTCTATATCCGCCTTACTATTTGTATTGGAAGTTCTCCAAAACGCGGCAATCAGCATTTTAGCTTTTGAAAAATCCTTCAAATTCAAACTATCCCGTTCTACATTCATGGGGCTAATAGCAGGAAATACAGGCATATTTTCATAGAAGTCTTTCACCTTATCGACCTTTTCACGTGCAAACTTAAAATAAGGATGTTTCTGTAAATCTGCATTAAAACTCAGCAATGCGGCATCGAATTTTTTATAGTTCGTCTGATCCAAGGAGATGTATTTAAAAAAATAAGGCAATACCAAGGATGAACGATGGGTACTATCGAGAATAAAATCGGCGTATAGTGTGCGTGGATTAAATGCTGTATTGCCACTTAAGCGCTGTATTTCATCGACTGTTTTTTCATAGGAACCGTCATTTCTTGCAGCCATCGAAGGCAACTGGCTCTCCAGTTGCCTTACCCTTTGACTTTTATTTGCAGTTTTATTTTTTTCCTCCTGTTCACGCTTTTGGTAGGCTGCATTGAACTGCACAAAATCGTTCGCATTCTGTGAAGAGGTTGTCAAGGTAAACTTGCCCTGATTTTCACTCAAATCATATTCACTCCCGCCTTCGACAAATAACGTATAGGGCTCCATACCCTTTATCTGAATATCATAAAATCCGGCCATAGCCAATTCACCTTCCAGAACAAATTGCCCATTGGCAACCTGTGTTTTTACAAATTGCTGCAATTTATTATCGTGATCGACGAGGCTCACCTGAGTCCCGTCCCCGGCGGAAGTTTTTCCGGTTATTTTATAGCTAAAGCTATTCAACAAGGCGGCTGTCTTCGCCGATTCGGACTTTTGTGTACAGGCTGTCGTCCCCAAGGCCAGCACAGAAATCAAGCAAAAATAGTTAACGAACTTCATAATCTTTATAGTTTCCGTTTTCAAATAGACGAATCTTTCCTTTTTTACCTTTAATCTGGAGGTCGGAAACCTTTCCATTCTCCCATTTCATATCCACAGTGTAGTTTCCTCTGGTTTTGAGACCGCTAACTTCACCCTTTGACCAGGCTTTAGGTAGCGCAGGTAATAGATGGATATAACCATTGTGGCTCTGTATCAACATCTCGGCAATCCCGGCTGCACCGCCAAAGTTTCCGTCTATCTGAAAAGGCGGATGCGCACAGAACAAATTAGGGTAGGTACCTGCCCCGACTCCCTGATAGGTTGTTTCATTGGTAAAAGCGGGCTTAAGCAACTGCCTTAGAATTTCGAGTGCATGATCACCATCCTGTAATCTCGCCCAAAATAATATTTTCCATGCTCTAGACCAGCCGGTTCCTTCATCACCACGTACAGCTAAAGTCTTACGTGCTGCGTCAGCCCATTCAGGTGTCGTCTGTGGCGAGATAAATGCCGCGGGATACAGACCATATAAATGTGATACATGTCGATGTTTAGGTTCAACTTCCTGATAGTCCTCGAGCCATTCCATCACACGCCCCGATGGGCTAACAACTACAGGCGGAGGGATATCCTTCAGCTTCGCTTTCAAGGCGCCGGCAAAACTATCGTTCGTCGTAAGGATAGAATCAGCTTTGATCACCGCCTGGTATAACTCCCGTACGATCTGGTTATCAATGGTAGGTCCCATCACAACCGCAGCAACTTTTCCATTGGCCATTCGGAAAGCATTTTCCGGCGACACCGACGGTGAAGTGACCCACCATCCTGTTTTAGGGTCCTGAACCAATGTATGATCGTAGAACTCTGCCGCTCCTTTGAGTATCGGATAAATCTCTTTGAGGTAATTTTTATCCCCGGTAAACAGATAATGTTCCCAGAGATGGTTACATAACCAGCCTGAGGCCGTACTCGCTCCCCAGGAAGCCTGCTCACCCGGAGCGGAATACCCCCAGATATTCGTCATCATATAGACCACCCAACCCGGTGCGTTATAGTAAGCCTTTGCTGTCTGCTCGCCAGTTTTTGCAATCCGCTTTATCATTTCAATAAAAGGCTTATGATATTCGCTCAGGTTATTGACCTCCACGCCCCAATGATTCATCTGTGCATTGATATTGAGATGATAGTCACCATTCCAAGGTGTATTGATCTGATTAGCCCATAGTCCCTGCAGATTTGGCGGCAGAGAATTTGTATTTTTAGGAGCAGCACTTGAAATATTCAAATACCTTCCATACTGATAATAAATTGTGGCCAGATCAGGGTCCTGAACTGGATTTTTATAGAAATTGGCAATCCGTTCATTGGTAGGGATAGCGTTATTCGCCTTATTTCCAAACAAATTAAGATTTACCCGATTAAAGATTTTTTGATAGGCAGCAAGATGGTTTTTATATATTTTCTGTTCGTCAGCAGTTTTTGCGGCTGCAACAGCCGCTTTGACAACAGGTAAAGGATCCTTCCCATAATAGGAAGTACTTGCTGAGAAATAGACCGTGAGACCACCTTTTGCAGACACCTCTAAGGTTTTATCCTTTTTGCTGATCTGCAGATTTTTACCTTTAACCTGAATTAATCCAACGAATTTCAGATTTTTACCTCCTTTTCCATCAGGCAAAAATCCCTCGATCAGAATCCCATCGTCCAACAAGGTGTAACGGTCAATATTTTCCTGCCGCTGGAATGATATGCCTAACTGCTGTACCTCATCGTTATGTTGACTCAATTGGATAACACCTACATTATTGTCAAAAGAAGTATAATAACGACGTTGGAACTGTTGTCCGTTTATCTTGAATGAAGTTTGTGCCGAGGCAGTCGCTAAGTCCAAGGAACGCTTGTACTCTTCGATCGTTCCCGCGGGCAATTTATAATCCAGCAAAAGGTCACCGAATAACTGATAACAGCCATAGGGAACCTTTGCACCATTACCAAAACCAGATCCCTTGCCTTTGGTCACAAAAGTTTCATTGACCAGTTTTTCGGCTTCATCATTTTTACCAGCTTTAAGCAGTGCCTGAATGGCTTCAACATTTTTGTAGGCTTCATAATTATTGGGATCTTCTGGACTGCCCGACCACATACTGATCTCGTTGAGCACGATCTTTTCCTGACTAGGATTTCCATCTGGCATCATGCCGATGAGTCCATTTCCCAATGGCAGAGTTTCTTCCCAAGCCTTCGCGGGCTTATTATACCAAAGTACGAGTGGATTTTGTTGGGCAAAAAGCAACGTGGTATGACATATACATACCACGATAAACATTAAGAATTTATTTGCCATACAATTCAAGTTCCGCTATGGCCAATTCATTGCCGTCGATAAATTGTTTTGGTTCAAATTTGATAAACTTGGTTGCACTGTTTGTATCAAAAAACACCTGTTGCAAAATTGGATTTGCCTTAATATTGGAAAACTCGCCCTCTTTAACAAGGGTCCATGTTTTTCCGTCGGTACTGGTTGATATTTTATAATGTGTTGGTGTCCCTATGTTCTTTCCATCCTGACGAGGAAGGAAGCCGATACCAGAAACAGGTTTGTCTGTAGCGACAACGATTACACCTTGATCGGCAACAGTCGCAAAAGTACCTGGTTTTCCGTCAGATATATAAGCATTATTATTGGATCTACCTGTCGAAATCTTAAATCCAGTCAGCTTTTTCACCTCTTTGGTATTAAATGCAAAGGGTTCGTTGTACTCCTTGAACAGTCCAAAATCACTGAGCGTGATTGCTACCGGAGCATAAACATGAAGACGTAATTTACTTGCAGTTTGAGGTTGCTCGAGTTTGATGAGGCGGTTTGCGCCGATACTTGTTGCTTTGGCCAAAGGCTTCCAGCTGTTATTTTCCCAACGTTCAATCGAAACACTATCGATACGTTGTCCCAACTTAATATTTTCTCTCAACTGAATAAGGTCGAACTTCGCTGGGGATTTTAATTTTATTTCCAATGTTGCCGATGTTTTGGAATCGTCTGTTGCCCAATAGCTATAGCGGTCGTTATCGGTAATAAATGAAGTACCATAGGATTTGGAATCACCGTTACGGACATTGGATGCCGTGATGGTCGCTCCTTTGGCTAAATTGGTACGGAAAGTTTCCTTCACTTTTTTCCCAAAAGCCTGCAGCGACTTCACATCATTCTCATGTAATGTACCAGAAGGCATCGGTGCTAAGCCAAGATTCATGCATGCTCCTCTTCCAACGGATTTTAAATAGATCTCAAAAAGCTGATTTGGTGTTTTTACACGGCTATCTTGTTCTTCATGATAAAACCATCCCGGACGTTGTGGCACGTCACATTCAGCAGGTATCCAATATTTACCATTACGGTCACCTGTTTCGGCATTATGTGATTCTGTCGCTCCGGGTACAGCGACTTTTCCGTTTAAGCCAATCGGCGTAAATGTTGCCCATGAAGTTTCAGCAGCAAATCCTTTTTCATTACCCACCCAACGCATATCGGGACCGATATCTGAGAAAATAACCGCTTCAGGCTGTAATTTTCGTACAATAGGCCAAGTTTTCTCATGCCACTCATAGTAAGTTGTTCGATCGATGATACGCTTCCCTTCATGGCCACCATAAAAGCCATCGCCGCCATTTGCTCCATCATGCCAGGAGGTAAACAAAGAGCCATAATTGCTCATCAATTCGGTCAGTTGCTGTCTGTAGGCATCTGCATAGGCCGGTGTGCCGTAACGTTCATCGTGACGGTCCCAAGCAGAAAGATATACACCAAATTTCATCCCATTCCGATGGGTCGCTTGCATAAAATCTTTGACCATATCACCTTTTCCATTTTCCCATGGTGAGGAAGCGATACTATAGGATGTTGTCTTGGTTGGCCACAAACAGAATCCATCATGGTGTTTTGCCACACTAATTAAGCCCCTGAAACCACCCGCTGCCGCTGCCTTAGCAATTTGATTTGCATCAAAAGCCGAAGGATTAAACAATGAGGGCTGTGCATCACCATAACCCCACTCCTTATTTTGGAAAGTTGTCGGCGTATAATGAATCAAACAATACGTTTCCATCTCCTGCCACTTTAATTGACGCTCGGTTGGCAAGGCCCCGTAAGCTTTTAAAGTATCTGATTTGGCGACAGGCCCGCTGGAAAGTAAAATGGAGGATAACAAGATTGTCAACATAGTCTATATTTATGTGCTAGAAAATTAGGTTGTAAAGCCCTAAGATAAGAAGTTTTGCAAAATGCTGTATGTAACATTTGCGTACAAAACCGAGCGATGCTCAGCTCGATTAGGATGTATTCCTGGGGCAAATCGTATTTTTTGATCAAATCAATCGATTGATTAAAATATGCAAAACATGAATGCTGTAATAATACTTGGCACTAGTAGAACAATTGTTCAGCACATGCGGCCCCGCCAGTTTGAACCCGCTCGCCAGTTTCAGAAATCGAAACTGTATTTTTTCTTAAATAATTGTTTGTCGACAAGGCTCGGGGGAGAAACTCTTCCAGCACCATAACTCCTTTGATCTCATTAGGCTTGGCATCATAGTCACTAAATATCTGAACAGTTTTAAAAGCTGAATTAGGATAACTTACAACGAGGCTATCTAGGTTCTTCGCTGAATTAAAATAGAACGTTTTTTAGGACCTGAGTTGCTCGTCGACGTAGCTGTACTCCCCTTTTAGCAAATCACCTATGTATTGATAAGTTCGACAATTTTCCCGCCCTCAAATAATAACTTCTGTCTGTCTGAAAATATAAGTTCCTTATTAAAACTCTTTTTTTCAAGTATCATCCGATTTCCGTTTACACGAACGTCCCAGTACACCTTATCCGTAAAAAAGGGGGCAAATCCGTTCGTGGTAGGTATCTCTAAAAATCCGCCTATAATGCGATCCAATTGTTTCCCACGATAACTCAATTTCATTTCGTTCACGTTAGACATAAATAATTCAGCGGTAGATGACTCTAGATACAAGATCGGAATTTGCATTGGTCTTTGTCAAAAGTTCCTTCCTCGTCCTTTGAACAGGAAAAGCAAAGCACTAGGAATATAGTACAAGGCAAAAGCCATATTTTTTTCATAAAATGGGTTATTTCATTGCTAATTATACGAATATAAAAATTTCATCTCGTAACTTTACCCATCATGAAACAAGATCAATCTAAAATCATACGTGAACAGGTCGATCGTTCAGCACTTCGCGAACATTCGACTCCTTTATACCTTACATCAAGTTTTATCTTCGACAGCGCTGAACAAGGTCGGGCGGTCTTTGCTGGCGAAGAGGATGCAATGATTTATTCCCGCTATGCTAATCCAAATACTTCAGAATTCATCAACAAAGTTTGTATTCTTGAAGGTGCAGAAGCAGGATTGTCTTTTGCGTCAGGTATGGCAGCAGTATTTGCCTCCTTTGCAGGAATTATCGAAAGTGGAGACCATATTGTCTCTTCACGTGCAATATTCGGTTCTACACATCAGTTATTTACGGAACTATTCCCACGTTGGGGCGTTACAACAACTTACGTAGACGCCGCTAATCCCGAAGAATGGGAAAAAGCAATTCAGCCGAATACGAAAATCATCTTTTTAGAATCGCCATCCAACCCAGGTCTGGAATTGGTTGATTTGGAATGGTTGGGTAAATTCAAGGAGAAATATCCTCATATCATTCTGTCGATCGACAACTGCTTTGCCACACCTTATCTTCAGAAACCGATTCAATATGGATTTGACCTGGTTATCCATTCGGCGACCAAATATATGGATGGACAGGGTCGTGTTTTGGGCGGTATTGTTGTCGGAAAACAAGAGCTTATCGATAAATTGATGTTCTTTATCCGTCATACAGGCCCCGCATTATCGCCTTTCAATGCCTGGATCATATCAAAAAGTTTAGACACGTTGGGCATCCGTATGGATCGCCATTGTTCTAACGCATTGGCTTTGGCCGAGGCATTGGAAAATCATGCGGAAATTGAGGATGTAAAATATCCATTTTTACCAAGCCATCCACAATATGAGCTGGCCAAGAAACAAATGAAAGCTGGTGGCGGTATTGTAACCTTTGTTGTCAAAGGTGGTTTTGAGCGAGCAAAAGCCTTTGTAGATCATTTGGAAATGATTTTATATACCTCTAATTTAGGAGATTCAAGATCAATCGCAACGCATCCAGCTTCAACGACACACTCAAAATTGTCGGAAGAAGAACGTTTGAATCTGGGCATCAAACCGGGCAGTATCCGCCTGTCTGTGGGTCTGGAAGATCAACAAGATATCATCAACGATATCTTACAGGCTTTAGAGAAAACGAAATAAACGTTCGCTTTGTAATAGTTAGCGAATATACATTAACTAAAAAAGCCTTTGCATAAGCAAAGGCTTTTTTTATTCACTCTCATCCTACTTAATTCAACGATGCGATCGCTGCAGCATAGTTTGGCTCATCAGCAATTTCTGCGACTTGCTCTTCGTACAATACTTTTCCATTTTCATCCAATGTGATGACAACACGGCTCAATAAACCTGCCAAAGGTCCATCAGCGATAGCCAATTGATAAGCATCTGAAAAGTTTGAATCTTTATACTCTGATAATGTCACTACGTTATTTAGCCCCTCTGCAGCACAAAAGCGGCCTTGTGCAAAAGGCAAATCTTTCGATATACATAACACCACAGTGTTATCCAACTGAGAAGCCTCTTTATTAAATGCACGTACGGAAGCGGCACAAGTTCCGGTATCTACACTAGGAAAAATATTTAATACAATTTTTTTTCCTTTGAAGTCTGTAAGAGACTTATCGGAAAGATCGCCTGCAGTTAATTTAAAATCAGGAGCTTGCTCGCCAACCTGTGGTAAACTGCCTTTCGTGGTTACTGGATTGCCTTTAAAAGTGATTGTAGCCATATAATATGATCGTTTAATTTTTAGTATCCTTGCACTTAAAGGTACGAGCAAAAAAAATATTACACAACATTTATTAATTTTAGTCAAACATTTATTATGTTAGCATTGTATTTGAAAGAGGAATGTTAACCAAAAATAAACACTAGTATGAAGAAACTGCTATTTTCAATACTTTGTGCAAGTCCGTCACTCCTGTTTGCACAAGGATCTCAAGTGAATCTACAAAGTCCCAAAGCTGTGGGAATGGGGGGAGCAGGTTCTGCTTACTTTTTAGATGAGTCTTCCATTTTTTATAGTCCGGGTGCTTTAGCAAAAATGGACCATAACGCTATTTCAGTTGCCGGTAATGCCGTGATGTACAAATCTGCCTTTCAAGAGGTCGGCAGTACAGTTGTTTATCATACTAGAAATCAGATTTCAACTCCTTTTTCATTATTTGCTGCATTCGGCCCTAAAAACTCCTGGTGGAAAGCCGGTATTGGAGTATACACACCTTACGGTGGGGCCGTCGATTGGGGGAAAGATTGGGTAGGTAAATTCAGTTTGGTCAGCCTTTCGCTACGTGCAATCTATATTCAGCCCACATTGAGTTTCAAACTGACTGAAAATTTTAGTGTTGGGGGTGGTTTTGTATACAACGTTGGTACCGTAGACCTCGAAAATTCTGTTCCGGTATTCTATCCGGACGGTCACGCCGGACTGGCAACCCTAAAAGGAACCGGAACTGGAACGGGGTATAACGTGGGTATTCATTATAACTTAGAAGACGACTTCGCTATATCGGTAAGTTACCGCTCTAAAGTCGTCACCAAACTTAAAAATGGAGATGCAAATTTTGACGTGCCTGAATCGGTAGCAAGCAACTTCCCTGCGGGCAACAAATTCAGTGCTGAATTACCGCTACCATCCACATTTGCCGCGGGCGTTGCCTTCCCTATTTCGGAGAAATTGAAGATGGCTCTTGATGCAACAATCATCAATTATGACATCTATAAGGCGCTAGATTTCGATTACAAAGAAAATACGCCGGTATTGCAAGATACGCATTCTCCAAAAAAATACGATAAAGCAGGATCCGTCAAAGCAGGATTGGAATATATTGCTTCCGAACGCTTGCAATTACGTATAGGTGGCGGTGTGATCGCAACTCCAGTACAGCAGAGTGCTTATGTTTATCCGGAGACACCAGATAACACCAGGTATTTGATATCAGGAGGTTTTACAATAAAACCATCACCAAAATTTGACGTCACAGGTTCCTTTGCATACCAGCGCATCGTGGCTCGCCAATCAACCAATGTGGAGAGTCATCTTTCGGGGACTTATGCGACAAATATTTTTGCTCCTGGTATTGGTGTAAGCTATAAATGGTAATTAACAGCCAAATTTGACTAAGATGAAAAAAAACAAACTTTATATAGCTGCGGCGTTAGCACTTTTAGCGATCGCCTCATGTAAACCTACCTTGGACGAATATACGCCTTCGGCTGGATCGCTTAATTTTTCAAAATATGTTGCCATCGGAAATTCATTGACAGCAGGTTATGCCGATGGCGGACTCTACTTGGAGGGCCAAAAGGTAGCCTATCCAAATTTAATTGCTGAACAGTTAAAGCAAGTCGATGGTAGTGAATTCAAATCGCCGTTTTTCAGTGAAGATCAAGCCAATGGTTCTGGTTATATTACACTTACAGCGCTCGTCAATGGCCAGCCAGTAACGGCACAGGTAACGGATAAATTGGCCTACCGTTCTGCTTCACCAAAATTATTGACAAAATATACCGACCCGATTAACAACCTTGGCGTACCGGGCATGCGTATGGATATGGCCTTTGCTGCTGGCGTGGGATCCCAAGCTGGAAACATGTATTTCGAACGCTTACTACCTGACGCAGATGCGATGAAAACATATTTTGCCTATTCAACGACGCAAAACCATACCTTCTTTAGTTTTGCTTTAGGCAATAACGATGCTTTAGGCTGGGCGACTAACGGTGGTGTAGAAGATGGACCAACATCAACATTGACTTCTACTGCGCTCTTCACGTCTTTATTGGGCAACTATGTAACGACATTAACAGCAGGAGGTCAAAAAGGCGTACTGGCCACAATTCCAGATGTAACAGCAACACCTTATTTTACGACGGTAACCCGTGCTGCTTTATTGGCAGCTGTGAATGCAACAAATCCGCCGACACCGGTAACAAATATCTACATTGCAACAAAGTCAGGTCCTCGTGCAGCTACTGATCAAGATTATTTTGTGCTCCCTTTCTCTTCAACAGGATTATTGGGGAAACCAAATGCGGCACAAATTCCGTACGGCTTACACCCACTGAACCCCGTGGAAGACAAATACGTGCTTGATGTAAGCGAAACAGCAACGGTCGTACAACGCATCAAAGAGTATAATGCAGCCATCAAAGCTGCTGCAAATTCAAAAGGTCTAGCTTTAGCTGATGTGCATGAATTCTTGAATAATGTAAAAGGAGGTGTTCGTATCAACGGACTAGCGGTGAGTGCAAAATACATTACCGGAAATGCATTCTCTTTAGATGGTATTCACTTAACACCAATTGGAAACGCCCTAATGGCGAACATCTTTATCAGCGCCATCAATTCTAAATATGGCTCAAAGATTCCACAGGTTGATGTAGCGAAATATCGCGGTGTCAAACTACCCGATACCGTCACAAAATAAAGAGTGATCTACATACTGACAAAAGGCAGACGAATAATCGTCTGCCTTTTTTGTATATTTCCTCTATAAATAAGTTCCTCAATAGGCAGAGGAGAGATCGATAAATTACTTTTATATACTACGCAATTATATTGCATATAAAAGGTAATTTATCTAAGTTTGTTTAGTATAGATTGAACAGAAAAAAACTCGTTTCACGTTCCACAGCCTAAACGAGCAAAAAAGAATAAAATAGAATAAGATGAAAATCAAATTAAACCGTGTCAACCAAGCTGTGCATTTCGAAGCCAGCAGTGAATTATCCCCCGTGAAAGTCAACATCGATGGTTCAGAAGCTATCGGCGGCGAAGGAAAAGGTGTTCGTCCAATGGAATTGGTTTTAATGGCACTGGGTTCTTGTAGCGTCTTTGACCTCCATAGTATACTGGTAAAACAACGCCAGCAAATTGACGATATCCAGGTTGAGGTGGAAGGAAAACGACGCGAAGAAATTCCACAGGTCTTTACAGATATTCACATCAATTTTTTCCTAAAAGGTGAAATTGATGAAGTAAAAGCAGCCAAAGCAGCTGAATTAGCTGTTAAAAAATATTGTTCGGTACACGATATGCTTGCCGCTGGCGGTATTAATATCACGTATTCACTGAAAATAAACTAAGAAATACTTTCCTTGCATCTGATAATCCTCCACATCGCATGTGGAGGATTATTGTTTTTGATCCATGCGGTATTTATTCTCTTTTACAGGCGTATGGAGAATATAACCAAGGAAATAGAATCTCCAGCAGGATTTGACTTTGCCAAAATTAACCGAATTACAAGCGATTCTGCTCTTCTGTTCTTGTTGGCTGATTGCTGCTCTTGACCTTCTGGTTTCCAAAATGATACCGCAGCGTCAGATTCACCTTTCTAGTATCGCGGTAATCTTTATAAAAGTTGTTTTGGTCACCATATTTGGATGATATCGTCATTTTTTCTGTTTTGAAAATGTCCATAAATGAGAGATTCACTTCAAATTTCTTTTTAAAGAATTTTCGATTTGTCATCACATAGGTACTTGAATACCCTGTAATATGAAATGGCCCCTGTATCGTGGGCGATGTAAATGTATTAACCAGTTCAAGGTTCCAACCGGCATCCTTATTCAGCACATAGTTGGTGCTTACGTTTCCGTTGCCGATATACACATCATTCTTGTGCAATACGTCATCAGTACCCATAAAGTAATTCTGGTTATACATCCCCTCTAGCTGCAGATTCAATCCCCAGCGCCCGGTCAGCTGAAAACTCTTTCCTAAGTCTATCCCTGCCCCTTGTCCTTTCTTGATATTGGTATATTGGAAAATAAGTTGGTGATTGTTGTTATCTTGGCGGGAAATTTCCATATTCGGCCACTTCTCAAATCGGTAGAATAAATCGATATTCCAGTTGTTTTTTGTCCAGGTCAGATTCAGGTTATGAACGATCGTCGCCCTTAAACGTGGATCTCCCTGAAAATAGGAAAAGCGATTATAGTAGGACTTAGCCGGATTAAGCCAGGAGTATGCTGGGCGACTAATACGCTTTCCATAGGAAAAACCAAACTGCTGATCGTCAGTCAAGGCATATTGCATGTAAAATGTCGGAAAGAGCACAAAATAATCACGCTTATTGATATCAGCTGGTTCGGATACAATACCTTCCAAATCGGTATATTCTCCCCTTAGACCTGCTTTCCAGCTCCATTTTTTCCAGGCATAGTCCAATGAGCCATACAAAGCCACATTACGTTCTTTGTAATCAAACACACTACTCTTATCAGGCCTTTGCTCGAGCTCTCCTGATTCATCATCAAAGAAAGCAAGGGTACTCGTCGTTTTCACATCGCTAAATTTTCCACCAAACTCCAGCCCCAGCTTCTTTATTTTTCCGGTGAAATCTATCTGGGAAGAAAAAAGCCGATTTTTATTTCCATTATTACTGATAAATCGGGTATATGTGGGTTCCTCCCCCTTAAATCGCAGTGCCGTCAGCACGTCTTGATCATTTGTCGAATGATTGTCAGTGAAGTAGGATGACCAATTTATGCTCCACCTGGAATTAAGCTTCTTTGTTACCTGAAGGTAGAGGTTATTCGTTTTTGTCGATCGTTGATGATCATTGGTGGTAAAATAACTGGACTCCTGTACATGATTTTTATCGTATATAACGGTTGGCACTTCATAAATCCCATAGGTTTTCGGTCCATAATATCCATTTAGTCCAGCATTAACCGTCCAGGTTGTATCGGGTGTATAGTCTATCGAAAACACATAGCTGTTCTGACTGTTATTGGTATCAAATCGATCCATGACACCTTCCCATGAGGTTTGCTCATTTGGATAATAAACATAATTCGTTTCATAGCGTGCGTAAGTCCCTCGTCCGAAATTATACGTACCTCGAAGATTGAATTTTTCATTTTTATAATACTGGGTTAGTCCAAACAGTTGCTTCCAGGTACTGCTTTTTTCGGCCAATGCAACCACCGTGCCTCTATAGCCATATAGGTTGGATTTGGAAAGTTTAATATTGATAATCGTACTTCCCTCAGCTTCATATTTTGCAGGTGGATTGGTAATAACCTCTATCGATTGCACGTCGCTACCTGCTGTATTCTCCAGATAGGTTTTCAGTTCGTCCCCCGTGAGCATCACTTTTCGGTCATTAATGAGGACAACAATATTTTTGTTTCCACGGACCATTAAATCCGCACCATTCACCATCACCAATGGCGTACGCTTCAAAATGTCCCAGCTGTTGAGCGCTGAAAGATTTGAATTCTGAACGTTAAATTCCAAGCGGTCCAACTTGCGGATCAATCTAGGAGCGCGACCGACGACTTGTGCTTCTTCGAGTACCTTTGCTTCGGGAAGAAGTTCAAGCAAGAAAGGGCGTGAAATGGTATCGCTGTGAAAAAAAAGTTCCTGAGACTTGAAGTTTAGATAGGTTGTTCGTAGATAGTAGCCACTAGGATGATCCAGCATAAGTATAAATTTTCCAAAATGGTCCGTCTTTACTTCCCGGATCTCCTGATAGTTGCTATCCAATAGCATAACAGTCGCTCCCGCCAGCACAATTTTGTTTGCATCCTGTACTTGTCCCCCGATTTGTTTGGTCTGTGCCGAAAGTAACAAGGGGAAAGCCAGAAAAAATAGGATCAATTTCATGTACAAATAATTAGTCTTTTAATTCTAGTATAGCTTATCCGCATTATTCTATTTGACAATCGCGGCCATTTCATACTGATATGCTATGCTTCAAAAGTGTCTATAGTGACGGCAAATAATGGTTAATAAAGGGTTAATACTGGGTTAAGGTACATTATCTTAGCCCTCAGCAGTTATATTTGTGTATGGAATTGAAACCCAAAAGTTATATCGTCCTATTCACGTTATTTTTTGCCGTACTTATTGGCATACAGGGGTATCAATTGTACAATACCTATCAGCTCAAACAGCGTGATATTTTTGCCACTGTAAAAAGTAAGCTAAGTAAGCTTCATGACAATGACAAGCTTTTTGATGATGATTTAATGAGCAAAGACATTGCTAGAGATTACTACATCAAATTGGTTAAACATGAGATAACGGCCGAAAAATTAAAGGAGTTATACCATGCAAACGCCCATAAAACATCCCAGAGGCTAACGCAATATGTCGACAGTCTATTTCAGCCACTTGGAATGGATGTCATTCTGAAAAAAGAAATTTTGGGCATCTATTTCAAGAGCTTAGAAAAACAGATCGCAGCGGGTCCCATTACCATCTACACAACGTCTGGAGCTTTTCGGCGGCCCGTTGAACTTTCCTCAAGCGAGTGGATAACAGAAAAAACAGAAACACAGAAAATCGAAAACAGCATCCAGAGCAAAGAGGTCTTATATACCTTTCTTGTACATAGGAAGACATCCTTTGAGGTGACGAATCTCAACTGGATATTGTTCAAAGAACTTACTTCGCTCCTATTGAGCACCTTATTTATTCTAGCCGCTTTTCTTTGGCTTTTTTATAGAACCATTCAGAATCTCCGAAAACAGCAGAAACAGATCACCGTACTGCACGATGTCGTCGACAATATTTCACATGAACTCAAAACACCTATTGCAACCCTGAAAATTGCTGCTAAAACACTTTGGAAATCAACAGACGAAAGCATTATAACCGTCATTGAACGACAAGTAAATCGCTTGGAACAAACCCTTGATCCACTTAACGAAAATCTTCACACTATTGATCAGCCTCCTGTTAAAAGCACAGAACTACAAGCTATTTTCGACGATTTTCAACTGACCAACTCCGCTATTGCATTCCAATTAAGTCTCTTGCCTGACGGCAAACTATGCCTGAGCCCAAATGATGCGACAACACTATTTCAGAACCTGATGAACAATGCCGTAAAATATGGTGCAACTTGGATTAATATCTCTTTTGAGGATCAGAAAGGCAAACTCTCGGTTTATATACAGGATAACGGTTACGGCATGGAGGAGTCCGAGCTACCCTATATTTTCGACAAGTTTTACCGCATCCAAAAAGACAATATTCACGACACCAAAGGCCTGGGAATAGGTCTTTTCCTTGTAAAAAAAATCGTCGATCGTTATCACGGACAACTTACTGTAACCAGCGAACCCAATGTCGGGACTACGTTTAAAATCCAGCTGCCGCATGCGCTTGTCCCATCATCGGAAATATGACCAAAAACAAGGATAAGCTGTGAAAAGACAATAGACGGCCATAGACTAAAGTATTTATATTAACTCAACTACTGAAAACAAAAATGAATAAAATATTACTCGTTGAAGACGATCCCGATTTTGGTTTTATGCTTAAGCAATACCTTGAGCTATCCACATTTGCCATAGACTGGATAGCACAGCCCAATGATCTTACGGAAAATTTCCAGCAGCTAGCCGATTATGATCTGGTTATACTGGATGTTATGCTTCCTCAAATCAGTGGTTTTAGCCTCGCCAAAGAAATCAATGCACTATACCCTACTTTACCCTTTATCTTTTTAACAGCCAAAGAGCAAAAAATAGATAAGCTCACGGGACTAAAAATCGGTGCCGATGATTATGTCACTAAACCTTGTGATCCCGAGGAACTATTGCTTCGCATACAAAATATATTAAAGCGGAATCAGAAAAATAGTACTCCAAAATCGATCGCCATCGGGAGCTATCTATTCCATCCTGAACAATTATTATTAAGCCATGCTTCGAAACAATATAAGCTCACTGAACGTGAAGCCCAACTTCTCCTCTTTCTATGGCAACACAATGATCAGCTTGTCACGCGTGAAGAAATCCTTGAAAAAGTATGGGGAAATGCAGATTTCTTCACAGGAAGGAGCATGGATGTCTTTATTACCCGGATCCGCAAATATTTAAGCCTGGATCCTAATCTGAGCATCAGTTCGAATAGAGGTGTCGGATTTACGATTCAATTTTAAGAGTTATCCAGCAATCTCTTCCTTCCGTTTGTTCCATAATTTCTCTGCCCAACGGCCGACAAACCAAAAGGACACGGCCAAAATTAAAAAGAACACTGCTCTATTGATATTATCCCAGAGATACTCGACATAGCGGGTATAGATATTGAGCACTAAAAATACAAATCCTACTTCTCTGCTGACGTTATCTTTCGCTTTTAAGCCGTAGACAACCAGGAATACCGACACGGCAGTGGATAAAATACCCCAGTAGAACATATGGTATTGACGTACAGTCGTCCATTCATAGAAATCAGCATAATTTCCAAAAATAGAAAGGGTCCACAAGGATACCATCAGATAGATCAATCCCACAATATAACTGATGGGCTGAAAGATTTGTAGCCTTTCAAACCTGGGTTGAACCCAAACAGCCAAGGCGGTTATCAGTGCCCCAAAAATGGTAAAACGCAGCGGATAGTTCATCCCCCAAAACTTAAATCCCCAATTGCTATGGTAGGCGGTCTCGGTCGCAAACCATACGCCCAAGGCCAAAAGCATAAACGTCCAAATCAGCTTACTCTCGAGCTTGACGGCAAGAAAGCCATAAATCGCCACGGAGAGTAAAAATAACAGCGAATAGTGCATCGTATCTTTGTCCAATACTTTACCCATAAACCCGATACAGGCCGCAGTTCCGAAAACTCCAATCAGCATCATGGTTTCCGTGGATAGATTTTTATAAGGATAGCGTTTCTTATACCGAAAACCCAGCGTATAGAATAATACAGCCACGGCAGCGAAAAAGAAGCAAAATAGGATATTAGGTGCTTCGTAGAGGGTGTCCACAAAGGCCAAGAATGATGCATCTGTAAACAACGAAAAGACAGCGAAGACCAGAGATGCCAAGGCAATCCAAAAGGCATATCTAGCCAGTTGTCCCCAGTCAAAACTTTTTACGTCTAAACTATCCATCAGCTCGTTCGCTTTTTGCTCATCTAATAAGTTCTCTTTCTTCCAAAATTGGACAATATCGTCGATCGATTGTTTCTCTTGTTTGCTGACGTCGTATTTTCGCATAAATTTAGATTTACTGTGCAAGGTACATTATTTTTTTAAATCACTTGTATATCACATTTTGTTCCAAAAGTCAGAAAGGCTCGCATAATTCCTTTAAAATCTGTAATTTTGCATGTTTTGCATTTAATCCCTCACACGGGACCTTAAGGAGTTTTCATGGCAGTAAAAAGAAGCCCAGATTTGGGCGAACAAAGTGAAGTTCAGGTATTTGGAGCGCGTGCGCATAATCTAAAAAATATAGATGTTTCTTTTCCGAGAAATGAATTGGTTGTTATCACAGGTTTAAGTGGCAGCGGAAAGTCTTCCTTGGCTTTTGACACCATTTATGCCGAAGGACAACGTCGGTATATGGAGACATTCAGTGCCTACAGCCGTCAGTTTTTGGGCGGCATGGAACGTCCGGATGTGGACAAGATATCGGGCTTAAGTCCAGTGATCTCCATTGAACAGAAAACCACCAGCAAAAACCCGAGGTCCACTGTTGGAACCATTACTGAGGTGTATGACTTTATGCGTCTACTATTTGCCCGAGCAGGAGAAGCTTTCTCCTATGTGACTGGGAAGAAAATGGAGCGTATGTCGGACGATCAGGTTATCGAACGGATTTTGACTGAGTTTGAAGGACAGGCACTGAACATCCTGGCACCAGTGGTTAAAGGGCGTAAAGGCCACTACCGTGAGTTGTTTGAACAAATCCGTAAGCAAGGCTATGTGAAAGTACGTGTGGATGGAGAAATATTGGACCTTGTTCCAAAAATGCAGGTTGACCGCTACAAAATACACGATATTGAAATCGTCGTAGATCGTCTGAAAGTAGAGCGTGAAGATAAAAAGCGCTTACAAACTTCCGTGATGCAGGCGATGAAAACAGCGAAAGGTATCATCAAGGTCTCCACGAAAGATAATCAGGAGCAATTCTATAGCCGTTATCTCATGGATGCCGAATCGGGGATCTCTTATGATGAGCCACAGCCAAATACCTTCTCATTCAATTCCCCATACGGTGCGTGTCCGACATGTGATGGTTTGGGCTATATTTTTGAAATTGATAAGAATGCCGTTATCCCGGATAAAAAACTAAGTATTCAAAAAGGTGGTTTGGCCCCTTTGGGACCTACCCGGGAAAATTGGACTTCAGAAGTATTGAAAGCTGTCGCAAAAAAATTAGATTTTACCATTACAACACCGCTTGAAAAACTAACTGAAGAACAGATTGACCAGCTTTTATTTGGCAATAAGGAAGAGCCTATCGTTGTCACGGTATCTTATGGAAGTTATGGCACACGCGAATATCGTGTTGAATTTGAAGGAATCTTTAAGATGCTGGAAGAGTTTTCGGGAAAATCATCGGATGAAGCGCCTTCTTTAGATGACTTCAGAACGAAAGTGACCTGTCCAACCTGTGCGGGAGCACGTCTAAAAAAAGAGTCTTTACATTTTAAAATTGCGGATAAAAATATCCATGAGCTCTCAACGATGGACATTACATCCATCAAAGAATGGTTTGATCAGGTAGAAAGCAAACTTGATGAACGCCAGCTCATTATTGCAACAGAGATATTAAAGGAAATCCGTGCACGTTTGGGCTTCTTGTTGGATGTCGGCCTAAATTACTTGACTTTAGACCGTACAGCTAAAACACTTTCGGGGGGTGAAGCACAGCGGATCCGTCTGGCCACACAGATTGGTTCCCAACTGGTGAATGTACTTTATATTCTGGATGAACCGAGTATTGGGCTCCATCAGCGGGATAACGAACGTTTGATCAATGCGCTTAAAAACCTACGCGATATTGGCAATTCGGTCCTTGTTGTGGAACATGACAAAGACATGATCCTACATGCCGACCATGTTATCGACATGGGACCTGCTGCAGGCGTTCATGGTGGGACTGTGGTTGCCGAAGGTACACCAACAGAAATCCTAAAATCGAACTCTTTAACAGCAGCTTACCTCAACGGGACAAAAGAGGTTAAGATTCACGAGAAACGCCGTGAGGGCAATGGAAAAACATTGTCATTACATGGAGCAACCGGACATAACTTAAAAAATCTGTCTGTCTCTTTTCCATTAGGAAAACTCATTGTTGTATCGGGTGTTTCAGGTTCGGGTAAATCAAGCCTAATCACAGGTACTTTATACCCGATTTTGAATAAACATTTTTTCAGAGCCAAAGCAATTCCACTTCCTTTCAAAAAAATTGAAGGGTTAGAACATATTGACAAAGTCATCGAGATCGACCAAAGTCCTATCGGCCGTACACCACGGTCCAACCCTTCGACCTATACCGGTGTATTTTCGGATATCAGAACCTTGTTTGTTCAACTTCCAGAAGCTAAGATCAGAGGCTATAAACCAGGAAGATTTTCCTTTAACGTCAAAGGTGGTCGTTGTGAAACCTGTCAGGGAGCCGGGCTGAAAGTCATCGAAATGAATTTCCTTCCCGATGTACAGGTTCCTTGTGAAACATGTCACGGAAAACGCTACAACCGAGAAACTTTAGAGGTACGCTACAAAGGAAAATCCATTTCCGATGTACTTGATATGAGCATCAACGATGCTGTGGATTTCTTCGAAAATGTACCGAGTATTTACCGAAAGATCAAAACACTGCAGGATGTAGGTTTGGGTTATATCACCTTAGGACAGTCCTCCACAACCTTATCGGGGGGTGAGGCACAACGGGTAAAATTGGCTACTGAACTTTCTAAAAAAGACACTGGAAATACATTCTATATCCTTGATGAACCGACAACAGGTCTTCACTTTGAAGATGTCAATGTCCTTATGGGCGTTATCAATCGTCTGGTCGAGCGCGGGAATACCATTTTGATTATTGAGCATAACCTTGATGTCGTTAAATCGGCCGATTGGGTCATTGATATCGGTCCCGAGGGTGGCAAAGACGGCGGGCAGGTTCTATTTGAAGGAACACCTGAAAACTTAATTAAAAATAATAAAAGCGAAACAGCACGTTTCTTAAAATTGGAAATGTAATGCCTTTGAAACGGCAGCCGCGAAGTATTATATTTCGTGACTGCTGTTTGCTCGGGATGGCTCGGTTATTGCGCAGGAATGTTTTCCAACTCCTTGAGCTTTGTCTTACATGGGGCAATAGATATCGCACACTGACTTTGACGGCCGAGGAATAGGGCGCAACTATTTATCAATGCCATCCATTTCATTTGTATAAATGAACACATTAAAGGTTTTTGCTTTTAAAGAACATACGGAATGTCCAGTTGATTTTCATCAGTGTTTATACGCTGTAAATATGGATATTTCTTAACTTTGTATTATATGTCGGATATTATTCAATTACTTCCAGATAATGTTGCTAATCAGATTGCGGCGGGAGAAGTGGTGCAGCGACCAGCGTCTGCCATTAAAGAATTGATTGAGAATGCTATTGATGCTGGAGCTGACAAAATAAAACTTATTGTTAAAGATGCAGGCAAGTCATTGATCCAGGTCATTGACAATGGCTGTGGCATGAGCGTAACTGATGCTCGTCTTTGTTTTGAACGTCACGCAACATCGAAAATTCGTAAGGCTGAAGACTTATTCGCTATCCGTACGATGGGTTTCCGTGGTGAAGCAATGGCATCCATTGCTGCGATTGCACAGGTAGAGCTCAAAACACGCCGCATTGAAGATGAACTGGGTACAGTTGTTGAGATAGAGGGATCAAAAGTTGTCAACCAATACCCGGAAGCTGTTGCTGCCGGGACAAATATTTTAGTTAAAAATCTTTTTTACAATATTCCTGCACGGAGAAACTTCCTAAAGAGCAACTCGGTAGAAATGCGTCATATCATTGATGAATTTCAACGTATTGCTTTATCAAATCCACAGATTTTCCTAACCTTACATAGCGACGGAAATGAGATCTACCATTTGCCGGCTGAGACGCTGAAACAACGTATTGTCCATATTTTTGGCAACAATTACAATCAGCGACTTGTCCCTGTGGAAGAAGATACGTCCATCATCAAGGTAGAAGGTTTTGTTGGGAAACCTGAATTTGCAAAAAAAACACGTGGTGAACAGTTTTTCTTTGTCAACAAACGCTTTGTACGTGATCCATACCTGCACCATGCAGTCATGAATGCTTATGAAGATATTTTACAGGCCGAAACATTCCCTTTCTATGTATTATTTATCGACATAGATCCTGCACGCATCGATATCAACGTACACCCTACCAAGACCGAAATTAAGTATGAAGACGATAAGGCTATTTACGCCATTATCCGTTCAGCCGTAAAAAGATCGTTGGGACGGTACAATATCATGCCATCTTTGGATTTTGAACAGGAAACAAGCTTCACCAATCTTATTACAAAAAAGGCATTAGATGAAATCATCGTTCCAACGGTAACTTTTAATCCAGACTTCAATCCATTTGATACAGACAAATCGAAATCCAATTCGAGCTACACCCGTTCAGAAAGCTACGCTGAAGGACTTAACAAGAAAACAGGTGGCATACCTAGCAATTGGGATTCCCTGTACCAAATCGTCGAAGAGGAGGAATCTGTTCAGCTGCCATTGCATGCGGAGCCGGAATTGCATACGGATAGCTCACAGGTCATTCAGGTCGAAGATAAGTCATCCTCAAAGCTCTTTTTTCAGCTCCATAATAAATATATTGTCTCTCAGATTCACTCTGGATTTATTCTAATTGATCAACAGGCTGCACATGAACGTATTCTCTTTGAGCAATTTCTTGCGCAACTGGACCAACATAAAGGGCTGAGTCAGCAAAGTTTGTTTCCACAGACTTTGGACCTAAATGCTGCAGATAATGAATTAATGAAAGACCTTTTGGAGGACATCAATGGCTTAGGCTTTCAAATTCGTGAATTTGGAAAAAATTCCTATATTATTGACGGAATTCCTGCAGACTTAGGGACAGGATTCGACGAAATAAAGATGATTGAGAAAATATTGGAGGATTACAAAAACAATCAATCTGAGTATAAGCTCGCTAAGCGCGAAAATCTTGCAAAAAGCCTTGCCCGTAATGCGGCCATTAAACCTGGTACCGCGTTGGACAATACAGCAATGGCAGAGCTTGTGGACAGACTATTTGCCTGTCACTCACCCAATATCTCCATCTATGGCAACCCTGTGATTGTAACATTTACATTGCAAGAATTAGCGGAAAAATTTGGCAAAAATTAGAAGATAAAATATATGTTTCCACAACTGACACCTGTTATCAAGAATTTATTGATCATCAATATCATATTTTATATTGGATCACAACTTGTACCTGTAGCATATGATTATCTTGCGGTCTATTATCCGGACTCCCCTTATTTTAAAATTTGGCAGGTGATCACGCATATGTTTATGCACGACAAGAACAATATTAGCCATATCTTCTTCAATATGTTTTCCCTGGTCATGTTCGGTCCTATGATTGAGCAGGTCCTTGGTTCAAAACGTTTTTTAAATTTCTACCTGGTTTCGGGAATCGGTGCCTGGTTTCTTTATACAGCTGTAAATGGTATACAACTCTATAATGCGACAGGTTCTTTCGCTCCACTTCACGGCATAAGCGGAAACGAACTTATTGCCATGGCCAATACCGGAAATAATGAAGCACTAACCTACCTCATTCCGATGTTGGGGGCCTCAGGAGCCATTTATGGTGTTCTATTAGCATTTGCCTACCTTTTTCCAAACATACCGCTTCAATTTTTGTTTATTCCTGTACCAGTCAAAGCAAAGTATATGATCGGTGGATTCATTCTCATCGAAATTTATATGAGTTTGTCTAGACCAGGGGATTCTGTGGCTCACCTGGCTCATGTCGGTGGTGCACTATTTGGCTATCTACTGCTTAAACTGTGGAAGATTAGAAAAGGAATTTATTAATATCGTGCGCAATGAATAACATCGGTTTAAAAGATTTTTGGAGACAAACCTATAAAACTGGATCGCCCGTACCTTTGGTGATCAGTATTCAGGTCTGTTTATTTGTCCTCATTTATTTTTTAGACCTGCTCTTCGAATTAAAAATTGTACCACAAAGCTTTTTGGAGCCTACGGTGCGTCTATTAAGTTTACCGAGTAATTTCTCAAGCTTTATTGCACAACCCTGGTCATTGGTTACATCGAATTTCGTTTACGTCAAGCTCTGGACCATACTTTTTGATAGTCTCTGGCTCTATTGGGTCGGTCAGATCTTCTTTACCTTCTTAAACAAACGGCAATTTCTATTTGTCTATATCGCCTCATGGCTGCTCGGCAGCGTGCTCTATATGGGCTTTGGGTCACTTATTCCCATGCCAAGTAACTTACAGCTTATGGGAGGTTCTCTTCCCCTGGCAGCGGTATTAGCCGCGATTGTGACTTTGGTTCCCAAGTACGAATTACGCTTTCTCCTTATTGGTACTGTTAAGCTAAAATTAGTGGCTATTATTTATTTTGGATTGGAATTCCTTACCCTTACGATGACCAATCGACCTGCTGCCATTTCGTATTTTGCAGTTATACTTTTTGGAATGGGATTCACTTATGCGCTAAAATCGGGAATGGACTGGTCTACGATTTTTCAGAAAAAACAACAGAAGCCTGCAAAAATGAAAGTCGTTGTAGGTAACAATATTCCGACAAATCGGAAACATCGTTATGACTTACCCAATCAGGACGAAATCGATGCTATCTTAGATAAAATTTCTGTTTCTGGCTACGACAGTCTAACGAACCATGAAAAAGAAACGCTCTTTAGGGCAAGCAATAGTGGTGACAAGGTTGATGGATAAAAGGACATTTTTAAGAAGAAAACTGGGCTTTATAAGTAAAACAATGTTCCTGGCAAATATGCTTGCGATCGTTGCATTGCTTATGAGCTATTCGGCGACCTTCATTAATCCTAAATCTTTTTGGCCCATTGCATTTATGGGCCTGGGCTACCTTCCAATTCTCCTTATCAATATTGGATTTATCTTTTACTGGCTACTCCGCAAACGGAAAATTGCACTTTATTCACTCGTTACAATCCTCATTGGATGGCCTTTTTTAACTAAACATTGGAACATTCGCAAAGAGAATGCCCCTGTATCCTCCGAGACACGTACCCTTCGCATCATGACCTTCAATGCTCATTTGTTCAAAAAAGTAAACGATGAGAAAAAAAACTTTAAAGCCGACGTTGTCCGAATTATTGACAGCATATCTCCCGATGTGATCTGCTTTCAGGAATATATTAGCAAGATTAAAGGAAAACATGTGTTCTCAGAGGAATTCAAAGATAAACTGGGCTATGATTATTTTTTCTTTGAGCCTAGTTCTAAAAACGATTACGAGGCGTATGGAATGGCTGTTCTTTCGCGTTTCCCGATCTATGATTCAGGGACCATCAGAGACAACGATTACGGAATCAACCGGATTAGTTATGTAGATATCAAAAAACAAGATACACTGATTCGTATCTATAATATACATCTCCGTTCTTTTGCGCTTCAAAATGAAGACAAGGAATTTATCCAAAATCTGTCGAATAATAATGAATCGGATAATTCGAGGACACGTAAATTGAGCCGTAAACTTAAGAATGCCTTCGAGCTTCGTAGCGAACAGGCGCATTCGTTAAAGAAACACATGAATGAATGTCAATATCCTTATATTGCGGTAGGTGATTTCAATGATACGCCAATGAGCTACTCGGTCAATCTAATTGGAGACAGGCTGTATAATGCATTTAAGGAGAAAGGTAATGGCTGGGGAGTAACCCATCATGCCCTGCTTCCGATATTCCAGATCGACTATATTTTTGCCAGTCCGAAATTTCAGGTGATGAACTATCAGATTGTCAAACAGAAATTGTCGGATCATTATCCTGTATGGTCTGATCTTAGACTTAAACCTTAGGCATCTGATACCCCAACGTTTTAAGACCTATTTCAATAAATTTATCTCTTCGGTTTTTGATTTTGTAATACGCTTCACGACCAAAATAATATCGACCGACCAAGGCCTCGATATCGGATTGAATTAAATCATGTAAGTTTTTTGCTTCTTTGGCTGTGACCGCGATCCGTTTTTGGCTATTAAGATATGAAATGAATAGATCAAATTCTGTTGCTGGCAAGTGATAGCCACTAATGAAATTCTCGATAGAATATGCTGGCAGATGTTTCGTGAAACGATCATAAACAAACTCTTCGATTGCATTGGAATGAAATATCTCGCGGTACTTGGCACTGGTTTCATTGGTGTCAATCGGGATAGTCACGTCCGGAAGAATACCGCCACCACCGAATACAAGCTTTCCTTTGCTGGTTGTAAACATTTCTTTTTGGCTGAATTCGGTATCCATTGTCCATAGATCGAAGCCTGTCATGTATTTTGCTGCATCAAAATTTGCCCGTGCATATTTTCGCTGAATACATCTTCCAAGCGGTGTATAGTAGCGAGCAACAGTCAGATTGATTGCAGAACCGTCTGAAAAATCAAATTGCTCTTGCACCAAACCTTTGCCATAGGATCTGCGGCCGACAATAGTTGCCCGATCCAAATCCTGAAGAGCACCGCTCAGTATTTCGCTCGCTGATGCTGTGCTTTCATTGATCAGCACAATGACCCGGCCATCACCAAAATCACCAGCCTTCTCAGAATAGAAATCCTGGCGCAGTTCATTCGCACCCTCGGTATACATCAACAGTCTCTTTTCTTTGAAAAATTGACCAGCCAGATCAATTGCCGTATGTACAAATCCGCCACCATTATTACGTAGGTCCAAAATAAGATCTTGAGCTCCGCTTTTTCGTAAGTCAATGAGTGACTGCCGGAATTCATCTGCTGTCTTATGTCCAAATCTTCGAATTTTCACATAAGCTGTTTTCGGAGCGATCATATACGATGCATCTAAACTCGAAACATTTACCTGATCACGAATGACTTTTATTGGATTGCCCAATACTACTCCATTGCGTTGAATGGAGATCAATACAGCTGTACCCTTCTTTCCGCGGATCAGTTTTTCAATTTCGGATTCGGTTACCTTTCTTCCGACAAGATCCTTATTTCCGATCTTTAAAATGCGGTCGCCAATACGCATACCTGCTTTTTCAGCGGGACCAGCTGCAACCATCCCAACAACAAGTAGCGTATCTTTCAGGCGAAAGTACTCTACTCCGATACCATCAAATGTTCCCTCAAGAGTTTCCTGCTTTGCTAGCACTTGATTGGGTTTCAAAAAGGTGGAAAAAGGATCCAGGCGGGAAACAACATGCTCAATGGCTTCATCCTGCACGGTGTCTATACTGACATTGTCGACGTAATTCTCGGAAATTAACTGAATGAGATATTGTAATTTATCGGAATTGCCATTGGAGCGCAAACTTGAAAAAGTTGTTTTCTGGTTACTTCCCTGCTCCTCGGCATAATTTTGTCCCAACAGCAAGCCGAGAAGCAATACTGCAGCATATGTAGCGGCTACAAAAATATTTCGTTTAATACTTTTCTGCATGGGAAATCTTCATGAATTACCGAAGATGAGACAAACTATTCAACAATTAATTACTTTATCAAAAATAGCAAGTTTATTCGGTTAAACGAGTTTTTGAACCCATATTTTTACATTAAAAACAAAAAGTCCACGTCCTTGTTTTCATTAAAGAGCAAAGCTGCACTTGGCGAAAAATCCTTATTAAAAAATCAGCAAACCACCGATTGGAGAGGCAAACATTTAGTTTCCATAGATGACAATAATGTCTATAATTTAACTTGCAAATGTGCATAAATTTATCTTAGTTTGAATTGAAAAAGATTCCACTTTATGCACGAAATCGAACCTTATTACAATTGGCGGGACTATTACATTGCCGCTGAAGATGAACAATCTCCATTTTATGGTACAGTCTACAGCGAATTCGATTTTGACAAACAGATCTATAATTTCCTTCTGCACCCACAATGGGACGAATTCGGTTCGCTTACCTTATATCTGAAAATACTATTTGTAGACTATGAAAAACAATACTGTATTATCGAACTGATTGGTGAATGGAATGATGCAATCTACAATGACATCATGTTACTCAAGCGAGAGATTATTGATGTATTGATCAGTCAAGGGATCAAGTATTTTATTCTCATCGGAGAGAATGTACTGAATTTTCATGCTTCAGACGACTCTTACTACGAGGAATGGTTTCAGGATATCGAGGACGGATGGATTGCGGGTATTGGTTTCCGTGAGCATGTTATTGAAGAATTCCAGCAGCAAAATATAGATTATTACATTAATTTCGGTGGTACATTGAACGTGATTCCCTGGCGGACGTTAAAACCGAAACAGGTTTTCCACCATGTGAATGATTCCTTGACAAAACGTCTTGGTTTTTAAAGCCTGCTTATTGTGTCTTTATGCTTTAATCCTTGTTCTTTACTGTATTATCCTGTAACTTTGTGAGTGATGTATGATGTGCTTTGCACATATGCTTTTAATTTTTACGTTTTACTTATACTTACATACTATGTCATTCAGAATTGAAAAAGACACAATGGGTGAAGTTCAAGTACCTGCAGACAAATACTGGGGTGCACAAACAGAGCGTTCACGCAACAACTTTAAAATCGGACCGGCAGCCTCAATGCCACACGAAATCGTCGCAGGCTTTGCTTATTTGAAAAAAGCAGCTGCTTATGCTAACCACGAGTTGGGGGTATTACCTGTAGAGAAACGTGATGCGATCGCTACAGTATGTGATGAGATCTTGGCGGGCAAATTGGATGATCAATTTCCATTGGTTATTTGGCAAACGGGCTCGGGTACACAATCCAATATGAATGTGAATGAGGTTGTAGCAAACCGTGCACAAGTATTGGCTGGACATAAAATTGGTGAAGGTGAACCTGTGTTAAAAGCAAATGATGATGTAAACAAATCACAATCATCTAACGATACTTTCCCTACAGGAATGCATATTGCGGCTTACAAAGCTGTTGCTGAAGTTACCATTCCAGGTGTAGAAAAATTGCGTGACACATTGGCGAAAAAAGCTGAAGAGTTTAAAAACGTAGTTAAAATTGGCCGTACACACTTAATGGATGCTACTCCATTGACTCTAGGTCAAGAGATTTCAGGTTATGTCGCTCAATTGAACCATGGTCTGAAAGCTTTAAGAAATACACTTTCGCATTTGTCAGAACTTGCATTGGGTGGTACTGCTGTAGGTACAGGATTAAATACACCAAACGGCTATGACGTTGTCGTTGCTAAATATATCGCTGAATTTACCGGCCTACCTTTCGTAACCGCTGAAAATAAATTTGAGGCATTGGCTGCTCACGACGCAATCGTTGAAACACACGGTGCATTGAAGCAATTGGCTGTTTCATTAAATAAAATTGCAAACGATATCCGTATGTTGGCTTCTGGCCCACGTTCAGGTATCGGTGAAATCTTGATCCCTGAGAACGAACCAGGATCATCGATTATGCCAGGTAAAGTTAATCCAACGCAATGTGAAGCATTGACAATGGTTGCGGCGCAAGTGATGGGTAATGATGTGGCTATTACAATTGGTGGAACGCAAGGTCACTATGAACTAAACGTGTTCAAACCATTGATGGCCGCAAACTTCTTACAGTCTGCTCGCCTATTGGGTGATGCTTGTGTTTCATTTGAAGAGCACTGTGCAGCTGGTATTGAACCGAACTACAAACGCATCAAAGAATTGGTAGACAACTCATTGATGTTAGTAACGGCACTGAACACAAAAATTGGTTACTACAAATCAGCAGAAATCGCGCAAACAGCACATAAAAATGGTACTACGCTTAAAGAAGAAGCCGTACGCTTAGGTTATGTGACTCCTGAAGATTTCGATGCCTGGGTAAAACCAGAAGATATGGTTGGAAGTTTAAAATAAGCTGTGACTTTTATTTCAATAAAAAACATACGAACAAAGACATACCTATTGGCACTTGCCATAGGTATGTTTTTCTTTTTTACTGCCTGCAAATTCAATTCGGATATGCAGAACGAAGGCGCACCCTTTTTACAGGGAGAATGGGTCCAAGACAGTATTCCAGGACAACAGCAGATGATGCAATATACCTTGACCGATTTCAAGTTTACCTGTGATTCTGTTTACGCGACCATGCACGTCAACAATAAGGTACAAACAATCCCGGATAGCTGTTACAAAAATGGATCCTGGACAGAACATGCAAAGGGTATTTATGTTTTGCGTGGAGACTCCATCATTGTCGATGGTATTTATACCAAAGAGAATGGCAAGCAGAAAATTTCAGGCTGCTATCTTTCCGGCCAGTATATCCCCCGCTTTAAAGTTGTTTATCATGCTGCGGATTCGGTGGTACTGGAAAGCAGATTAGATCAACGTCAGATCATCTTAAGAAAAACTAAAAATATTACTTGTGTCCCTCAAAAAAGGTATCAATAATTTTTAGTACAATCTATTTATTATCTTCGTACCATTATCGTACAACCTCAACCTTAAAATACAATGAACAAAGGAATTATCGCTTTGGCATTTGGCGGACTTGCCATCGGAATGACCGAATTCACGATGATGGGTATCTTGCCTGATATTGCCAAAGATCTTCATATCGAGATCCCTACTGCCGCGCACCTGATTGCACTATACGCACTGGGTGTTGTTGTAGGTGCCCCAACATTAGTCCTATTTACGGGAAAATATCCGCCAAAGAAGGTATTACTTTTTTTAATGTTGCTCTTCTTTATTTTCAACGGCCTATTTAGTATTGCTCCAGGTCAATTTTTGATCAGCCTCTCCCGTTTTATGGCGGGGCTTCCGCATGGTGCATTTTTTGGTGTTGGATCTGTTGTTGCTGCTCGGTTGGCACCAAAGGGAAAAGAAGCCCAGGCTATATCTATCATGTTTACAGGAATGACCATTGCCAATTTGGCTGGAGTACCGCTAGGAACCTACCTCGGCCATCATTATTCATGGCGTTTGACGTATGGTATTATCAGTATATTGGGATTAATCACTTTTGCAGCAATTTATGCTTGGATGCCAAAAATTGAAGCTTCCAAAGGGAATAACATCTTTAGCCAGCTCAACTTCTTCAACAAAAAAATTGCCTGGCTATTAATGGCTATTATCGCCATCGGTACCGGTGGACTTTTTGCATGGATCAGTTACATCGCACCTTTGGTGACCAATGTGTCGGGCATCGCTGCTGATCGTGTACCGTTGATTATGGTCCTGATCGGTGTTGGTATGTTTTTCGGGAATCTTATCGGCGGAAAATTGGCAGATACAATCTCCCCAACCAAAGCTGCGATCGCTAGTTTTTCTGCCATGGCGCTATGCCTTGTGATGGTTTACTTTATATCGCCATTGGGCTGGACTGCTTATCCTTTGGCATTTATTACTGGACTGGTATCCTTCACCATTGGTTCGCCGACACAACTGATGTTAATTCGCGCTTCAAAAGAAGCTGCAACATTGGCTGCGGCAGGTGGCCAGGCTGCCTTTAACCTGGGCAATACCTTAGGTGCATTTTTAGGTGGAATTCCAATAACCTGGGGTTTAGCCTATAACACACCTTCGCTTGTTGGCGTTGGCATGGCGAGCATTGGCGCGCTCCTAACCCTGCTGTATTTGAAAGCCTACGACAGTAAAAGTCAATAAAAACAGCATAATCAAATGGCGCGAACCAGTTATATCAGTGTACTACGTATTGTTGCGATATTCCTCGTTATCTTGATTCATTCCTCTTCGGGCTACCTAAACAGCAATGAATTTGAGTCATTCGACTGGAGTTATGCCAATTGGCTCAATAGCTTCTCGCGCTTTGCGGTACCCCTGTTTGTCATTATTTCAGGCGCTCTGCTGCTACAGAAAGACGAAAGCACGGGACAATTTTATCGGAAACGTCTGTTAAAAATTGTCCCGCCCTTTCTTTTTTGGACGATCGTCTATCTTCTCTATTATTTTATTCGGTACATTGATTTTGACTACATTGGTTTTCCACAAGTTATTAACATTGTGTTAATTCGCTTAAAATCAGGCACGAACGCACACCTTTGGTATCTATACATGATACTTGGGCTCTACCTTGCAGTTCCTTTCATACGCAAAATTGTTGGCAATTGCAGTAAAAGGGAACTTGAGATCTTTTTGGGATTGTGGTTTGCAGCGTTATTTTTTACGAATAAATGGTTCAATAGTTACCTACCTAATTTTGACCTGACCTTTTTCTCGGGGTATGCGGGTTACCTTGTCTTGGGGCATTATTTACGTAATTATCCAATCCAAATGGTCAAATTATCAAGTTTTACGTTTTTTCTGATCTGTTGTTTAATTACGGCTTCGGGGACATCGCATTTGAGTGTTTCTCGCGGAGAGTTTGACCCGACACTTTACAACTATCCTTCGCCAAATATCGCATTGAGTGCAGGCTTTTTATTCATCTTCGTGCAAGGCCTTAAACTCCCAGAACAGCTCAACCCCTTCTGGGAATTTATCGACATTCACAGCTTTGGCATTTACTTATGCCATATTTTATTGCTGAATTATATTCATCCTTTGCTTCCATTATCCACTTTGTGGAAAATCCCGGCAGCAACGGTTCTCACCCTGTTAGCGAGTGCCTTACTGACGTATCTTCTCCGAAAAGTTCCCTACGGTAAATACGTCAGCGGCTAATTCTGTTATCGGAGCTTCGTTTTACAGTTTCTCTCCTTCGACCTTATTGTACACATAGAGATGTGCATTGGGACCATCGATCTCATGGCCTTCCTGATCTAGTCCAATCAGCTTATTTTCACCGACCTTCAATTTCATATTTGTCTCTTTCCCTGTGAGATGAACAACAGATCCGTTATCATGCCACATGACTTTGCCAGTATCTTCAACCTTGGTATTTTTATTAATATATTCACTGACGATGGCAAAAGTATTATCATTCTTTAAGGTGATATTGGTTTTGATACCTTCACAATCTGCACAGGGAATAGTAGCTTCATAGGTACCAGCCCAATCCAGTGAGTTTTGCGATGTATGGGCAGTATCTACTGCCGCAGTCTCATGTACTGAAGAATCTGCTGTAGCCTGCGGACTCTCTTTTGAAGTTTGATTGCATGCACTTAGCGAAACTGCTGCTAAGCAAAGAAATAATACGGATGATTTCATATTTATTGTTTTTTGATGTACGACACCGTATAGCAAGCAATTTCAGCGCCAAGAAAAATCAGGTGCCCATGCTGATGCTATGAAAGAAAAAAGGCTTCTTGAAGAAGCCTTTCTATTGTAAAAATTGTTTACAGTTCAAATAATCTATTGGCTACCGCAAGGGCGATAGTGCATAAAATCCTATTCAAATTAGAATGGTAAATCATCATCATCTGATGAACCAGCCAAATCTACAGGAGCAGGCATATCTGCGTAACCTGGAGAAGATGGTGCTGGAGCAGCATTACCTAATTTTGTTACACGCCATGCTACCAATGAATTGAAATAAGTTGTTACGCCATCTTTATTAGTCCAAGGACGACCACGAAGATTAAAAGATACTTCTACCTCTTCACCAATTGCTAGGTTATCAAAAATTGACGTTCTGTCTTGTGTTGATTCAAAACGGATATACTCAACAAATTGTGGGTTTTCGGCATAAGCTACAATCATATCGCGTTTTTTGAATGATTCTGTCACTTGTTGTGTCGCTCCTATCTCGTGTACTTTTCCTCTAATTTCCATAATCAAAAAAATAAATATTAAAGCGTAAAATTAAGCAATTTTTGAGGAAGAGTTTAATTAACTTTGTACAAAATATGATGGAAGTTTTCAACACCCCCAATAAAGTTATTATAACGTGCAATAAGCGCTTATCACCTTATTTGCAACAGGAAGTTAAAGAGTTAGGTTTTGACATTGTCAGGGCATTTCCTACAGGAGTAGAATTAAAGGTCAGTATAAACGATACGATCAAGCTCAATCTAAACCTGCGCACAGCATCTCAGATTTTGTATTCGTTAAAAGAGTTTACGGCCAATAATCCGACGGAGCTCTATGACGAATTGCGTCAAATCGCATGGGAAGAACTCATTCAATTTGACGGATACTTCTCTGTCAGTTCCAATGTGGACAATGAGACAATCAGCACACCATTATTTGCAAACGTCAAGGTTAAAGATGCAATCGTAGACCGTATCAAGGAAAAAAAGGGTATGCGCCCTAATTCAGGTCCGGACAATAATAAAGCGGTTGTGCACTTGTACTGGAAAGATGACCGTGCTGAAATTTTTCTCGATACCTCAGGTGAAACACTAGCGAAACATGGCTACCGGAAAATCCCTGGAAAAGCGCCAATGTTAGAAGCCCTGGCAGCCTCAACTATTATTGCATCCAAATGGGATGGTAATTCTCCTTTTGTGAACCCGATGTGTGGATCCGGAACCTTAGCTATTGAGGCAGCTCTGATTGCTACAAACAGAAAACCTGGATTATTACGCATGAACTATTCATTTATGCATTTCATAGGTTATGATGAAACAGTTTTCTTCCAGGAGCGTCGCGTACTTAAAGATCAGATCAATAAAAAAGCGGCACCGCAAATTATCGCAAGTGATATTTCGGAAGAGGCTATCAACGTCTCCAAGATGAACGCAAGAACTGCTGGTGTAGAGCAATTAATTTCATTTGAAGTATGCGATTTTGCCGAAACACACGTTCCTAAAGAAGGAGGTGTCATTTTATTCAATCCTGAATATGGTGAACGTTTGGGCACACACAGCAAGCTAGAAATTACCTATAAGCGTATGGGAGATTTCATGAAACAGGAATGCAAAGGTTATAGAGGCTATATATTTACTGGAAATCCAGATCTGGCAAAGAAAATCGGGTTGCGTGCATCCCGACGTATAGAATTTTATAATGGTAAATTAGATTGTAGATTATTAGAATACGAATTATACGAGGGTACTCGCGAAAAAACAAAAGTATTGTATGAATAACATTATTGAGCGCACAGTAGCATTTGTGCAAGACCGGTTGAAATTTGCAGAAGCAGGCCACGATTGGTCGCATATTCAACGCGTATGGAACAATACGAAGTTAATTTTAGAAGATGAAGAAGCAGATGTTATGGTGTGCGAACTGGCGGCGCTATTACATGACATCGCTGACAGTAAATTCCATGATGGCGACGAAACAATCGGCCCTCGTGTTGCCGGAGAGTTTTTGGCAAGTCTAGAAATTTCGCCTGAGATCATTGACCATGTCAAGAAAATCATCTTCAACATGTCTTTCAAAGCAAGTTTAGGTGAAGTTTCATTCCATTCAAAAGAGATGGAGATCGTGCAAGATGCTGACCGTCTAGATGCTATTGGCGCAATAGGTATTGCCCGCGCGTTTAGCTTTGGCGGAAACAAAGGCCGTGAGATGTATAATCCCAATGTTCCCGTTCAGGAATATAAGGATAAGGAAGCGTACAAGCATTCGGAAGCTCCTACAATCAATCACTTCTACGAAAAGCTACTATTGTTAAAGAATAAGATGAATACAGAAGCCGCGAAAAGAATCGCAGCGCATCGCCATGATTATATGCTCAGCTTCCTAGATGAGTTCATGGCCGAATGGAACGGTAAAAAATAAATTACACTTAACAATTCCTAAATATAAAAGTGGTACTTTAGATCTTGTACATCGAGATAAAAAGTACCACTTTTTTTGTTCCATGTAAAATCAGCTTTTAAACAGCTTTGTAAGAAACGATCCTATCATTAGGGGTCGATTTTTTACCATAAACATCTTAATCGGTAATATAATGCCCAAAAAGAGAAATAGAATAGGAATAAATCAACGAGTGAAACGTGCAAATTATGCCGTTGAAAACAAACACTCATACATAATTATCACATGAAAAAACATATTTTTAGCTGTCTGACACTGGCTATGGTAATCTCATCCTCCGCATTATTCGCACAAACGAAAGCCATTGCACATCGTGGCGTATGGAAAAACAGCCATCTTCCGCAAAATTCCATTGCTTCCTTAACAGCGGCCCACGAACTCAAGCTCTTCGGATCCGAGTTTGATGTACATTTGACCAAAGACAATATTCTTGTGGTCAACCATGACAATGATTTCTATGGCATTGATATCGCAACGGCAACCTACAAAGAGCTCTTAGAAAAGAAACATCCTAACGGTGAATCCATTCCCACGTTGGAAGAATATATTAATGCTGGAAAAAAATTAAAGGGTTTACGCCTTATCCTTGAGTTGAAAATCAATAAACTTGGGGTCGAGCGTACGCTTGAAGCGACCACAAAAACGGTTGAAATGGTCAAAAGCTTAAAAGCTGAGAAAATTACGGATTACATTTCCTTCAGCTTTGAAGCTTGTCAAAAGATCCACGAATTGGCTCCTAAGGCTAATATCCAATATCTTACAGGAGATAAATCTCCTTCAGATGTAAAAGCTGCTGGGATTAATGGGGTGGATTATCACTTTTCCGTCTTTAAAAAGAATGCGACATGGCTGAAAGATGCGCATCAACTTGGTATGAAAGTGAATGCATGGACCGTAAACACAGAAGAAGAAATGACAAATCTAATCGATCAGAAAATTGATTTTATTACCACTGATGAACCTGAGTTGTTGCTCCGCATATTAAAGAAATAAGGACAAACCGAGTGAACAAAGGACATTTATAGCGATGAAACTAAACACTCGTGTCGCCCGAGGCAGCATGATTGCCTTTATATAAAGAATAAATGATGAACAAATAACCGAGTGAAACGAGTTCATTTAAACACATGAAGATCACTCATAAATAGCATAAATAATTCAAATAAATGAAAAAAAGTCTTTTTCTCGTTATAGCACTGTGTTTATCTTTCCTATCGTATGGGCAGGAATTTATTGCAGGCAGTTATAATATACGCCAAAGAAATACCGTCGATGTCGATAACATGTGGAACGACCGGAAAGTCCCGCTTACCAATCTGATCAAATACCATGGTTTTGATATCTTTGGTATCCAAGAAGGTTTTTTTGATCAGGTTCAAGATCTCAAAAAGCTCCTTCCTGGATTTGATTACGTGGGTGTAGGTCGCGACGATGGTGCACAAGAGGGCGAGCACTCGGCGATTTATTACAATACAAATCGCTTTAAAGCGATAAAGAGTGGAACTTTCTGGCTTTCAGCCTCAGATACCGAACACCCGAATAAAGGCTGGGATGCAGCACTACCGCGAATCTGTACCTGGGGTATCTTTGAAGACAAGGCCAACAAAAAACGCTTTATCTTTATGAATACACATTTTGACCATATCGGTCGTACTGCACGTACCGAAAGTGCAAAATTGATTCTGACAAAAGCAAAAGAGTTTGCCAAAGATCTACCGCTCATTTTAACCGGAGACTTCAATGTGGATGAACAAGATGAGGCTTATTTTACACTTGCCAATAGCAAAGTGGTCACTGATGTACATGAATTGGCAACATTTAAATATGAGCCCAATTCTTCTTTCAATGGTTGGGGCAAAAGCATTAGACCAACAGGCCGCATAGACCATATTTTTATCACCAAACCTTTCCAAGTAAAAAAATATGGTATCCTGACCGATACATACATGAATAAATTTCCATCGGATCACTTTCCTGTAGCAACGACACTCTCCTGGAAATAATATCTTGTTAATTACAACAACCCTATAACACAAACAGCAGGTTCGCTTAGGATCTGCTGTTTTATTTTGTGGGACAGCTTTTATTTACACCGCATCAGGAATAGCGACTCAGCACGCTGTAGCGTATCTGCTACGATTCCAGACAATAGCTATGTTTCCTGGCAATTGGTTTAAACTTTCACATAAATTAACAGTCGATATGTTTAATTTTGACAGCAAAACAAAAACATAATGAAATTTCCACTATTATATTGTACACTATTTGTCTCCGGACTGCTTTATTCCAATGCAAGCGAAGCACAGATTTTTAAGAAAATCAGTGAGACATTGGCAAAAGCAAATCAGGGCCAGACCGACAGTACCAAAACAACGACAACAACAAATACGACCGCAATAGCATCAAAATCGAATACCTTGGCATCTTTGTCCAATAAGGATGCATCGTTGGGAATCAAACAGGCTTTAAGCAACGGCTTAAATCTGAGTATCGAATCTCTAGCCAAGAAGGATGGTTTTTTGGGAGATGCAGCAGTAAAGATTTTGATGCCTGCCGAAGCACAGAAAGTAGAAAAAACGCTTCGTGCTGTTGGGATGGGGAAATTGTGCGATCAGTTTATACAGAGCATGAACAGAGCTGCGGAGGGAGCCGTTAAAGAGGCTGCCCCAGTATTTGTCAATGCACTTTCGAAGATGACGATTACAGATGCAACCAACATTCTTTTAGGTAGCAAAGAAGACGCCGCGACAACGTTTTTTAAAACAAATACATCGACCGAATTAACAAACAAGTTTAGTCCTGTTATCAAATCTGCCATGGGTACAAACAATGTGGACCAGTACTGGACCAAATTGACAACAGCTTACAACAACCTTCCTTTAGGCAATAAAGTGGAGACAAATCTTACGGCATATGTTACGCAGAAAGCAATAGATGGTCTATTTATCAAAGTTGCCGACCAGGAGTCAAAAATTAGACACAACATAGATGGCAGTAGAAATACCAATATCCTGCAGAAGGTATTTGGTTACGCTGATCAAAAGAAATAGAACACGATTTACATGTAAAAAAAGGACCTGTCAACAATTTGATAGGTCCTTTTTTTATCTGAAATTGTCTGGTCTTATTGGCCAGGAAGAACCTTCAGTTTGCTTTCATTGCTGTTGGTGTCTGCGAAGTCATGAAGGTTTTAATTGATGCAGGACCATCATGATTTCTTTTTTCCTATCCATGGATAAACCAAACAGCTCAAAAGATCTCCAGCACAATGCTATCTAGCGATACATTTTCTTTAGCGGTACATTCTCTTTAGGAAAATTAGGATTCTATCCGCTCCGATCTCTTTCTGTTATTGCCCATTTGTTACAATAGCGTCAAACGCATGTATGAAGGGTAAATTGTTTGTAAATGCAACCAAATTAAATTGCAAATAAAAAGCAATTTATCTAAGTTTGACCACCCTTATCACATTAGGGCTATTAGAAAATGAGCACATTTGAGATCAACAACATAAGTGATTTTTCGGTATCCGAAAGATTTCAACGCTATGTACAGATTGACACACAATCTGATGCAAATTCACCAACATGTCCTTCTACAGAAAAGCAAAAGAACCTAGGAAAGTTACTTGTAACGGAGTTGCTGGCATTGGGTATTTCAGACGCGGCAATGGATGAAAATGGATATATTTACGCAACTATTCCATCCAATACCACAAAGCAAGTTCCCGTTATCTGTTTCTGTTCTCATATGGATACATCTCCGGACTCTTCTGGAAAAGATGTAAAACCACTGGTTCATGCTAACTATCAGGGCCAAGATCTTGTGCTTCCTGATGACAATAGTATTATCATCAAATATGCCGAACATCCCGATCTAGCCAATCAAATTGGCCATGATATCATTACAGCGAGTGGCACTACTTTACTCGGTGCAGATGACAAAGCAGGTGTGGCCGAAATCATGGATGCTGCCCGTTTATTAATGAAACATCCTGAAATCAAACATGGTGACATCAAAATTCTTTTTACGCCAGATGAGGAGATTGGTAGAGGTGTTGATAAAGCAGATTTAAAACGTTTAGCAGCAGATTTCGCTTATACCATGGATGGTGAAAGAGCCGGAACCATCGAAGATGAAACATTTTCCGCAGATGGAGCTACATTAACTATTCATGGCGTATCGGTGCATCCAGGTTTTGCTAAAGGGAAGATGCAAAGCGCCATCAAAATCGCCAGTGCAATAATTGAGGCGCTACCGAAAGATAGGCTTTCACCTGAAAGCACCAACAAAAAAGACGGTTTCGTACATCCTGTTCATATCAGTGGATCTGTGGAAAAAGCAGAAATTCAATTTATCGTACGTGATCACGTTACGGCCAATCTCAAGAAACATGAAGATGAACTGGAAGGTATAGCAAAATCAATCGTGGAGCGATATCCAAACTGTACTTATACTTTTGTTGTAAAAGAACAATACCGTAATATGAAAGAAGTGCTGGATCAGCATCCTGAAATTATGGAAATCGGGATGGAAGCCATCAACCGAGCAGGAATGGTAGCCGAAAGAAGAAGTATCCGTGGTGGAACAGATGGCTCCCGTCTTTCGTTTATGGGGCTGCCTTGTCCAAATATTTTTGCCGGAGGGCATGCTTTCCATGGAAAACAAGAGTGGGTAGCTGTACAAGATATGGAAAAAGCCGTCAAAACAATTTTGCATGTTGTATCTTTATGGGAAGAAAAAGCATAAAGGAAAAATAAATTATAATGAAAAACGACGTATTAAAGGCAATACACTACAGAAGATCAGTATTTCAAGCTTCCTTCACTGAAGAAGAAGTCAGTAAAGAAGATATCTTGAGTATCTTGGAAGCGGCCAATGCTGCTCCAACACATAAAAGGACACAACCTTGGCGTTTTGTCATCTTCCGCAAAGAGGGATTGGAACGTTTGGGCACGGAGTTATCACGTATTTACAAATCGGTAACACCAGCAGAGAAGTACACTGAAGCAACAGAAATAACAATGGGCAAAAAAGCAACACAGTCAAACGTTGCGATCGCTATTGTTGTCAATTATACAGGTGAAGTTCCCGAATGGGAAGAATTGGCTTGTACAGCTGCTGCAGTTGAAAACATGTGGTTGGCTGCACACTCGCTAAATATCGGGGGATACTGGGCGACTCCAGGTTTAATCAATCACTTGGGTGGTTTCTTAAATCTCGAAGAAAATCAAAAATGTATCGGTCTATTCTACTTAGGACACCACCAATCTGAGGCGCGTGAACCTATCCGTACACCCATTGCAGATAAAATTCGTTGGGAAGAGTAAATCTCTATATAGAAATACAGAGCGGTCTAGCCACACTTCCAGGCCGCTTCTGATTTTTTCTTGCTACCATTTGCATCAAATAGTATGCTATTAATATAAAAAGCCAAACAACCATAGTGGGACCTTATTTTGATGACCAAACTCAATGTCATCTGCTGCAATGTAGGCATTGTTTATTCCTTTAATTTGTTTATTGGACTTGTCTCTCCCTCCTACCTCAAAGGTGTACTTTTCATCAACAATAAAATCTCCTTGCTCCGCATAGTTCACCTGATGTTGAAATGCAAGTTGGTTAACAAAAAATGTTTCCCTTAGATTTCCAGGGTTAACATTTTCATGTGCAAATAAGAAGGAAAGGTTGGTATTGTCTAGAAAAATTTTAGATGGTTTTTGTAACTGACTTATACCTTCACCCACCTTATAGAGATTATGCGTTAAACTAATTTCATCCAAATAGTAGAGATAAGACAACAGAGTTGTCCGGCTAATACCAATCTTTTCACTGAGCTTACTGATGTTAGGCACAAAAGGGACAGATTCAGCAATGATAACAAGCAATTGCTTAATCTTAGTAACATAAGCGATATCTACATTTCGTAAGAGCGGCAATTCAATTTCCAGAATCATATTAATGACCTCCATTACTCGCATCTCATATAAATCAAGCTGTTCTCGGTAATAAGGATAATAACCATATTTCAAATATTTCTCAAAATGCTGAAAAGGTTTAACTATGGCATTGATTTTATAGTCCACTTTGCTATGCTCTTCTAAAATTTGATCCAGGCTAAATATTGGGAAAGTAGTTTTTGTTTCCAATGAAAGAAATTCACGAAAGGAAAATCCCTGCATTTTGTAAACTACTGCCCTACGACTTAAATCAGCACGGGCATTCAGAATTTCTAAAAGGGAGGAGCCAGTAAAGATGATCTTCATCTCAGGGTAGTCGTCATAAATATTTTTTAATATTTGGGCCCAGCCTTCATATTTATGTACTTCATCCAGAAACAGATACTTTCCTCCTTTTTGATCGAATTCATATACTAAATCCAGCAAAGACTTATTATTGAACCACACTGCATCCAAACTGACATAAAGCACTTCGTCCAACCTGTCGAACAAATTTAGCTTAATGTATTGAAGCAATAAGGTCGTCTTACCAATTCCCCTTGCTCCTTTAATTCCAATTAAGCGAGCGGACCAATTAATTTCATACATTATATTTCGCACAAAATTCATATCCACAAACCTTATGCGTCGTTTAAATTGTTGAACTAGTTCTTCCATGTGATAATGTTTATTTTGTTTGAAAAATGCCTATTTTGTTTATTATAAAAAACAAAAATATAAAAAATCGTTCACTGCACTGAACAAAAGAAACAAATATTTATCTATTTAAAGATATTTTAATAGCAAACCGCTCGGTTTCTTCCGAGCCGCCCGCTCTGTGTATAGGTTAATTAATTATACGCAATAGGCAACCTAAATCCATTTTTATTAAATATTTAATAATGAGCCCTTAACCATTTAACAATCTTGCAGGGATAATTTCGCAACATACTTGTGACAGACACTAATCAACTAAAAAGTGAAATTATTATGCAAAGACAGATCATTTGGTTAATCTCATTGACCATCATTACATTTTTTCAAATTCCAACCAACAGCTGGGCTCAGGGTACGGAAGCAACCATTACAGGTCGTATCATGGACAACAATGGCCCCGTAAAAGGAACGTCTGTATCGGTAAAAAATGAATCTACCGGGTTTAAACAAACAACACTGACGAATCAAAATGGTATCTATACCTTTCCACAATTACCTTTAGGGTCACCGTACAGCATATCAGTAAACCATGTTGGCTATGCCGAACAAAAAAAGACCGACTATAAATTAAGCTATGGTGACGAACTCAATGTAGATTTTACCTTATCATCAGCCGAAAATAAATTGGATAAAGTCATCGTTCAGGGAACTGCAGCTGATCTAAAAAACAAGATCAAGACATTGGGTGCATCCACAGCTATTACGGCCAATGATCTCAAAAAAATGCCTGTAAATGGACGTAATTTCTCCTCGCTAATTGATTTATCACCTGTTAGCAGTGGAACAAATCTAGCCGGACAACGAGCATCTTCGACCAATTTTACGGTAGACGGCATGAATTCACGGAGTACCGTCGCTGGCGGGAACAGCGGTGGCGCCTATTCAATCTCCATGGAAGCGATTCGGGAATTCAAGGTAGTGACCAATGACTACGATGTCACGTTCGGCCGCAGCGGTGGCGGAAGTATTACCACAGTAACCAAATCAGGCACCAACACCTTAACGGGAAGTGCGTTCACTTTTGCTCGTGCGGGCTGGCTTTCGAGCAAGTACAACCTGAATGGAACGGCACGTAAACAAAAATTCTCCACCTATCAATATGGATTTTCACTTGGTGGGCCAATCATCAAGGACAAAGCCCATTTCTTTGTAACCTGGGACCGTCAAATGGATACCCGCCCACTTCAGATCGCTGATATTCAAACAAACGAGGATATTGCACGTTACAAAGTAACGCAGGCTACTTTAGATGAGTTTACCCGCATTGCTGTGGGCAAATATGGCGCTAGCGCCGATCGTCTGTTTGGCTCTTTCGACAAAAAGAAAAAGACCGATGCTGCCTTTGCCCGCATTGACTGGCAGTTGAACGATAAAAACCTATTGACAATTCGTAACAACTTTGTCTACGATATGGACAATCAACAGGAAGGGGACAATACAGGGATCAATGCTTTTGAATCTTATACCAACAGAAGATACATAAACAATAGCCTAATGGCCTCCTTGCGTACGTCTATCAACTCCAAACTGACCAACGATTTGAAGGTACAACATTTCTATGAACGCTCAGAAGCACAGCATAATGTTGCTGGATTTGATCAATCACACAGTATTCCGCGTGCGATCGTCGAATCCGTTCAATCTGTAGACGGTACAAATAAATATACCAATTCAATACAGCTTGGTGGTCAGCGTTACGCGCCAGAATGGTTCAACGGAAATATGTTACAATTGGTCAACAACCTATATTATAATACAGATAAAATCAAATATACCTTCGGTGCAGATGTCATGTATACCAACATGGACTTCCGCTACGGCAGCGAAATGAATGGTCGCTTTTATTTTACCGGTCTGCAAAATTTCGACAACCTGACTCCTTATCGCTATGCCCGTGATGTATATATGACCGACAAAGAAAACACCCTGGTCAACAATCTGGCTGTAGGCCTTTATGGACAAATGGAAGCTAAAATCGCAAGAGGTCTTGATGTTGTCGGCGGCTACGTCTAGACAACACGAAATACCTAAAGAAGGCAACATTCAACCAAACGGTCTATGACGAACTGGGTCTCTCGACCGATAATGGGATCAATACCTTTCAGATACAGCCCCGTGTGCAGTTCAACTGGGATATCAATGAAGAAAAGAAAAATATCATCCGTTTTGGCGCTGGTATATTCGGTTCGGCCCTCAACCCCTATTCTATGTTAAACAATATGTTGTTTGATGGTTCACGCATTGCCGGTGTAGATATTACTGACCCGACCTTAATTCCCAAGCCAAATTTTGCAGGATATCGCAAGGATCCCGATACAGCTCCGGGACGTGAATTGTTGGACAATCCAAAGATTGAAAAACTTGTCACCATCAATACCAATAGTAAGGATGTGAAAGTGCCGACGGTATATAAAGCCAATATCTCCATCAATCACTTTTTCACACCTTCATTACGTATCGGATTAAGTGCTTACGGAACTTGGGGACGCAACAATTATATGTATGTAGATCGCAATATGGTGGAGGACCCTTACTTTAGACTTACTGCCGAAGGTAACCGTGGGGTGTATGTTCCTGCATCGAGCATCAACACGACAAATGGTGCCGCCAACTGGACCAATAGCCGTAAAACCAAACAAATAGGCCGTGTATTAGAAATGAACAGTGAAGGGAAAAATAATTCTTACACCGTTGTACTGGACGGAACTTATCGTTATTATAAGGACGGTCAGATCACCATGTCTTACACTTGGAACGATACAAAAGATAATACCTCCTATAACGGTAATGTTGCCAACTCCGCCACCCTTTCCCTGATGGTCAAAGATGATCCACGCGACTTGAGTACGATGACATATTCGGACAATCAATTCCGCCATAAAGTCGTCTTTTATGGTACCATGCCATCATTATGGGGTGTTTCGATGGGTTTACGTTTCAGCGGAATTGCAGGAACACGCTATTCTTTAGCGGTCAATGGGAATGTCAACGGTGATTTTGTAAATTCCAACGATCTTGCCTTCGTATACGATCCAAATAACAAAAACACCCCCGATTACATCAAAACCGGCATTCAAGCTATTTTAGACGATCCAAATGCAGAGCAAAGCATCAAAAAATACATCAATGGAAACCTCGACCGCATAGCCGAACGTAACGGAGGCATCAACGGTTTTTATGGCGTATTTGACTTGCACTTGGCCAAAAATCTAAAAGTTTACAAGAAACATGGCATCGAAGCTTCGATAGACATTTTCAATGTAGCCAACCTTTTGAAAAAAACTTGGGGCGTAGGACACAATCTGGGTAAACAAAATCTATATGCCATCAAAAGCTTTGATGCAGCGAATCAACAATATGTTTATAATATGAGTTCAGGCGTTGGCGTATCTAACTTAAATGGTAATCCTTATCAAGTACAACTGGGCCTGAGATATGCATTTTAAGTAATTCAGACCCTATAAAAAGAGCAGCGAGCCATTTCCTATGAAAGAAATGGCTCGCTGCTTTTATCAGATCACTTCTATTTCTTCTCAATTCCAAAACAATGCGGAGGTTTAATGACAGCTGCTTGTGCCGGATTATTTTCCGCTTTCGCGGGGAAAACAATCTTTAAACGTCCTTTTGTTCCCTGCCATTTTGGTCCATTCTGGAGAAGGCGAACCGTTTCATTATAGAGTGATTGATCGGGTTGCCCTTCGGTACTAATATTAGTGGGCACTCCATTTTTGTCGACTGTAAAATTGACAATAATTTCGCCACCTCCTGCAGGCGCTACGGACTTCTGGTTGAGGTACTGTTCAAAAATTTTCCATCCTTCACGGGGTGTTGCATCCCCCCCATCCAGCAAAGGTTGAACAGATACCCTATTTTCAGGTTCACTTAATTCTACATCCGTTGTGCGCTCAGCTTTACCGCTAAAATGTTTAAAATATAGCAGGGCCAATAAAGTCACAAAAAGTACACCCGCGGTAGCACCTATGGCCAAACGCTGCCATGTGAAATACTGGGCGTGTCTTGTTGCAACAGTATCTTCCACCCTACGATTCAGGCGTTGTTGCAATAGGCTCAATTGCCGGGCATCCACACCATTTTGCAATCGGTAACCATCGATGGCATCTTGTAAAAAGGGATCTTCCAACGCTTCACGTTCCAACTGAAACATCTCCTCTTTACTCATCAAACCATGGATGTAATTATGGATCCTTGATAATTGATAATTATTTTCCATTTTCTTTCCTTTCCATACAGATTTTCAGATTGCGCTTTCCATTTTGAATAGCACTTTTGACCTTATTCAAATCATATCCAGTCAAATCTGCAATATCTTTATAACATTTTTGCTCGAGATAGAACAAACGTACACATTCCTCTTGTTCGCGGTTTAAAGTTTGCATACAGCCTTCCAGTTTCTCGAAATCCTTTTCTTCCCACTTCGCTTCACTGGTATCATTTAGCTTTTGTTCGCTTTCAAACAAATTGTTTTCAATATCAACCTGCGTCGTCCGCTTATCCTTACGTAATTGCATAAGGCAATAATTTTTACTGTAAACGTGTAACCAGCTCTTAAAATTATCGACTTCATATTGACGAAGCTTCGGTATCAGTTCTTCAAATATCTGCATCACAGCATCCTGACTACGATCGGGATCCTGTAAGTATTTAAAGCACACACCATAAAGCAAAGACATATAGGGCGAATATAGTTTCCCCAGTGTAGACAAGTCACCGCTTGTTTTATAGTGTTGTAAAAGCTCTTTTTCGTTCATGCGCAAATCATTCACCTTAATGATGATTTAATATACAAATTTCCATATATAAAAAAAGGAGCTATTCAAAATTACCGAAAAAACAAAAACCGTCCCCATGATAAAATGGAGACGGTCGATAAGAATATAATATGAATTACGGATTTAATTCCCTTGTTTCCAATTGTATCGCAGTGTAACGCCGTAAGTCCTTGGATCTGCAACTACACCTGCGTATTGCCCATAACTTCCAGGTGCCGCCAGCAACTGCTCGTAGTAATCTTTATTTGTTAGATTTCTACTCCACACAAACACCGAAATACCATTCGATCCCCTGAATCCTAGCCTGGCGTTCAAGACCGAATAGGCATCAATATTTAGGTATTGAGATGGTGAAGAACTGGACGAAAATTTAGAACGGTGAAATAGGTCTGCACCCAAAAAGTAAGATCCATTAATCCCGATCAGCTTACCGCTTTTATTCGCTTCGCCACCCAGCGACCAAGACCATTTGGAAACACCAGGAAGGACGCCACCAGAAATATCTTTAAAAGCCTGAGCTCCGCCAACCTCTTCTAAAGGGACAGGTGCATTGGTAAATTTGACATACTTGGCATCTGTATAGGCCAGTGCTCCATTCAATCGGAGAAAATGTCCGATGTTGATGTTTCCATCCAATTCAACTCCCTTTACACGCACCTTCTCGGCATTGGCCAGATAACCACGGTTTACCCCTGGTTCAGGAGTCTGCACTTGGGTCTGATAGTCTTTGATATCCGTTTGGTAGACGGTCAGATTGAGGAGTGAATTGCGTGTTGGATTTGTCTTCACACCAATTTCCTTATGGCGGACAGCCTCAGGTTTTACTTCGGCGAGATCCAGCAACACCGCTCCATTGGCTGTCGGCAATCCGCCGACGTTGATACCGACAGGTTTATAGCTGATTGAATACGTTGCGTAAGCATTTATCTTCGGATTGAAGCGATATCTTGCGGAGAGTTGACCAGAGAAATTGTCTGCATCCGCATTGACATCAAAAGTCTGATTGGTATATACACCGTTCTTTAAGGCAAGCAGGGCGGGATCTGAGGTCTGCAAACCACCATAGGTCTGCCTATCGTAGTTAGCCACCTTTTTATCGTAGTTGTAGCGCAGCCCTGGGAGGATATGTAATTTTGGCGTTACAGCCCAATCAATCTGTGTATAGGCTGCCAAGCTTGTCCTTTTAATCCCGTAAACGGTCTTGATTCCAAAATTATCAAATAATCCCGGTGTCTGCCACAAAGCACTGGTAGAGCTTTTTTGAAAACGCCAAAAGGCAGATCCTGTTTCTTCGGTATGTACGGGATCTGTCCCCAAATCCTGCCAAAGGCCAAATAAACCAACAACCCCGCTGACCTTTTCACTGATTTTACCAGAGTATCTGAACTCCTGTGACCACTGGTTATGGACGGAATTACCTGCTGAAACGGTGTATACCGGAAGTCCTAAATAATCGCGGTCATTGAGCGGAACCCATGTCCATGTCCGCCACGCAGAGGTTGAGGTCAGTGTCCCTTCTCCAATCTTGATATCGGCATTCAATGCGACCCCACCCAATTTATTATCAGCTTTAGATTGAGTATCCAAATCTATCTTACGCTCGAAGGCACTTTTATAAGGCAACTCGTAGCCCAAATCTTTAATAATTGCATCAAATTGTCTGTAGTCCGCACGCTGTGTTTTTACAACTCCGGCAACCGCCCAGCCGTAACCATCGGGTTTCTGTGATGACACATCACCCGAAAGCACCAGTTTGATATTCTCGGTTGGGGTAAACAGCAATTGCCCTCTAAAGCCCAGGTTGTTAATATCATTGATCTTCCTATTGGTATGTACATTAAACAAATTTCCATCCCGTTGTGTGCCAGAGAAAGAAGCTCTCGCAGCCAGGTTTTTGGCCAATGGCCCTGAGATTGAAGTCTTCGCCTGAATAAAACCTTGGTTTCCGTAGCTGACTTCCACATTGGCCTCTGGTGTGAATTGTGGTAAACGTGAGGTTATATTAAATGCACCTGCTGTTGTATTCTTTCCAAAGAGTGTACCTTGAGGTCCACGCAGCACCTCTATCTGGTCGATATCAATAAAGTCCAGCCAAGTCGCGGCAGGGCGGGCGATATATACACCATCAAGATAAAATCCTACACCAGGATCGATACCATCATTGGTGAGGCCATAAGTTGAGCCCAGTCCCCGGATATTAAGCGTCGTATTACGTGCATTCGATGCATATAACTGAACTGTAGGTACAAGCTCTTTTAGTCGATTGACATTAAATGCCCCTGCATCCTCCAATGCTGCGCCACGAATAATCGATACGGGAATCGGAACATCCTGCAACTGCTCCTTACGACGGCGTGCGGTGACCACTACTTGATCCAATGCTTCCAATCGTGGGGTAAGCTCAATCACTGCTGGAGAATGGTCCACCACGATATGACGAGTTTGATAACCAACAATGGATACGATCAATGAAAATGGCAATTTTTGTCCAGTTACAAATTGAAAAACGCCTTTACTGTCGGTTTTCACCTGGTGTGTAACGGCTTCCAACTGAACCGTTACGCCTTGCAGGGGCTCTTTTGTTACGGCGTCAATTACGGTACCTGTTAACGAGGCATTTATAATAGGTTTAGGGTTTTCTACTTGCGCGTAGGTATGGTAAGAACCTGTTAAAAGCAAGCTAAAAATGACGCTAATTCGAAAAATAGCATTTTTTTTCATAAATTTATTCAGTTTAATGGTGAATCTAAAACAAGTGCCAACGCCAATCGATACTTGCTTCATTGTTAAAACTTTGTAAAAGGGAAGCCTCGGCTTCCCTTTTCTAATATAAGAGAGTGTAAGAGAGAAATTTTAACAACACATTCGTTTCTTGTCACTTTTTAGGGTAACAACAGATCCTTCTACCGAAGCAACCAATAAATTTGTTTTTGGAGAGTAATTTTGTTTCATTCTTTTTATCTTGTTATTTTCTTTTATTTCCTGCTGCATAAACGAATCCGTATATGCACTTATCAGGCGGCAATTTCAAACAACTTTCATCACATTTCTTTTTTATAAAATCAATTTCATGGCTAGTTCGATTCATAATCAAGTCAGTCCTTTTTGCTCGCCTTCCTATTTACCTGTAAATCAGATAACGATACAAATATATAAATATTTTTTAAAAGACTACTAATTTGATAGATTTAATAATATTTTTTTCAAAAAGCCATTAAGCCTTAATTTTAAGACACTTAAAGCAAATAAAAAGCGTCTCAAATTTCTTTCAGCATGAAAAAAATCGCGAAGGCAACCATCCTAATCACCAACTACCCAGCGAAAATCAAGAAGCAAGCGATTGTATAAAAAACGAAGATCTGTGCTACGAATCAGAAAAAAATTCACGCATAAACCCTTGATGAAAAAGCATAAAAAAGAAGGTGTCTAAAAAGTAAAAACAAACCCTCTGAGAATTGAATATTTGAAAAGTACCTGTATAGGGATTCGGTAAAAATTCAAGAAAAAAGGGGCTATCCAACCTTTTTGGACAGCCCCATCTTTACAGTCATATTTTAACAATCTATTTCACCTTGAAACACTTACCGTCTTAGCGAAATAGCACCAGTGCAATCAATAAGGTAATAATAACATTAAAAGTCTGCGCAATCAGAAAAGCATATAGCGGTTTCTTATTGTCTTGAGCAAAAAGATCCTTAAAGTTCGTTTCCAAACCAATAGATGTAAATGCCAAGGTAAACCAGAGGCCCTGTAAATTTTTCAAACTTCCTTTGACGGCATCAATCTTCTCGGGAGATATCACGAATGAAAAGAGCAGCGATGCAAATACAAATCCCAACACAAACTTCGGAAAACGCTCCCATATAATTTTTAGCGTAGGCTTATCCCGCTTGGTTTCATCATCAACCGATTTCGCATAAGTCCAATAAATACTGATTGCAAAAGCAGCCAGCCCCAACAATACGTTTTGGGAAAATTTCACAATGGTACTGATCTTCAACGCTTCTTCTCCGACCAGGGAACCTGAAGCCACGACAGCACCAGTTGTATCAATACTCCCGCCGAGCCAAGCACCGGTAACTTCTTGCGACAAGCCCATCCACTCCGCCATATAAGGCATGAAAATCATCATTGGAATCGCCGTAATAAGGACCAGTGAAATGACATAGGAAAGCTTTTTGCTATCACCTTTAATTGCTCCCGAAGTTGCTATCGCTGCGGAAACACCACAAATAGATACTGCACTCGACAGCATCAGCGACATCTCCTTGTCAATCTTTAATTTTTTACAGATCCAGAACGCAAAATACCAAACGGACAATACGACAGCCAGTGCTTGAATAAGCCCCAAGGATCCCGCTTTCAGGATATCCCCGAAGATCACGGTAGTCCCGAGCAGAATTAGGCCTATCTTGACATACAGCTCGGTACTGAGCGCCTCTTTAAACCAATTAGGCAGTTTAAAGCAATTGCTGATGACTAAACCGATAATCAAACTAAAAATTACAGCTTCGAGATTGTATTCTTTAACTGTTGCATTCCCTGCCAGCACCAATGCAAATACGGTAAGGATAAATACAACAGGAAATACAACGAATAAATGTTTTACAGATTTCCCCAAAAGAAAGGCGCCCAATATCGCGGTAACGAATACAAAAATAAACTGCTCAAAAAGCTTCATTAAATTTGTCGGGTCGAAAACCGTTGCGACGAGTTCGGCGGAATTACTCCACGAAAAACTAGGTACTGGCGCAACAATTCCTGAGAGTGCGAGAAATATGGTAGCGATCCCCAAAATGACGACTACCCAGTCTTCTGTAAATGTAAATGATCTTGAAGATGTCATATAATGGTTAGGGTTTAAAAGGTTAAATTTAGCATAATTACAGTGACTTTCTAGGATTGTAACACAAAAATGGCCGAAGATTTCTCTCCGGCCATCAACCAAAACCAATAATCTATTATCAATCAAAAACAATATTTATTCTCATCTATCAATTTCTTTGCGATTCGCTGACGTGCATCTTTCACATTAAATGGCTGTGCTTTTGTGAATCTGCGCAAACCAACCAACATCATATTCAGTTCATCACCTTCACCAAAAGAATATAATGCTTCTTTACCGGCAGCGCTGATTTTATCAATAGCACCATACAGATAGATCTTAGCCATATCTTTTGCATAGTCTGCTTTATCAGATCCTGTATGCAGCAATTTTTCTGCGCGCAACAAAACTGACTCGGTGATATAAACATACCCGATAATATCCGCAATATTCATGAGGATTTCCTCTTCTTTGGAAAGAGACATCATCAATTTTTGCACTGCTGCTCCCGCAATCAATAACCCAGCTTTTTTAAGGTTTGCCACAATTTTCTTTTCTGCAGCGAAAGGCGCATCCTCCTCTTCACCAAAATCTGGAATAGCGAGAAGCTCTCCAGCTACAGCTTGGGCAGGTCCCATCAGATCCAATTCACCTTTCATGGCCCGTTTTAACAGCATGTCAACGACAAGCAATCGATTCACTTCATTCGTACCTTCAAAGATCCTGTTGATCCGTGAATCCCGATAAGCGCGTTCCATTGGCGCATCTGCTGAGTAACCCATTCCACCATAAATCTGTACCCCTTCGTCAACCACATAATCCAACATCTCCGAGCACCATACTTTGATGATAGCGCACTCAATTGCAAACTGCTCCACAGACTTCAATTTTGCTTTTGCTTCATCCATACCGCCAGCAATCAATGCATCGTAAGCATCATCAATATTTTGACCGGCACGATACGATGCCGACTCCACAGCAAACAAACGTGTTGCCATCTCAGCCAGCTTATACCGAATGGCACCAAATTTAGAAATCGGCAGATTAAACTGCACACGTTCATTGGCATACTGCACCGCATGGTTGATCACCATACGTGCCGAACCGATCGTGGCAGCGCCCAGTTTTATACGACCAATATTCAGGATATTTACAGCAATCTTAAATCCATTTTCACGATCAGAAAGCATATTCTCTACAGGAACGGCGCAATCATTGAAAAAGATCTGACGTGTTGAAGATCCCTTGATACCCAATTTATGTTCTTCGGGATTCATCGTGATGCCACCAAAATCTTTCTCGACAATAAATGCCGTTAGGTTTTTATCATCATCGATTTTTGCAAATACGATGAAGATATCTGCAAAACCACCGTTTGTAATCCACATTTTTTGTCCGTTGATCAAATAATGTGTCCCTTCGGCATTTAATTTTGCGGAAGTACGACCCGAATTTGCGTCCGATCCAGCATTGGGTTCTGTCAAACAATACGACGCCTTCCATTCACCAGTAGCAAGCTTTGGAACATATTTTGCCTTTTGGGCATCATTACCATAATACAAAATAGGCAGCGTACCGATTCCCGTATGAGCAGACAATGCGACAGCAAAAGAAAACCCGCCACCTACCGCATCGGCAACAAGCATAGAAGTGTTGAAATTCTTGCCGAAACCACCATATTCTTCGGGAATAGAAACACCCAACATCCCCAGTTCACCGGCCTTATCCATCAAACTAGGCATAAGTCCTTCTTCTTGCGCATCGATACGGTCCAGCTTGTTCAATACTTCCGTATCCAAGAAATCCAAGCAGGTCTGACGAATCATTTTGGCTTCTTCATCAAATTCTTCCGGAATAAAAACGGCTGTATAGGGAGTCTCTCTAATCACGAACTCTCCGCCTTTAATTGCTTTATTGTCCATTTTGTTTAAGATTAAGGAGCAAGGAATAAAGAGTAAAGATTGACTCTCAATACCCTATTGCTTTGCTTCTATTGTTTTTAAAAATGTTGTTATTCGTTTTTGCAGTGTAACCACTTGTTCAATTATTTTGACATTATGATCTGATGGAATGTATTCGAATCTCTCTGCAAGAACCAGTTGCGTTTCTATTTCAAAGCAGGATCCCAAAGATATTTTTAAGAAATGAGCAAATTCCTTATTTGAACTACGAGAAGATCCTTCCGCAATATTTGATGGAACGGAAACCGCACAACGTCGCAATTGACTGGTTAAACCAAATTTTTCATCAACAGGGAATAATCTGGTTGTTTCTAAAAGAATTTGAGCCAAATCCATTGCTCCTTTCCAAATTTCTAAATTCCTAAAATTATGCATCTTTTATCTTTGCTCCTTGTTCTTTACTCCTAAGATCAAAGTAACTCAAAAATACCAGCAGCTCCTTGACCAGTTCCGACACACATCGTCACCATGCCATATTTTTTGCCTCTGCGTTTCAACTCGTTTAAGACTTGGACCGTCAATTTAGCTCCTGTACATCCAAGAGGATGCCCTAAAGCGATGGCACCGCCATTGACATTTACTTTCTCTTCGTCTAATCCAAGTTCACGAATTACGGCTAGCGATTGAGAGGCGAAAGCTTCATTCAGCTCAAAGAGATCAATATCTTCCTTTTTAAGACCGGCTCTTGCCAAAGCCTTGGGTATGGCATAGATAGGTCCAATACCCATAATGCGAGGTGGAACACCTGCTACAGCAAAACTAACGAGCTTTGCTATAGGTTTTACACCAAGCTCTTTCACTTTTGCTTCAGACATCACCAAGACAAATGCAGCCCCATCAGAAGTTTGTGAGGAATTCCCTGCTGTCACGGAACCATTCGCTGCAAAAACTGGTTTTAATTTCCCTAAAGCCTCCAGGGAAGTATCAGCTCGAGGACCTTCATCCGTATCAACGACATATTCACGCGTTGCAATCTTGCCGTCTTTCAAGTAATTTTCCTTTACGGTGATAGGCACAATACCATCTTTCAAATGACCATTTTGAATAGCTGCAACTGCCTTTTGATTTGATTTAAGTGCAAAAGCATCCTGATCTTCACGTGAGACATTGTAATCTTTGGCTACAGCTTCGGCAGTCAATCCCATACCCCAATACCAATCGGGATGCTCTTTTGCTACGACAGGATTAGGAACAATTTTCCAACCTCCAAAGGGCATTCCGGACATCACCTCTACCCCACCGGCGATAATAACATCTGCCATGCCAGTCTTGATCTTTGCGACCGCTGTTGCAATAGTCTCCAAACCTGAAGCGCAGTACCGATTAACGGTTACTCCCGGGACCTTATCCGTATCCAATCCCATCAGTGAAATGAAACGAGCCATATTGAGTCCCTGCTCCGCTTCCGGCATCGCATTCCCAACGATGACATCGTCTATATCTTCTTTATTTAAATTTGGCACAGTGGATACAAGATGTTTAATAACATCCGTGGCTAAATCATCCGCCCGCATGAAGCGAAATACTCCCCGCGGCGCTTTGCCTACTGCTGTACGAAATCCTGCTACTATGTATGCTTCCATTATTTTTATTTTTTTCGTGAGTAGTGATTTTTAGTTCCGTAAAGGCTTACCCTTGGTCAGCATAAATTGAATCCTTTCAAGCGTTTTGCGTTCGGCACAAAGCTCGAGGAAAGTTTTACGTTCAAGATCCAGTAGATACTGTTCAGATACTTCGGTCGGTGACGATAAATTTCCACCACACATCACCCAGCCTAGTTTTTCTGAGATCTTTCGATCATAATCAGAGATATAATTACCTTCACGCATCGACGAAGCCCCCACATACACGATCCCCAATCCTTGGTTTCCTAAAACCCTGATATCATTGCGTGGAGCAGGCTGAACATAACCCGCATCAGCCAATTCCAATGCCTTTGCTTTGGCATCTGCCAAAAGGCGGGCACGGTTCATTGTAATTGCAAATTTATCTTTCTGCAAATAGCCGAGTTCATAGGCTTCATAAGCAGAAGTCGAAACTTTCGCCTGCCCAATGGTCAGGAATTTATCTTTCAAGGTGTTCTGAACAATCTGATCCTCCTTAAATTCCTCCGAGGCACGTAGTGTAAATTCTTTGGTTCCACCGCCACCGGGAATAACACCAACGCCAAGTTCAACCAAGCCCATATAGGTTTCGGCGTGAGCCTGCACAAAATCAGCATGCATGGAGAATTCACAGCCCCCACCGAGGGTCATTTGAAATGGCGCAACGACTACAGGTATTGACGAATAGCGTAAGCGCATGGATGTATTTTGAAAGGCACGGACTGCCATATTCAATTCATCAAAATCCTGTTCTACGGCCATCATGAAAATCATTCCAATGTTGGCGCCAGCAGAAAAGTTTTTCCCATCATTGGACACCACTAAACCGCGATATTCCTTTTCAGCGAGATCAATAGCTTTATTCAAGCCCTGGATAACATCTCCGCCGATGGTATTCATCTTGGTATGAAATTCACAGTTAATGACACCATCGCCAAGATCAATAATAGAAACCCCCGTATTTTTCCAGATTGTATTACTTTCCCGAATATGATCCAATACGATCAGATCTTCCGTTCCGGGAATAGCTTTATAAGATTTGGTCGCAATATCATAATAGTGACGTACACCATTTTCAATTTTATAGAATGATTCACATCCCGCTTCCAACATCTCGTGTACCCAGGAAGCAACCTCCCCATCCTGACCTGGAAGTCGTTTTTCTTCGGCCTTAATTTTAGCTAAGGTCTCTCGGACACCTAGCGCATCCCATACTTCAAATGGTCCTAACTCCCAACCAAATCCAGCACGCATGGCATCATCAATGCGGAAGAAGTCATCTGTAATTTCGGGAACACGGCGGGACACATATTCAAACAAGGGATAATGCATGGCACGGAAAAGTTCCGCCGCTTTATCTCCCCCTTGTTCATATACTTTCATCCGCTTGCGGATATCCTCCACAGGCTTGGTGGCTTCCAAAGTTGCTGATTTCACTTTTTGCTGTGAACCAAATTCCAGTGTTTTTAGATTTAGAGACAAAATCTCCGAATTACCATCGGCAGCTTTTACTTTTTCATAAAACCCTTTCTTGGTTTTCTCACCCAACCATTTATTCTCTACCATCTTACTGATGAATGTTGGAAGTTGAAAGACACCCTTGGCTTCATCTTCAGGCGCATTTTGTGCCAGCCCATTGGCAACATTCACCAGGGTATCAAGCCCTACAACATCAGCCGTACGAAAAGTTGCCGATTTGGGATGCCCCATTGCGGGACCGGTATATTTGTCGACCTCTTCCACGGTTAACCCAAGAGGTTCCACCAAATGAGTAACCGCCAACATCGAATAAACACCGATACGATTACCAATAAATGCAGGTGTATCTTTACATAATACAACAGATTTTCCCAGCATCTTATCGCCAAAATGAAGAATAAAGTCAACGACCTCAGGCTTCGTGTGCGGTGTGGGAATAACCTCCAATAAAGGAAGATAGCGTGGCGGATTGAAGAAGTGTGTACCGCAGAAATGATCTTTAAAATCTTCACTTCTGTCCGCTGTCATTAAATGAATAGGAATACCAGAAGTATTGGAAGTAATCAATGTTCCAGGTTTACGAAATTGCTCAACACGCTCAAAAACAGACTTTTTAACATCAAGTCGCTCAACAACAACCTCTATGATCCAGTCCACATGAGCAATGTCTTTTAGATTATCATCAAAATTACCTGTTTTGATACGTCTGACAAATGACTTGCTATAAATTGGCGAAGGGTTTGTTTTTAAAGCCGTTTCTAGGGAGCTGTTGACAATTCGGTCCCGAACAACCTTACTCTCCAGCGTGAGACCTTTGGCTTGTTCCGCTGGCAGCAGTTCACGTGGAACGATATCCAACAATAAAACCTCAACACCAATGTTAGCAAAATGACAAGCAATTCGCGAGCCCATAACACCCGAACCGAGAACCGCCACTTTTCTAATATTTCTGTTCATCATAACATATTTATTATGCACTTCTGTACATTTGGTTTAACTTCTAAACGATTACTTCTTCCTTGTAACTGGTTGCAAGCTCATTGAGTTTCGCTAAAGAAGCAATCAATTGATCACGTTCATTTTCTGAAAAATTATCCGCTAAGTATTGATTGAAATTACGCACCACATCCTTGGCAATTCTTCTTTTCTCCCGACCCAATTCAGTCAAGTATACTTTTACAGATCTCTTGTCGGTCTCACTCGTCTCACGGTATATAAATCCCAATGACTCCAAATTATTCAACACCCGAGACAAACTAGTTGTTTTAACTCCTGTCAAATTTGCAATCTGAGAAACAGGTGTACCCTCTTTATGAATGTTAATCAAAATATAACCTGCGGCCTGGGTAAAACCGTACTGCGAAGCAATTTGATTATATTTATTGGCAATTGTCTGCCAGCCTGTTTTTAAAAAATAGTCGATTGTCTGATTTTGGTTCATAAGCGTACTCACAAGCTATTTGTTATGCTTGCATAACAAATATACCAGTTAGTAATCAGAATAACAAGATCCAAAATATAAATTTTGTCATATATTCGTCAGCATGACTGCGCTTCATATTTCTTAGCTGAATTTGCCAATAATAGAAAATGTGGAAAACTTTTAAGCACTGAAATACAACTAAATAAAACAAAACACAAAACTTTTATTAACAGCCCCTGTTTAATAATCAAAATTAATTCCGTTAACTTTGTCCTGAACAAACATCAACACCGTATGGCTTTAGTAAACATACCTCGCTTGGACTTGCTACATTATACTCAAGGAACCCAAGAACAACGAAATCAATTCATCCAAGATATTGGCAAGGCTTTTAACGAAACGGGCTTTGTAACGATTGCAAATCATGGCTTATCAAAAGAGCTGATTGAAGAATTATATCAGGTAGTTCCTGAGTTTTTTGGTTTGCCGACCGAGACGAAGGAAAAATATGAATTTCCAGAACTTGCAGGTCAACGTGGCTATACAGCAAAAGGAAGAGAAAAAGCGAAAGATGCGAAGACTCCTGATTTAAAGGAATTTTGGCAACGCGGTCAAACGATCGTTGGTGAAGAATACTCCAAAGCAGATTTTCCGGACAATCCTGAAGTGGCTGAAATACCTCGCTTTAATGGTGTGACAGCGGAGGTCTATAAAAAATTAGAAGATACAGGCCGGGACTTATTAAAAGCGATTGCTACCTACCTTGATCTGGAAGAAGATTACTTTGAAAAATATGTTATCAATGGTAATTCTATTCTACGTGCAATACACTACTTTCCAATCAGCGATCCTGATGCCTTATCTCCAGATGCCGTACGTGCAGGCGCTCACGAAGATATCAACCTTATCACCTTATTGATTGGGGCTAGTGCGGATGGACTTGAAGTATTGACAAAAGACGGAGAATGGTTCCCTATCAAAGCCAAAGGTGAAGATATCGTCATCAATGTGGGTGATATGTTGCAACGGTTAACAAACAATAAGTTGAAATCCACTACGCATCGCGTAGTAAACCCGCCACGTGAAAAAATGGGCACTTCCCGTTTTTCTATTCCATTCTTTTTACACCCAAAATCCGCCATGAGTTTGGCTTCATTAGATTCCTGCATCGATGCAGAACACCCGAAAGTCTATGAAGATTATACCGCCGGTCAATACCTGGATGAACGCTTAAGAGAAATCGGATTAAAAATGTAACACTCCGCATCATTTAAATTGGTTTAAATGAGCAGAACAGCATATAAAAAAGAAATGGCCGATCTTAGGATCGGCCATTTCTTTTTTACGGATATGAAAGCTATTTCAATTTATAACCTATACCAACATTCATAAAGATATTATGCAATCCGAAACTAATACTTTCAAATCCGGTTTTCATAATATTATTGAAGCCATAATCCAACTGTGCCAACGCAAAAAATCTTTTGTCAATAGCATAATGGGCTCCCAAACTCATACCAACATCAATACTCCTAACACTTTCCGAGAAATCATAATCGGCATTATCCACAACAATTTTATTTCCAGTAGGTTCTTCATGTCTAAGATAGCCATTGTAAGCCTCACCATAGAATTCCTTTTTTACCGCAAAAGAAATATAAGGACCTGCCTGCACATTCCAACGATTTGAAAGCTGATAAGTCGCTTGAATCGGCACAGACAGATACAGATTATGCACTTTAGTTGTAATATCACCGGTATAATAACCTCTCAACTCCTCTTTTGCATCATTCACAGCATTGAATGTCGTCTTGTATCCTTTAACAGTCGCTTTCGTATCCATTCCCTTTCCTTCGAAGACGAGTCCCAAAGATACTCCCCATTTGGGATCAATACGATAGTTTGCCCTTGTTCCGACAAAAAAGGGAACATTCGGATTATAGCTTTTAATTTTTCGGATCTCACGTGGCAATGAAAGCGGTGCGGCTCCGCCGATCTTACTGCCAACCATCACATCAAAACCTAATTTACTTTCACCCGATGTATTTTCCTGCGCATTTGCAACAGACCCTATCAAAACCATCGCAGCCACTGCGATTGTATATTTTATCATGTTCATTATTTCTTCGTTACAATTTTGAGATCATCCACCGTTAACTTACTACCGACAGCACCAATAAAATTATCACCATATTTACTCGAAGACATCACAATAGCAATGCTATAATCCAAATTGGCAACGTCAGCATCAGTTACTTTCGCCGTGTACTTAAATGGCAATGTAAACTTGACAAAACCATTGGTCGCTGTTGCGCCACCATTTTCCAGCCTGGCTATAGCCACTATACTTGGATCTTTCAAAATATTATGTCCGGTCAAATAGGAAACTTTCTTCTTCGGATCAGGCTCCGAATCCATCAGCTGCTTGCGATTATAAAAAACCGCATAGATATCACAGGAATCTTTGGTATTGACCGGCTTCATGTTTTCGTCCGTCACCGTCGCGCCAGGACTATATTTATAGTAACCTTCCAAAACCAACGGTATCTGATTGAAAGGAAGACCAAACTGCGTTGCCGAAAGTGGATCTGTCAATACAGGTCCCGTAATTCTTTACACGTAAACCACACTTAGCGTACACTTATTTCTTGTCTAATCTTCACAGGCAGGCTTTCGACAATAAGTTGATAGCTATGCAAAATTAACTCTTCAAGCTTTCTATCATCAAGTTCCCGATTAGCAATAATGGTATTCCAATGCTTTTTATTCATATGATACCCCGGAAGCACTGTGTGTTCATGCCTTTCACGCAGTTCAATTGCCCACTCCGGATTACACTTCACATTAAACCGAAGCTCATCAATCTGATCCAGTCCCACCAATAAAAAAATCTTGCCACCAACCTTAAATACCAGTGTATCCGGACCAAATGGCGTCTCCTCCATAACTGGCCCAATAGACAAACAATATTCTCTCAGATCTTCAATGTTCATATTTTTTTGTTTTAGTTATCCTTTAAGTTAATCTGAATGCCCTTCATAAAATGGACAATAATCCATATAAAGCTAACAAAAACAGCGGATCGTTTTACTTAAAATCTTTTAATCTTTAGCAAAGACGATATTAAACCTATTGGCAATAAAGCGATATGGATACAGAGAAAAACAAATGCGGAATAAACTGGAATTAGACAATGAAAAGCATAGGACAACTTCGGTATTTATAGGAATTATCGACGGATATGAAGCGGTACTCATTCGGAGCTTCTTCGCTTGTAACCGAAGAAGCTCCGAATGAGTACCGAACAAGTACCGAAGAAGCACCGAACAAGCAGCGTTAAAAGGCAGAATATATTATACTGAAATAGGTTTACATTTACCGAACAGATTACTATATAGATTTTACATCCTATTTTTTCTACTGGATTTGGTTGTCATTGTCCGTTTTCTGACTGTTATCGGTTGTCCTTTCCCTAACCACAGTTTCCCTAGTTTTGCTGCGGAACTTTTTTGACTCAGCGTTACGTCTTTGAAACATTTTGGGAACTTTTTGGTTCTGCAATTGCTGATGTGCCTGCTGGGGAGACATCATATTGCAGGACATATGTGGCCTAAAATGATTGTATATATTGACTGCCTTGACCAGCTGTGCAAGTGCCGTTTTGTAGTCCGGAAAGGTCTCAGCCATGCGATATTCGCTTTTTAGGATG
>NZ_VLKR01000004.1:117603-245823 GCF_007830445.1 Sphingobacterium siyangense | reverse complement strand
AGCTGTTGCGCGGATCAGTATATTCGAAGCAGCTATGCCAACCTTGGTCACTTCAGGGATCATTGCCGAACAATACCATCTGAATACCAAGCTGGTCAATCTGGTTATCGGTTTTAGTATTGTTGTGGGGCTGCTAACAACTGCATTTTGGGATTTTGTTATTCGACTTTTTTTCTCCTAGCCTACGGTTGCATTGATTGATTGATTGATTGATTGATTGATTGATTGATTGATTGATTGATTGATTGATTGATTGATTGATTGATTGATTGATTGATTGATTGATTTTGAAAACAGCGTAAGCCTGATTTGGCAGCAATTTGTCTTATCCGAAGTATTATGTAGGCGGGGGGATGTATTCACTTCGTAACATTTTGATAGTGAATCATCTCATGCGAACAACTTTTTTGCTGTTCAACTGTTATTGGGCTATAACCATCTATAAAAAGGAGGTATGTTATGAACCTGATACACAAAATTGAACATTGGGGCGATGCTCATCACCCACAATGGATTGATTACCTAAGAATAGCCTTAGGGGTCGTTATTTTTGCCAAAGGTGTAAGTTTCGTAAATGATAGGGATGTTGTTCAACATATGATTGAGCAAAGTAGTTTCCACTTATCATCATGGGGTGCTGTTCACTATGTGGTTTTTACCCATTTGGTGGGAGGGTTGTTCCTAATTTTAGGTTTTCAAACCCGTTTGGCCTCACTACTGCTATTTCCGGTACTGGTAGGGGCTGTATTTTTTGTTAATATCACCCACGGGTTTAGTTATTTGAATTCCGAATTGTGGCTTTCTATAGTCGTATTCTTTTTGCTGATCTTTTTTATGGTCATGGGCTCTGGAAAATACTCCCTAGATCAAATGATGAACAAACCAGGATACAAAAGGGATATCTAAAAAAAAGCTCCTTCATACATGAAGGAGCTTTTCTTTTTTTATTTGCCTTGCTCGTCAATCCATTGGCGTGCATTAACGAATGCTTCAATCCAAGGAGAAACTTCGTCCTGACGACCTTTTGGATAATTTGCCCAATGCCATTGGAACACCGAACGCTCAATATGTGGCATAGTAGCCAAGTGGCGCCCTGTCTTATCGCAAACCATTGCTGTATTATAGTCCGAACCATTTGGGTTATGCGGATATTGCTCATACGCATATTTTGCAACGATATTGTATTGCTCTTCAGCATACGGAAGGTTGAATTTTCCCTCCCCATGTGAGATCCAAACACCCAATGTACTTCCCGCTAGTGTCGATAACATGACGGAATTGTTTTCCTGAACTTTTACAGATACAAAGTTTGACTCGTGTTTTCCGGAAGTATTGTGTAGCATTTTTCCGTGAATTTCATGCTCAGGATTGATCATCTCAAGTTCCATAAATAGCTGACAGCCATTACAGATACCAACCGAAAGTGTATCCGGACGAGCAAAGAAATCGGTTAGGGCTTTTTTCGCTTTTTCATTGTAAAGGAAAGCTCCAGCCCAACCTTTTGCCGAACCCAATACATCTGAGTTCGAGAAACCGCCTACAGCACCGATAAATTGGATGTCTTCCAATGTCTCGCGACCAGTTATCAAATCGGTCATGTGAACATCTTTTACATCAAAACCTGCCAAGAACATGGCGTTAGCCATTTCGCGTTCAGAGTTGGAACCTTTCTCACGAAGGATCGCAGCTTTCGGACGTGCCTTAGTTCCGTCAATGTTAGGTTTCTTACCATCAAATTGACTTGGGAAAGTAAAGGCTAGGGGTTGATTTTTATAATTATCAAAACGTTGTTGCGCTGTTCCATTTTTAGATTGCTTTGAATCCAAAAGGAATGATGTTGTAGACCATACATCACGTGTTGCTGCGACATCAAAGCTGAATACCGCTTCTTGATTTTTAATCGTTACCGTATTACCTTCGATCACCTGACCAATTTTAACCGCGTCCACAGCAGCTTCCTTGACAATCGCTTCAAAAGCAGCGTCGTCTTTCGCCTGCAGGACAAGTGCAATATTCTCATTAAAGAAGGCTTTTACGCTATCAGATTCATTTAAAGCTGAAAGGTCATAGTTGGCGCCGAGATTAACATCGGCAAATGTCATTTCCAATAAGGTGGTAATCAAGCCCCCCGATCCGACATCGTGACCAGCTTCGATCTGTCCTTCGTTAATTAATTGCTGTACGGTATTGAATGCCGTTTTGAAATAAGCAGCATCTTGAATGGTCGGTACTTCAGTACCTAATTTATTGATGATCTGCGCAAATGACGAACCGCCTAATTTGAACTGATCTTTTGATAAGTTGATGTAATAGATCGATCCGGCCTTTTTGTTCAGCACAGGTTCTACCACTTTTGTGATATCAGTACAATTTCCTGCGGCAGAAATGATCAATGTGCCTGGGGCAATGACGTTTTCGCCGTTTGGATATTTTTGTTTCATCGACAAAGAATCTTTTCCCGTTGGGATATTGATTCCCAATGCAATGGCAAAATCCGAGCAGGCTTTAACAGCTTGGTATAAGCGGGCATCTTCCCCCTCATTATTGGCCGCCCACATCCAGTTGGCCGATAGGGAGATTCCTGCGAGGCCATTTTTGATTGGCGCAAATACGATGTTGGAAAGTGATTCGGCAATAGCCGTTCTACTTGCCGCCGCCGGATCCACCAAGGCAGCAACAGGGGAGTGACCTATTGTTGTCGCAATACCTTCTTTACCTTTATAGTCAAGTGCCATAACACCGACGTTGTTCAACGCCAATTGCAATGGACCTGCACATTGTTGTTTGGCAACACGGCCACCAACACAACGGTCTACTTTATTAGTTAACCAATCTTTCGAAGCAACAGCTTCCAATTGTAATACTTGGTTTAAGTAGTTTGGAATGTCGGCTGCATCATAAGCAAGATCAGCATAATTGCGAACGACGGTTTTATCGCGCATGAAAGTTTTTGGCGATGAACCAAAGAAATCTTCAAGGGCGTAATCCATTGGTTTTTCACCTGTACTTTTCGATTCGAAAGTAAAGCGGTGGTCGCCAGTGACATCACCTACAGTGTACATTGGTGCACGTTCGCGGTCTGCAACACGTTTTAACGTGTCAATATCATCTTCAGCGATCACAAGTCCCATACGTTCTTGCGATTCATTACCGATAATTTCTTTTGCCGATAGTGTAGGATCTCCTACAGGAAGTGCATCCAGGTCAATTAAACCTCCGGTCTCTTCAACAAGTTCAGATAAACAGTTTAAGTGGCCACCTGCACCATGATCATGGATAGAGACAATTGGGTTATGATCGGACTCTACTAAGCCACGAACAGCATTTGCGGCACGTTTTTGCATTTCTGGATTGGAACGTTGAATCGCATTAAGCTCAATTCCAGAACCAAATGCTCCTGTATCTGCAGAAGATACAGCGGCTCCACCCATTCCGATGCGGTAATTTTCACCACCTAGGATAACGACTTTATCACCAGTTTTCGGCGTATGTTTTTTCGCTTGATCTAGTTTTCCATAGCCAACACCACCAGCTTGCATAATGACTTTGTCGTAACCAAGTTTACGGCCATCCTCTTCATGCTCAAAGGTCAATACAGAACCTGTAATGAGGGGCTGACCAAACTTATTACCGAAGTCAGAAGCACCGTTGGAAGCTTTGATCAGGATGTCAACTGGGGTTTGGTATAACCATTGACGCTCTTGCATCGCATTTTCCCATGGGCGTGTTTTGTTGAGTTCCTTTGCTGGCTCAGTTACTGTTCCTGCCTGAAGGTCCAATTTATTTTGTTCCAATCGCGAATAAGCAGTCATATATACGGCTGTACCCGCCAATGGAATCGCTCCTTGGCCACCGGCCATACGGTCGCGGATTTCACCACCTGACCCAGTAGCAGCCCCCGAAAATGGTTCTACAGTAGTAGGGAAATTGTGTGTTTCTGCTTTTACTGATAAAACCGAATCAAATGCTTTCTCTTCGTAAAAATCAGGTTTGTCGGCAGATTTAGGCGCAAATTGTGTGACACGTGGACCTTTAACAAAGGCAACGTTATCTTTATAAGCAGAAACAATCTCGTTCGGATTGGTTTCAGAAGTCTTTTTGATTAATTTAAATAGGGAAGTGGGCTGCTCTTCGCCATCAATGATAAAGGTACCATTGAAAATCTTGTGTCTACAGTGTTCAGAATTTGCTTGTGAAAAAGCGAATACTTCCGAGTCTGTAAGCAGACGACCCAACTTGGTCGAAAGATTATTGAGGTAGTCTACTTCTTCTGGATTTAGCGCAAGGCCCTCAGATTTGTTGTAGGCCTCGATGTCTTCAATTTCCAATATCGGTTCAGGTGTGATGTTGACGGTATACATGTCCTGTGTCAACATACTGAACTTTTGTGAAATCATTGGATCGAAGTCATTGAAATCCGCTGGTACCGGTTGAAATTCTTCTATACGAACAATTCCTGCAATGCCCATATTTTGTGTGATTTCTACGGCATTGGTACTCCAGGGAGTAACCATCGCAGCGCGGGGTCCTACAAAGTAATGGTTAAGGTTTTGGTCGTCTAGTTTTTTGGCGTTGCCGAATAGCCAGTTGAGTTTAGTAATGTCTTCTTGTGATAAAGAGTTTACGCTTTGAACACCATATACAGTGTTCGATGGGTTCTCAAAGAAATGAATCATTATAAATGTTTGTTTTGAACGTTCTTCAAATTAAAGCACAAAGTTACATATTTATTTTGATGGAAATGCTTGAATTTTCATTAAAAAATAGGCTCAGGTTGCGTTTATTGGAAAAGGCCAAAATTGCTGTTTTGTGTAAATAAGTGTAAAGTTGTGTTAATTCATGTAAATAAAAGTTATAATTAATAATTGCATTCGTTTCGTTCGGGGAAAGCCCCTACATTCGCAGCATTCATCACCTATGAATAAATATGATTATCCTTGGGAAGGGGTTTATGAACTCCTTCATACGATCTCTTCCTTCGGTATGAATCTAAGGTCCAAATAGCTAACTTGGTTCTATCGTATCAACTTTCCAAAAAAGATAAAATCGCTTGCTGCCTAGCTTAATGAAGTCTTTTGAGGAGCCTACCTACTGCATTAAATTCAGACCAACTGTTGATGAAGGGTAAATTGACGTTGGATATAAACTCAAATTTATCTAAGTTTGTGCATCAAATCAAATTCGAGATGAATATTTCATATAATTGGTTAAAACAACACGTTAATATAGATTCGACACCGGAGGAACTATCGCTTATCTTGACAAATACAGGATTGGAAGTAGAAGCTTTGGACGTCGTGCAGAGTATCCCAGGTGGATTGGATGGTTTGGTTGTTGGTGAAGTGAAAACTTGTGAACAGCATCCTAATGCCGATAAATTAAGAGTAACTACCGTTGATGTCGGTGGACCGGAGTTATTGCACATTGTATGTGGCGCACCGAACTGTCGTACAGGATTGAAAGTCATTGTTGCTACAGTGGGCACGACATGTCATCCGCTTACAGGAGAGCCTTTTAAAATTACCAAATCTAAAATTCGTGGTGAAGTTTCCGAAGGTATGTTATGTGGAGAAGATGAAATCGGTTTAGGAACATCCCATGCCGGTATCGTTGAATTACCAGCTGATGTTGCCGTGGGGACCCTAGTGAAAGATCATTTCAATATCCAGGATGATTACCGTTATGAAATTGGTTTAACACCAAATCGTGCAGATGCAGCTTCGCATTTAGGCGTTGCAAGAGATATTGCGGCACATTTTCGTACACAAGTGTTAAAAGCAGATGTTTCTGCATTCAAGGCTGCTGAGGCTGAGGGAACGACAGTGGTCGTTGCGGACGCACAGGCGAGCCCACGTTATAGTGGTATCAATATTACTGGTGTTCGCGTTGGCGAATCTCCAGATTGGTTGAAAGAGAAATTAAATGTTATCGGTGTTCGTCCGATCAATAATATTGTCGACGTCACAAATTATATATTACACGATTTAGGTCAGCCATTGCATGCTTTTGATGCTGATAAAATTGCGGGAAATAAAGTCCTAGTTCGTCTTGCGACAGAGGGCGAGAAATTTGTTACCCTGGATGGTGTGGAGCGTACCTTGTCTGCAGAGGACTTGGTGATTGCCGATGCTGAAAAACCGATGTGTATTGCGGGGGTTTTTGGTGGAGCACATTCTGGTGTATCAGCCGAAACGACCAATGTATTTTTGGAGTCAGCTTATTTTAATGCTGTTTCTGTACGGAAGACTTCCAAAAGACATGGTTTAAAAACAGATGCTTCTTTCCGTTTCGAACGGGGTACCGATCCAAATATTACGGTTGAAGCATTGAAGCGCGCTGCTTTATTGATTCAAGAAATTGCAGGTGGAACGATTTCATCTACCCTAAAGGATGAGTATCCTGTTGTGATTAAACCGTTTTCATTTCACGTGAGCTATGCGAATGTGGTTCGTTTGATCGGTCAGGCGATTCCAAATGAAGAAATTAAATCCATTATTGTCGCTCTTGGCATTGAAGTCACTTCAGAAACTGAAACAGGCCTTGATGTGTTGGTGCCGGCATATCGCGTCGATGTCACACGTGAGGTAGACGTTGTGGAGGAAGTGTTGCGTATTTACGGTTATAACAATATTGAGTTGAAGTCACAGATTAAGGCCTCTTTAAATACGGTTGAAAAGCCAGATAAGGAAGTTGTCTTAAATCAATTGGCTGATCTGCTCATTGCAAATGGATTTCGTGAGATTCTGTCCAACTCCCTAACAAAGCTGGACTATGCGGATGATAGCGAAACGGCGGTTAAATTGTATAATCCATTGAGTTCGGATTTGGATACGATGCGTCAAAATATGGTGTTTTCTGTTTTGAGTGCGATTGAATATAACCAAAAACGAAGAAACTTTGATCTGAAATTCTTTGAATTCGGTAAGACTTATGCGCTGGATGGTGAAGGTTATAAAGAAACACAGCACCTGGTTTTTGCCATGGCGGGTAAAAATGAAGCTGAGCAATGGAATAGCAAAAAAGATGCAGTTAATTTCTATAACCTAAAAGCAGCCGTAGATACTGTTATCAAAAGGCTGAAAATTGAAGGAATTCAGATACAAGATGCTACAAGTTCCCATTTTGCCTATGGTTTGAACTATATGAAAGGGCAGAAATGTTTGGTTTCATTTGGTGCAATTGCAAACGCAGATTTGAAAAAAGCAGATGTTGAAGGTCAGGTTTTCTTTGCTGATTTTGACTGGGATGTTTTGATGAAAATTATTCGTAAGAATAGCATTCAATATAAAGAAGTTTCCAAATTCCCGGCTGTACGCAGAGATTTATCGCTCTTGATCGACGAAAATGTAAGCTTCGATAAGCTACAATTTGTCGCTCAGAAGACCGAACGCAAGCTTTTAAAGGAGGTAAATGTGTTTGACGTGTATAAAGGTGATAAAATTCCGGAAGGGAAAAAGTCTTATGCTCTGAGCTTTATCTTGCAGGATGAAGAAAAAACACTTACTGATAAGCAAATTGATGCGATAGTTCAAAAATTAATTGTTAATTTTGAGAAGGAACTAGGCGCGGAAGTGCGTGGTTAATTAGAGATACAACATTAATTGGTAATATTCAATTTATATTATGGCAACATTGTCTTCACAAATGAATCTGATCGTTGAGAAAACGAAAAATTTAATTCAATTGTGCGAAGTCTTGCAAGAAGAAAATGATTTGCTTAAATTAGAGGTACAATCCTTAAAAGTGGCTTTCGATGCGAGCAACGATAAGAGCAAGCAATTGGAAGAGAAGGTCAAAGCGTTGGCAGTTGCCCGTACGTTAGATTCTGAAACGGATAAGGAAGCAATTAATGAAAAAATACTTGACACAAAACAAAAAATTAACGATTTTGTGCGGGAAATAGACAAGTGTATTAGTTTGTTGAAATAGTTGGGAGAAGTGTTATCGGATTCAAACTAATACAACGTTAAAAAGCTCAAAGAAATGGGAGAGATTTCCATAAAAATAAATATCGCAGATCGTGTTTATCCCCTTCGGGTGGAGAGCGCGGAGGAAGAAGTAATTCGACACGCTGCGAAATTGATAAATGAAAAAGTAAAGGAATTGCAGGAAAACTATACTGTGAGAGATAAGCAGGATTTGTTATCCATGTGTGTATTGCAATTTGCGACGCGTATGCTTAATGCAGAGCGGCAGTCTCAAAACCACGAAGTGGGTTTGGAAAATTCAGTACAGGAACTTGATCAGTTGTTGACGGATTTCTTTAAAAAATAAATTTACGTTCTTTATATTTAGAGCTTAAACGACGAATTTGCCGCAATTAAATTCGGGTTGTCACTATTTTAAACTTAACGCTTCAATATTACAGGCGCAAAAAGATATAGGCCATTTTGCGAAAGCCATCTGGGTCATAATCTAAGCCTAATTATGTAATCACGAAGTTTAATAATACATGAGACCTGTTTAAATTTAATTGCGGTTTTTTTTTTGTCATGAAGTACTGATGCACTTATCGGGATCGCTACTGAGTTGGCGCATACCAAAGGTAAGGGGGCAGGCTGATTGATGATTTTACTGGAATTTGAATATAATTAATAAAAACAAACATAAATAATACAATTATACATACATGGACATCGCAATTTATAGCATAATTTCTCTGATTGTTGGTGTTGTTATAGGTCGTTATCTATTGGTTCTGTTATTTAAAAAACAAGAGCAGGAAGCCAAGGATAAGGTAAATAGCATACTGAAAGATGCAGAGCAGGAAGGGGAACATATTAAAAAGAAACGCCTATTAGAGGCCAAAGAAAAGTTCCTTCAATTAAAATCTGAACACGAAAAGGAAGTCAATCAACGTAACAATACCATCAACCAAAAGGAAAATACGTTAAGACAAAAAGAACAGTCAATTAACCAAAAGCTGGAAAACATCAATCGCGATAAGCAAGATGTGGATACCAAGAAAAAGCAATTGGATAAATTGGTTGAACTGAATGAAAAGAAATCTGAAGAAGTAGAAACGCTCAAATTACAACAGATTAAGCAATTGGAAAGTATCGCTGGCGTCACTGCTGACGAAGCAAAAAATCAATTGGTGGACTCGTTGCGCGAAGAAGCCCGCTCACAAGCGATGATTCAAATCAAAGATATTGTGGATGAGGCCAAATTGACGGCGACTAAAGAGGCGAAAAAGGTTGTTATTCAGACCATCCAACGTACTGCTACAGAATCTGCAATCGAAAATACGGTTTCAATTTTCAATATCGAAAATGATGAAATCAAAGGTCGTATTATTGGTCGTGAAGGTCGTAATATTCGTGCATTGGAAGCTGCAACAGGCGTAGAAATCATTGTAGACGATACACCTGAAGCAATTATCCTATCTGGTTTCGATCCCGTACGTCGCGAAATAGCGCGTTTGGCTTTACACCGTTTGGTAACAGATGGTCGTATCCACCCGGCACGTATTGAAGAGGTTGTTGCTAAGACAAGGACGCAAATAGAGGATGAAATCGTTGAAATTGGTGAACGTACCGCGATCGATTTGGGAATCCATGGTTTGCACCCCGAATTGATTCGTATGGTAGGGCGTATGCGTTACCGTTCGTCTTACGGACAGAATCTTCTACAACACTCGCGTGAGGTAGCTAATTTTGCAGCAACAATGGCGGCAGAACTAGGTCTGAATGTTAAACATGCGAAACGTGCTGGATTACTACACGATATAGGTAAAGTGCCTGATGATAATCCGGAGTTGCCACACGCTATTTTAGGGATGCAACTTGCAGAGAAATACAAGGAACACCCTGATGTATGTAATGCAATTGGTGCTCACCATGATGAGATCGAAATGACTGCCTTAATATCTCCGGTTGTTCAGGCTTGTGACGCGATCTCTGGTGCACGCCCGGGCGCACGTCGTGAGGTTGTGGAAAGTTATATCAAGCGCCTAAAAGAGTTGGAAGATTTGGCTTTATCGTATCCTGGGGTTGAGAAAACCTTCGCGATACAAGCTGGCCGTGAGCTACGTGTCATCGTTGAGAGTGAGAAGGTGTCTGATGCACAGTCGGAAATACTAGCTGCTGATATCTCTAACCGTATTCAAACGGAAATGACTTATCCAGGGCAAATTAAAGTAACTGTAATTCGTGAGACAAGATCAGTGTCTTACGCAAAATAGATCCTAAGGATCCATTATAAAAAAAGCTCCAAACATTTCGTTTGGAGCTTTTTTTATGCAATTCTACACGTTTTTCCTTCAACTTGATCATTTCAGCCATTCCATTCTCCAAAGGATGGACTTAATATCGGAAAAATTCCATCAGATCTGTCACCGTAGCCAATAGATAGGTCGGATCTTCCTGTTCGAGTTCGGCTTGGCTACCATAGCCATACAGTACACCAATAGCATCCATGCCTGTTTCTCGGGCACCAATCAGATCATGTTTGCGATCTCCGATCATGAGGCAGTCTTGTGGACGTGTTAACTTGGCCTTTTCCATGACATATTGGATGACACTGGTTTTGGTCGGTCTGGAATCGTCCAAAGCGCTTCCACCCGCAAAATCAAAATAGGTATTTATAGCAAAGTGCTGTAATATTTTGTGGGCGAAAATTTCGGGTTTGGAGGTCGCAAGGTAGATGTTGTACCCTTTTGTTTTCAGCAATGCTAAAAGCTCGGGTATGCGATCAAACAGGATATTCTCATACAGCCCTATGGTTGAAAAGCGTTCCCGATATTTTTCTACACAGGCAATAGCTTCGCTTTCCTCAAATCCAAAGGTATGTATGAAAGAATCTTTAAGGGGCGGGCCGATCAAGGGTTTGAGGCTATTCAGATCTGCTGTATGGATGCCTTTGGATTCCAAGGCATAGGCAATACATTTCGTAATTCCTTCTGCGGGGTCGGTCAGGGTTCCGTCCAGATCAAATAAGATATGTTTGTAAGACTTCATGCTGCAATATTACGGAATAGAATAGGAGTAAGCGAGTTTGTATGCTCTGAAAGCATATAATGACCTGCAGCAGACCAAAAAATAAGGAATATTATCATCTTTAAGGCCTAAGGCATGCCCAATATTTGTTAAATTTGCCGAATGAAACAAAAGAAGAAAGTTCAAGAAGTAGAACCTTTACGTCCCGTAGATAAGTATTTTGCGGAGCTGGATGCTAATTTTCAGGATCCGACCAACCGTCTGATTCAAGCCATCTTTTTACCATTATTGTTTTTTGGTATTATGGGCTGCATCTGGATGATCCCATTTCCACAGTTCGAGTTCTTGGTCAAACTCAATTGGCATACTTTTTTGAATTGGGGCTCTTTCTTCATCGCTATTGTCATTTACTATTATTTAAAGCTGTCTGCAACGTTGTCCTATGCGATATTATTCTCTATCGGGGGGATGAGTTTCTTTATTGTGCAATTGGAATACACTCAAAAGAATGGTGGCCCGGCTGTCATCTGGGTGTGTTTGGGAATCGCATTGCTAGCTATTGCCGCGCTGTTTATCGGTAAGGGAAAGGAAAAGAAGAAAATTACAGGACAGCAGTTTCTACAGTTTTTACTTGTCGGACCGATATGGTTGTGGCATTTTGTCTTTAAAAAATTGAATTTAAGATATTAACTGAGCTGTTTTTAGGTGCTGATTGTACTATTTATAATCGTAGCCTAATCGGGATGCTTGTAGATAAAAGAAAAGGGCCAAATTGCTTGCAATTTGGCCCTTTTTATGTTGCTGTAGTTATGCACAGCTGGTTCAGAATACAGCTAGCTTTTGTAATTGAACCATTTGATGATTTCTTTGAGACTTGCTTTTTTACCATAGATCAAAATACCGACACGATAGATGCGGGCAGCAACCCAGGTCACAAATAAGAAGGTCAGTATGAGCAAGGTCAATGAGGTCAGAATCTGCCATAGGGGTACACCAAAAGGTATGCGAACGAGCATAGCGATGGGAGAGGTGAATGGAATAAAGCTTAACCATGTTGCAATCGGTCCATTGGGATCGTTGATAATGACGCCAAAAGAAAGAATATAGGTCAATAGCAAAGGCATGGTAATGGGCATTGAAAACTGATTGGCCTCTGTTTCATTGTCGACAGCTGAACCAGCAGCAGCGAAAATAGCACTATACAGCAGATATCCGGCAATAAAAAACAGAAAGAAGAAAATGATGACTTCCGTGAAATTAAAGCTTTGGATCGAAGTAAGGATAGAAGCAGAATCATTCTGGGCCATTGCTTTTGATACGGTACTCATATTACCGGCTCCAGGTTGGCTTGCGGCAACCTCCTGCATATCCTGAGGATTGACAAATAGGAGCGTTGCTGTGATAAATAAGCCTCCTGTAAGCACTAGCCACATGACAAATTGTGTCAGTCCAACCATACCGATCCCAACAATTTTACCCATCATGAGCTGAAAGGGTTTGACCGAGGAAATAATGACTTCGATGATACGGTTGCTCTTTTCTTCGATAATACCACGCATTACCTGGGCACCATAGAGAAACAGCGATAGGTATACTAAGATAGCCAAAGCGACACCAAGCCCCATTGCAATGGCTGTATTGCTGTTCTTTTCTTCACCGTCTGCTGTTATTTCTTTTGCATCGATGGTGACTTTGGGTTTAATGGACTGGATAATCTGCAGGTCGATTCCCTTGGCTTTATATTCCTTTTCACGGATGATTTCTTCCAACTGGCCGCTAATGATCTCCTGTGTGACAAAACTTGTCTTGCCGCCGGTAATCAGTTCGGCTCTTTCGCTTGTTAAAATATCTTTTGGAATATAAAGGATCGACTGTTTTCCTTCGCTTTGTGTAAGCTGCGCTTTTTGAGCCTGGAGGTCCAATTTGGATATGGTATAACTTACATTTTTATTGCTTTGGAGTTTGCTGGCAAAGTCGCCTTGCTCATCTAAAATAAAGACTTCGGTGTGCGAATCTTTGAAGCTCTTTTTTGTCAGATAAAACATGCCTGCATACAGTGCGAAAAAGAACAGGGGCACGGCAAAAGTCATGACAATAAAAGATTTTTTCTTGACACGTGATAGGTATTCCCGTTGGATGATAAGTAATATTTTATGCATGATCGTTAGCTGTGGGTGAGACTTGTGTGACTTTTTGGATGAAAATATCCGCCATGGAGGGAACGATTTCAATGAGTTGATTGAGCTGTATTTGGGGTATGAAACGCATTAATACATCATTGATATGGCTGTTGTTATTTAGCTGAATTGTAGTGATGTATGTTTTTTCATTCTTTGTTGACGTGATGACCTCAAATAGGGTGTCGTCGGACAGAAGAAAATTATCTTCGCTTGCTGTATATTCCAATCGATAGGTTTGATTTCGGTATTCTTTTTTAATCGCTTGTACAGAACCATCCAGTATTTTTTTTGATCGGTTGATGAGAGCGATATTATCGCAAAGCTCTTCCACAGTCTCCATGCGGTGTGTGGAAAATATAATGGTCGCACCTTCTTGATTTAAGCGGAGAATCTGTTCTTTTATGATATTGGCATTTACGGGATCAAATCCCGAAAAGGGCTCATCTAAGATAATCAATTGTGGTTGGTGAATGACTGTAGCGACAAATTGTACTTTTTGCTGCATCCCTTTACTCAGATCTTCTATTTTTTTGTCTAACCAGGATGTGATGTCCAGGCGTTGGCACCAATCTCGGATGCGTGTTAAGGCTTCTCGCTTGGAAAGCCCCTTAAGCTGCGCCAAATACAACATTTGATCACCGATTTTCATTTTTTTGTACAAACCCCGCTCTTCGGGTAAATAGCCGATTTGAGCAATATGCTGTGGGCCCAAGGGTTCGCCATTAAACAGAATTTCGCCGGAATCGGGGGCGGTAATTTGGTTAATAATACGGATCAGGGATGTTTTTCCCGCCCCGTTTGGCCCCAATAGCCCAAAAATCTTACCCTTTGGGATTTGAATGGATACATCGTCCAATGCACGGTGATTGGCGTAATCTTTGGTGACATGATTGATTTCGAGTAACATCTATTTTAAGGTTTAATTTATTCGTTCTTTGGGTTTTTAAGAACATTGCTTTTTTTCCAAAGACTGACGTTTATTTATGTAGTTAGTATCTTGTACGGCTGAATTGTTACAGCATCCCTGAAAAATTTTATGCATATTTTCGCTTCGGAATACGTTTATTCGTTTGACTAATCGTTTGTAGTGAAAGTTAAAAATAATTAGGGACATTTTATTATCCTGCCCATAAAATCGGAAGTCGAGCTTTTTTATGGAATAGAAGCCGTACAAATCTTGTCAAAGGGATTCATTTAACGTACCTTTGTTCCATGGAAGTGAAAAAAGCCGAATTCGTGTGCAGTAACACGAGAGTTGACAAATTACCTGCACCTAATTTGCCGGAATATGCGTTTATCGGACGTTCAAATGTCGGTAAATCATCGTTGATCAATGCAATGACCAACAAGAAAGGACTTGCCAAGACCTCCCAAAAACCTGGTAAGACGCAGTTGATCAATCATTTTATCATCGACGATACATGGTATTTGGTGGATTTGCCAGGTTATGGTTTTGCTAAGGCCTCTAAAACAAGTCGTAATGAATGGGAAAAGTTCATCCGGAGATATCTTACCCATCGGGACAATTTGCAATGTGTTTTTGTGTTGGTGGATAGCCGTCATGAACCACAAAAGATTGATCTTGATTTTTGCTATTGGTTGGGCGAATGCGGTTTACCATTTATGTTGGTTTTCACCAAAGCCGATAAGCAATCGACTGTTAAATCCGATGCGAATATTGCGAAATTTAAAAAATCATTGCTCCAATGGTTTGAGGAGGTGCCGCCGATTTTCCTAACGTCAGCGGAGAAGAAAATGGGTCATGAGCCTATTTTAGAAGCTATCGATGAAGTTAATGGCCGATTTGTTCGCCCTGAACTCGACGGAAACGAACAGTTTTAGCTAGATTTTAAGTTCAGATGAAAAAATACTTGTCCTTAGTTTTATTTGCCCATAGTGTATTTGCATTGCCATTTGCCTTTATTGGCTTCTTTTTGGCATTGCACACAACGGACTATGCCTTTTCGTGGAAATTATTGGTTTTGATGCTCGTTTGTATGGTGACGGCCCGTAATGCTGCCATGGCATTCAATCGTTATCTGGATAGAGATATTGATGCCATTAATCCAAGAACGGCCATGCGTGATATTCCTGCCGGAAAAATTTCCGCTAAAAATGCATTGGTTTTTACGCTGGTAAATTGCCTGATTTTTATTGCAGCGACGTATTTTATCAATTCTCTTTGCTTTATGTTGTCGCCCATTGCACTTTTTGTCGTGCTTTTTTACTCCTATACAAAGCGCATAACACCCTTATGCCATCTTGTATTGGGAGCAGGGCTGGGATTGGCTCCAATAGGCGCATATATGGTTATTACAGGTCAATTTGCGACCGTTCCGGTACTTTATGGTTTCGCTGTGTTGACCTGGGTGAGTGGCTTCGATATTATTTACGCTTTGCAGGACGAAGCCTTTGATCGGGCAAATCATCTTAATTCTATACCCGTGTGGTTAGGAACGAAGGGAGCTATGCGCGTTTCGGAATGCCTGCATGTGTTTTCTTTTATATTTATTTTAATACCAGCATTTTTGATGCCGGTAGGCTGGATTTATTATTTAGGTGTGGCCTTTTATGGGGCATTGCTGATTTACCAGCATACCCTGTTTTCATCGACTAATTTAAGTCGGGTCAATCGCGACTTTATGACAACAAATGGTTATGCCTCGGTGATTTTTGCGGTATTTTACCTCTTGGATATCTGGTTGATCAAATAAACGTTTTAGCATAAAATAAGAAAGGCTTTAGGAATTCCTAAAGCCTTTCTTATTTTTGCATCTAAACCAATACACATGCTATGAAGAAAAGTATTCTTTTTAAGTCTATTTTATGTTTGTCATTGTCTTCGCAGGCGCAAAAGCTGTCGAATTATGTCATTCAATATAATCAAAGTTTCAATGGGAATACAGCTGCCAATCAAAATGCCATTCTAGTCTATGCCAATGAAAAGGAGACTTTTGTTAGTTCGGCAAAAGAAATGAACGGACAGTTGGCGCCGCCATACGAACGGGTTGTGGTGGAGCGTTCTGGAGGCAATGCCTTACTTAAAATTGCTAAACTCAAAGACGGATCAATCATTCTAACCAAAGATTCGCTCGCACTTTCGAAACAAAAATTTAACGCCACAAACGAGACTAAAACAATCTTGGGCTATCCCTGTAAAAAAGTGGAGACGAGCATCAATTCCAATAAAATAGAAGTTTGGTATACCGATAAATTAGGGGTCAAAGGTGCACCCACGGAACTTGGTCAGGACCTTGGTTTGGTACTCGAGGTAATCCGCAATGGGAATACACGTACCTTTGCCACCAAAGTAGAAAAGGTAAAGACTATACCGGATCAACTGAGGCTGAAAGGAACTGAAAAACCTTACGATGAACTTTCCTATAAAGATCTTATCTGGAAGAACCGTTTTATCCAAATACCTGTTTTTCGGAAGGAGAGTATACGTTTTTCGGATGGTGTAAAGTCGGATTCTATTTTGCGTTTTGCTAATGGGACAGTTTTGGTAAAAAAGGTGAAAATCCCAAAAATAAAGACAAGCGACAATGTATTTGTGCAGTTGGTCGAACAATCGAAAGGTGATGCCTATGATCGTACTGGATCAGTTTTTATCATCCCCACCAACAAGGCGCAGAGCTTTTTGGATGGCATGAAAAATGGTATGGGTACCCTTCCTAAGTATGAAAATGGCAATGGTAAAGCCTATCAAGGGGTTGTAAAAACAGCATCCTTTGAGCCTATTGTTGAATTGATGCGTTTCTTTACACCTTTTGGTGTTAAGCAGTTTAACTATCTTCAGTTAAAGGATAAGGTTTGGCAAGACTCGGTGCTGTACCGTCAGGACGTAACCGAATTGGCCGGTATGTTGAGCGAGCAGGAGGTCTATGTGGGTGCCTTCATTGGTAACTATGATAAAAATGGACATGAGGTGAGTGTGGAGCTGACGATACATCCGGGATTCGATGCCGAGTCAAAAGGCAGTCTGAAAAAGACGATGTCTTTATTTACGACGACCAATGTCATGGAAATGGGCGGTCAGGAGTACGGATCTATGTTTGATAAGGAGAAAGGTCTTACTGTTTCATTTCATTTGGACCAGGATGCTAAAAATGTGCAATTACGCTACATTACCACAGGGCATGGAGGCTGGGGCAATGGTGATGAGTTTGTGCCTAAAGAAAACCGCATTTTCCTAAACGATTCATTGCTCTTTAAATACACCCCTTGGCGCAATGATTGCGGTTCGTATCGTTTATCGAACCCCGCTTCAGGCAATTTTGCTACAGGGCTGTCTTCATCCGATCTGAGTCGCTCCAATTGGTGTCCAGGTACAGTAACACCGCCGATCTACATTGATCTGGGGGATTTAAAAGCTGGAGACCATACGATGCAGGTACAGATCCCACAGGGAGCGCCTGAAGGAACAAGTTTCAGCAGCTGGAATGTGACGGGTACCTTGTTATTCGATTAATTAGTTTTTCATTGCTGTCATGTGCAATAATGCTATTGCACATGACAGCAATATTCCTTCGTTTTTAAGACAAAGATTAAAGGGGGTAGGCCGTCTCGCTTTTTGTCTCCGATAATACAAAGTAGGTCTGTACGGTGTTTACTTGAGGTAATACGGCCAGTCGATGCCGCAGAAAAATATGATAAGCATCCATATCTTTGGTTGCTATACGTAACATAAAGTCGTAAGAGCCTGCCATTTGGTAACATTCCATCACTTCCGGGAATTTAGCCACCTCTTTTTCGAATTCATTCAATACTTCAAACGTATGCGCCTTGAGAAAAACCTGGGAAAATGAGATTAACCCAATGCCTATCTTGTGGCGGTCCAAAATTGCCACCGTTTTTTTGATGTAACCCAACCGCTTTAGCTTTCTAACACGTTCATGAACAGCTGCAATAGATTTGTTGAGTTCAAAGGATAGGGCTTTGTTACTCATTGAGGCATCTTGCTGTAGGAGGCGCAATAATTTTACATCGATTTCATCCAATTCCATAATCTGAATATTTTCGGTACGGCTGTAAAAATACGCTATTGTTCTGAATTATTTATTGGTTTTTATGTCTTTTAATTTAATTTTTATTGAAATTATGATGATGTATTGAATATTATCTTGTCAATGGTCAATTTTGCAACAGAATAATCATTTATAAGAAATGGCTGAACAAGAATTATTAAGTGCGTGTCTGTCACCTGCATTGGACAAGAGATTCAAACATCTGTGGCGATTAGTTGGAAATACACCGATGTTGGAACTACAGTATACTTACAAAGGTAAACCGGGGCGAATTTTCGTGAAATGTGAGAACTACAATCTGACCGGTAGCATTAAGGATAGGATGGCTCTTTATATTCTATACAAAGCGTATATGAATTGTCAGATTCGCCCGACTGATGTTGTTATTGAAGCCACGAGTGGAAATACAGGGATTGCTTTTTCAGCAATCGGCAAAGCGCTTGGTCATCAAGTAAAGATTATTATGCCTAACTGGCTGAGTAAGGAGCGTACCGATATTATTCGAAGTATGGGGGCGGATATTCAGTTGATAAGCAAGGAGGAAGGTGGTTTTTTAGGAAGTATTCGTTTAAGTGAAGAGCTTGCTGCAAAGGGCGGTGTTTTTCTTCCACGGCAATTTGAGAATCAATATAATGCCGAAGCGCATGAGAAAACTACAGGTTACGAGATTGTAAAGCAACTGGAAGAACAGGGCTTAGTTGCTGATGCTTTTGTTGCTGGTGTGGGAACTGGTGGTACGGTAATGGGTGTGGGTAGAAGCTTAAGAAAAGTAAACCCAAATGTTCGTGTACATCCGCTGGAACCGGCAGAAAGTCCAACTTTGACTACAGGACATAAAGTAGGTTCACACCGTATTCAGGGAATATCGGATGAGTTTATTCCTGCTATTGTGGATTTAGATGAACTCGATACTGTCGTTTGTGCGAATGATGGTGATTCCATTATCATGGCGCAGAAACTATCGCGCCAGTTGGGATTGGCTGTTGGTATCTCTTCGGGAGCAAATGTAATCGGAGCGATTAAATTACAACAGGAGCTGGGTGATGAGGCTGTCGTGGTGACGCTACTTTGTGATGATAACAAAAAATACCTAAGTACTGATTTGGTGAAAGACGAGCCGGTAAAAGAAGGATATCTTTCTACAGACGTTGATTTTTCGGGTTTTCAACCGATCTGTAGACTGCCAAATCCGGTATTTGGCGCTTAAAAAGATTTAGTTTCATATGTTTATAGTTAACTCGGGGAGTCTCTAGCTCCTCGGGTTTCATTTATTCAAAAACCAATATATACCTAAGAATAACACAAAATGAAAGTCAATTTCAAATTATTTATCCTTCTCATGTTGCTGATAGCGCCTGTGGCCATGTTTGCTCAAGCGGATACAACAACAAACAAGTTGGAGGGGCTTGAGTTTACGGATGGTACGATCAGTCCCGATTCACTATCTTTTGAGGAATCTCCGGATACCGTTACCGTAAAGGCCGACTCGAACAAGACCACAGTAGCGGCAGTAGCAACAGGTGAAAAAGCTGCTGGGGCAGAAAAGAAATCATTGTGGAGTATCTTTATTGCAGGCCTTATAGGCGGTTTTGCAGCATTATTGATGCCTTGTATTTTTCCGATGCTACCCCTGACGGTGAGTTATTTTACGAAACAGTCGGGAAGTCGTGCCAGTGGTATCAGTAAAGCCCTGTTGTATGGATTATTTATTATTGTGATTTATGTTGCTTTGGGGATGATTATCACGATCGCATTCGGATCTGATGCACTCAATGCGCTTTCGACTAACGGCATATTCAACTTCATTTTCTTTTTGTTGTTGGTTGGATTTGCGGCATCTTTTTTTGGTGCATTTGAAATTACTTTACCAAGCTCCTTTGTCAATAAAATGGATGCCAAATCAGATAAAGGTGGTTTGGTCGGCTTGTTCTTTATGGCCTTCAGCTTGTCATTGGTTTCATTTTCTTGTACAGGACCGATTATTGGGACGTTGTTGGTTGAGGCAGCTTCGAAAGGGGAAAGATTAGGTCCAGCAATTGGGATGTTGGGATTCTCCATTGCTCTAGCCATTCCTTTTGGTTTGTTCGCCATGTTTCCTTCCATGCTTAAATCCTTGCCGAAATCCGGTGGTTGGCTGAATAGTGTAAAAGTAGTATTGGGATTTTTGGAACTCGCTTTAGCATTGAAATTTTTATCCAATGTCGACTTAGCTTACCACTGGAATTGGTTGGATAGAGAGGTGTTCCTGTCGCTATGGATTGCTATTTTTGCTTTGATGGGTCTATACTTGATTGGCAAGATAAAGTTCTCCCATGACAGTGAGCTGAAATTCCTATCTGTTCCCAGAACGATCTTGGCAATTGTTGTTTTTTCTTTTGTGGTCTATATGGTGCCCGGTTTATGGGGAGCACCTTTAAAATCGATTTCTGCTTTTTTACCACCATCGGCAACACAAGACTTTGATCTTTCTTCGGGTGTAAGCTCTGGTGCTGCTGCACATTCAGACGGGAAGGTGAAAAAATATGCTGAAATTTTTCATGAAAGAGGCACGCCAAAAGGATTTGATCCTTATTATGATTACGACCAGGCATTAGCTACGGCTAAAGAATTAAACAAGCCCGTTTTAATCGATTTTACGGGTTGGAATTGTGTCAATTGTCGTAAAATGGAAGCGAATGTTTGGACAGACCAAGCGGTGGCCAAATTATTAAAAGAAGAGTTTGTTATGGCCGAGCTTTTTGTGGATGATAAGACCGAGCTGGCTGCCAATGAACAATTTGTTTCCAAATATAGCGGCAAAAAGATCAATACAATCGGTAAGAAAAATAGCGATTTTCAAGCTGCCACATTCGATAGCAATTCACAGCCACTGTATGTAATTGTCGATCCGACGGGCAAAAAACTGGTGCCTCAGAGCGGTGCCAACTACAATGTAGAAGAGTACAAGGCATTCCTGCAAAGTGGTGTGGATGCATTTAAACATAAAAACTAACCATCGTCATATTCTAATTTTATCCTCCTTGTTATGTGCAAGGGGGATTTTTTTTGATAAAATATCGCTTTTTGTGTCTCCAGGGCTTATGCAGTGGGGCTGTCTTCGTATTGTCTTCGTATTGTGTTCGTACCAGCTTCGGACGGGGACAATCTTGCAACATATATTGACCAAACCCTGACCAGATATTTCCTGTTCGGGGTCTGTTCAACAACTGTACAGCACCTGTTCAATATCTGTTGCTTGTCCGAAGCAGGTACGAAGCAGGTACGAATCTTTCCCCGAACCCTACCTGAGGTGAATGTGCCGCCCCCACCAAATAATCCAGGCTTTTCGCCGTCGCAGCCTTCATATCCGTCACTACCATTTTATTTTCCAACTTATCCTCCAGGTGGCGATGGTGGTGATGGAGCTGATGTTGCGGAAGCATAAGGCAAAAAAAGAAGCCCTGTCATTTGTATGAACAGAGCTTCAAATTATACTATAAATTTATGGAAACTATTAGAAGTCAAATTTGACCCGAGCACGAATACCCCAGGCTGGTGCATCGACGTGATCAAGGTAATTTAGACGTTTTACGTAGTCTACACGTAATATTTTAAAGATGTTGGATAGACCGATACTAGCTTCCATATAAGGTTCTGAACCGAACGTATAGGAGCTTTGTGTGCCATCCGCATTGTGCTGCCAAGTGAATACCTTTGAACCATAGTTAGGGTCGTCGGGATTGTTTTCTTTACGCAGTCCACCGTATACTCCTTTGAAGCTAAATACCTCACGTAATTTAAGTTTTTTGATCAACGGAATCTTGTTCAAAAGGAAACCGTTCATATAATACTGCACGTTCAATGAGGCATTATGATCACTGACAAACTCAAGGAAGTTCATTAAGTTGTATGAATTTAATTGATAAGCATAGGTCTGATTGGCACGATGGATCGTCAAGAAAGGGAAAGGGATCTCTTTACCGGCAATATAATTTCCTTCTGCGGTCACGTCGGCATAGCCAAATTGACTCAAATAAAAGCGTTTGAATGCACCAAGATTAAAGTTGTGGTAATTGTACTCACCCTTCGCTAATCCTTTGATACCAGCGGTATAATTGAACGTGAAGATCGGATATTGATTGAATATAGGTGTCCGGTAAATCTTTCCTTGATAAAACTCTTCATGAGGAGCGTATCTGAAATTTACAGACACTTCGGTCGAGTTCAGTTCATTGAACAGTCTACTTTCATTGTTGGCATCAACCATTTGGTAAGTCAGACTTCCAGCAGGTGTTTGTCTGTTGATATTGAAAGCAGCGCCAATAGCCAGGTGATTTAAAAATTCTTTTTTATACTCTAAGCCATAATTTGTCTCATAGATGTAACGGTCGTTATCTCCGCGTTTGAAAGATAGCAAGAAGTTGTCTTCTTGAATAAATTCCAGTTTTTGTCCAGGAATCTTCGTATCCTTTTTATAAGAGGCCCTGATGTAGTGCATCGGGAAGGAGTATACTGATTTATTGTTGAACGCATAAGTTCCACTGAAAAAGTATTTCCATTTCTGATCTTTAAAACCATAGGCCGCATAAGTTTCAGCATAGAAACGCTTGCTTAACGATTCTGTCGTACGTCCGCCGACACGTAAACGGAAACCTTCTACGGGGTTAAAGCTATAGAATGTATTGACTGGGCCGATTTCAACTGGGCCAGCCTGTTTGTATCCTGACAGCAATAACGCGGCGATATCCATGAACGAACGGAATGAAGGGATCTTTTGTAATGTATCAATATTATGATAGATGTTCAGTTCGTTTTGCGCAAGGGCAAGCGGTCGTTGTGTTTCAAATAAGGATTTTGTCGCTTTCTTATTTTCGACGTTATAGGCAATAACCGTAGACGGACCATCATAGGTACTATCAGGTTGCTGAATGCCGACTTTGTAATTGTTGTAATCCACTGTTCGGCTTCCACGTATCCCCATGCCTTTTTCCGTTAAAGAAAAATCAATACCCAGGGTGCTTGTTTTTAGGTAGAAGCGACTTTTGCTGTCTTTCTCAAATTTAAGCTGTATCTGAAGGTCACGGACAAAGTTTAGATTAATGTCATCAGCAACAGTCATATTGGCGCCCTGCACGGCATAATTGCCGTCCAAGGTAACGTACAGTTGACCTTTGAATAACATGTCCGCCTTGTTGCGTGGAAAGAAGCTTAATTCGACCAACCAAGGTTGTACAGTCTTAATCGTATCCGTAATAAAAAACTTATAAAAAGTAGGTGCGGAGTTTGCAATCGGACTTAAGAACTGATTGGTAACCAATGAAATGTTGTTGTCATAAATATCAACTTGTTCGTACAATTTATTGAAATAGGCTGTCAGACCATCGTTGTCAATAAATCTTGGATCAAATTGTGCACGTTGGTCACCAAGGATATACTGTTTGGTTTTGCTTGGATCTTTACGGTAATATACCTTGGACATTTTTTCTTCAATGAAAGCAGGCAAAACATATTTGTTGGCAGTTTTAGCCGAGTCGTCCGTTTCAAAAAGAAATTGATAGTTTTTGAATATTTTTTTATTGACAAATTTCTCCGATAGATTGCTTAATCCTAAAGACATCTTCTCGTATTGGTCAAATTCAGCATATTGTTGCCCTGAAAGTCTGTTTTTTTCCTTATTCTCGATGACTTTTCGGATCAATGCGACAGCAGGATTATCTTTGTTGCTGTATTTTTTCTTTTTGGCCTTGACGACAACTTCTTCCAGCATGTTGTCCTGTTGATCCATCAGAATTTCTTTTGTTTGCGTGGCATCATTCGTAACAAAAGCGTCTTTGCTGTCATAACCAATGTAACTTGCTCTGATTTTTACATAAGATGTTGGAAAGACAAGTTTGTATTCACCATTTGCATTGGTCGATGTTGTGGTTCCAGCAGAAGCCGGTGCGCCAACAACGGCTACGGTAGCATAGGGTATAGGATTCTTGGTCTTTGCATCTCTAACGGTGCCGGTTACGGTTTTGTTTTGGGCAAAAGCCATAGACACCGTTAGCACGAGCGTTATCGAAAAAAAGAGTTTAGTTATGAAGGTTGTTGCGTTTATTTTAGCTCTCATTATATTGCTATAATCTTGAAAATTCAAAATTGTTTTCCTGTTTCTACTTTATTTTTGACTTTATAGGTATTAAAATCAAAAAATCAGTGAACAAAGGAAACAAAAAATTAAGAATAATTAAAATTTTATTGTAATGTAATAAAGGAAAGTAATTGAATTACATTCCCGTGTAAACAGTTGTTTTTTAATTATTTATGTTAAATTATTGATTTGGGTCAATAAATTTTGCATTACATTTTGACTTGGCGATGATTTTCCGCTGCTTTATTTACTGACTTTTGTAACGATATAGTCAGCGCTATCAAAAATCTGGCTCGATTTCGAAGGTTATTTCTTGCTTGGAACGAGGATGAATAAAGGTAATTGAAGCTGCGTGGAGGTGTAATCTATTGGCTTTTCTGCCATAGAGATCGTCACCAACAATAGGTGTATTTAGGCCATTTGGATGGACGGCATGCATGCGAAGCTGATGGGTGCGGCCAGTCAAGGGGTAAAACCTGACCCTCGTTTGATTATTTGCTATCGCAATTTTTTCCCATTTTGTCTGCGCTGGCTTGCCATAAGTGTAGCAGACCATTTGCCGGGGTCTATCATCCAGATCTACGCGAAGTGGGAGATCGATCAAACCTGATGCGGCTTCGATAATACCATCCAGTAAGGCAATGTATGTTTTTTTGATGGTATGTTGTATAAATTGATCCTGAATAAATTTATGCGCCTCTTTGTTTTTGGCAACAACCAACAAGCCGGATGTAGACATGTCGAGGCGGTGGATAATAATCGGTCCCGCATTTGGGTAGCGTTGAAGAATACGGTTGTAGACCGAATCCTTTACATATATTCCGGGGACAGACAGAAATTCGGCCGGTTTGTTGATAATGATGATATCCTCATCTTCGTAAATTTGAGGAAGTGCTATATCCAAAGTCGTTTCCTGTTGCATGGGATTGGGATCTACGACCAAGCCTTCGAGCATATACCCTAAAATCGGTTCACATTTTTTGCGGCAGGCAGGGTAGTAGTTTTTGTGCCTGCGTATTTCAGATGCAGGTGAGCAGCCCCACCAGAATTCGGCCAGAGCAAGGGGTGTTAACTGGTTTTCATAAGCATATTGCAGCAATTTTGGCGCTGCGCATTCCCCCGATCCGGCAGGCGGTGTTGTGCGGTCAAATTCATCGAATATGCCGACTACATTTTTGTGTTGCCCTTTTGCATTGCGAAAATTATATTGTTCGAAAAGCTGTTTTTGAAGATTTCCTGAGCGCATTTTACGTTCCTCTTTTAGCGCAGTAATCGTCGATAGCAACTGGTGTAAATGGTTACTTTCTGTCTCCAGGGCCAAATGCATTTCATATTGAAAACGTTGAAGCTGTTGTTTGTCTTTTAAACTCTGGCTCCGCATGTCTTCCATCAATAACTCGTACTCCGCATCCGATAAAGTGACCTTCAATTTTGTACGGGTTTCTTTGCGTTCCTTCTTTTGAATTCTCAATTTCGATTTTAGTTCATCGAGTGATTTATCCCATCCGTTTTTTAATAGACCAAGATTACGTTGGGCGTTTGCCAGCTCTTCACTTGCTTCAAGATTTTCTATTTTTCGGTTCAGCGCATTGAGATGCACCTCTTCGTTTAGGAAAAAACTGTTTTCTTCCAACATATCGAAGATGGGAGGTACAAAATGCCGGTGTTTGTTGCTTCCGGCCAGTTTTCCCGAAACAGCGGCAAGGTAGCCAAGCTCATTATGTTGGTTTCTGACAACCAGTACACCGAACATTTTTCCAATAGCGAGTCCCTCCACGGCGGAGTCTAGGCCAAAATTGTGGGTCCAATCGCTTTGGGTTTCGATGTAGTATTGGAGTTCTTGTGCGGCAGTGACGGCAAGGGGGTGCGGTTCATAGCAAAATGGAAAAGTAAATCGTATCGGAAGTTCAATAGCTGAAATATCCTGTTTGAATTGATGAAAATATGTATTGTTGTCCATTTTGTCCGCAGCGCTCCCTCAAAATAAAGATGTTCGCAAAAATACAACATTATGTGCTTTAAATAATAGCTTGATCGATTTTTGTTTAAAATGTTTCGTATATAAGATACTGTTTAGGTTTAATTGCTGTCGACAAAGATCAAGGTCACTCCAGCTTCGGTATTTTCATTTTTTCGGTATAGCAAACCCTTTGCAGCTATACGATATACAAGTCGGTTTTGGCATAATGGGTTGAGGTAACTGTTGTGAATTTGAGTGGCTTTTTATTTGGTTTTTACCGCATTTTTGGGTAAATTTAACTAAGCATTTAAAACATATAGTTAACAAAAGATTATACATATGAAAACTTCAATTGGAATTAAAGATGCGGACTTGAAAAAAGTTGCAAAGTTGCTAAATGTGCTGTTGGCAGATGAACACATTATCTACATGAAAACGCGCAACGCGCATTGGAATGTAGAAGGTGCGGATTTTCATGCTGCTCACTTATTTTTGGAATCACAATACGATGAACTAGCTGAAGTGATCGATGAAGTAGCAGAACGTGTACGTACTTTAGGGCATTATGCGGTAGGTACGTTTGATAAATATTTGAAATTGACTCGTTTAACGGAGTCTGCTTCAGAAAAAACCGACAGTCAGTCCTATTACAAGGAATTGTTGGCTGACCATGAATCTATAGCGATGTCAATTCGTGCCGATATTTCCGTGGTTGAAGGAACTGCAGATAATGGTACGGAGGACTTTTTGGTCGGATTATTAGAAAAGCATGAGAAGATGGCTTGGATGCTTCGTGCGCATTTCATTAAGTAAGCTGTAGAACTTTATCCACAGGTATTGAAAAAAATCCCGTCTATCCCGATAGGCGGGATTTTTTTTTGTGTTTTGTTGTCAGCGCAGGATTAATTTTCTATCTTAAAGAGGAATTAAGCCTTCAGAAACTTTTTAACATATTACAACTATGCTTGAAGACGACAACCTAAATCAAACCACACTAAATGAGGAGGAAAATGATGGTACTTTGGAGAGTATGCATCATGTGAATAATCCGGTATTGGATTTACCTAAAATTGAAAAGAAATACCTTGAAACCATAGTAGCCCACAATCAAAACGATAAGTCCTATTATTTTTCTGACGGCAAAGCCAAGGTAGAAATTAAGATCGTCACGGACGAGATCGTCAGGGTTCGGCTGGCTCCACAAGGGACTTTTTTGGAGGATTTTTCCTATGCCTTGGCCAAGAAAGATCATCGTGTTAGTATACATCAATGTAAGGAAGAGACTGACCATTATCTGGTTCATACGAATACAATTTCTTGTAAGATCAATAAGAATGACTTTTTGATTTCTTTTGCTGATCGTTCAGGGAAGCTGTTTAACGCTGATTTGGCACCGATGCACTGGGAGGAAAATCCCGATTTTGGAGGTTACTATGTATATAGCACGAAAGTGGCCTTTGAAAATGAAGCTTTTTATGGACTTGGGGACAAGGCGACTAAATTGAATCTGAGAGGTAAAAGGCTTAAAAACTGGAATTCAGATACCTATGCTTTTGCTTACGATCAAGATCCATTGTATAAAACTATTCCATTTTATATCGGCTTAAAAGATGGTGAGGCCTATGGGATTTTCTTTGACAATACCTTTAAAACGTATTTTGATTTCGCTGCGGAAGATCCGGGAAAAACAAGCTTTTGGTCCGAAGGCGGGGAACTGCAGTACTATTATATCCATGGTCCGCATATTATCGATGTTATCCGTCGTTATCATACGTTGACAGGTACGCATTACCTGCCACCCTTGTGGGCAATTGGCTACCACCAGTGTCGTTGGAGCTACTATCCCGAAGCGAATGTCCGGAAGGTTGCTGAGGAGTTTCGGAAGCGACAGATTCCATGTGATGCTATTTACCTAGATATCGATTACATGGAAGGATACCGCTGTTTTACCTGGAATAAACAGTATTTTCCTAATCCTAAAAACATGATCAGCGATTTGGCCAATGATGGTTTTAAAACCGTGGTGATGATCGATCCGGGTATTAAGGTTGATGAGAACTACTGGGTGTTCAGGGAAGGAAAAGAGAATAAATATTTTTGTCGTCGAGGGGACGATTATTTTATGGAAGGATTTGTATGGCCCGGACGTTGTCAATTTCCTGATTTTACCAATCCGGAGGTTCGCCAATGGTGGGGCACATTATACCAGGGGCTTGTGGAAGATGGTGTTGCAGGCTTCTGGAACGATATGAATGAGCCGGCGGTATTTGGCCGCGGAACATTCCCCGACGATGTACGTCACCAATACGACGGCCATCGGGGGTCACATCGTAAGGCACATAATGTCTATGGCATGCAGATGGTCCGTGCTACCTATGATGGCTTAAAGAAATTGTATAAAAATAAGCGCCCATTTACCATTACCCGAGCGGCTTATGCGGGTACACAACGCTATTCGTCGGTTTGGACCGGCGATAATCTGGCGAGTTGGGAACACCTCAAGCTGGGAACCTTGCAATTGCAGCGTCTATCGACTTCGGGGATGTCCTTCTGCGGAACAGATATCGGTGGATTTACGGGCGAACCCGACGGCGAGTTATTTACGCGATGGATGCAATTTGGCGTTTTCTCGCCCTTTATGCGTGTGCATTCTGCCGGCGATACCCGCGATCGTGAGCCCTGGAGTTTTGGGGAGAATTGGGAAAAGATCAATCGGAAATTTATCGAACTCCGGTATAAGTTGTTGCCGTATATCTATACCTGTTTTTGGGAGCAGACCAAGTATGGTTTTCCAATATTACGCCCGATTTCCATGGTCGAGCAGCATATACCGACCAACTGGCAACGTGAGGAGGAATTCTGTTTTGGGGATAAAATATTGGTGTCCCCGGTATTGCAGCCAGGACAAAAAAGCAAGATTGTCTATCTACCCGAGGGCACTTGGTTCTATTATTTCAATAATGAAATCTACGTGGGCGGTAAGGAACATACGGTCGCCACGCCGATTGATGAAATGCCGATTTTCATTCGCGGGGGATCTGTTATTCCTGAATATCCGGTGATGCAATATACTGGTGAAAAGAAAATTGAGGAGCTACAGCTCAATGTTTACTTCGCTGAAGGAGTAACCCGTTCGTATGTGTATTCAGATCATGGCGACACCTTTGCGTATGAACAAGATATCTATCTTGAAAAATGTTTTACGGTTTCAGGGCTCAAAGAATCCTTGTCGATCAAACAAACCAGAGATGGGCTTTTTACAGAGCGATACGAAGAATATAAACTACAGTTGATCGGCCTGCCTTTTCAAGTAAAGAAGGTGAAGACCGATGGTATTGATACGAAAGTACAAGTAGATGAAAAGGGGCGGTATTGGATTAATGTCGCACGAGAATTTGATAACATATTGATAGAAGGTTAAACATGGCCAATGAAGTAATTCCGCATAGTCTCTTTTCTGAATTTGATGTGGCCTTATTCCAGTCGGGTAAGCACTTCAAATTATATGAAAAGTTCGGTTCGCACGAACTGGAAGTCAACGGTGAAAAAGGCGTTTATTTTGCGGTTTGGGCTCCAAATGCAAAATCCGTCTCCGTAACCGGCAACTTCAATTTTTGGGATAAGGAGCATCACGCGCTCTTTGTGCGCTGGGATGGTAGCGGAATCTGGGAAGGGTTTATTCCGGGGCTTGGCAATGGAGAGACATATAAGTATGTTATCCAGACCTATACTGGTGAGCAACTCGAGAAAGGTGATCCTTTTGCCTTTCGGTGGGAAGTTGCTCCAAAGACTGCTTCCGTTGTTCATTCGACCTGGTACGAGTGGCAGGATAAGCAATGGATGCAGGAGCGTGCCGTTAAAAATAGGCTGGATCAACCCTGGTCGGTCTATGAGGTACATTTAGGGTCCTGGTCGCGGGATCCGGAAAGTCCGGATACTTTGCTCAACTACCGCGAAATCGCCGTGGCACTTGTATCTTATGTGAAGGAAATGAATTTCACGCATGTGGAGTTTATGCCTTTAATGGAGCATCCCTATTATCCTTCTTGGGGATACCAGATAACAGGTTATTTTGCGGCAAGTTCGCGTTATGGATCGGCACAAGATCTCATGTATCTGATTGAGGAGCTGCATGCCGCCGGAATAGGCGTATTGTTGGATTGGGTTCCTTCGCATTTTCCCGGCGATGCACATGGTCTTTATCGCTTTGATGGCACGAGCTTATACGAACATGAAGATCCCAGGAAAGGGTTTCATCCCGATTGGCAATCCTATATTTTTAACTATGGGCGAAATGAAGTGCGTTCTTTTTTGATCAGTAATGCATTTTATTGGTTGGATCGTTTTCATATCGATGGACTTCGGGTCGATGCGGTAGCTTCTATGCTGTATTTGGATTATAGTCGAAATGCAGGCGAGTGGATTCCCAATGAATTTGGAGGAAATGAGAATCTCGAAGCGGTACAATTTTTAAAAGAGCTGAACGAGGCTGTTTACGGACATTTTCCACATGTGCAGACAATCGCCGAAGAATCTACTTCTTGGCCGAGTGTCAGTCGGCCAACGTATGCTGGTGGATTGGGATTCGGAATGAAATGGATGATGGGGTGGATGCATGATACGTTGGATTACTTTAAAGAGGATCCGATTAACCGCAGTTATCATCATGATCGACTCACCTTTGCGACAGTATATGCTTTCCATGAGAATTTTATGCTGCCGTTGTCACATGATGAGGTGGTTTACGGAAAGCAGTCCTTAATTTATAAGATGCCAGGCGATGAATGGCAAAAGTTTGCCAACTTGAGAGCATTATACCTCTTTATGTATACTTTTTCGGGAACAAAATTGCTGTTTATGGGCGGTGAATTTGGGCAGACTTCGGAGTGGAATGTAAACCAATCGCTTGATTGGCATCTTCTGGAGTTTGCGCCCCATCAGGGTATGAAAAGATTTGTAGCCGATCTGAACGCGGTTTATAAAGCTCAACCAAGTCTTTACCAAAAGGCTTTCGATGCTGCAGGTTTCGAATGGATAGATGCCGGTGATCGTGAAAATTCGATTGTGGTCTATTGGCGAAAGGGATTTGACTCCTGGGATGATACGGTTGTTGTACTTAACTTAACGCCCGTTGTTCGGGAACATTTCCGTATTGGTTTACCTTACGCCGGTGAATGGGAAGTGCTGCTGAATTCGGATGATTTGACCTATTTCGGTTCCGGAATACATAATCTGCATATCCATAGTGAGCACCTGCATTGGATGAACCAAGTACAGTCTGCACAACTTCATTTGCCTCCGCTTGGCGGATATATTCTGAAAAGAAAGAGCGCGGTAAAGGAAGTCGATCCAATTAAACAAAGCGATCGTATCCCTGTATAAAATCTTGTTATTAAATCTCATGCTGTAAAAGAAGAATGAAAGTATTTCACTTGAGTGTAGAATGTTATCCCGTGGCCAAAGTAGGTGGTCTCGCGGATGTCGTGGGAGCGCTGCCCAAATACCAAACCAAGCTGGGCTGGGAGGCGGCGGTTGTCATGCCCTGGTATGATCGTCCTTTTGTTAGGGATCATGCTTTTAGCCTAGTTCATGAAGGTGCTTTTTATCAAGGATCTGAATTGCTGAGCTACGGCGTTTATAAGGAAGATCATCAGGTACTCGGTTTTGAGCTCTACTTGATTAAGATTCCAGGTAAACTCGATCGGCAGGAGGTGTATTGTTATCCCGATGAAGGCGAACAGTTTATCGCCTTTCAACATGCGGTATTGGCTTGGTTTAAGGATAAAGCTATAGTACCTGATATTGTGCATTGCCACGACCATCATGTCGGTTTGATGCCTTTTTTGATGAAGTATAGCAATGACTATAATTTTCTTGCCGATGTTAAAACGGTAGCCACCGTGCACAATGGGCAATATCAGGGTTGGACACATTGGAGCAAAGCTATTCTGTTGCCTGCTTTCGATAGCTGGAAATGGGGATTATTGGACTGGGATGGTTTAATTAACCCACTTGCGGCCCTAATTAAATGTTGCGATGCTTACACAACGGTATCTGAAGGTTACCTGGAAGAGCTCTATGTGGAAGCAAATGGCTTACAGCATCTATTTTATGATGAGCGAAATAAATCTGTCGGTATTGTCAATGGAATTGACTGGGAAATTTGGGATCCCAAAATTGATTATACCTTGTTCGAAAACTATGATGTTGTACAAGCTTTTTCCGGCAAATTGAAAAATAAGGAGGCTTTGGCGAAGCAGTATAAAATCAATCCAGATCGACCACTGCTTGTTTTTATCGGCCGATTTGCAACAGAAAAAGGAGCGGATTTACTACCGGAGATAATTTTGGATTTGACGGAGAAATATCGCGATAGATTAAGTATATTTATACTGGGTGCCGGAGACCCAGCGATCCAGTCGCGTGTGAAATCGCTCGTCGATGATGGAATTGATAATTTTGATGTATTCTTTGGTTATGATGAAAGCCTTGCCCATTGGCTTTATGCCAGTGCGGATTTTCTTTTAATGCCTTCTCGTGTTGAGCCCTGTGGGCTTAATCAGCTCTATGCGATGAAGTACGGTACATTGCCGATCGTGCATCAGGTGGGGGGATTAAAAGATACGGTAATCGATCTGAAAAATGATGGTTACGGTATAGGTTTTGATAGTTTGACAATCACTGAAATTAGTGCAGCGATTGTTCGGGCTATAAATTTTTACGACAGTAAAAAGCAGTTTGAGGAGAATCAACGTAAAATGATGCAGTTGGATTTTTCTTGGGATAAATCTGCAGCGAAGTATATAAGTCTATATAACCAAATAATGTAATTTGATATGTCACGTCATAATGTAGTAGCTATCGTCTTGGGCGGAGGAAGGGGCTCACGTCTGTATCCATTGACCGATCAACGGTCTAAGCCAGCGGTTCCCATTGCCGGGAAATATCGCTTGGTGGACATTCCCATCTCGAATTGTCTTAATTCGGGTTTTAACAAGATTTTTGTGTTGACACAATTCAATTCTTCGTCACTCAACTCCCACATTAAGAATACCTACAACTTTAGTATTTTTAGTAAGGGCTTTGTTGATATCCTGGCTGCCGAACAGACCAATGATGGCGATAAATGGTTCGAAGGTACGGCAGATGCCGTACGGCGATCGTTTCGGAAGCTGGCTAGTATTGATTATGACTATGTACTGATTTTATCGGGGGATCAGCTGTATCAAATGGATTTTGATGCACTGGTTGACTTTCATGTCGAAAACGAAGGCGACCTGACCATTGCGACTATTCCAGTAAACGCCAAAGATGCCACTGGTTTTGGAATACTGAAATCAGATGAAAAGAATCACATTACCTCTTTTATTGAGAAGCCGAATAGTGAGCAGCTGGTAGACTGGAGTTCAGAAGTGAGCGACCATTTAAAGGGTGAGGGTAGGGAATACCTGGCTTCTATGGGTATTTATGTTTTTTCAAAAGGCGTCCTGAAACGTATGCTGGAAGAGAATCGCGGAATGGATTTTGGAAAAGAAATTATTCCCGATGCAATTGATACGAATAGGGTGCTTAGCTATCAATTTGAGGGCTATTGGACAGATATCGGAACCATAGGTTCTTTCTATGAGGCCAACATTGGTTTGACTGATAATATTCCGGCCTTTAATCTGTTTGATAAAAATACGGTTTTCACCCGTCCAAGGATGTTGCCGCCTTCTAAAATTTCGGGTACAACATTGATCAATTCTGTCATTTCGGATGGCTGCATTATCCAAGCGGATAAAATAGACCGTTCCGTCGTGGGCGTTCGTTCGCGGATTGGTACAGGATCTGTGGTGCGCGGGACATATATGATGGGGTCTGACTATTATGAGGATCTCGTCGATATGGAGGATGCAAAGCGGAAAAATATACCTGTGGTGGGTGTTGGAGAACGCTGTTATATTGAGAATGCTATTTTGGATAAAAATTGTCGTATCGGTAACGATGTCCGGATCAATGGCGGACCTCATTTGCTGAATGCCAATCATCCTACCTATACCATTTGTGACGGCATTGTTGTTATCAAAAAAAATGCGGTTATTCCAAACGGAACAACAATAGGATTGACAAGCCTATAAAATTTATAGAACAAGGGAGATAATATATTGTTATCATTGCAAGTTATTCTAATGGAAGTACCGGGAAATACGGCTAATCTACAGGTTCAATTTACGGGTAGGTAGTAAAATAATTGTTTCATGGTACTGTCTTTGCTGGCAAAGAGCATTTTAATATAAAAAAATCGTATGCAATTGAGACAGGTTATCTCCCTTTTTTTTATACTGTTTGTCTTTGTAGGTTGTGATACCTCATTGATGGTTCAAGGTAGTGGTGTCTTACGTGATGCCTCGCGTAGATTTGAACTTCGTAACGGCAATCGAACAGTCGTTTACATTCCAATGCGGCATCTGGGTACACGTGTGTACTATGATCAAATCCAGCGTGCTGTAGATTCTCTTCAACATTTGGGCTATGTTGTTTTTTATGAAAGCATCGCTTATCAGGTGGATAGTGCGGCACAACGTGATCTATATGACCGCAAATTTAGAAAGCTTACAGGGAATCGGCTAGGGTTGCAGCAATGTATTGAAATACCGGGCGATACCTCCCGGGTTCTTCGGGCGCCCATGTACCGTAAACTGGGGCAGCGAATCATTAGTCAGCCCGATTATTCCTTTTTTCTGGTGAATTATGAAACGGCGGTAAATGCGGATATTCCCAAAAATAAATTGCTTGACGAGTTTGAATACCTGTATGGTGCGATCAACCTGGATGATTGTGATTACAAAACACCGCTCCAGGAACCTTATTCCTGCAAACCTATAAAAGCGGCATTAAAAAACAAATTTGATAAAGAATTTGTCATGAAAAAAAGGGAAGAGAACCTGGCTTCGTTAGTTGCTGACGCTCCACAGCAAAAGATTTTAATCTTATTTGGAACCTCACATTTTAAAGGCTTTTTGCGTAATTTGCAGGCTCGGGATCCCAAATGGATACAGATCAAATAATATGCTAGGAAAACTATTCATTGTACTGCTTATACCAGTAACCATTTATGTTGTTTATTACCTGTTAAATCGTACGGCCAAAAATAGCAAAGCCATTAAACGTGTATTAAGCGACGAAGGCAAAGAAATTCTAGAAAAAGAAGTTGCCTATTACCGCAATCTGCCCACTGCGGACAAAGCGGAATTTGAAACCCGCTGTTTAAAATTTTTGGATACGGTCAAGATTGAAGGTGTAGGTGTAGCGGTTGAGCTGAAAGATTATATGATGATTGCCGCCAGTGCAATTATTCCAATATTTGCCTTTAAGAAATGGACTTATCCCAATTTGACCAATATTATGGTTTATCCTTCCCAATTCAATACAGCCTATGAATTTGAAGGCCATGCTGACCGCAATATTATGGGTATGGTGGGTGAGGGAGCCATGAATGGACAAATGATATTGTCTAAATCGGCACTGGAGTATGGCTTTAAGAATCCAAACGATGGACAGAATACAGCGATACACGAATTTGTGCACTTGATCGATAAAACCGATGGCACAGTGGATGGCATTCCCACACATTTGATGGATAAGGCTTCAGTCATTCCTTTTATGAATCTGATACGGGAAGAAATTACCAAGATAAAAGAAAATAAATCTGATATTGATGTATACGGCATGACCAATCCAGCTGAGTTTTTTGCGGTTGCGTCTGAATATTTCTTTGAGAACCCTGCGAAATTCAAGACCCATCATGCCGAGCTCTATAAAGCACTTTCTGAAATTTTTGAACAAAGTTAGTTATAGATAAATAAAATTTTAGTATTTTTAAGGCAAACAGAAGTTGTTTGCCTTTTTTCTGCGAGCACCCTGCTCCTGGGCTGGAAAGAAGATCATCGCTTCGCTAAAGTTTTGTTAATTATAACTGTTATGCCTAAAACTACAATTTATTCTTCTATTGCCCTGGCTTGTATGCTATTTTGTGGCAGTAATCCGGGATTTTCCCAGCAGCGTTTTGCTACAGGGACAACATTTACTGAAATGGCCGATCCCACAAAGGATACTTTATCCAACTGGTCGAATGTTAAAACCGGCCTACATGCTTCGTTTGTATCGATAGACAAACGTTATCCCAAATCTGTTAATCCAAATCTGGCAACACAACGTACGGCGGCTGTGGATGCCTGGAAAGGTGAACAGGTATCGGCGCAAGTATTGTTATGGACCAGTGCTGCCGCAGCAGATGTTGCTGTATCGGCAAGTGAATTAAAGTCTACAACAGGCAAGGTGATCGGTAGCGATGCGGTACAAGCACGTTTTGTTCGTTATGTCATGACTGATGAATTTGCAAGTGGTTGTGGCCATCGGAAACCAGAAGATTTTAAAGCTTCTCTGTCGGCAGATATGTTGGATGATCTGAAAAGCTATGACCTTGAAGCTAAGAAAGTCCGTCCTGTATGGATTACAGTAAAGGTTCCCAAAGAAGCTGCTGCTGGACAATATAAAACGACAATTTCGGTTAAGCAAAATGGTCAGGTAAAGGAACAGTTACAACTTACGGTCAATGTGCAAAATCATGTGCTGCCACCTGCATCCCAGCGGACTTATCATTTGGATCAATGGCAACACCCTTCTGCTGTGGCTCGGGTCAATAATGTAAAAATGTGGAGCGATGAGCATTTTGAAGCGTTGAAGCCTACCATGAAACAACTTGCAGCTGCAGGGCAAAAAGTGATTACTGCGACTTTAAATAAGGATGCCTGGAACGTACAGACCTATGATCCTTATGCGGATATGATCACCTGGAAGAAGGCAAAAGACGGTTCCTGGACCTATGATTATGCTGTTTTTGATCGGTGGGTAAACTTTATGATGGATCTGGGGGTCAACAAACAGATCAACTGCTATTCGCTTTTACCATGGAATAACGAGGTACATTATTTCGATGAAAGTAAAAATGAACTGGTCAATGTTATTGCGAAGCCCGGTACAGCTATATTCGAGGAACTATGGACGCCTTTCTTAAAGGATTTTAGTAAACACATTACCGCAAAGGGCTGGTTAAAGATTACCAATATTGCGATGGATGAAAGAGGCCGGGAGGAAATGGATCCAGCAATAGCATTATTGGAAAAAGTAGCGCCCGAATTTGGTGTTGCATTTGCAGATAATCACAAAAGCTACCAACGCTATCATAAAAGTACCGATATCAGCGTTGCCGCTGGAGATCCTTTTGATCAGAAAGATCTCATTGAGCGACGTAAAAAAGGGTATATCACGACATTTTATGTTTGTTGTTCGGACGAATTCCCAAATCAATTCACGTTCTCGGATCCGGCAGAATCCACCTATATGGCTTGGTATGCGCTAGCGGCAGGCTTCGATGGAGCATTGCGTTGGGCATTTAACTCCTGGGTCAAAGATCCGCTGCATGATTCAAGGTTCCGTACATGGCCAGCGGGAGACACTTATATTGTTTATCCACAAGGAAGAAGCTCTATCCGTTATGAGCGTATGCTGGAAGGTATTCAAGATTATACCAAAGTCGGCATTCTTAAAGCAAAGTTGGAGAAGTCAAAAGATCAAGCTAACCTAGCGAAGCTAAATGCAAAAATTGCAAAATTGAATACCGCTAAACGCTATGCGGACTGGAATAAAGATCTCAATGATGCAAAGCGTTTTGTCGATGAATTGTCGCGACAAATCAACTAAGGATTTATTAAGTCTATAATTTTAAAAAAGCTGCTTCCATCAATTTGAAGCAGCTTTTTTGTTGATTATAATCTTTTTCTATTTTAAGTGCAGCGGATTGTTGGCTGAAATTTTCGGCGCAGTGTATCCTTTCTTCCCGTTGAGGCTATCCTTGCACATGCGATCATTTTATACGCTTGGGTAATACAGTATTGTTCAGGTAATATCCCAAACCATTACGCTAAATTATTGTTGTTATTAAGTGGCGATAACATAATTTGCATAAGGTCGCTGTCACAAAATCTTAAATTATAGTATAGGTATGAAAAATGTAGCACACCAGATTGTGGGTCTTTTAAAGGATGCGGGAATTCAGCGTATTTATGCCGTAACGGGCGATAGTTTAAATTTTTTCAACGAAGCTGTTCATGCAGATGGAACGATGCAATGGATACATGTAAGACATGAGGAAGTGGGGGCATTTGCCGCAACGGCAGAGGCTGATTTGCACGGGATCGCCTGTTGTGCGGGAAGCAGTGGACCAGGACATGTGCATCTGATCAATGGTGTTTATGAAGCACACAAGACACGGGTACCCATGCTTGTGATCGCATCAACATGTGCTACATACGAATTTGGAACCGATTATTTTCAAGAAACAAATCCAATCAAATTGTTTGATGATTGTTCTTGCTACAATCAAATGATCACTCGGCCAGAGCAGGTGCAACGTATGGTGCAAAATGCATTACAACAGGCTATCTCTAAACGGGATGTGGCGGTTATCGGTTTGCCTGGTGATGTCTCAGAAATGGAAGCGGTTCAAATGAATACCTCAACGAAGGTTTTTTTTACCGAGCCGCAAATTAGACCTTCTGAGATGGAAATTGGGCGATTAGCCCAATATATCAATCAAGCAGAAAAGATAACCTTGTTCTGTGGTGTGGGAGCCAAGAAAGCACAGCAGCAAATTGTAGCGTTATCACAAAAGATCCATGCGCCGGTGGGTTATTCATTTAAAGCAAAGTTGGATATTCAACGCGACAATCCCAATGAAATTGGCATGACCGGACTTTTGGGCATGGCGTCGGCATTTCAAAGCATGCATCATTCGGATCTCATTTTACTTTTGGGGACTGATTTTCCTTATAAAGATTTTATACCGACCAACAAAACCATTGTCCAGATTGATATCGAAGGTGAAAAGCTTGGTCGCAGATCCATCGTAGACTATGGGCTTGTGGGGGATATCGAGCATACCTTAAAAGCGGTATTGCCTTTTGTGGAAGCGCGTTCGGATACAAAATTTCTGGAGAAGCAGCTTGCTTCTTATGAAAAGGTCAAGGAAGATCTCATGACTTATGTGGACGATTCGGGCAGTGAATGCGCGATACAGCCTGAATTTGTTGCGCATACCATTGATCAAAAAGCAAGTGATGATGCGATTTTTCTACTTGATACCGGGATGTGCTGTGTGTGGGGAGCACGTTATATCAATCAGCGAAAGGATCGTATCATGCTGGGGTCTTTTAATCATGGGTCTATGGCTAATGCCATGCCAATGGCTATTGGAGCGGCATTGACACATCCTGAACGTCAGGTTATTGCTTTTTGTGGTGATGGGGGACTATCCATGTTGTTGGGGGATCTCGCAACAATAAAACAATATAACTTACCGATTAAAATTATCGTCTTTAACAACCGTGCACTTGGTATGGTTAAATTAGAAATGCAGGTATCAGGTCTGAAAGATCAGGAAACCAATATGGTCAATCCAGATTTTGCGATGATCGCGCAAGCGATGGGAATACGCGCATTTACGGTCACTCAGCCCCAAGAGGTGGATGCTGTTATCACTGAAGCTCTTGGCATGACGGATGAGCCTGTCCTGATCGATATATATACCAATCCCAATGCATTGGCTATGCCGCCCAAGATATCCTTCAGTCAAATGAAAGGGATGACAGAAAGTATGGCAAAATTAATGTTGTCGGGTAATTTCGAAGAAGTATGGGATACCATTAAGTCGAACTATAAACATTTGAAATCGCTTTAATCACTTGTGATATTCGAATTGTTAAACATATTAAAAGCCCCTCGAAGCATAACAGCGGAGGGGCTTGTTTTGTGTTAAAAGTGACATGAATGTGTGGCTGTCAGACCATAAAATGCTGATCAGCGGATAGTCGAAATTTGGAGGAAAATGTTATCTCAACATTGACGTTGAACAAACCAAAGACTTTTAAGTAATTCTTCTTTACAGCGTCTGAGTTTTTCAACTTTGGATTCGGAAGAAATGGTAACTTGCTCTTTAACAATAATAGCCAAGTCTGTTTCAATGGACAATTTTGTGAGTGATGTACATCCACTATCAAATTTCTTAAAGCTTACATCTTTCATACTAATATTGGTTAAGAATTCCTGAATTTTATAGAGTACAATTTACTAATAAAAATTAGCTTTACAATAAGCCAGCAATAATTTTATTGTTACTAAATTGTTTATTTTTAATAGCTTATATCGTGCTAAAATAGCCGAGTGCCGTCTAACTTATAAACAATATTTGCTTGCTTTTTGTTTTTTGAATTTTAAATTTTTAAATGTTAGTTATTTAAAACAAAATTTCTTTTGAATTGCTATCTATACTATCAAACAAAAAAACACGATGAGAATAATAAATTTTGGATTTATAGTGTTGCTGTGTTGCGCTGCTTGCCATCAGGAACAAAAAAAACAGGATGCTTCCACGAAACTCAATGACACTGTTCAGCGTACTCAACCTTTGGATACGGGGAGGTTTCTTACGGGAAAGAGTACCTATCAATACCTTAAAAATGGCGATACCATTTCATTATCAATCACTGTTGATGGAGAAAAGGTACAGGGTGATCTAAGCTATGCCTGGAAGGAAAAAGATCGTAATAAGGGACATATTGATGGTGTCTTGAAGGGGGATATTTTAACTGCCGATTATACTTTTTCTTCTGAGGGACAGGAGTCGGTCCGCCAGGTGATATTTAAACTATCCAAGGAGCGTGCACTGGAAGGTTATGGTGCGATGGAGGAGAAGGCTGGAAAAATGACTTTTGCCGATCCTAAAAAGATAGCTTTTGATGAGAAATTTGCCTTAGAAAATTTAGCGAAGGGCCAATGAGATCAGCTTGGGAATAAAAATTAAGAGGCCGATCAATAGTGCAGTGATGCTGCTGATCATCACTGCCGCTGCGGCAACATCTTTAATCTTTTTTATGTTTGGATTCTTTTCTGGACAGATAAAGTCGGCTATATTTTCCAATGCGGTATTTAACAATTCACAGACAAATACAAAACCAATGGAAAAGAGTACAGCAATCCATTCGTGGGTACTTATGTGAAGCACAAATGACAGGATAATGGCAATAATGGCCGCTATACAATGCACCCTGAAATTATGTTCTTCCTGCCAGGCTGTTTTTAGCCCACTGAAGGCATAGTGAAAACTCTTTAATCTAGCACGAAATGAAAAGTTGTTTTTGGCCATAGTTGTCCTACTATTTTCTGTAAAGATAGCGCTTTCTGCTTATCTAGGCATACTGGATTTTTTATTGTATTTAGTCCGAGCTATTCCTTTGCCATATCCATCTGATCCGCTTTCTTGTTCATCCTTTTTACTTTATGGGGCTTTTATTACAAATGCAGCCTAATTTTGAGTAAATTGCTGTATGATCTATAATTTTGATAAAACGATTGTTCGTCGTGGTACCGATTCGGTCAAATGGAATCAACATGATTATGACGATTTGATTCCACTCTGGGTTGCGGATATGGACTTTCCAGCAGCACAACCTGTTGTGGATGCGCTTGCGCAGCGGGTTCAACATGCTGTATATGGGTATGCTACTATTCCAACAGCTTTTTACAGCGCGGTTATGAGCTGGTCTTCGCAGCGGCATAAATTTGTACTTCAGCCGGAATGGATACTTCCTGTGATCGGTGTCGTACCGGCGCTTTCGGCTTTGGTTGGCGCATTTACCTCACCCGGTGACAAGGTTTTGGTTCAAGAGCCTGTATATCATTGTTTTTTTTCCTCAATAGAACGCAATCAAGCCGAGGTGGTTTCCAATGACTTGATTTACCGCAATGGTGAGTATGCTATTGATTTTGAAGATTTTGAATATAAAGCAAGTGATCCGAAAGTCAAGTTATTTATTTTATGTAGCCCACATAACCCCGCTGGCCGTGTTTGGACTAGAGCTGAGCTTGAACGTCTCGGTGAAATCTGTTTGCGGCACCAGGTCTTAGTCATTTCGGATGAAATTCATTGCGATCTGGTATTTGAGGGCCATACACATATTCCTTTTGGAAGCATCAGTGCAGCCTTTTTGGCGAATTCGATTACCTGTGTAGCTCCGAGTAAAACCTTTAATTTGGCAGGACTCCAGGTCGCTACGGTCTTCGTGGCCGATCCTGAACTCAAAAGGAAAGTGCAGCAGGCTTTCTTAGCCAACGAGATAAGTAGCATAAGTCCCTTTGCTATTACAGGCCTGATCGCAGCGTATGAGTCGGGTGGGGAATGGTTGGATCAAGCTTTAAGCTACATTCATGCGAATTATGTTTATCTGAAAGGCTTTATGGCTGAATACCTGCCTGCTTTGCATGTCCTTCCTTTGGAGGGCACTTATCTGGTATGGGTAGATTGCGCGGCTTTGGGGATTTCAAGTCGAAAATTGGGACAGCTCTTATTGGACGAGGCACATGTACAGGTCAATGTCGGTGCGATGTATGGCAAGGGGAGTGACGCCTTTATTCGCCTCAATATTGCTTGTTCAAGGGAAGTCTTGACAACAGGCTTGTTGCGTTTGAAGACTGTTTTCTCCTCTTTACTGCAAGGAGCAAAATAGCATACGAATAGATGCTGCGTTAGTAGATGAATAGGTTCTGATTTACGGAGAGTTCTTCGTTCATAGGATCATGCCGCCGAGCGAAAAGGAAATAGCGTAATGAACAAAAAAATCCGCCGTATCTCTCGATGCAGCGGATTTTTTGAGGTTTGTTTTAGCCCCTATTAAATACCCATTTCTTTCAGAATGAAATGCGCGTTGTCAATTTTATCGGCAACCCAGAGGACATAACGAATGTCGACTCCGATGGATCTGCTGTAACTCTCGTTCCAAGCGAAATCATTAATTGTTGCGTCATAAGCACGGTCAAAATTTACACCGATTAATTCACCATTGGCATTCATTATTGGAGATCCTGAATTTCCCCCTGTAGTATCCATATCATATAAGATATTGACCGGCACAGATCCCAGATCTTTTTGAAGATAAGGACCAAAATTTTTATTGAGGTAAGCAGTCTTGATTTCTTGTGGATAGTCAAATTCTGCTAAACCAAGATTTCCTTTTTGAATGATTCCTTCGATTGTGGTGAATGGCTTCATATAAGTTGCATCAGCAGGAGAGTAGCCTTTGATGTGCCCATACGTCAGACGTAAGGTTGAGTTTGCATCAGGAATAAAGTTTTTGGCCTGAAAAATTTCCTTGACGGCAACATAATCGCCCATTAATTTGTTCAGTACCCCTTCACGTCTTTTTTGTTCAGCAGCGAACTGGACAATATCATTGTTCAATTTGCCCTGGAAATCCAATAATTTGTCGTCAAATTTCTGAAGTGCATCGGCATTGGCCAAGACAGTATTCAGTATGTAATTTTGATCGGCAAGTTTACTGTTCTGAATAATCTCTGTTGCAAATTCTTGTGCAGTAGCCGTATTAAATTGCAATTTCTGAATGGATGCCAATTGATTTTTACCTTGGAATGCAATGGCATCTTCCAACATTCTGGAGAAAATACGCTGATCAGCCTGTTTATTGTAGCTTTCGTAGGTTTCTTTAACAGCGGTTTTTAATTTTTCGATATTCAGATCGAAAAGCTGCTTGGCAGCTTGGGAAGATTTTTCCTTTGCCAAGTTGGTTTTCAGAACGTTCAGGTCGCGGGCTACTTTCAATAAGCTCGTACTATTGTAAATATTATTGATCCAAAGTTCTTTCAGGGCATCTTGATCGCTCAGCTGATAATAGGCGTCAATATCAGTGAGCAGACTTCCATATTTGTTTTTCAGTTCGGGTTTACTTAAGATAAACGCTGCCAGTGCTTCGTCTTCTTGTTTTTTTGTCGATAGCAAGTCGATTCCTCGTAAGCCTTTGAGTTTACCACGATAGTTTTTCAATACATTCGCATTACGTTTTATGCGTGTTGCCAAGGACAAGGCGATATCGGTATTGTCTTTTCCTGCTTCCTCCATCTGTTTATTTTGGAAATCATACAGGTTGGATACGTAAGGCAAAAGATATTCTTGTTGATATTGAATATATTGTGCTGGTCTGTGTCGGAATGTTTTTCCGGGATAACCAAGGATAAAGGTGAAATCATTCTCCCGTACGCCATTTGGATTGACTTTAAGGTGTTTTTTTGGCTGGTAAGGGACGTTGTCTTTAGAATAAGGTGCAGATTTTCCGTTTTTGCCGACATAAGCTCTCAGAAAAGAATAATCTCCCGTGTGGCGTGGCCATACCCAGTTATCTGTCTCTCCACCAAATTCGCCGATGTTTTGACGTGGAATATAAACTAAACGAACGTCTTCGATTGTTTTATAACGGAATAGGACATAACTTTTACCGATAAACATTTCCGATACTTCAGCTTTAATCGTGGGATCTTCTTTTTCCGCTTGTTTAACCAGTTCTTGTTGTTTACGTTTGATCGTATTGATACGCTCTACTGGGTCGTTGATGTTGGCGACAGCATTTAATATTTTAGCAGAAACATCCTCATAAGAATCGGTAATTCTTATTTTTAATCCTTTTGCTTCAATTTCCTGTTCTTGATTTTGGGCTACAAACCCGTTTTTTAGGTAATTGTTGATTGCTGTACTGGCAAGTTGAACGGCAGAAAAAGCGCAGTGGTGATTGGTAATGATTAAACCACGGTTTGAGACAAACGACCCTGTACATCCACTGACTTGAACCAGGGCATCTACCAGTCCGACCTGACCGGGATTGTAGATATCTTTCTCACTGATCTTTAACCCAGCTTTCTTCAATCCAGCTCTATTTAATTCGCTCAATGGAAACATTCCCTCATCGGGATTTGCCTTGCTATAAGGACTGTTTGCCATGGTTAAGAATAAAGCTAGTGCAATTGTCGTACGATTTATAAACTTCATAGGATTTTAACTATCAACTGTTGTAAATCTCCAAATTTAAGAAAAGCATTTTGATGAAATCGATTTTTTATGTGAACTAATGTAACAATAGTGGATATACTGGACCTTTTTGGCAAGGTATTTATTGTATAATCGGCAGGCCAAATGCTCCTGTTGACTTTAATTATAAAGGATTTGACATTGGTTTACGACAGGATTCGTAATTTTGTGCTTTAAAGATAGTAAGATGACCTTAATCCAACTGGAATATATTATAGCTGTTGATACCTACCGAAGTTTTGTTGCAGCTGCAGAAAAATGTTTTGTCACGCAACCTACGTTGAGCATGCAAATACAAAAACTTGAAGAGTCTTTAGGGGCTAAAATCTTCGACCGGAGCCGTCAGCCTGTTGTTCCTACAGAAATCGGCGAGAAAATTATTCTTCAAGCTCGATTGGTGTTGACGGAAAGCCGAAAGATCAATGAGATCGTACAGGATAAAAAAGGGGAAATTGAGGGTACACTAAGGGTCGGTGTTATCCCGACAATCGCACCTTATTTACTTCCGAATGTGCTGACCACATTTATGGAGAAATATCCGAAGCTTCAATTGCAGATTTGGGAATATACAACAGAACGGATTGTGCATGAATTGAAGGTCGGACTTCTGGACTGTGGTGTGCTATCTACTCCCTTAAATGACCCGGGGATTTTGGAATCACCCTTATTTTACGAAAATTTTGTCGCTTATATTTCAGCCAATAGCCCACTGTTTCCCAAAAAAATACTGAGTGGTGATGATATTGCCGATGATAAACTTTGGTTGCTCAATGAGGGACATTGTATGCGCGGGCAGGTGCTTAATATTTGTCATCATAAACATAATCAAGATCTTACAGGGCGATTTGAGTATAATACGGGTAGCGTAGAGACTTTAAAACGTATGGTAGATATCAACGACGGAATCACGATATTGCCTGAGTTGTCGATTTGGGATTATTCCGATGAACAATTGGATAGAATCCGTTATTTCAAATCACCGGAACCAGTACGGGAGATATCATTGGTGACGACGCAAAATTATGTAAAGAGACATGCAATTCAGGCCTTAGAAAAAGAAATATTGGCCGTAGTACCCGATAAATTCAAAACAAAAAAGAAAAAGGAAGTGTTGAGCTTTCAATAGGACGATATGAGAAACCTCAAAAGACGTTTTTTTAAAAAAATAGACCAGATCAATCAATGGCGGATGAAGAAAGTTTCTAACCGGAACTTTATCATTATACTCGCATTTTTGGTTGGAATTGTTGGTGGTATTATGGCATCTGTGCTAAAGAGATTAACCCATTTTATTGCAACGACTATACAGGATGATATCGATTGGAAAGTAAAATACTCGGTTTACTTGATTTTTCCATTGATAGGGATTTTGCTCAGCGTGTTTTTTGTTCGCAAATTTTTGAAAGGGAAGAAGATGGAGCACGGGATTACCCCGATTATTTATGCCATCAGTCGGAAAGGCAGCCGATTGGATCCCAGCAATATTTATTCTCAGGTGGTGACTTCGGCTATTACCGTTGGCTTTGGCGGGTCCTGTGGTTTGGAAGCTCCTGTTGCTTTGGGTGGTTCTTCTATCGGCTCTAATATCGCCCGTTTTTTTGGACTGCAGTATAAGGAAGTTACCATGTTATTGGCTTGTGGTGCAGCAGCAGGAATTTCAGGCGCCTTCAACAGTCCTTTGGCAGGAATGATTTTTGCTATCGAGATCTTGCTTCCCGAATTTTCCATTCCAGTGTTCATTCCTTTACTGATCTCATCGGCATTGGCTTCTGTTGTCTCTCGGGTGCTTTATAATGAACCCTTATTCAGTACATTCAATTCCGATTGGCAAGTTTCGGCATTGCTGTTTTATTTGCTATTAGCTGTGCTGATTGGGCTTTATACGATTTACTTTGCACGTGTTTCAAGGAGTGTGGGGAAATGGTTTTCTAAGATTAAAAATCCCTATAATAAAGTGTGGGTCAGTGGTATTGCCTTAGGTCTGATGATTTTTGTATTCCCAGCGCTGTATGGTGAGGGCTATATTACCATTCAGCAGATTCTCAATGGTCAGTTTAACTCGATTGTTAAGAACAGCTTGTTCTCAGACTACAAGGATATGGGATTAGTAGTCCTGGGCTATACGATATTGACCTTATTTGGAAAATCCCTTGCTGCGTTATTTACATTAAATGGCGGTGGAAATGGTGGGGTATTTGGACCAAGTTTAGTGATGGGAGGTCTGTTGGGCTTTGCATTTTCTTATGGTGTAAACTTGACGGGAATTGCCGAGCTAAATGTACCAAATTTTGTGGTAGCGGGGATGGCCGGTGCGTTGAGCGGCATTATGCATGCGCCGTTGACGGGCATATTTTTGATTGCAGAAGTGACCGGAGGTTATACTTTGATGGTTCCATTGATGCTGGTTTGTTCCATTTCCTATTTGATTAATCGGTCGGTTTTAAAGCATTCCATTTACACCAAGGTATTGGCGGAGTCTGGCGATCTGATTTCTTATGAAGACAAGGATCGATCCGTGTTAAGTATGATGCGGATAAAATATGTATTGGAAACTAATTTTGTGATCTTACGCCCTGACGAAACACCAAAAGGTCGACAAACCGACATCATCCATAGTAAACGCAATATCTTTCCGGTGGTGGATTACGAAGGCAAATTTATGGGGCTTCTTTATAGCGAGTTTCTATTCTCAGTATTATTGGGTGAAGTGGATGGGGGGGATACGACTTTCGAAAAGTTAGCTCAGAAGCCAAATGATACGGTAGGTATCAATGAAAACATGGAAATTGTGATGGCTAAAATGAATAAGGACGACACGTGGATACTTCCAGTTTTGGGGGATGAAAATAAGTATATGGGCTTTGTTTCCAAATCGAGTGTATTCAACAAATATCGCGCGTTATTGATACGTCAGGGGCATTATTTGGAATAAATCGAGTACACATTGTTAGAACCCGAAACGAAGTGTGTTCGGATATGCTCCCTTGGGTCGGCTTTAAACCCGAGGAAGCATGGCAAATTTTTTAAGCGCGTAAAGCCATTATCTTTGTGACATATTTTCCGATAATATCAAACTCCAAGTTGACTGTGCTACCCACCTCAACTTGTTGTAAGTTGGTATGCTCTAGTGTATACGGAATGATAGCAACTGAAAACTGATCGTCTTTAGAGTCTACTACGGTCAAGCTGATACCATTTACGGTAATGGATCCTTTTTCTACGGTGATATTTTGTTTGGAAACATCATATTGAAAGGTAAAAATAAAACTACCATTTTCATCTTTCTTTTGGATACAACGCGCAGTCTGATCCACATGTCCCTGGACGATATGTCCATCAAATCTTCCTCCTGCCAAAGTACAACGTTCCAGATTGATCAGGTCGCCCATCCTTAATTGAGCGAGATTTGTCTTCTGCAAGGTTTCATCAATTGCCGTCACTTTATGCTGATTATTGTTCAATCCCACAACGGTAAGGCAAACGCCATTATGACTTACACTCTGGTCTATTTTAAGTTCATTGGAAATATCAGAACTGACGTAAAAATGGATATTGCTTTTTTCCTGTTCGATATTTTCTATTTTTCCTAGGGTTTCTATGATTCCAGTAAACATGATATTTTTTTTGATTGATTCCAAAGTTACTAAATAATTAAATGAAATATCGATGTTTAGATCGCACAAATGTGGTAGATAAGAGCTCATGGTGATTACATCTGAAATCAGACTTCACCACCAAATTAAGTTAAATGGCAGACTTGAAAGTTAAGGGACAATCAACAATTGTGGTCTGTATTGACCTTTAGGCTATATTTACGGATGCAATTGAGTACGTAAAGATAAAAGTGACAGATAAAACGAAGGCAGGAGATGATCGGTTATTCTGTTGTAAAGATAAATAATGCAAGGGTTAAATACTGTGGTTGGGACTAGCTGAGCGAAGCAACCAAAAAAATAACCTGTTGAAAAATGCAAAAAGATTGTAGTGTACATTGTACACTTACTATTCCTTTTGTGATTGCTGTGCTAAAACAAATTTATGGGAGTTGAAAAAAAATATAACAAAATTTTTGTTTATATCATTTGAACCACTATCTTTGTCCTAGGTTTAGGTTGATTGCCTCTTACAAAGAGGTATTTATAAAAGCTTAGCAGGTCGCCCGACCGAATGCTAAGCTTTTTTTTGTGATCATTTTTTTTTGATTGTTATTTCCCTAAATGCTTAATAGCGAGTTGTTTAATTTCTTTTATAAATTTCTGGGAGGAGGATGCGGGCTGTGTGGTAGCAGTTAACTTTTGAAGGTATACCATGCTGTCAGCATTAGGATGGTGAGATATTCAAATTTTTTCGATTTGAAACGTTCTTTTAACGCATGCAATGCTTTGGATCTCGCATAATAGATGGTTGATGCGGTTGTGTTCAATGTTTCGCAAATTTCATCTGTATTCAAGCCTTCCAAAAAACTGAGCTTGCAGATCTGAGCTTGTTGTTTGGGAAGCAAATTGATTTCAGCAAGTAACAACTCGGTGAGTTCTGTTCGGAATATCTTCTTGAGTACATCTTCATCTGGAACCGACATATGCTGCAGAATATCGAGTTCCTCTTTCCGTATTTTGAATTGCGTAGTTCTTTGCATAGCGATACAGGCATTTTTAGTAGCGATAAAAAGAAAGGCTTTAAGGCTTTCATAATGCTCTACCTTTTGTCTATTATTCCAGAGTTTAACAAAAACATCGGAGACAATTTCCTCGGCATCGGTTTTGTTGCGGAGGTAAGAAAAGGCAAAATAGCGTAAGGAATGACCAAAATGATCCATAAAAAAGCATAAAGCCATTTCATCACCTTCTTTAAGTGTATTGATGTATGATTCTATTTGCCGCATACTTGGTTATTGATCGTTTTACGTTGGCCTTCGGAATATGTTATACACCTGTGTGGTCAATACGTCATTCAATAGGTAAATTCACATTCGAGCCCCGCTATGGATTGCTTGACTAAATTACATAAAAAACTTGGGTTGTCATGATTCAATCCGGACAACCCAAGTTTTTTAAGATTAAAAAATTAAGAAAGAAATCGATTTATTTTTTAATCATCTTATTCGCTACAATCTCCCATTCCTGTATATGAGCAGGCTGGTGTTCATTATGGATAATTTCATCGAAATGCAGCAGCATTTGTGGGTGCTGTACCGCGATATCTTTTTCTTCCCAAGGGTCTGTTGTTAAATCATATAATTGCCATTTTGATTTAGGGTTTTTCTTCAGATCGAGCTTGACTGCCTTCCAGCGTCCTTCGCGTATGGCGATCTGGCCGCCCTTTTCTGGATATTCGAAATAGAGATATTGATGTTTTTGTTGGTTCTTTTGACCCAGCCAGGTTGGAAGGAGGGAGAGCCCATTGCTGTGGCCGGGGCTTTGTTGAACCAGCTGAGCGAAGGTAGCCATGAGATCGTATTGGGCCGAAATCAAGTCTGTTTCGGAATTCGCTTTGATATGGTTGGGCCACCTGACAATTAACGGAACTTTGATACCGCCTTCAAAAACATCCATTTTCAATCCCCGAAGTGAATCGACACTGCGGAAAAAACGATAATCTATGCCCCCATTAAAGCCAGTTCCGTTGTCACTGGAGAATAGAATAATGGTATTGTCATCTATTCCCAATGCTTTGATATGCTTCATAATCGTGCCGACCTGGTCATCCAGATAGGTGATCATACCGGCATAGGTTGCTCTTGGATAGGGGGTAGCCGTATAGCCGTCCTGTCCGTAATAAGGTTTGTCATGGAAGAGGTCCTTATATTTATCTACATATTCCTGTGGAACTTGTAGTGATAAGTGCGGCAATGTATAAGGAAGGTATAAGAAAAAAGGTTTGCGTTGGTTTTTGTCGATAAAAGCCAGTGCTTTCTCAGTCATTAGTTCAGGTGCATATTCCTTACCGTCAAACTGTTTGAAGTCCTCCGCCGTGGCCTTACTGGAATCTAAAGGAGAATGGACAAATTTTTCCTTGTTTTGAAGGGGATATTTTGTTTCATTTTCCCAAAGATGTGTTGGGTAATAATTGTGTGCCTGTTTTTGGTCCAGGTAACCGAAGAAATAGTCAAATCCCTGTTTATTGGGGCTTCCGGTGGAATTATTCATTCCAAGTCCCCACTTTCCAATGGCAGCGGTCTGATAACCGGCTTTTTTAAATAGGTGAGCCATGGTATACGTTCCTTCAGGTAGTGGCATCTGGCCACCCTCGAGACTATCTGCGAAACCGCCCAATTCATAATTTCCGCGAATATAAGATTGGCCACCATGCTTGCCCGTTAATAACATGCAACGGGCTGGGGCGCATACTGGAGTACTTGTATAGTGGTTTATAAAGCGTAAACCTTCATGTGCCAGTTGCTGGATATTTGGTGTTTTGATCAATCGTTGTCCATAGGGCTCAGTTTCGGCATAACCTAAATCGTCTGCATAAAAAAATATAATATTGGGCAATTTATGCTGCTTTTTCTTTTGTTGTGCAAAAAGAGTCCCCCATCCGAGGAGGATGAGGGAAAGTCCAACTTTTAGTTTCATTTTTTACGTTCTCCTTCCAATAATTGCTTGAGTTCAGCGACCTTTTCTGGATATTTTGAAGCCACATTATTCTTTTCGCCGATATCATTTTTAAGATCGTATAACTGATCTTCCGGAAGACTTCCTGTTTCTGTATCGGTTAATTTCATGTAGGGGGAACCTTTGCTTGGCGCAATATATTTCCATTCGTCCTTTACGATGGCAAGTGTCTGTGCATGCTGAACCATACTGCTACGTCCCTTATTATCTTGACCGGTTAAGGTTTTCAAGAGCGGCGCGCTGTCTTTTGCTTCATCTGCTTTTAGTGGAACATCCAATAATTGGGCACTTGTTGCCAAGAGGTCTATTTGGCTGATCAATGCATTGGAAACTTTTCCCTGTGCAACGCCCTTGCCGCTTACGATAAAGGGCACGCGAGTTCCGCCTTCGAAGATGCTATATTTGCCACCGCGTAGTGGACCTGCGGGTAAATGGCCATTTTGCTGGGCCACAGCGCCATCCATATACCCGTCGTCGAGAACGGGGCCGTTGTCGCTGCTGAAAATTATAATCGTGTTTTTGTCAAGTCCCAAAAGTTGCAATTGCTGTTGAATTTGTCCGACGGTCCAATCCAATTGAAGGATTGCATCGCCGCGGTAGCCGAGTTTGCTTTTACCTTTAAATTGTGTTGCTGGCATGCGAGGGACGTGTGGTTCTGTCAAGCAGAAGTAGAGAAAGAAGGGTTTGTTTTGATGTTGCGAAATAAAGTCCTGGGCCTTGTGAAGAAATGTTGTAGAAACTTCTTCGTCTACCCATCTTGCACGTGTTCCACCGCTCATGTAACCGATTCTTCCGATACCGTTGACAATAGTTTGATTATGTCCCTGGCCAGGTGAAGAATGCATTTTGAGCAGTTCGGGATGCTCTTTTCCTGTGGGGTCGTTACCTATTTTCTTTTCATAGTCGACCAGGATTGGATCATTGGCCTCTGCAGCGACGACCTGATCATTTTCAAGGAACACCGTTGGGACGCGATCTGCTGTTGCAGGAAAAATGAATGAATAGTCAAAACCTACATCATTAGGCCCGGGTTTGATGGGTGCGTTCCAGTCTTTTTGGACCTGATTTCCGAGTCCCATATGCCATTTGCCAACAATGGCGGTAGCGTAGCCCGCATGTTTAAATACTTTGGGTAAGGTGATTTTATCTGTTGGAACGATTAGTTTGGCATCTCCGGGCAGAATGCCTGTACCTTCCTGACGCCAGGGATACGTTCCGGTCATCAATGCAAAACGGGAAGGGGTACAAGTTGCCGAAGTACTATGAGCATTGGTAAATCGTACGCCGCTTTGGGCGAGCTTATCCAGGTTGGGGGTTTCGATTTGTTTGGCACCATAGCTGCTTAAATCACCAAAACCAAGGTCGTCTGCATAAATATAGATCACATTTGGTTTACTAGCCTTTTGGGCAAAACTAACTGTGGGGAGCGCTGCGAAAAGGCTCGAGGAGAGTAATAACGTTAGGGATAGTGGCTTCTTCATATACGTTAAGTTTTGTTTAAAGGGTATCGTTTGACAATTGACGATACCCAAGATACTATTTTAAATTTGGATTGATATTAACTTCATTTTGCGGAATCGGCCAATGTTCATCTTGGCCAACCCGGAAGGATTTGCTGGTCACATACCATCGGCTATAAGGGTCTTTACTTCCACCGGATTTTATTCGAAGATTTTTCGCATTTGGAAATGGGGCGCCATAAAAGTCACCTTTCAGTACATCCTTTGCGATACCCCAACGTAGTAAATCCCAATAACGAAGTCCTTCCAATGCGAGTTCCACACGTCTTTCGTTGCGTAACGTCGTGCGCAAGGAGGTACTACTTTGGACGTTAATGGCTGGCATATTAACGCTGCTTCTTTTTCTGACAGCGTTGATGGTTTTGTCGAGTAAGTCGCTGGTAATAGGATCTCCATTTTCGAGTTTGGCTTCAAGGTAACTCAGGAGAACTTCGGCGTAGCGTACAATAGGAACGTCGGCTCCAGAGTTTTGTAAGTTTCCACTAAACCCTTCGTCGTTGAACTTGCGTAATCCGTAGCCCGTACGAGTGGCCTGTTTTGTTGTTGTCAATTGGTCGATAGATAGGGTGGAATCGGGGTGAGAAGTATATTTAAGGTTTTTGAAACGATCACCATTCGTTATCACGGTGAAGGCTAAACGCGGATCCCGGTTTTTGCTGATGTCTTGCGCATTATAGCGCGCATCATCGTACGAAAATGCCGTTCCATCGGTGAAACCATAGCTTTCTACAAGACTACCGAGCGGACAGTGAAGATGCCAGCCGCCTGCGATTGCCGGAAAATTGTGCTGAAACATACCGTTTCCGGCAAGATCAACCAAGTACTGCGTGGCAAAAATAATCTCTTTGCTCGTTTCGTTGGTTCCATTAAATAATCCTGAATAGTTAGGATCTATGTTATTTTCATTGGCATTGATGATCTGCTCATAGCTTTTGATAGCGTCGGCGTAAGATTTTTCTGCCAGTTGGATGCGTCCAAGGAAAGCGAGGGCTGCCTGTTTGCTTGCGCGGCCCCTTTCTGCGGTAGTCAATTTGCCATAACTAGGTAAGTCGTTTGCCGCTTCCTGCAATTCACGCGCGACAAATGTAACCAATTCCTGTTTTTTCGCTTTGGAAACCTGATTCGCTTCACTGGGCGTTAAAGTTTTGGTAACTAAAGGGGCATCACCCCAGTATTGGGACAGGTAGAAATATTGGCAAGCACGAATAAACCGGGCTTCTGCTTTAAATCGTGCGAGTAGATCTGCTGAAATAGGAGTTTTATCTATATTTTCAAGAAAATAATTTACACGGGCGATTTTCTTGTAGGTATACATCCAATAATTGTCTAAGTTGCTATTATTGCTCGTTAATGTACCATCGGATAGTTTGTTGAAAACCGAATTATCACCACGTCTATCGTAGGCGTTGTCCGAAGCAAACTCCAGGTAAAGCAGACCGTTATAGGACCACCAATCTGTAGGGCTGAATTCGGCGAGGGAGTTCATTTGTATTTCTGCTTTGTATAATCCTGTCAGCGCTGCTCGAGCATTCGTTTCGTTTGTCCAAAAGGTTTCGTTGGCAAATTTATCCAGTGGATTGGTTTCCAGTTGCTTTTTACAACTGGTACTCAGGCTTGATGCAAAAAGAATGCATAAGGCCAATTTTATAGGTTTATATGAGATGTGTATCATGGTTTTTTATCGATTGGTTAAAAACTAAGGTTAACCCCAAATGTAAAATTGCGCATAATAGGGTAGTAGGCTCCGCTTGAATTGATTTCGGGATCCCATCCTTTTCTATAGTTGCTTTTCGTGAATAGGTTTTCGGCATTTGCGTAAACCCTTAGACCCGACAATTTCCATTTGTTAAGGATGTGCTTAGGAATGGTATAACCCAATTGGATGTTCTTGAGCCGCAGATAGCTTGCGTCCAGTAACCAGTAGTCCGATAGCAGGGTATTTGGTGTGCCAGTATTCGGCAATTGTTCAATTCTTGGGTATATGGCATTTCGATCGGGATTGGCTGCAGTCCATCTGCCATCAGCTTGCCAGCGTTGGATATTGCCGTTTTGTGTCAACGCAAATCCAGCATAATTGTCCAATAAGCCTTTGACACCGCTTACACCTTGAAGAAGTATTCCTAAGTCAAACCCTTTGTAGTTCATTCCGATATTCATCCCGTAGGTGTATTTGGGGATGCGTGATCCAATTACAGTTCGGTCGTACGTAGCGTCTACTTTTCCATCAGGTACACCGTCGGGGCCACTGATGTCCTTGTAGCGGATATCGCCTGGTTGCGGTTTGGGGTTGATGCTGGTTTGATTGGTATAGCTTGCAATATCGGCTGCATCAATAAACAAGCCATCGGCCTGGTAGCCGTAGTAGGCTTGAATCGGGTAACCGATAAATAGGGTTGAACCATTTCCCACTAAGCCATTCGGTTGATTGATATTGCCGACACCCAAATCGACGACCCTATTTTTGACCGTAGAGAAGTTCAGATTTACGTTGTAAGAAAAATCATTTAATTTTTTTTGATGCCCTAGTGTAAATTCCCATCCTGTATTTCGAAGTTTTCCAGAATTTTGTACACCTACTTCAAAACCCAAAATTTTGGAAACACTAGAACCTGGGCTCACCAAAATATCGTAAGTATATCGGTTATAATAGGTACTGCTGAAGGTCAGTAAATTTTTAAATAAAGCCACTTCTACGCCCGCATCTGCCGTTCGGGTCGATTCCCAGCGTAGCATAGGGTCAACAATTGTTGTTCGGGCGACCCCTGGAGAAATAGTGTTTCCAAAGGGGTAATTGTAACCAGGATTTAAAACATCCTGGTATGGGTAGTTAGAGACAACGCGCTGTTGGACATTATTGACAATATTTTGGTTACCGAGAACTCCATAAGATCCTTTGATTTTCAATTCGTCTATCCAGCTATAGTGGTCCTTTATAAACGATTCTTCACTCAGTAGCCAACCTACTGCAATTGAAGGAAAAGTGGCATACTTTTTATCGGTTGGAAAACGGGAAGATCCATCGTATCGAACAACACCTTCGACCAGGTATTTCTTGGCATAGTTATATTGTATGCGTGCAAATAACGATTCCAATGCCCACTCAGTAGCTGTACCAGTATTTTGTTGTCCATCTGGTGAACCTACATTTAACTCGGTAAGATCATTGCTGGGAAAATTCTGGCGGTAAGCGCTTAAACCTTCGCTGTAGCCTTTCTCGAAAGAATAACCGCCCAATATTTTCAGGGAATGTTCCCCGATCGTTTTATTATAGTCTGCTAAGGCCTGAAACGTTTTATACGTTTCATAAGGAGCAGTTTGATTGAGGCTAGAAGGTCCGAGCGTAATGGAATTGTTGATCCGTTGTGATGCTCTAAAAAGTTTTGTGCGGCCATTCGTCTGCGTATAGCCCCCAATAGCGGACAAGGTCAGATCTGAAATCGGTTTCCAGTCGAGTCTTGCGTTTCCGGAGATATTGGATACTTTTTCTTTGTAGAAAGATTCGCTCTCCAGGAAAGATACAGGTGTCCCCTTCAGGTTATTCCCTGCGCCCCAGTCGCCGTTGCTCAGGCGGATCGGGTATATGGCGGGATAGCGAATCACCTGAGAAATGATATCCGTCATGCTGGAGAAGTCAAGCGTTGCCGGTGCTGCGGGTTCGTCTGTTTCGGTCTGAATTGCTGCTACCCGCGTCGTTAATTTGAGCTTGTCATTGAGGTTTGATATGAGATTGAGGCGGACATTGTATTTGTCAAAATTGTTTTTGATGACAATACCTTTTTGATTGAGAAAGCCCGCAGATAAGGTGTATTGTATTTTATCTGTGGTATTGGATATATTTAAGTTGTGGCCTGTTTGCGCCGCTTGGGACTTGAATGAACTGGTCAAGTAATTCCTATTTGGGTAGTTATCGGGATCCGAGCCATCTTTAAATTTTTGGATCTCCTCTGCGGTGTAGCCTCCGCCGCCACTTGTGGTTTCATTGAGCAAGGAAGCGTACTCCCAAGAGTTGACAAATTCGGGGAACGCTGTTGGTTTCTGGATACCGTAATAGCCATTGTAATTGACCGTTAATTTTCCACCTGTTGCCCCGGTTTTTGTTGTAACCAGAATAACACCGTTGGCGGCTCTAGCTCCATATATCGCAGCGGAGGAAGCGTCTTTCAGTACCGAGATAGATGCAACATCATTTGGATCGATATCATTGAAGGAATTGGTGGGTATACCGTCGACTAAAATAAGCGCGTCGGTACTTGCACCGAACGAACCCACACCACGGATCTGTATGGTATTGTTTGCTGCACCAGGCTGACCAGATCGCTGTATGACGGTCACACCGGGCATTTGACCTGTGAGGGCTTGCGCAAGCTGGGGAACGGAGCGTTTGGCTAGTTGTTTCCCATCAACTTGGGAAACCGAACCGATTAATTCTTTCTTTTTTGTCGTACCGTAGCCTACGACGACGACTTCTTCCAAAGCATCGACCTGTTGGCTAAGTTCAATATTCAGGTAAAGCTGGTTGGATAATGGGATTTCTTTGGTTTGGTAGCCGATCATTTTAATCACGAGTACGGCATTATTATTTGCTTCGATCTGAAAGTTACCACTTTCATCTGTCGTGGTTGCCCTTGTCGAACCTTTTATTATAATCGTCGCGCCCTGAAGCATTGTTCCTTTGCTATCGTGAACATTTCCTTTGAATGTGCGGGTTTGTTGTACTAACGTGTAGTTATTTGGAAGCTCATAAGTCGGATAATTTGTTTTTAACTTCGTTACGACAAGCATATTGTCCTGAAAACTCCAATCGACAGGTTGGTCTTTTAAGAGAAGCTGTATGGCTTTTTCTAAAGGCATATTACGAACCTGCGCCTCAATTTTAATGTCGGCAAGTTCTTTACCATTCAACAGAAAGGGGACGCCACTCTGTTTTTGGATGGTACGTAATACCTGCACCAAAGACATTTTTTTGGCGTTAATAGTAATTGATTGTGCGTAGCTAGCTGCAGACAGCTTAACAACACATGCAAGGGTAAAAAAGGCACTAAGCTTCATTTTGGTCTTCCATTGCTTGGGTATGTTCACAGCAATTCGATTTCTATGAACAAGAAAATTAAAATTCATAAATTTGTTGAATTAGGGATATAATCTATTATTAAACTGATTGGGTAAATCGGTCAAAAATGGAGATCGCTATTATGGCCGATTAATGTTCGTAGCATTGGTCGGCTTTTTTAGTATCTCGTTTGGTCTCGTTAGGTTGGTTTTCTCATAATTGTTGTTTTTGGGTTATTTCATGGATAATTGGTTAGTTTGAAACAAAGAGTTTACGAACTCCATTTTCTTGGATCAAGTCAAATTTAATATGGCTACGCTCCAGGATCTTTAGGACTGCCGCGAGACTTTTCGTGCGTTTAATTTCGCCATATAAAAGTGTTTCTTTTATCGGTTGCGTGTAGATGATTTGCAGGTCATACCATTGGCCGATCAGTTGTAGAGCAGTATGGAGGTCCGTTTCATTAAAATAGAATTTATTGTCGAGCCATGCGATGTAATTAGCGGGATCGACCACTTTTTTAGATAGTTGACCCGAAGCTAAGAGCGCTTGCTGATTGGGCTTGAGCTGTAACGTTTGCCCTTGCGCCGATAGATTGATACTCCCCTCTATAAGCGTTGTACTACTTTGGGATTTTGAATAGGTATTTACGTTGAATTCAGTGCCCGTGACTTCAATTTGTTGCCCGTTGGAAAGAACATGGAAGGGTACCTTTTTATTTTTTGCAATTTTAAAATAGGCTTCACCGTCCACTTCAACAACACGTTTGTTGTTTGCAAAACGAAGCGGGTATTTAAGTGTTGTTTTTGCATTGAGCGTAATCTCCGATCCATCTTCCAGTTGGAGTTGCAGCATCGTGCCAGCAGGGGTGTTGACCGTGGCCATCAGATCTCCTTTTAAAGAGGCGTTTTGAAGGATAGTACCGTCTTCGTAGGTTAAATTTTCTCCTGAAACCAAGGCTCCTTTCTGACTCGATACCTGGAGCACTTTGCCGTTCGAAAGCCGTATTTCTGCCTGGTTGCTCTGTGCTTCTACGTCATTTAAGACGATTCGATTACTGACCGGTGCAACTTGTTTTCTAACCATGAAATACATCAAACCTCCTAAGATTATGCTTATTAAAGCTGCTGCGTAGGGAAGCAGGTGTTTTATATTTCTGATAGGAGATGGTTTAACGGCAGAGGTCCGAATAGTTTCTAGGGTCTTTGCTTTTAACCTTTCGTTCCAATCCATTGTATCTGAAGCCTGAAGCTCGCTCCATTGATTCAAGTCGTTTATCAAATCATGGTTATCCAGGAGGTCTTCAAAAAAAACACGATGTTCTGCTGATTCATCCAACCATAACTTTAAATCGGTCTTTTCATCGGACGTTAAGTTGTCGCCGATATACTTTATGATTAGTTGTTTGATATCATCAGTCAATCTCATGGTATATAATTTTAGATAGATACGTAACAGGGAGGATAAACCTTAGTAAAAAAAGTAAAAAAATAATTAGGTGCAGCACGTCGACAAATATTAAGCTCCAACCGACCAATATCGTCAATACCACGTCCAATATTGCTTTGGCATTTATCTTAACGGATTAATTCGCATCTTTAAAGAAGATTATTGTTTTTACTTAAAGCTTGATGGTTAAAGGGATTTATCAGCTGTAACTTGTAAAAGGTCGGCGTTGAAATCAGTTTTGGGATTGCTGCTCTCCGCAGGAACTGGTCGAAATGTATTAAAGGAAAATAGGAGGGAGCGAGAAGTTCAGGCCTATTCGCGGTTTTATTTATTTTAAAATAGTGTGCTGATGAAAAGGAAGCTAAGTTTTATTTTCCTGCGAATTATAGGGTTTAGTGTATTGACGACCTTTGTCCTTACAGCCATACTTCAGGCAAATAATGAGGCTGCAAAAAGAGCACGTTGCTACATGCCCTTTTTTACAGAATTGTTGCTTTCATTCGTGGCACTCTGTATTGCGATTGGTACGATATCTATTTTTCTAAATCTAAATAAGCAATTCAGAACCAGTAGGCTTGCACGGGCACTATCCTTTGTTTTATTGCCCGCCGCTATTAGCCTATTGTTTTCGTTCTTTCTGATCCAAGCAGGCGGAGCATCCAATATATTTGAAATGCTCCACATGGCTGCAACTATAGTTCCAGTATGGGGACTGATCTTATGGCAATATAATAGATTTAATCATTGGTTGACTACTACGGCTTACCAACATTAATTATAATGACAGCCATTAAAATCAGGAGTATGCCAAACCATTGGAACCCTGAAACAACTTCCTGTAGAACCAACATGGCAGATAAGGTTGAAACAGGGATCTCCAGACTTGAAATAATATTTCCCATCGCTATTCCGGTTTTTGGGATTCCTTTTGTAAATAGTAAGGGGGGAAGAATAGTTCCAAAAATGGCAATCAATAATCCCCAGGGCAATGCATTAGGTTGCATATACCGAATAATATCAATGTTCCAAAATGCTACGATGAGCAGCAGTCCGCCTAAGACCAAGAATTGGCTACGTACTGGACTCGGTAAGTCTTTTTCCACTGTGCTTGAAGCATAAATTGCCAACGCATAACTTATTCCCGCTCCGAAACCCAGTATTATTCCTTTGTAATCAAGATTATTATTGTTTTGGAAGAGATTGGTTGCTAAGGTCGTTCCGAGCAAAACAATAGTAACTCCTGTTATCTTGCCTTTTGACGGAAACTTTTTCAACAGGACTGCTTCTGCAACCAAACTTACCCAAATGGATTGCATCAGTAAAATAATTCCAGCGGATACGGGGATATATTGGATGGAAAGATAGTAAAGTGTTGTTGTTAGACCAAGGGAAATGCCCCAGACCATCAGTTTAATTTTTGATGAAAATTTGATGGTGTTATGTTCGTCTGCATTACGCTTTGACAACAGATTAAAGGACAACAAAAAGAGAAAACCAAACATAAACTGCAGAAAGGTCAACAAACTTGTGTGTATCCCTAAATGGTTTGCATATTTCACAATTGTTGCGAGCAGTCCATAACTACATGCGCCTGCAGCAACATAGAGTGTCGATTTATAGTCCTTCATGTTGAAAGTAGTTTTGAAATAAAGCCAACTGTTGTGATAGTGATTTGCTCCAATAAGCAGTATCGTGTCCTCCTTTTGATTCGATGTAAAGATGCTCGATATTTTTGTCGGTCAGATGCTTGTGGAATGTACGGTTCATTTCCAGCATTTGCAGGTCTTCAGTTCCACAATCGAGGATATAGCGTTGTTTATTGTGCTTCATTTTATCTTCGTTGCTGTAGATGCGGTCTACATCGTTCAGATTTTTATAGTCGCCCAATACCTTGTCTACCTGATATTGCAGGTAAGCTTGTCCGAAGCGGTCGAAATCAAGAGCACCGCATGAACTTCCGACGATCGAAAATGTTTGTGGATAGGCTATGCCGATGTGCAATGCTCCGTAGCCACCCATGCTCCAGCCCAGTATTCCGCGCGCATTTCGGTTTTGTTGCGTCGGGTAGTGATGATCGATGTAACTTACTAGTTCATTTCCTATAAAAGTGGTGTATTGTGCATGTGGATCGATAGGACTATCTACGTACCAAGAATTGAAATTTCCATCTGGTAGTACATAGATCGTCTGAAATGTTTTTGCTTTTTGGATTAAGTCCGGAATGTCTTCTTGTACGGTACGGGTGGGGGTGCCGCTATAACCATGGAGAATATAAACTGTTTTATAATTGATCCCGTCTTGCATGTCGGGCGTAATTATAATGGTTTCAATGTTTTTGTCCATTTTGGCACTATGGATTTTTGTCTTAACGACTTTTTGTGCAGCCAGTGGTAGGCTAAGGGCAGAAAATAGGAGTGTGCATACTGTTTTCATAGCTTAAAATTTTGTCTCTATAAGGCAAAATTCAACAGTATAATCTTTAAAAACGTATACACATGTTGATGGAATTATTCTTTTAATTCCTTACGGATGCGACTTAATTGCGTGGGAGTTACACCAAGATAGGAGGCGATATGACGCTGCTTGAGGCGTTTGAAAAGCACCTGATTCTTATGAAGTTCAAGATAACGTTCCTTTGCAGATTCCCACTTGAGCTCGATTTCAAGTGGTTCTTTTTTGACCACCCAATTCTTTTCCAGGTAGGCTATCTGAAAGAGCGCCAAATCATGCTTTGTGCGGACAAGCTCACGGAAAGCCTTGGCTGAATATTGAATTAACTCCACATCTTCGAGCGCAATGATGTTGAAGGTGCTCGGTGTTTCTTCAATGATGGCGGCGGTGGAAGCACAAAAGCTATTTTCTTCAAAAAACATTTTGTAGATAATATTGCCATCAGCGTTTGATTTATAATAACCTAATAATCCTTTGCATATAAAATAATAGTACTTAGCATATTCTCCAGCACGTAGAATATGTTCATTTTTTTTGAACTGCTTCACCTGAAAGATAGTTTTCAAAATTTCTGTCGTAGCTGGGCTAAGCGCAGCATAAGTATTCATTTCGAAGAGGAGTTTTTCTATCATCAATAGGTAACTGTTTTGTAAATGACCGATCTATCTATTTAACAAAGTTAGTGAAATGATCGCTTCAATTGTACTTTACCAGATTGTAACTTGGAAACTAAAGATTTTTACACTAGTCTTTGATGGAGTACTCGGTTCCATTCAGACCGACATATATTTCCTTGTCGAGGTCACCGCGATAGCCAATAAACAGCGGATACTGCTGTTCACGTAATGGATTATTATAAAGCTCCTCAATATTTGCATACTTTGCTTTTACAATGATTTGATTGGTCTCACTATTTTTTATTCCCTTCAACAAAGTGTGCTCACTGGTAAAATCTACGTAAGGTATTTCTTTTCTTTTGGGGCGGAAAATCAATTTAACTCCTTCCTCAATCAACGCCTTATTTTTTATGCGAAATTCCTGAATGGATTGCTCTTCCGGAAATATTTGTTTTCCGCTCTGGTTGTCTTTGATATGTTGAAAGAGTGTGTTTTGATCTATGCTGTCGCTATAATAAACAGTTGAATTTTTGTACAGATAAATTGTTGTTTCACCTGTTTTAAAATCGGCGGCATTGTATTTATATACTCGTGTTCCCTTTTTATCGATACGGTAGCGTTCGCCATTGAATAGTACCCAAGCATAGTCTTCTGTTCCATATTTAATGATCTCGGGATTATTTACATGGAAAAGTTGGAAATTGTAATCAGCTTCGAATAGTTCTGCTTTTTCAAAAAGTGCCTTTATTTTAACGTTTAGTGATTTGTCACAGTAGCCAAATAAGCTGTTCTGCATGAGTGTCGGAATTAAATCAGGATACACCAAATCCGTTAAAGCTAATTTATCTTGGGCATGAGTAGGTATACTTAAGAAGGTTAAAAGTAGTAAAACAAAATTTTTCATCCGTTGTGCTATTTAATGTGCATAACAAAACTATCAAATTAGATCTGTTAAAAAATCAATGAAAATAGTGATTTTTAATCGGGGAATATTAGTGTCAATTCAACGTTAAAAATTAATCCAAATTTTCTATCTTTGTGGTCTGTTATACTATATCTAACATATTATCTGGTCTTACTCGAAAGACAACTCTAAAACAGAGTGATTAATGCATTGAAATTTTTTGGTTTTTAATGCACAGATAATCCTATCGACTTATTTCTTAATCTTAAACAAAACAAACGATTATCAAATCGGTTGCATTATCACTTTTGCGGTGTATTCAACATTTCAAAATGTGGTGAAACGATGACTAAAAATGAATAGTAAACAGTTAATAAGTAGAGATATCGAGCTATTTTACAATAGAGCATCCGAAGAAACTCGACTTGACAAAGGAATGGGCGTATTTGAATTTGAAAGAATTAAATCACTCGTAGAAAAATATATACCAACTTCATCTTCAAAAATAATAGACATTGGTGGTGGTACGGGAAAGTATTCGGAATGGCTTGCTAAAAAAGGACATCAAGTTCATTTAGTAGAGCCAGTTGCAAAACATATACAAATAGCCCAAAACAGAGCGAATAGATTAAAGAACAGTTTTTCTGTACATTTAGGAGAAGCTCGAAAATTGGAATTTCCAGATAATTATGCAGACCTAATAATACTGCACGGCCCTCTTTATCATCTTCAAAAAAAGGAGGATAGAGATTTAGCCATTTGCGAAGCTAAACGTATTTTAAAGAGTGATGGGATTATTTTGGGTTTTGCCATCAATTATACGGCATCAACGCTGGTTGGTCTTTTAAACGGCTTAATTCACAAAAAGCCATTTTTTGACATGTGCAAAGAAGAATTAATAAGGGGGATGCACAATCCGCCCGATGATTTCCCTTGGCTTTTAGCAGAAGCATTTTATCATAAGCCACAACAGCTAAAAGATGAATTTATAAATCAAGGCTTAATCTATCTAAATACTTATGCGGTTGAGGGTATGGCATGGTTGGATAAAAAATACTTTGCCAATATGCTGAATAACAAAAAACGAAGAACATTAATGGAACTTATGCAAGTTACTGAAAATGACAGCTATCTTTTACCCTTTAGTCCACACATGATGATAGCTGTGCAAAAAAAATATAGTTATGGAAAATAAAGAAAAATATTACAGAGCATTAATAGAAAATGACGGTCAACTTAATGAAATTGACCTCGGGGAAAAAATAGGACTTAATGAAGATGAAACAAACGAAATAATTGTACAGCTTCTAGCTGAACATAAAATTGAATATGCAGAAAATAGAGCGTGTAATTACAGTCTAATGAAAGGGGTAAGAAAGAAAAATAACAGCAGGTAATGATAGCTAAATTTTACAACGAAACATTGTCTAAACTGGAAACGGCAATCAATGAATTGGAAATTGAAACTGATTGTTCCGTACAACGGATGGAGGCTGTTATACACTTTATCCTTGAAACACAGCCCTGAGCCTCCATTGGATCGAACCCGGCCGACCCTTCTTTCGAATCCTAATAGTCTTAAAACAAGAAAAGCTAATCTTTCGATTAGCTTTTCTTTTGTGATCCCGCTGGGATTGGCTCAGCCCCTCATTTCCCAAACACAGCCCTGAGCCTCCATTGGATCGAACCCGGCCGACCCTTCTTTCGAATCCTAATAGCTTTAAAACAAGAAAAGCTAATCTTTCGATTAGCTTTTCTTTTGTGATCCCGCTGGGATTGGCTCAGCCCCTCATTTCCCAAACACAGCCCTGAGCCTCCATTGGATCGAACCCGGCCGACCCTTCTTTCGAATCCTAATAGCTTTAAAACAAGAAAAGCTAATCTTTCGATTAGCTTTTCTTTTGTGATCCCGCTGGGATTCGAACCCAGGACCCATACATTAAAAGTGTATTGCTCTACCAGCTGAGCTACGGAATCTTACTTCTTTGTTTTTGAACTACCGTTCCTTGTTTGAAGTGATGCAAAGATAGGGTTAATCCCTATTCCACGCAAGTATTTGTGCGATAAAATTGCGCTACGGCTGTTTAGGGCTTCATTTTTAGTGATTTATTTTTTTATTTAGGACAGAAATTCCCGGTCTTCATCCGATAATTGGGACTTTCTGTCGCTGTTTTCTTCTTCCGATTCGTCTATTTCTTCCTCTTCATACGTCCGCTGTTTCTTTTTTTCGATTTTCAATAGGGATACAAATACAATTCCTGCAATAAAAAAGGCCAATAATAGCTTCCATAGTGCCACTTGTGATTCCCCGAGAAAATTGAGCTGCACCGATTGCGGATTTTTGACACACACAACTGTGATGATAACCGTTATCAAGATTAAAAAGATATTACGCATGTTACTGTAAACTATATGTCGTTATTCTAACAGCGAATATAGGGAATATCTGTTTTTAATCGATATCGATCTTTGCACGATTTAAGAGTAAAGAATTCAAGATAACCGAAACGGAGCTGAAACTCATCGCAGCGGCAGCAATCATCGGGGACAGGAGAATTCCGAAAGAAGGATATAGAAGTCCGGCAGCCAATGGAATCCCGAGTATATTATAGACGAAAGCAAAACCCAGGTTCTCCTTAATATTACGGAGCAGTTTTTGGCTCAGTACCTTTGCTTTGGCTATTCCGATAAGGTCTCCTTTCAGCAAAGTGAGTGAAGCGCTTTGTATGGCAACATCGGTACCTGTGCCCATGGCAATGCCGATATCGGCTTGAGCAAGGGCAGGGGCATCATTGATACCATCACCAGCCATAGCCACCACATGTCCTTTTTGCTGTAACGTGTGAATTTCCTGCAATTTATCTTTGGGCAAGGCATTGGCTTTGAAATGCTTGATGCCAACTTGATCCGCCACAGCCCTTGCCGTATGGATATTATCTCCCGTCAGCATAACGACATCGACTTTATGCTGTATAAGATATTGGATTGCACGCTTCGAAGAGGCTTTTATTTGATCTGAAATACTAAAATACCCCAATAAGCTACTGTCTTTTGCAAGGAAGGATACCGTCTTTCCATGGGATTGAGCAGTTTCGGCCATCTGCTTCATATCATGAGGAATTGTTATGCCGATAGACTCCATCAACAATTGATTGCCCAGTGCTATGCTATGTCCAGGTATATTTCCCGTGATTCCTTGCCCGGCAACATTTTCAAAATCGGAAACTGCAAGGTCCGTTTTACTATTTTCCTTTTTTGCCCTTTCAATAATAGCATGACCTAATGGATGTGTGCTATTGGCGTTTAAAGCTGCAGCCAAAGATAATATCTCGTCTTTGCTGCTGGAAGAGTTTGGCTGAATATCATCAACGGTGGGTTTTCCTTCGGTGATGGTACCTGTTTTGTCTGTTAGAACCACATCTACATGGTTCATTTTTTCCAGCGCACTTGCATCTTTGATCAGGATCCCATGTTTGGCCCCTTTGCCGACACCCACCATGACAGACATCGGTGTAGCGAGTCCCAAGGCACAGGGGCAGGCGACAATAAGTACGGCAAGTGCATTGGCAAAGCCGAATGCTAAGGAAGCGGAAGGAACCCAAAGCCACCAGGTAAGAAATGTCAAAATTGCAATGATTATGACAATCGGAACAAATATCTCGGATACTTTATCCGTTAATCGTTGAATGGGAGCCTTGCTTCTGCTCGCATCATTGACGAGTTGAATGATCTGAGCCAAAAGTGTGTCCGAACCGATACGCTCTGCTTTCATGAGGAAACTGCGGTCGCCATTGATTGTTCCCGAACTAACATGATCTCCTTCTTGTTTTTCTACCGGAATAGGTTCACCCGTCAGCATGGATTCATCAATGTTACTGTTGCCATCCGTAATTTGTCCGTCAACGGGGATTTTGTCCCCGGGTTTTACTTTGAGTATATCTCCGAGTTGAATTTGATCTATGCCGATCTTTTTATCTATTCCATTTTCTACGCGCGTAGCTTCGGAAGGGCTCAGCTTGATCAGCTCTTTGATTGCCGAATTGGTTTTGGAATGTGCTTTGGCCTCCATCACCTGGCCTAATAATACCAAAGTCAATATGACGGTAACGGATTCGAAGTAAAGTGCAATGTTGCCATGGTGATTTTTTAATTCAGCAGGGAATACCTGCGGAAAAAATAGGCCAACCAAACTATAGACAAACGCAGCTCCGGCACCAAGTGCAATCAGGCTAAACATATTAAGGCGCCAGGTTTTGAAAGATACCCAGCCCCGTTGAAAAAAAGACCAGCAGGTATAAAAAACAACCGGCAGGGATAAAGCCAGCTGAACCCAGCCAGACAAACTCGGCGAAATGATTTTACCTATTGGATTACCGGGAAGCATTTCGCCCATGGAAAGTATAAAGATCGGGACCGTAAATAGGATAGAGACCCATAATTTCATGCGTAGATCACGATAAGTGTGATCGTCGGCCTCATCATTCCCATTGGCTATAGGCACAAGGTCCATACCGCATATAGGGCAATTTCCAGGATGATCTTGTACAATCTCAGGATGCATAGGACAGGTATATTGAAGGTCTGTCTTTAACATGGGTACCTTTTCCAGATTCATGCCGCATACCGGACAGTTTCCAGGTTCGTTATAGCATTTGTCGCCCTCACAATGCATCGGACAATAGTATTGATCAGCAGACGTATGACCATGTGCTTTGTCAGGTGTAGATATTGTCTGTGATCGATGTACCGTAGCATTTGACTGAGCGGAATGATTGTGTTGCTGTTCGTGTTGGATATGCGAGGTTGCTGCATGCTCAGTATGCAGCTTATTTTTAATTGCTGTTTCTGCATCGAGCTTTACCAAATGCATACCACAGATCGGACAATTTCCTGGCTGGCTGTACGTTTTTTCACCTTCGCAATGCATGGGGCAGCCATATCTCTCCGAAGCTTGTGCTACAAAGTGTTGATCGGATTGTACGTCATCCTGATGCTTATGTATTTCGCTGAGCTGATAAGGGCCTAATTTTGATATTATTTCCTGTAATTGCTGTAACGGAATGTGTTTCTGGGATGTTACTGTCATGCTTGGCGGGTTTAAAGTTACCTCGGCATGAACCCCAGGAAGCTCATTCAATGCATGTTCGATTGTGGACCTACATCCATCACAGGACATTCCCGAAAGTGTATAGTGGTGTTGCATAGCGTTGTCTTTGTTGCCTAAAGTTAAACGTTATATCGAGGTGATTTTTACACTTTTACCGGGTTTTCTTGTAAAATTTCCCGTTGATAATATGTGCTTCCGGTTTGCTCTCATTTTCTAGGGCGAACCAGCTTTATAGTCTTCGGGAGACGGAATATGGTGTAAAAAAAACAGCGAAATTACGCTATGATAAACACAATCGAGCGATGTTTTGTTTGCTCTGGGGATAGGTATGAGGATAGGGGAATTTCCCTTTGATTAAGCCAGTAGCATTACTTGGGGATGTTTGATCAAGGTATTGATGGTTACTTGTTCTTTCAGAACTGCTTCGTGAAAAGACGCCGGGATCATCAATTTAAATGTTTTTTTTGTGGTTTTGATTACAAATAAGGCACCGTGAACGACCTGTTTATCATCAATAATCAACGTGTACTGTTTTGCCAATTGATTTCCTAATTTTTCCTTTTCGATGAGTTGTATAAGTTGTTGCATTGTATCAGAATATTTAGCCAAAATTACCAAATACTTAGCATTTATTGTTTTTTTTCTAATCGTTGCTATTTGAAATTTATCCACTGCTTTCAACCTTTTATTATTTTTTTAATAGCTAATAATCGTTTTAGCAAAGAAGAGATTTCAAAACATAGCGCAATCGATTGCGTATTTAGTCTGCTAAAATGCTAAATATGAGAAGGATGTATTTGCTAAAGTTTGTTTAACTTTTTTAGCTTTGTGCAACAAATATCCAATAAAACAACATTATGAGTGGTATAACTACACTAGGTCAATTTATCATTGAAAAACAGGCTGATTTTCCGTATGCTAAAGGGGAGCTTTCTAGACTACTGCGCGATATTGGAATCGCAGCAAAAATTGTAAATAGAGAGGTTAATAAAGCGGGATTGGTTGATATTTTAGGCGATGCAGGCCAGGTCAATGTGCAGGGCGAGGGACAAAAGAAACTGGATGTTTATGCCGATGAGCAGTTTATCAAAGCGCTTCAAAGTGGGGGAGAATGCTGTGTAGTTGCCTCAGAGGAACATGAAAATCCAGTGTATATCCAATCAGGGGTTTCCAAAAATGCGAAATATATTGTGTGTATTGACCCGCTGGATGGCTCAAGCAATATCGATGTTAACGTATCTGTGGGGACGATTTTTTCCATTTATCGACGAATTTCTGATACGGGTGTTTCTTGTAATAGCAATGATATTTTACAGCATGGAACGAAACAGGTCGCTGCAGGTTATATAATCTATGGTAGTTCAACCATGTTGGTGTACACAACAGGAAAGGGCGTAAACGGATTCACATTGGATCCTTCGATCGGCGAGTTTTGTTTATCCCATCCTGATATGAAAATTCCGGCTTCGGGTCAAATTTATTCGATTAACGAAGGAAATTATTCCAAATTTCCAAACGGCGTTAAGCAATATATCAAATATTGCCAAATGGAGGACAGTGCAACGCAACGTCCTTATGCGTCACGGTATATCGGCTCAATGGTGGCCGATATTCACCGTAATCTCCTCAAAGGGGGTATCTTTCTTTATCCAACGACTTCTGCGCACCCTAATGGTAAGCTAAGATTGATGTATGAGTGCAATCCAATTGCCTTCATCATTGAGCAGGCAGGGGGTAAAGCTTCGAATGGATCGCAGCGCATACTCGATATTGAGCCAAAAACTTTGCACCAGCGATCAGCAGCTTTTTTGGGCAATACCGATATGGTGGAATTGCTGGAAGATTTCCTGAAAAAATACAGTGATTGATTCTGTAGTGATTCAATGACAGGTAAGATTCTTTAGACAATAAGAATTATTTATCTTTGTCCTTAGAAAATGGCTTCATTATTGCGAAGCCATTTCTTTTTCACGATTTGTAATATGTTACGTTTTTTAGTTTTTATTTCATTTGTTTCAGTAGTATTTTTTTCTTGTAAGGATAATCCTCCGACTTATGGTGATGTGTTGGCGAAAGAGTTTGAGAATAAGTCCTATAAGGATTTTGACACTGCAGCGTATGTAAAAGTCTTCCGTGAAGTGTATGGCAAGGAAAAATCTCAATTGGTTAATCCAAGCTGGATGAAGGAATTATCGGATTCTACTGAAGGGATGACTTTAATTGCCGAACACCTTTTTGATGGTAGTATAGACACCATGTTAACTTACTTTGAGCGGAGTGATGCACATGGTATTCGAGCTAGTTATTTCCATACAGCTGCGATTAAGGAAACATTATCTTCGCTTCGAAAACTGAAAAGCAAAGATGTTGCTGAAGTTTATCCATTATTGGCCAAACTTGACTTATTGAGTACTGATGGGCTCGTGGCTTATATCAGCAGCATAAAATATGGTGTGGTCAACCCCAAACGCCTTTATGGAAGATATTTCGTTCCTCAAAAGCGTATGAGCTATGGCAAAGTTGTACAAATGCTGGATAGTGTAAAAATTGGAACTGTGTTGACCGATATCCAACCTAAAAATCAGTATTACACCAGGTTTCAGGATTTATTGGAAAATGGGAACCTAAACAGTGCACAACGTAGCCAGGTGTTAATGGTATTGGAAAAATTGCGCTGGATGGGAGATGCTTTTCCGGAGAAATATGTATTTGTGAACATACCTGAACAACGGTTACATATTATGGAAGAAGGGAAGACAAGTCAACTGATGAATGTGTGTGTAGGTGAAACTGATAATCCGGCTTATACGCGAAAAGGTGAGAACCACGAGACGCCTGTCATGCAGGGGGTGTTGGATGCCATGCAAGTAAATCCTGTATGGAATATTCCAAGCAGTATTGTCAAGAAAGAGTTATTGTCAAGCGTTCGAAATAATCCAAACTATCTGGCCTCGCGTAATATGGTAGCCTATTACAAAGGTAAACAAGTGGACCCTGCAACGGTCAACTGGAATTCGGATTCTGTGGAGAATTTTCGTTTTAAACAAAATCCTGGTTCGGATAATTCATTGGGGAATGTGAAGTTTTTGTTTGAGAACCCCTATTCCATTTATTTGCACGATACGCCTGCAAAACAAATGTTTGGGCAGAGCAATCGCGCTGTGAGCCATGGTTGTGTGCGTGTTGAAAAACCCGTTGATTTGGCGTCTTACCTTGTCAATAATGAAAAACAGGCCGAAAAAATTGCAAAAGAAATTACCACAGATTCGATCTCAAAATCACGTTGGGTAACACTGAAACGGCAGATGCCAGTTTATATCACCTACTATACAACCTGGTTGGATGACGAAGGAAAAATCGTTACGTATCCGGATATATATGGTTATGATCCGCGTTTGAAGGAAGCGTTAAAGAAATATTGGACAAATTAATCAAAAAGGCTTAACTTATTTAGTTAAGCCTTTTTTTATCGCTAGTATTCAGAATTGTAGGCTAGTGCTATCCGGACAAAAGGATAGTCTTTGTTGACATTGTTATGGTCTTGATAATGACCTTCCAATCTAAAGTAACCGGAGTAAAGGTTGACACCGAAATTTTTCCAGATACGCATTGAAGCACTCGTGGATACCGCGTGTAGAAAATGGTGGGATTTGTTGCCACTGATTGTGACAAAATATCCGCCACGATAATCTATACCAAATTTAAAGCGGTTTAATGTGCTCAATGTGGCTGAAGCCCTAACATCTGCCCCGGGGCCATAATCGTAAGTGCGACTTTCACCAAAATGGAGATAAGGATCAGGTACAGCAGCCAATACCACTGGACCACCACCAAGGATGGTTGTCAGCTTGGTACGGCTACCAATATTGAAGTTTGAAAAAACATTGTAATTGATGCTCTGTGATCCGTAATAAAAAGCTTCATTGCGTAGAAAGTCGAAATGCGCAGACACGATACCACGATGACGTCCTGTTAAATTGGATAAAATACGGTTACCGTATAACGAGGCATACACATTGACCGCATTGACGATGGAACTATCATCTGATCCAAGTTCCAAGTTGAGGAAGAAATCATCAAAGGGTTTCTTTTTGTCTAGATCATCGTTGGTGTAAATCAGTTTGATACGAGCATAGATGTCATTCTTTCCTTTATTCAAGATGTCATGTTCTTTGGCATCAAACCGTCTTAGCCCCAATTCAACTTCAGTGTGTACTAAAGAACTGTCGACCACCGCACCTTTTACCTTATCTCCCCAGCGCCCGTCGAGCAGACGGTTGAGCCCGTTTATCGGATTGATCAACATGGCCAATAGTTCTTTTTTATTGCGTTGTCCTTTGGTCAGGCTTGGGCGCGAAAGAATATGATGCGATAGTCTATGGGTCATTTCACCTAAAATAGTACCGCCAAAACTTGTGTTGATGATATCATTGATGGATGGTGGTTCTGTTTCACCTGCAGTTTCCCAGATATAGCTACCAGCTACGGTTGCTGCTGTCGATTGTAGAAAACTGTAGTTGTTGGATCGGAACGAATTAAAATAAAACTGACCGTGATAAGGATGCGCTATTTGATTTGTTGCAAAAAGATTGTCGTCCCAGGTCCAGGCTGACAGTTTTAAATGACTAAAGAAGTTTTTAAAGGAAATATGGGAAACAGGATCTTTTCGAATGAAGTAATTAACCGATGCAGGAATAGCTTGGATGGAAAACCACTCAATTCCCGCCCTTAAGAAGTTCTTTTTTTGGTAATCGAATAGACTGTCTGTTTGTTTCACGTTGATAAGATGATTGTTCCAAAGTCGTGGTTGCTCATCGTGGTACATGGGATATTTTTCGATAGGTTTCGCTCGAAATAGGCTATCTGAAGTAACTAAGGAGTCTCTAGCTGGTAGGAATGTAGCCTTACTAGGCCCTATACTCACGAGCTGGACAAGCAACAAAATGATACATATTAAGAGACTATAATAACGTTGGTTAATGCGTTGTTTGATCGAAATGAACATACTGTTTTGCGATAAAATTTGTAAAGAATAACAAATATTGGGGAAAAGTGTTTGTGTGATTAGTACCTTTGCGGCAATTATCCCGTTCAAGTAAATTAAAAATGAACAATACCTTTGAAATATTCAATATAAAATCGACTAATCTTAAGAATGAGTTGTTTGCAGGATTAACGGTCGCAATGACAATGATTCCGGAATCACTCTCATTTGCAATTTTAGCTGGGCTACCACCGTTGACGGGACTTTATGCAGCATTTTTAATGGGTTTGGTGACCTCCATTTTGGGCGGTAGACCAGGGATGGTTTCCGGAGGTGCTGGCGCAACAGTGGTTGTATTGATGGCCCTGGCGGCAAGTCACGGTATTGATTACCTGTTTGCTGCTGTCGTCTTTGCGGGGCTCCTGCAATTTTTAGTCGGGCTTTTTAAATGGGGGAAATTTGTACGCTTAATTCCGCAGCCCGTTATGTACGGTTTTTTGAACGGACTGGCCATTATCATTTTTATGGCTCAAGTAGTCCAATTTAAGGTGAATACCGGACAGGGAGCGGAGTGGATGTCGGGAAGTACCTTATACATCATGGGGGGACTGACTCTGCTGACGATGTTGATTGTGATTGGATTTCCTCGGATAACGAAGGCTGTTCCAGCCTCTTTAGTCGCTATTTTAGTTGTATTTGGTCTAGTTTCTTTTTTAGGTATTGATACCAAAAAAGTAGTAGATATTGCCTCTGTTAGTGGGACATTACCCCATCTACATTTACCTAATGTACCCCTGAGCTGGGAAACATTGCAACTGATTTTTCCGTATTCTTTGGTGATGGCTGGAGTAGGGTTGGTGGAATCGCTTCTGACACTGAACATGGTGGACGAAATAACGGCGAGTAAAGGAAATGCAAACCGCGAATCCATGGCGCAGGGGATAGCCAATACAATCAATGGATTTTTTGGAGGAATGGGTGGCTGTGCCATGGTTGCTCAAACACTGGTCAATTTAAATGCTGGTGCGCGTACGCGACTTTCTTCTTTTATTGGAGCGATGACCATCTTAGTGATTATTTTGGTAGGTGCTCCTTTTATTGAGCAGATACCCATGGCCGCGCTGGTCGGTGTGATGATGATGGTGGCCATTGGAACCTTCCAATGGGTGAGCTTACGGATTGTCAATAAATTTCCCAAATCAGATATTTTCGTTGGGATTATTGTCGCCGGAATTACCGTGGTTTTACATAATTTGGCACTTGCGGTGCTGATTGGTGTAGTGGTATCCGCACTTGTATTTGCCTGGGATAATGCGAAGCGCATTCGGGCAAGAAAATATTTGGATGCCGAGGGCATCAAGCATTATGAAATCTATGGACCTCTTTTCTTTGGTTCAACAGCTAATTTTTTGGATAAATTTGATGTTTTGGAAGATCCCGAGCGCGTGATTTTAGATTTTAAGGAAAGTCGTGTGGTGGATATGTCCGCAGTGGATGCACTCAACAAAATTACCGAACGCTACGCTGCACAAGGAAAAAAAATAGAATTGTGGCACCTCAGTGAAGATTGTCGCTCTTTGTTAAAAAATGCGGCGGGCATTGTGAAGGTCAATATCATGGAAGATCCAACCTATCGGGTCATGCCGGGCAAGTAGACTCTTTTTTGCGCAGCTCAAAAAACAGTTCATTTCCCTGTCTTTGAGGAATACTGTTGGTTGAATCTGTCAGCTGTAAAATGTCAAATTGCGATGCGAATAATTGTTGATATTCCGTTTGATCTCCACCGAAAGGTGGTCCTTGTTGCGCAAATTCCCGTTTAAACAATAAGCCCATCAGTATACTCTGAGGCTTGAGCAAAGTATGCATTTGTTGTACATAGCTGGGACGTAATGAAGGATCCAGTGCACAAAAAAATGTTTGCTCAATTATATAGTCGTACTGACCCTTGTGCTGGAAGAAATCTTGACATACAATCTGGATCTGAGGGCTATTGGCGAACTCCTTTCTTACCTTTGCAACGAGGGTCGGAGCGATGTCAAGTAAGGTAATTTGATGGAACCCCATGTCAAGTAGAGTCTTTGCTTCATAGGCATTTCCACAACCGGGAATTAGAATAGATGCATCTTTGGCAATAGACTCCGCTGCATAATTGATAATAGCAGGAGAGGCATAGCCAATATCCCAGCCTGTTGCTTTGTTCTTATAACGTTCATCCCAATAATTTTCATCCAATAATGAAGAATTCATAGCTGTTTTGTTCTATATGCTTTAGCAATTTACATAAATATTAGGTCAATAGGGTGCTTCTCTTTGCTGAAAATTGCTTTTAGCTACCCGCTCGGAAGTTGATTTTATTTAGTTGATTTGCACTATCGTGGTCAAAGTTGATTGGTAAGACATCGTATTGGAGAGAAATCTTGAAATTCACTTGTATTCCATACGATATTAAAATTTATAGCGTTCAATTACTCTAGTAGGGATAATCCCCTCATGTTTTTAGATGAATTATATTAAAGTAGTTTTATTTATTGTTTTATTTCTAATTGTTGGTCTTGCCTACGCTAATCAAGATTGGAATGGTTTGGAGAGCGCGCATCACTATATCGGTTATTTGTTGTTATCACTCTATATATCGGGCTCAACACTGTTTATGTATAAACCTCTTAAAGGGGATCGAAAACTAAAACGACATTTTTTTATTCGATTTTCTGTAGTCTGTATCGCCTTTCTGCTACTTCTTGTCCCATATTTGATTCTTAAACAACAAAATGATGCTTTGGGGGCTGGATATTTACTCTATTTTATGACCGTCAGTCTTGCAGCACCGTTGTCCATTTATGCCTTTATTGAGATCCTATGGTTATTTACCCAAAAGAAATATCCGCAAATAGGTGTTAACCTATTACTTGTTGGCTATATCTACGGCCTTTTTTTATTCAGTGGTCTATTTGGATATTAAACCTATGGGAGACACGGACTTGTCATCATCGCCTTTTAATCGGTTAAAATTAAGCATGTTTCTGCTCGTTTTTCTAGAATTACTTTTTTGTGAAAAGAATCATTGATTAAAATTGTTGTTTGCTTCTTATCCGGAAAATTGCTAATTTAATAAGGATTCTTAAACCTGAATTTAAAGAATCTCGAGACTAAACCTGATCAGGTCCTTGTTCTTGAAGATAACAATTTTATAACCAATTAATGGATTGAGGTATGATACACAAAGTAGTTTCCCTTGTATTGGGAGGAGGTCGAGGGTCGCGCCTTTTCCCATTGACACAGCAACGGTCGAAACCAGCGGTTCCAATAGCTGGAAAATATCGTTTGGTCGATATTCCGATTTCGAACTGTTTGAATTCTGGCTATAATAAGATCTTCGTACTGACGCAGTTCAATTCAGCCTCTTTGAACACACACATCAAAAATTCTTACAATTTCAGCATTTTCAGTAAGGGCTTTGTTGACATCTTGGCTGCTGAGCAGACCAATGAGGGCGATCGTTGGTTTGAGGGTACGGCTGATGCCGTTAGGCGAACGCAGAAACATCTCCTGAATGTAGATTACGACTACATTCTTGTCTTGTCTGGTGATCAGTTATACCAAATGGATTATTCGAAGCTGATTGACTTCCATGTTGAAAATGGGGGGGATGTTACCATTGCGACTATACCAGTCAATGGTAAGGATGCTACAGGATTTGGTATTTTAAAAGCGAATGAAGCAAATGAAATTACCGCTTTTGTTGAAAAGCCCGATAAGGATGAAGTATTAAATTGGACCTCAGAGGTCTCCGAGGTTTTGCATAAGCAGGGAAGACATTATCTGGCATCCATGGGGATTTATGTTTTCTCAAAAAACATCTTGCGCAACCTTTTAATTGCCAACCCCGGGATGGATTTTGGCAAGGAAATTATACCGGATGCCATTGAAGCACTTCGCGTGTTAAGTTATCAATTTGATGGTTATTGGACCGATATCGGAACCATCAAATCCTTTTTTGATGCCAATATCGGATTAACGGATGACATTCCGGATTTCAACCTGTTTAATGAAACCGTGTATACACGTGCGCGGATGCTTCCACCTTCGAAAATTTCGGGGACAACCTTGAATAATACGGTAATTGCCGATGGATGTATTTTAAATGGAGATAAACTGGAGAGGTCTGTTATTGGGATACGTTCCCGTATTGGTGAAGGGACGGTTATTAAATCGACCTACATGATGGGAACAGATTACTATGAGCAATTGGAAGAAGTATTGGAATTGGGAAATACACAAAAGCCACCACCGGTAGGCGTGGGTAAACGTTGTTATATTGAAAATGCTATTTTGGATAAGAACTGCCGTATTGGAGATGACGTTCGTATCATTGGTGGACCGGGCTTGAATGATGGCGATTTTGATACGCATATGATCTGTGACGGCATCGTTGTTGTGAAAAAAGATGCGATCATTGCCAATGGTGTTACGATAGGATTTTGATCATTTATATATGTTGAAGCGAAAGTCCGCCGTCTATTTAAAAGCTAAAACAGCGGACTTTCGTTACTTTTCCTTTGTTTAATGATAAAATGGAGATTGATGCCCAATATTGCCGTGCTGTATGGATTAATACTGTCAAAGAGGTAGTTTATAAATATTATCTTTGCGCATTATAAAATTTTTTAAGGCTAAAATGATCGATTACTGGAAACAGATTGTTTTTTATTGGCTACTGGTTTTACTTTTTGTAATGCCGGTTACCTCATTTGCGCAGATCTTGTCGGAACAACCTTCGGATTCGAGCAGCAGATCTCATTTTTTTAAGAAAATTCCTTACAAAGAACTGGCTGTTCCTGTAGGATTGATCACCTATGGTATCGTTGCCAAAGGGAATCCCTTTTTAAAAGGGATAGATGAAGACATTAGAGACGGCGTTTCGAGAAGGAACAATCAAAAAATTAAGTTGGACGATTTCACACGTTTTGCTGGAACTGCCGGAGTTTTTGTGCTGGATGCGGTCGGGGTACCTGCGAAACATAACCTTAAACAACGCCTGTTCACAACGGCGGTTTCCAATATTATCATGACTTCAACCGTGAGAATTATGAAATCTACTATACCTGTTTGGCGACCCGATAGTTCAGCGAACAATTCCTTTCCTTCAGGGCATGCTGCCACTGCATTTGTTGGTGCGGAATTACTTTGGCAGGAATACAGACAGGAGTCAATTTGGTACGGAATAGCGGGGTATGCTGTTGCCGCGGGTACCGGTTATCTGCGGATGCACAATGATAAGCACTGGTTCTCGGATATCGCTATGGGAGCTGGGGTCGGGATCTTAAGTACTAAAATCGCCTATTGGTTGCTACCGCTGGTAGACAGTCGATTGCAGAATTCAAAAAAGAGTTATGTGGTATTACCAACCTATAATGGACGGCAATTTTGCCTAAATGCCAGCTTACAGTTTTAGGCTCTTTTTTTTAAGTCCCATTCGGAGCCTCTACATTGATCGTACTCGGCTCGCCTGAAAATAAAATTTCCTAGATATTATTCGTACAGGGATATAAATCCACTTTAAATCCCTGTGTTCACTACCGTTTTTAGGTGTCCTACCTGAAGATCGGGACTGCTGTGTCCGGCATTTCCATTCCCTGTTTTAAGCATGTAACGTTTCTGTGAATTTTGGATTAAAAAATCATATTAGTTTCGTTAATAAGATTTTGTTTTTTAAATTTAATAGACAATCTAATCCACTTTTGCTGTTTTTTATAAAAAGAAAGACATGCAAAGTCAATAAACCAAAGTTGAACCCTACGGTTCTTTATTATTTTAAACCAATTTGTAATTATGATGAGAAATTTTTTTCTTCATGGAAAGGCGAGACCCATTAGCCTTTTGGGGCTCTGCCTGCTGTTTAGTCAGCCTGATTCTTACGCGCTGAATCTGGATCCGATCAATGCTATTGTCGATCAGGATCAGGTTACAGGGATCATCAAAGATGAGAAAGGTCAGGTATTAGCCGGTGCTACCATCACCGTCAAAGGAACATCCGTTCAAACGTCCTCCAATCAACAAGGTGTTTTTTCTATTCGCGCAAAGCGCGGTGATGTTTTGGTCGTGAACTACCAAGGGTTTACAAAACAGGAGGTGGCCGTTTCCGCAGGTAATGTGAACGTGGTCATGGTATCGAGTGATCAAGCACTTGAAGAAGTCGTGATCATTGGCTATGGTAAGCAGCGGAAAGGGAATATTACCGGTTCGGTCGCTACCGTCAATGCAGAACAGTTAAAAAACATCCCCAGTTCAAATCTTTCCAATTCACTCGCCGGTAGAGCTGCAGGTGTCAATGTCACCAATACTTCGGGGATGGCCGGAGCATCGTCGAGCTTGCGTATACGGGGGAGTTTTGCCGAGCCACTCTATGTAATTGATGGCGTGGTTCGCGATAAAGCTGCATTCGATGTGCTTGAAGCGAACGAGGTTGACCAAATGACCTTCTTAAAAGATGCTGCAACAGCCGCAGTGTATGGCACCCGGGCCGGTAATGGCGTAGTGGTGGTAACGACAAAAAAAGGAACGGCGCAAGCACCTGTTTTTAATGTACAAAGTAATTATACTTTCAATACGCCAACACAGGAGCTCCTTGCTAATTTAACGACTGCGCAAGATGAACTCACTTATCAAAACCGGGTCGCCGAATTTCGTGGTCTTTCTATCCCCAATGGACAAAAAGAGTTTGATTATTTCAAGGACAAAAATTACAATGCTAATGACGTTATCTGGCGCAATCCGTTTACACATCGACAATCAATATCGGTTAATGGGGGTGGCGACAAAATTACTTATTATAGCTTGCTGAGCTACCGTAAAGAAAATGGATCTTATAAATCTTTGGATCATGAGAAATTTAATCTAAGGAGCAATATTTCCGCACAGATTACCGAAGATTTTAGCATGGATTTTAATATTTCAGCCAACCAGACTAATTCGAAGCGCTTTTTTTGGCCATTCAGCACATCTTCGAACGATGATGATTTTGATGTATCCGATTTCTACCGTGTTACATTCAACTGGCCAAAGATGTATCCGTTTTACCTGAATGCAGACGGAACACCGAGCAATACACCTACGGCTTATCCTGTACAGACGCCTATGGGAAGCTGGCAGGCGTGGAATGTGATCGATCAGGTCATTGGGGATCGCTATATAGACCGTAAAGTGCGGCAGGTCAATCCTATTATGACCCTAAACTTGAAGCTGGATAAATTGGTACAGGGCCTTTCGACAAAAGTTGTCGGAAGTTACATTGCTCAAGACTATATGCGCAAGCGTTATATGAGTTTTCAAAAGAACTATACCTTTACTTCTTTAAACCCGAATGACAACCGCTTTATACCAGCTCCGCCATCAGAAGCGAATATTAATATTTTTACTTTTAGTCAGAGCCAGCCTTTCATGGATTACAGCCCACAACGATTGTGGGAATATCAGGTAAACTGGTTTTTAAACTATAACCGCAAGTTTGGTAAACATTCCGTCGACGGAACATTGGTTTATGAACAGTCCAAAAAAGGAGGGACTTATGTCACTTCACGGGCAGAAAATCCAATTACAGCCCTGGATCAAATGTTTATTTATCCTACAGATCGCAACTTTAGGTCGACAACTGCCAATGAAACGATCGATTCGAGACGTGGTATCATCGGGCGTGCCAACTACAATTATGCGGATAAATATATTGCGGAGTTTTCTTTTCGTTATGATGGTTCACCATTATTTCCGACGGATAAGCGGTGGGGATTTTTTCCTTCAGTATCAGCAGCCTGGCGTGTGTCGGACGAAAACTTCTTTACGGATATAAAAAATACGATATCGGATTTGAAGTTCAGAGCTTCTTATGGTACAACGGGTAACGATTTGGATGTCAATGCCAATCGAATCGGGCAATTTGGTTATTTAGAAAAGTATACAACCTCGGGCGGTTATATGTTTGGTGACCGCTATTATAACGGTATTGCGTATGGTGCAACCCCAACACAAAATCTAACCTGGACAACTTCTAAGAGTGTCAACTTGGGTTTAGATTTTGGATTTGTTAATAATAAGCTGACCGGTAGCCTTGATCTGTTTTCACGCAAGGAAACCAATATTCTTGGTCCAAGATCGCTGAAGGTCCCTGACAATTACGGTCGTGCACTTGCTCCTGAAAACTATGCGGCGAGAAGTTATAAAGGCGGCGAGATTTCTTTTAACTGGAATGACAAGGTTGGTGAAGTAGCTTATGGTCTCAATGCCAATCTGGGGTATGCCAAAGACCGTTGGGACATCATTGACGAAGAACCATCTTATGCATCGGGCCAGCCGCAGAATTTTCGCTCCAGAATTGGACGACCTGAGAATAGAATTATCGGCTTAGAATCCCTTGGTTTGGTTAGGACACAGGCTGAAGCTGATGCGTTGAAAGCAAAAGGATTTAAGACCTACGGAAGGGATCCTTTTCCTGGGATGATCTTATATAAAGATATTCAGGGGGCGAATTACTCAGGTGGTCCGGATGGGAAAATTGATGATAACGATTTGCAGTTATTGTCGGACAATAATTCTCCGCGCATCAATTATGGGTTTGGATTCAATGCGAGCTGGAAGGGCTTTTATGTCTCGGCCTTATTTCAGGGAGTTCTTGCTTATGATCGCATGATCAGTAATCAAGAAGGCGGTGGAATGCGTCAGCACGGTGATACCTTCCGTCCATATTATCCAATTTGGGCTTCCGATGTCTGGACACCGGATAATACCGACGCCAAATATCCGCGGCCAACAGGATACTCTGGATGGGCCGAATCCGGTGCAGCCCCTTCGTCATTCTGGATAAGAAATGGAGCCTATTTGCGCTTACGTGACATTAATGTTTCTTATCGATTGCCGAAGAGCATGACGGAGAAACTGCGTGTGAAAGATGTCAATCTGTTTTTTAATGGGACCAATTTGTTTGTTTTTTCGCCAATGAAAGAGTTTCATGATCCCGAACAAAAGCTGTATGATTCTTATCCAGTCATGAAAACCTTTACGTTTGGACTTGATGTTAAATTTTAAATGAAAAAAAGATGAAAAAAATATATTATCCTTTAATTGCATTGGCTTTGTGCATGTCCTCCTGTAAAAATGTATTGGACATTGAGGACCTCAATTCGCTGGATGAAGCCAAGGTATGGGCTGATCCAAATCTAGTGAACGGCTATCTTGCCAATTTATATCCACTATTTGGTAACTGGAATTCTGGTGCGGACGGAAATTCGGAACAACTAATCGGCATCGCTTTTCCATTGGATGCGGTTACCGTCAACAATGGTTCTTACAAATCATGGGATTATACAACCATCCGGAAAATCAATACGGCCATACAGAAAGTCAATGAAAGTACTTCATTAAAAGACGATTTTAAAAAAACGGTGATTGGCCAAGCGTTGTTTATGCGTGCCTTTATGTATTTTAACATGGTCAGGATCCACGGCGGTGTTCCTTATATTACTGTACCGCAAGACCTAAAAAATGATGATCTTAATGTGCCCCGCCATTCGACAAAAGAATGTTTTGATCTGATCGTTAAAGATCTGGATCAGGCAATTTCACAATTGCCAAAAACAATTGCAAAAGGAACAGCAGATTATGGGAAAATTGATGGTGATTTTGCAACCGCTTTTAAAGCAAAGGTATTGTTATATAAGGCTTCTCCACAGTTTAACCCTTCCAATCCTTATGGAAATGCCTATTGGCAGGAGGCCAATACCGCAAATAAATTAGCTTATGATCAGCTGAAGGCGGATGGCTATAGTTTGACTTCAGATTATTCCAACATTGCGCTGGTAGAAAAGGGGCCGGAGGTTGTTTTTGCTGTGATTAATACCTATCCAAATAAAGTTGCCAATTGGGATAATGGTGTACGTCCGGGATCTGAAAGTAGGGGGCCTGCAGGTTCCGTTCCATCCTGGGAATTTGTAAAAGCTTTTCCAATGAAAGATGGAAAGTTATATTCCGATCAAGCGGGTAAATACCATAAGACAGAAGATCAATTTTTACAATCCTATTGGGAAAACCGCGATCCGCGTTTTGACAAGTCTATTGTATGGAATGCCAAAATCTATGAAGTTTCCGGCAAGACTGGCAAAAGACAATACACTTCTGTCGGTATTGCTCCGGCTTTAGATGACTTTGGCATTAACCCGAAGGCAAAAACTCCATCGTCCAATTTGGATCGATATAGCGGGTTTTTTATCTTAAAAAATTCTAAACTGTCATTAAAGCAAACCGAAGTGGAAACTCAGTATGATGTCGACTTTGTGTTGATGCGCTATGCCGAGGTCCTATTGAATTATGCTGAAACGGCAAATGAAACAGGAGATTTTGCGACAGCCTTAGACCTGGTTACGCAAATTAGGAAAAGAGCGGGAATCGAGCCGGGCGCAGACAATAAATATGGCATAACAGCAACCACGAAGGAACAAATACGCGAGGCCATTTTGGCAGAGCGTAATATTGAGTTCTGTTTTGAGGGACATCGTTTTTGGGATTTAAGAAGGTTACGTAAGCTCAATATACTGAACAATACAACCAAACATGGAGTTGAAGCGATAGCAATAAATTCAAATGGAACGGAGATGAATCTGGATGATGCCAATGCATTGGCCAAAACATATACATTGAAGGAAAATCAGTTCAAATATAGCGTCTTGCAGGTGCCCAGTACAGGAAACAAAGTGAATTTGGTACCCGATACCTATTATTTCTTTCCCGTCGCGCAGTCGGTCATTGACAAGAACCCAAATATCAAGCAGAATAAAGATTGGGGCGGAACATTTAATCCAACCATGGAATAGCATTTTTGTCTAAACCTATTCAATAAAAAACACCCGCAACAGCTAAAGCCGTTGCGGGTGTTTTATTTAAATCTCATTTATGGTGAGTTTATTAATCACCCGATTGAGCCTTATTTGGATGATAATTTAAAAACTCTTGAACTGAGTCTACCCTGGCCTTTGATTTTGATTTCTTTCGGATAGAGTTCCAAAAGTCCATAGGCGTTGCTGGTAGCTGTTTCGATCATACCCTCCATGGTTACAAAAGGAATATTATTTGCCATTACATAATTGCCTTTATGATTATGACCGGAAAGTACCAACTTAACTTCGGGGAATTTGTATAGTATATCAAGAACCTCCCGGTTATTGAGTGTTTCATAGCCGTTTTCTGGCAATAAAGGATGATGTGTCAATACGATCACATGCGCTTTGTTTTTCCGCGCTTGGGCAAGTTCGTTTTGTAACCATTCGAGTTGTTTACGGTCAACTCCGCCATTCCAGGGTTGCGTATTTTTCCTTCCGCTTGTCTGTAGGCTATCCACCAGGGTTTTCCATTCACTTCTGTGTTGATTGTAATTTTTTAAGGACTTATTATTTGAAACGAAGAGCAAAAATAAATACGTATGATAAAGAAAATCCTGATTAGCTTGACTTCAATTACCATTATTGGCTGTTGCTGGTTTTTTTTACGCTATTCGACGCTATCGACTTGGCGCCTACGCAAAATAATCATTTGGCAAGTGAGGGAAAATGGAAAATAGAGCAGCGGGCTGATATTGTCAATTGGACAAGCTGGTCGTTGTTCTGCAAAACATGGATGACTAGTATTCAAAAAAAACGTATTTTCACAATAGACAAATTTTATCCATACCAGTAAGGACTAAAAAACTAAATAAATGATCAAACAGAATTCGGCGGAGAGAATCACTATTTACCTGAATACAAAGGAAGAGTGGCGATTTTGGCTTGAGAACAATCATCACATAGCACAATCAATTTGGGTGATCTGTAATACTAAAAAATCAAATTTACCGGTGGTCAACTGGACTGAACTTGTGGATGAAGCATTGTGTTTTGGCTGGATTGATAGCACACGGAGGCCGATTGATGCCTATTCATTCATGCAGCTATTTAGTAGAAGAAAGCCAAATAGTACATGGTCTAAAATCAATAAAGAAAAAGTTAAAAGATTAATCGATGCGAATCTGATGACTCCAGCGGGGTATGAGGTTATAAAAATTGCACAAGAAAATGGTTCTTGGTCAATTTTGGACAGTGTGGAAGAATTAATTATTCCCCAGGATTTGGATGAAGCATTTCAACATTACGCTGGTTCAAAAGATTATTTTCTTGGATTGAGTAAATCCGTCAAAAAAATGATGTTGCAATGGATTGTTCTCGCCAAAAGACCAGATACCCGCAAAAAACGCATTGATGAGATTGCCGCAAGAGCAGCAGAAAAAGACAGGCCTAAGCAATTTCAGTAAGTTTCCAGTATTTTGAACTGCTGTTTCGAGTGGTAAATAAAGGATTTTTAGTCAGATCTAAACATCTGGTTTTAGAAATTCTATTACCTAATAGGGCTGTTTAAATAGTGCTATTTTCATGGCTATTTATTTAATAGCAATCTTTTGGAAGCGCTTCATTGTAAAACTGATTTTCAATTTTTCCTACAAAACGTATTAATTAATTTATACGAGTTCTACTATTAGTAGGGGTTTAACAGGGGTATAACAGGGGGTTAACAGGGGGTTAACAGGGGTAAACCCTTGCTAACCCCCAGCTATATCCCTGTAAAAATGGTATTATTCCGGTTTAATTTACGAACGTGATCGCAATGTGTTAATATGGTTAGGGGGATAAAGAATAGCTGTCTCAATAATGCCATTTTTTATATTGGGAATATAATAAGAGGTGATAGTGCGTGTTGTATAATGATGAAACGATCAAAAGACCATGTTAAAGCTTATATTAATAGCAACTTGATTTGCTGTATTTGCTCAATTTTTGTATCATTGGGGAGATGATAACCAATGCAGCAGCTTAAGTCTTTTTTATACGCGTATCTCCAACTTTTTCTTTTCCTTTTCTTAGGGCAATCTTCAGTTTGGAGCCAGGTCAATACGTATGCGTTTAAAACCTTAACTTCTGACCAGGGCCTGGTGCATAATCATGTCAATTGCGCACTCAGGGATAAGTACAATTACCTCTGGTTTGGTACCGAATCTGGCCTGAGCCGATTTGATGGAGCGCAATTCACAAATTTTCGCTATTCCGCCAATAAACGTACCGGGCTGAGTGGAAATTCGATTTCCGCAATCTTTGAGGGACCAGAAGGTAATGTATGGATCCGTACCAGCAACCGGATGAATGTGTATGATCAGCATTCAGGCATTATCGTCCAGCAGCTTGATTCCATACTGACCCGCTTAAAGTTGCCCGTCAAAGACGTACATACGATAAGACCGCTGGAAGGGCAGACCTTTGCACTATTGTATAGCGATCGTTCACTGATCTTGTACGATAGCCTAAAGAAAACCTATCGTACTGTACCGCAGTTGACCAAAAACAACCGAATCGCCGATGTGATTGCTGGGCAAGGGCAGACGATCTGGGTAATCTACGAAAATGGCCTGCTGGGTCACATTGATACGAAATCACTGCGAAGTACCAAAACTAGCTTATTGCCGATCAGCAATAAGCTGGTAAATTATAATCTATTTGCCGATCAGGACGGGGCGATATGGATCTTCTCAAAGGATATTCCAATCGGTGTATACTGGCTTGATCCGAAAGATGGATCAATTCAACATCTCCAAAAAGAACTATCCAATCCTTTTGTAGGCAATATCGTGCAAGATGATAAAGGGCATCTCTGGCTAGGAACTGACCATGGTGGGATCAATGTTTATGATAAAAAAACAAAAAGTGTACAAATCATCGGTAACGATAAATATGATTTACGGAGCCTACCTTACAATAGCATAACGGCTTTATATCGGGATAAGTCAGGGATTATCTGGACGGGAACATACAAAGGCGGCATCAGTTATTATCATCCCAACTTGTTATTATTCTCCTTAGTCAAGAACTATCCTGGACTTCCCAAATCACTTCCCTTTGACGACGTCAATAAGTTTGTACAGGATCGAAAGGGTAATCTCTGGATTGGGACAAATGGCGGGGGATTGCTCTATTATGATCTCAGTCAGAAAACCTTTACGCAATACCTGCATGATCCTCAGGATCCCAATAGTTTGAGCAGCAACGTGATTGTTTTCTTATTGCTGGATGCGGAAGACAGGCTGTGGATAGGAACTTATCGAGGTGGTATGTGTCGATTTGACGGCAAAAGTTTTAAGGTTTTCCACCGTGACGCGGCCCCCGGGAAATTGAATGACGATAGTGTATGGGAGATCTATGAAGATAGTCAACATCGGTTTTGGATAGGAACGCTAAGTACCGGCCTGTACCTGTTTGATAAAAAAACAGAACAGTTTTCGAAAACATATACACGGCAGGGCCAAACCATCAACAGCAATTATATCTCTGTCTTATTTGAGGATTCAAAAAAACGTCTCTGGATCGGCACAGCTACAGGATTGGCATTGTTGACACCCGACGACAAGATTACTTATATCAATACATCCAGTTCGCCTATGAAACTCATGAATGATCTAATTTATGATATCAAAGAGGATAAAACTGGTCGTATTTGGGTAGCGACACAAGAGGGACTGCATGTAATCGATGGTGCGAAAATAAGCTATCTTACACAGCAAGATGGGCTTAGCGACGATGCAATCCTGGCGCTCTTGATAGATGATCAAGGTGATATTTGGGCTTCCACAAACAAAGGCCTGTCGACGATTGTCGGTACAGGGCAGGCAGAGAAGTTTATCATCCGCAATTTTACGCAGGAATTGGGCCTTCAGGGTAATGTATTCAATGAAAACGCTGCTTTAAAAATGCGGGACGGAAGACTTGTTTTTGGTGGGCCAAAGGGGTTCAATTTTATTGATCCTGCGAAAATTAGCCGCGAAAGTGAACTGATCTTGCCGCTTTTGTCCAATCTCTATTTATTCAATAAGCGGGTCGCCGTAGGTGAAGAATTTTCGGGCCGGGTCATTTACGATCAAGCCCTGAATAATCTTAAGGAACTGAGGCTTCCGTACAACCTCAATGCCATTTCGCTGGAGTTCTCGACCTTTGACTACCTACAGCAACATAATGGACTCTATCAATATCAGCTTGCTGGTCTAAGTGATGAATGGTTTGATTTTGAACCGGGAACCATGCGGGCCAGTTTTACCAATCTGGACACGCGCAGCTACAGCTTGTATATTCGGCATGCTATCGATTCAAGTAGCTGGTCAGATGGTGTACTACTTTTGACAATCGATATACAGCCACCGTTTTGGCGTTCAACAATGGCCTTTCTTTTTTATGCCTGTTTGATATTAGTCGTCCTATGGGCTTATTTTTATTTGACAAAACTGCGTGTCAGGACGCGTAATCAACTCTATCTCGCACAAGAGCAAGCTGCACAGGCAAAGGAATTGGATGCGTTGAAAACACGTTTCTTTACCAATATAAGCCATGAATTCAGGACTCCGATCAGTTTGATTCTAACTCCAGCACAGCAGCTGCTGGATGAAGAGCAGCATCCGGAAAAAAAAGCCGACCTAAACTTAATCAAGAAGAATGCAGACCGTCTGCTTAAATTGGTCAACCAGCTGCTGGACTTTAGAAAATTGGAGAAAAGTGAACTTGAACTGAACGAAGAATATGGGGACCTCATGGGATTTATCCGCGAACAGCTTGATGCCTTTGCCGGGATAGCTCAAAGCAATCAGATCTCGCTGCAGGTCAATATCGCTCCAGACACATATCTGTCCTGGTTTGACAAAAACAAATTGGAAAGCATTATTTTCAATCTGATGTCAAATGCGGTCAAATTTAGCCCAGTATCCGGTATTGTGACATTCAATGCCGAAATCACTGAACAAGAAACAGAAAAGATACTGTGTATTGAAGTTCAAAATCAGGGTATAGCGATTCCCGAAAATTTACAAGCCCGCGTTTTTGAACGTTACATACAACTGGATGTGCCAAATGGAAAACTGAATCAGGGTACAGGCATCGGGCTTTCTATTGTCAAAGACTATGTCGAATTCTTGAGTGGAAATATCAGGCTGAGCAGCAATGCGCACTGGACGACATTTAATGTTCAGTTGCCCATAAATAAGGCCATAGCGAGCGCCGATCCCGTCGAAAGCAGTAAGCAGGATAAACCCGCTATTTTATTGGTGGAAGATGATATTGACTTCCTTCATTACTTGGAGCGGACCCTGAGTTCGGTCTACCTAATTTACGCTGTACAAAGTATTAATGATGCAAAATTGACCCTAAGCAAGCAGCAGGTCGATCTTGTCATCACCGATCTCAGCCTGCCTGGAGAGAGCGGACTGGATTTTTGCCGCTTTATAAAAGCCCAGGCTAAGCTGGTCCATATGCCTGTGCTGATTGTAACTGCGGTAGTCAATCAGAAGATCGAACTGGAGGCCTTACAGGCCGGTGCAACAGATTATATCAACAAACCTTTTAATATCAGTCTGCTGCGTTCAAAATTGGCGCAGATACTCCATCAGCAGCAGACGTTAGTAAAACGGTATAAAAAACAGATCAACGTTAATCTGGCGCAGCCCGATATCGAATCTGCTGATGAACAGTTTATCCGTGTGCTTGTAAAGGAAATTGAGCAGGATCTCAGTGACTCTTCGCTTTCTGTCGAACTGCTAGCCAAAAGAATGAACCTCACCCGCGTAGGGCTTTATAAAAAGGTGCTTGCCATCACAGGCTATTCACCGATGGAATACATCCGACATATTCGGCTCAAGCGTGCCATGCATCTGGTTCAGAACTCGAAATTATCGATGGCTGAAATTGCTTATGAAGTAGGATTCGGAAATCCGAAACAATTCAGCAAATATTTTAAATCTGCATTTGGTAACCTGCCGTCTTTTTATCGAAAAAGCTTGTAAATAAGTGAATTATCGATAGTGTTGCCCGCGAGTATTCCCGCATAAGTTAACAAAATAACCCCTAAAAGTTAACAAAACATACCCCTTATACAACCGGTTGCATTCTATATTTGATCTGTTCTTTCAATAGGAAAGGACGTGTAATAACCAAGGGAATATAATAACCAATAAATCTTATTTAAATGCGCAACTTAACGTACGCTTTAAGTGGTTTGATGCTCTTCGCAATCGTGCAGCAGGGATTTAGCCAAGCCAATAAAGCTCATTATGAAAAAATGCCTTCCGGTATTAAGGTCAGCTTCAAAAATTCGGAGACCTCCATTGATCAGGATATTTATTTGGATGTCGTAACCGACAAGATTGTGCGTGTCACAGCTGTTCCGGCTGGTGCAGTCTTACCGGGACAAACAAGCTTAGTGATCGTCGATTCAGTGCGCCGGCAAGTAAAATCACTCGCGGTAAGCTCGACAGACTCGACGGTAAATGTACAAACGGCCAATATGCAGGCAGTTGTTTCCTTGATGAATGGTAACGTGGAATTTTTTGATCTTAAGGGGCAATCCATCCTTAAAGAAGCAAAGCGGAATTCAAGTTCTTTCTTAGCCAATAGTTATCAAGGTGATGCATTTTATCACATTAACCAAGACTTTATTGTCAATGCTGAAGAAGGGATCTACGGACTCGGCCAACATCAGAATGCGGTGATGAACTATAACCGTGGAAAACAGGTTTCGCTGCTGCAATATAATACAGAAATCGGAATCCCCTTTTTACTGTCCACCAATAACTATGGTATTTTATGGCACAATTACTCCATCACAAAAGCGGGCGACGTGAGACCGTTATTGCCCTTAAATGCTTTTAAACTACAGTCAAAAGAAGGTGAACCGGGCTGGCTCACAGCAACCTATGTAAATCGGAACAAGGGCGAAGAGGTTTATCTATCCCGACCGGAATCGATCATTGACTATGGCTACCTAACAGATCAGCACAAGTTTCCAAAAGGCGTAAATCTGGCCGAAAGCAAAGTCATCTATGCCGGAAGTTTCTCTTCGCCCTACACAGGCAAACATGTGCTGCATTTTAAATATTCGGGTTATATGAAAGTCTGGATTGATGGGGAGCTGGTCGCCGACCGCTGGCGGCAATCCTGGAATGCAGGTACCTTTGAGATTGAGAGAGACCTCCAGAAAGATAAGACCCACCAGATCCGCATGGAATGGATACCAGATGGAGGGGAGTCTTATTTTACCTTAAACTGGCAGAGTCCTATCCCGGAAGTGCGTAAAAACGTATTTTCCTTTAATTCGGAAGCTGGCGATGCCATAGATTATTACTTTGTTCAGGGCGCATCAATGGATGAGGTCATTGCAGGTTATCGCCACTTGTCCGGCAAGGCACCGATTATGCCGCTTTGGAGCTTCGGATTTTGGCAGAGCAGAGAACGCTACAAGACGCAAGCGGAAATTGAAGCGGTCGCAGCTGAATTTCGCAAACGTAAGATTCCAATCGACAATATTGTGCAGGATTGGTCTTACTGGGCTGAAAATGACTGGGGGAGCCAGAAATTTGATGTAAAGCGTTTCCCAGATCCTCAGGCCATGGTGAAGAAGCTGCATGATCAGCACTTTAAGATCATGATTTCGGCCTGGCCCAAAATCAATGAAGAGTCTTCCGTATACCAAGAATTTAAAGCCAACAAATGGATCTATCCACGAAATATTTATGATGGCAGAAAAGACTGGATCGGAAAGGGCTATACCTCGACATTTTATGATCCTTTCAACAAAGCGGCACGCGATGGGTTCTGGAAATTGTTGGACAACAACCTGTTCAAAATTGGGATCGATGCTTGGTGGATGGATGCCAGCGAACCAGATATTCACTCCAATATTGATCTGGATGAGCGTAAATCGGTTTTTCAGCCGAGTATAGGGTCATCTGTTCGCTATTATAATGCGTTCCCTTTGCAAAATGCCAAGGGTATCTATGAGGGCCAGCGTGAAACAGATCCTAACAAACGGGTATTTATTCTGACGCGATCTTTTTTTGCAGGGCAGCAGCGCTATGCTGCGGCGGCCTGGAGCGGCGATATTGCTTCGAGATGGCATGACATGAAAGATCAGATTGCCGGGGGCATCAATTTCTCGATGTCCGGGACACCTTACTGGACCATGGATGCGGGTGGCTTTTTGGTTGAAAATAGGTTTCACAAACCTAATGCGGCAGACTTGGAGGAGTGGCGCGAGCTGAATAGCCGCTGGTACCAATACGGGGCATTCTTGCCTTTGTTCAGGGCGCATGGACAATATCCCTACCGTGAGCCGTATAATATCGCTCCTGTGGATCATCCGGCCTATAAAAGCATGACCTATGCGATCAATCTACGGTATAAATTACTGGCCTATAATTACAGTCTTGCCGCAAAGACTTTTTTTGAGGACTATTCGATGATACGTGGACTTGCCATGGATTTCCCGCAGGACAAAGATGGATTCGACAGCAACGACCAATACCTTTGGGGGCCATCCTTGCTCGTCAGTCCAGTCACAGAAAAAGGAGCAACCTCACGCAAGATACACTTTCCAAAAGGAGCCAGCTGGTATGATCTATACAGTGGCAAGATGGTAGCAGGCGGGCAGGATCTGCTTATTGCAGCACCATACGAACGTATCCCTGTTTATGTCAGAGCCGGAGCAATAGTGCCCATTGGACCTGTCATGCAGTATACGGCCGAGAAAAAGCCGGATGTGCTGGATATTTATATCTATGCCGGAGCAGACGGTCAGTTTTCACTCTATGAAGACGAAGGGAGCAATTATAATTATGAAAAAGGGAAATATAGCCGCATTGATTTCAGCTACGATAATTCTGAACAGATACTGTCTTTGGCCAGCCGTCAGGGAGATTTCGACGGCATGCTGAACAAAAGAAAGTTCAATATCATTTTTGTCAGCGACAGGAATGCCGTCGGACTGGATGTTTCATCAGCAAAATCTACAGTGGTAACCTATGCAGGTAAAGCCTTGCAGGTCAAATTAAAATAATAAAAACCAATTTATAAATCAAGACATATGATAAGCAAACAATTGTTGAGCAGGGGCATGGCCGTCGTTGTCATGACCAGCGTGACCTCTTTGGTCTGGGCACAATCCTTCACCGGATCGGTTGTTTCGGCTGATTCAGGATTGCCGATCGGGGGCGCGAGTATCAGCGTAAAGAATCAGAAGATTTCAACGAGCAGCGATGAATCGGGCAAGTTTTCTATTGCAGCCAGCACAGGGACTGTATTGACCATTACTTACGTAGGGTACAAAACGGAGGAAGTTAAAATTACTGGTCCCAATATGGTGATCCGCCTACAGCCGCAAGCTTCCGATCTCGAAGAGGTGGTAGTCATTGGCTACGGTGTACAAAAGAAAAAACTGAATACAGGAGCCAATTTGAAGGTGGAGGGTGAAGAACTGCAGAAGCGCAATCAATTGAACCCGCTGCAGTCGCTTCAGGGACAAGCACCGGGTGTATCCATTACATCAACTTCCGGTCAGCCGGGAGCAGATATGAAGGTCGTCGTCCGGGGGTTGGGAACAATCGGTAATTCGGGCCCCTTGTACGTCATCGACGGCGTTCCGGGAGGTGATATTTCGGTCTTGAATGCGGCCGATATCCAATCTATCGACGTACTGAAAGACGCAGCTTCGGCCGCCATCTATGGTTCGCAGGCTGCCAATGGGGTTATCCTGGTCACCACCAAAATGGGCGCTGCGGGAAAAAACGTGCTGTCGTTTGATGGCTATACGGGTATTCAGAACGTTTCGCGTAAAGCAAAATTGCTGGATGCAGATCAGTACAAGCTGATCATGAATGAGCAATCGCTGAATTCGGGGGCCGCGGTGATTGATTTTAACGGCATGGACGGTCTGGCCAATACCAATTGGATGGATTATATGTTCAAGGATAATGCAAAAATGGACAATTACAATGTTGCCCTGACCGGCGGCAATGAAAAATCCACCTACGCCTTATCGATGAATTATATTGGTCAGGAGGGGATTGTCGGTGGTAAAGATGTTTCCAACTATCAGCGTTATGGTTTCCGGACGAATTCGGAACATAAACTCTTCGATAACTTTGTGAAAATAGGTCAGCACCTCAACTTTAATTACATCAAAAATCGAGGCATCAGTGTCGGCAATCAGTACAGCAATACGCTGCGTGGTGCGTTTGCCACTTCGCCCTTGTCACCGGTGTATTCAGACAACGGTTTGTACGGAAGTCCTTTCAATGATACTTCCAATTCACCTTGGTACAATGGGGACAGCAATCCATATGGGGTGATGATGACCAATTCGAACAACGCCAATGATGGCCAAAAATTATTGGCCGATATCTTTGCGGAAATCGAACCGATCAAAGGCCTAAAGGTGCGGTCATTGCTGGGATTCAACTATTATGCTTCAGAATACAGAAGTTTTACGCCCTTATACCGCTTCTCCATCTACACCTACAACCAAGATCATACAACAACCTCGCAGAACATGAGCAAAGGTCATACGCTGACCTGGACAAATACAGCTTCTTATGACTTTGATATCAATACGGATCATCGCTTTTCGGCGATGGTCGGTATGGAATCGCTACGTTACCAGGGAACTTACCTTTCGGGGTCCAACTGGAATCTGCTTTCGCAGTTCAATGATTTTGCACATGCTTACCTGGACAATACTACAGGCCAGGCACACCTGGATGAAAAAGGAAACGTCGTTGAAACGCGTACGGTGTCTGGAAAACCTGAGAACATCACCCGTAGGGTCTCGTACTTTGGACGGCTAGGCTACAATTATAAAGAAAAGTACCTGTTGAATGCTACATTGCGTGCAGATGGATCCTCTAAATTTTCGCGCAGCAACCGCTGGGGATATTTCCCTTCGGTATCGGCAGGCTGGGTAATTTCTTCGGAAGAGTTTTTTAAAGAACATTTAGCGGCTGTAAACTTCTTTAAACTCCGCGCTTCATGGGGGCAAGTGGGCAATCAGGATATCGCTGATTTTCAATATGCGGCACCAATCAGTACCTCAACAGGCATTACATCGTCCAACCCCGGCGCACATTATGTCTTTGGAACGAGCAACAATAATATTGCCGGGGCTTATCCGAGCCGCTTATCCAATCCGAATCTGACCTGGGAAACTTCCGAACAGACCAATATCGGATTTGATGCCAAATTTGCGAACAGCCGTCTGGATGTTGTTGCCGACTTTTATGTCAAAAAGACGAAAAACTGGTTGGTTACAGCGCCTGTTTTGGCGACAACCGGAACGTTGCCCCCTTTTATCAATGGCGGTGACGTGAAGAATACAGGGGTGGAACTGGGACTAAATTGGGCGGATAAGATCAATGAAGTCAAGTATCGCATTGGGGTAAATGGTGCCTATAACAAAAATAAGGTGGGACAGATACCAACAGAAGATGGTATTATCCACGGACAGACAGCCATGTTATACGATAACTCGGAAGAATTTTACCGCGCCGCAAACGGCCTGCCCATTGGCTACTTCTGGGGGTATAAAACAGACGGTCTATTCCAGAACCAAGCCGAGATCGACGCCTGGAAAACAGCCGGAAAAGGTATCCTTCAAGCGGATGTAAAACCGGGCGATGTGAAATATGTAGATCAGAATAACGATGGTATTATCAATGCCTCGGATAAGACAAATTTGGGCGTGGGCATGCCTAATTTTACCTATGGATTTAATATTGGACTGGATTATAAAGGATTTGATTTCTCGGTGAATGCCTATGGTTCCCTTGGAAACAAAATTGTACAGTCTTACCGCAATCATGCCAATAAACAAGCAAACTATACCACACGAATATTAGACCGATGGACCGGGGAAGGTACTTCCAGTACGATCCCCCGTGTTACGGAAACTAATGTCAATTGGCAGTTTTCAGACCTTTATATTCAGGATGGAGACTTTCTTCGGATCAGCAATGTGACCTTAGGTTATGATCTGTCGAAACTGATCAAATGGAAGTATGCTAATCAGATCCGCTTCTACGTACAAGGTCAAAACCTGTTGACGTTCACCAAATATGATGGGATGGATCCCGAGATTGGTTATGGAACAGATGGTTGGGTATCGGGTATCGACCTCGGTTACTATCCAAGACCAAGGACTGTATTATTTGGCCTAAATGTTAAATTCTAAACACAAGAAATCATGAAAAAAACGAGCTATATCTATCATTCCATGTTATTTGGATCCTTAATCTTAGGATCATGTTCATCCAGTTTTTTGGATGTCGAACCGATGACAAGCGTTTTGGAAAGCAATTTTTATAAAACGGTAGCCGATGCCGACATGGCTCTGGTCGGCTGCTATGATGGTTATCAACGGACGACCTCCAATGGGAGCCAGTCTTTCTATCTGACAGCAGAGGTGGCCGCCGACAATTGTTTTGGCGGAACAGGTACAACAGACGGTCGCTCATTTCAGGCAATAGACCGTTTTGATATTGCGCAGTCCCAATCGGACAATAATATCTTTGATGGTACCTGGTCTGATTACTATGCGGGAATTTTTCGCTGCAATACGCTATTGGGAAAATTGGACGGCACTGATTTTTCAGGCAACACAACAGCGCGGGCGCGTATCGAAGGGGAAACGAAATTCCTGCGGGCCACCATGTACTTTGATCTCGTCCGTCTATTCGAAAACATCCCTTTGCTAACGAGCCCGACCAATGAGAATATTCCACAGTCGGACCCCAAAGCGATTTATCAACTGATTGTTTCAGACCTTAAATTTGCGGCTGCCAATATACCAGCAACAGCTTACCCCAAGTCAGCTGCGGCAACCAATGATGGTCGGGCAACTCCATTTGCTGCTAAAGCGCTACTGGCCCGTGTTTATCTATTTTATGCAGGCTATTATGGCGGCGAAGATATCGGTGTCTCCAAGGTCGAAGCCCTGGCGGGACTCGAAGAAGTTATCAGCAGCGGCCAGTTTGCGCTGGTGGCAGATTTTAAAAATCTGTGGCCGGCAGCGAGTTATATCCCCAATGCAAGCAATAATACGCTAGATATCTCCAAATATGCCGGTAAGGGAAATGCTGAGGTTGTATTTGCACAGAAATTCAACAATACATCGAACTACAACGGTTATGTTGACGGCAACCGCTGGGTCGTCTTTCTGGGCTTGCGCGGTAAAAATTGGTCGCCTTATGGCCAAGGATGGGGGGCATGTACGGTAAGCAAAAAGTTCTTCAATGAGTTTGACAACATGGATACACGCAAAACTGCCTCAATTATTGATATCGATGGCGAGAATATCACGGGATTTGATCTGAAAGACCAGCGTGAGTATACAGGTTACACCATAAAAAAATACGCCCCCACAGCATTGCCGGACGGCACCACCAATACTGGAGGGGATAAGGATATGCAACTGTCCCAAGACCAGGATTACTTTGTCATCCGCTATGCTGATGTCTTGCTTATGGCGGCAGAACTTGGTTCCGCAAACGCACAGAAATACTTTGACGAGGTAAGGAAAAGAGCGTATAAGACCAATTTTGTGTCGCTAGCAGTTTCAAAAAACAATATTCTGAAGGAAAGAAAATTTGAATTTGCGTTTGAAGGTATCCGCTATTGGGATGTATTGCGGCAGGGGCTGAATAATGCCGCCGCTACACTGGAAACAACCGAAGATGTGCTCAGTGGATCTGTACCGGAGAAGGTCACTGTGACTAAAGAGCGTTTTTTGACAACGAAAGGATTTATGCAAATACCTAACAAGCAGATTACCTTATCCAATGGTGTACTGAAGCAAAATGCTGGATGGAACTAAACACAGGTATACTAGGACTTACTATTGGTTGAATTATAACTAGACAAACATGAAAAAGATATTCACATATGCCATCTGCTTTTTTGCGGCGATGGTACTCTTTGGAGCCTGTTCTCCCGAGAATTATACACTGGGAGACATTGATGTCACTTCGGCGCAGTTGGAGAAGGGAAAGGCCTTTATCGTTGAACATGACGCCAGCAATCCCAATATTGTGTATTTAACCAGCTTGATGGATTCAAAATACACCCCATTGTGGGAACATCCACAAGGACGGAGTCAGGAGAAAAAGGTAACCCTGAAAATGCCTTTTCCCGGTGAGTACACCGTTAAATTTGGTGTCGAGACGCGTGGTGGTATTGTCTATGGCGAGCCTGTGACATTTAAAATCGATCAGATGTATGCCGAGTTTATCAGTGACGAGACCTGGAGCTTATTGACGGGCGGGGCAGGGGAAGAGAAAACCTGGTACCTCGATCTGGATGCTGAGGGTATTTCCCGCTACTTTAAAGGTCCAATGTATTTTTACGGCACCGGTGACTGGTGGGGAAGCATCAATAAAACAGCCGCGCCTTTAAATAGCGATAGCTGGAGCTGGGAACCCGATTGGAAAGGCAATAGCTGGCTTATGCCTGCCGGTGATTATGGAAGTATGACTTTTGATCTGAAAGGCGGTGCAAACATCAATGTGAATCATGCTATGCTGGGGAAAGTCCAGAAGGGGACTTTTAATATCGATACCGAAAAGAAAACCATCCGTATGACCGGCGCTTCGCCTTTACATGGAAAGCCACAAGATGGGATCGTTGTCGACTGGGGCGATGTCCGTATTATGTCGCTGACCGAGAATACGATGCAACTGGCGGTATTGCGGGATCCTGTGCTTTCGAACGACGGAGCAGCTATGCTGACCTTTAATTTTATCAGCAAGGCCTACAAGGAGAGTTTGACCGAAAATGCCTCGGATACCAATAAGACTAAATAAGCCTATGTTGAAGCGACTATTTCACACAGGATATAGCCGAATGATGATCCTGCTCTTCCTGTTATTGGGGGCGACGGTCTCCTTAAGGGGACAGTCCAGAAAGGTTATTGATTTTAATGGGGGCTGGTGGTTTAAACTGGACAGCAGCCAGCAATATGGCCATGGACGAAAAGGAGAGGGCTGGCGAAAACTCGATCTACCCCATGACTGGAGTATCGAAATGCCATTTAGAGAAAACAGCCCCGCAGGTAGCGGGGCTGCTTACCTCGATGGTGGCGTAGGATGGTATCAAAAAACGTTTAAGCTGGCTCAGGCTGAGTACGGGCAACGGATATTTATTGCATTCGAAGGTGTGTACGAAAACAGTGAAGTCTGGATCAATGGGCATTTTTTAGGAAAAAGACCCAATGGTTATATCGGATTTGAATATGAGCTTTCCCCTTATTTATACTGGGATGGTAGAGACAACCTGCTTTCAGTAAAAGTAAACAATAAGAATCAGCCCAACTCGCGTTTCTATTCGGGGTCGGGGATCTATCGGGATGTCAAATTAATCAGCCGGAATCCAGTCAGCATAGGAACGAACAGTACCTTCATAAGAGCTGGGCAGCTCAGTGAGAAACGTGCTGTCGTGGATCTCTCCCTGGAAATTGAGCATAACCTTGAGGAATCAAAAAAGATTACGCTACTGACAGAGGTTCTTTCGGCTCAAGGTGCTGTTGTCGCAAGCGAACGTACCATGTTGAGCGCTGTCAAAGCAGGTCTGTACTCCATCGCTCAGCAGATAGTCCTCGAAAATCCCGTCTTATGGGGTATTGAAAATCCCTATCAATATACTGCAAAAATTAAACTTATTGTTGATGGTCGGGTTTTAGATGAACAGCTTACGAAATTTGGCTTACGTAATTTTAGCTTCGATCAGCAACGGGGCTTTATACTGAATGGGAGGCAGCTTAAAATCCGGGGTGTCTGTTTACATAGTGATCTCGGCGCTTTGGGCATGGCATTCAATACGTCGGCAGCATTACGTCAGCTCCGCATCATGAAAGCAATGGGGGTCAATGGGATACGCACCTCACACAACCCTGCGGCTCCAGCGTTTTTGGACCTTTGCGACAGCTTGGGTTTTGTCGTGATGAGTGAAACTTTCGATGTCTGGAAAGGGCATAAAAACCCTTATGACTATCATTTATACTGGGACGAATGGTACAAGCGGGACTTTGTTGACCATGTCAAAAGGGATCGGAATCATCCGTCGCTGTTTATTTGGTGCCTGGGCAATGAAGCGCAGGAGCAATGGCATTCCAAAGCTGATGGTACAGCGATTCCGATCGCGCTGGCAGCAATCGTCGATAGTCTAGATGGCACACGTCCAACCACCATTGCCAATAATGAGCTCTCCAAAGCCAATCCGGTGCTGATGAGTTCGGCGGTAGATCTGATTGGCTACAACTATAACCATAAGAAATGGGCAAGCTTCCCACAGGATCACCCCGGAAAGAAGTTTATCGTAACGGAAAGCACTTCGGCGTTGGAAAGCCGCGGAACGTATGATTTGGTTCCTTATGATTCTAGCCGCATGTGGCCTGAACGATGGGATATTCCTTTTTCTGGCGGGAATGAAGACAGGAACATATCGGCTTACGACAATGTATTCACACCATGGGGTTCAAATCATCAGACAAGCTTGAGGTTGATGGAAAGGTATGACCATATTGCTGGGATGTATGTATGGACGGGATTTGATTATCTCGGCGAACCCACACCGTACACCTGGCCGGCACGAAGTTCGTACTTTGGTATTGTGGATCTAGCCGGGTTTCCGAAAGATGTCTACTATCTGTATCAAAGCGTATGGACAGAAAAGCCGATCTTACATGTATTGCCTCATTGGAATTGGAAGCAAGGTGACCGGGTAGATATCGTCGTGTATTTTAATCAGGCTGACCGGGTGGAGCTTTATCTGAACGGTAAAAAGATAGGGGAGCAGTCCAGAGACCCAGACCGGTACGACCTTGTATTTAAGGCCGTTGAATTTGAACCAGGGGAGATTGAAGTAATATCGTTTCAAGGTGGCAAGAAACTGCTAAGTAAAACGATCCGTACGGCAGCAAAAGCGCATCGTATACAATTGTCTTCAGAAAACCTGACTTTCAATTCGGCAAACAAAGAACTTTCCTTTGTGCATGCCTATATCGTGGACGAGTTTGGTACGATCGTTCCTGATGCAGACGATAAAATCGAATTTGAGGTGAAGGGAGACGGTGCAAAAATTGTGGCGACAGACAATGGCAATACGACGGATCTGACAAGCTTCCAATCAGCTTCTCGCAATGCTTTTCATGGTAAAGCCTTGGCGATTGTCACGAGCAAAAACAAAGGTGAAATACGGGTAAGGGCAAAAGGTGAAGGACTAATTTCGGGGGTTATTCAGCTTGAAGCCAACTAGCTATTGCCCCCGTTCTGCGCCGGATCTGTATGTTTTTTGTTCACTAATAAGAGCAAGGTTTTACCATGGTAGGACCTTGTCTTTTTGTTGTATCGTGCTATCGGCAATTTGTTAAAGACGTTGTTTCTCCATTATTACCGATAAAAGACTGTGGTAAGTACAATATATCCTAAAAAGGAAATAATTTGATAAATGTTCGTGAAGATATTTATATTTGATCAGAAGCCATTATTAGCAAATGATACCTGTATCGCTGACACAACAAGAAAACTTACAAGGTATTATTAAGTATTTTATCATAGGATCTTAATTAAAAATAGCATGAAAGAAAAAGAATTAAGCGAACTATCGGACCAAGAATTATTAAAAAAACGGAAAGATTTGCTGATCTTCAAAAGGTTCTCTGTAATATTAACCGTATTGTGCCTTCCGGTTGTGGTTTATAGTATTGTGAAAAAATAACTTTTCCTGTTTAAGAAGAACAAAGAGTAAATTAGGTGAACATTTTGTGATATATTTGTATTCTATCCCTAACAAAGCAAAGGAAAAATGGATTATGATCAAAGTATTGTTGTCAGCACTTCTTTATTTTTCACTAGTATTCTCCGTATTTGCTCAAAAAGCTTCTAAACCGATCTTCGGTACGTATGGGGAATATTCGACCCGTCTGACTCTAAATCTAGACAGCACATTTGAGCTTATTGAAGCAGATCCTATTTTCCCCTATACATTTGAATCCTATACGAATAGAGGAGATTGGGAAGTAAAGGGAGATACAGTAATTTTAAATCCACACCTGGAAAAAAGATTACCCAGGGTATCGGTACGGGAAAAGTCAGTCCAAAAAGATAACGATTCTATTTCAGTAACGATCAACTATTATTTGGAAACTTATGAGAAAAACGAGATGAGCAGTAGAACTCCGTTTTACTTCGAATTACTTTCCATATATATTAACAAAAAGAAAAATTATCGAAATATTGTCCATGTTCCGCAATATAGACATTGCATGTTTTCTTCCAGACTAAGAAAACAAATCGTTATTGATTCAACGAAAACATTTAATTTTCCGAGACAGGACGTTTACAAGTTAGGTGTATATTCGTACGGCTTTGAAAAAGCTATCGAAATTAAAGTCAATAATACCCAGGCCAACCATTACGAGATCACTGTTATACAACCCGTGGACAAAGAGCGGATGCCTAGGAGCAAAAAGGTTATTATCAAAAGGAGGCAAGCCTACTACTATGAATGGAATGGAAAGATCTCCAGTGGAATTTTCTCTTTGTCTCCTTTGGAGCGTTTAAATTAGTCTGTAAGAATAAATGTAAGTAACCAGTAAGGTTGTCAAAATCACTCCCGTGCTTTAATTTATCCATTTTAGGTACATAAAAACCACTAAATGCATTATTGTAATTGAATCTATAACTAGAGAAGTTATTTAAAGTATATTTGACCGATAAAAGGAAGTTATATAGTATATGCAGTAAGCAACTGTAAATAAATCCATATGGAGCTCTAGCATATTCTAGGATCCAACCCCTTGAAAAATAGAAAGCCAATAAAAATGGGATTAATAATAGGTTTTCAAAAGTCATATTGTAGCGCTTATAGTGAAGTATTGCAAAGATTATCGCAGACAAAATGAATATTCTACGTTGATTATATGTCCAAAATTTATTTAATGCATCCTGATTTTTAGAGTATGCGATACCGTAATAAAAATTAATATCGAAAAAAGTGAATCTTCAATAGTTGTTTTTTATAATCATAGCACTACGGCAAGTCCAGTCCATGTAGCTGTGAGAAATTCTAATGGACAGTATAGCTGGAAAGTAGGTGGGTTTAATTTTGAAGAAAACCAGGACTATTCAGTTTTATTTGAGCGGTAATACATTTTAAAGATAAACATTAATAATGAAAAAAATCACTTAAAATGTTTATTTTAAGTGATTTATAATCAATGATGGTTATTGTTTATTATCGTTAATTAAGATTTACTTTCCGATACAAAACTTGGAAAAGATATTATCCAATAAATCGTCTGTAGAAACACTTCCGGTGATTTCACCAAGATGATATAAGGCTTGGCGTATATCCATCGCTAGGAAATCAGAAGTGACAGGATTGTCAATCCCATAGATTACGCGTTCCAGTGAATCTGCTGTTTTTTGTAGCGCTTCTACGTGACGGATGTTGGTGACCATGACATCGTCGGTATTTAAATTTCCTAAATGTACACGATTGATCAATTCGTCTTTCAGTTCCTCGACACCGATTTGTTCTTTCGCTGAAATGTAAAGCGGATTAAGGACATTGTAAACCTCTTTTTGCGCCTCAGAAAGCAAATCTGATTTATTGATAATGGTGACAAATGGAATTTGTAGGCGCTCGATTTCAGGTAATTGCGCTTGTACTTCCTCGACTTTGTCCTGTGTAGGGTCAAATAGGTAAATGATCAATCTCGCCTGTTTCATCTTTTCACGGGTACGCTCAACACCTTTTGCTTCAATAACATCTGCCGTCTCACGTATACCTGCTGTGTCAATAAATCGGAACGTGACGCCATGAATATTAATTTCATCTTCAATGGTATCGCGCGTTGTTCCTGCAATATCTGAAACAATGGCACGTTCTTCGTTTAAAAAAGCGTTCAATAGGGTTGATTTTCCTACATTAGGTTTCCCGGCAATAACAACAGGAACACCATTTTTTAGGACGTTACCCTGTTCAAAAGACTGCACTAATTTTTGAACAATAACCTGTATTTTATTGATTAGATTTTTTAGCTGATCTCTGTTGGCAAATTCCACATCTTCTTCCGAAAAATCAAGCTCTAATTCAATCAGTGAAGCAAAGTGAATGAGATCTTCACGAAGGGATTTAAGCTGATTGGAAAAGCCGCCACGCATCTGCTGCATCGCCACTTGATGTGAGGCTGCAGAATTAGATGCAATTAAATCGGCAACTGCTTCTGCTTGGGATAAATCCATTCCGCCATTGAGAAATGCACGTAGGGTAAATTCTCCCGGACGGGCGGCACGTGCTCCTTTTTTGATGAGTAAATTTACAACGCGCTCGATAATATATTTGGAGTTATGCGTTGATATTTCCACCGAATTTTCTCTCGTATAGGAGTTCGGAGCTACAAATAAGGAGACCAATACTTCGTCAATGATCTCTTCGCCATCGCGTATGGTTCCAAAATGGATGGTATGTGATGCTTGTTGAAGTAGGTTCTTTCCTTTAAATATTTCGTTCGTAATTTTTATGGCATTTTGGCCCGAAACGCGTATGACAGCAATAGCGCCATTTGTTCCGGAAGATGTCGCTAATGCAACAATGGTATCTTCAGTGATATATCCCGTATTTGACATGGTACAAAGATACGTTAAATTGAAGTAATGGATTCTATATATTGCAGCACAAATTAAATTCATCTTGATCGATTAAACCTTTGTTCAAACATTGAAGTCATACCCATAGAAACGCTTGTAAAAAAGAATGGAACACAGGCAGAGTGGAATTGATTTTTAAATTTAAATTATACTGTTATGAGAAAGATGATATACTTCGCGTTGGCAATTGGAGGGCTGGTTTTAATCGCTCCTCAACAATCTTCGGCTCAACATCGTGGACATGAACGTGAATGGAAACAGGACAAAGAGCGTAGAAAATATGAAGAGAAAAGGGATAAGGAATATCGAAAATATTTAGAAAAACGCGAAAAAGAAGACCGTAAGTATCATAAAGAAGTAGCTAAGTCATACCGAAAAGGATACCGTCATGGAGCACCGGCCTGGGCAAGTGCACATCGTTACGATAGTAGACACCATGTATACTTTAGAGATTACAAAACATTCTACGATCCTTACAGAGGAGGTTACGTGTATATGCGCAATGGTCGTTGGAATTTTTCAGCAAACGTACCTTCTTTTATGTTGAATGTCAACTTGGGAGCAGCCAATATCCGGATTGTAAAAGATGTTGCAATTAGCAGACATCCTGAAGATTTTTACAACGACTACCGTTGGGATTAGAAAGAATTTATCTTGTTGTTTGAATAAAAAAGCCTCAATCTTTAGGAAGATGAGGCTTTTCTTTTTGCTATTCTTCTTCGAAACTGACTTTATTCACTTCAAGCGACTTTATCCGCGCTAACGATTCAATTCTTAAATCGGGCAATTCTCTTAATCTTTTGCCACCTTCCTGGAAGGATTTTTCAATAATAAATCCCATGCCCAATACTGAAGCCCCCGATTGTTTAACGAGATCGAGCATACCAAAAGCGGCATTCCCATTGGCCAAAAAATCGTCTATAAAAAGAACATTGTCGCTCGGCGTAAGAAACTCTTTGCTGACACAGATGTCATAGGTTCGGTTCTTGGTAAATGAATGCACCTGGCTTACATACATATCAGCCATGGTGGTCGGTTTTGCTTTTTTTACAAATACAACCGGTAATTCCAAAAGGTAGCCAAGCATGATCGCTGGGGCTATTCCGCTTGCTTCAATTGTAATGATTTTATTGATCGGGAGGTCTGCAAAACGACGGACAAATTCCACCGCAATAGATTTCATCAATACGGGGTCCATCTGGTGATTGATGAAGTTGTCTACTTTAAGTATGCCTCCTGCAAGACTTTTACCGTCATGAAGGATTCTATCCTTTAATAATTTCATGTTTTACTCGTATAAATATAGCGCGCTATGTCAAAATTTTGATTTGTTAATCCTTAATCCATCTCCATCTGATAGAGGTTATTGAACTCTTCTTGATGATGTTCGAGAATTACTTTTCGTTTCATTTTCAAGGTTGGTGTTAACTCTCCATTTTCAATAGTAAATTCATCTGTTAAAATAATTGGTTTCTTAATCTGCTCCCAGTTACCAAAGTGCTGGTTCGCACGACGTACCTCCTGATTGACTTTTTTTACAATGGCAGGGTCAGTCAGAAAATCATCCTTTGTCATGGTTGCAAGTTCAGGAGCATCTGTTCTGGCCCAATCCAACAAATGGGCATAGTTTGGTACAATAAAGGCAGAAGCAAACTTCATCCCGTCACCGATAACCATTGCCTGTTCAATAAATTTAGATTCAACGAGCTTGGTTTCGATAGGTTGTGGTATGACGTACTTCCCGCCCGAAATTTTGAACATCTCTTTTTTTCGGTCAATGATTTTCAAGAATTTTTCATCTTCCCACTTTCCTATATCTCCGGTATGCAGCCATCCATCAATGATCGTTTTATCCGTTTCGGCCTTGTTCTTATAGTATCCCATCATGACATTAGGGCCTTTTACTAATATTTCTCCGTCTTCAGCAAGTTTTATTTCAACAAAACGGACAGGAAGGCCAACAGTACCTATGCGTATTCCTTTGATATAATGATTGACCGAAATGAGTGGGGAGGCTTCGGTCATGCCGTAACCCTCATATAATGGAATTCCTGCAGCTAAGAAGGCACGTGTTAGTTTACTATGAAGAGAGGCTGATCCAGAGGCAACGGTAAGTAATTCGCCACCTAATGCTTCATACCATTTGTTAAGGACAAGTTTCTTGGCAAGCTTTAGTTTGAGATTATAGGATAGACTTCTTTTCTCAGAATTTGGATCATATTCTTCTGCAACTGAAACAGCCCAATCAAATACTTTGCGTTTGAAACCACTGAGATCATGACCTGTTTTCATGATTTTCTCATAAACTTTTTCAAGAATACGTGGGACAACGGTCATGATATGAGGTTTTACTTCCTTCAGATTATCACCAATCTTGTCAAAAGATTCTGCGATATAGATCGTAAAGCCAAGATACATATAGGTATATAAAACCATACGCTCGTAGGCGTGACAAGGAGGGAGGAAGGTCAGTCCGCGGTCATAAGCTTTACAAGGGGTAATTTCTGCTGCGCCCAATACATTGGAAAAGATATTATTGTGTGACAGCATTACGCCTTTTGGTTTGCCCGTTGTACCGGATGTGTAAATCAGGGTAGCGAGATCTTCAGGTTTAACCTGGTCACGTAGTGCTGCTAGTTTTTCTAGGGAGCAATTGGAGCCTATATCATTCAGTTCTTTCCAGCTACGTGTGCCTTCCTGATCTGCGATACAAAAAATATACTTCAATGTATAGATTGAGTCGGTTAGATTCATCAGGCGATCGTACAGGCTTTTGTTACTGACGATGCAAACCCTGATTTCGGCGTCATTAAAGATATATTGATAGTCTGTATCCGTAATATTTGGATAGATGGCCACCACCACTGCACCAATTTGCTGGATTGCAAAGTCAATCAAATGCCATTCCATACTGCTGCCGGCAATGAGGCCAACTTTCTCGTTGGGTTTCACGCCAAGTTCAATCAGCCCTTTGGAGAGGCTGTCTACTTGTTCAAGAAAATCTGCTGTTTTGATATAATTCCACTTGCCGTCCACTTTGTGTGCAAACATATCAAGATCGGGGTATTTGCCCATCTGTTGACGTGCAAGATCAAATAATCTAAGTTTTTCTTCCATTTCAAATCGTATTCTTTTAAGCTCCGGGGGAGCACCCTTCCAGTATGAACTTTGTTTTAAGGGAAAAGTTTGCAAACATAAATAATAGTTTCAAGAATATGGAATGATTTTGTAATTAGCTTGTTTCAAAAGGATGAAGGGGAGTCGAGTGATAGGTAAAGTGCTTTTGTGCTTTTCAAAAGTAGGGTGTTTCTTGGAGACCATTTGAGCATAGTTCCTTGAGTAGATGGACTTGATGCCCGCCAATTATAAAAAAAGCTAGTCGTTATCGACTAGCTTTTCTTCTTTGTTTTTCTTTGATCAAAAGCCCGAGCTCCCGACCTGTCGCTCCTGCGACGGAAGTATTTTCTTGTGCTCTACGGAAAAGGTATGGCATCACCGCTTTAACCGGTCCATAAGGCATGTATTTAGCAACATTATAGCCATGTGCCGCTAAGTTAAAGCTCAGGTTGTCAGACATACCCAATAATTGCGCAAAGAAGATGCGATCGGTGGATCTATCGATACCACGTCTGTCAATTTCCTTCGCCAATAACATGCTACTGTCCTCATTGTGTGTACCCGCCATTAGCCCAAAGTTGTCCAGGTGGTCCAAGATAAATTCAATAGCTTCATTATAATCTCTATCGGAAGCTTCTTTATTTGGCTGGATGGGATCGGAATAACCTTTTTGTGCAGCACGAGCACGTTCGATCTCCATGTAGGCACCACGAACGATCTTAGCACCCATGTGAAAGCCTCTAACTTTTGCGTATTCAAAGTCGGCTTTCAAAGATGCCAACTTATCACTACGGTACAATTGATAAGTATTATATACAATTGGTTTCTCCATATTGTATTTTTCCATCATTTCACGTGCAATATCATCGATCGCATCTTGAATCCATGAATGTTCAGCATCCACTAAAACTTTTACACCGGCGGCATGACATGCTTTACAGATACGGTCAGTACGATCCAACATGCGTTGGTATTCTCCTTGTTCTGCCTCTGTTAAAGTTTCTTTGGCGTTGACCTTTTCAAATAACTCAAAACGTCCTAATCCAGTTGGTTTAAATACTGAAAATGGAATGTACTTGTTTTTACTGGCCGCAACTACGGTACGTAATACCTCTTCGCAGCAGGCGTCAAATGCACTTTCTGTTTCTTCTCCTTCAACGGAATAATCCAATATTGTCCCTACACCATTCTCTCCCAATTCGTTGATTGCTGCTTCGCAACCCGCGATGGTTTCTCCACCACAAAAATGTTTGAAGATTGTTTTACGGATAATGCCTTGGATAGGCAGTCCTATGTTCAGGGCAAAGTTGGTCATTGACGGACCTACTTTTGTCAAGAAGTTATTCGCTATTATTTTGAATAACCAATACGCTCTTTCCAAATCCTTATCGCTTTTACTTTTAAAAGCAATCTCTGTATTATCAAAGGATAATGTCTTGGGCTCAGAATTCTCAATCATAATCTTTATTTGCAATAAGGCAAATGTAGCAATTTAGTAAGCATTAAAACGATGATAATTCTTGTATTCCTCAGTGAAACCACTATTTTTGTGAAATGCAAGAATTTAAAATCGAGGGCGAATATATCCAGCTTATACAGTTACTTAAAGCTTTAAATTGGGTGGAGCATGGTGCTATGGCTCAATGGGTTGTGGCGGAAGGGTATGTGAAGTATAATGGGCAGGTTGATTACCGGAAAAGACTCAAATTAAGACCAGGAGATGTTGTTGAATTTGATGGGATGGAAATAAAATTGGTGTAATATTAAACAATATTGGTAAATAGAAAACTTAAACCTTAAAGAATCATAGAATGGAAGTCATAGAAAGTTTGGGCTATCAGGTATATTTTGATGATACGTTGGCCTCTTTAGAGGCGTTTTTAGCTGAGCGCAATTACTCAAAGATCATCGTATTGGTGGATACCAATACTTTGGATAATTGTTTGCCGCTATTTCAGCAAGCTTTACCCAATTTAGCGAATTATGATGTGATAGAAGTAGATCCGGGCGAAGAAAATAAAAATATTGATTTCTGTATTGGTGTATGGCATAATATGCTCGATTTCGGAGCTGATAGACATTCATTGATGATCAATCTTGGCGGTGGTGTGGTGACTGATATGGGAGGATTTGCCGCATCGACTTTCAAAAGAGGGATGGATTTTATTCAAATTCCGACGACTTTACTTTCCCAGGTAGATGCATCAGTAGGGGGTAAAACCGGTATTGATATGGGAAGTGTGAAAAATATTATTGGAACTTTTGCACAACCCCAGGCTGTTTTTATTTCAAGCCAGTTTTTGAAAACTTTAGATCAACGTCAGTTAATCTCAGGTTTTGCTGAAGTAATCAAACATGGCCTGATCTTCGATCGGGCTTATTATGAGCGAGTGAAAACATTGGAGATCGATCAAATCGATAATTCTTTGGTCAAACATTCTGTTTCGATCAAAAACCGTGTTATCCTTGAGGATCCGAAAGAAAAAGGACTGCGTAAAATTTTAAACTTTGGCCATACAATTGGTCATGCTATTGAGGGATACTCTTTGTTGAACGATGCTTCACCTTTATTACATGGAGAAGCTATTGCAGTAGGAATGATTTGTGAGGGGTATCTATCGCATAAATTGAATGGCTTGCCTTTGGATGAATTAAACGATTTGATCCAAACTTTTAGAAAATATTTCAACGATTACACATTTGATTCATCCATTGATACAGCCTTGTTGGATCTGATGCGAAATGATAAGAAAAACCTGTCCAATCAGATCGGTTTCGCATTGCTTGACCAAATTGGCAGTTGTCAATATGATATCTACGTTTCTGAGGATGATATTATAGAAAGTCTTGATTTTTACCGTGAGCTAATCACACAATAATAAAACAGAAAAGCCGTGTATCGGGAGAATGCGCGGCATTTCTGTACAGCTATTTTTATCGCGATTTCGTTGCGGAAAATAGTAAACCTAAACTTAAATCATCATAATAACCATTTATATCATGAATAGAATCTTCATTTTTCTGTTTCTCCTGTTGGGGATATCAGCTGCTGTTCAGGCACAAAGGCAAGTATTGATCTTTAGCAAGACAAAAGGGTTTAGACACGGAAGCATCGAAAAGGGTGCGCAGGTACTTAAACAGTTGCTAGATAAAGAAAAGATAAAATCTGATCATTCGGAGGATGCTGCTCTGTTTACAGATCAGGGATTGAAAAAATATGACGCTGTTATCTTTCTGAGTACAACTGGCGATATTCTCGATAATGCGCAACAGGAAGCTTTTGTGCGGTATATCCAATCAGGAAAAGGGTTTGTGGGTATTCATGCAGCGACGGATACGGAGTTTGATTGGCCCTGGTATAACGGCCTTGTAGGGGCATATTTTGCATCTCATCCTGCCGTACAAAAAGCCAAAATTGATGTGCTGGATAGAAAACATGCGGCCACCAAGCACCTCGATCCGATCTGGTGGCACAAAGATGAATGGTATAATTTCAAGGACGTGAAGGACGGATTGCATGTGTTGATGAATTTGGATGAAAAAAGCTACCAAGGTGGAAAAATGGGGGATCAACATCCAATCTCCTGGACCCAGACCTACGACGGAGGGAAAGTCTTCTATACCGGGCTTGGACATACCGATGAGTCCTATGACGAACCCGAGTTCCAAAAACATTTAATTGGGGGAATTTTATCTGTTCTTCCCAAGAAAAAGTAACTTATTTTATAGTTGGCGTTTTCTTAACTAGGGCATGGTACATGCTTCTATGTGTCAATAGCACAATGAAAAGTCCCAAATGGTCATTCCATTTGGGACTTTTTTATAATTGATGGGAAAAGGGAAGAGAACCGATTTTGCCATTTGATCGGGTTTAATAGTTCAGTTTATATTTTGCGCCGATACTAAACCAACGACCGGGCATTGGAACGGCGGCAGCTTCTATATAACTCTTGTCAAATATATTCTGAACATCCACAAAGATGTTTAAGTCGTGGAGTTGGTACGATCCTCTTACGTCAGCGATGAAATAAGATTTGTAACTGATACGCTCATTAAAGCGGTTTGCAGAAGTTAACATCCAGTTCTTGTGGTTTATGGTAAAGTTGGCAATAACTTGATGCCTTAAGCTTTCAATAGCATATTTGGATAGTATCCCGTCTGCTAATGTTATGCTTGGGTTGAGATAATTATAACTTAGCGTTGTAAAGTATCGTGTCGTTGCGCTGGGATCATTGATATTATATCGGAATGAAGCATTGAATCCATCAATTTTATTTTTTCCAATATTTATTGGTTTCCAGGGAATGATCGTTCCGCTTCCTGTAGTGGCATCCTCTTTTTGCCAGTCTATGAAATCGCTTATCCTTCGATGGAAATAGCCCGCTTGAGCAATAATCCGATTGGATAAGTATTTTATACCACCTTCGATCTGATAGGCATTTTCAGAGCTCAGTGTGGGGTTTCCAACGTTGGCTGTCTGATTGGTGTAAAGATCCGTAAAGGAAGGGATCCGCTGGCTAGAACCTGCGTTGACTACAATCTTCCAATGTTCGGTAATATCATATCCCAAATCTAGACCCGGGAATACCTGCCAGCCAAATTTTGAGTTGTAATTGATGTAGGCACCAGAGTTGATCATCAGTTTTTTGATCGCCTCTGTTTTGAATTCAAGGTAGCCGCCGTAATTCTCCCGGTTATGGTCGCCAATACTGGTGCTATTGATGCGTTCAAATCGACTTTCTAATCCTAAGCCAAATGTACCATAACTTTGCTCCAATGTGGCATTAATTTCTGCTCCAAAGACGTTGCTGTAATGTTTGGATCTACCTTTCGTTGTTTCTCGGCCTAAATACCAATATTCATCTTCGTTGTAGCGATTACTGAGGCGTGGACTGATGGAAAATGCCTGTGTTAATTGATGCTTGGACTGCAGGGAAGCGAAAGCTGTCTTAACCTGTTCATAAGCTTCCTTGTCACTCGGTGCAGCATAGTAACCATTGGCTCCAAATTGATTGTTGATATAGCCAACATTGGCTTTTATCATATTGGATGTATTCAGTTGATATGTCCCGTCATAATAGAGTTTATTATTGTTGGAGGCTGTATTATAGCGTTGTCCATTCGAATCTTCGTGGCCAAAATATAAACCGTGGCTTGTTTGCTTGGTTAAGAACTGTGAGCCAAGCTGAACACCTTTACCATAATACTTGCCTGCACTTGTCTGCTCATTATCTTTGAATGAAGAACCACTATATACCTGGGCGCTAATTTGATTTGATTCAATTTTCTTTGTTACGATGTTAATGGCACCGGTTAGTGCATTAATACCGAAAATCCGTGAAGCCGGCCCCCGAATGATTTCGATGCGCTCGATGGCCTCCAGAGGAACCGGAAGGTTCATATTGTGATGGGCACTCTGTGGATCGGTGATTTTAACACCATTGAGTAGGATCGCCGTCTGTTCAAAAGACCCACCGTCGATACTTATATCTGCCTGCGAACCAAATGGTCCACGTTGACGAATATCAACGCCTGGGATATTGCTAAGCAACTCGTTGATTGATCGATTTGGTAGTCTCTGTATATCTTCCTGCGTCAATATTTGGATATTTTTGCTCTGTTTTGAAAAAGGGATCTGTAAGCGATTTTGATTAATGATGACTTCGCCCAAAGTGGTTGTGTCTTTAATCTGAGCAGTCGCAGCTCCAATACTCAGCACTAATGCAATGTTTGTTAACGTAATATTCTTATTCAACATGCTTTCCTAGATTTTACGCTGCAAAAGTAGCTTAGCTGACTAAAAAATAAATAGTCCGGCGTGAATAATACTGGTAGTCCGGATGATATTTTGTAACCTTCTTACATCCATTCTTCTCGGCCGATACGCTTTTTCCCCGTTATATCGATGTGATCTTGCTTGTCGCTGCTTTTTATTTTTTCGATGTTAGTCAAGTCGGGTTGGCCGGATTCGAGCCAGGCTGAATACCAATAGGAAGCAACGCGTAAAATGGTTTTTTGCATTCTCCTTTCAACCATACCGTTCATGGCTTCATGATAAGCTCTAGCATAACTGTCGGAATAGGTCCATACCAATTGATTGTTTCGCTCAATAAAAGATTTTTTTTGAGATGCCTTAAATTGACGATTAAGCCGGGCTTCAATGCTCAATACAGAATCCACAAGGCGATTGCTTTCACGGACGATACCCCAGGCTTCCGCTAAGGGATCTTTGATATAGTTGGCTTTTCCAACGCGAAGGTTGTATTTTTCTGAAAACATTTCCGGTAAGCGGCTCTCCCAGAATGCGTGTATACCGAGTTGATTCGTCAGCTGTCCATTATAATTTTTAGTCGTGTGCAATGGAACATGGGCATCAGCAATATAATGGCCGAGTTCTGCTGAGTGTTTGATGATCCGTTTATAATCTTTTGCTTGAAAGGCCTTAACAAGCTTTTGATAAGTAAGATTGATTTGCCAGGGCACAATACCATTTTTTAACAATTGCCTTTCTTGAAATTTCTCTTTGGCCTGTGACCAATGTATCGGCATGGAGTCAACTGTACTTTCCTTGCGGTAGTCCTCTAAATCTATAAAATGTCTTGGGCCTTCAGCGCTGTCTGTGAAGCAGCGTTTATCTGGATCAACAGCTTTTTCGGTAATAAGGTCAATATTGGATTTATAAAACTTAGCCAACTGAGCAGGGAGCGCAAAGACGGCATAATGATTAATTTTTTTATGAGCAAAAAATCCCCACGATGTTAAAATTAGCATGGAGACTATGCAAAGCATTCTATAAAATAGAGACTTCATGGGGTATCAAACTGGCTATTAATTAATTGTTGATATTAAATATACGTAAAGGAAAATTAAAAATGGATTAACAACTTTTTTTATTGATGTTAATTTATATTTTCTTAACATAACTAAACAATAAAATAATATTGATACTCGTTAAAATTGATTAATTTGCCGACACAAAATACAGTCGTTATGAAGATATTGTATGCCGTACAAGGGACAGGAAATGGACATCTGAGCCGGGCAATGGATATTGTCCCCTGTTTGAGGGAGTTAGGGGAAGTCGATGTTTTGGTTAGTGGAATTCAAGCAGATCTATCATTACCTTTCGAAGTGAAATACCGTTTTCACGGGTTGAGTTTTATCTTTGGAAAATCCGGCGGAGTAGATCTGTGGAAAACATTTATGAGTTCGACGATTCGTAAATTTACGAATGAAATTAAGAGCTTGCCCATAGAAAACTATGATTTGGTGATCAATGATTTTGAACCAATTTCTGCTTGGGCTTGTCATTCAAAAGATTTGGAATGCATTGGGTTGAGCCATCAGATTGCTGCCTTAGATCCATCGAGTCCTAAGCCAGAAGATAGTGATATGTTGGGCAAATTTATTATGAAAAATTATGCCCCGTCTACCCATTCCTATGGTTTCCATTTTAAGCGGTACGCCAAGAATATTTACCAACCGGTTATCCGTAATGCTGTTCGTGAATTGAATGTGACAGAGCAGGGACATTATACGGTTTACCTCCCGGCATATGACGATGCGCATCTTTTAAAGCATTTGATGAAGTTTCCAGATGTGAAGTGGGATGTTTTTAGCAAACATAATTCGAAGGCATTTGACATGAAAAATGTAACGATAAGACCGATCAATAACCAATCTTTTATTGATAGTATGGCATCTTCTTCTGGAGTTTTATGTGGGGCAGGTTTTGAAACACCGGCAGAAGCGTTATATTTGAAAAAGAAACTGTTAGTTATCCCGATGAAAAACCAATATGAGCAGCATTTGAATGCAGCGTCATTGGAGGAGATGGGGGTGCCTGTAATTTCGAGCTTAAAACAGAAAAACATGCTGGCGATAGAAGCCTGGCTCAACAGTAAATCTAGGGTTGAAGTTGATTACCCTAATATCACGCAGGAAATTATAAATGAAATCGTGCAGAAGCACCGTTAAACAAACATGAAGTATATTGCATTAGCCCTATTATCCTTGACAACAGTCACAGGATTTGCCCAACAAAAAAAAACGAACATGACGGCGAAGAAGAAGGTCGTCACAACTAAATCAAGTACAACAAATCAACTGAAAACGAAGGCCGATTCTGTGTCTTATGCGTTTGGTGCCGATATCGGAAATTCATTAAAATCTATTGAGATCGATTACTTGAAGTCAGATGTTATTGCAAAAGCAATTTCGGATGTCTTGAAAGGGGAGAAATCGCTATTGGAAGAAGGCCAAGGAAGAGCTGTTATCCAGCAGGCGATCATGGATGTTCGTGCTAAAAAAGAGGCTGCTAGCCGTGCTGAAGAAGATAAATTTTTTGCCGAAAATGCAAAGGTTGTTGGGATGAAATCTACAGCTGAAGGAATTCAATATCTTGTTCTAAATGAGGCGGAAGGTCCAAAACCAAAAAGTGACGATGAGGTAACAGTGCATTATAAAGGTACCTTACTCAATGGAAAGCAATTTGATAGCTCATACGATCGTAAGGAGCCATTGAAACTATCCTTGGGTCAGGTGATCAAGGGTTGGCAGATTGGAATCCCGTTAATGTCGAAAGGTGCAAAGTATAAATTTTTTATACCTAGTAGATTAGCCTATGGCGAACGGGCAACAGGTGAAATTCCTGCAAACAGCACATTGGTATTTGAGGTAGAATTGCTTGATATTGGTGCAGATGGAACAACGTAAATTAGGTAATACAAGCTTAATCGTTTCGGAAATAGGTTTGGGCTGTATGTCTTTAAAAAGCAATCAGTCCAAACAATCCAAAGATATTATCCAAAAAGCTTACGAGAAAGGGATCACTTTCTTCGATACCGCTGATCTCTACGATAAAGGCCTAAACGAGATGATCGTCGGGGAGAGTGTGCAAAGCTTTCGCAAGCATATTGTTTTGGCGTCGAAAGTTGGTAACCTTTGGCGTGCAGATGGATCCGGCTGGGATTGGAAGGCTTCGAAGGACTATATTATCAAGGCTGTAGAAGGTTCGTTGTCACGTTTAAAAACGGATTACATCGACCTCTATCAGTTACATGGTGGTACAATAGAAGATCCGATAGAGGAGATTGTTGAAGCGTTTGAGTTGTTGAAGAAACAAGGGAAAATCCGTGCTTACGGCCTTTCATCAATTCGCCCAAACGTTATCAAGGCATTTTTGTCCAAATCTGACATTGCCTCAGTAATGATGCAATACAGTCTATTGGATAGAAGACCAGAAGAAGAAATCAGTGGCTTGTTGGAAGAGCGGGGTGTAAGTATCGTCGTACGCGGTGTATTAGCCAAAGGTGTTCTCATCAACAAACCTATTGAACCTTTTCTTCAGTATAGTTCAGGAGAGGTGGCCCATATCGTGAGAAACTTGGCAAATCTTTCCAAACGTATCGGAAAAGACAATATGATTGTTGCACTATCTTATGTGCTTTCTAACGCAGCTGTTGGTACAGCACTCGTTGGTGTGAGTACCAAATTGCAATTGGATGAATTGATCAAAGCAAAAGCGCAGATGATCAAATTAAGTGATTCGGATAAGCAGGTACTATTGGAAGGTGTCCGGTCGTTATACTATACCGAACACCGGTAAGCTTTACTATTTATTAAAAAATAGTCTTAATATTTTAGCGAGGTCTTCTTTTGTATCTACGGCGACAGTTTCATGCGTTGTAATTGCCGTTTGAATGGCGTAGCCATTTTCTAACCAGCGTAGCTGTTCCAGAGCCTCTGCTTCTTCTAGCATAGAAATAGGAAGTTGTGTCAGGGCTTTTAATGTATCTACCTGGTAAGCATATATTCCGATATGTTTATAGAATGTTTGCCTTTGTAACCATTGATCTTTTTCCACAGCTCTTAAAAAAGGAATGGTCTGCCTACTAAAGTAGATGGCTTCTCCTTTGGTGTTTCGGACAACTTTAGGGATGTTTACATTGAATAGTTCCTCCTCCGCAGTAATTTCCTTGATTAGGGTCGCTATCTGCGTAGTGGTATCTTCAAAACAATGTGCTAAAAGATCAATTTGTGCGGGGTCTATAAAGGGTTCGTCACCCTGGATATTGATGGCAACATCATAACCTTCTATATTGGTGATGACTTCAGCACAACGATCAGTTCCCGATTGATGGTGCTCTGCGGTCATGACAACTTCGCCACCAAAAGAACGTACAGTTTCGGCGATGCGCTGGTCGTCAGTTGCTACAACAACATCGTTTAATTTTGTTGATTTTTTGACCTGTTCGTAGACCCGCTGAATCATCGTTTTTCCTTCGATGTCGATCAGCGGTTTTCCAGGGAATCTGCTCGATGCATATCGGGCAGGAATAATACCTAAAAATTTCATTTTTTACTATTTATCGTTGGCTGAGGAAATGCGAGTTTATCAAAAAGCCTGTAAAATTAAGTGTCTTACAGGCTTTTTGATATCGCAATTATTCGAATAATCCGTATAATTCGGCTTCGATTTTTTGAATGATATTGCCGAGGTCCTCTGGGTTTGTGGTGAAATCCAGGTTGTCCTTGTCCAGAATCATGACCTTACCTTCTTTGTAATTATTGATCCATTTATCATATTTATCGTTCAGTTTCGACAGATAATCCAAGCGAATTGCGGATTCATAGTCACGCCCCCTTTTTTGGATATTATTCACCAGGGTAGGGACAGAGGCTTTGAGGTAAATCAATAAATCTGGCGGTTTGATATAATGGATAATGCTTTGAAAAATATTACTATAGTTTTCAAAATCACGTGCGCTCATTAAACCCATATCATACAAGTTTTCGGCAAAGATATAAGCATCTTCATAAATGGTACGATCCTGAATCATATCAATGCCAGTTTCCTGCAATTTTACAATATGTCTAAAGCGACTGTTGAGGAAAAAAATCTGAAGATTGAATGCCCAGCGTTTCATGTCCGAATAAAAATCTTCCAGATAAGGATTGTTGTCTACAGCTTCAAACTGAGGTTCAAATTTAAAGTGACTGGCCAACATTTCGGTCAATGTTGTTTTGCCGGCACCTATATTTCCAACGATAGCGATGTGCATATTATTTCTAGCTTAATAAAATCTTTTAATACCAATAATCTCACGAACTTCTTTCAGCGTCTTGTGCGCGGATTCGCTTGCTTTTTCAGCGCCCATTTTTGCAACTTTAGCAATGTATGCATCATCGTTTGATATATCCTCTATACGGGAGCGTACATCGTTGGTTGCAAGGACCATATCTTCTGCCAATTGTTTTTTGAAATCACCATAACGAATTTCGCATTTGTTATAGAGTTCATCAAAATGCTGTAACGTATCTGCAGTAGATACGACCTTCATTAAATCAAAAAGATTTTGGATAGCTTCAGGCTTAGGCTGGTTCATTTCCGTCGGACCAGAATCGGATACAGCGCGCATCACTTTTTTACGAATTACGGTTTCACTGTCCGATAGATAAATACAATCTGCTTCACCATTGGATTTACCCATTTTTCCCTGGCCTGAAAGTCCGGGAACTTTCACCAATTTGTCAGCGTAGGAGAACGCAAACGCTTCTTTAAAATAATCTACGTTGTATAAGCGATTGAAGCGATTTCCAAAAGTCCGCGTCATCTCCAAATGCTGTTCCTGATCTTTACCTACGGGCACTTTTGTGCCATGGTGAATCAATATATCAGAGGCCATCAAGACCGGATAGGTCAATAAACCTGCGTTAACATTATCTGGACTGCTTCTAACTTTATCTTTAAATGCTGTAGCGCGTTCTAGCTCGCCGAGATAGGCGTTCATATTCATATATAGATAGAGTTCCGCAACTTCTGGAACATCTGATTGAACGTAAATAGTCGATTTTTCGGGGTCTATTCCTGCAGCTAAATATTCAACAATAACTTGACGAACCGTTCCCTGAAGTCCATGAGGAGTGGGGTGGGTCGTTAGTGAATGTAAATCCGCAATGAAAAAAAAGCAATTATATTCGTTTTGCATTTTCACAAAATTGCTCAATGCGCCGTAGTAATTTCCTAAATGTAATTTTCCGGTACTTCTGATACCGCTAACAACTGTTTCCATATTCCTGCGAATTTACGCATAAATTTGACAAAGTCGAATTAAATTCGGTCCGTGACTCCCTTTTTAGGGATTGCGTTATTTTTTTAATTTTTTAGCTTCATTCCAATAAACGTCCATTTCTTCTAGACTCATTTCCTGCAGTTGTTGCTTATTTTCAGCGGCTTTTTGTTCTAAATAGGTAAACCGTTCAATGAATTTTTTGTTGGTGCGTTCAAGTGCATTTTCAGGGTTTATGCCAATATGCCGTGCATAATTTATTAAGGAGAATAAAAGGTCGCCAAATTCCCCTTCTGCTTTTTCCTGATCCATTGGAAGCGCTGTCTCCAGATTAAATTCGGCTTTAAATTCGGCAAGCTCTTCCTCTACTTTTTCCCATACTTGTTTCTTATCTTCCCAGTCAAAGCCGACACCGCGAACTTTATCTTGGATACGATAGGCCTTTACCAAAGCGGGTAGGCCTTTTGGGACACCAGCAAGAACAGATGTATTGCCTTCTTTGAGCTTGATTGTTTCCCAATTGGACTTGACTTGATCTTCTGTATCAGCACTGGTGTCGCCATAGATGTGGGGATGGCGCGTAATCAATTTATCACAGATTGCATTGAGTACATCTACGATGTTGAAATGTCCTTCTTCTTCGGCAATGCGGGTATAGAATACCAGATGCATCAAGACGTCACCAAGTTCTTTTTTGATTTCTGGATAATCTTTTTCCAAAATGGCGTCGGTTAATTCATACATTTCCTCCATAGTCAAATGTCGAAGGGATTCCATAGTCTGTTTTTTATCCCAGGGACATTCAACCCGTAAGGTATATAAGACATCGAGTAATCGTTGAAAAGCGAGTTGAGGTGTATGCTGATACGCTGGTGCTGCTAGATTTGCCATATTTCATCGTGTTTGGTAGCACAAAAGTAGAAATATGATTTTGAATAAACTATTTCAAATTGCGGAAAACAAAACCCTTTTGTCAATCGTTTTATAATAAAAATTAGAATTTAGATCGGATTTAGAACAATCAACTATGGAAAGAATGCATGGGTACTCCTCTGCAAGTGTTGCTTTGGAAAAGTTAAACGACTTAGGCTATACAATAGACTATAATATTGAATTTGACGATTTGTTGGCTGATGCAGATCAGTACAGAATTGACTATTTATTTCGCTACGAAGGTGCATCAGATCCTGACGATGAATCATCAGTGTATGGTATTAGCAAAAATTCGGGACAGAAAGGTGTTTTTGTTGCGGGCAATTTGTCTTTAATCGAAGGTAAGAAACGGGATATTCTATTGCAATTGGAACTCAAAGAGCGGCAGCGATAGTCTTATGGAAAAAAATGGAATGGAAACAACAGAACGGCTTGAGGAGCTTAAGCTTTGGGCCTTGAAACGTGATGGTAAAGAGGTAGAGACGGAATATCATGATCTAGCTTCGGATCGTTGGTTGCAGGTTTATAGAAATGAAGCATTAAACCTCATGAAAGCGGGGTTCTACAATAAAGGTTCGGCTTTGTTTGAGTCTTATGTTGAGGTTCATTATCCACATGAACTGGAAAAATTGATTGGCAAATTGGAACGTAGTTATGACAGTTTACAGCGTTTTAGTCCGGGATTGCTTGAAGATGGCTTTTATAATCTCGTTTTAGGCGATATCCCTTTGCTCATGGCTGGTACGATCGTTGTTTTACTTAGGGCCAAAGAGTCTGATTTTCCATCCATTTACAATAATGATGAGGATGCCGACATGCGAAGCTCTCCAAATTGGCTTATACAGCAGTCAAACAATGATATTTGGGTTGATATGCACCAGACTGCTTTAAATAATATTCACTACCCGGATAAAATTCTTTAGTCTGGCAAAATTTTTGTAGTCGATCGTACCAGAAAGAGGAAACCTGAATTGGTTGTTCACTTTCTGGATTTTTATTGAATTATAAACCCATTCTAAATTTTATTTTATGATGTTGTACATTGGTATTTTTGCCGTTATCGTTGTGGCTTGTGTATTCATTTCTCTTATGATGATGAAAAAGCAAAAGGAGACGGCCAAAAAGTATGAAGGTGAATCTGGGATTGCCCTAGCTCCAGGCGTAAAGGATGAATTGTTAAGTGATGAATTTAGTGAATTAAGAAAACAATTGAACGGCGCTCCGATCGACGCCTTTACGCAATGTGCGTATATTGCAACAGTTGGGGACAAAGTTGCTTCAGCTGCAGCTACAGCGGCCAAGACTGTTGCTTGGGCGGCTGTAGGTGTAAAGGCTCGTTATAATGAACGGGATAACGCTTCTTATCTGGTGCTTAGCAACAACGAGTTGCATTACATATTTTTTGATGAGGGGGAGGTGAGAGACCATTTGGTTTTTGATCATGAAACCTTGCTCGATGCGCGAACTGCGCAGATTACTAATTCTGAAAAAGTAACACGCATGGGCTCTGTCATGGGCTTGAAACCTAAGAAAATGCATCTTGACGTCAATGGAAATGGGCTCGATATTATTTATTACGGCACTGTTCAGCGTATGCCGCATGGTATTATTTCTCCAGGTTCAGGTATGTTTGAAACACAGGCGAGGCTTCAATTGATGGGGCGTTTGTTTTTGGATAGATTATATAAAAAATATCCGCAGCTACAGAACTAAGCCGCCGAGAAATGTCATTTTAGTTTCGTTTTAACTGAAGTAAATGGCCTTTTCGACTTAATTTCGCATTGCTTTTAGTAAATTGTCTGTATCATAAAATTTATATCATATGAAAATTTTAGCGGATAAAGTAGCTTTAGTAACAGGTTCGGGTTCGGGGATCGGACTGGCAGTTGCATTGGCTTATGGTAAAGAAGGTGCAAAGGTCGTTATCTCGGATATCAACGAGCAAGCGGGGAATGAAACCGTAAAACAAATTGAATCTCTAGGAGGAGAAGCTGTGTTTTTCAAAGCAGATAGCTCATCTCCCGCTGACAATGAAGCCTTGGTTGGTTACGCCGTCAAGACATTTGGCCGGCTTGATATTGCATGCAATAATGCTGGTATTGGCGGGGAGGCTGCACTAACGGGAGATTACAGTCTCGATGGATGGAAAAAAGTAATTGATATTAATTTCAATGGCGTATTTTATGGATGTAAATATCAAATAGAAGCCATGGAGAGGAATGGAGGCGGTGTTATTGTCAATATGGCTTCCATTCATGGTACTGTGGCTGCGCCTATGTCAAGTGCTTATACTTCAGCCAAACATGCTGTAGTGGGACTGACAAAGAACATCGGCGCAGAATATGGTCAAAAAAATATTCGTTGTAATGCGGTTGGACCTGGTTATATTGATACACCGTTATTGGCTAAGTTGGATAAAGAGCATATCAATGCGTTAATCAGTAAACACCCCATTGGACGTTTGGGAAAGGCAGAGGAAGTCGCTGAGCTGGTTCTTTTTCTAAGTTCGGATAAATCGTCTTTTATGACCGGTGGGTATTACCTAGTTGATGGTGGTTATACTGCTGTTTAACAGATCAGTTTAAGAAAAAAGGGATCCAAATGTGTCGTGTTGGATCCCTTTTTTTGCACTATAATTGAGCTGCGGTCGCCGCCTATGGTTGCGGGAGCGATAAGTTTTCTTGTTTGAGAACCTGTTGAAAAGCTGGTCTTGTTGCATCATCATCGCCTGCTTCAGCTTTAAGTTTAGCCAACTTTTTCTTTAACCGATCAATTTCTTTGACATATTTTTTGTCTAGAATGGCATTGTGTGTTTCCATGGGATCTTGCTGCAGGTCATAAAATTCTCAAGCAGGAGCTGTTGTTTTGGAGTCGCTGCCCGTCATTTCTAATGGCTGTCCATAGAAATAGATCAGTTTGTAGCGTTCATCACGGACTCCAAGATGCGCCGGGCGTATTGGTGCATGTTGCCAGTAACGGTAATACATGGCAGACCGCCATGCTTTGGATGTATTTCCTTTGAGGTTATTCCGGAAGCTTTCGCCTTGGATGTAGGCGGGTTTTTTGATGCCGGCATAGTCTGCAAATAGTGCAGCGAAATCGATATTTAGAATCATGTCGTCTAATCGACTACCAGCTTTGATTTCTTTGGGGTAGCTGATCACAAAAGGCATGCGCAGTGATTCTTCGTACATCAATCGTTTATCCATAAAATTGTGTTCTCCTAAGAAGTATCCTTGGTCGGAAGCCAGGATCACAACGGTATTTTCGTCCAAATTTGCCGTTGTAAGATAGCGCATAATTTTCCCTAGATTATCATCGATTCCAGCGACGCAACGCAGATAATCTTTGAGGAACTTTTGGTAGATCTTTTTACGGGCTTCCAAAGGGTCCATTCCTTTTGTTGAAAACGGAAGCTCAGGATAAGATGTCCAAAAGGGGCCTACCGAAGCTTGCTCATAACGGTGGCCAAGCTCCTCCAAGGGCTGCCCTTCAAAAGAGCGTCCACTTGTGATTGCTCCTGAATCCAAAAATGTTGGGGGATAAGGAAACTCCACATCTTTGTAGTAATCTTTGAATCGCTCGGCAAAATCAAAGGGTTCATGCGTCGCTTTGTAATGACACATTAAGAAGAAGGGTTTATCGGGGTTGCGTGATTTTAACCAATCCAGACTCATCGTTGTGGTGATATCATCTACATAGCCTTCGTAAGGTGTACCGGCCTCTTCCTTATCATTCCAGTTGTCTTTAGAGAGGTAAGTCGGGTTATGATAAACACCGTGTCCAGGAAGAACTTTAAAATCGTCAAATCCACTTGGCCTTTTTTTCAGATGCCATTTCCCAAACACAGCAGTTTGGTAGCCCGCATTGTGCAGATCCTTGGCGATATTTTCCTTATCGGGATCCAACGCATCTTCCAGTGTGTAGACTTGGTTTTTATTACTGTACTGTCCTGTCAGTATGCTTGCACGGCTAGGGGTGCAAATTGAATTGGTACAGAATGTATTATTGAGTACCGCCCCCTGACTGGCTAATTTTTCAATATTCGGATTTTTGACAAAATCTTTTAAAATACCGCCATATACGCCCCATGCTTGGGCTGTGAAATCGTCCGTTAGGATAAAGACGATATTGGGGCGTTGTGTTGCGTTGTTCTTTTTCTGTGCTTGTGAAAAAATGGGCAATAGGCCGCAGATGAGCAATACAAATTTTTTATTCATGTGAATTCAGCTATATATTAGTCGACGAATTGACTATATCGGATTGCAATAATAGCTATAATCGTTCGTTTTGGTCTGGTTCTGTCTATTTGATTGTAGACAAATCTACTCTTTATAGACAAATATATAACGGATAAACTGTAATAAATATGTTAGTCATCGATACCTTTTCCATCTAGAATATGCTGGTAATATTTTTCGATTCTCGCCGCACGTGTTTTCTCTTGTTTTGCCTGGTTAAAGTAAAATAGATACCCTTTTTGTCGACCTGGTGTAAGTGATTGAAAAGCTTTTTGAAGTAAAGGGTCTTCAATTAAGGCACGCTTAAATTCTTCCGCTACAGGGTAATCGGCAGCTTTTCGCATGTCAACTTTCTTGCCTGATTTTTCAATTTCGATGGCCTCCTGAATATATGTCGATATCACTTCTCGCAATGATTCTATCTGCTCAATAGTGGTGAATCTAAGCTGTCTGGCTGACTGAACATTTTCGGTTTGCTGGATCAGTATATTTTTGGGATCTTTTAATAATGCACCTTTATGGAATAGCAGCGCACAGTATTCTTTAAACCCGTGTATCAATACGACATTTTTACCTTCAAATGTATAACAAGGATGCATCCATTTATAATCCTCTTGCAGTGTTTTATTGCCACGGACAATTTCTCTCAACAGATTGAATTCTTCATTCCATCTTGTCGCATTTTCAAAAAAATGTTCAATTTTTAGATTCATCATGTAGTGCTTTAGGTAAGTTTAGCAAGAATTTCTTGTAATCTGTTGTGCGCCATATTGATTCCTCGCGCAAAAGGCATCTGTAACAGCTGGTTCCGAAATGCGACCGACTGAAATATTATATGGATGTGAAGCCTGCTGCGTTCTGCACTTATTTTTTCAAATGTTAAATATTCCAACTGTACGGGAAATGTGCTGTTTTCCATTTCAAAAGTCCGTGTGATGCGTTGATTGGGGAGGAATTCGTGTATCGCTCCATTTGCTTTGAACATGACCTGGCCGTTGTGCGAAGTTTCAAAGGCATAGGAGCCATGCTTTTTATTTTCCAATTTCAGGACTTTGGTTCCCATCCACTGCTCGAAAATTTCGGGATCCTCATATGCTTTGAAGAGCAGTTCAACAGGTAAATCGAATTCCCTTGTAATGACAATCTCCTGTTTATTATCCTCCGCCTGGACGTTAGTTTTTGGCTCCATATTATTTGTCTTTGTAGTTTTGCATAATAGCTTCCAATTTATTGAATCTGTCGTCCCACATTTGACGGAAAGGTTCAATAAAATCCGCAATTTCTTTCATCTTCGATGGGTTGAGTTGATAATATATCTCGCGTCCATTTTGTTGAAACTTTAATAATTCACATTCCGTCAATATTTGCAAATGTTTTGAAACGGTCGGTCTTGCCGTATTGAAATTGGCTGCAATTGCACCAGCAGTCATGGCTTGTGAGGCTAGAAGAAGTAAGATCGCTCTTCTGGTTGGGTCTGCTATAGCTTGGAAAACATCTCGTCTTAAGTTCATATTGATTTATTTGACTACTAATATAAGTGTAGTTATTTGACTACGCAAATTTTTTATAAATTATTTGTAACGGAATAAATAGGGGTGGAGCTAACGTGGATCAACGAATAAAAATTTTTTCCTGGCGAATTTAAAATGAAAGCGATCGGGAATTAAACCTAGGAATCAATGTTTGGTGAATAATGTTAAATTAGCGTAATTAATTATAGCAGGATGAAAACACAGTTATCGTATTTAAAAAAATTAAGCGTATTGGGGACGAAAACCTTAGTCAAATATTATTTGCTGGCTATTGTTTCGACTTTACTGTATTTGGTGGTTGGCAGTTTTCAGTTTAAGGCTAGTCATGAAGCTTTCTTTTCGACGGTCAGTCCTGCGCAAGCCGCAGCTAAATTCATTTGGCTGATTGGACTGATCCTGCTACCTGTACTACTTTTTATTTTTAGCAACAAATATGTATTTTCAAAGATTGCAAGTCTTGTTGTAGAAGAAAGGCAGGATGATCTCATTCTTCCGGCATTTGATAAAGTATTATTAATTTTTCAATCGAATCAGCCCGATGTAATACAAAATGTCGCTGATTATTCTTTTGCAAAACTTAAATTGATCAATGACGTGAAAAATAATAAAATCGAGAGCCCTTGGGTGCGACGAATTGTCATTTTTGGTCTGAATAAAGTGAGATTTGATGCCCTCGATTTAGACAAGAACGATAGCTTTTATGCGATCGTACGATCGAAGTTTATCCATGTACTCGAAATCTTAACAGAACCAAGTAGCAAACCATTTTGGCTATGTATTCTTATGCAATGGCTTATTCTACTTTTTGTCTGGCTGATCAACTAAATGTGTTGATCACTGCAAGCAAGCAAGCAAGCAAGCAAGCAAGCAAGCAAGCAAG